>CAWCKE010000005.1:0-662200 GCA_963796115.1 uncultured Acidimicrobiia bacterium
GCGGGTGCAGATGTGCTTCAGGTGGACCTTCACCGTCGCTTCGGACACTTTCAGGTCGCTGCGATCTGCTTGTTCCGGCGCCAGCGGCGACTAGCTGAAGCACTTCCCTCTCCCGGCGGCTCAGCGTCCCTTCCATGCCGGGCATGGCGGCGCCCGCCGCACCGGCGGCGACTACCGTCGCCACGAGATCGCTCTGCACGTACGACTTGCCCTCTGCTGCCAGGCGTCGCCCGCACAACCTCCTCGCGGCTGGCGCTCTTGAGCGAGACCCCGGAGGCACCCAACTCGATAGCACGCCTCACGTAGGAGGGCTTGTCGTACATCGACAGGATGACCGCCCGTACTCCCATATGCCGATGCTGCAGGGTCTCAAGGGCCTCAAGTCCGCTCAGTCCGGGCATGCGCACATCCAGCAGCACCACGTCTGCTGGGGTGTCGTCCGGCGGCCGGAGAAGCTCCTCCCCGCTCTCGGCCTCGCCCACCACGTCTACGTCGGGCAGGTCGGCGAGCATCCAGCGCAACCCCTCGCGGACGATGCCGTGGTCATCAGCGATCACGACTCTCACTAAGCCCGCTCCTCTGGTGGCGGAACCCAGGCCCGCAGAGTGGTCCCCCGGCCGCGGCGAGTCCCTACTGTCAATCCGCCTCCGATCGCCTCGAGCCGCTCCCGCGTACTCGAGAGCCCCAGCCCGAGCGGCCTGCCGATCCCGACCCCGTCGTCCTGTACCTCCAACACCGTACCGACGCTATCGACTCGCACGGTGATCTGTACGGCTTCGGCTTTGGCATGCTTCCGGGCATTGGTCACCGCCTCCCGGCTGCCCGGAACAGGGCAGAGCTGGCCACCGGTCCCGGCTCCGGATCGAGCGGCCCCACATGGAGTTCCAGCCTCAACCCGGTCTCCGCCCGAGTTGCCGCTGCCAGTTCCTCCAGAGCCGCCCTCAAGCCAATGTCGGCCGCAGAGTCATAATCGAGCAGGCGGAGTTCGCTACGCAGCGACGCTTCCACGTGGCGCAGCAGGTCTTCGCTGCGCGCCAGCTCGGCCGCCACCGGATGGCCCTCGGCAAGATGTGCCCGGGCTCCCTGAAGCCCGAAGAGCACACGGTACAGCGGCTGTCCGATGTCGTCGTGGAGGGCCCCCACGATCTGCGTTCGCTCCTGGTCCTGTGCAGTGAGCAGCTCTCCCAATAGGCCCTCGGCCTGGCGCCGGCGCCGATTAGTGGCATGCACCGTCGCAATCGCGGGCTCCCCGCGAACACGGCGAGGGTGCCCAGGCCGGTGCCGATCATCAACCAGACACCAGCGCGGTACTCTCGAGCCTCTCGCTCCACCAACTCGGCTCGCCGGTATATCTCGAAGAGCACGAGAACGTCGCCATTCGTATCAAGGACGGGCACGTAGAACTCGATCATGTCCTCTCGACCCGCTTCTGGAAGGTTCTCTGGGTCGCCGGGGTCCGACATGTCGATACCGGGCTCACCGGTCGCGAGCGCCGTTGCGCCCGCGCCTGACAATTGGAAGCGACTGCCCGATCAGTTCACCCACATCCGAATAGAGAATCACACCCTGCGGCGACCACACCTTGACCCGAAGCGTTTCGCCGCCCAGCAGGCTCAGCCGGACCGCGTCGCCGAACTCGGCCAGCAGGTCGGATGGCAAGCCCGCTCCGGGCACCAACCCCCGATTCTGCAGTTCGGTCACGACGCCTTGATAGGTGTCCATCTCGACTTGCAGCAGGTGCCGCCCGGCGGAGGCGGACATGGCGGAACCTAGGACGACCGCCGCACCGCCGGAGAGCCCCAACCCGATCAAGGCAACACGCCCGAATCCGCCGAGTTCTCTCCAAAACTCAGCTGGTGGCCCTCGCCACCCGCCGCAGGTCCGGACCCAAGGTTCCTCACGGCAGACAGTATGCGGTTTGGTCGCTGCTACCCCACCAGACTGGAACTGCGCGGCGCCGTGCGGATACGGGGCGTTTCAGACCCCCCTTCCTCCAGACCAGAGTGAGCCGGGGCGGGGCGAGGTGGGCGTGGCCGGCCCGGTGCCGCCAAACGTAACGCAGGAGAGCCTTCCCGCTCAACGGCGGCACAACGGCCGGGCCGACGTGTTCGCCTACGCCGCCCTCGATGCCACTCGGCACACCGCGGCACTCAACCCCGGCCGCCTGCCCTAAGCCATGGACGACCCCGACCCCACCCGGCCGGTGGTGAGAGGAGCCGCTACTCCTCCCCTGCCCTCTCGGCCTTCCCCGCCTTACGGGCTTTCTGGTCCTGGCGTTTCTGCTCCTGGCGTTTCTGCTTGGCGCCCTGAAGAGCGGACTTCTTGTACTGGTAGTCGTCGCCCTTGCCGCCCTTACCTCTCTTCGCCACGGGAGCCTCCTGTGCTTCTGTAGTGCCCTACGGGCGCCTCCCGGCGGGCCTGTCGGTTTTGCGGGGACCCTTCACGGTTCCCCGGCCCCCTCGCTGGGCCGTCAGAAGTGCCGCCCGGGGACCTCGGCGGGGGGGCCAGCGTCGGCCCCGCACAGGCGGCGGTGAAGCGTACCGCCTGGGAAGACTCACCTCGTCAACGATCCCGCCCGCGCAGGCAGTCGTCAACGATCGCCCGCACGGCATCGGCGTCCTCAGCGAAGACGAGCAGCCGATGGCTCTCGGCCCATCCCAGGTTGGGGGCAATCCCCTCGATGTCCGCCGAGAGCAGCTCGACCTGGTAGCCCTCTGAGCGGCAGGCATCGGCGATGATCTGAGCCTGATACCGATCAGGGCCGACAGGCACATAGACCAGTTCTTTGCTCATCGAGGCGGATCGTACGCCCGTCCTTGGCAGCGGAGTCGCTTACGCCGCCCGGGTGCGGCCTGCATCACCTCGATGCGGTAACCATGGAAGGTAGGTGCAGTGCCCCCCATAGCATCATCGTCCTCGGGGCTACTAGGTCCCTCAACTTGAAGAAGGCGAATCATGCGGATGTTGCTGAAGGTCAGTATCCCTGTGGCGCAAGGGGAACGAGGCGTACAAGAGCGGGACGCTCCAGCGGACGATCCAGTCCACGGTGGAGGCGCTCAAGCCGGAGGCGGCGTACTTCTACTCGGAGGACGGGAAGCGGACGGCCCTCATGGTCTTCGACATGGAGGGCTCGTGGCAGCAGCCGCCGAAGGTCGAGCCGCTGTTCCAGGACCTTGACGCATCCGTTCAGGTCACGCCCGGTGATGAACGCCGAGGACCTCCAGCGGGGGTTCAAGGCGGCAAGCGTCTGAGACCGGATCGGCGAAGAGACCACTCCCAGCTACCGAGGAGCGCCCCGTCACATGACGGGGCGCTCCGCTTAGGGGTTGTCCGGCGTTCGCTGTCGCCCCCGACTGAGGGGATCCCTCCCTTCGCCCGGTCAGTTCTCAGGAGGCTGGCTCAACGCTGACCATGAACAGCCCGTTACGCGACATGCTGGGTAGGACTATGAGCATCAACGGCTCGGGGTTCTCGCCGAGGACTCTTGTCACGTTTCCCCTAACGGCGGCGGCACCGCCCACCCAGCCCGAGTGAGCCGGGGCGGGCTAGGTTCGGGCGTCGCCGGCCCGGTGCCGCCGAACGTAACGCGCAGAAGGCGGGCTAGGCCGAAGCCTCCCCGCTTCCCCCACTCACTCCTCCCCCTCTTTGCGTACTATCCGTTCCGTGGGCTGGAGCAACGAGTTCCTCTTCCGCACGTGTGGTTGGTAGGCATAGGCCGAGTCCATGAACTGCCGGAGCTGGTTGACTGGGAGATGGAGACCATAGGTGTCGAGATCGAACCCGAGTGGGCCAGTCTCAACAAACGGACGGTCGTCGGCAACGCTCTCGCCCTGTCGTTCGGTGATGGCGATTTCGATGCCGTGGTCACGTCGCCAACCTATGGGAATCGCCTTGCGGACTCCCACAACGCGAAGGACGGGAGCCTCCGACGTAGCTACACCCACGATCTGGGCAGGAAGCTGTCCGGAGACAACTCCGGCAGCATGCACTGGGGTGACGAGTACCGGGAGTTTCACCACCGCGCCTGGACGGAGGCTGCTCGGGTGCTGAGGCCGGGGGGCCGACTCGTGCTCAATATCTCCGATCACATCCGCAAGGGAAGACGCCAATACGTGTCGTCGTGGCATGTCGAAACGCTCATTTCGCTCGGTTTGGCGCTCGTGGACCGACATGCGTGGAGACCCCACGGCTCCGGGAGGGTGCCAACGCCAACCTGAGAGTGCCGGCCGAGATGGTGTTCGCCTTCGACAAGGCCCAGTGAGTCGGGCCTGACCGTGTCACCCCCACCCCATGGAGCCAGGCACGTGTCGAGGGGGGAGGGAGTCTCCCTGCCGGCGGCAGAGGAGCAGGGCCTTGAATGAGCCGCACGTAAGTGCTCTCTTCTACACGTTTCATTCTGAGCCGGATGAGCGGGCCTTCGAGCAGGCCGCGCCGTTGGCTACGACGGTCGCGGGGTTCGCGGTTCAACTGGCAGCCGACCACTTGGTTGCCCGGCCAACTGCCCACTTTCCGAGCGAGGCCACCGCTAGAGCAGCCATCGAACCCGCCCTCCGTGACTGGGAGGCCAGCGCCTACCTCAGAATGCGGCTCCGCATCCTCTTCGAGTACGAGCGCGCCCGACATCGTTGATCTGCAACCCACTTACGGCGACGCAACCGTCGCCCTGTCAGCCGCAGCGATTCGGATCAGCTCGCACGTTTCCGCGACCGGCGTCGTGCGCCATGGGAGATACCCGGAGCCGGACCTCACGCTGAAGTCCTCACCGTTCGTGCAGGAGTTGATCGCAAGGATCCGCGCCATCGAAGACGGCAAGGAGCCAGTCGAGTCGGCCGCCTACTGGCTGTACTGGCGCCTGAGGACGGAGTGTGGGGAGAAGGACGAGCGGACGGCTGCCGACGCCCTGAACGTATCCCAGCGAGCGCTCGCGAAGGTGCGCAGCCTGAGTGGGCAGAGCTATATGCGCAAGGCAAAGCGGGGCTCACGACCGCTGAGTCCGTCAGAGCCGCGAGTTCCTACGGGAGACCTCTCGGCGTCTTACCATCCGTGCCGCAGAAGTCGAGGCTGTCGGCGCGGCCAACGTCGGGCTGCTAACGATGAAGGACTTCCCTCCGCTCCCCGACACGGAAGCTGGCCCCGAATGACCTCATTGAATCATCCGGATGGCAGCGGTGAGCCGAAACGCAGCGGCCCTGGATGGGAGAGTGCCGTTGTCGTCGGCACCCTTGGCTTCTGGCTCTGTGTGATCGCCGGTTTCGCGCTGCGCGGAGCCGGCTGGCCGTGGAAGGCCTCGTGGGACGACTCATTGGCAGTGGCTGTCGGCCGATCGAGCCGGGCTCAGCCGAGGCTGGTGGCTACTCATCAGCCTCCTACTCGCGGGTCTGGCCGCCCACTGGCTGGCGTCCACGCAGACTGCTTGGGTGGAGGACGCGGGCTGGTCACCGAGAAGCGTAGGACAGCGGGTTGCTCGGGGCTGTGTGGATAGCAGCAGCAATCTGGTTCCTGCTGTCTTGGCCGCTGACTCTTGGCAACAGACGCTCACTGTCGGCAACACGTTCGCCATCGCCCATGCCAGGCCCGCCACCCATGGACTGTCCCCGATCCGACCAGGGACCACAAAGGCGCCACCCTCCAGAGCGTTACGTCTCGCGGCAACGCGCCGCACCGGCTCGCCCGGGGTAGGTGGGCGGTAGAGCTTGATTCCTGAGGTCGGCGGTGAGCCAAGGAAGGTAGTGAGATGTCGCGGAAAGGACCATCGGCGCGGGCGGCTGCTTGCTGGCGTATTCGTCTGTCTTCTCGTTGCGTCCCATGCTGATGATGGCGGGCGCGATCTTCTCTGCGGTGACCTGCTTCGGCAGGGCGCCGACGATCACCGGCGATGCGGGGAGACAACACCCTGAACTGGGACTTCGGAGCCGATGTGATTGTCGGCCTTGGGGGCAACGACACGATCAACGGGGCGGGCGGCGCCGACCGCATCTGCGGTGGCGACGGCAACGACGTCATCAACGGTGGTAGTGGCAAGGACAGCCTCAACGGCGAGGCCGGGAACGACCGGGTGGCTGGGGGGGCCGGGCGCCGACAAGATCGTGGGCGGGGACGGGAACGACACTCTCCAGGGCCAGGGCGGCGACGACAACCTGAATGGTGGACTGGGCACCGACAACACCGCCGGGGGGCTGGGACCGACACCTGCGTGGGCGAGACCCGGAGCGGGTGCGAGGTGCTCCCGCCGGCAGGCTGCAGCCAATCCGGCGCGCAAGCCGGCCACGCCGGTCACCGCCAACGTGACCGTCGTCGGCAGCAACACGTTCTCGCACCACTCCTCCTTTGGAATCTGCACCGACGACATCTGCGACTACGACTACCTGGACTTGCGGGCGGAAGTGCGCAACGACACCGACTCGCCGATCCGGCTGGGTGAAGCCGAGATCGCCATCTACAACGGTGCCGGCACCCGCATCGGAACCCGCCTCGCCTACTTCGAGGCCGACGCTCTGGCCCCCGGCCAGCGGACAGTGCTCACCGAGACGATGCCGTCGATGCTCTACAACCAGGATGAAACCAACCACTTCCCGCAGGGCTGGGCTTCCTGGGAGCTCATCATCAACGCCACCGTCGGGTCTCCGAGCTCCTACGACTCTGCGGTCATCGGCAGCCGCCTGTCGTCGGCCACCCGTGATCCCGACGGCGAGTTCACCGCCAAGCGGGGCGGCAGTCAACTCGCTGGGACGGGAGATCGACGACGTCAGGTGGTGGGTGGTGCTCTACGACGCCGGCGGTCGCCTGCTCAACGTGGCAACCGAGTTCGACTTCCTCTACCCGGACGGCCTGGGCCCTGGCGGTCAGACGCCATTCGAGGCAACCATCTACTCCTGGGAGCCCACCTGCTTCTCCACCGTGAGCTGGGGGGCATCCGGGCAGTAAGGCGAACCCGGGCGAAGCCATCAGCTTGTTGCGTCACGGTAAGCGGCACCGAGCCGGCGACGATCCGACGGATGCGCCAACGCATCACCGCGGCATCAGCGCGAACACGCCCAGCCCAGGTATTCACGCGTGTAGGCGGCGTAGCGCTCGGGTTCCGAGATCAGTTTGGCTCGAACATCTTTCGCGAGCTCGTCGTCGGGATTGGCTTCGAGCCATCGGCGCATGGTGAGCCATTTGGCCGCCTCATATCTGTCCCAGCCGTCTTGGTCAGCCAGAACCATTTCGACGACGTCGTAGCCAAGGTGGCCGAAAGACGCGAGAAGCTCTGGAAGCATGAGAAAGTCGGAGATTGAGTTGGCAAGACACCCTTGGCAACATCTTCCGTCGGCGGCAACTGCCGCCAGTAGGGCTCGCCGATGAGGATGATCCCTCCGGTGCGCAGACTCCGCGCCAGAAGCTCGATCAGTGCCGGCGACTCCACCGGCGATCCACGTGGCACCGACACAGGCTGCCACACTGGCCTTTTCGTCAGAGACATAGCCGGCAGCATCGCCATGGATGAACTTGACTTGATCGGCGACGCCGAGCTCAACAGCACGGAGTTTCGCTTGCTCGGTGTACAACTGGCTCATGTCGATGCCGGTGCCGATGACGCCGTGATCGCGTGCCCAGGTGCACAGCATCTCCCCCGAACCGCTGCCGAGGTCGAGCACTCGGGTCCCCGATTCCAGACGCAGCGCCGCGCCGAGAGTGGCGAGCTTTTCGGGTGTGATCGGGTTGTGGATGCGGTGAGCACTCTCAGTGATGCTGAATATCCGTGGGATGTCCACTGTGGAAAATCTCCTTACGGGTGTGAACAGATTGTCGGGCACTCATGCCAACCCGTCCCGTCTTCCCACAGGGATTTCCCCCTACAGTCGGGGCAGGTCTTGTAGTAGCGGCCCATCACCTCTCAGTGATTCCAGCCTGGCGCACGCCGATGGTTCAACCTCCTCTCCCTTCGCGGCAGCACCGGCAGCGCCCCCGCCCATCGCGTGAGGGGGCCAGCAGCTCGGACACGCGTTACGTTTGGCGGCACCGGACCGGCCACGCCCACCTAGCCCGAGTGAGCCGGGGCGAGAGGCCCCCCGGCTGTACAATGCCCGGCTCTACCCGGTGAGGCGCATGCCCGTTTCCAAGAAGACACCAGTTGTGCCTCGGCGCGCCACTACGGCGCGCCCGGCCCCCGACAACAAAGCGAAGGCAGTGGCGGCCGCGGCGAAGCCGACGCAGGCCAAGAGACCGGCCGCAGCCAAGAAGGCGGCTCCGGCCAAGGCGGTGAGCCGGCCTGCCAAGGCCGCCGCCGCCAAGGCTCCCGTCCCGGCCGGCAAGAAGGCGGCGGGCAAGGCACCGGCTTCTGCCAGGAAGCCTGCCCCAGCCTCCAAGCCGGCGGCGAAGAAGCCCATGGCGGCCAAGACGACCGGAGCACCCAGAAAGCCAGTAGCCGCGAAACCCGCAGCCAAGAAGCCCGTCGCGGCGAAGAAGCCGGTGGCGGCCAAGGGACCCGCCCCGGCCAAGAAGCCCGCGGCGAAGCCGGCCGCGGCCAACAAGGCGGCAGCCCCTCGAAGGAAGGAGCCGCCGGCCCCCAAGCCGCTTCCCCCTCCCAAGCCCGCGCCCTCGCCGTTCACCGTGGGCGACAAGGTGGTCTACCCCCACCACGGGGCGGCGGTCATCGCTCGAAGAGAGAGGCTGGTCTTCCAGGGCCAGCGCACCGACTACTTCGTGCTGGAAGTGGCCACCGACCAGCTCATCCTCAAGGTGCCGGTGCACAAGGCGGTGGACCAGGGAGTGCGCCCGGTGATCTCGCGCACGGTGGCCCGCCGGGTGCTGGCCACCTTCAAGCTGCCCCCGGAGGAAGCCGGGGCCAACTGGAGCCGCTGGTACAAACTGCTAACCGAGAAGATCAACAGCGGCGATATCTTCCAGGTGGCCGAAGTGGTACGCGATCTCACCCACGCCCAGCAGACCAAGGGGATCTCGCCGGCCCTGAAGCGCATGCTGTCCAAGGCGAGGCTGATCCTGGCCAGCGAACTCCGCTTCGCCCTCGACGTGAGCGAAGAGGAGGCGATGCGCCGGCTCGACAAGTCCCTTCCCAGGGTCGAGGTACCCGAGGAGTTCTGAGCAGTGATCATCGAACTGGTCCGCTTGCTGGTGACCCTGTCGCTCACCGCGGCGGGCTTCCTGGTGGGCCGGGAGGTACCGGACTGGTTCGACCCCGGCTCGATCAACCCCGATGTTGCGGTAGTCATCAGCTCGCTGCTGGGGGCGCTGATCGGTTACGTCGCCGGGGGGCTCCTCGGGCGGGGCATCCGCCGGGGCCTCGACCGGGTTCCCGATCTGGTCGCCAACGCGTCCGGCCCGCAGTTGTTCGCCGGCACTTTCGGTTTGGTGGCCGGCCTGCTGATCGGAGTCGTGGCGAGCCTGCCCCTGGTGCTGCTGACCCCGCCGGTCGTGGGCTGGCCGGCGGCCGCACTGGCTGTGATGGTCCTCGCCGCCGCCGGTGCCCGGGTGTTTGCCGCCCGGGCCCACGACCTGTTGGCCGCCGCCGGGCTGCGCACGAAACGGCCGCCGGGCCAACTGCCCGTGCCCGGCGGCTACGTGGTGGACACCTCCGCCGCCATCGACGGGCGGGTCATCGAACTGGCCCGGGCCGGGCTGGTGGGCGGCCAGGTATGGGTGCCCGAGTTCGTCCTCGATGAGCTGCAGGGCATCGCCGACTCGGGGAGCAAGGACCGGCGCCGTCGCGGGCGGCGCGGGCTCGAAGTGCTGGAGGCGCTGCGCGACCTGCCCGCCGTGGAACTGCGCACCATGGAAGTCGAGGTTCCCGGTCTCGAGCAGGTGGACGCCAAGCTGATCGATATCTGCCGGACCAGCGGCGCCACCCTGATCTCCACGGACTCCAACCTGGTACGGGCCGCCGGCCTGCGCGGTGTGCCGGTCCTCAACCCGCACGCCCTCGGCGAATCGCTGCAAACCCAGCGCACGCCCGGGGACCGGCTCTCGCTCAAGGTGGAGAAGGAGGGCACCGAGCCGGGTCAGGGGGTCGGCTATCTGGACGACGGGACCATGGTGGTGGTCGAAGGGGCCGCGGCCCTGGTGGGCGGCACGATCGAGGTGGAGGTGGCCAGCACCCTGCGCACCGCGATGGGGCGGATCGTCTTCGCCCGCCTCGAGCCGTGACGGTGCACGGGGTCCTCGTCGCCGCCGGCCGGGGCGATCGCTTCGGGGGGCCGAAGCACGCGGCGCTCCTGCGGGGCCGGCCCCTCTGGGAATGGGGCCGTGACGCCCTGCTGCACGGCGGGGTGAGCGAGGTGGTCCTGGTCGGCGACCTCCCCGGCGGCGTGCCCGGGGGGCCGCGGCGGCGCGACTCGGTGCGGGCCGGCCTGGACGCCCTCCCGCCCGGCGCCTCCCACGTCCTGGTGCACGACGCCGCCCGGCCCCTGGCCACCCCCGAGCTGGTGCGCCGGGTCATCGACCGCCTCCTGTCGGGAGGGGTCGACGCGGTGGTGCCGGTGGTCCCGGTGCGCGACACCCTGAAGCGGGTGGGCGACGGCTGGGTGGTGGCGACGGTGGAGCGCAGCGGCCTGGCCGGGGCGCAGACGCCGCAGGGCTTCCGGCTGGAGGTGCTGCGCGCCGCCCACCGGGCGACCGACGACGACGTCGGCGACGACGCCGTCCTGGTCGAGCGCATCGGGGGGAGCGTGGCCATCGTCGAAGGGGAGGCGGCCAACCTGAAGGTGACCTACCCCGGCGATCTGGCTCTGGCCGAGGCCTTGCTGCCATGAGGGTGGGCTGGGGCACCGACGTCCACCGCTTCGGCGGGCCGGGGCCGATCAAGCTGGGCGGGGTGGTCGTGGACGAGAGCCGGGGGGTGGAGGCCACATCGGACGGCGACGTCCTGGCCCACGCCGCCGCCGACGCCCTGCTGGGCGCCGCCGCGCTGGGCGACCTGGGTGCTCTCTTTCCGTCGAGCGATCCCCGGTGGCGGGGGGCGGACAGCATGGCCCTGCTGGCCGTCGCGGTGGGGCGGGTGCGGGTGGCGGGCTACCGGGTCTCCTCGATCGATGCGACGGTGATCGCCGAGAAGGTGCGGGTGTCGCCCCACCGGGAGGCCATCCGGCACCGGCTGGCCGAGGTGCTGGAGGTGGAGGCGGATCGGGTGTCGGTGAAGGCGACCAGCACCGACGGCCTGGGCTTCCTGGGGCGCGACGAGGGGCTAGCCGCGGTAGTGGTCGTGGTGCTCGCCGAGGGCTGAGAGGGCCTGGCGAAAGGCCGCCGAGGCGCCGCGGCGGGCGATTACCCAGGGGCGAGAGGCCGGAGGACGCACCGCGGTGGAGGGTAGCTGCCGCTGATACCATCGCCCGCGTGCAGGTCTACAACACCCTCGGCCGCTCCCTCCAGCCCTTCCGGCCCCGGATCCCTGGTGAGGTCACCATCTACACCTGCGGCCCCACCGTGCAGGCGGCTCCCCACGTGGGGCACGGGCGCCAAGCGGTGGCCTTCGATGTCATCCGGCGCTACCTGGAGTGGCGGGGCTACCGGGTCACCTACGTCACCAACGTCACCGACATCGAGGACAAGATCATCAACGCCGCCGCCGACCAGGGGATCTCCACGGAGGAGGTGGCGGCCGCGGCCACCGAGCAGTTCCTCGACGCCTATCGGCTGCTCGGGGTGCGCCCTCCCGACCGGCTCTGCTACGCCACCCGGGAGATCCCGAGGATGCTCGACCTCATCGGCCGGCTGGTCGAGAAGGGCCACGCCTACCCGGCGGGGGGGAGCGTCTACTTCGCGGTGCGCTCCTTCCCCGACTACGGGAAGCTGTCCGGGCGCGACCCCGACGAGCTGCTGGCCGGCACCCGCTTCGAGCCCGGGGAGGAGAAGCGCGACCCGGCCGACTTCGCCCTCTGGAAGGCCTCCAAGCCGGGCGAGCCGTCCTGGGACTCCCCGTGGGGCCCGGGCCGGCCCGGCTGGCACATCGAGTGCTCGGCGATGGCCGAGGGAGAGCTCGGCTTCGGCTTCGACATCCACGGCGGCGGCCTCGACCTGGTCTTCCCCCACCACGAGAACGAGATCGCCCAGTCGGAGGCGGCTGCCGGGTCGGCCCCCTTCGCCCGCTACTGGCTGCACAACGGGATGCTCAACCTGTCGGGCGAGAAGATGTCCAAGTCCACCGGCATGGTGGTCGGCCTGAACCAGCTGCTCGAGGAATACCCGCCGTTGGCAGTCCGCCTCTACTACCTGCGGGCCCATTACCGGGCGCCCCTGGACTTCTCCGAGGAGGGCCTGGCCGATGCCGCCGCCTCGCTCGAGCGCCTCTGGGCCTTCCGCCGCCGGGCGGGGTCGGCCGGCACCGCCGCCCCCGGGGCGCTGGCGCTGTTCACCGAGGCCATGGACGACGACTTCAACACGGCCGAGGCCATGGCGGTGCTGTTCGACCTGGTGCGGGAGGGGAACCGCCGGCTCGATGCCGGGGAGGACGCCGGGGAGCAGGCCGCCGCCTACGACGAGATCGTCGGGGTGCTGGGCCTGGCCGAGCCGGCCGCCGGCCTCGACGACCTGGCCGGCCCGCTGGCCGGCCTGGCGGCCGCCTACGGGCTGGTGGCGGAAGGGCCGTCCGCCGCCGTCGACGCACTCATCGCCCGCCGGGCGCAGGCTCGCCGCGAGGCGGCCTGGGCCCTCGGCGACGAGATCCGCGACGGCCTGGGTGAGCTGGGGATCCTGCTCGAGGACGGCCCCGATGGCACCGTCTGGCGTCGCCGCTGAGGTCGAGGGCCTCCACGCGGTGGCCGCCGCGGTGGCGGCTGGGCGGGTGGAGCGCCTCTTCGTGGAGGCTGCCCGGGCCGAGGCACTGCGGTCGCTGATGGCACAGGCGGCCGCCGCCGGCGCCGAGGTGCGGGTGGTGGCCGACCTGGGCTCGCTGGCCGCCACTACCGCCCCGCAAGGGGTGGTGGCCCACTGCCGCCCGCTGGCCACCCGGGGGCTGGCCGAGATCGTGGCGGCCGCCAGCCCCGCCGCCCTGGTCGTCCTCGACCACCTGGAAGACCCCCGCAACGTGGGAGCCGTCGCCCGCTCGGCCCTCGCCGCGGGGATGAGCGGACTGGTCCTGGCCCGCCGCCGGGCCGCCCCGCTGGGAGCCACGGCCGCCAAGGCGGCGGCCGGTGCCCTGGAGCGGCTGCCGGTGGCGCTGGTGTCCTCGGTGGCCCAGGCGTTGGCCGATCTGGGGCGGCTGGGGGTGTGGACCGTGGGCCTCGATGCCGAAGCCGACGGGTCGCTGTTCGGGCTGGGCCTGCTCGCCGAGCCGGTGGCCATCGTGGTGGGGGCGGAGGGGCGGGGCCTGGGTTCGCTGGTGGCCGAACGGGTGGACGTGCGGGCCTCCATCCCCTTGCAGCCCGGGGTGGAGAGCCTGAACGCGGCGGTGGCGGCCTCCCTGGCCTGCTACGAAGTGGCTCGGGTGCGGTCCGCTCTCCGCGGCCCGGCCGGGCCGACGGGCTAGCCTCGGCTGACCATGAGAGCCGCCGCCGTCACCGACCCCATCGAGTTCCTGGAGCGGGCCGGGGAACTGCTTCACGCCGACGAGGCACGCCACAACCTGATCCTGGCGCTGGCCGGGGTGCTGTGCGACCGTCCTGAGGTGTATCCGGTGTTCGGGCTGTGGGTCGTGGAGGAAGGCGGCCGGCCGCGGGCTGCGGCCCTGATGACCCCGCCCTTCAACCTGGTCCTGGCGGATACGGCCGACGATCCGCCCTGGCGCCCCTCGCCGCGGCCGTGCGTGATTCGGGCCTGCCGGTGCCCGGCGGTGGTGGGGAACCGGCCCACGGTGGACCGCTTCAACGAGGTCTGGGCGCCCCTGGCCGGAGTCGTGCCCCGGCTGCACATGGGGCAGGGGGTCTTTGCCCTGGAGGAGGTGGACGCCACCGCGGCTCCGCGCCCGGGGCCGCCCGCCGCGGCGGTGCCCGCCGACCGGGCCCTGGTGCTCGCGGTGGCTGGCCGCCTTCTGGGCCGAGGCCCTGCCGTGGGAGGCCAACGAGCCGGAGCGGGTGGAGCGAATGGTGGATCACCGCCTCGGCCCGGCGCTCGACGCAGGGCTTCTGGGTTTGGGAGGCGCAAGGGGAGGCGGTCTCCCTGGTCGGCTACGGGAGCCCGCTGCCGAGCGGCATCCGCATCGGGCCCGTCTACACGCCACCGGAGCATCGCCGGCGCGGCTACGGGACCTCGCTGGTGGCCGCGGTGTCATCCTGGCTGCTGGGGCAGGGGCGCAAGCGCTGCTACCTGTACACCGACCTGGCCAACCCCACCTCGAACGCCATCTACCAGAGAGTGGGCTACCGGCAGGTGGCCGAGTCGGCCGAGTACGCCTACGAGCCGACGGGCTGACCGCGCGGGGTGACGGGTGGCGGCGCCGAGCCTCTCCGCGAGAAGCCTGGGCGCCGGGCCGATGGAGCCGGGTGCCGGAGTCGAACCGGCGACGTCCGCTTTACAAGAGCGGTGCTCTTCCGACTGAGCTAACCCGGCCTGGGCGCCCAGGGTACCGGAACCGGGGCCGCCGGCGGCGACCGCCGGGCGAAATCCCCGGGTGGCCGCGCGGCAGGCAATAGCCTGCGGTCGATGCTGGGTGAGCGCGAACGCGCCGTGCTCGACTTCGAGCGTTCCTGGTGGCTCTACCCCGGGCCCAAGGACCGGGCCGTGGGCGAGTACCTGGGGATGAGCGCCACCCGCTACTACCAGGTGCTGCGCCGCCTCCTGGACGACTCCGAGGCCGAGCGCTATGACCCGCTCACCATCCACCGGCTGCGCCGGGTGCGCGAGCGGGCTCGCCGCAAGCGGGTGGAGGGCCGTCTCGGGGATCGTCCCGTCACCTGAGGCCGCCCGACGCCCCTGTGGAGGAACACCGCGCAGCCGGCTTCCCGAGCACTCACCCCGGCGGGGGGTACCCTTGCCGGAGCCTTCGGGAGGGTGGAGAGTGACAGAGGAACTGGCCGTTCGCGACGCCTACCTGCGGGAGTGCACCGCCACCGTCCTGGGGGCCACCGACGACGGGGTGGTCCTCGACCGCACCGTCTTCTATGCCCAAGGAGGGGGGCAGCCCGGGGATACCGGCTTCCTGGAGTGGACGGACGGGAGGGTTGAGGTCGCCGACACTGTTCGCCGGGAGGGCGAGGTGCTCCACGTGCTGGCCGGCGGGCAGGCCCCGCCGCCGGGGACGGCGCGTGCGGGCGGTGATCGATTGGGAGCGGCGCCACCTGCTCATGCGCACCCACACCGCGCTCCACGTGCTCTCTGCTCTCGTGTGGCGCGAGTACGGCGCCAAGGTCACCGGGGGCAACATGGAGCCGGGCCGGGCGCGCATGGACTTCGAGTTGGAGAGCATGAGCGTCGAGTTCGGGCGGGAGGTCGAGGAACGCCTCAACGCGGTCCTGGCCGAGGGCCATCCGGTGCGGGTGATGTTCATGCCGCGGGCGCAGGCTCTCGCCGATGCGGACCTCATTCGCACCAAGGTGAGCCTCATCCCGGAGCAAGTGGACCCCATTCGGGTGGTGGACATCGCCGGCGCCGACCGTCAGGCGGACGGCGGCACCCACGTGGCCGATACCGCCGAGGTGGGCCGGGTGCGTGTGGTCAAGACGGAGAGCAAGGGCAAGGGAAACAAGCGGATGCGGATCGAGTTGGAACAGCCGTCCGCATGATCGACGCCCTGCTCGTCGCCCTGCTGCTCTTCCTGGCGGTGCGCGGGTGGTTCCGGGGGCTGGTGCGCGAGGCCATGGACCTGGTGGGCCTGATCCTGGGGATCGTGCTCGCCTTCCGCTTCGGCTCGGTGGTGGGCAGCGTCATCGAGGCGATGTCGGGGATCTCGGCCGACGCCGCCCGCCTCGTGGGCGGGCTGATCGTGCTGGTGGCTGTCGGGGTGGCCGCCGCTCTGATCGCCCGGGTCGTCGAACCGCGGGTGCGCTGGGCGGGCCTCAACCTGATCGACCGGGCCGGCGGGGCCACCCTGGCCCTGGCCTGGGGGGCCTTCGCCGCCGTGGTGCTGCTCTCGCTGGCCGTGATCCTGCCCATCCCGGCGGCGATCAGCCGCCAACTGGACTCCTCGGCCCTCACCGGGTTCCTCACCGACCCGGCGGGGGTGCCCCAGAGCGTCTTCCGCCGCCTGTCCGGCGACCGGGTGGTGGAGGCCCTGCTCAACCTGGACAGCCTGGTCGGGGAGCGCCGGGTGATCGTAGAGGGGGAGGAGTCGGTCGCCCTGGCCCCCGCCGACCCCGGCGACCTGGAGCACGATGCCGGCGCCGCCACCGAGATCTTCGACCTCCTGAACCGGGCCCGGCTCGACGCCGGGGCCGACCCGCTGGCCTGGAGCCCGGCTCTGGCGGTGGTGGCCCAGGAGCACGCCGTCGAGATGTACCTGGAGGGCTACTTCTCCCACCACTCGCCGGTCACCGGCACGGTGGCCGATCGCCTGGAGGCCGCCGGGATCACCTACTCGGTGGCGGGGGAGAACCTGGCCCTGGCGGCGACTCCCACCGATGTGCACGACGGTCTCATGGG
Source organism: uncultured Acidimicrobiia bacterium (assembly GCA_963796115.1). Taxonomy (GTDB): domain Bacteria; phylum Actinomycetota; class Acidimicrobiia; order Spongiisociales; family UBA11373; genus VGBK01. Next base: position 16,507 of record CAWCKE010000005.1, read on the forward strand.
CAGCCCCGGGCACCGGGAGAACATCCTGCGCGCCGAGTTCCGCCGGGTAGGCGTGGCGGTGGTCACCGGCCCGCTCGGGCTGATGACCGTGCAGGTCTTCACGGGCTGAAGTACCCGGAGTACAGGGCCTCCAGGGCCTGCGGGATGGCGGCCACCCCTTCCTCTCCTTCGACGTGGACCACGGCCAGGCCGGCCGCCTGGAGGGCGTCGGCCAGTTTCGCGCGGGCGGTGACCATCACCACCTGTTCGACGGGGAAGCCGAGCGCCCGGGCCAGGCGGCGCACCACCCGGGGCGACACCACCGGGCCGAATTCCGCCGAGGTGCCGACGAAGTCGAAGTAGCCGTCCAGGTCGGCGTCCTCCAGGGCCCGGCGCAGGTCGAGGCCGGTGTGGTCGCCGTCGCCGAGCCCGGCGATGCGGAAGTCGGGGAAGATGGCCTCGAGCATCTCGACGGCCGAGGCGGGCACCGCGGGGCCTTCACCGGGTGCGCTCTTCTCCCACGAGAGGAGGAGCGGAACCAGATCGAGGAGCACCAATTGCACTCGGCCTTCCCCTTCTTCCCGCTCCGGGGGCTCCCTGCGACAGGTGATGGCCCGGCGGCGGCGCTGCGGCTGACGACGGCCTCGTTCGGGTCAGGGACTCTACCGTCGATGCGGCGCTCGGCGGCCGCCCGGGCGGGCGGGGCGTTCCCCCGGGAAGGGACCGCCCCGCCGCGGGCACGGGAGATCAGGCCGGGGGCAGCTCGGGTGGTGCGGGCGGTGGCGGCGGCGGAGCGACGGCCGCCCCGCGACGCTTGCGGCCGAGCAGGGCGATGGCCGCGATGCCGGCGACCACCACCGCGGCGATCACGATGATCGCCCACATCGGGAAGCCCCCGCCCTCGCTCTGGGTGGGGTCGGACACGGCGTGGATGTCCAGTGTGCCGGCCAGGGGGATCGCCCAGGTCAGGGTGTTGCCGTCCTTGGCTGTCGGCGTTGTGCTCGAGGATCTTGCCGGGGAGGGTGAGGCGCAGGTTGATGGAAAGGGACTCGGCCAACTCGTCGGCGGAGAGGAAGTCCTCGGCTCCCTCCAGGGCGGTGCCGGCGCCGCCCCGGCCGGTCACCTCGACTCGGGTGGGCGCGATGGTGATGTCGAATTCCTCGATGAACCCGCTCCCTTCGGCGGTCATCTGCCCCTGGATGGCGGCCTCGATGTCGTCCACGTCGGCCGTGTAGATGCGGTAGTGCATCCCGTCACGGTCTTCCTCGCTGATCACGGCGTCGGGGAAGTTGGCCAGGGGGTTGTCCCCGAAGGGATCCTCGCCCCCGGCGAACTGCTCGATGAACCCGGCCGCCTCCTCGTCGTAGCCGATCTCGGCGGTGATCACGCCGGAGCCGTCGGCGTTGATCTGGGCACCGATGTTCGACTCGATGCGGCAGGCGGCGGTCAGCAGTGCCAGCAGGGCCACCAGGGGAAGGAGGCGTCGCATGGTTCCTCTCCGTTCGCTGTCGTCCTCGCTGACTCTAACCGGCGCGGCCGAGCCGGCCGCGGCCGGGGCGCCGGCTCCAGGCAGCGGCCTCAGTCGGCGGCCAGGTCGGCCTCGGTGGGCCGGGCTGCTTCGCGATAGGAAGCCAGGCTCAGGCGCATCGAGTGCCGATGGCTGCCGGCGGCGAAGACCAGGTTGTCGGCCGCCAGCAGGCGGCGGTCGAGGTAGGTGGGCACGCCGTACAGGATCCCGAACGGCGGTGCTGCTCCCAGTTCGCAGTCGGCGAAGACGGCGCCGAACTCGTCCTCGGTGGCCAGGCGCACGTCCCGGCGGCCCAGGGCCGCCCGGGCGGCGCTCAGGCTCACGTGGTCGGGGGCGGCGATCACCGCCATCACCAACTCCCCGTCGGCCATCAGCATGACGACCTTGGCCACCCTCGCCCCGGGCTCCCGCAGAGCGGCAGCCTTCTCCTGGGCGGTGAAAGCCTCCCGGTGCTCGGTGACCTCGTAGGCGATGCCGCGCTCCGTCAGGTGGCGGCGCACCTTCTCAGCGCACTTGAGCTCGCTCATGGGCACCTCCTGGGCGCAGGGTCGGTTGTCGCCTCTGCGGTAGAAGGTACACCCGTTGCTGCCGACGCGCCCGGGGGGAGACGGACGAAGCCCCCAACCCCAACCCCCGCCCGCCGGGGAAAGGCGTCACCCGTCGATGCGGTACCAGCGCTCCAGGCTCCAGGTGGCCGGCCGGGAGGGATGGTGCCGCACGCCGGCCACTGCGTCGGCCCACCAGGCCACCCCGGTCCCCCGGGTGGCCAGGGGGATGATCACCACCTGGTCGGCGAGGATCTCCTCGGCCTCGACGGCCAGTTCGACGAGGCGGTCCCGATCGACGGTCTCCCTCATCTCGTCGAGGATCGCGGCGAAGCGGCGGGTGGCGGCGTCGGACGTGGCGGAGGCCGCCTGATCGAACTCCGGCCCGTACCCGGACACGGCGGGGGTACCCCAGCGCTGGTAGTTGAGGCCCATGGGCGGCGGGCCGGCCGGGTCCCAGTAGCCGAGGGTGCGCACCACCCCGCTCAACCCGCCCGGCGTCTCCCAGGCCCACAGGCCCAGGTCCCAGTCGCCCAGGTTGAAGGTGGAGCCGAAGAACTGGTCGGCCTCCTCGATCGTGAGGCGGGCGTCGAAGCCCGCGGCGTCCAGCATTTGCTCGGCCAGGGTCCCCGCTTCGGTGCGCAGTGCCCCTGCCGAGGTTGTGGTGATCAGCACGACCGGCGGGTCGGCGATGCAGTCGCGCTGGAGTTCGGCGCAGGCGTCCGCGAGCAGGGACGCGGCCAACGCGGGGTCGTGGGCGTAGCGATCCCAGCCCTCTCCCCGAGGCACAGGGGAGAGATCCAGGAACGACGACAGGGCCCCGCCGTTCACCCAGGACCCGGCGGCGGCCAGCGCCTCCCGATCGAGGGCGTAGGCAACCGCCCGCCGGAAGCTGACCGACCGGTTGAACGAATCGCCGTTGCGGTCGTTCGCCCCGAACTGGAAGGCGAGGTGCTCCCACGCGGTGCCGTCACCGACGGCCACGCGGGTGCCGCCGAGGTTCCCCAGGTGGGAGATCACATCCGGCCAGGCGCCCAACTCGAGGACGTCGAACTGGCGCCGGGCGAAGCCCTCCACGGCCTCGCGGGCGCCGGCGACGAGCCGGAACTCGACGGCATCGAGGTAGGGCAGGGACTGCCCGACGATGTCGGTGCGCCAGTAGGCCTCGTTGCGGACGAAGACGGCGGTGCTGCCGGGCGTGCCGGCGGCAGCGGCGCTCTCCTCCCAGCCCTGGAAGCGGAAGGGGCCCGCCGACGGCCAGGGCCGGCTGGCCCAGGCGGTGGCCGGATCGGTGCCGGCCGCGGTGTGGCGGGGCATGACCACGGCGAAGAGCCGCTCGTAGTCGATGGTGGCCCGGGGCAGCGTGTAGGAGAAGGTCTTGTCCCCGGCGGCCACCGATTCGGGGAGGATCTCCTGGTAGAGGGCCAGCTCGGGGTCGTCGAGAACGAGGCCGACGATGGTCTCGTAGGTGAAGGCGAAGTCCTCGCCCGACACCGGCGTCCCGTCCTCCCAGACGGCCTCGGGGCGGATGCGGTAGGTCACGGTCATGGTGCCGTCGGAGCGCACGGTGACGCCCCCGTTGGCAGTGGTGGGCAGCTCGGTGACCAGGTCGGGCGTGAAGTCGAGGGCGCTCGAGTCGAGCTCCGCGGCCCCGGCCAGGTAGACCTCGCCCATCGCGGCGATGAACCCCGGGGACCAGGGGTCGAAGGAGAAGACCGTGTCTCCCTCCAGGTAGACGGGCACTACCACTCGACCGCCGATGGGGCCGGTGGGCGCCTCGGTGGTGGTCGTGGTGCTGGGGCGGATGGGCCGGGTGGTGGTCGTGGCTGCGGTGGTAGCCGTGGTCGCGGAGGTGGTGGGCGTCGTGGTAGGGGGGGCGGTGGTGGCCGAGGGGCCGCCGCAGGCGCCGGCCAGCAGGGCGAGCACGAGCAGGCAGCGGACACGCCTCATTCCCCCAGGGTAACCGAGGTCGGATGCGTCGGTCTGGGCCGCCCGCCTCAGGGGGCGATCGACCCCAACTGCGCCTCGCGCTGCCCCAACTGCTCGGACCAGGTCCCGGGCCTGGTCCAACACCTCGATGGGAGTGCCCGCACCGTCCGCCGGAGCGGGCTGGGTGGTGGCGGTCGGGCTCGCCGAGGCGCAGGCGCTCAACAGCGCCGCGACGACCACCAACGCCAGCGCGCGCCTGCCGAGCATGTGGGATTCATCGGAACGCGGCGGGCGGCAGTCTGAGGGGCAGGCGGGGTTCGGTCGGGGCGGCGTGAAGGAGCCGCCGGGCGGGATCAGGTCCCGTCACCGAGGCGCCTTCCGGCGGACGCTCTCTCCCGCGGCAGGTGATCGGCCGACGAGTCGGTCGAGTCGACGGGCTCGGCGAGTGGGAGGACGGCCACTGGGTCGCGGGCGGGCAGGACGAGCTCGAACACGCTGCCCTTCTGCCCCTGGTAGGTGAGGTCTCCTCCCATCAGGCGCGCGAGCCGGCGGGATAGGGAGAGGCCGAGCCCCAGCGAGCCCGGCTGGCCCTTCGTCACGCGGGCCCCCGCCGGGTCGAACATGGACCCTCGCTCTGACTCGGGGATGCCCGGCCCGTCGTCGTGAACGAGGAGCGCGGCACTGTGCCCGCGGGCCTCCAGGGCCAGGCGGATGTGCGGGCCGCCGTAGCGAAGGGCGTTGGTGAGCAGGTTGCGAACGATCTGCCGCACGCGAAGGGCGTCGGCCCAGGCGGCGGCATCGGTGGCCGGGGGCTCGATCGACCGGTCGTCGGGCGTCCGGAGCCCGCGCAGGGTCTGGTCGACTTGCTCGCGGAGGGAGATCTGCTCGACCGCTACCTTGAGCTGGCCGGTGTCGACCCGGGAGGCCACCAGGAGATCCTCGACCAGGTGGGAGAGGTCGCGGCTCTGCTCCACGATGTAGCCGAGGAGTTGGCGGCGCTCATCCAGGGACAGATCGCGCTCCGTCCGCAGCTCCTCCGCCAGCCCGAGCACGGTGGTGAGGGGGGTGCGCAGCTCGTGGGAGACGGAGGCGATCAGGTCGTCCTTCGACCGCATCAGGGCGGCCAGGCGCTCGTCGGCGGCCTTGCGTTCGAGCGTATTGAGGAACATCTCACCCACCAGGCCCACCAGACGCGCGTCGGCTTCCGACCATGCCTGGCGGCCGGCCACGGAGTCGAGGCCGACGAAGCCCACCGCGCTCCCGGCCCTCAACAGCGGCACCAGGATCAGCGAGGTGATCCGCTCCTCCTCCCACCCCGCCCGCTCGATCGCCGCCTCGGCCGGCAGGTCGGCCACCCGGGGCACCAAGACCGTCCGGCCCAGCCTGAGCCGCTCCGCGAGCCAGGGGAAGGCGGCGGTGGAAACGTTCTGGACCCGCTGCTTCATGGAGCGGACCCCAGGGGCGCCCCACTCGTGGGTGATGCTGAAACGCGAGCCCTCGGAGGAGAAGCAGAACAGGTAGGCGCGATCGGCGCCGACGTGGCGTCCGATCGCCTGCAGTGCCCGCTCGATGCCGTCGTCGGTCTGCTCGGGCCGCAGGTTGATGAAGTCGGTGGAGAGCCTGGCGATCAGCGCCTCCAGGGCCACCCGCTGCCGCAGCTCTGTCCTGGTCCGATTGCGCTCGGTCAGATCCGTGATGGCCACCACCACGCGGCGCAGGTCCCGCTTCCCGGCCACCATGGGCGCCACCCATTGCAGTTCGCACTCGATGCGCTGCCCGCCGACGGTGGAGCCGAGGACCTCGACGCTGGTGCTGGCCCGGCCGTCCCAGACGGCGAGGAACTGGGCGATCAGCGAGTCCCGGGTCTCCTCGGTGACGGTCGCTTCCAGGAGGCTGCCCAGCAGATCCTCTTTGCGGTCGGCTTGGACCAGGCTGACCGCTGCGTCGTTGACATCGATGACCCGGATCAGCCGTGCTCCCCGCGCTACCTCATCGGGGTGGAGGCGGAAGTACTCGGTCAGATTGCGCACCCCGTTCCGGCGGAGCCCTTCTAGCCAGTCGGCTACCGCCGAGAAGTCCTCCTCCCAGAGGGCCACCGGCATGTACGAGAGGAGAGAGCGGTGGCGCTCCTCGGCCTGCACGATGGCGTCGAGGGATGCCCGGCTGCGGGTGACGTCGAGGATCTGCACTACGTGGTGAGCCTCATCGGTGAAGGGGTCGCGCAGGGTGGTCAGCGCCGTGTGACCCCACATGACGGTGCCGTCGCGTCGCAGGTACCGTTGCTCGAAGGGGGTCGCCGAATGGTCGCTTGCGGCCGGCGCCAGGGGGGACTGTCCCGGAGCGGGCCGGTCGGCTGGTGGCGTGATGCTCTCCAGCGAGTAGCCCCGCACCTCGTCCTCACGGTACCCAAGCATGGCCTCGAAGGCGGGGTTCACCCGCCGGATGCCGCTGTCGTCGGCGAGCACCATGGCAATCGGGGCGTCCTCGAAGGCCCCGCGGAAGCGGGCCTCGCTCTGACGCAGCCGCCGGGCCACCTGGGCGTGGAGCACGGTGCTCCCCCAGATGGTCGTGGCCAGAATGGCCGCCGCCAGCGCGGTGGCGGGGCCGACACCGTGGGTGACCATCAGCAGGCCGCCGGCGGTCCCCCCGAGGGCTCCGAGGTACAGGCCGGCGTGGCGAGGGGCGTGGACCAGGATGACGGCCGTGCCCAGCGCCGACAGGCCGAGCCCGGAGGCCTCGGCGACGACCGGCACCGGGCTCCAGGCCAGCAACAGCACCGGGGCGGTCCAGAGCACCATGAGGAGTGACGGGTGGGCGCGGCGCAGGCGGATCTGGATGATGCCGAGTATGGGGGCCGCCAGGCCGCAGGCTCCGCCGGCGATGAAGAGTGGGTCGCCGGTGGCCGTCCCGACGACCAGGGTGGCGAAGCTGGCCGGGAAGGAGACGACGACGATCAGGCGGGTGAGGGTATGGGTTAGCCCGTGCCGGGCTGCACCGGCCTTCCCCACCAACGATCGGAAGAATCGGGCCTGTACCACGGCAAATGCATCGGCTGCCCGAAGGGCAAGCTTGACGGGCAGCCGGGGCCCACCACCTCCGGCGGGTCACCCCTCCTGTCGGCTGCTGAGCCAGGCGCCGGCGATCACCAGGGCTACCCCGGCTATCGCCGCCGGGCCGACCCGTTCGTGCCGCACCGCCACTCCCAGGGCCATGGCCACCACCGGCAGGAAGTAGATGGGGACCGCCCCGCGGGTAGGACCGGCCCGGGCGCCCAGGGTGGTGGAGGCGACGAAGGCGACCCCGCTGCCGAAGACGCCGAGGAGCACCATCGCCCCCGCTGCCTGCCAGTTCCACTCCGATGACGGCAGCCCCCAGAGGCCGAAGGGCAGTACCACCGCGATGGCCACGAGTTGGGCCCGCAGCAGCACCGGCAGCGAGCCGTAGCGCTGGGTGAGGGGGATCGCCAGATTGAAGGCCACTGCGTAGAGGACGGTGGCGAGCACCAGGAGACCGATGCCCAGCGGGCTGCCGGATACGCCGGTGGCCCCCGACAGGGTGACCAAGAGCACCCCGGCGAAGCCGACGGCCAGGCCCAGCGCCTGCCGCCGCCCTGGTGCCCGGCGGAGGAGCAGGGCGGCCAGCGCGGCCGAGAAGAGGGGCATGGAGCCGTTGATCGCCCCGGCGATCGACGAGTCCACCCACTGCTGGGCGATGGGGAAGAGCAGGAGGGGCACCGCCATCCACACCAGGCCGAGAAGGGCGATGCGGGGCCAGTCCGCCCGCTCCACCCTGGCCCGGGTGCCGGGGAAGATCGCCAGGGCGGCGGCCCCCAGGAGGAGGCGGCTGAGGCTGATCACCGCGGGGGCGAAGTGCTCGAGGCCCTCGGCGATCCACAGGAAGGACGATCCCCACATGAGAGCGATGGCGGCCAGGAGCCCCCACTCGCGGGGGCCAAAGGCCTCGGGGCGGGTGCCGGGGGCGGTGGTGAGGACGGGGCGCCGGGCCACGGGTGGTCACGATAGGGGCGGCCCGCCGCCCGAGAGCGCGGGATAGGCAGGCGCCCGGCCGTGGGAGGGAGTCTCGGCCGGGCGCCTCGGCTGCGCTGGGGAGGAAGCGCAGGTGGGTTACTCGTCGGGTCGTTCGCCCAGGGTGGCCTCCACGGTGATCTCGTCGGCCCCTCGCTGCACGGTCAGGGTGACCCGGTCTCCCGGCTGGGACCCGCGCACCACCGCGGCCAGGTCGGTGAAGCTCTCGACGGGCTGACCGTTGTAGCCGGTGATCAGGTCGCCCACCCGCAGGCCCGCCTCGTCGGCGGGGGAGCCGGCGGTGATCCCGCTGACCAGGGCGCCGGCCTGTCCCGAGGTGGTGTCGGTGCCGGTCACCCCGAGGAAGGCGGTCCGGATCTCCTCACCGGCGATGAGACGGTCGGCCACCGAGACGGCGGTGTTGATGGGGATGGCGAAGCCCACCCCGTCGCTGCCGCCCGACGCCGAGTAGATGGCGTTGTTGATGCCGACCACGCGGCCCTGGCGGTCGGCCAGGGCGCCGCCGGAGTTGCCCGGGTTGATGGGGGTGTCGGTCTGGATCATGGTGCGGGGGATGCCGTCGGAGCCGGTGATGGTGCGCTGAACGCTGCTGATCACCCCGGAGCTGACCGACCCGTCGAGGCCCCAGGGGCTGCCGATGGCGATGGCCATCTGCCCGGTCTGCACCTCATCGGAGTCGGCGATGGGGGCGGCGGGAAGGCCGGTCTGCTCCACCTTGACCACCGCCACGTCGCTGTTGTCGTCGGCCCCCAGCACTTCACCGTCCAGGGCGGTGCCGTCGGCCAGGCGCACCGTGACCCGTTCGACCCCGCTCACCACGTGGGCGGCGGTGATGATGTAGCCGTCGGAGCGGTAGATGACACCGGAGCCCAGACCGGTAGTCGGTCTCGATTTGCACCACCGAGGGAGACAGGGCGGCGGCCACGTCGGCCACGGGCTCGTCGCCGGGGGCCAGGGTCTCGCCCGTCCAGGTGAGGGCCGGAATGGTGGTGGTGACGGAGGCCGCGGCCTGGGCGTCCTCCTCGGAGTCGCTCCCCATCCAGTGGCCGAGGAAGAAGAAGCCGGTCCCGGCGATCACGACTGCCAGGATGGCGGCGCCCCAGCCGAGCCAGCGGCGCCGTGGCGCAGGGGATCCGGCCGCGACGGGGGCGGGGGGTGGCGGGGAGGGGGCAACTGCTTCCGCGGCGGCCTCGGCCGCCGCCTCCGGTCTGGTGCCCTCGCCGATGCTGTCGTCGTCCATGTGTCCTCCGTGGTCTGTTGCTCACATCGTGGCCCCGGCCGATTCGGGGTGTGTTAAGGGCCTATGAGAAGTGGCTAATCAGCCGCATTCGCTGTCGCCCTCACCCCCGGCGGTGCCCTCGGCCAGCCCGGCCAGCAGGGCGGCCACCGTCGCCCGGGCGGCGCCGGCGTCCACGATGGGCAGGTTCATGTAGTTGATGCCCCGGCTGTGGGCCGGGTAACCGATGGCGGCGGTGGCGATGTCCCCAGCACCCAGGTCGGCCACCACCCGAATGAGGTCGGGGAGCAGTTCCAGCGGGATCGTGGAGGTGGTGGAGGCGGTGATCGCCCGGGCGATGGGGGTGAAGCGGGTCAGCAGGGTGCCCGCGTCGAGCTCGGCTCCGAGATCGCGCAGCAGGCAGCGCTGGCGCAGCATGCGCTGGGAGTCGCTCGACCCGGTGCGGTTGCGGACGTAGGCCAGGGCGGTGCGCCCGTCGAGGTGGTGCCGCCCGGGGGTGATGTCGATCTCGATGGGCTCCTCGCCCTCCTTGGCCGGGGAGAAGGCGATGTGCATCTCCTCGGTGGCGTTCACGTCGATGCCCCCGATCGCATCGACCAGGTCCACGAAGCCGGCGAAGTCGACCAGCGCGTAGTGGTCGATGGGGATGCCGAGCAGCACCGACATCGTCTCGCGCAGCGCTTCCATGCCGGGGTCGGGCGACTCGGGAAAGGTCTGCACCCAGTTGGCGGTGTGCACGTGCAGGTAGTTGAGCCGGTCGTAGTAGCAGTCGCAGGGCTCGAAGGGGGGTTGCTCCGGCGGTTCCACCCCGGCGGCCTCCGCTTCGGCGACCGCGTCGCGGTATGCCCGCTCCTCGTGCCACTGCTGCACCGAGAGCATGGTGTTGAAGCGCGACCAGGCCGCCGGCAGGGGAGCCTGCACCAGGTCGCGCGAAACCGAGATGAGAGCGGCCTTGCCGGCCTCGAGATCGAGGACGGCCACGATCATCACGTCGGTGCGCAGGTCGGTGCGGCCCGGGCCGAAGTCGCCGCCGGCGAGGAGCACCGTCACCCGGCTGCCGCCGATCTCCCCGGCCAGTGCTTCCTCGGGCGGCAGGGTGGTGGTCGTGGTGGGGGCCGTGGTGCTCGTGGAGGCGGCCGCGCTCGAGGTCGTCGTCACCGGCGCGGTGGTGGTCGGGCCGGTGGTGCTCGTCGTGCCCAGGTCGGGCCCCAGGTCCTCGATGCTCAAGCCCTGGGCCAGCAGGTCGGCGATGCGCTGGGCCAGGGGCGGCACCTCCTCCGGCTCCACGAAGACCGTGTCGAGCAAGTCGAGCGCGTCCACCGTGTAGCGGTGCACGATCACCTGCGGGACGGTGATGGCGGCGGCGACCAGCGATGGCCGGGGCCAGACGGAGGGCCGACCTACCCCAGCCCATGCCCCGCGGGCGCTCCAGCCGCCAGGCGTCGGCCACGGCCCCGAGGCGGAGGAGGGCCACCGCCGCGTTCAGGCCGATCAGCCCCCACAGCCAGGCGGGCTGCACCAGCTTCTCCGCCAGGGCGGCGGCGCCACCGCGAGCGAAGAAGGCCAGGGTCCCCAGCACCGCCAGCGCCGGGAGGGCGAGGAGCAAGGCACGGCGCCGCCACCCCAGCCACCACTGCCCGGCCCCGGGCAGCAGCGCCGACAGCAGGCTGGCGGCGCCGGTCAGGCGGCGGGGAGGGCGAGGGTTGAGGTTGATCATGCCCGCCCAGATGCTATGTGCGGTCCGCAGTCGCGCGGTGCGAGGGTCGGGCGGCCGGAGAGCGGTGCCTAGGGGTTCATCTCGTACGCATCGTGCAGGGCAAAGACGTGGTCTTCCCAGACCCGGGCAGATCGGCCGGCGTCGATCACCGGGCGGCGCACCATCTGCAGGCAGTGCTCTGCTTGTGCCGTGCTCGTGGTGGGCTTGCCGTGCAGGATCACGGCGAAGCGGGAGAAGTCGCGCACCAGCACGTCGAAGACCTGATCCACCAGGTCGGCCTCCACCCCGTAGATCTCGGCGTTCTCCAGGAACAGCTGGGCGTAGACCACCAGGGTGAAGATCTCGCCCATCGCCAGCAGGAAGTCGACGTCGGCGGCCTGCGCCTTGTCGGGGGTGGCCTGCAGCAGCATCTGCTCGAAGGCCGCCACCTGGCCCCGGAACACCCTCACGTTGGGGAGGTCGAAGCGGTCGAAGACGGGCCGGAAGTCGTGGAAGCGGATCTTGCCCAGGCCCCGGGCCGGCCCCTGGTCGAAGAGGAAGTCGTCGTTGGCCGGGTCGTCGCGCCGGGGCACCGGCGGCAGGTCCGCCGGGTGGAAGAAGTAGTTCTCCATGAACTTGACGATGAGGGCGATGTTCACGTGCACCGTCCCCTCGAGCTTGGGGAGGGCGCGGATGTCGCGGGCCGCCATCTCGAAGTAGGTCTCCTTCTCGAAGCCCCTGGCGGCGATCACGTCCCACATGTGGTTGATGACGTCCTCGCCCTGGGTGGTGACCTTCATCTTCACCACCGGGTTGTAGAGCAGGTAGCGGCGGTCGTCGGCCGAGGCCGAGCGCATGTAGTCGGCGGTGCGCAGCGCCACCAGCTTCATGGCGACCAGGCGGCAGTAGGCGTCGGTGAACAGTGCCTTCACGTGGGAGAAGTCGGTGACCGCCATCCCGTACAACCGGCGATGGGCGGCGTGGTGGAGGGCTTCGTAGAAGGCGTGGGTGCAGATCCCGATGGAGGCCCACCCCAGATTGAACTTGCCGATGTTCACCGTGTTGAGGGCGGCGTCCCACGCCGGGTCGCCTCGCAGCAGGATGTCCTCCTCGCGGACCACGTAGTCGGCGAGCTCGTACTCGGCGACGAAGTTCTGGCCGTGGACCACGTTCTGCAGGCAGGTGTAACCGGGGCGGGTGGGGTCGGTGGCGAAGAAGACCCACTCACCGGTGTCGGTGATCTTCCCGAAGGTGGAGATGAGCGACGCCTCGTTGCCGTTGCCGATGTAGTACTTGCGGCCGTTGGCGCGCCACGTGCCGTCGCCGGCCGGGGTGAGGGCCATCTCGGTGGAGTAGAGGTCGGCGCCGTGCGCCTTCTCCGACAGCCCGTAGGCGAAGATGCCCCCCTTCTCGAGCAGCCGTCCCGCCTCCTGCTTCACCGCCTCGTTGTGGCTCATCCAGATGGGGCCGAGGCCGAGCACGCTGACCTGCCAGGTGTACCAGTAGGGGAGCCCGTAGAAGCCGAGGATCTCGGCGAACTCGCAGATGCGCCAGGTGTCCCAGCGGCAGTCGGGAGCTCCGTAGCCCGCCGGGGTGCACATGGTGGCGAAGAGCCGCTCCTGGCGGGCGAACTCGAGGAAGTCGCGGTACCACACCGCCGCCCGGTCGTCCTCCTTCACCTTCTGCAGGCCTTTCGCCTCGAAGAACTCGACCGTCTTGCGCATGATCTCGGCCGAGCGCTCGTCGGGGTAGTGGCGATCGAGGTGGCGGGGGTGGAGGAGGATCATGGGTGCTCTCCTGGTCTGTGCGGTCTCGGGCCCAGCCTCTCGCAGGCTACCTGCGGGAAGGCTGCGGGACGGCGAGGACAGGGGGGCCTTCTCAGTGGATTCTCATCCCGAGATGACACTTCGCACACGCCGGGGTTCGAGGATTTGGCGCTGTCGGTCCAGATCACCGGGCGAGGCGGGATGCACGAAGGCGGACCGAGAAGTGGAGCCGACACAGACAGCCGGCGGTTCAGAGCCGGGGCAGGCCCCACAGGCTGCCTTGATCCCTCCCAAGACATCCCGCCTCACCCGGTACCGGTAGGTCGGGCGGAGATTCGCCCGAACGTGCCGGCCCGTGTGGGGTGGCCCTAACGAGGAGTGTGCTGCATGGCCAGAAGACCTTTCGGGGTGCTTGGTGTCGTGGTGTTGTCGCTGCTGGCGGCCGCCTGTGGGGGCGGCGACGATTCGGCGACCACGACCGTGGCCGAAGAGGCGACGACCACGACCGTGGCCGGGGACGCCGCTTCGGTGACGGCGGCGCTGATCGCCGCCCTGGCCGCCGATGACGCCGGCGGGCCGTTCACGGCCGAGTCGGCTGAGTGTCTGGCGGAGGGAGTGATTGAGGCGGTTGGGCTGGAACGCACGGTCTCCCTGCTCAACTCCGCCGAATACACCAGCGCCGGGGATCCCACGCCCATCTTCGGCCAGATGACCGACGACGAGGTGTCACTCACCCTGACCGCGGCCGAGGGGTGTGTGGACCTCGAATCTGCGGTGGCGGACACCCTGGCCTACTACGGCTACACGGCGGATCTGTCCACCTGTATGGGCGGTGCCCTGGTGACGGGTGGCTTCGGGGAGTCCGTCCTGGAGTCGTTCCTGACGGGCAGCGACCCCACCGCCGAAACGGAATTCGGTGGCGCCTACATCGACGCGCTCTCTGGGGAGTGCTCCAGCGCCACTTACCAGCTGATCCTCGATGACCTGACTTCCTACTACGGCCTCAGCTCCGAGAGCTCCACCTGTGTCGCCGACACGTTCGAGCAGAGCGCCAACTACGCAGAGGTCCTGACGGTGTGGATGGGAGTCACCGACAGCTCGGTGGACAGCACCGCGGTGAGCGACCAGATCACCGAAGTCCTGACCGGATGCCTCACCGCCGACGAGCTGGAGACGCTGGGGATAGAGACCACCACGACAACCCAGGGCTAGCCGGGGGTCGAGGTCATAAGTGGGTGTCGATCTACGAGCAGCTGGAGGACTCGATGACCGGTGCAAGCACCTGGCGGAGCTCCTGGAGAGCGTCGTCGTGAAGCACACCTGACCGACGGGCCCTCCTGCGCGACGGTCAGGGTGCGGTGAGGAAGCGCCGCATCCCCGGCGTTGTTCGCAGTCGATGGTCGGTGCCGATGACCAGGTAGTCGTACCCGTCGAAGCGGCCGAACCAGTCGCTGGCAGCCCCGCCGGCGGCGAAGAGGGCAGTGGCCAGGGCGTCGGCCGTGCCCAGCCTGGGCCCCACCACGGTGGCGCTGAGCAGGGTGCAGTCGCGAGAGCATCCCCAGATGTGAGAGCCTCGCTCGTACGCTCCCGAGGTGGCCACTGCGAGGCCGGTGGACCGGAGGACGGCGGCTACCGCCTGGCGGTCGAGGGGGTGCTGCACGCCGATCCGCCACGGCTCGCTGTCGCTGGTGCAGCCGGCTACCCGTAGGTCCCCTCCGGCGGTGATGCAGTAGTCGGTGATGCCCGCCCCCTCGAGCAGGGTGGCGGCCATGTCCACACTCCACCCTTTGACGTAGCCGGATGGGTCCACTCGTCCCGTGGGGCCGTCGGGCCAGGCATCGAACCAGCCCCCGGTTTCGGAGAAGAGGCCGGCGCAGCGGTCGAGCACCTCGTCGACCAGGTGATGGATGCCTCCGGGCACGGGCCGACCGGCGGAAATGAGGGAGACCTGGCTGTCGGGGCGGTGAACGCTGAAGGTTCGGTCGACCCAGTGCCACCAGGTGAAGAGCTCGTCGAGGACGGTCGGCTCGCAGCCGCCGGGGACGGCGACGGTCACCGCGGTGCCCATCACCCGCTCTACTCGTCGTCTCTCCAGCGCGATCGCCGTCATCACATCCCGGCTTCGTCCAGCGCTGCCTGCAGCGACTCGGCGTAGGCGAGGGAGGTGAAGGTGGCGCCCGAGACCACGTCGATGTCGGCGCTCTGAGCTTCCAGGGCCATCTCCTCGAGCTGCGGCTCGGCGTAGGCGTTGATGGACTCGTTGTGGCGGTCGCCGCTGGGCAGCTGGAGGGCGACGACGTCCACCAGAACCCCGTCGGTGACCACCACTGCCACCTGCACTGGGCCGTATTGGGTCTGCACGGTGGGCCCGTCCACTTCGACCGTGCCGGTGGTGGCTCCGGTGGTGGTCGGCGCCCCGGTGGTGGCTGTTCCGGTGGTGGCAGTGGCGGCCGGCGAAGTGGTGGTGGTGTCGGCGGCCCCGCTCGTGGGCTGGGTGGTGTCGGTGGCAATGGCCGGGATGGTGTCGCGGGTCTTGAAACCAAGCAGGAAGGCGAGGCCGGCGATGGTCAGTGAGACGGCGGCGATGACTCGTTTCACATCGGGCCTTTCAGTAGCCGAACCGTTCGTAGAACACCTGGCCCTTGGGGACTCCGGCGGCGCGCAGGCCGGCCCGGGCGGCGTCGATCATGGAGGTGGGGCCGCAGACGAACACGGAGCGGCGGGCGATGTCGGGGATGAGCCGGCGCAGGGTGTCGGGGCGAAGCGGGTCGGGGGTGGGGGTGGCCCCACGGCTGAAGGAAACGTAGAGCGGGTGTCCCTGCGCCTCGGCAAGGGCCGCCACCTCGTCGAGGAGGACGGCGTCCTCCCGGCGGCGGCAGCGGTAGAGGACGGCGACCTCACCCGGGGAGCGGTGCAGCTCTTCGAGCAGCGCCCGGATGGGGGCAATGCCGATGCCCCCGGCGATGAGGGCCAGCTTGCGCTGCTCGGCCCGAGCCGCCCGGAAGGCACCGTACGGGCCCTCGGCCATCACCCGTGTGCCCACCGGGATGTGACGGATGGCGGCGCTGTCGTCGCCCAGGGCCTTGATGGTGAAGCGGAGACTATGCCCGTCCGGGGCGGCCGACAGTGAGAAGGGGTGGGCCTTCCACCAGCGGTCGCGGCGCAGGAAGCGGAGCAGGAAGAACTGGCCGGCCTCCACCGGCAGGCGCTCCAGGTTCCGTCCACGCAGGGTGATGCTGGCCACGTCGGCCGACTCCGGGGTGACCTCGGCCACCTGCAGCCGGTAGCGGAACGCCCGGGCGATGGGGAGCAGCCAGCGGTAGCCGAGCACGGCCGCCGCGGTGAGGGCGAACAGGGTGATCCAGTACGCCCGCGCCCAGGGGTCGCCGGCGAGGTCGCTCCCCAGGGTGATCTGGTGGGCGAAGGCGAGGGCCACCCCGAGGTAGGCGTAGAGGTGGATGAGCCACCAGGTCTCGTACCTGAGCCGCCGGCGCAGGGCCCGGGCCGAGGAGACGGCCACCAGCAGGATGAGCCCGAAGCCTGCGATCGCCGCCAGCAGGGTCGGGTAATAGAGGACGAAGTCGGCGATCTGGCCTCCGAGGCCGCTGCCGGTGGCGGCGGCGAACCCGGTCGTGGAGAAGGCGACGTGGGCGCTGATCAGGCTGACCGCGCTGATGCCCACCAGGCGATGCCACCCGTTGAGGCGATCCAGGCCGTACCGACTCTCCAACCAGGGCAGCCGGGAGATCAGCACCAGTAGCAGCAGGACGGCATAGGTCCCCAGTAGCGCCGACAGTTGGCCGAGGGCGGTGAGATCCCCGGCCGCGGTGCCGAACTGAGCCGGTCTCCCGTGGCCGATCCACCAGCCGACGATGAGGACGGCGTTGCCGATCGCCAAGGTGAGAACGCCCCATGCGCGGTGGGCCGGCCGGGCCCGGCCCTGGGGCGGGGCGGGAAGCAAGGCCGGGGCCGGCCGGTGGGTAGACCTGGTGACGGTGCTGGAGCGGGGACGCGTCTGGGTCGTCACGGGAGTCAATCGTGCGGGCGGCAAGTTCGGAGATGGTGAAGGCCGCGTGAGAACACGGTGAGGCCCGACGGCCAGCCGATGGTGTCGAGAGTGCATCCTGAGCCGCTTCTCTAGGCTGTGGAGGATGCCTGCCATTGCCGGTGCGGAGGGGTGGGAAGCTCTCGATCTTCCCGCGGCCGCAGCCCTCGAGGCCCCAGCGGTGCTGGATCGCCTCGGGTCGGCCGGCTCGGGTCTCAGCGTCGGCGAGGCGTCGCGCCGTCTGAGACCTGGTCGGGCCGAACGCCATCCTCAGCCATGGGGCGCAGCCGTTCCGTGTGTTGCTGCGGCAGTTGCGGAACCCCCTCCTCATCCTGCTGGCCGGGGCCACACTCGTGTCGCTCCTGGTGGGCGACTGGGCGGATGCGGCCATCATCTTCGTGATCGTCTTCATGTCGGTGGGGTTGGGTTTCTTCAACGAATACCGCTCGGAGAAGGCGGTGGAGGAACTGCACTCCACTATCCGCCACACCGCGGTGGCCACCCGGGGCGGCCAGGCTACGGCGGTCGACGTGACCAACCTGGTGCCGGGGGACGTGGTCCGTCTCGACGTCGGGGATGTGGTCCCCGCCGATCTCCGACTGCTGGACGTGAGTGCGCTCGAGGCGGATGAGTCCGTCCTCACCGGCGAGTCGATACCGGCGGTGAAGAGGGTTGAGCCGGTGGCGGAGCCTGAGTCGGCCCTCGACCTTGCCTGCTGCGCCTTCATGGGGACTGTGGTGCGGGCCGGCACCGGGAGCGGGGTGGTGGTTCGTACGGGGAAGCGGACTGCCTTCGGCCGGATCGCCCAGGGATTGGAGTCGCGGCCTCCGGAGACCGCCTTTCAGCAGGGGCTACGGGACTTCTCGAAGCTGCTGATCAGAGTCACCGCGGTGCTGACGGTGTCGATCTTCGCCATCAACGCCCTTCTCCATCGGCCGCTGCTCGAGGCGGCGCTGTTCGCCCTGGCGATCGCGGTCGGCCTCACCCCGCAGCTGCTGCCGGCCATCGTGACCGTCACCCTCTCCACCGGGGCCCGGCACCTGGCCCGGAAGAAGGTCGTGGTGAAACGGCTGGTGAGCATCGAGGACCTCGGGAACATCGACGTGCTGTTCACCGACAAGACCGGCACTCTCACCGAGGGCCGGCTGGCGTTCAGCGGCGGCATCAACCCGGCCGGGGAACCGTCCCCGGAGGTTCTCCTCCTGGGTCTCCTGTGCAACTCCGTGGCGGTGCAAGGCGGTGTGCCGGTCGGCGGCAACCCTCTCGACCGGGCTCTGTGGGAGAGCCCGGAGGCGGCGCAAGCCGCCACCGGCGGCTATCGGCGCCTCGCCGAGGCACCCTTCGACTTCGACCGCAAGCTGATGTCCGTGCTGGTAGAGGGCCCCGACGGCCGTCGCCGCCTGATCACCAAGGGGGCCCCGGAGTTCGTCCTGGACCGCTGCATCGACGTCGGACCCCGGGCCACAGAGACCCTCGATGGGCTCTTCGCCGCCGGCGCCCGGGTTGTCGGCGTGGCCACCAGAGACGGCAGCGGACTCTCCTCTATCGCTCCGACGGACGAGCAGCAGCTGGATCTGGCCGGATTCCTCGCCTTCTCCGACCCGGTCAAGGTGGGCGCCGCCGAGTCTCTCCAACGGTTGCGCTCCCTCGGCATCGAGGTGAAGGTGGTGACGGGCGACAATGCCCTGGTCGCCCAGAAGGTGTGCTCCGAGCTGCCCATCGGAACGGGGGAGGTACTCAACGGCAAGGACCTCGACAGGCTGACAGATCCCGAGCTCGCCGCTGCCCTGCCTACCACCGCCATCTTCGCCCGAGTGACACCCGAGCAGAAGTCCCGGATCATCCGGGCCCAGCGGAGCCTCGGGACCGACGTGGCTTTCCTCGGCGACGGGGTGAACGACGCCGTCGCCCTCCATGATGCCGACGTGGGCGTCTCGGTGGACTCTGCCGCCGATGTTGCCAAGGACGCCGCGGACATCGTCATGCTCGAGAAGGACCTCGGCGTGCTGGCCGACGGAGTCGTCGAGGGACGGCGCATCTTCTCCAACACCATCAAGTACGTCCTCATGGGGACCTCGTCCAACTTCGGCAACATGTTCAGCGCCGCCGCGGCGTCGGTCTTCCTCAAGTTCCTGCCGATGCTGCCCAGCCAGATCCTGCTGAACAACCTGCTCTACGACACCAGCGAGATGACCATCCCCACCGACAGAGTGGACGAGGAGCTGCTCCAGCGCCCCTCGTACTGGGACACCAGGTTCATCCGCCGATTCATGTACTTCTTCGGGCCGATCAGTTCCCTCTACGACATCCTGACCTTCCTCGTGATGCTCCGGGTCTTCCACGCCGGGGAGACGCTGTTCCAGACAGCATGGTTCGTCGAATCCCTCGTCACCCAGTCACTGGTGATCTTCGTCATCCGTACCCGGCGAGTGCCCTTCTTCCGAAGCCGGCCCAGTCGGCCTCTTCTGCTGTCGACCCTGGCTTGTGCGGGGCTCGGACTGGCTCTGCCCTTCATACCGCCCCTGGCACATCTGCTCGGCTTCACTCCCCTGCCGGCCGCGTTCCTGGGGATCCTGGTCCTCATGATTGCCACCTACCTGTTCCTGGCGGAGCTGGGCAAGCGCAGGTTCTTCCGAGTTGAGCGCCGGGGGAAGCCCCTGGCCACGCCCCTCTCACCTCAGCACCGGCGGCTCCGCCGGGTGGCAACCCGCTGGAGCCACCATGCCGCCCTCAAGCCCGGGGCTACCGGCTGAGCCGCACAACTCCGCGGGCCGGGCACCCGGAGGCAGCCCGCCAACTGGGACAGCGATACGATCCGACGGGTCCCGCATCGGAACTTCGCCACGGCCTTTTCTCGGTAGAGTTCCGACGCGCGCCGTGCGCCACGGGGCCTGAGCTGCCAGGGAGGTCGAGGGATGAAGGGCCAACAGGCGATCATCAGCACGTTGAACGGCTTGCTCGCCGATGAGCTCACCGCCATCAACCAGTACATGGTGCACTCCGAGATGTGCGCCAACTGGGACTACGGCAAGCTCCACGAGGCCATCAAGAAGCGAGCGATCACCGAGATGGGCCACGCCGAGCGTCTCATCGAGCGGATCCTGTTCCTCGACGGGAAACCCACGGTGAGCAAGCTGAACCAGATCACGATCGGCGCCGACGTCGAGGCCCAGCTGCGCAACGACCTCGCCGCCGAGACTGGTGGCGGTGGCCGGCTACAACGCCGGGGTGACACAGGCTGCCGAGTTGGCCGACAACGGGACCCGCGACCTGTTCGAGTCGATCCTGACCGACGAGGAAGCCCACGTCGACTGGATCGAGGCCCAACTCGACCAGATCGCCCACATGGGCATCCAGAACTACCTGACCGAGCAGACGGGATAGCGTCCGCGCCCCCAACGGCGTGCTCCCGCGTCCCACTGCCTGCTGGCTCCGAGATCCAAGTCATCGGCCAGGTCACCCGGGAGGGTCCCGGAATGGGCGAGACTGGGCGGGTGATCCCGCTCCTGAGGGCATGCCACCTCCAGCCCACAGTGGCGGTGACCGCCATCGCCACCACACTCGCAGTGTCTGCGGGGCGGGGGTCCGGTTCGGGATGGGTCGCCCTGGCCGTCCTGTCGGGCCAGTTCTCGGTGGGCTGGAGCAACGACTACCTGGACCGTGACCGCGACCGTCTGGCCGGACGCGCCGACAAGCCGATCGTCGCCGGCCAGGTGACGGCCCGTACCGTCGGCGCTGCTGCACTGGTCGCGGCCGCCCTGTGCGTGCCGCTGTCGATGATGTCTGGATGGCGGGCCGGCACGATCCACCTGGCAGCAGTGGCCGTTGCCTGGGCATACAACGGATGGCTGCAGAGCACCGTGGCCAGCGTGGTGCCCTACACCCTCGCCTTTGCCGCGCTCCCCGCTTTCGTGACCCTCGGCCTTCCCGGGCACCCGTCGCCCCCGGTGTGGGGGATCGTCGCCGCCGGACTGATGGGCACCGGTGCCCACTTCGTCAACACTCTGTCCGACCTCGGAGGCGACGCGAGAACCGGGATCCGCGGCCTGACACACCGGATCGGGCCCGGTGTGTCCCTGGTCCTGGGGGCCCTGTTCCTGGCATCGGCCACCGCCGTGCTCGCGGTGGCGCCGCCGGGCGAGCCCGGCCTGCTGGGTTCGGCACTAGTGGCCGTAGCATTCGTCGCAGTCATCTCCGTCGTCGTGGCGGGCCTCACCGGCCATCTGCGAACCGCCTGGTCGCTGGCTCTGGTCGTGGCCGCCCTGAACGTGGCGGCCTTCGTGGCCCGCGGCGGGTCACTGACGGCCTGACCGGGGCTGGGGCCTGAGCATTCTCCTTCGGGAGATCCCCCAGTTAGCGGCACAGAGTTTCCTAGCGTGCTCTCGATGCGAATAGGAGTCAGATCATGAGGAAACCACGCCTTCTCGTCGTCCTGGCGATTGTGGTCCTGGGCGCCTTCCTGCTGGTCGGCTGTGGTGGCAGCTCCGGAACCACCACGACTTCCGGCGGTGGCTCCACCACGACTGCGGCCCCAGGCGGATCCCAGGTCACCATCCAGAACTTCGCCTTCAGCCCCGCCGAACTCACGGTGCCGGTCGGCACCACGGTCACCTGGACCAACAGCGACTCGACCAATCACACGGTCACTTCGGACGATGCGGTCTTCGAGTCGGCCACGCTGGCCCGGGGCGACACCTTCGAGTTCACCTTCACACAGGCGGGCGAGTTCCCGTACCACTGCTCGCTCCACCCGTCGATGACCGCCACGATCATCGTCACCGGCTGATAGCGAACCGGTTCCCCCAGCGATCCAACGCCCTGGCCGGTAGCGTCGGCGGGGCCGGGTAGCCGCGGAGGAACGATGCTCGTACGAATAGCCAACACCCTGATCCTGGGCAAGCCGCTCGTGATGTACCTGGGACTGCTGACGTTGCTTGTGTGGCTGCTGGCCATAGCCGCAGTCGTCCTGGGTCGAACCAGGCAGTCCCGGTGGCGAGCCTGGCACGGGCGAATAGTCGGAGTCGCCCTCCTCTTGGCGCTGGTCCACATGGTGCTGGGCCTGTCCCTGTTCTTCTGACAGAGACTGCAGGCCGGGAGAGGGTGGAGGCAACCTCCTGCCCACCACTCCCTCAGTCGAGAGGCCCGGGCGGGTCGGGCCTCATCAACCGGGCCCGTGCGGTGTGTCGCGGGTTCAGGCCCCGCATGTAGGCGCACGGCCGGCCTTACCCTCGGGGTCGCCCCGCACATGAACACTCCAGAAGGGAATCCCGATGCGCAAGCTCATCAGAATCGCCGCAGTTGGGCTGGTCTCCCTCGGCCTGCTCGCCCCGTCGGCGGCGATGGCCAAGGAAGGCGATGTGATCAGAACCGGCGTCTGTGACGCCGGCTCGACATGGAAGCTCAAGCTGAGCCCCGACGACCCGGCCATGATCGAAGTGGAGTTCCAGGTCGATGAGAACATCGCCGGGCACACCTGGAGGGTGAGACTGGTTCAGGACGGTGAGCTCGTGTTCAAGGGGGCCCGCGTCACCAAGGCTCCAAGTGGGTCCTTCACTCTCCGGCGCCTGCTCCCAGACACACTCGGCCAGGACATCATCAGGGCCAGGGCGTTCAACCCGCTGACCGGCGAGGTGTGTATCGCCAGGGCCGTCCTCAACGGCTAGAACCCGCTCATTCACCAGACCGCTCGGATGCCCCGGAACCGATTGGTCCCGGGGCATCGTGCGTATCGAGTGGGCGCCGTGGGTGTGGACGAGACGTGGACAAGAGTCCACAAACAAACAGAGCGCCCCTCTTCAAGGGGCACCCGGACTCCCTCAGTCTGCAAGGGCTTCCGCTTGGCGCCCCCGGCAGGAGTCGAACCTGCGACACACGGTTTAGGAAACCGCTGCTCTATCCCCTGAGCTACGGGGGCGGTGGGTGGGCGTGAGGCTCGCCCGGGGGAGTGTAGGAGAGAAGGGCCGGCGTCTGGGTTCCCCTGAAGGGCCCGGCGGCGGCGGTGTGGTCGTTGATGAGGAGGGCGTACGCCTCTTGGCGGGCAACCTCGCGCAGGAGGGGTGATCACCCGGCGAAGGCATGCGCTTGCGCGATCATTGGGGCGCATCCGGTTAGGAGGGGACCATGACCATCAGGCGGAACGCTCGTCTCGACACCAGCCAGGTGCGCGACAGGCGCGGCATGAGCGCGGGCAGGGGCGTGGCCGTCGGCGGCGGGCTTGCCGGCATCGTGGCACTGGTGCTGACCCTGCTGTTGGGGGGCAACGCGTCGCAGCTGACCGGGGCGCTCAGCGGCGAGCAGGTGGGGGCCGACCAGGTGAACGACCTGAGCGCCGAATGCCAGACCGGGGCCGACGCCGCCGAGCGCGACGACTGCCGCATCATCGGCTACGTCAACAGCGTGCAGGCCTACTGGAGCGGGGTGGTGCAGGGCTACCAGTTGGCTCCGACCACCTTCTTCAGCGACGGCGTCAACACCGCCTGCGGGTACGCCGACAGCTCGGTGGGTCCCTTCTACTGCCCGGGGGACGGGGGCGTCTACATCGACCTGGGCTTCTTCGACGACCTGCAGAGCAAGTTCGGGGCGGAGGGCGGCCCGTTCGCCGAGGCCTACATCATCTCCCACGAGTACGGCCACCACGTGCAGGACCTGTTGGGCGATCTCCAGTCGGGCGGCGGGTCCGGCGCCGAGAGCACCTCGGTGCGCACCGAACTGCAGGCCGACTGCTACGCCGGCGTCTGGGCCAACCACGCGGTGGAGACCGGCTACCTCGAGCCGATCACGGGGGAGCAGGTGGCCCAGGCGATGGACGCGGCAGCGGTGGTCGGCGACGACCGTATCCAGCAGCAGGCGCAGGGCTGGGCCAATCCGGAAACCTTCACACACGGCACCTCGGTGCAGCGGCAGACCTGGTTCCGGGTGGGGTTGGACACCGGCGACCCGCTGGCTTGTGACACCTTCAACGCCGATATCTGAGCCGCCTTGCCCGTAGGCGCCGGCGCCTCTATCTGTCCGGCCGACGCCCTCCCACGACGCGGTATCGTGCGGGCTTGATGCCTCAGAAGGGCGGCGCGCCGTGGTCAGGCTGATCCCCCGGGAGGAGAAGTACTTTGCGCTCCTGGGTGATCTGATCGGCAAGGTGCATGCCGGGGCGGCGGTGTTCGTGGAGCTGCTGGGCGACTACGAGAACCGGGCCGGGTATGCGGAGCGGATCAAGGGGATCGAAGAGCAGTGTGATGACCTGGTGGGTGACATCGTCGCCAAGTTGAACACCAGTTTCATCACCCCCCTGGACCGGGAGGACATCTATCTGCTCACCACCCGCTGTGATGACATCATCGACGAGGTGAATGGTCTGGCCCGGCGGATGGAGATCTCACATGCGGTGCCGCTGCGGGCGGATGTGCCGGAGATCGCCGGGCTGCTGGCCGACTCGCTGGCTGAGGTGGAGGGTGCCTTCGGCCAGTTGAAGGGGCGCAATGGGGTTACCGAGCACAGCCAGCGGGTGCGCCGGCTGGAGCGGCGGGGGGATGTGCTGTACGCCGAGGCGCTGCATCGTCTGTTCACCGAGGAACCGAACGCGATCGAGGTCATCAAGTGGGTGTCGATCTACGAGCAGCTGGAGGACTCGATCGACCGGTGCAAGCACCTGGCGGAGCTCCTGGAGAGCGTCGTCGTGAAGCACACCTGACCGGGGAGCGGCGCCGCGGGTGAACGCCACCGAGGTCTTCGCGGTCGTCATCATCTTCGCCGCGCTGGTCTTCGACTTCGCCAACGGCTGGCACGACGCGGCCAACTCGATCGCCACCGTGGTATCGACCCGGGTGCTCCGCCCGGCGGTGGCGGTGGTCTGGGCGGCGGTTTTCAACTTCCTGGCCTTCCTGATATTCGGCACCCACGTGGCCCAGACGGTGGGCGGCGGGCTGGTGGATGTGACCCGGGTGGCCTCGGATTGGCGGCTGTGGGTGCTGCTGTGCGCCCTGTTGGGGGCGATTGCCTGGGACGTGGTCACCTGGTGGTTCGGCCTGCCCTCGAGCTCGTCTCACGCCCTGGTGGGGGGGTATGCCGGGGCGGCGATCACGGCCCAGCTGGTCACCGGCGGTTCCTTCGCCGGCCTGCTCCAGGCGAAGGGCTGGATTCTCACCCTCAGCTTCATCGCGGTCTCCCCGCTGCTGGGGATGGTGCTCGGGTACCTGAACATGGTGGCTCTCTACTGGATCTTCCGGCGCACCAACCCGAGGCGGGTGGACCACATCTTTCGGCGGGGCCAGCTGCTCTCGGCTGCCGCTTACAGCCTGGGCCACGGCGGCAACGACGCCCAGAAGACCATGGGCATCATGACCGCTGTGCTGGTGGCCGGCGGCTTGCTGACGGCCGGTGCCGACGGCGGCCTGCCCGACATCCCGCTGTGGGTGGTGCTCTCCGCCCATTCGGCCATCGCCCTGGGCACCATGACCGGCGGCTGGCGCATCGTGCACACCATGGGGTCGCGCATCACCAAGCTGCGGCCGATCGGCGGGTTCGCCGCCGAGACGGCCGGGGCCACAACCCTGTTCATGAACACCCTCATGGGCATCCCGGTGAGCACCACCCACACGATCACCGGGGCCATCATCGGGGTGGGAGCCACCCGGCGGCTGTCGGCGGTCCGCTGGGGGATCGCCCGCCGGGTGGTGTGGGCCTGGGTGCTCACCATCCCCATCGCGGGGGCGGTATCCGCTGCCTGCCTGCTTGTCGTGCGGCTGTTCCGGGGCTGAGGCCGGGCCGGACGCGCCGCCGGCAGGGCCGGGGCCTACCCGGCGGCCAGCGCCTCCTTGACCTGGGTGAGGTGCCCCTCGTTGTGCAGCGGGCAGTTCCATGATGCTGTGGGCCAGGTGCCAGTAGGCGCCCTTGCGGGCTACCAGGGAGTCGGGCAGGGCGGCGATCATCGCCCGGGTCTCCGCCCCGCTGCGCCCCAATAGGGCCAGCAGGTCGGCGACCGTGGGGTAGGCCGCCAGCAGCCCGGCATGGGCGATGTCCAGGTTCCCCGCCCAGTCGTCGGCCCAGCGCTCCTGATCGCCCACGATGTCGACGATCCACTCCTGGGTGGACCGCTGGGAGGCGACCAGGTGGCAGAGCACCTCCTTGGCGCTCCACTCGCTCGCCGCCGGCCGCCGCGCCGCCAGGTCCTCGGCCACTCCGGCCAGCGTCTCCTGGAGTTTCCGCAGGCAGTCCTCGTCGGCGACTCCGAAGGCCTCGGCCAGAGCGGCCGGCGTGGCCGGGGGCTCCTCGATGGGCCGGGTGGAGAGGGTCATCACGGTCGTCGCCTTGTCGGCCCCGCGGTAGTAGGTGACCGCCACCTGGTCGCCGGCCCGGTGGGCGGCGAGGGCGGCCTGCAGGGAGGCCCAGTCGGTGACCTTCGCCTCGTCGATGCGGGTGATCACGTCGCCCTTCTGCAGGCCGGCGGCCTGGGCGCCCATGCCGTCGACCACGTTGCCGATCAGCATTCCCTTCTTCACCGGCACACCCAGGCGCTCCGCCGCCTCGGCGGTGAGGGAATCGGGGAAGATCCCCAGCATCGGGCGCAGGGTGAAGCGCAGGTCGTGGCCGGTCTCCAGCACCGACTTGAGGTTCTCCAGGCCTCGCTCCCACCCCTTGCGGATGGCCGCGGCGGCCTCCGCCCACTTGCGGCCGTCGCCCACCCGCTTGTGAGTGAGCGACACCACCGTGCCCCCTCCCTCGGGGCGCAGGGCTACGACCACCCGGGTCTCCGCGGGCTCGCCCCGGCCCCGCCAGGTGAAGGTCACCTGCTCGTCGGCGGCCAGCTTGCGGTACTCGCCGGTGGCGTAGTAGCCGGAGGTCCACCACAGGTGGATCCGCCCGCGCTTGGCGGGGTGGGCCATGGCTGCGTCGCAGAGCCACTCGCGCAGGGCGGTGGAATTCGTGAAGGCCCGGTACACCTGGGAGGGCGGGGCCTCGATGTGCTGCTCGAGGGTGATGGGTGTGCGGGCCATGGGCGTTCCCTCCTGCGTGACGAAGGATGGACCGGGGTTCCCCGGGCGGGTGATGTCCTGCATCCTATGCGACGCGCCAGAATGGGGCCATGCGCCGTCCCCTGGCCCTACTGGTGCTGGTGCTGCTGCTCCTGGCCTTGTCGGGGGCGGCAGTCTCGGCGGCAACGGACGGCGCCGAGACTGCGGCGCAGGAGGCCACCACCACAACCCTGCCCGGCGAGGAGCCCGCCGGGACCTCTCCCTGGGTGCTGGTGCTGATCGGCGCCGCGGCGGGGGCGGTGGTCGGCGTCTTCACCGGGCTCGCCCGCCGGCGGCGGGCCGAGAAGGGCCGGTAGAGACTCGGCCCGGGGGATCAGCGAGGTGGCAGGGGGAGCCGCCGGGGCCCCCACGTGCCGGGGACCGGGCCGAACACCCCGGGGCAGTGGGTGCCGCAGGCTCGGCAGCGGCCGCCCTCGTCGAGGCCCCAGGCGGTGAGGCGGTACCAATCGCGCCCCACCAGGAGGGCCCCGCAACGCGAGCAGCGGGTGGACTGGCCGTCGGGGTCGTCCACGTTGCCGGTGTAGACGTAGCGGAGGCCCCGGGCCAGGGCGATGCGCCGTGCCTCGGCCAGGGTGGCGGCCGGGGTGGGGGGCCGGTCGGTGAGCCGGAAGGCAGGGTGGAAGGCGCTGAAGTGGAGCGGGGTGTCCTCTCCCAGATGGCCGGCCAACCATTCCGCCAGCGCCGATATCTCCTGCGGCGAGTCGTTGAGGCCGGGGATGAGCAGGGTGGTCACCTCCAGCCAGGTGGAGGTGTGGCGGCGCACGTACTCCAGGGTTTCCAGCACCGGGGCGAGCCGCCCGCCGCAGTAGCGACGGTAGAAGCCGTCGTCGAACGACTTGAGGTCGATGTTCGCCGCGTCCATGAGGGCGAAGAACTCCGCCCGCGGCTCCGGGTTCACGTAGCCGGCGGTGACGGCCACCGTGCCGATGCCCCGCTCCCGGCAGGAGCGAGCGACGTCCACGGCGTACTCGTGGAAGACCACGGGGTCGTTGTAGGTGAAGGCCACGCTCTGCGCCCCGAGCCGCTCGGCCGAGGCGGCCACGTCGGCCGGCGCCGCCTCCGCGGCGAGCACGTCGTCGGCCACCGCCTTGGTGATGTCCCAGTTCTGGCAGAAGCGGCAGGCCAGGTTGCAGCCGGCGGTGCCGAAGGAGAGCACCCCGCTCCCCGGCCGGTAGTGGAAGAGGGGCTTCTTCTCGATGGGGTCCACGCAGAAGCCGCTGGAGCGCCCGTAGGCGGTGAGCACCACCCCCTCGCCCTGACGGGACCGCACGAAGCACAGGCCCCGCTGCCCGTCGCGGAGGCGGCAGGCGCGCGGGCACAGGTCGCACTGCACCCGCCCGTCCTCCAGGGCATGCCAGAAGCGGGTGGGCACCGTGGTTTCCATGGGGCCGATGATCCTCCCCGGGCCGCCCTTCGACAAGGGCGGGACGGCGTTAGCTCGTGGGGGTCTTCCCAGTCGATGGCCACCTGGTGCTCCGGATCGTCGCGGTCCACCGCCACCACCACTTCCCGCCCCGGGCCCACCTGGCCGGCCAGCGAGGCGGGGACCCAGTGCACCACCCTGACCGGGTAGGGCTCGCGCCCGGGCAGCTTCACCTCGAGGTCCAGGAGGTTCATCATCGCCCCCGCCCGTTCGTCCCCGGGGCCGACGACTCCCAGCCGGACGGCGTCCCCGACCTCTTTGGCCGCCACTATGCGGGCGGTGCCCCGCCGGCCCCGGGCCAGCAGGTCGGCGGCCGAGCGACGGTTCTCCGGGGGAATGGCCTCGATCGATCTCGCTCCCGATGGGGGTTGCCGCTGGGGGCGCCGCTGCCCCCGTCGGCGGGGTGGGGGGCTGCGACCAGTCGATGGCCACCTTCTGCGGGTCCTCCGGGTCCACCTTCACCGCCAGGCGGGTGCCGGGTGACACGGCGCCGAGCAGCGGGCGGGGGAGGGCCTGCAGCAGTTCGACCGGGTAGTCGTGCGCCTGGTGGCTGACCGTCAGCCGGAAGCCGAGGACTGGTGAGTTGTTGAAGATGACTCCGGTGTCCCGCATTCGCTCGACCACCGCGGTGGCCGCCACCCCGCGGCTCAGCAGCCGGGGGGAGAGGCCGAAGAAGCGCCCCACCTTGCGCCCGATCAGGAACATCAC
The DNA here is from genome assembly GCA_963796115.1 of uncultured Acidimicrobiia bacterium. Lineage (GTDB taxonomy): Bacteria > Actinomycetota > Acidimicrobiia > Spongiisociales > UBA11373 > VGBK01. The sequence continues at coordinate 45,437 of CAWCKE010000005.1, forward strand.
CACGCCGACGAACGAGAGGGTCACCCCGGCGATGATCACGGGCCAGCGGGCCTCGCCGGTGACCAGTACCCCCGCCACCACCAAGGCCATTCCGACCAGGTCCACGACGAGGCCGATGACGGCGAATGGGTTCATGACCCGACGTTACCGCCCGGTGACGAGCACCGCCGCTCCCGACACCCGGCCTTCCTTCAGCCGCTGCAGAGCCGTGTTGGCCTCGGCGAGGGGGTAGGGCTCGGCCACGGTGTGGATGGGGATGCGGGCGGCGAGGTCGATGAAGTCCTGGGCGTCGCGCCGGGTGAAGTTGGCCACGCTGCGGATCTGGCGCTCCCACCAGAGCAGGTCGTAGGGGAACTCGGGGATGCGGTCGAGGTGGATGGCGTTGACGGCCACCACCCCGCCCCGGTCCAGGGCGCGCAGGGCGGCGACGACCACCTCGCCCACCGGGGCGAAGGTCACGGCGGCGTCTAGAGGCAGCGGCGGCGGCTCGTCGTACGAGCCGGCCCACTCCGCTCCCATGTCCAGGGCGCGGCGCTGCTCGGCTGGGGAGCGGGTGGCGACGAAGACCTGGCACCCCCAGTGCACGGCGACCTGGATGGCGAGGAGGGCGGAGGCCCCGAACCCGTACAGGCCGAGGCGCTCGCCGGGGCGGATCCCGCAGACCCGCAGGGCTCGGTAGCCGATGACCCCTCCGCAGAGCAGGGGAGCGGCAGCCAGGTCGGCGAAGCGCTCGGGGAGCCGTACGGCGAAGGCGGCCCGGACGGCCGTCTTCCCGGCGTAGCCGCCGTCGCGGTCCCATCCGGTGAAGAGAGCCTGTTCGCACAGGTTCTCCCGGCCGCTGCGGCACCAGGCGCACTCCCCGCAGGAGCCGGCCAGCCAGCCGACCCCGGCCCGGTCGCCCACGGCCCATCCGGGGGTGTCGGGCCCCAGGGCGGCGACCCGGCCCACGATCTGGTGCCCGGGGACGATGGGGAGCCGGTGCGCCGCCAGGTCGCCTTCGGCTAGCTGCAGGTCGGTGCGGCACACCCCGCAGGCGGCCACCTCGAGCAGCAGCTCGCCCGGCCCCGGCACGGGGTCGGGGAGGTCTGCCGCCTCCAGGGGGTGGCCCTCGACCGGGCCCGGCCGGGAGAGGCGCATGCCGTGCACCCGCTCACCCTACCCGGCAGGGGCCCTTGGAGGGCCTGTCGGGTGGCCTGCAAGTCCGGGGATCGGGAGGGCGGTGACTAGTCCGGGGACGGTGTCGGGTAAGCGTTTTCGGTGATTGGGCGACTCCTCTCACTTTGCGATAGCCGTACGGCTGTGGCAAGGTTACGGGGTGAGTTCCATCAAGCAGGTGGCGGGCCGCCGGCCCAAGCGGGTCTACGACCAGGGCCGCCACTGTGCACACCCCGGGTGCAGCACGGTGATCTCCCGCTACAACAAGAACGAGTACTGCTGGCGGCATTTCCAGCCGCGGCCGGAGCCGGCCCGGATCCCGGTGCCGACCCCCAAGGCCTGACCGCCGCCGGCTCCCCTTTTCCTGCCCGATGTGGCACTATGTCCCCAACGGGAAAGGAGGTGGTCCAACAGTGCTTGGAAGTATTCATCGGACCTCGGAGGTGGCCGGGCGCTAGCGGCCATCACAGGGGTGGCCGCTTCTCGGGGCTGAGCCCCGGGGTGGTGGCGACTCCAACCCGGACCACCGGGCCCGGAGATCCGTGAGATGGTCCGCTCACGGCGGCGGCAACGCCGAAGTGTCTCCGGGCCTGTCCGCGCCCTGGGGTGCCCGACTCACTACGGAGCGGCGGTGGTGGCGGAGGCGCCGGGCGCTGGCGAGGGCTGCGGGGTGACCCGGCGGCACATGCGGTAGTGGGGGCCGATATCGGGAAACTCGAAGGGCTCTCCGTCTCGCCGGAAGCCGTAGCGCTCGTAGAAGCCGAACGAGCCGGCCCGGGCGTTGCACCACACCAGGCGCCCTCCCCGGGCGGCGGCGTGGGCCAGACAGGCCGCCAGCAGCAGGCTGCCCACCCCGTAGCCCCGCTGGCCGTGCTCCACCGCCATGCCGCGCAACTGCCAGGCATGGCGCTCCCGCCGCCCGGGCATGGGCCGGGGGACGACGGTGGCGATGCCCACCAGGCGCCCCTGGCGGAAGGCCCCGACGTGGAGCGTGTCGGGGTGGTCGTCTCCCGGGTAGACCAGATCCTCGACCTGCTGGTGGGGCCGCAGCAGCGCCTGGCGCAGCGGGCGCACCGCCGCCGCCTCGACCGCACGGACCTCGAACTCGCTCATGGCCTGGTGCCCGGGAGCCTATCCGATGCCTCCCCCGCGGGGGCGGCGGAAGCCCCCACCCCCCGCCCTCCCCCGCCGGAGCGGGGAGGGGGCGCGCTCGGTGCAGCCGAGCGCGGAGGGGGCTGTGGCGGATCGGGGCAGAGGAAGCCCTCTCCCCCCGCCCTCTTGCCCCGGAACCTGTCCGACCCGGCCGCTAAACTACAAGACTGTAAGCAGCCGGGAGGCCCGATCATGCTCGCCGCAGACACCCCCATCAGCCTGCGCAACCGGGTCGCCACCGCGGTGGCCCACGGGTACGCCCGCCTCGGCTGCACGGTGGTGGAGACCCCGCTGGCCGAGGCCTCCGGCGTCGGGGAGGCGCCCGGCGCGGCAGTGCTGGCGGCTGACCTCGGCACGGTCGAGTGCGTCGCCGACGGCCACCTCCCCGCCGCCGCCCTGGCGGTGCGCCACCTGGCCGCCGCCGGCTGGGAGGTCAGGCTGCTGGTCCCCTTGGCCTTGGTCGGCGAGGCTCATCGGCTGCTGCGGGGGGCGCCGGCCAGCCTGCAGCCGTTCTGGCTGGGGCCAGATGATGACGTCTGCTTCGGAGCGCCCGAAGTACCCTGACGGGCAATGCCCGTCCCGCTGTACACCCAAACGATCGTCGCCTTCATCTGGGACTTCGACCGGACGCTGATCCCCGGCAACCAGCAGGAGCCGCTGTTCGCCGAGTACGGGGTGGACCCCGACGCCTTCTGGACCGAGGTCGAGAAGCTGCCCGATTACTACCGGGCGCGGGGCGAGGTGATCTCCCGGGATGCCGCGTACCTGCATCACATCCTCACCTACGTCGAGGCGGGCATCTTCGCCGGGCTCACCAACGCCAAGCTGCGCGAGCTCGGGGCCCGCCTCGTGCCCGAGCCCCGGCATCCCCGAGTTCCTCGACGCCACCCGCCGGCACGTGGCGTCCGAGTTCGCCGCCCACGGGATCACCGTGGAGCACTATGTGGCCTCCACCGGGATCCGGGAGATGATCGAGGGCTCCTGCATCGCCCCGCTGCTCGACGGCATCTGGGCCAACACCTTCTTGGAGAACCCGGCTCCCCCCGGCTACCTGGGGAGGCTCGACATCGAGGAGGAGCCGAGGCCGATATGCCGCATCGGCTACATGATCGACAACACCACCAAGACCCGGGCGGTCTTCGAGATCAACAAGGGGGTCAACCGCAACCCCTCCATCGACGTGAACGCCCGCATGTCCGAGGAGCAGCGCCGGGTCCCCATCAGGCACATGATCTACATCGCCGACGGTCCCAGTGACGTGCCGGTGTTCTCGCTGCTCAACCAGCGCGGGGGCAAGACCCTCGGCGTGTACACCACGGAGCCTCGCAACAACTTCCGCCAGGTCAAGGACCTGCAGGAGCAGGGCCGCATCCAGGGCATGGCCGAGGCCGACTTCCGGCCCGGCAAGGCGGCCTACCTGTGGCTGATGGATTCACTGGACCAGATCGTCTCGGAGATCGTCGAAGCCCGCCAGCGCGCCTTCAGCGACATCCCCAACCCCCCGGGGCACGTGTGAGCTAGTAGTAGGGGTGGTCGCCGGAGGCGTGGTTGGTCACGTCCACCACCTCGTCGATCTCGGGCACCCAGGCGCGCAGCGCCACTTCTATGCCCTGGCGCAAGGTGACCTGGGCCATGCCGCAGCCCTGGCACCCCCCGCCCAGGCTCAACTGCAAGGTGTTTCCCTCGACCCCCACCAGCTGGGCCCAGCCCCCGTGGCCGGCGATGGCCGGGTTGATCTCGTGCTCCAGCACCGCGGCCACCCGCTCCTCGATGGTGGTGTTGTCGCCGGGCCACCACGGCTCGGGCGCCGGGTGATTGGGGTTCTCGATGGTGAGACCCTGCCCGTCGAAGTGGAGGGCGGCCCCACGCAGCCGATCGACGCTGGCGGCGGGGATGACCACCGGCAGGTCGCCGTAGTGGCCCAGGGCGTCGCCTTCTCCCGCCTCTGCCACGGGCACGAAGGCGAGGCCGTAGCCGAAGGCGGGCCCGCGGCGGCCGGCGATCTCCAGGCTGAGCGCCAGGTCGGCCGCGTCGGGCTCCTGGGAACGGACGTCGAGGATGCGGTGCAGGGCCGCCTCGCTGATGGTGATGATGCGTTCGTCGAGGGTCATGGGATGCCGGGCATCGTACCGGGCCGCCGAGGGCTATCCGCCGCCGGTTGGGCCGGTGGGGGGCTCCCTCTTCGGCGGGTGCGGGCCGCCCGGGTCGAGCGGCTCGCCGATGCGGCGCGCTCTGTCACCCAGGTTGGAGGCCGCCCGGCGCACGGCCGGCCAGAACCCCCCCTGGACGCCCGGAGACCGCAACAGCTGCGGCACTTGTTGGATCCAGCCCACCGCCCGCAACGACCCGTAGAGGACCCCGCCGGTGAGGCCGACGACGCCCACCCCGGCGAGGAGCACCACCAGCGGGGGCAGCTCCAACTCGAAGAACTTCCGCAGCCACGTGCTGGCGAGCACGATGAGAAAGGCGCCTGCCATCCCCCCGATCAGCACCCGGCGCCCCGGGGTCAGCGGGCGGGCGTTGATGATCAGGGCGAAGAGGCCTATGGAGAGCAGCACCAGGGTGGCCAGCGTGCGGGCCTCGATGAGGGGAACCGCCTCGTGGATGGCCAGCTCGTAGGCGCCGTAGGTGGCGACCGCCGCCAGCGTGCCCACCGGGAAGGCGAAGCTCACCACCCGGCGCACGAACCCCGAGCGGGCCCGGGAGGCCGAGGGCGCCAGGGCCAGGAAGAAGGCGGGGACGCCGATGGTCAGCGAGCCCACCAGGGTCAGGTGCCGGGGAACGAAGGGGAAGGGGCGGGCGAAGACCCCCACCAGGATGGCGAGGAGGAAGGCGTACACCGTCTTGGTCAGGAAGAGGTTGGCGACCCGCTCGATGTTGGAGATCACCCGGCGCCCCTCGGCTACCACCGAGCGGCAGGGTGTCGAAGGCGCCGTCGAGCAGGACCAGTTGGGCCACCGCCCGGGAGGCCGGCGCCCCCGAGCCCATGGCGATGCCGATGTCGGCGTCCTTGAGGGCGAGCACGTCGTTCACCCCGTCGCCGGTCATCGCCACCACGTGCCCGCGCGACTGCAGGGCGGCGACCATCGCCCGCTTCTGATGGGGGGTGACCCGCCCGAAGATGGTCCCCTGCTCCAGGGCGTCGGCCAGGCCGGGGCCTTCCTCGGGCAGGGTGCGGGCATCGACCACCTGCTCGGCACCGGCGAGGCCCACCTGCTGAGCGATGGCCGCCACCGTCTGCGGGTGGTCACCGGAGATGACCTTGGCGGTCACCCCTTGCTGCGCGAAGTACTGCAGGGTGCGGGCGGCATCCTCGCGGATGCGGTCGGTGAGCCCGACCATCGCCACCGCCTCCAGGTCGCCGGGTAGAGCCTCGCCGTCCAACTCGGCGGCCGACCGGGCGAGGAGCAGCACCCGGCGCCCCTGGGCGGCCGCCTTGCCCATGGAGGCCATGACCAGGGGGTCACCGGGGAGCATCAGCTCGGGCGCCGCCCAGCACCCAGGAGCCGGCCCTCCCGAAAGAGGCCCCGCTCCACTTGCGGGCGGAGGAGAAGGGGACGGTGGCGGTCGGCAGCCACCCGGCGGGGGCGGAGAAGGCCTCGGCCACCGCCTGCATGGTGGCGTTGGGGTTGGGGTCGGCGGCCGCCAGCGCCCCCAGGGCGGGGGCCGGGTCGTGGCGCTCGTCGAGCACCTCCAGCGACTCCACCGCCAGCCGGCCCTCGGTGAGGGTGCCGGTCTTGTCGAAGCAGATGACGTCCACGCGGGCCAGCCCCTCGACCGCCGGCAGCTCCTGCACCAGCACCCGCCGCTGGCCCAGTCGCACCACACCCACGGCGAAGGCAACCGAGGTGAGCAGCACGAGCCCTTCCGGGACCATGGCGGCGATGCCGGCCACCGTGGCCCGCAGGGCCTCGTTGACGCCGATGTCGCTCTCCAGGTGCATCTGGCTCCAGACCAGCAGGACGACGGTGGGGACCATCACCCAGGCGATGGTCTTCAGGATGCGGTTGATGCCGTTGCGCAACTCGCTGCGGACCAGGGTGAAGCGCTTTGCCTCCTCGGCCAGGCGGACCGCATAGGCCTCGGCCCCCACCTTGGTGGAGCGGTACAGGCCGTTCCCCGACGACACGAACGAGCCGGAGAGCACCTGGTCGCCCGGCGCCTTTACGACAGGGTCCGACTCGCCGCTCAGGAGCGCCTCGTTCACCTCGAGGCTCTCGGAGTGGAGCACCTCCCCGTCCACCCCGACCTGGTCGCCGGGGCGCAGCACCAGCAAGTCGTCGAGGACCACCCGGTCCATGGGTATCAGCCGCTGCTTGCCCTCCCGCACCACCATCGCCCGGGGGGCGCTGAGCACGGCCAGCCGGTCCAGAGTGCGCTTGGCGCGGAGCTCCTGGATGATGCCGACGGCCGAGTTGGCCACCAGCACCAGGCCGAAGAGGGCGTCCTGGATGGGGGCCACGATCAGCACCAGCACCAGCAGTGCCCCCAGCAGCAGGTTGAAGGGGGTGAAGACGTTGCTGGTGATGATCTGGGCGACGGTGCGGCTGGGGCCGGTGGGCACGGTGTTCACCCGGCCCGTCGCCTCGCGCTCGGCTACCTCGGCCCGGGTGAGGCCGTACCGAGCGGGATCGCGGGCGGTGGCGGCGCGGGTGGTCATTCGCCGCCGGATCCTACCGGGGGGAGGTTCCCCCGGCTCAGAGGTCGGTTCCCGGCCGGGTGGGGGAGTCGTTGCCGCCGCGGTCCTTGGTCACCGCTTCCAGGACGAGCGCGGCACCGATGGCGATGACCACCACCGGCCAGAGGGCGAAGCCGCTGGGGAGGTAGTCCAGGTCCCGGGCGAGCATGAAGCCGCCGATGGCGAGCAGGATCAGCGGCCAGAACCATCCGCGGCGGTTGCCGGCCAGGGTGCCCACCAGCAGCCATGCGCCGAGGCCCAGCCAGAGGAGGGTCCAGAAGGAGATGTCGGGCAGCACGTCCAGTTCGCGGAGCAGGAAGAGCACGCCGACGGTGATGAGGGCCAGGCCGAAGAAGATCGGGCGAGGACGCGGGCCGTATTCCATGGCGTTCAGGTTACCCGCTCACCCCCTCCCACCTTGTGGGTAGTCTCGGGCGGACCTGCCTAACCGGGAGTGAGCGATGGACGTGCAGCGCGTGGGAGTCGTCGGCGCCGGCCTCATGGGCGGAGGGATCGCCGAGGTGTGCGCCCGGGCCGGGCTCGAGGTAGCGGTGGTCGAGGTCAACGAGGAGTTCGCGGCAGCCGGGCGGCGCCGGGTGGAGAACTCGTTGAACAAGGCGGTGGATCGGGGCAAGCTGGCAGGCGGCGATCGCGACGCCGCCCTCGGGCGGCTGGCGTTCGGCACCGACCTGGGAGCCATGGCCGACCGCGACCTGGTGGTGGAGGCGGTGGTCGAGGATCCGGCGGTGAAGATCGAGGTGTTCCGCCGCCTGGACGAAATCGTGGCGCGCCCCGATGCGATCCTCGGCTCCAACACCTCGTCCATCCCCATCGTCCGGCTGGCCCGGGCCACCGGGCGGCCGGCCCAGGTGATCGGGCTGCACTTCTTCAGCCCGGTGCCGATCATGAACCTGGTCGAGATCATCCCCTCGATCCGGACCTCGCCGGAGACGGTGGCCCGCTCGCGGGCCTTCGCCACCGAGGTGCTGCACAAGGAAGTGATCCAGGCCCCGGATCGGGCGGGATTCATCGTCAACGCCCTGCTGAATCCCTACACGATGGCGGCCATCCGCATGCTGGAAGGCGGCTTCGCCACCCGCGAGGACATCGACAAGGGCATGATGCTGGGGACCAACCATCCCATGGGCCCGCTGCAGCTGTGCGATTTCATCGGCTGCGACGTGGTGCTGGCGGTGGCGGAAGTCCTCTACGAGGAGTTCCGGGATCCCTTCTACGCGCCGCCGCCGTTGCTGCGTCGCATGGTCGAGGGGGGCCTGCTGGGACGCAAGACGGGCCGCGGCTTCTACGAGTACTGAGCCTGCCTCGCCGCTCCCGGCCCTGAGGGGTGCCGGGAGGGCGGCGAAGGCGGCGGAGGGGGCAGCCGCCGGGTAGCGTGGGCCGACCCCATGGCCAGGCCCACTGAGCGGGGAGGCAGCGCCCCTTCAGGGAGTACGCCTCGGCGCCGGGAGGTCCGGCATGCCCCTGTGGGAGATAGCGCTGCGCCTGGGCCTGGCGGCCCTCTTCGGCTCGATTCTCGGCATCGAGCGGGAGGCGCGCCTCCGCCCCGCCGGGGCTCGCGACCACGCCCTGGTGGCCCTCGGGGCCGCCCTCTTCACCGTGGTCGGCATCGTCGGCTTCGAGGGGACGCTCGACACGTCCCGCATCGCCTCGGGCGTGGTCACCGGGATCGGCTTCATCGGGGCGGGCGCCATCCTCCGCACCGGCCTCAGCGTACGCGGCATGACCACCGCCGCCACCCTCTGGATGGCCGCCGCGCTGGGCATCGCGCTGGGCTGCGGGCTCTATGCCGAGGGGGCGATCGCCGTCGGCCTGGCCCTGGCGGCGCTGATCCTCCTGCAGGTCCTGAGCCGCCGCCTGCAGCGGGCGCATCGGCGCTTCGTCCGGGTGGATTACGAGCGGGGAGCGGGCACGCTCGGGCCCATTGTGCGGGAGCTCGAGGGGGTGTCCACGACCCCGGTGCGCATCCGCATCAGGGACGAGGAGGACCATCGCACGGCGGTCCTCGAGGTGACCACGAGCGACACCCCGGCCCTGGAGGGGATCCTGGCGAGCATCCTCCACCGGCCGGAGGTCCGCGACGCCTCCGTGCACCGCGACGACCCCGCCGGCCGTTGACGGCGGGCGACAGCCCTGCCGGTCAGTCGCCGCCGACCCGCACCGCCCCGCTGTTCTCCAGCGCCCGGGTCATCACGTCCTTGCGCACCAGGCCGGAGGCCCGCCACTTGACCACCGGGCCCTGCTGCTCCCTCTCGGGGGCGGGCGCCGGCTGCCGCTTCGCCTTCTTCTTGGCGGTGGGAAGGCTGGGCCGGCCGAACAGCAGGAAGGTGGGGGTGCTCTTCACCTGGAAGCTGTCCTTGGCGTTCGCCACCCGGCCGAGGTCGACCTTGACCACGTGGGCGCTGACGCCGTACTCCTCGGCCACCTCGCTGACGATCCCGTCCATGATCTTGCAGTTGCGGCAGCCCACCTGCATGAACTCGATCAGGACCGGTTTGCCCTCGGCGAGGAGGGGCTTCAACTGGTCGAGGCTCTTCAGGTCGATCGGCTTGACTCGTTTTCGTCCGAACATCTCACCGCCACCTTACCGGACGCAGCGCGGCCCGGGCACGGCGGGCATTCAGCCCCCGGCCCGCTCGATGGCCACGGCCAGGATGGCCAGGCCCTCCTCCAGTTCCTCCCGGGTGATGGACAGCGGTGGGGCGATGCGCAGGACGTTGCCGTACAGGCCGCCCTTGCCGACCAGCAGGCCCTGCTCGCGGGCGTCCTCGAGCACCGCCGCCGCTGCCCGGGGGTTGGGCTCGAGGCCGCCGGGCACGACCAGTTCCACCCCGACCATGAGGCCCTTTCCCCGCACCTCCGCGACGATGGGCGAGCGGGTTGCCACCTCCTCGAGGCCTGCCCGCAGGTGCCGCCCCATGCGGAGGGCGTTGCCGGGCAGGTCCTCGGCCAGCAGGTAGTCCAGGTTGGCCAGGGCGGCCGCCGCCGCCAGCGGGTTGCCCCCGAAGGTGGAGATCGAGGCGGCCGGCAGGCAGTCCATGATCTCGGCGCGGGCCACCACCCCGCCGAGGGGAAGGCCGTTGGCGACCCCCTTGGCGAAGGTGATCATGTCGGGGGTGATCCCATGCGCCTCGAAGCCCCAGAAGTGTTCGCCGGTGCGGCCCCAGCCGGTCTGCACCTCGTCGGAGATGAACAGGATGCCGCGACGGTCGAGCACCTCCTTCAGGGCCCCGTAGAGGCCGTCGGGCGGGGTGGCGTTGCCCGCCACTCCCTGGATGGGCTCGGCGATCAGGCAGGCCACGTCGCCGGCGGTGGCGGTGTCCAGCAGGCCCTCCAGGTCGGCCACGCAGGCGGTCACGTAGTCGGCGTCGGTGAGGTGGCGGAAGGGGCTGCGCAGCTTGTAGGCGCCGTGCAGGTAGGTCACGTGGAACGGGGTCAGGCTCGAAGGCGACCAGAAGCGGTTGCCGGTCACCGACATCGCCGAGAAGGAGCGGCCGTGGTAGGAGCCGCGCATCGCCAGCACCTGGTTGGAGCGCCGGTAGGTGGTGGCGAGCAGCAGGGCGGTGTCGTTGGCCTCGGTGCCGCTGGTGGTGAAGAACACCTTGGCGTCGGGGATGGGGACCAGCGAGGCGATCCTCTCCGCCAGCTCGATCGGCGCGGGGTTGAGGTAGAGGGTGGAGGTGTGCAGCATCCGGCTCGGCCTGCTGCCGGATGGCCTCCACCACCGGCGGCACCCGATACCCGGTCATGGTGGTCACTATGCCCCCGAAGAAGTCCAGGTACTCCCGGCCCTCGGCGTCGCGCACTCGCCTGCCCTCGCCGTCCACCAGGGCGATCGGATGCTCGTAGTACAGGGCCAGCCATGCCGGCAGCACTCGGCGGCGCCGGGCCGCCAGGTCGTCGTGTTCGCCCATGGGTCCACCTCCGCCGCGGCCGCTCGACGCCTCATCTCCGGCCGGTGGCTGAGGCGTAGCCTCGGCGAGCAGGCCGGCTGTCCGCCCCGCGGCGGGGGGCACCTATACGATTGGGCCGCACAGGGCTCCCCTGGGCCCTGCGCAGGCGAGCCGAGGAGTGGCCGATGCTGTACGGATACGCCGGCAAGGTGCTGCACGTCGACCTGGCCGACGGTTCGCTGACGGTGGAGGAGCCGCCGGAGGAGTTCTACCGCAAGTACCTGGGCGGCAGTGCCCTCGGGCTCTACTACCTGCTGCGGCACACCCCGGTCGGGAACCGACCCGTACGCGCCGGAGAACACCCTGACCCTGTCCGTCTCGGGCATGACCGGGGCGCCCATTTCGGGCCAGAGCCGCTGCTCGGCGGTGGCCCGCTCGCCCCTGACCGGGGGGGTCGGCAGCAGCGAGGCGGGCGGCTTCTGGCCGGCGGAGCTCAAGTTCGCCGGCTTCGACGCCATCGTGGTGCGGGGGGCGTCGCCGGAGCCGGTGTACCTGTGGGTCAAGGACGGGGAGTTCGAGCTGCGGGACGCCTCGCACCTGTGGGGCAAGACCACCTCCGAGGTGGATCGCCTGCTCGCTGAGGAGCTGGGGGATGACCGTGTCCAGGTCGCCCAGGTGGGCCCGGCCGGGGAGAGGCTGGTGCGCTTCGCCGCGATCATGAACATGGCCAACCGGGCCAACGGACGGGGGGGCCTGGGCGGGGTGATGGGCTCCAAGCGGCTGAAGGCGGTGGTGGTGCGGGGCTCGCGCAAGGGCCTGCCCATGGCCGACCCGGAGGCGCTTCGCCGGATCATGAAGGCCTCCCAGCCCAACATCATGGGCGACGAGGACATCGAGGACATGGCCCGCCACGGCACCTCGGGCATCGTGGTCGGCCAGGACGAGGCCGGCGGGCTGCCCACCCGCAACTGGCAGAGCGGGTCGATGGGCCTGGAGAGGGCCACGGCCATCTCCGGCCCCACGCTGTACGCCGAACTGCTGCGGGGGGCAGCGGGTGGTACCCAGATGAAGGACGGCCGGGACACCTGCTACTCGTGCGGGGTGCGCTGCAAGCGGGTGGTGGAGGCCGAGTGGGAGGGACGGCCGATCCACCCCGAATCGGGGGGGCCGGAGTACGAGACCATCTCCACCTTCGGCTCCTACTGCGATGTGGCCGACCTGCGGGCCATCGCCTACGCCAACCAGTTGTGCAACGAGTACGGGGTGGACACGATCTCCGCCGGGGCGACGATGGCCTTCGCCATCGAGTGCTTCGAACGGGGCCTGATCACCACGGCCGACACCGGGGGCATCGAGCTGCGCTGGGGCGACGGGGCGGCGATGGTGGCCATGCTCGAGAAGACCCTGCGGCGGGAGGGCTTCGGGGACATCCTCGCCGAGGGCTCCTTCCGGGCGGCCGAACGCATCGGCCGGGGGGCGCCGGCCTACGTGATGGCCTCCAAGAAGCAGGAGGCCCCGGCCCACATGCCCCAGGTGAAGGCGTCGCTGGGCCTCGTCTACGCGGTCAACCCCTACGGGGCCGACCACCAGTCCAGCGAGCACGACCCCTGCTACGAGCCCGATCTGATCGCCGAGAGCCCTGACAAGTACGGCAAGCGGATGGCCGACATCGGCCTCACCGACCCGCAGCCGGCCACGGTGCTCAACGAGGCCAAGGTCTCCTTCGCCCTGCGCAGCCAGTGGGCCTATCAGGCGATGAACTCGGCCACCGTCTGCCAGTTCGTCTACGGGCCGGCCTGGCAGCTGATGGGCATGGAGGAACTGGCCCAGGCGATGTCGGCGGTGACCGGCTGGGACATGACCGTCGAGGAGTTGCTCGCCGTGGGGGCCCGTACCCTGAACCTGCAGCGGGCCTTCAACGCCCGGGAGGGGTTCACTCAGGAGCAGGACACCCTGCCCGACCGCTTCTTCGACGAGCCCCTGCAGGGTGGGGCCAGCGACGGCTCGCGGGTGGACCGGGCCGAGTGGGAGACGGCCCGCGAGTCGTACTACCGACAGGCGCAGTGGGACCCGGCCACCGGCAACCCGACCCGGCGCACCCTGGAGGACGCCGGCCTGGCCTGGGTGGCCGACGCGGTCGGCCTGTGAGCCCTCAGGGCCGTAGCACCCCTACCACCTCGTCCACGTCGTAGGCGACGACGGTCGAGCGATCCAGGTAGCCCAGGTCTCTCCATGATCCGCCCAGGCGGTAGCGCGCCGTCCAGCGGAAGGTGACTGCCACCGGGTACGCCTCCAGGGTGGGGTGGCAGTTGGCGCCCGAAGGGTGCTCGGCTCGATAGTCGGGCGGACAGGTCTTGAGACGGTAGGTGTGGAGGGCGGTCCCCGCCGGGTAGGGCAGCAGCGCGGCTGGATCGTGGTCCATGATGGGTGACCCGTCGCCCCAGTCGACCACCGCCGCCGTCACCTCTGCCTGCACTGCCAGGGAACGGCCGTCGGGGAGGGTCTCCCGGTGGGAGAGCCGCGCGGGGAGTGAGGCGGACAGATACGACGGCAGGCCGGTGATCCCGTGGTCGGGGGGCTGCAGCGAGGCGCGGGGGGCGGCCAGCGGGAAGGAACGGAACACCTCCCAGGCCCGGGCGACTACCCACTCGGTGCTCAGGGTCACGGTGGGGGCTTCCGGGTCGGGGCACTCGGGCAGGGCCCACAGTGTCAGCAGGATGGCCTGGTCGTTGTTGGGGTTCCAGGCGTCGAGGCCGGGCGGGTAGGGGGACCAGAACCAACAGAGGCCGCCGGTGCCGGGTCGCTCGGTGGTGGCCAGGTAGCGCAGGGGCAGACCGGGGGTGGAGCCGCCGGGCGTCGTCCCCCCGGAGGTGGAGGACCCGGCGGCACTGCAGTCGATGCCGGTGGGGGTGACCACGCAGCCTTCGTCCGCTACTGCCGGGAGGACGGCAGCGAGGACGAGGGGCACCGCCAGCAGGAGGAGGAGGGCGGCCGACTTCATCGCGACCGAACGTATCCCCCGGCGGGGGACGGATCAAGACCCTCGCCGGAAGCGGTAGGGTTGCGCCCCGTGAAACAGTCACCCTTTCCCGTACGCGCCATCGTCCCGGAGGAGTTCGCCTCCTGGGAGGCGGTCATCGGCGCCAGTTTCGGCTTCGACTCCCGCCCCGAGGACCAGGAGGTCTGGAAGAAGCGGGCCGAGTTCGACCGCTACTTCGGCCGCCTTCGACGGCGACGACATGGTGGGAACCGGGGGCGCGCTCACCTTCTCCATGGCGGTTCCCGGCGGGACCTGCCTTCCCTTCGGCGGGGTCACCGCCGTTGCCACCCGGCCCACCCACCGCCGGCGCGGGGTGCTCACCGCCATCATGCGCCGGCTGCAGGAGCAGGGGGTCGGAGAGGGGCGAGGCCATCTCGGCGCTGTGGGCGGCGGAGAGCCTCATCTACCGCCGCTTCGGCTACGGGGTGGCCATCGAGGGCTGCTCTCTCAAGATCGAGCGGGCCCACGCCGCCCTGGCCGACGACCGTCCGCCGGCGGGCCGGCTGCGCCAGGTGGGGGGCGAGGCGGCGCGTGCCGTGTTCCCCGGCGTCTACGCCCGGGCCACCAAGGGGATCCCGGGCACCATGCCCCGCGGAGACCTCGACTGGGAGATGTACTTCTACGACCCGGAGCACTGGCGCGACGGTGCCAGCGCCCACCGGTATGTCGTCTACGAGCGCGACGGGAAGCCTGCGGGCTACGTCATCTACCGCCAGAAGGAGGACTGGGAGGGCGACTACCCGCGCAGCGAGGTGCGCATCGGTGATCTGCAGGCGGTGGACGGCGAGGCTTACCGGGCGCTGTGGCGCTACTGCTTCGGCATCGACCTGGTGTGGATGATCAAGGCCGGCTCCCGGCGCCTGCGAGAGCCTCTCGTCCTGTTGCTGGAGGACCCGCGATGGCTGCAGCAGAGCCGCGTCGACCACATCTGGCTGCGCCTCCTCGACGTGGCGGCCGCCCTGTCGGCCCGCCGGTACGGGGCCGATGGCGAAGTGGTGCTCGAAGTGGTGGACGACTTCACGCCGAAGGCGGGCGGCCGCTTCCTGCTGCGGGGCGGGCCCGACGGCGCCGAGTGCACCCGGACGCGGCGCGCCGCTCAGGTGACGCTCGCCTCGGCCGACCTGGCCGCGGCCTACCTGGGCGACGCCCGTCTGGAGGACCTGGCCTGGCTGGGCCGGGTGCAGGGGAGGCCGGCGGCGGTGGGCCTCGCCCAGCGCATGCTGCAGTGGCCGGTGCCGCCGTGGTGCACGGTGCACTTCTAGGGGCTGCTCAGACCAGGAAGTAGGCGACGGCGCCGAAGACCAGGCAGTAGGCGGCGAAGGGGAGCAGCCCGACCCGGGTGAGCACCCGCAGCAGGCCGGCGATGGCCAGGTAGCCGACGACCGCCGCCACCGCCATTCCCACCAGCAGGTCCGCAGGTGAACCCGCCCTGCGCGGACGCAGGTCCATGCCGTCGAGCAGGGCGGCCCCGGCGATGGCGGGGATGGAGAGCAGGAAGGCATAGCGGGCCGCCTCCCGCCGCTCGAAGCCCTGGGCCATGCCGGCGGTGATGGTCATGCCCGAGCGGGAGATGCCGGGGAGCAGGGCGAAGGCCTGGGCCAGGCCGACCACCACGCCCGTCGGTCCAGCGGCCCTCGGCCAGGCGGCGCACCCCGCGTGCCGACCAGCGAGCGTGAACAGCAGGATCACCCCGGTGACCATCAGCGGCCACCGCCACCAGCCACGGCTCCGAGAAGACCACCTCGATGGGGCCGTCCAGGGCGAGCCCGACGAGGGCGGCGGGGACGGTGCCGACGACCAGCAGCATGAGGATGCGCCGGGCCTCGGGGTCGGTGCGCAGGTGGAGCAGGCGCAGCAGGTCGGAGCGGTAGTAGGCGAGCACCGCCAGCAGGGTGCCCAGATGCAGCATGACCGAGGCGGCCAGGCTGGGCTCGTCGAAACCGAACAGGGCGGGCACCAGGACCAGGTGCCCGCTCGAGGAGATCGGCAGGAACTCGGTGAGGCCCTGGATCAGGCCCCACGCGGCGGCGGTGAGCACGGGGGGCAACGATACCCGCCCACCCGGGCTGCGCCGTCCCTTCTCCTCAGGGAGCGACCGCCGCCACCAGCGAGCCGTCGGCGGCCGCCGCCGCCACCAGGGCGCCCGCCGCGGCCGGCACGGCCACCACCGCCGGCCGGTAGTCCAGGGAGTAGGCGTCACCCTGCTGCGGGCTCACCACCAGCCCCTCCACGGTGGCCGGGGGATCGGTGATCACCAGCATCACCGAGTCGCCGGCCGCGGCATGGGTGCCGACGGCCACCGGGACCTCCCACCAGCCCTCCGGCACTCTCACCGCCCCGGCCGAGGACCGCGTCCACCAGGGGGTCCCCGGCGGCGAGGTCGACCGCGGCGGCGGCCCCGTCCAGGTCGGGCGCGGGCAGCAGGCCGGCCGGCACTTCTCGCCATACGACGGCCGAGGCGTCCACCGCCTCCCCGCTGCGCAGGGCATGGGCGGCAAAGGGGCGCAGTTCGACGGCCGGCCCGCGCAGGTCCCAGGCGAGGGCCCCGGCGAGGAGGAGGGCGGCGCCGGCCCAGCGCAGGTAGGGCGGGCGCGGCAACCAGTACACGGGGCAACGTACCGGTCCGAGCGGCCGGGGGAAGGGGCCTTCCCCGGGGGCCGGGCCGGGGCCCGCCCCTAGACTCCCCGGGGTGGACGCTTGGGACGTCGCCGCCATCGTCGCCGGCTACCTGCTGGGCAGCATCGACTTCGGGGTGATCGTCCCCCGCATGTTCGGCATCGACATCTACGGCTCGGGCAGCGGCAACCCGGGGGCCACCAACGTGCTGCGCACCGTGGGCCGCCGGGAGGCCGCCCTGGTGCTCCTGGGGGACCTGGCCAAGGGGGCGGCCGCCGCCGCTCTGGGCAACTGGGCCGGGGGAGAGGTCATCGGCTTCGCCGCCGGACTGGCGGCGGTGGTGGGGCACTGCTTTCCCCTGTGGCATCGCTTCCGCGGGGGCAAGGGCGTTTCCGCCGCCGGCGGCATGGTGTTCTTCCTCGAGCCCTTCGCCGGGTTGATCCTGTTGGGGGCGTTCGTGGCAGTGGTCGCCCTCACACGCAAGGGCTCGCTGGGCTCGCTGACCGCCGCCGTCGGCCTGTTGCCCGCTCTGGCCGCTCTTCGGGCACCGGGGATGGTCCCTCGGGCTGGCGGGTGCGGCCGTCGCGCTCATCGTCATCCGGCACGTCCCCAACATCCGCCGCCTGCTGGGCGGACGGGAGCACGCCATCGAACAGGAGGCGGAGCAGGGATGAAGGTAGAGGTCGCGGTCATCCCCGCGGCGGGGAGGGGGACGCGCATGCGGCCCGCCACCCGCAGCGTGCCCAAGGCCCTTCTCCCGGTGGTGGACCGCCCGGTCATCCAATGGGTGGTCGAAGAGGGGATGCGAGCCGGGGTCCAGGAGTTCGTGGTGGTGGTCAGCCCCGGCGTCGAGGATCTCCTCTACAGCCACTTCGAGGGCATGGGGAGCCTCGACCAACTGGAGGGCTTCTCACGAGTCAAGCTCACCTGGGTGGTGCAGGAGAAGGCGCTCGGGTTGGGCCACGCCGTGCTTCAAGCCCGGGAGGTGGTGGACGGGCGGCCCTTCTTCTGCCTGCTCGGGGACGGTCTGGTGGTTCCCGGGCGGGATCATCTCGGGCACATGGCGGCCGCTTCCGACGGCCGCTCGGTGGTCTGCCTGCGCCCCCTCCCCGAGGAGGCCCTGGACCACTTCGGGGTGGCTGAGGTCGGGGACTCCCTGGCCCCGGGGGTGGTCGAGCTGCGGGGGGCGGTGGAGAAGCCGGGCCGGGAGAAGGCCCCGTCCCGCCTGGGCTTCGTCGGCCGCTACCTGTTCACCTCTGAGGTGTTCAGGGCCCTGGCCGGCGTCGCCCCGGGCTACGGCGGCGAGGTCCAGTTGACCGACGCCATTGCCGCTCTGGGCCGGGAGGGGCGCTGCCTGGGCTGGATCGCCGACGAGGACCTCCTCGATGTGGGGAATCCCGCCGGCTATCTGGAGGCGGTCACCGCCCTGGGGCTGTGGCACCCGGTCTTCGGCGCCGCCTACCGCCGGTACCTGGACAGCGTGGCCGGGGGCCCGGACGAGGGCCGCGCGCCGAGCGAGGAGACGGCAGATTGAACGGCACGATCCATCCGATCGCCGCGGTCTCCCGTGGGGAAGCCGGGCGATGAGGGCCGGGGTGCTCACCGTCAGCGACCGGGTGAGCCGGGGGCAGGCCGAAGACCGCTCCGGGCCGCGGGCCGCCGAGCTGCTCGCCGGTTGGGGGTTCGCCACCGAGGTGCGGGTGGTCCCCGACGGAGTCGCCGAGGTGGAGGCGGGGATCAGGGGGTTCCTGGCCGGCGGGGTGGACCTGGTGGTGACCACGGGGGGGACCGGCTTCGGCCCCGCGACCTGACCCCGGAGGCCACCCGGCGGGTCATCGAGCGGGAAGCCCCCGGCCTGGCGGAGGCGATGCGAGCGCCCACCTTCGGAGTCAATCCGCACGGCATGCTGTCGCGGGGCGTGGCGGGCCTGGCGGGATCGGCGTTGGTGGTGAACCTGCCCGGGTCGGTCAGCGGGGTGGAGGAGTCGCTGGCGGCCATAGGCCCGGCCCTGCGCCACGCCTGTGAGTTGGCGGCCGGCGAGTCATCGGATCATCGGCCGGATAGAGGTTGAGCCTCCCCCGGCGCCGTTCTAGGCTGGCCCGGATCCGAGGCGGAGCGAGTGTGAATCGGCATGGAGATCGTCCTCTTCATCCTGCTGGTGGGGGTCTGGGCGGCGTTCGTGCTCCCCTCGTTCCTGAGCCGCAGGAGGGATAAGGCTGTGAACCGACAGTCCGGTGTCGTCGACCCGTTTCTCGCTACCCCGACCGATCTGCACCGCCGCCAGGTGCTCGCCCGGCGGCGGCTCGCCCTGGTGATCCTCATGGTGGCGGCCGTGGGGACCCTGGTTTGGGCGGTGCTCTCCGGCTCCTATTGGCTGCTGGCCCTGACGCTCATCCTGGACGTCATGCTGGCGGTGTACGTGGCCGTGCTCCTCTCCGTCAAGCAGCGCCAGGCGTCGACCCGCTTCGGCGGCGCCGCCTAGGGGCCGGCATGGCCAGGCCCAACCTCGATCCGCTGGCCGAGGCGGTGCGGCGCGACTTCGACGACAAGTACACCGCCCGGGAGATCGGCTACGGCAACTCGCGCAGGGTGATCCGCCTCTCGGCCAATGCCATCCGCTCGCTCCATCGCGACGAGCGGGAGGTCGCCGCGGCCCTGATGGACGAGGCCGGGGCCCTGCTGCGGGAGGCCGAGGCCGCCACGGTCGCCCACCCGGACGTCCGCTACGCCGGTTTCATCGGGGATGCCTCCAAGGAATACGCCGAGGCCCGGCTCACCGCCGCGGTGTTCGCAGGGGAACCGCTGCCCCTGCCGGCCGACATCGGGGTCCATGCGGCCCCTTACCTCAACGGCCTGGGGGAGACGGTGGGCGAGATGCGCCGGCGCATGCTCGACCGGATGCGGGCCGGTGACCTCGCCGAGGCCGAGCGGCTGCTGGAGGGCATGGACGCCATCTGTGAGCTGCTCGCCGATCTGGATTACCCGGATGCGATGACCGGGGGCCTGCGTCGCACCACCGACGTGGCCCGGGCCCTCATCGAGCGAAGCCGGGCCGACCTGACCAACACCGTGGTGCAGGAGCGTCTGCGGCGCCAGCTGGCCGGCGAATAGCAGGCGGCGCCGCCGGGTACACTCCCCACCGCCCCGGGGGTGTAGCTCAGCCCGGCAGAGCGCCTCCCTCGCACGGAGGAAGTCAGGGGTTCAAATCCCCTCACCTCCACCACCCGGAACCCCTGGTCGTCAAGGGGTTCCGGCGTGTACGGGTCGGGGTGATGCAGGCGTGGCCGCCCGTCAACCCCACGCCAACCCCACAGCCCGTCCGCTGAGAGTCCTGTCGAGAGATGGAGGGTGCGGGGCCGATCGTCCATCCCCGGTTGGGCCACGTCTCCCAGGCCACCACCCAACAGAGTCATGAGCCAGATCGCACCCGACGATGAGGAGCGGGCTGAGGCGGGCGGCTACGCCTGGGGACGCCCGCCATTCGGCTACCGGGCCGAAGGTGGGGAACTGGTCCCCGACCCCGATGAGCAGGCGGCCGTCCAGCGCATCGTCGGACTGCGGGCCGACGGGGCCAGCCTGCGCCAGATAGCCGTCACCCTCACCGCTGAGGGCCTGACCCCGAAGAGGGGCGGGTCGTGGCATCCCCAGCAGGTAGCCCGGGTGCTCGACCGGGTGGTCGGGTAGCGGGGCGCAGCGAACCTCGGGCAACCCCCCGAAGTAGAGCGCCCCGCCATGTGACGGGGCGCTCCTCGGTCTCTTCGCCTGACCGGTTAGGCGCTCGCCGCCTTGAATCCCCGCTGGAGGTCTTCGGCGTTCATCACCGGGGTGACCTGAATGGAGGCGTCCAAGTTCTGGTACAGCGGCTCAACATTCGGCACCTGCTGCCACGACCCCTCCATGTCGAAGACCATGAGGGCCGTCCGGTTCCCGTTCTCCGAGTAGAAGTACGCCGCCTCCGGCTTGAGCGCCTCCACCGTGGACTGGATCGTCCGCTGGAGCATCCCGCTCAAGTACGCCTCGTTCCCCTTCGCGACAGGGATACTGACTTTCAGCAGCATTCGCATGATTCGCCTTCTTTGGATTGCGGGGCCTGGTAGCCGCGACAACGATGATGCTATGGGGTGCACTGCACCTACCTTCCATCGTTGTCGACCGTCCGGCCGGTGCGCCTCCAGGTGTCGGTGTCCACGTCGTACCCCCACCCTCGGACGCCGCCAGCGCACCCGGCATCAGCCCGGCCAGCGAACGCAGGCCCGGCCGGTCAGTCGAGACGGGTGTAGGTGTAGCGGAAGCAGGGCTGGAGCCTCCCTCCTCCACCATGGTGGGGTCGTTGGTCTCCGAGCAAAGGACGAAACCCTCCGCGGTCAGGGTCAGGGTCTTGTGCCACTCGACGCCGTCCTCGCCGATCTCCAGTCGGTAGTACTCGTTGGTGTCAACCTGTTCGAACTCCATCGTCCAGGAGTCCACGGCGGCGAGGGTTAGGCGGACGAAGATGCGGCCCCTCCGCCGCCTCGACGAGAGAGGCGGAAGGTCACGCCTCCGCGAAGGACCACACCGCCCATAGCGGTCCTGCCCGGCCCACAATGGCCGCCGAGGGCCTGCGGCGGCTCCGGTTCGGAGGCGGTCATCGATCCGGGCGACGGGGGCGACTATTCGGTCACGCTCGACCGGCCGACTTCGTGGCGGTGGTCGACAATCCCCTGGCTGCCTTTCATCCCGGGGAGCCGCGGGGCGCTCCCCGGACATCAGGCGGCCGACCAGGGTGGGGGATGCCTACCGGAGGGTACTACGCCGGTGAGGCGGAGGACATGGTCCGAGGTGGTGCGCGGGGTGGCCGAGACGGTTGGCTTCGGGGCGTCGATCACGGGTGATCGAGGAGTGGACCCCGCTCCCCCAGCGTGATTGAGGAGAAGTACTACGCCGTCCGGCATCGGTGTGGTCCTGGAGACCACTGTGGGGGTGTCGCTGAGCAGCTCGGAGGCTCGCCAACCCCACACCAGCCCCACAGACCGGCGGGAAAAGGGGGGTACAGCCGGGTACGGGCGGGGAGCGAAAGGCGTTGTCAGCATTGACGCTCAGCGGCAGAGGCCGGGTAGCGGAAATGGCCCGGCGCTCCCTCGCACGGAGGAAGTCAGGGGTTCAAATCCCCTCACGTCCACCACCCCGGGAACCCCGGCTCCGCACCCGGCACGGCTGGTCCCTGCCTGGCGTGTCGTTAGCATCCTCGCCATGGGACGCCGTCGGCTCCCGCTCCTCCTGGCTGCCGGTCTCCTGGCTGCCTCGTGCGGCGGCGCCGGATCCTCGGTCTTCGCCTCCGGACCGAGCACGACGGCCGCACCGGTGACAGCGGCCGCGACGACCACCAGCACGGCCGCCCCGACCACGACCACCTCGACCACAACCACTTCGACCACCATCCCGCCCACGACCACGACCACCCTGCCCCCGGCCGTTCCCGTCGTCGGCTGGGACGGCGAGGGAGTGCGGGAGGTCGCGGTGGAGATCGAGTTCGACTACCCCACCTGGATACCCGATCTGACGGTGCCGGTTGAACAAGCCCTGCGCGATGTCGGCGTCACCCCGATGCGCGGAGCCGAGGCCGTGCTCCGGCTGGAGATGACGGGATCGCCCGAGTCGGCGCAGTACACCGACCTCGGCACCTGCTACACGGGGGCGCGACTGGCGGGGACGGCGAGCCTGATCGGGCCGGGGGGCGAGCCTTTGCTCGTGAACATCGAGGGCCGCGTCTCCACTCCCGAAGTCATCTACGCCGATGAATGCGTGAGTTCCGCCGAGGACGCGCCCTTCGGGGATGCCTTCGCAGTTCCCCTGGTCAGGGTGATGGCGACCCTGTTCGGACCGGCGTCGGTCCCCTACCTGACGGCCGTCGTCGACAGCGGCTTCCCCGAGGGCTGGTGGGACAGGTGGTACGGCCGTCTCTTTGCGGCACTCGACGCCTTTCGTGGGCTGGACCGCGAGGGGATCCCGGCGGAGGCGGTGCACGGGTTCCTGCGGGCCTGCATCGCTTCGATCTGGTGGCTGGCGCCGGGCTTCAGCGCCTCACCCGACTTCTCTCTCGACGACGACATGCTTTCCCACATCGACCATGTGCGCCAGATACTGCTCGACTACTCGGACACGGACCACGGGTTCGAAGACCGGGCGGACATCGACGAGTGGTACGCCTGGCTGGATGGCTGGCTGGCCGCACACGCCTGACGGGGCGCCCAGGGCGGCTCGTGTCGTCCGGAACTGGTGGCCCGGGTGCTCGATCAGCTCACGCTTCACCCTGTCACGGTGATGGTTCCGCTCATCGATGCGTGGAGGGCGCAGTGGTAGGGGAACTGGCCCGCCTGGGTGAAGGTGAATTGGAAGGCGGCGCCGTCGGCCAGGTTGCCCGAGTTGAAGGCGCCGCCGTTGGCGGTGACGGTGTGGGTGATGCCGTCGGAATTGACCCAGATGACCGTGGTTCCCACGGACACAGTGAGCGTGCTGGGACTGAAGGCGAAGCCGGCGATCGTCACCTGGGCGCTGCCACCCCCGGATGTGGTGGTCGTGGCCTGGGTGCTGGTCGTGGTTGCGCCGGTGGTAGTGGTTGCGCCGGTGGTGGAGGTTTCGCCGGTGGTAGTGGTGGTGCCTCCGGCAGTGCTGGTCGTGGCCCCAGTAGTGGCGGTCGTGGCCTCAGTGGTGCTGGTGGTCCCGGCCGCCGTGGTAGAGGTCGCCCCGGTAGTCGTGGTCGTGGCCCGGGTGGTTGTGGTAGCGCCGGCAGTGGTGGTCGTGGCCCCAGTGGTGGTGGCAGTGGTGGTGGCAGTGGCCCGGGTAGTGCTGGTTGTGGCCCCGGTGGCCGTGGTCGCGCTCTCACCGGCGGTGTTGGAGCAGGCGGCCAGGACCATGGCGGCGACAACGACTGCAACCAGAAGGACGCTTCTCCGGGTGATCATGCTGTCTCGGAACTCGACATGGCCCCACGGTATGGCGGGCTGTGCGCCTATACGCAGGACGGAGACGGAGCCGAGGGGCTACGACCGGCGCTGAGGTACCCGAAGGTCCCCTGGCGCAGGTTCAGTCCGGGCAGTTGCGGGCGCTCTCCAGCGAGCGGCCCAGCACGTTGGTGAGCTGCTGCAGCGACTGCGGCCACTCCGACCACCAGGCCATCCAGGCGTCTTCGTCCACCTCAACGGTCTCCGGATCGATTACCGCAGTGACCAGATCCTGGGCCTGGGCCAGCAGGGGGGTGGCCGCGTCCCGGAAGGCGGTGGCCCCGATCCGCGAGACCGTGTCCGGGTCGGCTGCCAGCACCTGCTCGGCGGAGTCGATCAGCCCCTGCAGGCGGGGGATGAGGCGGTCCTCGGCGATGTCTACCACCCGGTACCAGGAGTGGATCCCCGCCTGGGCGTCATCCGTCGCCTGGCGGAGGTCGCCGGCTTCCTCGGAGATGGCCCAGCCCTCGTCCATGAGCGTCTCCATCACCGCCTCACACGACTCGACCCAGTCGGCCGGGCGGGTGGTGGTGGCGGCCACCGTGGAGGTCGTCTCGGCGCTCTCCCCGTCCACGTCGATCCCTTCCCATGTGGGGGCGATGATCGACCAGACCATCCAGCCGGCGATGACCACGGCCAGGCTGAGGAACAGGTAGGGGAGGGCGGTCAGGAATCGTCGCATGGCTGGGAATCTACCGCGGCCCCGCCGGGCGCGGGCCGCCTAGAACTCGGCGCTCTTTGGGGTGCGGGGGAAGGCGCTGGCGTCGCGGATGTTCTGCAGGCCGGTGCAGAACACCACCAGGCGCTCGAAGCCCAACCCGAACCCGCAGTGGGGGGCGCTGCCGAAGCGGCGCAGGTCGGCGTACCAGGTGTAGAGGTCCGGGTCGAGGCCCTTCCGCCGGCCGCTGTCGAGGAGGACGTCGAGGCGCTCCTCGCGCTGGCTGCCCCCGATGATCTCTCCCATCCCGGGGACGAGCACATCCATGGCGGCCACCGTGCGCCCGTCGTCGTTGCGCCGCATGTAGAAGGCCTTCACCTCGAAGGGGAAGTCGGTGACGATCACCGGGCGGCGGAAGGCGGTCTCGGTCAGGTAGCGCTCGTGCTCCGACTGCAGCTCGCTGCCCCAGGAGACCGGGAACTCGAAGTCGGCGTCGGCCTTCTCCAGGATGGCCACCGCTTCGGTGTAGGTGATGCGGTGGAAATCGCTGTCCGCCACCCCCCCCAGCATGGGCACCAGGCCCGGCTGCACGCGCTGGTCGAAGAACGCCAGGTCCTCCGGGCAGTGCTCGAGCAGGTAGCGGCACAGGTAGCGCACGTACTCCTCGGCCAGGTCGGCGTCGTCCTGCAGATCGGCGAAGGCCCACTCCGGCTCGATCATCCAGAACTCGGCCAGGTGGCGGCGGGTGTTGGAGTTCTCGGCGCGGAAGGTGGGGCCGAAGGTGTACACCCGGTCGAGCGCCAGCGCGTAGGCCTCCGCCTCCAGCTGCCCGCTGACCGTCAGGAAGGTGGGACGCCCGAAGAAGTCCTGGGACCAGTCGATCCGGCCTTCGGCGTCGCGGGGCGGCCCCTCGAGGTCCAGGGTGGTCACCCGGAACATCTCGCCCGCCCCCTCGGCGTCGCTGGCGGTGATGATCGGGGCGTGGAGGTAGAGGAAGTCGTGCTCCTGGAAGAAGCGATGGGTGGCGTAGGCGAGGGCGTTGCGCACCCGGGCCACCGCCCCGAAGGTGTTGGTGCGGGGTCTCAGGTGGGCCAGTTCGCGCAGCCGCTCGTAGGTGATCTGCTTCTTCTGGATGGGGTAGGCCTCGGGGTCGGCATGGCCGTGCACCACCAGGGCACGCGCCCGCACTTCGACCGGCTGGCCGCTCCCCGGCGACTCCACCAGTTCCCCGGTGACGGTGACGGCCGCCCCGGTGTGCAGGCGCAGCACGTCGCTCTCGTAGTTGGCCAGCCCTCCGTCGGCGATCACCTGGAGGGGGGTGGGGGAGGAGCCGTCGCTGACCTCGAGGAAGGAGAACCCGGCCTTCGAGTCGCGCCGCGTGCGCACCCAGCCGGCGGCGGTCACCTCCGCCCCGAAGTCCCGGCGGGCCAGGATGTACTTGATGAGCTGTCTGGGCATCGGTTTCCTCTGCGGCGCCGACATTACCGGCGGTTGCCGCGATGCCCGGACCTCACCGGGGCTCCGTCTGGCCGGCCGGGTCCAGGTCCCCGGTGAGGTAGCGGTCGATGGTCGGGCCTACCACCCGTACCAGGTACTCCAGGTCGGCCGTCCCGCAGGGCGTCGACTCCCAGCACCCGGCGGGCCATGAACAGGCCCATCAGGTGCGACCCGGCGAGGATGCATGCGGAAGCGGGCGTCGGGGTGCCCAGGTGGGGGGCCAGCGTGTCGAGCATGCCGCGCTCGATGAACTGGCGCAGCATGGCCCGGGCGGTGGGGTTGGTCATCGCCGCCCGGACCAGCGACTCGAAGGGGCCTCCCTCGGTCAGGGCGGCGCTCAGATAGAGGCGGGTGACTCGTTCTCCCAGGGTGCCCTCGCCGTTCTGCCAGGGCGGCCAGGGCCGACGGCCGGGGAGATGGGGATCTCGTGGGCCGCGACGAAGAGCTCCTCCTTGGTGCCGAAGTAGTGGTGCACCAGGGCGGGGTCCACCGCGGCCGCGGAGGCGATGGCCCGGATGGTGGCCCTCTCGTAGCCCGCCCGGGCGAAGGTGGCCCGGGCCGCCTCGAGGATGGACTGCCGGGTGATCGCCGGGTTGCCGGGTCGGCGGCCCCGCGCCGGGCGGGAGGTCACGGCCCCTCGCTCCGGGCGGCCAGCAACATGGCTTCTTCCAGGGTCGCCGGGGCTGTTTCGACCGCCGCCGCGACACCGGCAGCGGCCAGTGCCCGGCGCACCGCGTCGAGGCCGGCCCCCGGGACCCGCACGTCGCGTCCGACCAGGGAGGCGGCCAACCCGGCTGCCTCCAGGGCGGAGAAGGCCTGTGCCCAGTCCCCGCCGCGCACCACCACTGCCCGGGCGGCGCCGACCACCTCGGCCTCGCTTCCCCGGCCCACCACCCGGCCGCGGGACATCAGCACCAGGCGGTCGGCCTGGCGGGCCTCGTCCATGTAGTGGGTGGTCACCAGCACGGCCGTGCCGGCGGCGGCCTGCTCCCGGATGCGGTCCCACAGCCGGGCGCGGGTCAGCGGCGCCACCCCGGAGGTCGGCTCGTCGAGGACCAGTAGCTCCGGGCTGTGCTGCAGGGCGGCGGCGAAGGCGACCTGCCGTTGCAGGCCGAGGGGCAGGTGGCCGACTGTCGCCTCCCCCACCCCGGGCGGGGGAGCCTGGGCGACGACCCCAAAGGCGGCGGCGGCGAAGGCCAGGTTCTCCTCCGCGGTGAGGTCGCGGTACAGCCCCAGGCCCTGTGGCACGTAGCCGATGCGCCGGCGCGTCTCCCGCGACGGCGGGCGCCCGAAGAGCCGGACGCTCCCGGCGCTGACGGGCAGCAGCCCGAGGATCAGGCGTATCAGGGTCGTCTTCCCCGCGCCGTTGGCTCCCAGCACCCCCACCACCTCACCGGCTTCGACGGTGAGGTCCACTGCGTCCACGGCCACGAAGCTGCCGAACCGCCGGGTGGCGGCGCGGACTTCCACGGCGCTCACGGCGTCCCCCTCTCCGCCGCGGCCAGGGCGGCCACGATCACCACGTCCTCCAGGGCTGGGGCGATCCCGGCCGGGTCGCCGCCGGGCCGCCACTCCCGCCATCGGGGCCCTCGCCGCCAGGCGCGCCGGCGGTCCGTGGGGGTGTCCAACTCCACCACCGACCCGGGCAGCGAGCTCACCACCCGGGTGGGCGGCCCGGCGAGCAGCGGCCGCCCCTCGTGGAGCACCAGGACCCAGGAGGCGCGTTCCGCCTCGTCCAGGTAGGCCGAGGAGACCACCACTCCCGCCCCCCGGGCTGCGGCGAGGGCGATCAGGCGCCACAGGTCGGCCCGGCTGACCGGGTCGATGCCGGTGGTGGGCTCGTCGAGGATGAGGAGGGCCGGCTCGGGTAGGAGGGCCATGATGACGCCGAGCTTCTGGCGCATGCCGCCCGACAGGTCGCGGGCCAGGCGCTCGCGGAAGGGGGCCAGCCCCGTCCGCTCCAGCAGGTCGCCGGCCCGGGCCCCGACGTTCGCCAGCCGGCAGACGGAGGTAACGAACTCCAGGTTCTCCGCCACGGTCAGGTCGCGGAAGCCCCCGGCCGCGTGCCGGCAGGTATCCCATGCGTTCCCGCTCGGGCAGACGGGCGGTGCCGCGGGTGGGCAGCACGAGGCCGGCCAGCACCCGGAGGAGGGTGGTCTTGCCGGCTCCGTCCCCGCCGACCACCGCGGTCACCTGCCCGGCGGGGACCTCGAGGGTGACCCCGTCGAGGGCGACGCTGCGGCCGAAGGAGACGCCGAGGGCCTCCACGCCCCAGGTCATGACGCCGCCTCCGCCGGGGTGGCGCGGCGGCGACCGGCCGGCGCCAGGTCGCGTCGGAAGCGGAGCACGGCCAGGCCGAGCACCACCACTGCCAGCAGGATCAGCGCCAGGAAGGGCACGCCCAGGGCGTCGAAGGGGGTGGCCTTGAGGAACACCCCCCGCACGATCTGGACGAAGTAGGTGAGGGGCAGCAGGTAGGAGATCCAGCGGACGCCCCAGGGCATCGCGGTGAGCGGGAAGATCATCCCGGAGAGCATGATCTGGGGGAGCATCGTCATGATGGCCAGCTGGATGGCCTCCCCCTGGGTGTGAGACAGGGTGGAGATGAGCACCCC
Source organism: uncultured Acidimicrobiia bacterium (assembly GCA_963796115.1). Taxonomy (GTDB): domain Bacteria; phylum Actinomycetota; class Acidimicrobiia; order Spongiisociales; family UBA11373; genus VGBK01. The sequence continues at coordinate 73,739 of CAWCKE010000005.1, forward strand.
CACTCCGAGCACTGCCAGCAGGAACGACGAAGGCGGCGGCGGCGAACACGAGCCAGGAACCGCGGAAGGGCACGTCGAACAGCAGGAGGCCGGCGGCGGTGATGACCGCCATGTCCAGCACCCCCACGAGGAAGTAGGGGGCGATCTTGCCGATGATCACGTCGCGGGGCCGGAGCGGCATGACGGCGAGTTGCTCCAGGGTCCCCTCCTGGCGCTCCCGCACCACCCCCAGACTGGTGATCACCGTGCCGATGGCAGTGAGCACCATGCCGATGAGGGAGGGCACCATGACCACCGCCGTGGAGAGCTCGGGGTTGAACAGGACCTCGAGTTCGAAGGGGATGGGCAGCGCACCGGAGGCCCCGCCGACGAGGTTGGCCGCCCGGGCCGACTGGGCGGCGAACAGCTCGGTCCCGTCCACCAGGATGGTGAGGGGAGGCTCGGCAACGACCGCGATGATCACCCGGGAGCGCCGGAGCAGATCCTCGCCGGTGGCCCGGTCGCCGGCCGCGTCCACGATACGCACGTCGAAGGGCTCGGGCAGGAGGCCGGCGACCATCTCGGCCTGCGCCCCTACCACCGCGGTGGGGATCTGTTTGATGTCGAAGCGGGCGACGTAGCCGAAGACGATGAGCAGCAGCAGGGGGACCATGATCATCAGCGCCAGCGTGCGGCGGTCGCGGCGCAGCTGGCGGAACTCCTTCAAGACCATGGCTCTCATGCGGCTCTCCTGTGTCGCTCGGCGGCGTGATTCTACGCATGTTGAATTAACCGGTGCCAATACCACCAGACCGGAGATCCGGCCGGCGCGGCCGGGCCCGCGAGTGGGTGTAGCCTTCGGGTGACGGTCCGAGCCAGACATTGGGAGGGATCAATGCTGAAGAAGATGGGCCTTGTCATGGTGGCCCTGGTCATGGTGTTGGCGGCCTGCGGTGACGACGGCGGCTTCTCCGCCGAGGAGCAGGCGAAGATCGACGAGATCGTGGCGCGAGCTGACCGAGGACACCAGTGCGGCGAACCCATTTGCCGCCGAGGAAGATGCCAGTTGTTTCGCCGAGGGCATCATGGGAGAGATTGGACTCGAGCGCATCAACGAGCTCGACACCGGCGCAGGGCTGGAAGCCGGGTTCGCCAACATGACCACCGCGGAGCAGGAGTCGATCGTCGACAGCGCCCTCGGCTGCATCGACTTCCCTGCGTATATGAGCGAGCAGCTCGCCACCGCCGGCCTCACCGAGGACCAGGCCAGCTGCGTGTCCGAGGGCCTGAACGAGGACTTGATCAAGACCCTGTTCCTGGCCCAGATCGCCGGTCAGGACCCCACCACCAGTGAAGAGTTGATGACCGTTGTCATGGGCTGCCTCATGGGTTAGCCCACGAACCGGGCCGCAGGCCCACCGATGATCTCCGGGGCGCCCGCTGGGCGCCCCGGCCGTTGTGGCGGGCCCGGCTGCGGTGCGGCCGGGCCGGGCTACCCTGAGCCGACGTGACCACCGTGGACCCGGGGGCCCTCCCCGGCCCCGACACCGGCCCTCGCGGCCCGGCCATCGGCCGAGAGGAAGCGCTCGGGCCCGGCATCAGGCGGATCTGCCTGGAGTACCTCGACCGGGCCTGCAACGCCCTGGCTCACCCCACCGAGGGGCGTGAGGTGGGCATCCACACTGCCCGCAAGGCGATCAAGCGGGTCCGGGCCATGATCCGCCTCACCCGCGACGTGGTGGGCGAGGAGGCGTACCGCAACGAGAATGCCGTCCTGCGCGCCGCGGCGGACGGCCTGGCCGGGGCCCGCGACCGCGCGGTGCTGGGGCTGACCCTCGATCGCCTCCGCGGGGACCACGCCGGCTCCCTGCCGTCGGGCGCTCTGGCCGGGCTGCGGGAGCGCCTGGCGGAGGGCCGGGAGGCCGACGGAGGCGAGCCTGCCGACCGGCCTGGGGGAGTGATGGACACCCTCACCACCCTGCGGGCCTGCCATCGCCGTTTCGCCGCCTGGCTGCCCGAGGGGCCCGGCCCGGGCATGGTGGCGAACGACTTCGCCGCCATCGCCCCCGGCCTGCGCCGGGTGTACCGCCAGGGCCGCAACCGCATGCGGGACGCCTACCGGCTGGGCGACGCCGCGGGCTTCCACCTCTGGCGCAAGTCCGCCAAGTACTTCCGCTACCACGTGGAAGCCTTCGAGCCCGTCTGGCCGGAGGTACTGGGCCCGCTGGCCGCCGCGGCGGACCGCCTGGCGGAGACCCTGGGGGACGAGCACGATTTCTCCCTGCTCGGGGCCATGGTCGAGGCCGACCCGCAGCTCCTGCCCGACGAGGCCGAGCGACGGTTGCTGCTGGCCCTGGCGGCGGAAGAGCAGGACCGGCTGCGCGCCGCCGCCCGCCCCCTGGGCGAGCTGGTCTACGCCGAGCCCCCCGGGGCCTTCGTCCGGCGCATGGGCGCCTACTGGGCCGCATCCCGACGGTGACCAGTCGCGGCACCGCCTTCGCCGGCGGGGCGGGTAGCCTGGCCCTGCTCGATGAGTGAGGCCCATTCCGTGAAGCGCTGCATCATCCTCCTGGCCGTCTGCGCGCTGGCGGCGGCCGCCTGCGGCGATGAGATGGATTGGCCCACGACCACCGGGGCCACGACCACCAGCCCTGCCACGAGCACGACGGCGGCGACCACCACCACCGGGGCCACGACCACCACCGAGGCCACCACCAGCAGCGCCGGTGACGCCGGTGACACGCCGGCCGATATCCAGGAGCTCATCACGGCCACCGAGGAGCTGCGGGGCCGGCGCTTCCTGGAGCCCATCGAGGTCACGGTGCTCTCCCCCGACGACCTCGCCGCCCGGGTGCGGGCCGACCTGGAGGAGGACCTCGACCCCGACGACCTGGCCGTCGAGCAGGCCCTCGGGCAGCTGCTCGGGATCCTCCCCGACGACATCGACCTGGCGGCGGCGATCACCGATCTGTACGCCGAACAGGTCGGGGGGTTCTACGACAGTGACACCGGGGAGTTGGTGGTGGCGGGGGGCGAGGACCTGAGCCCGCTGGCGCGCATCATCATCGTCCACGAGCTCGTGCACGCCCTGGCCGACCAGCACTTCGACCTGGGCGCCACGTTGGACAGCCTGGTCGAAGCCGAGGAGTACCACCAGGCGGCGGCGCTGCAAGCGCTGGCCGAAGGGGACGCGACCTACTTCCAGATGGTCTACCTGCAGGAAGGGCTCTCGCCCGAGGAGCAGGTCGACGCGGTGCTGGAGTCGCTGGAGACCGACACCACCGTCCTGGACTCCCTCCCGGCGTGGATCGGCGAGGACCTCGCCTTCCCCTACGACTGGGGCTTCGGGTTCGCCCAGCAGCTGGTGGAGGAGGGGGGCATCGCCGCCGTGGACCAGGCGTATGAGCTGCTGCCCACCACGGTGGAACAGATCATGCACCCCAACGTCTACCTGACCCTGGAGCCGGCCCGCCCGGTGGAACTGGCCGCCACCGCCCTGGAGGGTTACGAGGTGTACGAGGAGGGCGAGTTCGGGGAGTGGAACCTGATGCTCTACCTCCTCGACGGCATCGGCGACGGCGACGCGACGGTCGCCGCCGGGGGGTGGGGCGGGGATGCCTACCGCATCCACTGGGACGGCTCCCGGATCGCCTTCGCCTACCTGTTCGAGGGCGACACGCCCCGGGACGGCGAGGAACTGGCCCCGGCCCTGGTGGAGTCGCTGGCGGCCAGCATGGCCGTCGGCGCGCCGGTGAGCGACGAGGAGGCCGGGACCACGCTGCTCGAGGGCGAGGCCTACGCCTTCGTCCAGCGCGTGGGGGCGCAGGTCCTGGTGGTCCTGGCCGACGACCCGGCGGCCGGGCGGGCGCTGGTGGGGGCGCTCCGCCTCGAGCCCGAGGATTGAGCCCGCGCGGGCCGAAGCCGCCGGTCGGGTTGCACATGGCGATACGGGGTCTGCCAGAATGCGCCCGTACGAGGCATCGACAAACGAGGTGAGCATGGATCTGAGCAAGCTCAAGTTGGGGCAGAAGATCGTCCTGGGGGCGGGGATCCTGCTCATCATCAACCTGTTCCTGCCGTGGTGGAGGGTCGACTTCGGGCTGCAAGCGCGAGCGCCAACGCCTTCGACGAGCTTCCTGGCCTGGTTCGGGTCGTTCTGCGCCATCGCTGCCGCGGTGATCATCGCCCTCAAGGTCTTCGGCAACATGAAGATCAACGCTGGCCCGCTGAAGGCCGAGCATCTGGCGCTGGCCCTTGCGGCGCTCGGATTCCTCTTCATCCTGATCGAGATGCTGATCGAGAACGACTTCATGTTCGTCGGCATCTGGATCGGCCTGATTGCTTCGGCAGTTCTCGTTTACGGGGCCTTCCTGTGCATGAAGCAGGAGGGTTACGCCATCCAGGACTTCAAGTCCCTCGGTGGCGGCAACACTCCTCCGCCTCCGCCGCCGGCCTAGAGGCCTGCCGGCTGTCGAGAGCCTTTCGGGGGCCGCTGCGGCGGCCCCCGAAGCGCGTGCGGGCCCGAGAGGCCGGCGGTCCCGGCAGGCCGGCCCGGTTCCTGCCAGGATGATCGGGACACACCCCGAGCACGGGAGGGACGATGGATACGGGCGGCCTGACTGCGCGCCAGAAGGTGGATCCTGGCGGCCGGGATCGTGCTGGTGGTGAACCTGCTGTTCATCCCCTGGTATCGGGGCGGCGGGTTTGTCGATATCGCCCTGGGCCAGGCCGATGGTTGGTCGGCGGGCTTCTACGCCTGGGGCGGGTCGCTGTGCGGCATAGCCGCCGCCGCCATCCTCTACCTGAAGGCGACCGGGAGGGGGAAGGCCGGGGCCTGGCAGGTCAAGGCCGAGTACGTGGCGCTCGGACTGGCCGCCGCGGGGTTCGTCTTGGTCCTGGTGCGGCTCATCACTGAGTCTTCGAGCGTGTTCATCGGGACCATCCTGGCCCTCCTCGTCTTGGCGGGGATGACCTGGGCGCTGGTGCTGGAGGCGGGGATCACCCTGCCCCAGCGGGTTGCCGCTCCCGAAGGGGAGCTGCCGCCGCCTCCGCCCCCGCCGCCGGTCTAGATCCGGCGGTCGGGTGGCAAGGGCCTTCCCGGGCGCGCCCGGGCGCCCTACGGTGAGGGTGAGGAGGCCGGGAGGACGCGCTGAGCCGGGCGGCTAACCGCGGCCGGCATTGGGCCGACGCCCGTGGTTGGCCTTGCTCCTGCGGGCATCCCGCTTGCGGCGCTTCGCCTTGGCCATGACCGGAGGAGGGTACCAGCCCTGAGGCAGCATCACGCCGTCGTCGAGGCGGTGGGGCCCGGATGGCGGTCCGGGCCCCTGCTGGTGGCCCGGGCCCGGCGGGAGCGCCGGCGGGGCCTGCGCCCCTGGTCGCGGGGGAGGGGCCTGGTGCTCGCAGCCCGCTCGGTGCACGGCTTCGGCATGCGCGAAGCCCTGGGGGTGGTGTCGTTGGGCCCCGACGGGGTGGTGCGGCGGGCAAGCGTGCTGCACCCGGCCCGGCTGTTCTGGGACCGGAGGGCGTGCTGGGTGATCGAGCTTCCCCCCGGCCGGCCCCTTCCGCCGCCGGGGATGGTGCTGAGGGCGGTGAGCTACGGGCCCTACCGCCGCGACCAGGGGAGGGTATGCTGGCATACATGAAGCGGACCACGGTCAAACTGCCCGACGATCTCGACGCGCGCCTGCGGCACGAGGCGGAGCGTCGCGGTGTGACGATCTCCGAACTGACCCGCGAGGCGATCGAACGGCATGTCGGCGGGGCAGGGCGCCGCCTGGGAGCCGCCGCGGCCGGGCGCAGCGGGCGCGCCGACGTCTCGGAGCAGATCGAGGAGATCCTCTCCGGCGAGGTGGGCCGATAGCCGCCGTCCTGGTCGACGCCGGTCCGCTGTACGCCTACGTCGATGCCGACGATCGGCACCACGCCGAATCGTTGGCGTTCCTGCGGGAGCACCCGGGTCCGCTGGTGGTGCCGGTGCTGGTGATTGCCGAGGTGACCTACCTGCTGGGAAGCCGGCTGGGGGCTGAGGCCGAGGTGCGCTTCCTCGGGGACCTGGCCGCCGGTGACTTCGCGGTGGAGCCGGTGGAAGCGGGGGACTGGCTGCCCATCGCCGAGCTGGTCTGGCGCTACCGGGACTTGCCGCTGGGTGCGGTGGACGCCTCGATCGTCGTGGCCGGAGAGCGCTTGGGGATCAGCGGCATCGCCAGTTTCGACCGGCGTCACTTCGGGGTCGTTCGTTCTGCCCGCGCCGGCGGCTTCGACCTGCTGCTCTGACCTATCCTCGCCCCGTGCCCGGGACGCTGATCCTCTGCGCGAGCCCCATCGGCAACCTGGCCGACGCCCCGCCCCGCCTGGCCGAGGCGTTGACCTCCGCCGACCTCGTGTACGCCGAGGACACCCGCCGGGCGCGCATCCTCCTCGGGCACCTGGGCGTCTCCCGTCCGGTGCGCTCCTACTTCGTGGGCAACGAGGCCGAGCGCGCCGCCGAGCTGGCCGGGCGGCTGGCGGACGGGGAGACGGTGGCGCTGCTCACCGATGCCGGCGTGCCCACCATCAGCGACCCGGGCCTGAGCGCGGTGCGGGCGGCGCTGGAGGCGGGGGCGGTGGTCACCGGTGTGCCGGGGCCGAGCGCGGTGACCATGGCGGTGGCGGTCTCGGGCTTCCCGGCCGACCGTTTCGCCTTTGAGGGCTTCCTGCCCCGCCGCGGCGAGCGGCGGGCGGAGCGGCTGGCGGCTCTGGCGGGCGAGCCTCGGACGCTGGTTCTCTTCTGCTCACCGGGCCGCCTCGCCGCCGACCTGGCCGACCTGGCCGCCGCCCTGGGCGCCGGACCGCCGCTGCGTCGTCTGCCGGGAGATGACCAAGTTGCACGAGGAGATCTGGCGGGGGACCCTGGCCGACGCCGGCCGGCATTGGGGGGAGAGCCCCGCCCGCGGCGAGGTGACGCTGGTGGTGGAGGGAGCGCCCCAGGCCGCGCCCGACCTGGCCGCGGCCCTGGCGCAGGTCGAGGAGACTGGTAGCCGGCGGGTCCGCCCTTTCTACCGCCTGCCGCGTGGTGGCCGGGGAGCGGGGGATCCGCCGCCGGGCGCTCTACGAAGCCGCCATGGCCCGCCGCCGGGAGGGCGGGGGGTAACGGGGGGGTCGGGCTCAGCGCTTGCGGCCGATGCGCTCGATGACGTAGTCCCCCGGCTCGAGCACCACCGCCTCGTTGGCCAGGGCGACCCGCTTCTTGCGGTCGATGGAGAACTGGGCGACCAGGCGCGGGAGACGGGGCCGGATGGCGATGTGGTCGCCCTCGAGGCTGATCTCCAGCTGGTCGCCTTCCCTGACCCCGAGGACGTGGCGCATCTCGGCGGGGATCACTATCCGCCCCAGGTCGTCGATCCTGCGGACGATGCCGGTGCTTGCCACGAAGTCCCTCCTGAAACGGCTCGTGTCTGGTCCCGGAAAGACTACCGGCATCGGCGGCACCCTGCCTGTAACTTCCAGGCGGGCCCGTCGTGCGTGATGCCGTGCCGGGCGCCGGGAGGGCAGCCGCTACCCTTGCCCCCGCTCATGTTCTACGTCACCACCCCCATCTACTACGTGAACGACGAGCCGCACATCGGCCACGCCTACACGACGGTTACCGCCGACGCCCTGGCCCGATGGCACCGGCTGGCGGGCGAGGAGACCTTCTTCCTGACCGGCACCGACGAGCACGGCCTCAAGATGCAGCGGGCCGCCGAGGCGAACGGCCTCACCCCGCTCGAACAGGCCGACCGCTTCGCCGCTCGCTATGTGGAGGCGTGGCGCCTGCTGAACATCAGCAACGACGACTTCATCCGCACCACCGAGCCCCGCCACCACCGGGCGGTGAGCAAGCTGCTCCAGGCCTGTTACGACCGGGGCGACATCGAGCTGGGGGCCTACCAGGGGCTCTACTCGGTGGCCGACGAGGCCTATGTGACCGCTGAGGAGGTCCCCGAACTGGAGCGCCAGGGCCGGCCGGTGATCAGCCTGAAGGAGGAGAACTACTTCTTCAAGCTGAGCCGGTACACCCAGGCCCTGCTCGACTGGTACGAGGCCCACCCCGGCTTCGTGCAGCCCGAGGCGCGGCGCAACGAGGCGGTGGGCTTCATCCGCCAGGGCCTCAAGGACTTCTCCATCAGCCGCACCTCGATCGACTGGGGCGTCCCCCTGCCCTGGGACCCGCGGCACGTCACTTACGTCTGGTTCGACGCCCTCACCAACTACCTGACCGCCGTCGGCTACGGAGAGGAGGACCCCGCCTTCCCCGCCCGCTGGGCCGGCGCCCGGCACCTGATCGGCAAGGACATCCTGCGCTTCCACTGCGTCTACTGGCCGGCGATGCTGCTCTCCGCCGGGCTCGAGCCCCCGCGCTCGGTGCACGTCCACGGGTACCTGCTGGTCGGCGGGGAGAAGATGTCCAAGACCCGCCTGAACCAGATCGCCCCCGCCACTCTGGTCGAGACCTTCGGCGTGGACGGGTTTCGTTACCACTTCCTGGCCGACCAGCGCTTCGGCCCCGACGGGGAGTTCTCCTTCGAGGGCATGCTGGCCCGCTACAACTCGGACCTGGCCAACAACCTGGGCAACCTGGCCGCCCGGGTCGCCGCCGTCGTCGCCAGCAAGTGCGGCGGGGTGGGCCCGGCGCCCTCGCCGGGCGGGCCACTGGCCGAGGCGGCCGCCGCCGCATACGAAGAGACGGCCCGGGCGTGGGAGCGGGTGTCGCCCTCCGAGGCGCTCGAGGCCACCTGGCGGTTGATCCGGGAGGCCAATTCACACTTGGAGGCCCACGAGCCCTGGAAGATGGAGCCGGGGCCCGCGGTGGAGGCCGTGCTGGGCGACGCCCTCGAGGTCCTGCGCATCGTGGCGATCCTCACCTCCCCGGCGGTGCCCGATGCCGCCGCCGAGATCTGGCGCCGCCTGGGCCTGGCCGGGTCGCCGGAGCAGCAGCGCCTTCCCGCCGCTGCCGCCTGGGGCGGCTACCCCGGCGGCCTGCCGGTCAGCAAGGGGTCGCCGCTGTTTCCCCGCCTGACGGCATGACCACCTGGGTAGACAGCCACTGCCACCTGCACCTCGCCGGCGGGGACCCCTCCGAGTCGCTCCGGCGGGCCGGTGCCGCCGGGGTGGCCTGGCTGGTGTGCCCCGGCACCGACGCGGCCGGGTCGGAGGAGGCTCTCCGCCTGGCCACCGCCCATCCCGGTGTGGTGTTCGCCGCCGCGGGCCTGCACCCCCACGAGGCCTCCCACTGGCCCGAGGAGGGCGAGCGCATCGCCGAGCTGGCCGCCCGGGCGGTGGCGGTCGGCGAGTGCGGCCTGGACTTCTACCGCGACCTCTCCCCGCGGGCCGATCAGGTCGCCGCCTTGCGGGCGCAGTTCACCCTGGCTTGCGGCCTGGACAAGCCGCTGGTGATCCACTGCCGGGACGCCTTCGCCGAGCTGTACGACGAGATTGAGGCGTCCGGGGTGGGGCCGCGCAGCGTCCTGCACTGCTGGACCGGGGGACGCGCTGGACCAGGCGCTTCGCCGACCTGGGGGTGACCTTCTCCTTTGCCGGCCCCATCACCTATCCCACGGGTGACACCACCCGGCAGGCAGCGGCCGAGGCTCCACCGGAGCGCACGATGGTGGAGACCGACACCCCCTACCTCACCCCGCCCCCACACCGCGATGCCCCCAACGAGCCGGCCAACGTGGTGGCCGTGGGCCACGCTCTGGCCGGGGTCTGGGGGGTGGCGCCCGAGGAGGTGGCCCGGATCACGAGTGCCAACGCGGCGCGGGTGTTCGGTGTCGGCTGAGAGCCCTCTCGGGCGGGCGGCCACCGCCCGGCTGCTGGCCGCCCACGGGGTGCGCCCCAGCAAGGCACTGGGGCAGCACTTCCTGGCCGACCCCAACGTGGTGCGCAAGATCGTGGTCGTGGCCGAGGTGTGGCCCGGGGACCGGGTGTTGGAGATCGGGGCCGGGGCGGGCACCCTCACCCGCGGGCCTGGCCGCCACCGGGGCGAGGGTGCTGGCCTATGAGGTGGATGCCCGCCTGCGCCCGGTGCTGGAGGAGGCGCTGGCCGGGGTGGCCGGGGTGGAAGTCCGTTACGCCGACGCCACCCTCATCGATCCCGCCGAACTGGCGGGCGAGGAGTGGGTCGTGGTAGCGAACCTGCCCTATCACGTCGGTACCCCTCTGCTCCTTCGGCTGCTGCGGGAGGCGCCGTCCATCTCCCGCTTCGTGGTGATGCTGCAGCGGGAGGCGGTGGAGCGCCTGGCGGCCGCCCCCGGGCAGCCGCGTGTATGGCCTCCCCTCGGTGGTGGTGCAGCTGCACGGCAGGGTGAAGGTTCGCCTTCCGGGTCCCCCCGGCGGTCTTCCTGCCCCCGCCCAAAGTGGAGTCGGCGGTGGCGGTGATCCACCGGCAGCCGGCCCACCCGGCGACGGAGCGGGCCATCTCCCTGGCGGCCGCCGCCTTCGGGCAGCGCCGCAAGATGCTGCGCCGGTCGCTGGCGTCCGTCCTGGCCGACCCGGCCGCCGCTCTGGCCGCCGCCGGCCTCGACGCCACCCGGCGGGCGGAGGACCTGGCCCCGGAGGACTACCTTCGGCTGGCGGAGGTGGTCGGTGGAGGCTGAGGCGTTCGCCAAGCTCAACCTGAGCCTGCGGGTGCGTCCCCGCGATCGGTCCGGCCTGCATCCCCTCCGCTCCCTGATGCAGTCGATCGACTGGGCCGACTCGCTCACGCTGCAGGAGGCGGACGACGACGCCTTCTCGGTGCGGGGCCTGTCGGTCCCCGACGACGAGTCGAACCTCGCCTGGCGGGCCCTGGAGGCGGTGCGGGCCGCCGCTTGCCCGGCGCCGCGGCCCGGCGGCCCTGGCGCTGGAGAAGCGCATACCGGTCTCCGCCGGCCTGGGCGGGGGGAGCGCCGACGCCGCCGCCGCTCTCGGCCTGGCCGCCGCCCGCTACGGCCTTCCCGACGGGGAGCGCGACGCGCTGGCTCCGGCTCTGGGGGCCGATGTGCCCTTCTGCCTGGTGGGCGGGACCTGCCTGGTGGAGGGGCACGGAGAACGCCTGACCGGCCTGCCCGCCCTGGGCGGGTTCGTGCTGGCCGTGGTGGTGCCGCCCTTCGAGGTGCTCACCTCTGCCGCCTACCGGCGCTGGGACGACCTCGGCGGGCCGCAGGGCCCGGACGTTGCGGTGCGCGACCTGCCGGTTGCCCTGCGAGACGGCGAGCCGCCGGCCAACGACCTGCTGCCCGCGGCGGTCTCGCTGGTCCCCGAGCTGGGCGACTGGCTGGCCGACCTGCGCCGCGCCTGGGGGCAGGAGGTGCTCATGTCGGGGAGCGGCCCGGCCCTCTTCGGGTTCTTCTCCTCGGAGGCCGAGGCGGCCGAGGCGGCCGCGGTCGTCCCCGGGGCGAGGGCGGCCCGGGCCTGCCATCCCGCCCCGCAGGGGTGGCTGGTGCCCTCCGGTACACTGCCCTGACCCCCTGGTGGGGGGTGGTGTAATCGGCAGCACGCGGGGTTTTGGTCCCCGAAGAATGGGTTCGAGCCCTATCCCCCCAGCCCGCTCCCAGCAAGGAGTAACGATATGAGCCTGCGGGCGATCGTCCTGGCCGCCGGCCGGGGCACGCGGATGCACTCCGACGTACCCAAGGTGCTGTTCCCCATCGCCGGGCGCCCGCTGCTCGCCTGGGTGCTCGACGCCGTCGCCGGCGTCTCCCCCGACGAAACCCTGGTGGTGGTGGGCCACGGCGCGGACCAGGTGACGGCGCTGCTCCCCGCCGGGGTGCGGGCCGTGGTGCAGGAGCCGCAACTGGGCACCGGCCACGCCGTCATGGCGGCCCTGGCCGCCATGGGCGAGGTTGCCGGCGACACGGTGCTGGTCGTCCCGGGCGACACCCCGCTGCTGCGTCCCGAGACGCTGCGGGCCCTGGTGGCGGCCTTGCCCGGGGCCACGGCCGCCCTGCTCACCACCCGCATGCCCGATCCCGCCGGCTACGGCCGGGTCCGGCGCGAGGGCGACCGGGTGCTGGGGATCGTCGAGGATCGCGACGCCACCCCGGAGCAGCGGGCGATCGACGAGGTGGCCGTCTCCACCTACGCGTTCGAGGGTGCCGCGCTGGCCGGGGCGCTGGGTGGCCTGGCCCGGGACAACGATCAGGGCGAGTACTACCTCACCGACGCGATCGGCCTGCTGGCCGCCTCGGGGCCGGTGCGGGGCGTGCCGGTGGCCGACCCGGCCGAGGTGCAGGGGGTGAACTCGCACGCCCAGCTGGCGCAGGTGGCGGCCGACGTGCGGCGGCGCATCAACGCCGGCCTGGATGGCGGCCGGGGTGTGGATGCTCGACCCCGAGCGCGTCTACCTCGACGCCGCCGTCTCGCTGGAGGCGGGCGCCCGCCTCTACCCCGAGGTCCACCTGGAGGGGAACACGCACGGTGGCCGCCGAAGCCGACGGTCGGTCCCCAGGTCTTCGCCGTGGACAGCGCCATCGGCCCCGGGGCCCGGGTGTGGTACGCGGTGCTGCGGGGGGCGGAGGTGGGGGAGGGGGCGCAGGTCGGCCCCTTCGCCAGCCTGCGGCCCGGCACCCGCCTGGCGGCCGGGGTCCAAGGTGGGCACCTTCGTCGAGACGAAGAACACCGTGGTGGGCCGGGGCAGCAAGGTGCCGCACCTCTCCTACATGGGGGACGCCACCATCGGCGAGGACGCCAACGTCGGGGCGGGCACCATCACCTGCAACTACGACGGGCGCAACAAGCACCGCACGGTCATCGGCGACCGGGCGTTCATCGGCTCGGACACGATGCTGGTGGCGCCGGTGCAGATCGGCGACGACGCCGTCACCGGGGCGGGCTCGGCCATCACCCGCGACGTGCCCGCGGGCGCCCTGGCGGTGGAGCGTTCGCCGCAGCGGGAGGTGCCCGGCTACGCTGCGAAGAAGGCCCGCAAGGCGCAAGAGAAGGGGTGAGCACAGGTGGAACTGCCCGGCCGCAAGCGGATGATGCTCTTCTCGGGGTCGGCCAACCCTGCCCTGGCCGAGGAGGTGGCCGGGCTGCTCGGCATCCACCTGGGCGGGGTGGAGCGCTCCCGTTTCGCCAACGGGGAGATCTACATCCGCTTCGACGAGAGCGTGCGCGGGGCCGACTGCTTCGTGCTGCAGAGCCACAGCAAGCCGGTCAACTTCCACATCATGGAACAGCTGATCATGCTCGATGCCCTGCAGCGGGCCTCGGCCAAGCGGATCACCGCCGTGGTGCCCTTCTACGGCTACGCCCGCCAGGACAAGAAGCACCTGGCCCGCGAGCCGATCACCGCCCGGCTCATGGCCGACCTGTTCGTGGCCGCCGGCGCCGACCGCATCGTGTCGATGGACCTGCACAGCGCCCAGATCCAGGGGTTCACCGCCAAGCCGTTCGACCACCTGACCGCCCTGCCCGTCTTCTACCAGTACCTGCAGGAGACGGTGGGCGATTCCATGGTGATCGTCTCCCCCGACACCGGCCGGGTGCGCCTGGCCTCCCGCTTCGCCCGCCACCTCGACGCCGGGGTCGCCTTCGTCCACAAGCGGCGCCGGGCCGAGGTGCACAACGAGTCGGCCGCCCTGCAGGTGGTCGGCGACGTGGCCGGCCTGCACGCGGTGATCATCGACGACATGATCGACACCGGGGGCACGGTGGTCGCCGCCGCCGAACTGCTCCGCGAGGCCGGGGCGCTGAGCGTGCGGGCGCTGGCCACCCACGGGGTGCTCTCCCCGCCGGCCGCCGAGCGCTTCCGGACCAGCGCCCTCGAAGAGGTGGTGATCACCAACACCCTGCCGGTGCCCGAGGACGCGGCCGGGCTGGCCAAGCTGAAGGTGCTCTCGATCGGCCCGATCCTGGCCGACGCCCTGCGGGCCATCTTCACCGAGGAGTCGGTGTCGGCGCTGTTCATGGGCGAGAACGCCTGAGCGTTCCTGCGTAGCCTGTCCGCCGTGGACACCATCGAGATCACCCTCCAGACCGGCTCCGCTCCCGCCGCCCTGGACATCACCGCCGAGGCGGCCGGCTTCGTGGCGGGCAAGGGCGACGGCCTGCTCTCGGTCTACCTGCCCCACGCCACCGCCGGGCTGGCCGTCATGGAGACCGGCTCCGGCAGCGACGACGACCTGCTCGCCCACCTGGGCACGCTCTTCCCCCGCGACGAGCGCTGGCGCCACCGGCACGGCGCCCCCGGGCACGGCGCCGACCACGTGATCCCGGCCTTCATCTCCCCCTCGGTGACCATCCCGGTGGTGGGCGGGCGCCTGGCCCTGGGCACCTGGCAGTCGCTGGTGGTGGTCGACCCCAACCGCGACAACCGCACCCGCCGGGTGCGGCTCAGCTTCCTGCCCGGCTGAGCCTCAGGAGGCCGCCGGGCGGCCCACCGGCACCATGTAGAGGGGCAGGCAGCCCTCGGGGAGGCCGCAGCAGGGCGGCCACCCCTTCCACGTCGTGCGCCCCGACCGGGTAGGCCGACAGCCCCAGCGCCTCGGCCTGGAGCAGGACGTTCTGGGCGGCGTGCCCCAGGCCCATGGCCACGTAGCGGTCCGCCCGCTCGGGGTAGCGGCCGGCGGTGCGGGCGGTCACCGCCGCCAGGACGATGACCGCCCCGGCGCGGAGGATGTGCTCGTCGTTGCGGGTGACCGCGCTCAGGCGGGCCCGCAGGTCGGCGGGGTTGGTCTCCTCGAGGCGGTGGGCGGCGCCGTCGTAGCGGAAGGCCCCCTCGGGGGTGACGACGTACACCTCGTGCGGGAGGGTGTTCCCCGCCGTGGGGGCGGTCCGGCGCCCGTCGGGGCCGGTGAGGCCGTGGGCGGCCCAGAGCACCTGTCCCAGCTCGGCGGGGGAGAGGGGTTCCCCGGTGAAGTCGCGTCGTGAGCGGCGGCGGCCGAGGGCCTCTTCCAGCGACGTCGAGCCGGCGAGGCGGGGCGGGGGCAGGTCGGGCATGCGGTGCTCCTTCATCTCGGGTTGCGGAAGAGGTCGGCGAAGCCGGTGCGGCGCCGGTGGGCCCGGTGCACCCCGGCGACGGTCTCCGAGGCCTCCCGGGAAGGGACTGCCCCTCTGGTCCAGCAGGGCTTCGGCCACCGCCTCCACTCCCGCCCAGATCTCGGGGATGTCTGATGAGCCCCCGGGCCCGCCGCCGCAGCCACTCCAGGTAGGCGTCGTTCTCCTCGGGGTCCCGGGTGACCCGGCGCCCCAGGGCGGCCAGGGCCTCGCGGGCCGGGCCCCAGCCTCCCGGCGGCTCCCGGTCGGCAAAGCAGGCCCGGGACTCGCTGACCAGGCCGGCCCACCGGGCGAGGATCTCCAGCTCGGTCTGCTGGCGGCCCCGGCCCCCCAGGTCGACCTGCCATCCCCGGGGGTCGCCGCCCGTCGGGACGGCCTCTGCCGCCGACCGTTCCAGGGAGAGGTCGGGCACCCGGCGGCCCTGCGTGTAGCGGGCCACGGCGTCGCCCGCCCGGCGGTAGGCGAGGCGCCGGCGCTCGAGTTGGTCTTCGCTCATGGGGCCTCCTGTGCCCGGCAGCGTATCCGGCCGACGGGCAGTCGGGTCACTCGCCGATCACCTTGACCAGGACCCGCTTGCGGCGCCGCCCGTCGAACTCCCCGTAGAAGATCTGCTCCCAGGGGCCGAAGTCGAGCTCGCCCGCCGGTGACGGCCACCACCACCTCCCGGCCCATGACCTGGCGCTTGAGGTGGGCATCGGCGTTGTCCTCGCCGGTGCGGTTGTGGTGGTACCGGGACACCGGCTCGTGGGGGGCAAGCCCCTCGAGCCACGCCTCGTAGTCGTGGTGCAGGCCGGGCTCGTCGTCGTTGATGAACACGCTGGCGGTGATGTGCATGGCGTTGACCAGCACCAGGCCCTCCTGGATCCCGCTGGCCCGCACCGCCTCCTCCACCTGCGGGGTGATGTTGATGAACCCCCGGCGGGTGGGCATCTCGAACCAGAGCTCTTGACGATGGCTCTTCACGCTTCGTCCTTTCGCCCCGGCGATCATCGGCGGCGCGGCCGCCGGGTGCAGGGGTTCTCCTGCGCCGCCTTCGCGGAGCCTAGGTAGGCTTCGGGCGGAGGGAGGATGAGCCATGGCGACCAAGAAGTGCCCGCTGTGCGCCGAGGAGATCCAGGACGAGGCGCTGGTCTGCCGCTACTGCGGCGCCCGGTTCGAGGCGGGGCTGCCGGGGCTCCCCTGCCACCACCGCCGCCGGAGGCGGCCGGGCTTCAGCGCCACGCCGGCCGGCGGCGATGCCGCAGGGTGAGCTGCGGGAGGGGCTAGTGCCGTCGGGGCGGCAGCTGTTCGGGTTCTACCTGGAGACGATCGCGGTCGTGGCCACCCTGCTGGTCACGGTATTCGGCTTCGGTGGGGGGACCCTCGGCTGGGCCGAGCGGGCCTCGGCTTCGCTCGCCCCGCCCCGATCTTCATCATCGGCGTCTTTGTCATCCTGGTCGCCTGGTCCATCGGAGTGCGCGCCTTGGTCCCACGCGGCAACTCGGGAAGCTGTCCGGTCCCGGCGTCTCGTTCCGCCGCTCGCTGAAGGAGCGGTTCGGCAGTGTCGCAACTGCTGAAGCGCCGGGGGATCGTGGCCGGCGTGATCGTGACGGTCCTGGTCTGGGCGGCGATGGAGGCGTCGGCGATCTACAACTACCGGACCCTGGTCGACGATGGGTGGACGATCAAGCCCGGCATGTACGCCGCGCTCATCATCCCGTCGTGGGCATCATCGCCGCCCTGCTGGTGCTCGGCCCGTGGCCGGGCGGGTCGTGCGCATGGACGCGGCGGGCAACGATCTACGAGTGACCGGCTCCGGGCAGGTGCCCGGGCGCGCTTGCCCGGACATCCGCACCGGGCGGCGCTTCCCATAGACTGTCCTGGAAGGGTAGCGAGTAGGCCGCCTGCCGATGCCGGAGTGCCCGCGAGGAGAGGCCATATGACCACAAGAGAGAACCTGTCGTCCCGCCGCGGCCTGGGGGGGTTCGCCGCCCTGGTCGGCGGGGTCGCTGATGATCGTGTCGGCGTTCCTTCCCTGGTTCGAGGGCGCGACGGTCCTCCTACAGCGGCTGGGATGCGGTCGTCGAGGACGTCACCAACATCGGGGGCACGGGGACTTCTTCTCCAACCCCTATTTCGCCGACGAGCGGCTTCAGCCCCTTCTTCACCGGCCTGTCGGTGCTGATCGCCGGGGCACTGCTCGTAGTCATCGGGCTGCTCATGCTGCTCTCGTTGTCCGGCGGCGCCTTCCGGCTGGCGGGGTTCTGGATGTTCATCCTGGGGCTCCTGGCCCTGGCGATCGCCGTCGTGGGGGTGACCAACCTGGCTTCGCTGCTGGCGACCGGCGACTCCGACGTGGTGTCGCCCGAGTGGGGGCTCTATCTGCTGACGGGGGGGGCGGTCATCGGGCTGTTCGGCGTCTGGCTCGGGATCGGCGGGCGGAGTCGTCCGAAGCCTGAGAAGCAGGACACAGAGACCGTAGAGAGAACCCTCCGGGTGAGCCGGAGGGCTTCTCTTCGGGCAGCCGAGGTGGGAGACGTCCTGGCGCGTCCTGCACGGTGTCTGCCCGACTCCGTGCCGGGGCCCTGCTCGTACACTGAGCCGTGCCGAAGGCGGCATCGTCGCTCAGTGGAGGCCTGCATGACCACCAGCCCGTCTCTCACCTCCCGCCGGGGCCTGGGCGGGCTGGCCGCCCTGGCGGGCGGGATCCTCGTGATCGCGTCGGTGTTCCTGCCCTGGCTGGGCTACCCGGCGGCGGGGAGCACCGTGACGGGATGGGACACCTACGACCTCGCCTCGGGGGCCGAGCAAGTGGTTCACCCAGGACGCCTTCGCGCACCGGCGGGTTCAGCCCCGGCGTTCTCCGGCGTGTCGGTGCTGATCGCCGGCGGCGTGCTGGTGCTCATCGGGCTGGCGATGCTGGCTCTCGCTGGCCGGCGGGGCCTTCCGGCTGTGCGGCTCGGCCGCGATCCTGGTCCTGGGGCTCCTGGCCCTGCTGGCCTTCCTGGTGGGAGGCACCAACCTGGTCTCGCTGTACGCCACCGGCGACCCCGGACCGGGTGACGCCCGAATCGGGCTCTTCCTGCTGGCGGCCGGGGCGTGTCGGGCTGCTCGGCGTCTGGGTGGGGATCGGCCGGGGCCGTGTCCTGAGCCCCGCGAGCCTCCGGCATAGAGAGAGGCCCCTCCGGATCGGAACCGGAGGGGCCTCTCGCGTTCTGCTCGTCGTTACAGGAACAGCGGCGCCATCACCAGGGTGATGGTGGAGAGCAGCTTGATCAGCACGTGCAGGGACGGGCCGGCGGTGTCCTTGAACGGATCACCGACCGTGTCGCCGACCACCGCCGCCGCGTGGGTCGGGTTCTTGATCTTCGAGCCGTCCGCCGCCGTGAGGTACTTGCCGCCGTAGGCGCCGGCCTCGATGTACTTCTTGGCGTTGTCCCAGGCGCCGCCGCCGTTGTTGAGGAAGAGGGCGATCAGGATGCCGGCGATGGTGCCGACCATCAGCATGGCGGCCACCGCCTCGGCCGAGATCAGCGGGTCGCTGTCGGTGACGAAGAGCCACTTGAACAGCAGGCCCAGGCCGATGGGGCCGAGCACGGCCAGCAGGCCGGGGGCCACCATGCGCGCGCAGGGCCGACTTGGTGACGATGTCCACGCAGGCCCCGTACTCCGGCTCGAAGTCGGCGGGGAACTGGATCATCTCGTTCTCCCGGGGCAGGTGGGCGTACTGGCGCCGCACCTCGGCGATGATCGCCTGGGCCGCCCGCCCCACGGCCCGGATCGCCCAGGAGGAGAACAGGAACACCAGGCATCGCCCCGACCAGGGCGCCGACGAAGACCACCGGCTTGGCGAGGTCCACCGGGAAGATGGTCCCCTCGCCGCCCGGCGTAGTTGAGCACCTCTTCCATGTAGGCCTGGAAGAGCAGGAAGGCCGCCAGGGCCGCGGAGCCGATGGCGTACCCCTTGGTCAGGGCCTTGGTGGTGTTGCCCACGGCGTCGAGGCGGTCGGTCTTGCGGCGGATCTCCTCCGGCTGCTGGGACATCTCGACGATGCCGCCGGCGTTGTCGGTGATCGGGCCCGAAGGTGTCCATGGCCAGGATGAAGGCCGCCGTGGCCAGCATCCCCATGGTGGCCACCGCCGTGCCGAACAGGCCGGCGTTGACGCCGGCCTCGGCCGGGAAGGCCGCCTTGCCCAGGAAGTAGGACCCGAGCAGGGCGCCGCCCATCACCACCACCGGGATGGCGACGCACTCGAGGCCGACGCTGATGCCGGAGATGATGTTGGTGGCCGGGCCGGTCTGGGACGCCTCGGCGATCGACTTCACCGGGCGGTACTTGTGCTCGGTGTAGTACTGGGTGATGTACACGAAGGCCACCGAGGTGGCCACCCCGATGATCCCGCACAGGAAGAAGTGCCACCAGGCGTTGGGGGCTTCGTCGCTGTTGAGCAGCCAGTAGGTGGCTCCGGCGAAGGCGGCCATGGCCAGCACCACCGCCACGTAGTAGCCCCGGTTGAGGGCCGTCATCGGGTCGATCTTCTCCTCCTTGTCCATGTGGACGTAGAGGATGCCGACGATCGAGGCGATGATCCCGAAGGCACGGGCCACCAGCGGGAACATCATCACGCCGACGATGCCCGCCGAGAAGCCGAGCCCGGCCCGGTCGGCGGCCAGGGCCAGGGAGGCCCCCAGGATCATGGCGCCGATGTTCTCGGCGGCGGTGGACTCGAACAGGTCGGCGCCACGGCCGGCGCAGTCGCCGACGTTGTCGCCCACCAGGTCGGCGATCACGGCCGGGTTGCGGGGGTCGTCCTCGGGGATGCCCGCCTCGACCTTGCCCACCAGGTCGGCGCCGACGTCGGCCGCCTTGGTGTAGATCCCGCCGCCCAGCTGGGCGAAGAGGGCCACGAAGGAGGCGCCGAAGCCGTAGCCGACGATGAGCAGCGGTATGTCGCCCGGCTCGTTGATGCTGCCGAAGGCGTTCACCAGGGCGTAGAGGCCGGCGACGCCGAGCAGGCTCATCGCCACCACCAGCAGGCCGGAGACCGCCCCGCCCCGCAGGGCGATGCGGAGGGCCTTGTTGATGCTCGAGAGGGCCGCATGGGCGGTGCGGGAGTTGCTGCGGATGGAGATCCACATCCCCACGTAGCCGGCGAACATCGAGCAGGCGGCGCCGAACAGGAAGGAGATGGTGATCCACATCGCCATCTCCAGCGACGACCCCACGGGGTCGAAGTCGCGGTGGTTCCTGAGCACCCCGTAGCCGAGGAAGATCAGGCCGGCGACCACCACCGCCAGCACCGCGATCGTCCGGTTCTGCCGCCGCAGGAACGCCTCGGCACCCTGGCGGATGGCACTCGAGATCTTCTGCATCGCCTCGCTGCCCCGGTCCTTGCGCAGGACCCACATGGCGAGCAGGGCGGCTACGGCCAGCCCTAACAGGCTGACGCCGATGACGATGCCGATCAGGGTCGCATAATCGGTCACGCCCACCTTCCTTCCCGCGTCTCCTCCCGGGAGACCCCCGTTGATGGCTGGAACCTATGGCCGGGCCGCTCGGTGGCGGGACCTTCGGGGCCCCGGCGCGGGCGCCGCGGCGTGTCTGCGGGAGCCAACCTAGCGCATGGCCGGGAGGCCCCGGTCGCACGCCGTCCGCGGCGGCGCACCGGCGTTGCCGGCGATGCCGGGTAGCCTCGCCCCGACCGCCGGGAGGTTCGATGCGCCGACACGTTGCCCTGGCCGTGGCCGCCCTGCTGGCCGCGGGCTGCTCGGTGGGCGACGGGGTCCCGGGGGCGACGGAGACCGCCACGACGACCGCGGCGACCACGACCACGCACCACCGAACCGGCGCCGGTTCTCTGCCTCGCCCCGGCGCTGCAGCCGGCCCCGGCCGCCGGCGAGACCGAGGTGCGGCGCCTCGCCGGGGCCAACCCGGTGGCGGCGGCCGTCGCCGTCTCCTCCGAGGTCTACGAGTGCGCCCCCGACGTGGTGGTGGTCTCTACCGGCCGACCTGGATCGAGTGGCCCTGGCCGCCCGCCTGGCGGCGGCCCTGGGCGGCCCCTGCTCTTCGGGCGCCCCACGGCCGCGGCGGCCCTCGAGGCCGAAGCTGGCGCGCCTCATCCCGCAGCGGGTGTGGCAGGTGGGTGACGTCGAGGCTGGGGTCGCTGCCCGAGGGGACCGAGCTGGAGGTGTCTGAGCGGCGACCCTTGGCTGCCTCGCCGAGGAGGTCGGCCGGCAGGTGGGCGGGAGCGCGGTGCTGCTACTGCCCGGGGAGGGCGGGACGGCGACGGTGGCGGTGGCGGTGCAGGCGATGGCCGAGGGGAGCGCGCTGGAGCCGCCCCCTTCGACCACCACGACCACCGCGGACCGGCCGGGTCGACCTCGACGACGGCGCCCTCCGGCGGCGAGCCCTCGCCCCCGGCCGGGCCGGTGCCGGCTCGTGCTGGCCGGGACGGGGGAGAGGGGGGTCGCCTGGCTGGTGGAGGCCGGGGAGCCCGAATTGGCGCTGGCGGCGGCGGCGGCGGCCAGCGCCGGGGGCGGCCTGATGGCGCTGGTGGACGGCATCGACCTGCGGCTCATCCCGGAGGTGGGAAGGGCGTTGCGCTCCGCCCCGGCGGGGGTGAGAAGGGTGCACCTGGTGGGGGAGGTGACCGACGACGCCTCCTGGCAGCTGCCCCTGCTGCTGGAGGGCGAGGAGCTGCCGGGCGGCGGCTACCTGATGTTCCCGGGGCGGCGGCTGGTGGCCCTCTACGGCCACGCCTGGGCGCCCGAGCTGGGTGCCCTCGGCGAGCAGACGCCCCAGGAGGCGGTGGAGCGAGTGCGCCCCATCGCCGCCGAGTACGCCGAGGAAGGGCTGGTGATGGTCCCCGCCTTCGAGATCATCGCCACGGTGGCGGATGCCCGGCCGGGGGACGACGGCAACTACTCGAACGAGACGTCCCTGGAGGACCTGCGCCCATGGATCGAGGCCGCCGGCGACGCGGGGTTGTACGTGCTGCTCGACCTGCAGCCGGGCCGCACCGACTTCCTCACTCAGGCCCGCCTCTACGAGGAGTACCTGCGCCTCCCCTACGTGGGGCTGGCGCTCGATCCGGAGTGGCGGCTCGGGCCCGGACCAGTTCCACCTGCAGCAGTACGGCAGCGTGACGGCCGCGGAGATCAACGAGGTCTCCGCCTGGTTGGCCGCTCTGGTGCGGGAAGGGCAACTGCCGCAGAAGATGCTGCTCCTGCACCAGTTCCGGCTGTCCATGCTCCCCGAGCGGGACCTGGTGGCCGATCCCGCCGGAGCTGGCGGTGGTGATCCAGATGGACGGGCAGGGGACCCTCGAGGCCAAGTACGAGACCTGGGCGGCGGTGACCGCCGGCACGGAGGATGCCGGATGGTTCTGGGGGTGGAAGAACTTCTACGACGAGGACACGCCGATGGCCACCCCCGAGCAGGTGCTCGAACTGGAGCCCCGGGTGGTCTACGTCAGCTACCAGTAGCCGGCGGGTCCGCCCGCGGGCAGGCGCTCAGGTGCCGGGCGGGCGGTAGCGGACGGCCTTCTGGACCGCCTCGTCGATCTCGGTGGCGTCGAGCAGGGTGTGGGCCTTGACCCTGGCACCGGCGGTCGAGTTGATCGCCAGGGAGACGGCCGCCAGGTCGCTGTTCGCTGGGCAGCTTGGCGATGATGTAGAGGTCGTCGTCGCCGAAGGCGTAGTAGAAGCCCAGCAGCTCCCCACCACGGCTGGTGATGAGGGACTCGATCGCTTCCTTGCGGCCGGTGCCGCCGTCCTTCAGCAGCCCGCGCGTGCCCTCGGCCGTGTAGGTCGCCTTGATCAGGAAGGTGGGCATAAGCCTCCAATTCGCTCCGGTGCGCCGCGGGGCGGCGCACCACCGTGCACCTGGGCACGACGCTAACACCCCGCGGTGGCCGCATGTGCCACCCCGTCGGCCTGTCGATCAGGCCCTTCCGGGAGATCAGCGACCTGCCGCTGAGTTCACCTTCAGAGCGGGTGACCGTTCGCCGATTCTACTGGGGTGCATGAGTCGTCCGCGGGTGGCCGCGTCACTCCGTCCTGCGGCACGCGGCTGACCCGCTCTGCTGGTCGCGCCCCGCAGTGCCCAACCAGCCCCGAGCACCGGTGGGCCAGGTTCGGGGAGGGTTCCTGTCGGGGAGCGCCGGCATGACGGTCGCCCTGGATCCCAGTCATGGGAGAACTCGGCTCGTCCGCTGGCTGGGGGCGGGGGCGCTGGCGGTGGCCGGGGTGGCGGTGATGACCGGGCTGGCGGTGATGCTGCCCGGGCTGAGCCAGGAACAGAAGGACACGGTCGACCTCTTCGCCTTCCCGCTCTCATCGGTGGGCGCCGGCCTGATACTGATTCTGGCCGCCTGCACCCGTCGAGGGGAGCGGCGGAGCTGGCTGCTGCTGGGCTCGGGGGTGCTGTCCTGGGGAGTCGGGGAGGTGATCGACGAGTTCTATTGGGCCGTCGGTCGGGACATCCCTTACCCGGGCTACTCCGACATCTTCTATCTGGGGGGCTATGTGCTGCTCGCCGTCGGCGTCTGGCTGTTGCCCCGCCTCCGGCTGGGCAAGTACGAGCGGACCCGCAGCCTCCTCGATGCCGCAGTCGGGGTGGTGGCAATCGCGGTGGTGACCTGGATCACCTATCTGGACCAATTCGTCGTCTTCGATCCGGAGGTCTCGCTGGCTGAGAACTGGGTCAACCTCCTGTACCCGGCAGGGGACTTGATTCTGCTGCTCGCGATCATGGTCCTCGCCTTCTGCCGGACGGAGCGCAGGTTCGCCATCGAGTTGACGGTGTTGGCCGGTGCGCTGGCGGTCAACGCCCTTGCCGACGTCTTGTACTTCGGCTTCACCTCCTCCGACACCTATGCGGCCAACATGTGGATCGACGGGATGTGGCTCCTGGGCTACGGCCTCTTTGCCGGCGCCGCCTGGCTGCTGCTCCTCCCCCCCTCCCGGGCCCCGGCCCGGGATACCCTGCACCGTCGACGTGTGCTGGCCGCCTATGCCCCGGTGCTCGCACTACTGCTGGTCATCCTGATCTCGGATAGCGCCGAGCACCGCTACCTCACCCTGGCTCTGGTGACGATCCTGGTCCTGATCGCGGCGCGCCAGTGGATGGCGACCAGAGAGGTCAAGGAGATCACTGAAGGGCAGCGTGACGCCATGCTCGCCTCCGTGTCCCACGAGATGCGCACCCCGCTCACCGCAGTCCAGGGGTACGCGCAGCTGCTCTCCACAGGATGGCGGGAGTTCCCCGACGACGAGCGGGAGGAGATGATCCGGGTCGTCAGGGATGAAGCCGTCCACCTGGGCCGCATCGTCACCGACATCATCGACCTGAGCCGAGGACGCACCTCTGCCGTCCGCCTGGATCGGGGACCCCAGTCGGTCGAAGAGCTCGTCGGCCAGGCGGTGCGGGCTCTGCCCGCCGATGCCCAGAAGAGGATCAGCGTCGAAGTGGGCCGGCAGCTGGTCGTAGACGCCGACCCCCACCGCCTCCGCCAGATCCTGTCCAATTTGCTCACAAACGCCGTCCGCTACGGCCGGGACCGCGTCCTGCTCACCGCGCAGGTCGCCGGGCGCAGCGTCGTCTTCCAGGTCCATGATGACGGAGACGGTGTCCCCAAGCGTTTCGAAACCGCCATCTGGCAGCGCTTCGAACGCGGCGCCCACGCCCACGACCCCGCCGTCCGCGGGCTCGGAGTGGGCCTTCCCATGGCCCGCGCCATGGTCGAAGCCCACGGCGGATCCATCCACTACTGCCAATCGAGACGCCTGGGTGGAGCCTGCTTCCAATTCACCATCCCCGCCCCGCAATCCCCCGCCGGACCAACGGCCATCCGGCCCCGTCGGCTGCAGCCCACCCCGGCCCCCTGAGCTCGATGCGAGCGCTCGGCCGCCTCCCTCGAACCAGTGACGCCTGTGAGCGCTAGGAGGGCATCAGGATTGGCCTGAGCATCGTCAGGAGGCCATCAAGGTTGCGGCCACCGCCCCCTCCGTGGGCTGTGATAGAGATGTCATGCGCAGGCCGAACCGTGTCATTGCCCCTCGTGGGCCGGGAGGGGCTGTGAGCCTCGCCGATGCCGCCGGCCTTGTCGTGGCTGTCGGCCTCCTGGTGTTCCTGGTCCTGGCCCTGCTCTTCCCTGAGAGGTTCTGATGGCGGGGTGGCTTCAACTCGGAGCTGGTGCTGGTCCTGCTGCTCGCGGTGCTACCGTCCGCTGGGGGACTACATGGCCTGGGTCTTCACCTCGCCCCGGCATCTTGCGGGTGGAGCGGTGGTGCTACCGCCTGTGCCGCATCGATCCGCAGGCCGAGCAGACCTGGCGCGGTTATGCCACCTCGCTGCTCGCCTTCTCTGTGGCATCGGTGCTCCTCCTCTACCTCATGCTGCGTCTGCAGGCCACCTCCCCCTGTCCCTGGGGCACGGGGCGGTGCCCGCCCGCCCTCGCTTTCAACACCGCCGTCTCGTTCGTGACCAACACCAACTGGCAGAACTACTCGGGCGAGCAGACGCTCGGCTACGCCGTGCAGATGGCCGGGCTCACGGTGCAGAACTTCGTGTCGGCAGCGGTGGGCATCGCGGTCGCTCTCGCCCTGGTGCGGGGGCTGATCCGGGCCGGCTCCACGACGGTGGGCAACTTCTGGGTGGACCTGGTACGGGCCTGCGTCCGCATCCTGCTCCCCCTGGCCTTCGTCTTCGCCCTGCTGCTGGTCTCCCAGGGCGTGGTGCAGAACCTGCACGGGGCCCAGGAGGTGGCCACGCTGTCGGGCGGCACGCAGGCAGATCCCCGGCGGCCCGGTCGCCTCCCAGGAGGCAATCAAGGAACTGGGGACGAATGGCGGCGGCTTCTTCAACGCCAATTCCGCCCATCCCTTCGAGAACCCGACGCCGGTGTCCAATCTGGTGGAGGTCTTCCTGCTGCTGGCGATCCCGTTCTCGCTGACCGGGACCTTCGGGAAGATGGCCGGGGATCGCCGCCAGGGCTACGTGATCGCCGTGGTCATGCTGATGCTCTGGGTGGCCTCGGCCCTGCTCCTGTGGCACTTCGAGTCGGGGGGCAACCCCGCCTTCCCCGACCAGGTGGCCGGGGGGAACATGGTGGGCAAGGAGGTCCGCTTCGGCGTGGCCGGCACTTCCCTGTTCGCCGCCTCGACCACCGGGACTTCGACGGGGGCGGTCAACGGCGTCCATGGATTCGCTCACCGCCTTCGGCGGGGCGGTGCCCCTGGTCAACATGATGCTCTCGGAGGTCTCCCCGGGCGGGGTCGGCTCGGGCCTCTACGGGATGCTGGTGCTCGCCATCCTCTCCGTCTTCATCGCCGGGCTCATGGTGGGGCGCACCCCCGAGTACCTCGGCAAGAGCATCGCGCCCCGGGAGATGAAGCTGGTGACGCATCTACATCCTGGTGGTCCCGGCGGTGGTGCTCATCTTGGCGGCGGTGGCCCTGGCGGTGCCCTCGGCCCGGGCCTCGATCCTCAACCCGGGCCCGCACGGCCTCACCGAGGTGCTCTACGCCTTCACCTCGCAGGCCAACAACAACGGGAGCGCCTTCGCCGGGCTCGAACGGCAACACCGCCTTCTACAACATCGCCGGTGGGGCGGCCATGCTCGTGGGACGCTTCGGCACCATCATCCCGGTGCTGGCCCTGGCCGGCTCGCTGGCGGCGAAGCGGCGGGTGCCGCCCACCCCGGGCACCTTCCCCACCACGACCCCGCTCTTCGCCGGGCTGCTCGCCGGGGTGGTCCTGATCGTCACCGCCCTCATCTACTTCCCGGCCCTGTCGCTGGGGCCCATCGTGGAAGGCCTGCCGTGGTGATGACGGCGCGGCTCCTCCTGCGGGCTGTCCCCTCGGCGCTGCGCAAGCTCGACCCGCGGCTCCTGTGGCGCAACCCGGTGATGTTCGTGGTTGAGGTCGGGTCGGTGCTCTCCAGCGCCTTCCTGGCGGCTGACTGGAGCCTCTTCGGGGCGCTGCTGGTGGGCTGGCTGTGGCTGACCGTGCTCTTCGCCAACCTGGCCGAGGCGGTCGCCGAGGGGCGGGGCAAGGCCCAGGCGGAATCGCTGCGCCGGGCCCGGAAGGAGACCACCGCCCGGCGGCTGAGCGGAGACGGGACCGAGGAGACCGTGCCTGCCACCCTGCTCCGGCCCGGGGATCGCTGCCTGGTCGCCGCCGGGGAGGTGATCCCCGGCGACGGGGAGGTGGTGGAGGGAGTGGCGGCGGTGGACGAGTCGGCGATCACCGGGGAATCGGCCCCGGTGATCCGGGAGGCGGGGGGTGACCGCAGTTCGGTCACCGGGGGCACCCGGGTGCTCTCCGACCGCATCGTGGTGCGCATCACCTCCAAGCCGGGGGAGACCTTCCTGGACCGGATGATCGCCCTGGTCGAAGGGGCCCGACGTCAGAAGACCCCCAACGAGGTGGCCCTCAACATCCTGCTCGCCGGCCTCACCATCGTCTTCCTGCTCGCCGTGGTCACCCTTCAGCCCTTCGCCGTCTACTCGGGTGCCCGCCAGGCGGTGCCGGTGCTGGTGGCCCTGCTGGTCTGTCTCATCCCCACCACGATCGGGGCGCTGCTGCCGGCCATCGGCATTGCCGGCATGGACCGCCTGGTGCGGCGCAACGTGCTCGCCCTGTCGGGCCGGGCGGTGGAGGCGGCCGGCGATGTGAGCACCCTCCTCCTCGACAAGACGGGGACCATCACGCTGGGCAACCGCCAGGCCGACGCCTTCCTCACCGCCCCCGGGGTCTCCGAGGCGGAACTGGCCGACGCCGCCCAGTTGTCCAGCCTGGCCGACGAGACCCCGGAGGGCCGCTCCATAGTGATACTCGCCAAGGAGCGCTACGGGCTGCGGGGCCGGGCCCTGGAAGGGGCGGTGCTGGTGCCCTTCACCGCACAGACCCGGATGAGCGGGGTGGATCTCGGGGGAAGGCGTATCCGCAAGGGTGCCACCGACGCCCTGCGCCGCTGGGTGGAGGAGCAGGGAGGCCATGTCCCCGATGAGGTCGGCGTCACCGTCGACGGCATCGCCGCCGCCGGGGGCACGCCCCTGCTGGTGGCCGACGGCCCCCGGGTCCTCGGCACCATCCGGCTGAAGGACATCGTCAAGGAGGGCCTCGCGGCAGCGGTTCGGCGAGCTGCGCTCGATGGGGATCCGCACGGTGATGATCACCGGCGACAACCCGCGGACGGCCGCCGCCATCGCCGCCGAAGCCGGGGTGGACGACTTCCTCGCCGAGGCCACGCCGGAGGACAAGATGGCGCTCATCCGGCGGGAGCAGGAGGGTGGCCGCATGGTGGCCATGACCGGGGATGGCACCAACGACGCCCCCGCCCTGGCCCAGGCCGACGTCGGGGTAGCCATGAACACCGGCACGGTGGCGGCCAAGGAGGCGGGCAACATGGTGGACCTCGACTCCAACCCCACCAAGCTCATCGAGATCGTGGCCATCGGCAAGCAGCTGCTCATCACCCGGGGGGCGCTGACCACTTTCTCGATCGCCAATGACGTGGCCAAGTACTTCGCCATCATCCCGGCGATGTTCCTCGGGGCCTTCCCGGGCCTCGGCGCCCTCAACGTGATGGGCCTGGCCAGCCCCCAGTCGGCGATCCTGTCGGCGGTGATCTTCAACGCCCTGGTGATCGTGGCCCTGGTGCCGCTCGCCCTGCGCGGCGTCCGCTACCGGCCGCAGCCCGCCCGAGCCATGCTCCGCCGCAACCTGGGGGTGTACGGACTGGGAGGGATCGTGGCGCCCTTCCTGGGCATCAAGGCCATCGACCTCGTCGTCTCGCTGCTCCCGCTGTCATGATCCGCCAACTCCTCGCCGCCCTCCGGATCCTCCTGGTACTCACGATGCTCCTGGGAGTGGTCTACCCGCTGGCGGTGACCGCAGCCGCCGGGCTGACGATGCCGGGGCGGGCCGGGGGCAGCCTGGTGCAGTCGGGGGGAGAGGTGGTGGGCTCCTCGCTGATCGGCCAGGAGTTCTCCGGGCCGGAGTGGTTCCACGGGCGCCTCGACCCCTTCAACCCTGCGGCGAGCGGGGCCACCAACCTGGGGCCCTCCAACCAGCAGCTCGCCCAGGCCGCCCGGCTGGCCGTGCGTCGAGGTAGCACCGCATCGAGGCCGTGGACCGGGCCGATCCCGGCGGATGCGGTCACCGGGAGCGGCAGCGGCCTCGACCCGCACATCAGCCCGGAGTACGCCCGGCTCCAGGCTCCGCGGGTAGCGGCCGCCCGGGGCCTGGATGGAGACGAGGTGCTGGCACTGGTGGATCGGCTTACCGAGGGACGTACTCTGGGCTTCCTCGGCGAGCCTCGGGTGAACGTCCTGCTGTTGAATCTGGCCCTGGTTGCCCTCCAGCCGTGACTGATCTGCCGCATACTGGGGGGGACATGACCAATGGACCGCGGCGCGGCCGCCTGCACGTCTGGCTCTCCTACGCCGCTGGGGTGGGCAAGACCTACACGGTGCTGGGGGTGGCGCACCGGCTCAGGGAGCGGGGACAGGACGTGGTGGTGGGCTTCGTCGAGCCACACGGCCGCGCCCCGACTGCCGCGCTGCTGGACGGCCTGGAGGTGATGCCCCGCCGGCAGGTCCGTTACCGGGACGCCTGGTTCGAGGAAATGGATGTCGATGCGGTGCTGGCCCGCCGCCCGCAGGTGGCAGTGGTGGACGAGCTGGCCCACACCAATGTCCCCGGCTGTCGGAACGAGAAGCGCTGGCAGGACGTCGAGGAACTGGTGGCGGCCGGCATCACCGTGCTGACCACGCTGAACATCCAGCATCTGGAGTCGCTCAACGACACGGTCGAGCGCATCACCGGGGTCGCGCAGCGAGAGACCATCCCCGACGCGGTGGTGCGGGCCGCCGACCAGATCGACCTGGTGGACGTGGCCCCCGAGCAGTTGCGCCGCCGGCTGGCCCGGGGTGACATCTACCCGCCGGAGCAGATGGACGCCGCCCTGGCTCACTTCTTCCGGGAGGGCAACCTCACCGCCCTGCGGGAGCTGACGCTGCTATGGCTGGCCGACCGGGTGGACGAGGAGCTCCTCGAGTACATGGCCCGCCACGAGATACGGGGGCCCTGGGAGACCCGGGAGCGGGTGGTGGTGGCGCTCTCCGGCCAGGGCTCCAACCAGCATCTCATCCGCCGGGCAGCGCGGATGGCCGCACGGCGAGGCGGGGACCTGCTCGCGGTGTGGGTGGTCGCGGACGACGGGCTGGTCGGCGCCGGCGGCGAGGTGGGGTCGGACCTGCGGGGGCTTGTCAATGACTTGGGGGGTACCTGCCACGAGGTAGTGGGTAACGATGTCCCCAGCGCCCTGCTCCACTTCGCCCGGGCGGAGAACGCCACCCAGCTGGTGCTGGGAGCCAGCGGCCGGTCCCGGCTGGCCGAGCTGCTCCGGGGCTCGGTGGTGACCCGGGTGGTCCGTGACGCCGGCCCCATCGACGTGCACATCATCTCCCAGGAGGAGCCAGCTGCCCCGGCCCTGCTGCCTCGGAGACGGCGTCCCCTGGCCATCCCCCTGCGCCGCCAGCTGCTGGGCGGGTTGGCCGGGGCGGCCGGGCTGGCCCTGCTCACCGTGGTGCTCACTGCCCTGCGCGATCACCTCGCCTTGCCGACCGTCTTCCTCCTCTACGTGTGCCTGGTGGTGGGGATCGCCACGGTGGGAGGGTGGTGGCCGGGCCTGACCGGCTCGGTGGCCGCCTTCCTGCTGGTCAACTGGTACTTCGTGCCGCCCCTGCATCGCTTCAACGTGGCCTCGGCCGAGAACGCCTTCGCTCTCGCCGTGTTCGTGGTGGTGGGTGGGGTGGTCAGCCTGCTGGTGGCCAGCGCCGCCCGCCGCCGGGTAGAGGCGGCACGGTCGCGGGCCGAGGCGGGCGCCCTCACCCACCTGGCGGGCTTGGCCATCGGGGAGCGGGACCCTCTGCCGGTCCTCATCGATCACCTCCGGGCTACCTTCGGCGCCGAGTCGGCGGCCGTGCTGCGACGCAGCGGCGCGGGGTGGCGGACCGAGGTGGCTTCTGGCTCGCATCCTCCGGCCGAGCCGGGCGAGGACACCACCTCCCTGCCCGTTGGCGAGGACGCCATCCTGGTCTTGCGGGGCGGAGCGATTGCCGCCGAAGACCAGAGCGTGCTCGCCGCCTTCGCCGCCCACCTGGCGGCGGCGGTGCGGAGCCGGGCACTCGAGGAAGAGGCGGCGGCAGCGGCCCGTGCTGCTTCGCTCAACGAGCTGCGGGCCACCATCCTCAACGCCGTCTCCCATGACCTGCGCACCCCGCTCTCTTCGATAAAGGCGGCGGTCTCCAGCCTCCGTCAGACCGACGTCGCCTGGAGCGAGCCCGACCGGCAGGAGTTCCTGGCCACCATCGAGGAGGAGGCCGATCGGCTCAACTCGCTGGTGGGCAACCTGTTGGACATGAGCCGCCTGCAGGCCGGGGCCCTCTCCCTGGCGCTGCGGCCCATCGACCTGGACGAGGTGGTGCCCCGGGCGCTGCGCTCCACACTGCGCACCGGGGGGCTGGTGGAGGTGGACGTCCCGGAGACGCTTTGCCGGGTGTGGGCTGATCCGGCTCTGCTGGAGCGGGCGGTGGCCAACGTCGTCGAGAACGCGGTCGCCTGGTCGCCGCCCGGCGAGGCGGTGCGCATCGGGGCCTCGGAGGCCGCCGGGCGGGTGGAGCTGCGGGTGGTGGACCGGGGGCCCGGCGTCCCCGAGGAGGGGAGGGAGCGGGTGTTCGAACCGTTCCAACGGTTCGGCGACCGGCCCCGCGGGGAGGGTCTCGGGCTGGGCCTGGCGGTGGCCAAGGGCTTCGTCGAGGCCATGGGGGGCACCATCGAACTGGAGGACACCCCCGGTGGGGGCCTCACCGTGAGCATCGCCCTGAAAAGTGTGACCTCGGGTGCTGGTGGTTGACGGCGAGCCGGAGATCCGCCGCGCCCTTTTGTGGGATGGAGCAATGGGTAGGCCAACGCGACAACCGCGACCGCACGGTGGGATCGGAGTTGGTGGACAGCCGGGGCGTGCCCCTGTCTCACGCTGGTCACGCTTGACGGAGACAGCGGCGTGGCCGGCGTTAGCCGCCGGCCACGCCTTTGATGGAGCGAGCCTGCTCAGTCGAGCTCGACGGCCATGCTGCGAAGCACCACAAGCTCACCGCCGGTGACGGAGACCCAGAAGTGGGTGGCACCCGCCACTCGGGGGACGACCAGGTGGGCGTTGCCGTTGCCCATCCGGTTGGTCGTTAGGGCGCCGACCAACGTCGCGGAAGCGAGCGGGCAGGCCCCCGGGTCCTGGTTCACCCAGATGTCGTAGGTGGTGTTGGGCTCCGCCCTCTTCACCGACACCTGGACGATCAGATCGCCACGGGCGTTGGTATTCATCACGACGAACCCGTACCGGGGGCCGGTAGTGGCACCTGCCCCGGCGGGGCACGTGTAGGCCTCGCTGTTGAACAGGAGGGGCCTTCCCAGCCCCGGCGCCGGCTGGTGGCTGGGCTACGGCAACACCGCCGAGGGCGGCGACCATGAGTACGACGAGGAACACGAGAACAAACCGTCTCATGTCGATTCCCTCCTTCGGCCAGTCCCTCTCCCCACCAAGACCATACCCCCGATGCCCCCCTTGTCAACCAAAAGGACGCCGCGGCCCTCCTTCAGTCTCAACTCCCGCCGTGTCCCGTGAGGGCCTGTCGCGTTTCGGGTGGCCCTATCTCCAATTGCCCTGTCCCCTTTTGTCGCCGTGCAGGAACCGGCCATAATGCGTTCCCCGCATTACGTTCGAGGAGCTCTCTCATGGAACAGATAGACCTGCGCGGTTTCACGGGCGCTGCGCCCGACGGCTCTCGCTGAGTCGCGGCGCCTCCGGCGCGAAGGGGCCGTACCCGCCATCGTCTACGGGCACGGCCTCCAGCCGATCTCAGTGGCCGTGGGCCGGCGCGAGCTTTACACCGCCCCATTACGTTCGAGGAGCTCTCGTCATGGAACAGATGAACCTGCGCGGCTATCACGGGGCGCGCCCACGGCTCTCGCGAGTCGCGTCGCCTCAGGCGCGAAGGGGCCGTCCCGCCATCGTCTACGGGCACGGCCTCGAGCCGATCTCGGTGGCCGTGGACCGGCGCGAGCTGCTACACCGTCCTGCACACCGAGGCCGGCCTCAATGCCCTCATCAACCTGCAGGTGAACGGCGATGAGTACCTCACGGTGGCCCGCGAGCTGCAGCGGCACCCGGTGCGGGGCGACATCATCCACCTCGACTTCATCCGCATCTCCCTGGACGAGCCCATCGAGGCCGAGGTGCCCGTCGAGTTCACCGGCATCCCGGTCGGGGTGCGTGAGGGCAAGGGCATCGTCGAGACGCCGGCGGCCAGCGTGGTCGTCTCCGCCCTGCCCACCAACATCCCTTCGCACATCACCATCGACATCACCGACCTGAAGGTGGGCGACTCCGCCCGAGTGGCCGACCTGCCGGAGATCCCCGGAGTGACCTACGTGAGCGAGCCCGAGCACCTGCTGGTCATGGTGACCATGCCGGCCGCGGCGCTGGTCGAGGACGCCGCCGAGGCGCCGGCCGAGGGTGAGGAGGCCGCCGTGCCGACCGACGAAGGCGAGGAAGAGGCCTGAGCCAGCCGCTGCTCTTCGTGGGGCTGCGCAACCCGGGCCCCGAGT
The DNA here is from genome assembly GCA_963796115.1 of uncultured Acidimicrobiia bacterium. Classification (GTDB taxonomy): domain Bacteria; phylum Actinomycetota; class Acidimicrobiia; order Spongiisociales; family UBA11373; genus VGBK01. The sequence continues at coordinate 107,371 of CAWCKE010000005.1, forward strand.
ACGAGGGCAGCCGTCACAACGTCGGCGCCGAGGTGGTGGCATGCCTCGCCGCCGAAGCGGGCTCCACCTTTCGCCGGGCCCCGCGCTGCATCCGGGCCCGGGTGGCCGCCGCCGACCTGCCCGGGGGGAGGGCGTGGCTGGCGGTGCCCTCCACCTTCATGAACGAGTCGGGGCGGGGCGTGGTGCCGCTGCTCCGCTACTACAAGGTCCCGGTCGATCGCCTGGTCCTGGTCCACGACGACATCGACCTGCCCTTCGGCAAGCTGCGCTTCCACTTCGGGAGGGGCACCGGCGGGCACAACGGGGTGGCCTCGGTGGTGGCGGCCCTGGGCAGCGACTCCCTGTGGCGCCTCAAGGTCGGGGTGGGGCGCCCTCCGGGGCGGATGGACCCGGCCGACTTCGTGCTGCAGCGCTTCTCCGCCCAGGAACGGCCCGACGTGGACCGATTGGTGGTGGCCGGCGCCGAGGTGCTGCGCACCTTCGCCGCCGCCGGGGGCGAGAAGGCCCGGCAGGAAGCCGGTGAGGCGAGCGCCCGGCTGGGGATCGCCCGGCCGGAGCCCGACTGAGGAGCCCGCCGTGGCGGACTTCGTGGGGGCCATCGACCAGGGGACCACCAGCACCCGCTTCGCCGTCGTGGACCGCCGGGGGCGGATAGCGGCGATGGCCCAGCAGGAGCACCGCCAGGTCTACCCCCGCCCCGGCTGGGTGGAGCACGACGCGGCCGAGATCCGCGACCGAGCCTGGGCCGTGGTGCAGGAGGCGCTGTCGCAGGCCGGGCTGGGGGCGGCCGACCTGGCCGCGGTGGGGGTCACCAACCAGCGGGAGACCACCGTGGTGTGGGACCGTGCCACCGGTGAGCCGCTCGCCCCGGCGATCGTCTGGCAGGACACCCGCACCGCCGACCTGTGCGCCGCCCTCGCCGCCGAGGGCGGGCCCGACCGCTTCCGGGCGGCCACCGGCCTGCCCCTGGCCACCTACTTCTCGGGACCGAAGCTGGCCTGGCTGCTGGAGCGAGGTGCCCGGCCTGCGCGCCCGCGCCGAGGCGGGAGAGGCCCTCTTCGGCAACGTCGACTCCTGGCTGATCTGGAGTCTGACCGGCCGCCACGTCACCGACGTGACCAACGCCTCCCGGACCCTGCTGATGGATCTCGAGCGGCTGGCCTGGGAGCCGGCCCTCACCTCGGCCATGGGGATCCCCCCGGCGATGCTCCCGGAGATCCGTCCCTCGGTCGCGGTGTACGGGGAGGGGCGAGGGCCCCTGGCCGGGGTTCCCATCGCCGGCGACCTGGGCGACCAGCAGGCCGCCCTGTTCGGCCAGGCCTGCTTCCGTCCGGGCCGGGCCAAGAACACCTACGGCACCGGCTGCTTCCTGCTCCTCAACACCGGTGAGCGCCCGATCCCCAGCCGCCACGGCCTGCTGACCACCGTCGCCTACCAGCTCGAGGGCGAGCCGGCGGCGTACGCCCTGGAGGGGTCGGTGGCCATCGCCGGGGCGGGGGTGCAGTGGCTGCGGGACAACCTGGGGCTCATCTCCGCCGCCTCCGAGATCGAGGCCCTGGCCGGCGGGGTGCCGGACAACGGCGGGGTGTACTTCGTGCCCGCCTTCTCGGGCCTGTTCGCCCCGTACTGGCGCCCCGACGCCCGGGGCGTGATCGTCGGCCTCACCCGCTTCACCGACCGGCGCCACCTGGCCCGGGCGGTGCTCGAATCGACCGCCTACCAGACGCGGGACGTGCTCGAGGCCATGGAGGCCGACTCCGGGGTGGCCCTCGACGCGCTGGCGGTGGACGGGGGCATGGTGGGCAACGAGCTGCTGATGCAGTTCCAGGCCGACCTGCTCGGGGTGCCGGTGGTGCGGCCCATCGTGGCCGAGACCACCGTGCTCGGGGCCGCCTACGCGGCCGGGCTGGCCGTCGGCTTCTTCTCAGGCCTGGAGGAGGTGGCTGCCCTCTGGGCCGAGGGGCGGCCGCTGGCAGCCCGCCATGGAGCGGGCGGAGGCGGATCGTCTCTACGCCGGCTGGCAGAAGGCGGTCGAGCGCACCTACGGCTGGGCCTGACCGGGGGAGCCGCGTGCGGCGGCTCTCCGTTACGATGGCGGCGACCTCGGACCCCCACAGGAGGCCGGCGCCATCTCGATCCCGGATCGCCTCGCCTATACCCGCATGGTCCTGGTGCCGGCGATCGTGGCGCTGGTGCTGCTCGAGGACCACATCGGCTACGCCTACTGGATCGCCGCCGGGCCTCATGGTGGCCGCTTCCTTCAGCGACTGGCTGGACGGCTACCTGGCGCGGCGCTGGCACATCACCAGCACCCTGGGCGCCTTCCTCGACACCATCGCCGACAAGCTGCTGGTGGCCGGGGCCCTGTTCGCCCTGGTGGCGGTGGGACGGGCCTGGGCCTGGGCCGGGTTCGTGATCGTCGCCCGTGAGATCGCCATCTCCGGCCTGCGGGGGGTGGCGGCCATGGACGGCGTCAAGGTGCCCCCCTCCATCTGGGGCAAGCTCAAGGCCGGGTTCCAGTACCTGGCGATCTTCCTCGCCCTGCTGCGCGGCCTTTTCCTGGTGGACGGCGTGGCGCCCGACTTCGAGCCCGGCGGCCTCTACCCCGACGAGTGGGCGATGATCGTGGCGGTGGCGGTGACCGTGCTCTCGGCGGTGGAGTACTTCGCTCGCTTCGCCCGGGTCCTGCGCTCGGCCAAGGCCAGTGCCTGACGTCTTCCTGACCGGGGGGAGCGGGTTCGTCGGCGGGGCTCTCCTGCGCGACCTGGCGGCCGACGGGCGCGAGGTGCGCGCCCTGGCCCGCTCGCCCGCGGCCGAGGGACGGGTGCGGGCACTCGGCGGCCGAGCCGGTGCCGGGGGATCTGTGGGACGCGTCGGCCCTGCGTCGGGGCATGGCGGGCTGCCGGGTGGTCTTCCACGCCGCCGGGGTGAACGCCATGTGCCTGCCCGACCCGTCGGCGATGTACCGGGCCAACGTGGACGGGCCGGTCGAGGTGGTGCGGGCGGCGGCCGGCATGTGGCATCCGGCGGGTGGTGCACACCTCCTCGGCGGTGACGATGGGGGAGGCGGCGGGGGTGGTGGCCACCGAGCAGACCCCCCACCGCGGCTCCTACCTGTCCCACTACGAGCGCTCCAAGCACCTCGGGGAGCAGGCGGTGCTGGCCGAGGGGAACCGCCTGGGGGTGGAGGTGGTCTGCGTGAACCCGGCCTCGGTGCAGGGCCCGGGGCGCACCGGCGGCACCGCTCGGATCCTCATCGGCTACCTGAGCGGCCGCCTCCGCTGGGCGGTGGACGCCACCTTGAGCCTGGTGTTCGTGGACGACTGCACCCGCGGCCACCTGCTGGCCGAGCTGCGGGGCCGGCCGGGGCAGCGCTACCTGCTGAGCGGGGCGACCCTGACGGTGCGGGAGGCTCTCTCCGTGCTCAGCTCGGTGGTGGGGCAGGAACGGAAGGTCCGGTTCCTGCCCCAATGGGCGGCCTCGGCCGGGGCGACGGTGGCGGGGAGCGCCTGGCGGCTGGCCGACCGGCCGGCGCCCGTCTGCCGGGAGATGACCCGGGTGATGCGCCACGGCGCCGCCTACGACGGGTCGCGGGCCACCCGCGACCTGGGCCTGGCCTACACCCCTCTCGAGGACTGGCTGCGAGCCACTGTGGAGTGGTACCGGGAGCAGGGGCTGCTGGGCTAGAGCGCGGCGGGGCGGGGCCGGGGGATGTCACACCCGCGGGATACCTTGTCGGTGGCTCACCAATGGACGCCTCCCTGCTCGCCTCCGCTCCCGTCGACGACCTCACCGAGGCTGTCGTCCAATTGCACGCCGCCGGCTGCGCCATCCAGAAGGCGATGCTCGAGGTGGTGGCGGCCTTCGACGACCGGCGCCTGTGGGCCGACGACGGGGCCACCTCCATGGCCGCCTGGCTGGTGGCTCGCCTTGGGGTCTCCTACGGCACTGCCATGCTTGGTGCGAGACCGCGGACCGGTTGCGCTGGCTTCCGCGTCTGGCCGGCGCCTTCGAGGAAGGCCGGCTCTCCTGGGATCAGGTGCGGGCCGCCGCCGAGGTCGCCACGGCCGACACCGAGGCGGCCGTGCTGGCCGAAGGCTCTCGGCTCGTCGCCCAGCTCGAACGGGCTGCCCGGGCCGTGCGGCAGCGGGAGAGCTCCCGCAGGGGCCGCGAGGCGGTGCGCTCGGTGCGCTGGTGGTGGGAGCGCCGCGGGTCCAGTGGCGCCTGAGCGGCCACCTCTCGGCCGAGGAGGGCGCAGTCGTCGAGCGGGCGCTCGCCGCCATCGCCGACCGGGCACCACGCCGGCCGGAGACCGGTCTGTACGACCCCTACGCGGTGCGCGCCGCCGACGCCCTGGTCGAGCTGGCCGAGGCCGGCCCGGCGGTCGCCGAGCCACGCCCCGTCCACCCTGGTGGTCCACGTCGATGCCGAGACGCTGGCCGGCCGGAGAGGGCGGCCGAGGTGGAGAACGGGCCGGCGCTGTCCGCCGAGGCCGCCCGGCGGCTGGCTGCGACGCTCGTGTCGAAACCGTCGCCGAGGCGCCCGACGGGTCCACGGTCGGGCATTGGGCCATGCCGGCGGCCCGGGTCGTCTCTCGACCGGGCTGGGGCTACCCCGGCGCGGCAGACCGGTGGTGGGTGCCGGCTCGGTGCACACGCTGGTCCACTGGGCCGACGGGGGCAACTACCGACTCTCGGCAACCTGGTCAGCCTCTGTGGGCACCATCACCGATTGGTGCACGAGGGCGGCTGGCGCCTGGCGGGCCATCCGGACAGGCACCTCACTTTCCTCCGCCCCAACGGGCAGCCCTTCCGAGCCGGGCCCGAGCCTCTGCAGCCCCGGGTCCGGGAGCGGCTGGTGGAGCCGCTGCTGCCCCGCGGCCCCGATCCGCCCGGCTGAGGCGGCAGTACCCTTCCCGTTCGCATGCCGCCCCCACTGGCCGTCCTTCTCGAGCAGTGGCGGCACCGCCCGACCGTCCCCGGCCGCCTGGTGGTGCCGCCGGGCCTGCGCGCCTTCTTCCTGGCCGGGCTGGCAGCCGACCGGCCGGTGCTGGCCATCGTGCCCGGGGAACGGGAGGCGGAGGAGCTGGCCGAGGACGCCGCTCTCTTCGTCGAGGCGCTTCACCTTCCCGCCTGGGAGACCCTGCCGTTCGAGCACGTGTCGCCCAGCGTCCAGGCGATGGGGGCGCGGGCGGTGGCCCGCCACCACCTGGCGACCGGAGCGCCGGGGCTGGTGGTTGGCTCGGTGCGAGCGGTGACCCAGCGGGTCAGCCCATCGACGGTGGCCCCGGTGGTGGTACGCCCCGGCGACGATCTTCCCCTCGAGCGCCTCAGCGCCGATCTGGTGGCCGCCGGTTACCACCGCACCGATCGGGTGGAGGCCCGCGGGGAGATGGCGGTGCGGGGCGGCATCGTGGACGTCTACCCGGCCCAGGGCCCCGGACCGCGGCGCGTGGACTTCTGGGGCGACCAGGTGGAGGAGGTGCGGGCGTTCTCGGTGGCCGATCAGCGGTCCACCGACCGCCTCGAGGAGCTGATCGCCTTCCCGGCGCGCGAGGTCCGGGCCGACCCCGGGGTGCGGGCCGCCGCCGCCGACCTGGCCGGCCGCGAGCCGTGGGCGGCCTCCACCTGGGACCGCCTGGCCGAGGGCGTCACCTTCCCAGGGATGGAGTCCTGGCTGCCGTGGCTGGCACCGGAGCGCACCGCGCTCGACGCGGCCCAGGGGCTGGTGGTGCTCTTCGACCCGGCACGCAGCACCGATCGCGCCGCCGACCTCCGTCGTGAGGAGGCCGACCTGGCCGCGGCCCTGGCCCCCACCTGGGGCCCGGGGGCGCCGGCCGCCGGGGACCATCCCGTCCTCTACCTGCCGCTCTCGGTGCCCGGCGACCGCGTGCTCGAAGCCCCGCCGCTGGCTGCCGGCCCGGGCGAGGAGGCCCTCTCGGTATCCGGGCTCGACGCCGTCCCCGGCGACGCCGAGTCGGTGGCGGCGGCCATCGGCCGGCTGCTGGGGCGGCGGATCCAGGTGGTGGTCGCCATGGACGGGGCGCCCGCCGCCGACCGGGTGGCCCGGGTGCTGGCGGAGAACGGCGTGGGCCTGGCCCGCCGGGAGGCGGTGGTGGGACGGGAGAGCATCGTGCTCGCCACCGGCATGCACCACGGCTTCGTCACCGACACGGTGGCCGTCCTCGGCGAGGCGGAGATCGCCGGCCGGCGCCGGGCCCACCGGCGGGCGGGTGCCCCCCGCGGCGGGGGGACGGCGGTGGCCTACGCCGACCTGAGCCCCGGCGACTACGTGGTTCACCACCGCCACGGCATCGGCCGCTTCGAGGGCCTGGTGACCCAGACGGTGGCAGGCATCGAGCGCGATTACCTGCTGGTCGCCTACGCCGGGCAGGATCGCCTCTACGTGCCCACCGACCAACTGGCGGCGGTGCGCGCCTACACCGGGGGCGAGGCTCCCCGGCTCTCCCACATGGGCGGGGCCGACTGGGAGCGCACCCAGGGCCGGGTGCGCCGGGCGGTGGCGGCGGTGGCCGAGGAGGTGGTGGCGCTGCACCGGGCCCGGGCGCTGGTGGATGGCCACGCCTTCCCGTCCGACACCCCCTGGCAGACCGAACTGGAGGCCACCTTCCCCTTCGAGGAGACGGCCGACCAGCTCACCGCAGTGGCCGAGGTCAAGGAGGACATGGAGTCGGCCGAGCCCATGGACCGCCTGGTGTTCGGGGACGTCGGCTTCGGCAAGACCGAGGTGGCGGTGCGGGCCGCCTTCAAGGCCATCCAGGACGGCAAGCAGGTGGCGGTGCTGGTGCCCACCACGCTGCTCGCCCAGCAGCACCACCAGACCTTCTCCGAGCGCCTGGCCCCGTTCCCGGTGCGGGTGGAAGTGCTCAGCCGGTTCCTCACCGCCCGCCAGCAGCAGCAGGTGCTGGAGGGGCTGGCCGCCGGGGAAGTGGACCTGGTCATCGGCACCCATCGCCTCCTCAGCGAGGACGTCCGCTTCCGCGACCTGGGGCTGCTGGTGGTGGACGAGGAGCAGCGCTTCGGGGTGGCCGCCAAGGACCGCATCAAGGCCATGCGCACCTCGGTGGACGTGCTCACCCTGACCGCCACCCCCATACCCCGCACCCTGGAGATGGCCCTCACCGGCATCCGCCGGGTGAGCCGCATCGCCACCCCTCCCGAGGACCGCCACCCCATCCTCACCTTCGTGGGGCCCTACGACTCGCAGGCGGTGGCGGCGGCCATCCGTCGCGAGATGCTGCGCGAGGGCCAGGTCTTCTACGTCCACAACCGCATCGAGTCCATCGACTCCGCCCTGGCCCGCCTGCGGGCCCTGGTCCCGGAGGCCCGCTACGCCGTGGCCCACGGCCGCATGAACGAGGGCCAACTGGAGCAGGTGATGCTCGACTTCTGGAGCGGCGAGCACGACGTGCTGGTGGCCACCACCATCATCGAGTCGGGCCTCGACTTGCCCCAGGTGAACACCCTCATCGTCGAGCGGGCCGACCTGCTCGGGCTGGCCCAGCTCTACCAGCTGCGGGGGCGGGTGGGGCGCTCCAACCAGCGCGCCTACGCCTACCTGTTCCATCCCTCGACCCTGTCCCTCAGCGAGGACGCCTACCGGCGGCTGGAGGCCATCGGGGAGTTCGGCGACCTGGGGTCGGGCTTTCAACTGGCCATGCGCGACCTGGAGATCCGGGGAGCGGGGAGCATCCTGGGCAAGGTGCAGTCGGGGCACATCAGCGCCGTCGGCTTCGATCTCTACGTGAGCCTGGTCGCCGACGCGGTGGCCGAGCTGCAGTCGGGGCGCACGCCGGAGCCGCGGCCGTCGGAGGTGCGCATCGATTTGCCCGTCGATGCGCACCTGCCCGAGGACTACGTGAGCGACCAGGCGGGCCGGCTGGAGGCCTACCGGCGCCTCGCCGCCGCCGAGACCCAGAAGGCGGTCGACGACGTGGTGGCCGAGTGGGAGGACCGCTACGGGCCGCTGCCGCCGCGGGCCCAGGCCCTCATCGAGATCGCCCGCCTGCGGGTGGAGGCGCTGCGGGTGGGTCTCACCGAGGTGGTGCGCCTGCGCCACGAGGTGAAGCTCGCCCCGGTCGCGCTCGAGCGCCTCCCAGGAGGTGCGGCTGCAGCGGCTGTCGCCGCGGGCGGTGCTGCGCGCCAAGGCGCTGTTCGTCCCGGCGCCGGAGCGGTCCCCGGCGGCGGCGCTCATCGGGTTCATCCGTACAATGTGGCCTCTCCGATACTCAAGGGTGAACCCATTGCGCAAGCTCGTTGTCCTGCTCTTCGCCCTCGTCGTGCTGGCCGGCTGCGGTGGTGACGAGGACATCGCCGGAGTCGGTGACGCCGTCGTCCGCCTGTCGGACGTCGAGTCGCTATTCGATGGGGGCGCCCCCAGCGACGACGTCTTCCGCGACATGCTGTTCAGCAAGATCGCCGTCGAGGCGCTGGCTCAGGCGCTGGAGGCCCAGTACGGGGCCGTCACCGACCCGACCGACGCCGAGGAGTACGCCGCGCAACTCCAGGAGTACCTGGACGAGTCCGGGGTCACGGTGGCCGACTACCTGGGAGTGGACAACGCCTCCAGCGAGATGCTCCGGCTGCACTCCGACGTGCTGATGGTGCAGCAAGCGGCGCTGGACGAGCTCATCGTGGACACGGAGATCGTGGACGAGTTGTTCGCCGATCCCGACACCATGACCAGCGTGTGCGTCAAGCACATCCTGGTGGAGACGGCGGAGGAGGCCGAGACGGTGATCGCCCGGCTGGCGGCAGGCGAGGACTTCGCCACGGTCGCCGACGAGGTCTCGCTGGACACCAGCGCCGAGGGCGGCGACCTCGGCTGCGCTTCTGCCGGCAGCTACGTCGATGAGTTCGCCCAGGCGGCGCTGACGGCGACCCTCGGCGAGGTCGTCGGCCCGGTGGAGAGCGAGTTCGGGTTCCACGTGCTGATCGTGTCGGAGCGCACCATCCCCACCCGGGAGGAGTACCTGGCGGATCCCTGGACGGCGCTGAGCGAGGCCCAGCTCAGCCAGATCTGGTCCACCTGGATGGCCGAGGTGCTCGAGGCGGCCGACGCCTGGGTGTTGCCTGAGTACGGGACCTGGACCGCCACCGGCATCGACGCCCCGGCCTCCGACACGACCACCACGACCGTCGGCACCACGACCACCACCGTCGGCACCACCACGACCACGGGGTGAGCCCCTTGCGCAAGCCCGCCGTCCTGCTGGCCCTCGCCCTGCTGGCGGGTTGCGGCGGCGACCAGGAGGTGGCTCGGGTGGGCGACGCCGCCATCGGCTTGCCCGACATCGAGGTGCTGTACGAGAGCGATGCCATTCCCGCCGCCGACTTCCGCCAGGCCTTGTTCCGGGTGATGGCGGTGGAGGTGCTCAACCAGGCCCTGGAGGCCGACTTCGATGTGGTGCTGCAGCCCGCCCAGATCGACCAGCAACTGGCGGAGCTACAGGCGACGCTGGCCGAGTCGGGTTCCACGATTGCCGAGTACCTGGGCGAGGAGTACGCCTCCGACGAGATGCTCCGCTTCAACGCCGAGGTGCTGGCGCTGCGGGAGGCGGCCCTGGACGAGCTGGTCGTCGCGCCGGAGGTGGTCGACGGCCTGTTCGCCGACCCGGCGACCATGACCACGGTGTGCAGCAAGCACATCCTGGTGGCGACGGAGGAGGAGGCCCAGGCGGCGCTGGACCGCCTCGCCGCGGGGGAGGACTTCGCCGCCGTGGCCGCCGACGTCTCGCTGGACACGAGCAGTGAGGGCGGCGACCTGGGCTGTGTGCAGGCTGGGGCTCTCGCACCCTCCTTCGCCGACGCCGCGGTGTCTGCGGTCATCGGCGAGGTCACCGGCCCGGTGGCCTCCGACTTCGGGTTCCACATAATCGTCGTCTCCGAGCGCAGCACCCCGACCCGGGAGGAGTACCTGGCCGATCCCTGGGCGCTGCTCACCGAGGACAACCTGAGCACCATCTGGTCCGACTGGTTCAACGACCGGTTGCAGGCGGCCGACGCCTGGGTGGACGGGCGCTACGGCACCTGGAGTCCCCTGGGGATCCTGGCGCCGATCGAGGAGGCCCCGGGCGGATGATCCTCATCGCCGGGTTGGGCCCGGCCGGTCTGGACCGGGTCGAGGAAGTGACCCGGCTGCGGCTGCTCGACCCGGGCCTGGCCGTGGTCGTGCGCACGCTGCAGCATCCCGCCGCCGCCGAACTGGCCCGCCGGCGGACCGTGGAGCCCTGCGACGACCTCTACGAGAGCGCCGCCGACTTCGACGAGGTCTACCGGTCCATCGCCCGCCGGGTGCTCGCCCGGGCCGCGGCCGGGCCGGTCGCCTACGTGGTGCCGGGCAGCCCGCTGGTGGGGGAGCGCTCGGTGGCCCTCATCAGGGAGGCGGCGGCCGCCGCCGGGCTGACCGTGGAGATCGCCGCCGGCGAGTCGTTCCTGCCCCTGGTGCTCGAGCGGGCGGGCGCCGACCCGCTGGAGCGAGGCCTGCAGATGCTCGACGGCCACCGCCTGCCCGATCCGCTGCTCCTCCACCTGCCCACGGTGATCGCCCAGGTGGACACCCCCGCGGTGCTCTTCGAGGTGCGCGATGCCCTGCTCCGGCTCCTCCTCCCGGAGACCCCGGTGACCCGGCTGGCCGACCTGGGCGGGCCCGAGGAGCGGGTGGAGGCCCTCACCCTCACCGAACTGCGGGCCGAGCACGCGGGGCTGCGGGTCTCGCTCTTCCTGGACCCGGTGCCCCCGGGCTGGCCGGGGCTGGTGCAGACCAACGCCCGGCTGCGCCGCGAGTGCCCCTGGGACCGCCGCCAGACCCACCACAGCCTGGCCCGCCACCTCATCGAGGAGGCCTACGAGACGGTCGCCGCCCTCGAGGCCCTGCCGCCCGAGGCCCCGGCCGGCGAGCCCGACCTTCCCGGCTACGTCGAGGCCGAGGAGGAACTGGGGGACCTGCTGCTGCAGGTGGTCTTCCACGCCACCCTGGCGGCCGAGGCCGGGGTGTTCGGGGTGGAGGAGGTGGCCGAGGGCATCCGTCGCAAGCTGGTGCGGCGCCACCCGCACGTGTTCGGGGAGGTCGAGGCGGAGACGGCCGAGGAGGTGCTGGCCAACTGGGAGCAGATCAAGCGCGACGAGAAGGGCCGGGACTCGCTGCTCGACGGGGTGCCGGAGAGCCTGCCCGCCCTGTCGCGCGCCCACGCTCTCCAGGCGCGGGCGGCCACCGTCGGCTTCGACTGGGCCGACTTGGCCGGGGTGGTGGCCAAGGTGCGGGAGGAACTGGAGGAGGTGCTCGCCCCCGGCGCCCGCACCGCGGACGAAGTGGGGGACCTGCTGTTCTCTGTGGTGAACCTGGCGCGGCATCTCGGGGTCGATCCCGAGCAGGCCCTGCGCCGGGGTGCGGCCCGCTTCGAGAGGCGATTCCGTGCCATGGAGAGAGAAGGTACGCTGGCCGGGCTGACCCTCGAGGAGATGGACCGTCGGTGGGAGGCAGCCAAGGCCGCCGAAACCGATGCTGGAGGTTCGGCGCGGTAGGTGATAGCTTTGGAGGCTCAAGGAGGGCCCGTGTTCCAGATCGCACAAGTACGGGCCCGCGAGGTCCTCGATTCCCGGGGGAACCCGACCGTCGAGGCCGAGGTGCTGCTCGCTGGCGGAGCCTTCGGCCGGGCCGCGGTCCCCTCCGGGGCATCGACGGGGGCGCTCGAAGCCATCGAGCTTCGAGACGGCGGAGGCCGCTACGGCGGTAAGGGCGTCGAGCGGGCCGTCGGCCACGTCAACGAGCGCATCGCCCCGGCCGTGGTGGGCATGGACGCCACCAACCAGGAGGCGGTGGACCAGGTCATGTGCGACCTGGACGCCACCCCCAACAAGGCGGCCCTGGGCGCCAACGCCATCCTGGCCGTGTCGCTGGCGACGGCGCGGGCCGCCGCCGCGGCCTGCGGCTTGCCCCTGTTCCGCTACCTCGGCGGGCCTTCGGCCCGGGTGCTCCCGGTGCCGATGCTCAACGTCCTCAACGGCGGCGTGCACGCCGCCAACTCCGTGGACATCCAGGAGTTCATGGTCGTCCCCGCCGGCCTGCCCACCTACCGGGAGGCGCTGCGCGCCGGGGTCGAGGTGTACCACGCCCTGCAAGAAGGTGCTCAAGGGCCGCGGCCTGGGCACCAACGTGGGTGACGAGGGGGGGTTCGCCCCCGACCTGGCCCGCAACCGCGATGCCCTCGAGGTGCTGGTCGAGGCGGTGGGGGCTGCCGGCTACGAGCCGGGCCGCCAGGTGGTGTTCGGCATCGACGCCGCCGCCTCCGAGTTCCACCGGGACGGCCGCTACCACCTGGAGGGCCGTGCCCTGACCTCCGAGGAGATGGTCGAGTACCTCAGCGGCCTGGTGGCCGACTTCCCCCTGGTCTCCATCGAGGACGGCCTCGCCGAGGACGACTGGGATGGGTGGGCGCTCGCCACCAGGGCGCTCGGCGACCGGGTGCAGCTGGTGGGCGACGACGTGTTCGTGACCAACGAGGAGGTGCTGCGCAAGGGGATCGCCGCCGGGGTGGCCAACTCCGTCCTGATCAAGGTCAACCAGATCGGCAGCCTCTCCGAGACCCTGCACACCATGCAGCTGGCCGAGCGGTCGGGCTACCGGCGGGTGGTCAGCCACCGCTCCGGGGAGACGGAGGACTCCTTCATCTCGCACCTGGTGGTGGCCACCAATGCCGGGCAGATCAAGACCGGGGCCCCGGCCCGGGGAGAGCGCACCGCCAAGTACAACCAGCTGTTGCGCATCGAGGAGCGCCTCGGCGACGAGGCGCGCTATGCCGGTTGGGACCCTTACGGAGGTGCCGCCCGGTGAGCGAACGGCGCCGGACCATGTCGGGCCTGCTGGCCCTGGCCGCCCTGGTGGCGGTCGTGGTCACCGCGGCCGGCATCTTCCCCTTCCGCCAGATCATCGCCGACCGTCGCACGGTCGCCCTCGCCCAGGAGAAGCTGCTGGCGCTGCGGGAGGAGAACAGCCAACTGGAGGCCGAGGTGGCCGCCTTGGAGTCCGACGCCGAGGTGGAGCGCCTCGCCCGCGAGCAGTTCGGGCTGGTCCTCCCCGGCGAGACCGCCTATGTGGTGGTCGCCCCCGAAGGGGAGGAGGCGGCGGAGCCGGAGCCGGAGCCGACCCTCGACCGGCCGGGGGAGCAGCCCTGGTGGGACGACTTCTGGGACTTCCTCACCGGCGGCGACCTGGTCCAGGATGGATGACGACGCCGTCGTAGCGGCCCAGATTGGGCGGCCGCTGCGCTCCGCCGCGGAGGCGGCCCGGCGGTGCCACCTGGGCCTGCCCGTGGCCATCGTCGTGCCCCCGCTGCTCGACGACGGGACTCCCTTCCCTACTCGCTACTGGCTCTGCTGCCCCCTCGCCCTGCGCCGGGTGGGGCGCCTGGAGTCGGCGGGCGGGGTGGCGGCCATGGAGCGGAGGGCGGCCGCCGATCCCGAGTTCGGCCGTCGCCTGCAAGAGGCCAATCGGCGCTACGCGGCCGAGCGCGATGCCGCCCTCGCCGGCGAGGGCGGCCCGCGTCCTTCGGGCGGCGTCGGGGGAGCGCGGGATGGGGTCAAGTGCCTGCACGCCCATTACGCCGACTACGCCGCCGGCCACGACAACCCGGTGGGTGAGGCGGTGGCCCCGTGGGTGGAGCCGCTCGATTGCACCGAGCCGTGCGTGGTGGAGGCGGCCGGGCGAGCGGTCACCAATTCCCGCTGGCGGGAGCCCAGGTGAGGGTCGCCGCCGTAGACGTCGGCACCAACTCCACCCGGCTGCTCATCGCCGACGTGGAGGAGGGGCGCCTCCACGCGGTCGAGCGGAGGGTGGTGGTCACCGGGCTGGGGGCGGGGGTGGACGCGGCCGGTGGCCTCGGCGGGCCGGGGGTCGCCCGGACGCTGGAGGTGCTGCGGACCTACGGCGCCGCGGCGCGCGCCGCCGGCGCGGGGCGCCTGCGGGCCGTCGCCACCTCGGCGGTGCGGGACGCCGCCGACCGGGACGGCTTCCTGGGCCGGGCGGAGGGAGCCCTGGGGGTGCGCCCGGAGGTGATCGGCGGAGAGGAGGAGGCCGCCCTCACTTTCGTCGGGGCCGCGGGCGGATTGACCGGCCCGGCGCCGTATCTGGTCATCGACGTCGGCGGGGGCAGCACCGAGTTCGTGTTCGGGGTTGGCGGCCCCGAGTTCCTGCGCAGCATCGACCTGGGTTCCCGGCGGGTCACCGAGCGCTACCTGCACCGCCACCCGGCGGGCAGCGAGGCCCTGGCCGCGGCCCGGCGGGCGGCGGGAGGAGCCTTCGCCGTGGTGGACCTGCCGCGGGCGGCGGGGACGGTGATCGGCACGGGCGGCACCTATACCGCGCTGGCCGCCATCGCCCTGGGCCTGGAGAGGTACGACCCCGATCGGGTGCACGGGTCGGTGCTGCCGCTGGCCGCCCTCGACGGGCTGGCCGGCCGCCTGGCGGAACTGAGCCTCGAGGAGATCGCCGCCCTCCCGTCGCTCGACCCGGCCCGGGCCCCGGTCCTGCTGGGCGGGGCGGTCGTCGGCGCCGAGGCCCTCCGCCGGTCGGGGAGCACCGAGATTGTCGTGTCCGAGGCCGACCTGCTCGACGGGATCGCCCTGGGCCTGGCCGGGTAGCCTCTACACATCAAGGTGTAGTCAGGTGTATGGTACGGGCATGGCTCGCACCAACATCGACCTGGATGAGGACCTGGTGGCGGTGGTGATGCAGCGCTACCACCTGCCCACCAAGCGCGAGGCGGTCCACTTCGCCCTGAAGCGGGTGGCCGGCGACACCATGACCCTGGAGGAGGCCCTGGCGATGCGAGGGACCGGGTGGGAAGGCGACCTCGACGCCATCCGGGGCGACCGCCCGCAGGACGCATGGCTCTGATCGACACCTCCGCCTGGGTGGAGTACCTGCGGGCCACCGGCTCACCGCTGGACCGGGCTACGGAAGCGCTGCTGTACGACGACGCCTTCACCACCGACGTGGTGGTCGCCGAGTTGCTCATGGGCGCCCGCGACGAGCTGCACGCGCAGAAGCTGTTGGCGATGCTCAACCGCTGCCACTTCGTCCCCACCCGGCCGCTGTTCGACTTCGAGCAGGCGGCCGCCGTCTACCGGGCCTGCCGCCGCGGAGGCTTCACCCCGCGCTCGCTGGCCGACTGCCTGGTGGCGGCGGTGGCCATCGACCGGGGCCTGCCCCTGCTGGCCGGCGACGCGGACTTCCCCCGCATCGCCGAGCACACCCCGCTGGCGCTGGTCCGATAACCTCGGGGCGAGCCCGGGTGGCGAAAGTGGCAGCCGCGGCGGACTTAAACTCCGCTGCCCCCTAGTGGGACGTGCAGGTTCGAGTCCTGCCCCGGGCACCCAAGGTCCCTTGTGGGAACCGGCGACACTTCGAACACCTCCCGCCGCCACGTGGAGCTTGCGCCGCCGCTATTCAGTGTTACTATGTACCGGTAGTCAGTATCACTGAGTAGTCCGAGGAGGTGTTCCGTGGGCAAGCAGATGACGGAGATGCTCAAGGGCACGCTGGAGGGCATCGTCCTCGCGATCCTGTCCGTGCGGCCCGCGTACGGCTACGAGATCACGGCACGGTTGCGGGAGCAGGGCTTCTCCGACATCGCCGAAGGCACCGTCTACGCCCTGCTCGTCAGGATCGAGCAGAAGGGCCTCGTCGACGTGGAGAAGATCCCGTCCGAGAAGGGGCCGCCGCGCAAGGTGTATTCGCTCAACGCTCAGGGACAGGAGTATCTCGAAGAGTTCTGGAGGACGTGGAGCTTCCTCGCTGAACGGCTCGAACAGCTCCACGAAGGAGGCAGATGACCATGTTGACTCAAAGTTCATCTCAAAGGTGATCGGCGAGAAGCGGCGGTGGCGGCAGTACAAGGCCCGCAGCGAGACAGCTGCCCGCGAGCTATCGCACGGCGGTCGATGCGCTGGAGCGGTACCTGATGTACTTCGGGGCGGCGACGGAGCGAGCGGGACTGTCGATGTTCGAGGACCTCGTCGACCTGTTCGAGCAGAGCGCGGCGAACGGAACCCCGATCCGCGAGATCGTCGGGGAAGACCCGGTGGAGTTCGTCGAGGCGTTCGTCCGGAACTACCCGAAGGGTCAGTGGATCATCCGGGAGCGGGAACGGCTGACCAACGCCATCGAGCGCGCCGCCGGAGAAGACACCGGAAAAGAAGGGGACCGCCTGATGACAACACAGCAAGTCCAGGCGATCCACGTGCAGGGCCTGGAGAAGTCGTACAAGAAGCTGGAGGTGCTGCGCGGCGTGGACTTCGACGTGGCGCGGGGCAGCATCTTCGCCCTGCTCGGCTCGAACGGGGCGGGCAAGACCACGATCGTGAAGATCCTGTCCACGCTGCTCAAGGCCGACGCGGGGACTGCCAGCGTCAACGGCTTCGATGTCGCCACGCAGGCTGCGGACGTGCGGGAGTCCATCAGCCTCACCGGACAGTTCGCGGCCGTCGACGAGATCCTCAGCGGGCGGGAGAACCTCGTGCTGGTCGCCCGGTTGCGGCACCTCAAGGACCCGGGCACGATCGCGGATGACCTGCTCGATCGTTTCTCGCTGACCGACGCGGCCGCGCGGAAGGTGTCGACGTATTCGGGTGGCATGCGCCGCCGCCTCGACATCGCGATGAGCCTCATCGGGAATCCGCAGGTCATCTTCCTCGACGAGCCGACGACCGGGCTCGACCCCCAGGCGCGCATCGAGGTGTGGCAGGCCGTCAAGGAACTCGCCGAGCACGGCACGACGGTGCTGCTCACGACGCAGTATCTGGACGAGGCCGAACAACTCGCCGACCGGATCGCGATCCTCCACGAGGGTCGGATCATCGTGAACGGCACCCTCACCGAGCTCAAGCAGCTGCTCCCGCCCGCCAAGGTCGAATACGTCGAGAAGCAGCCGACCCTCGAGGACGTCTTCCTCGCCATCGTCGGTGACGACGGCAAGGACGGCGACGCTGGCAATGACCGCAGCGGCGGCACGGACGAGTAAGGAACAACGATGACCAAGCACTTCTTCGGCGACACCGCCGTCCTGCTGGGACGATCCCTGCGCCACATCACGCGCAGCCTGGACACCATCATCACGACCACGATCATGCCGATCGCCTTCATGCTGCTGTTCGTCTACGTGTTCGGCGGCGCGATCGACTCAGGGTCGGATTCGTATGTGAACTACCTGCTGCCCGGCATTCTGCTCATCACGATCGCTTCGGGCATCTCCTACACCGCATTCCGGCTCTTCCTGGATATGAAGAGCGGCATCTTCGAGCGATTCCAGTCCATGCCGATCGCACGGTCGTCCGTGCTGTGGGCGCACGTGCTGACCTCGCTGGTCGCCAATCTGATCTCGCTCGTGGTCGTCGTGCTCGTCGCCCTCCTCATGGGCTTCCGCTCGGGGGCGGGAGTGCTGGCGTGGCTCGCGGTCGCCGGCATCCTGATCCTGTTCACCCTGGCGTTGACGTGGATCGCCGTGATCCCCGGTCTCTCCGCGAAGTCCGCGGACGGCGCGAGCGCGTTCTCCTACCCGCTCATCTTCCTGCCGTTCATCAGCTCGGCATTCGTGCCCACCGACACCATGCCCGGCCCGGTGCGCGCCTTCGCCGAGCACCAGCCGGTGACGTCCATCGTCAACGCGATCCGCGACCTGTTCACCCAGCAGCCGGTCGGCACCGACATCTGGATCGCCCTTGCCTGGTGTGTCGGCATCCTCATCGTCGCGTACATCTTCGCCATGGTCACTTACCGCCGCAGGATCTCCTGGTAGCGCGGGTGTCCCCCGGAACCCCGCGCTCCCGCGCCTGAACTAACCTCGCACGAGGGGTTGCTGGTTCGAGCAGCGCTCGACCAAGTGCACCGGTGGCTGGAGGAGGGGGAGACGAAATGGCGCTCATCAAGTGCCCTGATTGTCAGGGCGAGGTATCCGACCAGGCCGCGGCTTGTCCGCGATGCGGGCACCCTATTGCGACGACGGCTCGGTCGGCGGCAGCGGCGCAGGGTGGCGTGGACACCGCGAGGATCCTTGACGCCAAACTCAATGAGGCGGCGGCGATGGCCCGGCAGCGCGGAGGAAGGATCGTTGTGGACTCTCGGTCCAGCGCGGAGGCCATCTTCACCTTCGTCCAAACCCCGAATCACGTCCTCCATGGCCTCCTGTCCGTTGTGACCGCCGGACTCTGGCTCATCGTCTGGCTGGTGATCGCCGCCAACGGTGGCAAGAAGAAGACCTGGAAGATCAAGGTGGAGGCCAACGGCGACACGACCGTGGCCCAGATCTGAGCGGACACGTGCAGGTTCGAGTCCTGCCCCGGGCACCGACGGGGTGAGGTCCTCTTAGCCCGACCGGCGCTGTTGCAGCCAGTCGAACCAGCCCCGCGCCGGCGGCTGGTCGGGTGCCTGCTGGACCGGCGGCTGGGCCGGCCCCTGCCGGGCGGCTGCTTCCGCCGCCGCCTGCTCGAACCCCAGGGCCGTGTAGTACATCGATCGGTCGAAGAAGAGCACCGCTCGGGCGTTGAGGTCCAGGGCCGCCTGCAGGTCGAGGGCAGTCTCCAGGAACCCCTCCTTCAGCACCAGCAGCCACAGGTGGCGCCGGGTGAGGATGAGCGCCTCCAGCACCTCGGAGGGGGCGAACCCCTCGGCGAAACGCTGGCGGCCGAGGGCGGTGTAGACGT
The DNA here is from genome assembly GCA_963796115.1 of uncultured Acidimicrobiia bacterium. Lineage (GTDB taxonomy): Bacteria > Actinomycetota > Acidimicrobiia > Spongiisociales > UBA11373 > VGBK01. The sequence goes on from CAWCKE010000005.1 coordinate 126,087, forward strand.
GGGCGATCTCCTCCACGGTGGTCTCGCGGGAAATCCACTTGCCCAGGCGCCGGTATACGTCGTGAACCCGCCGGTGGAGCGCGTCGTCGGGATACCCGTGGTAGGTGGGTGTCTCCGGCCGCCGCTTCACATCGGCAACCCACGCCAGCGTGAGCCGGTCGGCGTTGCGCTCGATGAGATCGACCAACCGCGCACTGATCGCCTCGGGCATCTCCCCGCCTCCTGTAGAGCCCGGCACTGCTTGGGTCAACTGTACTTCAGGACGCAGCCGGCGGCCGGGCCCCGGGGCCGGTCCAGGGCGAGTGTGAACGGTTGTTTTCTCTGGTCAGAGGGCCGCGTCTAGGCTTCCCGGCGTCCCTTCTATGAGGTGGTGATCGGCTTGCCGAGTGCCCTGCTCCATCCGTTCAGCTCTCCTCGCCGCGCGGAGTACATCAACATCGTCCGCGGCCTGGGGGCAGTGGTCTGGGACGATCAGGGCCGCGAGTACGTGGACGGCATGGCCTCGCTCTGGTACATGAACATCGGCCACGGGCGGGAGGAGATGGCCGAGGCGATCGGCGCCCAGGCACGCACCCTGGCCGCCTACCAGACGTTCGAGCCGTTCAGCAACCCCTGGGCGGAGAGAGCGGCCGATCTCATCGCCGGGTTGGCCCCGATGGCCGATTCCCGCATCTTCTTCTGCAATTCGGGCTCGGAAGCGGTGGACACCGCGGTCAAGGTGGCCCGGATAGCCCACCGGCAGGCAGGGCATCCGGAGCGCCGCATCGTGATCAGCCGGGAGCGCGCCTACCACGGCACGAACTACGGGGGCACCTCATTGCAGGGGATCCCTCCCAACCGCGAGGGCTTCGGTCCCCTGCTCCCCGGCGTGCTCAACGTGGTCGCCGAGGACGAAGAGGCGATGAAGCAGGTGTTCGCCGACCACGGGGACGAGATCGCCGCGGTGATCACCGAGCCGCTGCAGGGGGCGGGAGGCGTGTGGCCCCCGCCGCCGGGCTACCTGGAGCACCTCCGCGACCTGTGCAACGCCCACGGCGCCTACCTGATCCACGATGAGGTGATCACCGGCTTCGGCCGGCTCGGCTCCTGGTTCGGGAGCCAGTTCTACGGGGTCACCCCCGACCTGATCACCTTCGCCAAGGCGGTCACATCGGGCTACGTCCCGCTGGCCGGCGTCATCGTCGGCCCGGCGGTACGGGCGGCGCTGGAGGCTGAGCCGGGCTTCGTGCTGCGCACCGGCTACACCTACAGCGGGCACCCGCTGGCTGCGGCGGCCGCCCTCAAGGCGCTGGAGATCCAGGAGCGCGAGGGCCTGGTGGAGCGGGCGGTGTTCATCAAAGGGCTGCTCGAGCCCGGATTGCAGGGCCTTTGGGAGAAGGGCCTGGTCACCGACGTGCGCGGGGAAGGGGCGGTGTGGGCCGTCTCGGTGCCCGCCGGCACCGACCTGCTGGCCGTGCGCGACGGGCTGCTCCAGCAAGGGGTGATCCTTCGGGCCATCCCCCCCAACAGCCTGTCCATGTGCCCCCCGCTGGTCATCACCGAGGGGCAGATCGGCCAGATCGTGCAGGCCCTGGACAAGGTCCTCCGAACGCGGTGAGACGGGCTCCGCGCCCGTCTCACCGAACTCCCGTCCCCGGCGCGCCGCGACCGGCGCAGCCGGTGGCCCCTCAGCTGACCGGAGGCCGCCAGTGGGCCCAGGGGTGGGCTTCCTCGAGCTGAGCCGACAACCTGAAGAGCAGGGCCTCGCCGGCCGGCTGGCCGGCGATCTGCACTCCGACGGGCATGTGGTTCTCGTCGAAGCCCCAGGGGATGGTCACCGCCGGCTGGCCGGTGGTGTTGAACATCGCGGTGAAGGGGGTCAGGGCGTACAGCTCGGCTATCTGTGCCATCTGCACGTCGGCGAACTTCCCCACGGGCGGCGGAGGGCCCGCCAGGGTGGGCGTCACCAGCACGTCCCAGGCAGAGAAGGACTCGATGAACCGCCGCGAGGCGTCGATGAGGGTGTGCTCGGCGGCCACGTAGTCGGCAGCGAGGATTCCCCGGCCCATCTGGATCATGCCGGCCATCCACGGGCTGAGCTGGTCCAGGGGAGGCATCTCCGGCGCCTTGGCCGCGTAGCCGGCGGCGAACATGATCGCCGACGGGCCGAGCAGGCTGGTACCGGTCTCCGGGTGCACAACGTGCTCCACGTGGTGTCCCAGGCCCTCCAGCACCCTGGCCGCGTCCTCGGCCGCGGCCGCGTTGGCCGGGGCCACGGGGATGTGCGAGTCCATGGGAACGGTGGTGAAGGCGATGCGCAGCTTCCCCGGCGGGGCCCCGGCTTCCTCGAGGAACGGCCGCGATGGGGGAGGCGCCCAGAAGGCGTCACCCGGAGCAGGCCCGGACATGGCATCGAGCATGGCGGCGGCATCGGCCACGTAGCGGGTGATGGGCCCCTGCACGCTGAAGAACTGCTGTGTCCTGGGTTTGTCCGATATGCGACCGCGGGATGGCTTCACCCCGAACACGCCGCACCACGACGAGGGGTTGCGGATCGAACCGCCGCCGTCGGAGCCGTGCGACACGGGGCAGAGCCCCGCCGCCAGGCCGGCGGCCGCCCCGCCCGACGAACCGCCGCAGGCCAGTTCGGGGTTCCAGGGATTGCGGCCCGGCGGATAGCCGGGCGGCTCGCTGATGTTGACCGGCCCGAACTCGGGGGTGACCGTCTTGCCCAGGATGACGAACCCGGCCGCCTTCAGGCGGGCGACCACCTCGTCGTCCACGGTGGGGACCCGGTCTGCCCAGGCGCGAGTCCCCCAGGTGGTGCGGATCCCGGCGGTGTCGTTGAGGTCCTTGATGGAGATGGGCACCCCGTGGAAGGGGGGCAGTCCCTCCTTGCCCACCTCTGCCTCGGCCTTGGCCGCGGCCCGGCGGGCGTAGTCGGCGGCGACGGTGAGATAGGCCCCGATCTTGTCGTTCAGCCGCTCGATCCGCTCCAGGTACAGCTCCGTCAGCTCCACCGGCGACACCTGGCGCTCACGCACCAGCCGGGCTTGCTCCAGCGCGGAGGCGAACGCCAGGTCGTCCCCCTTGGCTCTTGTCACTCATCTCATCCTCCCAAATCGGATCCGCCGCCCTGCGTTCTCCGACTGTCGCCGGGGTCAGCCTCTCGCTATAGCCGGGAGACGATCCCGGACGATGGCCTCGGCCTCGCCCATGATGCGCTCGACGAGCTCGGCCACGGTGGGGATGTCCCTGATCAGCCCGACCACCTGCCCGGCGGTGAAGATGCCGCCATCGACGTTGCCGTTGTCCCAGACTTCCTCGCGGGACGACGTCCCGGAGATGAGCGGCGCCAGTTCGGCGATGCCCGCCCCCCGGCCCTCGAGCTCCAGCACCTTGTCCACGGTGGCGTTGTGCAGGACGCGCACGGTGTTGCGCAGGGTGCGCAGAAGGAGCCGGGTGCTGCGCTCGTCGTTCTCGATGAGCGCCCGCTTCACGTTCTCGTGAACCGGCGCCTCCACGGTGGCCAGGAAGCGAGTCCCCATGTTCACGGCCTCGGCGCCCAAGGCCAGTGCCGCCACCAGGCCGCGTCCGTCGCCGAAGCCGCCCGAGGCGATCACCGGCACCTTGACGGCATCGACGGTGCAGGGCAGCAGCACCATCGAGGTGACGTCGTCCTCACCGGGGTGGCCGGCGCACTCGAAGCCGTCCGCGCTGATGGCGTCGACCCCGATCGCCTCGGCCTTGAGAGCGTGGCGCACCGAGACGCACTTGTGGACCACCTTCACCCCGGCGTCCTTGAGCATGGGCAGGAACTCCTCGGGGCTGCGCCCCGCGGTCTCCACGAAGCCCACGCCTTCCTCCAGGACGACCCGGATCATGCCGGGGTAGTCGGGGGGCCGCAGCGAAGGCAACAGCGTCAGGTTCACACCGAAGGGCTTGTCGGTGAGGTCGCGGCACTTGTGGATCTCCTCCCGCAAGGCCTCAGCCGTCGTGTGGGTGAGCGCGGTCATGAAGCCCATCCCGCCGGCGTTGGCCACCGCCGCCACGAGCGGAGCGGTGGACACCCACTGCATGCCCCCCGAGACGATGGGGTGCTGGACCCCGAAGAGCTCGGTGATTCTCGTCTTGAACATCCTGTTCCCTCCCGGTTCAGCGCTGCGTGCCCACTTTCAACTCGCGAAACGGCGTGTGGCGATCAACGTCCGGCTCGCGGGGGAGTCCGAGCACCATCTCCCCGATCAGGTTCTTCATGATCTCGTCGGTGCCCCCTCCGAGGCGCAGGGCGGGTGCCGACAGGAGCATCTCTACCCAGCGGCTGCGTCCCATGCCGCCGGCACCCTCCATGCGAAGGGCCAGCCCGGCGGCACGGGCGAACAGCTCACCTACCTGCAGCTTGAGGGTCGTCGCCTCCAGGCCGGGGATACCCATCTTGGAGATGGACGTCAGCACCCGGTAGCCGCTGTAGCGGACGATCGAGGCCAGGGCGTACAGCCGCGCCAGCTCGTCCCGGTCGAGGGCCGCGGGGCGGCTTCCCCCGGCCGTCGCCAGGTCGATGAGGTCGCTCGTCATGCTGTCGTTGCCGAGCATGCGTCCTACCAGGGCCCGTTCGCTGAAGAGCGTGGTGCGCCCGACGGCCCAGCCGCCGTTGACCGTCCCGATGACGCAGTCGGCGGGGACGCGCACCTCGTCGAAGAACACCTCGGTGAAGTGGGCCCCGCCCGTCATCTGGCGCAGAGGCACCACCTCCACCCCCTTCGAGCGCATGTCGAGCACGAAGTAGGTGATCCCCTTGGACTTGGGGACGTCCGGGTCGGTGCGGGCCAGGAGCATCCCCCAGTGGGCGTGATGGGCGCCCGACGTCCACACCTTCTGCCCGCTGACCACCCAGTCGTCGCCGTCGGCCACCGCCCGGGTCTTGAGGGCCGCCAGGTCCGACCCGGCATCGGGCTCGGAGAAGAGCTGGCACCAGATCTCCTCCCCCCGCACCAGCGGCGGGAGCCAGCGTGCCTTCTGCTCGGGCGTGCCGTGGGCCAGCAGGGTCGGGCCGGCCAGGCCCAGCCCTATGTCGAGGACCCGGGTGGGTACGTCGAAGCCGCTCTCCTCCTGGTCGAAGATGATCTGCTGCATGGGGCCGCCCCCTCGGCCCCCGAACTCGGTCGGCCAGGTGATCGCCCCCCACCCCGCCTCAACCTTGCGCACCTGCCAGGCGCGGGCGGCGGCCACAGTCTCCGGGGTGTCGGCCTGGTCGGTGAGGTTGTCCATCAGGGTGGTGCCGTACCGACGTTGGGGGGCATTGGCCTCCAGCCAGGCGCGGCACTCGGCGCGAAACGCAGCCTCCTCCGGGCTGTCGCTCAGGTCCATAGCACTCCTCTCGGTATGGGGAGGGTGCCCACCGGCACCCTCCCCATACTTTCCCTAGGCACTCGGATGGCTGCCGACGATGCTGACGAAGCTGACGCACTCGCCCGGGAAGCCGCCCAGGTTGTGGGTCAGCCCCAGGGTCTTGCCGGTCTTGATCTGCCGCTCGGGCGGGGCCTCGCCGCGCAGCTGCAGCCAGCACTCGAAGAGCATCCGCAGGCCGGAAGCCCCGATGGGATGGCCGAAGCTCTTCAGTCCCCCGTCGGGGTTCACCGGCAGCTCCCCCTCGAGGTCGAAGGTGCCCGCCAGCACTTCCTTCCACGCCGTGCCGCGCTCGGCGAAGGACAGGTCCTCCATGAGCACCAGTTCGGTGGGGGTGAAGCAGTCGTGCACCTCGGCCATGGCCAGCTCGGCGCGGGGGTTGGTGACCCCGGCCTGGGCGTAGGCGTCCTGCCCGGAGAGAGTGACCTCGGGGAAGGTGGTGTAGTCGTAGTCCGGGTCGTTGGTGCCCCCGCCGGCTCCGGCGATGAACGACAGTGCCTTGACGTACAAAGGCTTGTCGGTGTAGCGGGGGGCGTCTTCGGCCCGCACGATGATCGCCGCGGCCGAGCCGTCCGACACCCCGGAGCAATCGAAGATGCCCAGGTTGCCGGCGACGATCGGCGAAGCGGCGATGACCTCCTTGGACACTTCCCTTCGGAACTGCGCCCGGGGGTTGAGAGCCCCGTTGTGGTGGTTCTTCCAGGCGATGCGGGTGAACACCTCTTTCAGCTGGTCGAGGGTCACCCCGTACTTCTTGGCGTAGGCGGGGGCGAGCAGACTGAAGAGCGCCGGCGCCGACAGGTCGGCCTGGGTGCCGTCGTTGGGCGGGGCCGCCATCGCCAGGCCGGAAACACCGGAGTCCTTCAGTTTCTCCACGCCGATGGCCATGACCACGTCGTAGGCCCCTGCCGCCACGGCATAGCAGGCGTTGCGAAACGCCTCCGACCCGGTGGCGCAGAGGTTCTCGAGGCGGCTGACGGGCTTGGTCCCCAGCTTGAGGGGCTTGGCCAGGGTCATGCCGCTCAGACCCGACGCCATGGTGCCGAGCCAGAAGGCGTCGATGTGTCCTTGGCCACCCCGGACGAGGTGAAAGCCTCGTTGGCGGCCTCGACCAGGAGGTCGTCGGTGCTCTTGTCCCAGTGCTCGTCGAAGCGGGTGCAGCCCATCCCGATGATGGCTACCCGGTCACGAATGCCCTTGGACGCCATGGGTCACGCTCCTTGCTTGGCCGCCGCCGGGGCCGCGGTGCCCAGCAGCTTCGCCTTCCAGAAGTAGTTGTGCACGCCGCCGGCCTCGAACAGCCGGCGGAAGGTCATCTCGACCCGGCTGCCGATGGCCACGGCCGCCGGATCCACGTCGGTGAGCTCGCAGCGGTAACGGCCGCCGCCGTCGAAGTCCACCACCGCCGCCACCACCGGTGGGCTGAGGGAATAGGCCAGCCGGTCCACCGTGAAGGTGGCGATGGTGCCTGGGGTGTCGGCGAAGCGCATCGGCTCCATGTGGTCCACCGAGCCGCACTTGGCGCACACCCGCTGCGGCGGCAGGTGGCGCGTGTCGCAATCGCGGCAGCGGGAGCCGGTGAAGCCGAACTTCCACGCCTCGGTACGCAGCGACGGCGGGGCCGCCGGCTGTTGCGGGTCGGGGCGACGAGGTCCCTGGCGTTCGAGCATGCCCCGCCAGGTGAGGAAGTCCGGGTAGGCGACTTCCCGCCCGCCCGGGACCTGTTCGGCCACGGAGGGGCTGGCGCGATGGGCCGGCAGGGCGTCGGTGGCCCGGAAGATCAGCACGTCGGCCCCGTCGGCGAGCACCACCAGGGCGATGACGGCTCCCGGTTCGGCGACGTCGAGGGCAGAGGCCAGCAGCAAGCCCGGGTGGGCGGCGCCGGTGTTTCCGACGGTCGCCGACAGGTTGTCGGTGAGGATCTCGGGCTTGGCCTGGACCATGCGGGCGAAGGTCTTGGCGGCCCGGGAGTGGGTGCCGGTCACGATCAGGTGCTGCACGGCATCGGGCGCCACGCCCGCCCCGGCCAGGGCGGCGGCCACTGCCTTGCCCACGTGGGGCAGGAGGGCGTGCACCCCGAAGCGCTCCTCCCAGCGGTGGGAGTAGGAGTCGCCCGGTACGCGCCACCGTTCGAGGAACTCGCCGGTGGCCGAACCTCCGGCCACGTACTCGGCGATCACCGGGTGAGAGTCGCTGCCCGGCCCGACGACGAAGGCCGAGGCGCCGTCGCCTCCTTCACGTTCGTCCTCGCCGCCGGGGAGGCCGGTGCGGATGTCGGCCGCCACCGACAGTGTGGAGCGGGTGGAAGACAGTGCCGCCCTCAGCACGCCGACGGCCGAACGCACTGCGCCGCCCATGTCGTAGGCGCCCACCTCGGCGGGGAGCCCCAGGGCGGCGTGGATGGCGGTCGCGTTGGTCTTGTCCAGATAGGCGGGCGTGGAGGTGGCGAAGTAGAGGTCGGCCAGGTCGTCCGGCAGTGTCTCCAATACCCGGCGAGCGGCCGCCACACCCATGGACGTCGAGTCCTCGTCGTAGGAGGCGACCGCCCGGGTTCCCTTAGCAGGCGGCCCTCCGAGCGCCGCCGCGATGGACGACCGATTCAGACGGTAATGGGGGAGGTACGTGCCGTAGCTCAGAATCCCACTCATGGCGCCCCTTTCTCGGTGCCGATCGATGCATGTGATTGGCGGTTCACATGCTAGCCCGCCGGCAAGCGGCGTGAACGTTCGCTAACCTCGCCGGCATCCGGCACGACGAGAGAGGAGCCGACATGCTCGATCGCTCGGTCATTCTTCCCCACGTCATCGCTGCCCGGGCGGCGAAGACCCCGGACCAGGAGTTCGTCTACGACCTCACCGCCGGTAAGACCTTCACCTGCGCCGGCCTGCACCGCGAGATCCTGCGCTGGGCCGCCGCCTACCGGCGCGCCGGGGTGGGCGAGGGAGACCACGTGGTCACCATGCTCCCCGGGGACAGCACCGCCACCCAGGCCTGGCTCGGCCTCTCCTGGCTGAGGGCCATCGAGGTGCCGCTCAACACCGCGTACAAGGGCCCGATGCTCCAGTACATCGTCGACAACTCCGATGCCACGGTGGCGGTAGTGGCTCAGCGCTTCGTGGACCGCTTCGCCGACATCGCCGCCGGTCTGCCCCAGTTGCGCACGGATCATCGTGCCCGACGCGGCGGGCGAGCTGCCGGCCCTGCCCTTCGAGGTCGTGCGAGGGGAGGACTTCTTCGCCGGAGTCGAGCCGGCGGTCGGCCTCTCCGGCCCGGAATTCTGGGACATGGCCTGCATCATCTACACCTCGGGCACCACCGGCCCCTCCAAGGGAGTGCTGGTGCCCTGGGGCCAGTTCTACATGCACGCCACCTTCGGCGGCGTCGAGGCCGAGACCTGGCAAGTGGACGACCCGGCCTACTACGTGCTGGCTCCCCAGTTCCACGTCGGGGGCAAGACCGGGGTCTACATCGCAGCCCTGTACAACGCCCGCCTCGTGCTGCGGGAGCAGTTCAGCCTCACCGAGTTCTGGAACGACGTGAGGAAGTACCACATCACGTTCGCCGGGCTGCTCGGGCCCATGCCGAGTTTCCTCCTCTCCCTGCCGCCGCAGCCCGACGAAGACAAGACCCCCTTGAAGTACTGCTCCTCGGCTCCCTTGCTGCCCAGCATCACCCAGTTCGCCGAGCGCTTCGGGGTCAAGGTCAACACCGGCTACGGGATGACGGAGGTGGGTGCCCCGTTGGCCCACGGCTACAACCTGCCCAACCTGCAATCTTGCGGCAAGGCGCGCACCGACGTCGGCGGCATCGAACTGCGGGTGGCGGACGAGCACGACTTCGCGGTTCCCCCGAACGTGGTGGGAGAGCTGCTGGTGCGCACCCGCGATCCCTGGTTCCTCAACGTCGGGTACTACAAGATGCCCGAGGCGACCGCGGCGGCCTGGCGCAACGGCTGGTTCCACACCGGGGATGCCTTCCGCTACGACGAGGACGGCAACTACTACTTCGTGGACCGCATCAAGGACGCCATCCGCCGCCGGGGGGAGAACATCTCCTCCTTCGAGGTGGAGGCCTACGTGCTGCGCTACCCGGCGGTCGCCGAGGTGGCGGCCGTCGCGGTGCCCTCGGAGCACTCCGAGGACGAGGTCAAGGTGATCGTGGTCCCCAAGGCGGGTGAGGAGTTCACCCCGGAGGGGCTCATCCGCTTCCTCATCCCGATCATGCCCCGCTTCATGATCCCCCGCTATGTGCAGGTGGCCGATGCCCTGCCGAAGACCCCGACGCTGCGGGTGAAGAAGGCCGAGCTGCGCGGCAGCGGGGCCGGCGAGGACGTCTGGGACCGCGAGGCGGCGGGGATCGAGATCCCGAAGAAGTAGCAGAGACGCATCGAGTGGCGGGGGGTCGAACCCCCCGCCACCGTTTGAACCGTCTAGATGCCGATGGCGTCGGCGAGCAGGCTGCGGTGGTACGCCGGTGTGCCGAACAGCAACTCGTCGGTCTTGGCCCGCTTGAAGTACAGGTGGGCGTCGTGCTCCCAGGTGAAGCCGATGCCCCCGTGCACCTGGATGTTCTCCGCGGCGCAGAAGAAGTAGGCCTCCGAGCAGTAGGACTTGGCCAGCGGGGCCACCACCTTGAGCTCCTCGGGATCGGACGAGGCGGCCCACCCGGCGTAGTAGGCGGCGGAGCGGGCCGACTCCACCTGCACCAGCATGTCGGCGCACTTGTGCTTGATCGCCTGGAACGAGCCGATCGGGCGGCCGAACTGGATGCGGACCTTGGCGTACTCCGTGGACATCTCCAGGCACTTCTGCGCCCCGCCGATCTGCTCGAAGGCGAGCGCGACCACGGCCCGGCGCAGCGTCTCTTCCATGGCCGGCCAGCCCGCCCCGGCCGCGCCGAGGACCGCCGACGGCGGCACCTTGACCCGATCGAAGGTGACCTGCGCCTGCTTGCGGGTCATGTCCATGGTCTCCACACGGCGGCGGGACACCCCGGCGGCGTTGCCGTCCACCAGCACCAGGCTCACGCCCTCGCGCCCCGGAGGTCCCCTTCTCGCGGGCGGCGACGATGAGAGTGTCGGCGGTGTGGCCGTCGAGGACGAACTCCTTGGTCCCGGAGAGGATGAGGTTGTCGCCGCGACGCTGCACGGGCAGGGCGATGCCGTCGGCGTCCCAGCGCCCGGATTCCTCGACGTGGGCCAGCGCCACTCGCTGCTCCCCGGCGGCGATAGCCGGCAGCAGGGCCTGCTTCTGCTCCTCGGATCCGGCGGTCAGGATCAGGTCGGCACCGAGGACGATGGAGGAGACGAAGGGGGCGGGGAAGAGGGCCCGGCCCATCTCCTCCATGAGGATCCCCGACTCGAGCGGGGAGAACCCCGCCCCGCCGTAGGCCTCGGGGATCGCCATGGCCTGCCAGCCCATGTCGGCGGCGGCGCGCCAGAGGGCGGGGTCGAACCCCTCATCTGTCTCCATGAGGCGCCGTACCACCGTCGACGGCACCTTCTCTTCCAGGAAGCGCCGGGCGGTGTCCCGGAGCATCTGCTGCTCGTCGCTGAAGGCAAAGTCCATCTCTGACTCCCGGTTCTCTCCCCGCCGGCGCTACTTGCCCGGCGCCTCTTTCACCTAACGCTTCAGGATCACCACACTGGCGTTGCCGAAGCCGCCGTACACGTGGCACAGGCCCACCTGGGCCCCTTCCACCTGCCGGGGGCCGGCGTCGCCCCGCAACTGCTGCACCATCTCGTAGATCTGGCCGAGCTGTGAGGCGCCCGGCGGCTCGCCGCGTGCCAGCAGGCCGCCGCTCGGGTTGATGGGCAGGCGGCCGCCGAGGCCGGTGGCACCCGAGTCCACCATGGCCGGGGCCTCGCCCACGCCGCAGAGGCCGAGTGCCTCCATGTACTCGATCTCGTTCCAGGCCGAGGCGTCCTGCAACTCCACGACGTCCAGATCCTCGGGCCCGAGCCCGGCGGCTTCGTAGGCGCGCCGAGCGGCGACGGTGGTCACCGGCGGAGCATTGCCGACCGGGTTGTAGGAGAGGTCGATGGAGTCCGCCGCCGGGGCGCCGTACACCCGGGTGGCCAGCTCGGAAGCAGCCACCGAGATCGGTGGATGGGGCGAGTGCGCGGCAGCGATCTCCCGGGTCGTGACCACGGCGACCGCGGCCCCCTCGTCCGGGGTGCAGATCATGAACTGCCGCAGCGGGTCCGCCACCATCGGGCTGGCCAGCACCTGCTCGGGGGTGACTTCCTTCTGGTACCAGGCCTTGGGGTTCAAGGCCCCGTGCTTCTTGTTCTTCACCGCCACCCGCACCAGGGTGTCCACCGTCAGGCCGTGCTCGGCCATGTAGCGGTTGCAGTCCATCGCCCAGTAGCCGGGGTTCGAGGTGCCGGTCAGGGTCCAGCGCCAGTAGTCCGCGTCCTTCTCGGCGGTGATGGCCTTGATGAAGTGGCGGGGCAGCTTCTCCATGCCCACCGCCACGGCCACGTCGTGGAACCCGGCGGAGACCCACTGGCAGCACAGGCGGAGGGCCGAGCCGCCGGTGGCACACGCGTTGTGCAGGTTGACGATGGGGATCCCGTTGGCGCCGCCCATGGCCCAGACCAGGTTGCCCGGGCCCCCGCCCGGCATGGTCCGGCCGCAGGCCACCGCCTGGACGTCGTTCCAGGCAAGCCCGGCGTCGTCGAGGGCCTCGTAGATGGACTCCAGGGCCATCTGGTGATCGGTCTTGTCTCCCCAGCGCCCGAATCGGTGCATACCAACGCCGGCGATCACTGGCTCTCTCATCGCACCGTGTCCTCTCCCCCGGATCCCGGGACCAGCCGGAAGGCGTAGTTCATCACTTCATTCCCCGCTTCGTCGGTGTAGAGCGGCTGCACCACCAGCTCCATCTCCCCGCCCACCCGGAGGTCGGCGACGTCGGGGGCGAGCAGCACCGAAACGACGGACACGCCCTCCGGGAGGCGGACGAAGCCCTGGCCGAAGGGCACCATCGACTCCGGGCCCTTCCAGGGGAGAGGGGGCTGGTAGCGCATGATGGTGAAGGCATCGAGGGTGCCCCGAGGGCTCAACTCGATGACCTCGACGTCGTCCCGGCTCGGGCATTCCGGGTCGCGACAGGTGGCGATCGCCGGGAAGGAAACGGAGCCGCACTGGCGACAGCGACTGGCGAGCAGCCGCGGAGACTCCGACGGCCAGGTGAACAGGCCGTCCCCGATTGGCACCCGATTGGTAGCGTCGGCCATCTTGGTGAGCCCTTCTTCTCGCCTCCGAGGTGCCGGCCCGGGCCCGAGACGGACCGGGAAGGCACCTGCCAACTCTGTGAACGGCAGTTAATCTAGTACCGCCGCATCGAGCCCGGGAGGGACTATGCCCATAGACGTCTCCAAAGCACTCGGAGCCAAGCTGAACGACACCACCGCGACCTGGGACGCGGACCAGGTGATCCTCTACCACCTGGCCCTCGGGGCGGGGCGCAACCCCATCGACCCGGGGGAGCTGGAGTACTGCTACGAGGGGAGTGCGCTCAAGGTCCTTCCCAGCTTCGGCGTCATCCCGGCCGGGGCGTCGCTGGCGGCCATGTGGGACGGCAGCATCGCCGGCCTCGACTTCAACCCTGCCCTGGTGCTGCACGGAGAGCAGGAGCTCGAAGTCCTGGCCCCGCGCATCCCCATCGCGGCCACTTCCCACAGCTCGGGCCGGATAGCCGGCATCTACGACAAGGGCAAGGCGGCCCTGCTGGTGCTGGAAGTCGAGTCGCGGACCGCAGCCGGGGACCCGCTGTTCGTGAACCGCTACTCCCTGTTCCTGCGGGGCGAGGGAGGCTTCGGCGGCGACCCCGGCCCGAAAGACGAGCTCGCCCGTCCGACGAGGGACCCGGATATGGTCGTGGAGTCACCGACTCTGCCTCAGCAGGCCCTGCTCTACCGGCTGCTGGGGGACAAGAACCCCCTCCACGCCGATCCCCAGTTCGCCGCGTTCGGCGGCTTCGAGCGGCCCATCCTGCACGGGCTGTGCTCCTACGGCATCGCCTGCAAGGCGGTGGTCGATTCCATGCTGGGGGGTAACACCGCAGCGGTGGGCGGCTACCGGGTGCGCTTCGCCGGGGTAGTGATCCCGGGCGACACGATCGTCACCTCCATGTGGAGGGAGGGGAGCATCATCCACCTGGAGGCCACCGACAAGGAGCGGGGCACTCCGGTGCTGACCCGGGCCCAGATCACGGTGCGCTGACCGTGGAAACGCTGCGGTTCGACCGGGAAGGGGGGTTGGCTCGCATTCGCCTGTCGCGTCCGGAGGCAGGCAACGCCGTCAACGGGCTCATGGCTCGGGAGTTGATGGAAGCAGTGGGCCGCTGCGACGGCGACCCGGCCGTGCGGGCGGTCCTGTTGACGGGGGAGGGCCGGCGGTTCTGCGTGGGTGGTGATCTCCGCGAATTCGTGGCGTACGGCGACGCTCTCCCCGACCACCTGCGGGAAGTGACCACCTACCTGCACGCTGCCGTCTCGCGGCTGGTCCGGCTCGAGGTACCGGTGATTGCGGGGATTCACGGGGCGGCCGCCGGAGCCGGGCTGAGCCTGGCCTGCGCCTGCGACCTCGTCGTCGCGGGCGAGTCGACCCGGTTTCGCACCGCCTACCTGGCGATAGGCCTCACCCCCGACGGCTCTCTCTCCTTCACGCTGCCCCGCCTGGTCGGGGTGCGGCGCGCCCTCGACCTGGTGCTGAGCAACCGCCCGTTCACCGCGGCCGAGGCTCTGGAGTGGGGCATCGTCTCACGGGTGGTGCCCGACGGCGAGGTGGAAGCCGAGGCCCTGGCGCTGGCCCGGGGCCTGGCCGCCGGACCGACCCGGGCGCTGGGGGCGGCCAAGCGCCTGTTGCGCCTGGAGGCCTCGCTGGAGACGCAGATGGAGATGGAGGCCCGGGTGATCACCGACACGGCGCGAGGCCGCGATGGCCGCGAGGGGATCGCCGCGTTCCTGGAGAAGCGCGAGCCGCGCTTCACCGGGGGCTGAGGAGGCGGGAGGTCAGGAGCGCGGGGCTGGGCAGAGCAGGGCGGCGCGCACCATGCGCTTGAGCACCTCGCCCTCGCGCGTGGGATCGATGCCGCTCTCGTAGTAGGTCACCGACAGGCACATCCAGAGGGCGGCGTGGACCATCATGCGGGCCTCGCCGTCGCTGAGGTCGGTGCGCAGCTGGCTGAGCACGTGCACCCACTCCTCGACGTGGAGGCGTTCCGCCCGGTCCACCCATCGGCGGGTCGCCGGGGCGAGAGCATGGCGTTCCCGCATGAGCACCGCCGACAATGCCCGGCTGCCCAGCAGGCCATCCACGAAGTTGCTGATCAGGCCGTCCAGAGCGAGTTCGGGAGAATCGGTGGTCTCCACGATGGCCCGGCTTCGCTCCAGGGCATCCGTGACCTTCGCCCTGACGCCGACGGCCAGGATCTGCTCCTTGCTCTCGAAGTGGCGGTAGACCCCAGGTCCGGTGATGCCCGCGGCGTCACCGATCTCGTCCATGCCGGTGCCGTGGTACCCCTTCTGGTGGAAGAGCTCCATGGCCGCATCCAGGATCTGCTCCCGGCGATGCGGCTGCCGCTTGGTGACGTTGTCCTTGGCGGACGTGGAACTGCTGCCCATGGTGTTGCCCCTCCAGTGTGAACAAGCGTACACCTCAGCCCCCAGGCTCGAGTCGCAAGTCGGCGAGCGGGGGTCAGCCGCCCTTGACTAGCATTGTTATCGGCGGTTCACAGTCGTGCGTCCGCGGCCTCCGCGGGAAAGGACGGGATCGAGATGGGTGCGCTCGACGGACGGGTCGTCGTCATCACCGGCGCGGGACGAGGGCTGGGCCGGGAGTACGCGCTGCTGATGGCGGCCGAAGGCGCCAAGGTGGTGGTGAACGACCTGGGCGGCG
Organism: uncultured Acidimicrobiia bacterium; assembly: GCA_963796115.1. Lineage (GTDB taxonomy): Bacteria > Actinomycetota > Acidimicrobiia > Spongiisociales > UBA11373 > VGBK01. Next base: position 141,377 of record CAWCKE010000005.1, read on the forward strand.
GCCCCGACGGGGGCGGCGCGGACACCGGCCCGGCCCACGACGTAGTGGAGGAGATCGAGGCGCTGGGAGGCGAGGCCTTCGCCAGCACCGACGACATCACCGACTGGGAAGGCGGCAAGCGGCTCGTCGAGCAGGCAGTCACCCATTTCGGCGACCTCCACGTCCTGATCAACAACGCCGGCATCCTGCGGGATCGGCGCCTGGTCAACATGACCGAGGAGGAGTGGGACTCGGTGATGCGGGTCCATCTGCGGGGGCACTTCGTCCCGTCCCGGTGGGCGGCCGCCTACTGGCGCGACCAGACGAAGCAGGGGCGGCAGCTCAAGGCGGCCTTGATCAACACCACTTCCGGGTCGGGGCTCCTGGGCAACATCGGCCAGGCCAACTACGCGGCGGCCAAGGCCGGGATCACCGCCTTCACCATTGTGGCCGCCATGGAACTGGCCCAGTATGGAGTCCGCTGCAACGTGTTGGCCCCCTACGCCCGCACCCGGCTCACCCTGCAGACCCCCGGCATGGACGCCCTGGTCAAGGCCCCGGACGACCCGGCGGCCTTCGACGTCTGGGACCCGGCCAACGTGGCTCCGGTGGTCGCCTACCTGGCCACGGAGGACTGCCCCATCAGCGGTGCGGTGCTGCACGTCGGCGGCGGCGAGGTGGGCCTGTTCCGCGGTTGGGACCTGGTGGACGTGATCCACACCGACGGGCGATTCACCATCGGGGAGCTGGCCCAGAAGGCCTCCAAGCTCCTGGAGGGGCGCCCGCGCTTCCCGTCGGTGGCGCTCACCATGGAGGAGATGGGGGCGGGGTTCGTCGCCAGGCACACCGCCGGCGTGTAGACGGATGGCGGCTTGTCCGGGCGGCTACATTAGTGACCGTTCACATACCGGGGGTACCAAGGAGTGGAGCATGAGTGACCCGATCGAGTCCCGGCTGAGGGAGGAAGTCGCCGCCCTCCTCGCGGCGCAACCCCCGCAGTCCACCGACCCGAAGAAGTTCTGGGCGGCGCAGTTCGACCACGGGCTCGCCTGGGTGGACTTCCCCCAGGGGCTGGGGGGGCTCGGGATGAGCCCTCGCTACCAGCGGGTGGTGGACGATGCCCTCTTCGAGGCCGGGGCGCCGAGCAACCTCCTGGTCAACTTCATGGGAGTGCGCATGGGCGCCCGCACCCTGATCGTCTTCGGCACCGAGGAGCAGCAGCGGCGCTACCTGCGGCCCCTGTTCAGCTGCGAGGAGATCTGGTGCCAGATGTTCAGCGAGCCGGGCGCCGGCTCCGACCTGGCGGCCCTGTCCACCCGGGCGGTCCGGGAGGGCGACGACTGGGTGCTGAACGGGCAGAAGGTGTGGACCACCCAGGCCCACGTGGCCCGCTGGGGGCTGATGCTGGCGCGCACCGACCCGGACAAGCCCAAGCACAAGGGCATCACCTACTTCATCGCCGACATGCTGGCCCCCGGGGTCGAGGTGCGTCCCCTGCGGCAGATCACCGGCGAGGCGGAGTTCAACGAGGTCTACTTCACCGACGCCCGCATCCCCGACTCGCAGCGCATCGGGGCGATCAACGACGGGTGGCGGGTGGCGCTCACCACGCTGATGGCCGAGCGCTCCGGGCTGGGAGAGCTGGCGAAGGAACCGCGCGGCGCCGGGTTGATCCGCCACGCGGTGCGGGTGTCCCGGGAGCGGGACGGCTCCGACCCGGTGGCGCGCGATCACCTTGCCCGGTTGTGGGTCGAGGCCGAGGTGGTTCGCCTCACCGGCATCCGCGCCCTGCACATGCTGGAACGGGGGACGCCCGGGCCCGAAGGGGCGATCCTCAAGACGATGGTGAGCGAACTGAACCAGGAGGTCTTCGGGCTGTGCCTGGACATGATGGGGCCGCGGGGCATGGCCATCTCCAACTATGACTTCGTGGTGCCCGAGGGGATGGGGGAGGCTGCGCTGGGGAGCGACGAAACCATCGACCTGGCCAAGGCCTTTTTGACCACCCGTGGTTCCACCATCGGAGGCGGGACCACCGAGATCGCCAAGAACGTGATGGGGGAGCGGGTGCTCGGGCTGCCGGCCGAGCCTCGCACCGACAAGGACCTGCCTTGGTCCCAGGTGCCGCGCAGCTGACGGCGGCCCCGGGTCCTGGCGTCGAGCAAACGGGAGGGTGACATGCCGGACTACGAGACGATCCTGGTCGGACTAGACGAGGGGGTGGCCCTGCTCACCCTCAACCGCCCGGATCGTGCCAACTCGTTCAACCTGGTCATGGACCGCGAGTTCCACGAGGCCATGTGGGCCCTCGAGGACGACCCCGCGGTGCGGGTGATCGTGGTCACCGGCGCCGGGCGGGCCTTCTGCGGAGGCGTGGACCTGGAGGCCGGGGCCGGGGTGTTCGGGGAGGAAGCCCACAAGGCCCACGACTCGACCCTGGGGCTCGACGCCGACAGCCTCCCCGAGCGCAGCGCCTTCTGGCGGATGCGCACGCCGATCATCGGGGCGATCAACGGCGCCGCGGTGGGAGCGGGGCTGACGGTGCCCTTGCTCTTCGACATCCTCTACGCCGCCGAGGACGCCAAGCTCGGGTTCGTGTTCAGCCGGCGGGGGATCTTCCCCGAGGCCAACAGCACCTGGCTGCTGCCCCGGCTCATCGGGCTCTCCCGGGCGATGGAGCTCCTCCTCACCGGGCGCATCTTCACCGGGGCGGAGGCGGCGGCGATCGGCCTGGTCTCCCGGGCACTGCCGCGTGAGGAGCTCCTCCCCGCCGCGCTCGAGCTGGCCCACGACCTGGCCCGCAACACCGCCCCCATCCCGGTGGGGGTGATCAAGAACGCGGTGTATCGCAACCTGCAGGAGTTGGACCGGCGCCGGTCGATGGCTCTCGAGACCAAGATCGTCTGGTGGCTGGGCACGCATCCGGACGCGATGGAGGGAGTGATGTCGTTCCTGCAGAAGCGGCCGCCGGTCTGGCAGGGGGACAAGCGCACCCCGATGCCGCCGGAGATCGCCATCGGCGAGAACCTCGGATCCGGGCCCTTCTAGGCGGACTTCCGGAGCGCGAGCGGCGGAAGGGCCACGGCGTTAGAGTGAACCACGGGTAACCGGTCCGGCCGGGGCCGGTAGGAATCGAGGGAGGTCGGGCCGAGGTGGAGTACTTGCGCTTTGCCATCATCGGGCTGGGGGCCGGTGCCGTGTACGCCCTCTCGGCCGTGGGGATCGTGATGGTGTACCGGGGGTCGGGGGTGGTGAACTTCGCCCACGGCGCCATCGGCATGGTCGGGGCGTACATCTTCTACAACAGCGCATCGGAGGAGGCCGGCCTGCCGATGGCGGCGGCGCTGGCCCTGGCGCTGGCCTTCGGGGCGGTGACCGGGGCGTTCATCCACCTGGTGGCCATGCGGCGGCTGTCGGGCGCCCCGGCCCTCATCCGGCTGATCGCCACCCTGGCAGTGCTCGGGGCCTTCGTGGCCCTCTGCAAGCATCTCTTCGGCACCGACGCCCGCATCGTGGCCAAGCTGCTCCCCACCTGGGGGGTTGAGGTCCTCCCCGACATCTCCATCGGGGTCGATCGTCTCATCCTCCTGGGGGTCGGCCTGGTCCTCACCGTCCTGCTGACCCTGGTGTTCCGCTACACCTCCTTCGGCCTGGCCACCGCGGCGGTGGCCGAGAACCGGCGGGCCGCCGCCGCCCAGGGCATCTCCCCCGACCTGGTGGCCACGGTCAACTGGGTGCTGGGGTCCATGCTGGCGGTGCTCGCCGCGATCCTGATCGTCAACCTGACCGGCCTCCAGGTCACCGGGCTCACCCTGCTGGTGATCCCGGCCTTGGCGGCGGCGCTAGTCGGCGGCTTCCGCTCCTTCCCGCTGACGCTGCTCGGCGGCCTCCTGATCGGGATACTCGAGGCCGAGACGGCCTACCTGGGTGTCAGGTTCCCGAGCCTCGACCTGGGAGGCTGGGCTCGTTCGGTCCCCTTCCTGGTGATCATCGTGGTGCTGGTGATCTCCGGCCGGGCCCTGCCTCTGCGCGATGAGCCCCTCGAGCGGCCCTGGCAGGTGGGCACCGGGCGGATCAGCTGGCGACTGCTGATCCCCGGCATAGTCATCACCGTGGTGCTGGTCTGCTGGGTGCTGTCGGTGTCGGTGGTGGACGCCACCATGATCACCTGCGCGGTCGCGCTCATCTGCTTGTCGCTGGTGGTGCTCACCGGCTACACGGGGCAGGTGTCTCTGGCCCAGTTCGCCCTGGCCGGCATGGGGGCCTGGGTCGCCACCCGGCTGGTGGCCTCCTTCGGGGTCCCGTATGAGTTGGCCGCGCTGGCCGGGATCGCCGTGGCCATCCCCGTCGGGGTCGTGGTGGGCCTGCCCGCCCTCCGCACCCGGGGGGTGAACCTGGCAGTGGTGACCATGGGCCTGGCGCTCGTCATCCAGACGCGGGTGATGGAGAACGCCGACCTCACCGGCGGCATGCTCGGGCTCAACATCGGAAACCCGACCTTCCTGGGCCTGGACCTCGACCGGGTCCGCTTCCCCGAGCGCTACGCCCTGCTCGCCTTCGGCATCTTCATCATCGCCTGCATCCTGGTGGGCAACCTGCGCCGGGGCCGGGCGGGCCGGCGGCTGATAGCCGTGCGCTCCAACGAGCGGGCCGCGGCGGCAATGGGGATCAGCGTCTTCCGGGCGAAGATGTTCGCGTTCGGCCTGGCGGCGGCCCTGGCCGCCGCCGGCGGGGTGCTCCTCGGTTTCCGCCGCCCCAACGTGGTCTTCACGGGGATGTTCTCCGTGCTCCAATCGGTCTTCGCCGTGCTCTACTCGGTCATCGGTGGCATCGGGTACGTGATAGGGGCCACCTTCCTCGGGGCCCCGCTGGCCGAGGGAGGGCTGGCCCCGGTGGTATTCAGCAAGTGGTTCGGCGGCATCGAGGACTGGATACCGATCGTGGCGCCGGTGCTGCTGATCCTCGGCTTGGCGGCCGACCCCGACGGCGGCGCCCACTTCTGGGTGAACAGGCTCACCCCGCTGGCCCGGCGTCTCCACCTGGTGAAGGCGCCGGCGCCCAGCCGCCTGCCCGAGGCCCAACCTCACCCCGTTCATCCGGCCACCCTTGCCGTGGAGGGAGCCACTGTTCGCTTCGGAGGGGTGGTCGCCCTCGAGGACGTGTCGCTGACCGTGGCCCCCGGCGAGGTGGTCGGCCTGATCGGGCCCAACGGGGCCGGGAAGACCACCTTCATCGACGCGGTGACCGGTTTCGTGCGCTGCAACGCCGGCCGGGTGACCCTCGATGGGGTGGACGTGTCCGCCTGGTCCCCGCGCCGGCGGGCCGAGGCCGGGCTGAGCCGTTCCTTCCAGAGCCTGGAGCTCTTCGAGGGGATGACCGTGTTCGAGAACCTGCGCACCGCGTCCGACCGGCGCGACCTCAAGGCTTACTTCACCGATCTCTTCTACCCGGGGAACCCGCCCCTCGCCGCGGCGGCGACGGCTGCGGTCCACGAGTTCGGACTGGAGGACGACCTCGACCGGCCGCCGGAAGCCCTCGCCTACGGCCGGCGGCGCCTGGTGGCCATCGCCCGGGCGGTGGCCATGAACCCCTCGATCCTGCTGCTCGACGAGCCGGCCGCCGGCCTCGATCCCCAGGAGACGGCCGACCTCGGGAAGCTCATTCGCCGCCTCGCCGAGGAGTGGGGGATAGGCATCCTGCTGGTGGAGCACGACGTGTCCCTGGTCCTCGACATCTGCGACCGGGTGGCCGTGCTGCAGTTCGGGCACAAGGTCGCCGAGGGCACCCCGGCGCAGGTGCGGCGTGACCCGACGGTGATCGCCGCGTATCTGGGGGAGCGCAAGGGCGAGGCGGAGACGGCGGCGCGGGAGGGCAGGTCGGCCGGGTCGGCGCCGGCCGTGGAAGCCCGGGGCCTGTCTGCCGGGTACGGCGACCTGGCCGCGGTCCACGACCTCGACCTGGTGGTGTACCCGGGGGAGGTGGTGGCCCTGCTCGGTCCCAACGGCGCCGGCAAGACCACCACCTTGCTCACCCTGGCGGGGGAGCTTGCCCCCCTGGGCGGCCAGGTGCATTGGCTCGGGTCGGACCGCAAGGCCCCTCTGCACCGGCGGGTCCGCGAGGGGCTGGCCTTCGTGCCGGAGGAACGGTCGGTGATCAAGCGGCTGACCACCGACGACAACCTGCGATTGGGGAAGCGCGACGTCGCCGCCGCCCTGGAGTTCTTCCCCGAACTGGCCGAGCGGAGAGGGCTTCGGGCCGGCCTCCTGTCCGGCGGCGAGCAGCAGATGCTCGCCCTGGGGCGGGCCCTGGCCTCGAACCCCAAAGTCCTCCTGGCCGACGAGCTCTCCCTGGGCCTGGCTCCCATGCTGGTCACCCGTCTCCTCACCGCGGTACGCGAGGCCGCCGATCGAGGGGTGGCGGTGCTCATCGTGGAGCAGCACGCCACCCAGGCCCTCCAGATTGCCGACCGGGTGTACGTGCTGCGCCGTGGCCGGATCGAGATCGCGGGGACGGCCGCCGAGGTGCGCGGCCGCATCGGCGAGGTGGAGCAGGCCTACCTGGCCGGCACCGGGGGCGAGGCCGAGGCCTAATCGCCTGCCCGGCTGGCGTGAACCGGCGGCTGCCGGCCGGCCCAGGGCATGGCCTCCTCCAACTGCAGGGCCAGGCGGATGAGGAGATCCTCCCGGCCGTGGCCGGCAGCGATCTGCACCCCGATGGGGAGCCCGTCGGAGCTCATTGCCAGCGGGAGGCTGATCGCCGGCTGGCCCGTCACGTTGAACACCGCCGTGAACGGGATCCACCATTCCTGGTCCATGCCGAAGTCGTAGGCCGAGATCCCTTCGGTCATGCCCCAGGCCGAGCCCAGGGGGATCGGGAGCTGGGCGATGGTGGGTGTGATCACCGCGTCCAGGCCGGCCAGGCAGCCGGCCACCCGGCGGCGCACCGAGTTGGCCCGGGTCTCCAGCGCATAGGCGTCGAGCCCGGTCAGGCGGCGGCCGTGGTCGATGTGGGCCAGGGTGATGGGCTCCAGGTACTCGGCAGTGGCCGGGCGGCCCGTCGTCCGGGTGAGCCAGTCGGCGGTGGCGGCGGCGGACAGGGAGAAGGCCCCGACCACCACGCTGTTGTAGGCATCGGGGTCGAACTCGATGGCCGCGGCCTCCACGTGATGACCGAGTTCGGACAGCACCCTCGCGGTCTCGTGGACCGCGGCTGCCACTTCCGGATGCACCTTGGGCGAGGTGGGCCAACGGGTCCCGTCCACCACACCGATGCGCAGCGGAGCGTCGGCAGGCCTGAGGCCGGCATAGGCATCGGGGAGGTGAGGCACCTCGAACGGGTCACCGGGAGCCGGCCGGCCGACCAGATCCAGGTGGAGGGCGGTGTCGCGCACCGAACGGCTGACGACGAAGTTGACCGCCAGCCCGAGAAGACGCTCGCCGTCGTTGGGAGCCGAAGTCACCCGGCCCCGGGAGACCTTCAGTCCGACGAGGCCGCAGCACGAGGCCGGGATGCGGATGGACCCCCCGCCGTCGGAACCGTGGGCGGCCGGGACGATGCCCGCAGCTACCGCGGCCGCCGAGCCGCCGCTGGAGCCCCCGGCGGTGCGATCGAGGGACCACGGGTTCCGGGTGGGGCCGTTGACCAGGGGCTCGGTGGTGCCGCAGATGCCGTACTCGGGGGTGTTGGCCCGCCCCAGGAGCCGGACGCCGGCGGCCTTCCAGCGCTGGACGAGGAGGGAGTCGGCCTGGGCCACGTAACCCTGTGCCTGGCGGCTGCCCATCTCCATCCGCCGCCCGGCGCAACTGGTGGACAGGTCCTTGAGCAGGAACGGGACTCCGGCCAGAGGGCCCTCGGCGGTTCCCGGGCCGGGGTCGGCGAACCACTCGACGAGGGCGTTGATCCGCGGGTCGGTGCGCTCCATGGCTTCACGGGCCAGAGAGGCCAGCTCGTCGGGGGTGACGTCCCCGGCGCGGACCAGGGCCGCCAGGGCCGTGGCGTCCAGGGCGGTGTAGTCGGCTAGGTTCATGGCTCCTCCACGTGGCGGGAAGGCGGCCGTCCATCGGTGGGCGGCCCTCCAAAGGCCTGGGCGATCCGCATCCACTCGGCGGCGGCCGCTCCTTGGACGGTGAGGCGGGTGTCGGCGACGTTGCGCCGCTGAGTGACCACCAGGCAGAAGTCGACCAACGGTCCGCTCACGCGTTCGGGGGCATCGTCCGGCCCCCACGACCAGGCCTCGCCGGCGGGGCCGCGAAGCTCGACCCGCACCGGGGTCTCGGGAGGGAGAAGGCCGCGATTGGTGTAGGAGAACACTCGGGTGGCCACTCCCAGGTGGGCCACGTGGCGGAGGCGGCCGGTTTCCTGCAGGGGCAGGCCGAGGGCATCGCGCACGTCCTGGCCGTGGGCGAAGGTCTCCATCAGCCGCGCCGTCAGGAAGGTGCGAGGCTTCATCGGCGGGCCCACCCAGGGGATGCGGGTCTCCGGGTCGGCGGCCGCCACCGCCGCCAGGGTCTCCCGGCGGGCGCGGCGCCACCAGTCGAGCACCTGTGCCGGAGAGAGGGCGCGTCCCCGCGAGAGCATGGCTTCCTCGTATCCGGCCAGGTCGGCCGCGGCCGCAGCGAGACGTTCGAAGAAGGCGGCGGCATCGGTGGCCGCTACGGCGGCCAGTTCCTCGCCCAGGGCCAGGTGGGCAACCTGGTCCTGGACCACCCAGCCGGCGGCGGGGGTCGCCCGGCCCCAGGCCTCCTCAGGGAGGGGGCCGATCACGGCGTCGAGGGCGGCCTGCTCGGCTTCCAGGTCGGCGGCGACCTCGGCGGTGGCGGCGTCCAAGAGGGCCCCCTTGGGTTCGAAGTGAACTTACGCTAACAGGGCCGGCAGGAGGCGGCGGCCCAACTGAGAAGGTGCCCGTTGACCGCAGCGTGAACGCGGACTAACTTCCTGCCGATGGAAGACTCCGTCTTCCCCGGCGAATCCTTGAGGGAGGAATTCCCATGCGCGTAGTCCGATTCCGGCTCATCGCCGTGGGGTTGGTGCTGCTGCTCCTGGCTGCCGCCTGCGGCGACGATGAGGGCGAGAGCACCACTACGGAAGCGGCCACCACCACGGAGGCGGCCACCACCACTACCGAGGCGGCCACCACCACCGAGGCCACCACCACCACCGAGGCCACTACCACCACCGAAGCAGCCCCCCCGATCAAGATCATGTCGATGGGGGCCTACTCCGGTCTCATCGCCAACCCGGAGATCCCCCCGGCCGTCGATGCGGCCATCCAGGGGATCAACCGCGACGGGGGCATCAACGGCGTCATGCTCGAGCAGATCGTCTGTGATACCGAGGGTGACCCCAACCTGGAAGCCGAGTGCGCCCAGCAGGCGGTGGACGAAGGCGCCGCCGCTGTGATCGGATCCATCTTCATCTCGGGAGCCGACGCTTACGCCATCCTGGAGGCGGCGGGGATCCCGGTGATCGGTGGAGTGATCAATACTCAGAGCTGACTTCACTTCGGCGGTGTCGTTCCCGACGGGCAGCGGACTGGTCGGCTCGGCGGCCAACCTGTCGGCGGGTCTGGCCGATGCGGGCGCCACGACCCTGGCGACTGTGTACGTCGACCTGCCCCAGGCGGCGGCGATCCCCATGTTCGGGAACGCGGGGTTGGCCCGCTTCGGCCTGGAGTACACAGTGTCGGTGCCGGTGCCCCTGGGAGCCCCGGACATGGCCACCTACGTGGCCGCCGCCACCAGCGGTGGCGTGGACGGGGTGTCCATCTTCCTGAGCGGCCAGGACGCCCTCAACTTCGTCGTCGCCCTGAAGCAGGCCAACCCGGACATCCACACGGCGATCATGATGTCGCAGATGGATGAGACGCTCGCCGCGCTCGGCGCTTCCGCCGAAGGCCTGATCTTCCCCGCCAGCTACCCCACCAACATGGAGGACCCGGCGGTGCAGCGGTTCTACGCCGACATGGAGGCGGCGGGTGCCGAGGAGACCGGCGGGAACGCCTCCGCGGTCTACGCCGGGGTTCTCGTCTTCGCCGAGGTGGCGGCTTCGCTCGACGAGGTCACCGGCCCGGCAATGCTGGAGGCCCTGCCGGCCTTCGGAGTCATCGACGTCGGGCTCATCGGCCCGCTCGACTACTCCCAGCCCGGCCTCCTGTCGCTGCCCCGCCTGTTCCAGGCCTGCCATGGGATCGCCGTGATCGAGAACGGCGAACCCGTGGGGCTCGGGTCCAGGAACTTCCTGACCGGAGAGGCGTGCTGAGCGGTTCGCCAACCACGTGAGATGGGGAGGGCCGCCCGGCGACCGGGCGGCCCTCCTGGCTAAGGAGGCATACATGTGGATCGCCGACCACGCCCGGGAGCGGCCGAATACTCCAGCCTTCATCATGGCCGCCAGCGGGGAGGCCCTCACCTGGCGGGACCTGAACGAACGCTCGATCCGTCTGGCGCGCCTCCTGGCCGACCGGGGGCTCGGCTACGGGGATCACTTCGCCTTTCTGCTGGAGAACGGGCTCGGTTTCCCTGTGGCCTGCTGGGCCGGCCAGCGCTCCGGCCTGTTCTACACGCCCATCAGCACCCGGTTCACCCCCGAGGAGGTGGCCCATGTGCTGGCCGACTGCGGCGCCCGGGTGTTCATCACCTCGGCCTCCATGGCGCCGGTGGCCGCGCCTCTCATCGAGCTCATGCCGCCCTCGGTGGAGCACCGGCTGGTGCTGGGCGGCTCCCTGGCGGGTTACGAGGACTATGAGTCGGCGGTTGCTGCCGAACCTGCCGAGCCCCTTCCCGAGGAGTGGGAAGGGCAGTCGATGCTCTACAGCGGCGGGACCACGGGATGGCCCAAGGGAGTGAAGCCCTTCCTCGTGAAGAAGCCGGCAGGCGAACCTATGGTGCCGGTGGAGTTCTACTCCGCGATGTACCGCGTCCCCGACGATGCCGTGGTGCTGCTGACTGCCCCCCTCTACCACAACGCCCAGGTGCAGGTGCTGCTCTACTCGGCCCGGCGCGGTGACACCGTGGTGATCATGGAGCGCTTCGACCCCGAGGCCACGCTGGCGGCCATCGAGCGGTTCCGAGTCAGCTTCGCCCAGTTCGTGCCCGCCCATTTCGTGCGGATGCTCAAGCTGCCGGAGGAGGTGCGCCACCGCTACGACCTGTCGTCGTTGCGAACGGCCGTCCACGGCGCCGCCCCGTGCCCCATCGAGGTGAAGCGGCGCATGATCGACTGGTGGGGCCCGATCCTGCTCGAGTACTACGGCGCCACCGAGCCGGTAGGAGGCGCCTTCATCGACAGCCACGAATGGCTCGCTCATCCCGGCTCGATCGGGCGTTCCGCGCTGAGCCCGGCTCACGTCCTCGATGAGGAGGGCCACGAGCTGCCAGCCGGACAGCCCGGCCTGCTCTACTTCGAACCGCCCTCTTTCCTCCGCTTCGCCTACCACAAGGACCCGGCCAAGACCGCGGCCGCCACCGAGTCGCACGGGTGGGTGACGGTGGGGGACGTCGGCTACCTGGACGCCGACGGCTACATGTACCTGACCGACCGGGCGTCGTTCACCATCATCTCGGGCGGGGTCAACATCTTCCCGCAGGAGGCGGAGAACGTGCTGATCAACCACCCAGCCGTCTTCGACTGCGGAGTGATCGGCGTCCCCAACCCCGAGATGGGTGAGGAGGTCAAGGCGGTCGTGCAGCTCATGGCCGGGTACGAAGCCGGCCCGCCGCTGGAGCGGGAGCTGATCGACTACTGCCGCGAGCGCCTGGCCCACTACAAGTGCCCGCGGTCGGTGGACTTCGTCGAGTCTCTGCCCCGCTCGGAGACCGGCAAGCTGTTCAAGCGGGAATTGCGCGCCCCTTACTGGGCGGGGAGGGAGACGGCCATATGAGCGGGGACATCGAGCTCGCGTTCACCTCGGCACTGGAGCAGGCCCGCCTGGTGCGGACCGGGGAGGTGAGCCCCGTGGAGCTGGTGGAGTGCTACCTCCGCCGCATCGAGGAGCTCAACCCCCGGCTCAATGCCTACCTGACGGTGGCGGGCGACCAGGCCCTGGAGGCGGCGCGCAAGGCAGCGGCGGTGGTGGGGTCGGCCGAGCTGCCCCCGTTCCACGGTGTGCCGATCTCCATCAAGGACCTCATCGACACTGCCGGCATACGCACCACCCGGGGCACGCGTACCAACGCGGACCGGATTCCCACCGCCGACGCCGAGGTCGTCGCTCGGGTCAAGCGCGCCGGCTTCATCGTGCTGGGCAAGACCAACACCCCCGAGTTCGGCATGCAGGCGGTGACCGAGCCCCCCGGGTACCCCTGGGCCTGCAATCCCTGGGATCCGACGCGCACACCGGGCGGGTCGTCCGGGGGTGCCGGGGCGGCCCTCGCCGCCGGGCTGTGCCCCGTGGCGGTGGGGAGCGACGGCGGCGGCTCGATCCGCATCCCTTCGTCGCTGTCCGGCGTGTTTGGCATCAAGACTTCCCGGGGCCGGGTCAGCAACGCGCCCCAGCCCAACCACCTGTTCGCGGTGATCGGGCCCATGGCCCGGACAGTGGCCGATGCCGCAGCACTGCTCGACGTGATCGCCGGCTACGCCACCGGCGACGCCTGGTGGGCCCCTCCGCCCTCCCGTCCCTTTGCCGTCGAAGCCGCCCAGCCGCCGGGCGTGCTGCGCATTGGGGCCACCGCCGAGCCCTTCGTGTCAGGGATCATCGTGGACGCGGCGCCTCTGCGAGGGTACGAGGCGGCCATGTGGCTGCTGGCGGATCTCGGCCATGGTGTGGAGGAAGCGGCCCCCGAATGGGACCCCGCGGTCACCTGGATGGCTGCCCCGGCCTACGGGGCGGACATGGCCGCCTGGCTCGACCTGCCGCCACTGGACACCCTGCATCCCCAGACAGTCCAGGTCATCGAGTTGGGAACGTCGGCCGACGGGCCCACGGTGATGGGCGGGCTCGCCGCCGTCTACCGGCAGGCGCGCCGCACCATCGCGTACTGGGACACCCACGACGTCCTGCTGACCCCCACGGTGGCCATCACCGCCCCCCGGGTTGGGGAGTTCCAGGACATGGCCACCAACCCCGCCGGCGTGTTCCGCTACACGGCGATGGGCTCGTTCACCTCCCCGTTCAACATGACCGGCCAGCCGGCGGTCAACGTGCCCATGGGTTTCGACGACGAGGGCATGCCGCTCGGTGTGCAGTTGGTGGGGCGTCCCGGGGACGAGGCCACCCTCATCCGTCTGGCAGCCCAGATGGAGGCGGCCCACCCGTGGGCGGGCCGCCACCCACCCATCTCCTAGCGCGGCTCGGCGGGCGGTTCCGGGTAGCCCAGGGCGGTGAGGGCTGCCCCCACCTCGTCGAGGGCCGCCGCGTCGTCGATGGTGGCCGGCATCCGCCACTCCTCGCCGTCGGCGATCTGACGCATGGTGCCGCGCAGGATCTTGCCGGAGCGGGTCTTGGGGAGGCGGGTGACGATGGTGGCTTGCTTGAAGGCGGCCACGGGGCCGATGCGGTCGCGCACCATGGCCACCAACTCGGCCACGATCTCGGCCTCGGGGCGGTCCACTCCCTGCTTGAGGACCACGAAGCCCACCGGCACCTGGCCCTTGAGCCGGTCGGCCACCCCGATCACGGCGCACTCGGCCACGGCCGGGTGTGAGGCGAGCACCTCCTCCATGCCCCCGGTGGAGAGCCGATGCCCGGCGACGTTGATGATGTCGTCGATGCGGGACATGATCCACAGGTAGCCGTCCTCGTCCTCGTACCCGGCGTCGCCCGTCAGGTAGTAGCCGGGGAAGCGCTCCAGGTAGGAGGAGATGAAGCCCTCATCGTTCTGCCAAAGGGTGGGGAGGTTGCCGGGGGGCAGCGGGAGCTTGATGGCGATCGTGCCGATCTGCCCGGCCGGCAGCCGCTGGCCGCCCGGGGCCAGCACCTGGACGTCGTAGCCGGGGGCGGCCACCCCGGCCGAGCCGGGCTTGACCGGCATGGTTTCGATGCCCAGGCAGTTGGCGCCGATTGCCCAGCCGGTCTCGGTCTGCCACCAATGGTCGATGACGGGCACTCCCAGCTTCTCCCGGGCCCACTCCAGGGTGTCGGGGTCGCAGCGCTCGCCGGCGAGGAACAGGGTGCGGAACCGGCTGAGGTCGTAGTGGTGGATGTACTCACCGTTCGGGTCCCGTTGCTTGATGGCCCGCAGGGCGGTGGGGGCGGTGAACAGCACCGAGACCCCGTGCTCCTCGACGACCCGCCAGAAGGCACCGGCGTCGGGGGTGCCCACCGGCTTGCCCTCGTAGAGGATGGTGGTGCAGCCGTGCAGCAGGGGGGCGTAGACGATGTAGGAATGGCCCACCACCCAGCCCACGTCTGAGGCGGCCCAGTACACCTCGCCCGGGGTCACCGCGTAGATCTTCTCCATGCTCCAGCGCAGGGCGACGGCATGCCCGCCGTTGTCCCGCACCACGCCCTTGGGGACACCCGTGGTGCCCGAGGTGTAGAGGATGTAGAGGGGGTCGGTGGCGGCCACGGGGCGGCACGGCGCCGGCTCGGCCGCGGCCATGACCGCGCCCCAGTCGAGGTCGCGCCCCGCCACCAGGGTGGCCTCCGCCTGCGGGCGCTGGAGGATCACGCAGTGCTCCGGCCGGTGGGAGGAGATCTCCAGGGCCCGGTCGAGGAGCGGCTTGTAGGGGATGACCCGGGCGGCCTCGATTCCGCAGGAGGCCGAGAGGATCACCCTGGGCTTGGCGTCGTCCACCCGGGTGGCCAGCTCCTTGGCGGCGAACCCTCCGAAGACCACCGAGTGGATGGCTCCGATGCGGGCGCAGGCCAGCATCGAGATGACCGCCTCAGGGACCATGGGCATGTAGATGACCACCCGGTCGCCCGGCTCGACGCCCAGCGAGACGAGGCCGCCGGCGCAGCGGGCCACCTCGTCGCGCAACTCCCGATAGGTGAACCGGCGCACCGTCCCCGTCACCGGGCTGTCGTAGATCAGCGCCGCCTGGTCGCCGCGGCCGGCAGCGACGTGACGGTCCACGGCGTTGTGGCAGGTGTTGAGCATGCCCCCGGGGAACCACCGGTAGAACGGAGCGCGGGAGGAGTCCAGCACCCGGTCGTAAGGGCGGTCCCAGTCGATGGCCGCCGCCGCCTCCCCCCAGAAGCCTTCCGGGTCGGCTATTGAGCGGGCATGGGCTTGCCGGTAATCGGACATGGGAACTCCTCCATGTGTGGCCGCGCCGGGCATGTTAATGGGGATTAACAGAAGCTCCCTCTCGCCGCGCCCGGGCCCGGGGTAGCCTGCGGGCTGAGGGGCTCGATGAAGGTCGCCTGCATCGGAGCGATGCACCTGGACATCAAGGCTCGGGTGACCGGGGAGGTCCATCCCGGCACGTCGAACCCGGCCCGGACGGTGCGCACCCCCGGGGGCGCGGCCGGCAACATCGCCCGCAATCTAGGCCGCCTGGGCCTGCCGGTGACCCTGTTCTCGATCGTGGGGGACGACGCGGCGGGCCACTCCCTGCTCGGGGAGTTGCACGCCGCTTCGGTGGACACCTCGGGGGTGCAGCACTCGCCCGGCCCGCCTACCGCTTCCTACCTGGCCATCCTCGACCGGGAAGGCCGCCTGGTGGTGGGGGCCGCCGACATGGAGGTGTACGACCTCCTCGACCTTGCGTGGGCCGACCGGGTGGGGCCCACCCTGGGCAAGTTCGACGCGTGGGTAGTCGATGCCAACCTCCCCGCGGCCACCATCGCCCGCCTGCTCCCCTACGCCGGCGCGGCGCAGGTGCTCGCCGATCCGGTGTCGGTCGCCAAGGCCATCCGCCTCGCCACCATCCTGCCGCGCCTCGACGTGGTCTTCCCCGATCGGGCCGAGGCCCTCACCCTGGCGGGGCTGCCTCCCGAGGGGCAGGCATCGGTGGTCGCCGCCGCCGCCGCCATCCGGCGGCGCGGGGCGCGCCGGGTGGTGGTGTCGCTGGGGTGGCGCGGGGCATACGTGGACGATGGGGCGTTGCCCCGCCAGGTGCCCGCCCTTCCCGCCCGCTCCGTGGTCGACGTCACCGGGGCCGGCGACGCCCAGATCGCCGGCTACGTGTACGGGCTGAGCCGCGAGGGGAGCGGTCACGCCGCCATCGACTGGGGCATGGCGGCGGCCAGCCTGACGGTGGAAACCATCGACTCGGCGCGGGCGGATCTCACTCCGGCCCTGCTGACGGACCGCCTCGCCGGCCGCCGCTGACCTATCGGGGCTACCCCACCCGGCCGCTAGGGTTGGCGGTCATGACCAGACGCAGACGCCGGTCGGCGGTCCTCCTTGCCGGCCTGGGCGTCGCCCTCTTCTCGGCCACCGGGCCGCTCGCCGCGGCGCCCGCGGCCACTCCGGAGAGCGGCGGAGGCGTCGTCCCCCGCATCGTCGGCGGCGCTGAGGTAGACCCGCCGGGGTCGTACCCGTTCGTTGTCGCCCTGGTGTTGGCGTCGGAGAGTGATGCCTACAGGGGCTTCTACTGCGGTGGGGCGCTCATCGCCGCGGAGTGGGTGCTCACCGCCGGCCACTGTGTCGCCGCCGGGGACTTCGACGTGCTGGTAGGCCGCCACGATCTCAGCGACGATACCCAGGGGGAGCGCATCGGGGTGAGCGCCGTGTACCGGCATCCTTCCTACGCCTTCCCGGTCAACGACCTGGCCCTGGTCCGGCTGGAGCGGGCGGCCACCGCCGGGTCGCCAATCGCCCTTGCCACCGCCGCCGACGCCCCCCTCTTCGCGGCCGGGGCGACGGCCACGGTGGCCGGCTGGGGACTGACCATGGGGCAGCCGCCGGGGACGCCGGAGGACCCGACCAGGCTGCGGAAAGTGAACGTGCCCATCGTCCCGGACGCCGGCTGCACCGCCATCTACCCCAGCTTCTTCGCCGCGTCGGCCATGATCTGCGCCGGCGACCTGGTCGTGGGCGGGGTCGACGCCTGTCCGGGCGACAGCGGCGGGCCCCTGTTCGTCACCGGTCCCTCGGGCTACCTGCACGTGGGCATCGTGTCCGGCGGCATGGACCCCAACGGCTGCGGTGTCGCCGGCCAACCCACCTTCTACACCGAAACCGCAGCCCACCAGGAGTGGATTGCCTCCGTCCTCTCCGGTCAGCCGCTGCCGGAGCCCCCGGTGCCCACCTGCGAGGGACGGCCCGCCACCATCGTCGGCACCGCCGGCGGCGAGGACCTGTACGGCACTCCCGGCGATGACGTGATCGCCGCCCTGGAGGGGGACGACAGGGTGTACGGCCGCGGGGGCGACGACCTGATCTGCCTCGGGCCCGGCAACGACGAGGCCTACGGCGGCCCCGGCGGCGACTTCATCGGCGGCGAGGCGGGGGCCGACCTACTCGGCGGCAACGGAGGGGCGGACCGCCTCTCCGGCGGCGCCGGCCCCGACACCCTCCTCGGCGGCATCGGAGGGGACCGGCTGGCCGGGGGGAGCGGGGCCGACAGTCTCTCCGGAGGGCCCGGGAGCGACACCCTCCTGGGTGAGATCGGCGACGACGAGCTGTACGGGCAGGGCGGCCGGGACGTCCTGCGCGGCGGCGCCGGCATCGACACCTGCCACACCGGCGAGGACGTCGTCTGCGAGACGATCGCCGCCGACGCCGTGGCCGGGTGACCGGCGGGGCCGGGTAGCCGACATGATCATCGCCAAGAACCTGGAGATCGAGGCGGGCGGGCTCACCCTCGTCGAAGGGGTGGACTTCGCCCTGTACCCGGGTGACAAGGTCGGCCTCGTGGGCCGCAACGGCGCCGGGAAGACGACCCTGCTGCGCACCCTGGCCGGCCTGCGGGCCCCGGCGTCGGGGACGGTGGCCACCCAGGGGGTGATCGGCTACCTGTCGCAGGAGGCGGCCCTGCCGGAGTTGGAGCACCCGCAGGCGAGCGCGCTGGAGCGCATCCTCTCGGTGCGGCGTATCGGCCTGCTGCAGCGCCAGATGGAGGAGGCACGCCGCCGCATGGCCGCCTCCGCCGCCGTCGAGCGCGATCGGGCCATTCGCCGCTTCGCCCGGCTCGAAACGGAGTTCGAGCTGGCCGGGGGCTATCGCGCCGAGTCGGAGGCGCGGCGTTTCGCCGCGTCGGTGGGCATCGGGGAAGCCGAGCTCGCCCAGCCGGTGGCCACCATGTCCGGCGGCCAGCGCCGCCGGGTGGAGCTGGCCCGGGTGCTCTTCGCCGAGACCGAGGTGCTGCTGCTCGACGAGCCCACCAACCACCTCGACCTCGATGCCAAGGCCTGGCTGGTCGGCTACCTCAGCGGCTACGCCGGCGGCCTGGTGCTGGTGAGCCACGACCTGCCCCTGCTGGACGCGGCGATCACCTCGGTGCTCGCCTTCGAGGATTCCGCCGTAGAGCACTACCGGGGCACCTACTCGCACTACCTGGAGGAGCGGGAACGGCGGCGGGAGCAGCACCGGCGGGAGCGCCGCCACCAGGAGGAGCAGATCGCCGCGCTGGAAGTCACCATCCGTCGCTTCAAAGGGAAGACGGAGAAGATGGCCCGCAAGGCCTCGACCATGGAGACGCGGGCGGAGCGGATCCGCTCCCGGCTGGTGGAGGTGAGCGGCCCCGGGCGCTCGGTGCGAGTGCGCTTCCCCCAGCCCCAACCGTCGGGGCGGGTCCCCCTGGAAGGGGTCGGGCTGGCCAAGGCGTACGGCGACAACGTCGTCTTCGTCGACGTGAACGTCGCCCTCGAGCGGGGCGAGCGCCTGCTCATCCTGGGCCTGAACGGGGCGGGCAAGACCACCCTGCTGCGCATCCTGGCGGGCGCGGAGCAGCCCGACCTGGGGCGGGTGACCCGCGGGCACCGGGCCGCCGTCGGCTACTACGCCCAGGAGCACGAGGGCATCGACCCGGACGCCACCGTGCTCGCCCACCTGCGCAGGGTGTCCCCCGAGCCGGAGACCGTCCTGCGGGCGGTGCTCGGGCACTTCCTGCTGGCCGACCGGGTGGACCAGCCGGCGGGGACGCTGTCCGGCGGCGAGAAGACCAAGCTGGCCTTGGCGATGCTGGTCGTCGGAGGGCACAACGTGCTGCTCCTCGACGAGCCCACCAACAACCTGGACCCGCAGGCCAAGGAGGCGCTGCTGACCGCGTTGCGGCTCTACCGGGGAACCGTGGTGCTGGTGAGCCACGACTCCGGCTTCGTGGCAGAACTGGCGCCCGACCGGGCGGTGCTCATGCCCGAGGGTCAGATCGCCTATTTCGACGAATCGCTGCTCGACCTCGTCGCGCTGGCGTAGCCCTACACGAAGTAGACCACCACCAGGGCGACACCGGCCGCCACGACCAGCAAACCGAGGAACCGGATGATGAAGTTCGTCGCCACCAGGTTTCCGACCTGGGCGCCGTGCCTCGGGTGGGGCCAGAGCCGGGCCGCTCGATGGACGAAGGGTTGAGCACCGAGCACGCCGTAGGCGCCGATGAGGATGAGGACGATGCCGACGACCAGGCCGACCACCGATACCCTCCTGGGGCCAGGTTAGCGAGGGGCCCTCGGCCGTGGCGTGACCCGCGGCAACCTGGCAGAATGGCCGTGGCTCGACAGAAAGAATGACTGTGGCCGCCTATCCCATCGACTACGACTTCCATGTGGTGCTGCGCGACGGGGGCCTGGCGCACATCCGCCCCGTGAAGCCCGAGGACGCCGACGCGCTGCACGCGATGTTCCATCGCCTTGGCCGGGAGAGCGTCTACCACCGCTTCTTCCGGCACAAGCAGGACCTCTCCAAGGAGGAGCTGCAGTACTTCACCTCGCTCGACTACGACGATCGCATGGCCTTCGTCGTCGAGCTGGGGGACAAGATGATCGCCATCGGCCGCTACGACCGCATGGAGGACGACCCCACGGCCGCCGAGGTCGCCTTCGTGGTCGAGGACGGCCACCAGGGCCGGGGCATCGCCACCCAGCTGCTGGTGCATCTCACCAACTACGCCCGCAACAATGGGGTGGCTTCGTTCCGCGCCTTCGTGCTCCCCGACAACTACCCGATGATGCGGGTGTTCCGCAGCTCGGGGTTCCAGCTCCACCGGGAGATGGGCCAGGGCATCTATACGGTGGAGTTCCCCGTCGAGTTGACCGACGAGGCAAAGCGGGCGGGGTGGCAGCACGAGCAGCAGGCGGTGGCCGCCTCGCTCCTGCCGATGTTCTACCCGCGCAGCATCGCGGTGATCGGGGCCAGCCGGGACGAACGGTCGATCGGCGCCGCGCGTCATGCGGAACACGCTGGGCGCCCGCTTCTCCGGGATCGTCTACCCCGTCAACCCCAACGCCCCGGCGGTCGGCTCGGTGAAGGCCTACAAGTCGGTGCTCGATATCCCCGACTCGGTGGACATGGGGGTGATCGTGGTGCCGGCCCGGGGCGTGCTGTCGGCGGTGCAGGAGTGCGCCGACAAGGGGGTCAAGGCGCTGGTGGTGATCAGCGCCGGTTTCTCGGAGACCGGCGAGGGCGGCACCAAGCTGGAGACCGACCTCCTGGAGTTGGTGCGCAACGCGGGGATGCGCATGGTCGGGCCCAACTGCCTGGGCATGCTCAATACCGACCCGGCGGTGAACCTGGACGTCACCTTCTCCCCTCATCACCCGCCGCGGGGCAATGTGGCCATGTCCAGCCAGAGCGGGGCGCTGGGGATCGCCATCCTCGACTACGCCCGCCAACTGGACATCGGCATCTCCAGCTTCGTGTCCATGGGCAACAAGACCGACGTGTCGGCCAACGACCTGCTCCTCTACTGGGAGGGCGACCCTTCCACAGACGTGGTGCTGCTGTACCTGGAGTCCTTCGGGCACCCGCGGCGCTTCTCCCGCATCGCCCAGCGGGTCAACCGCAAGAAGCCCATCGTGGTGGTGAAGTCGGGGCGCAGCCAGGCAGGGGCCCGGGCGGCGAGCAGCCACACGGGCGCCCTGGCCAGCGGTGAGACGGCCGTCTCGGCCCTCTTCCGCCAGACCGGCATGATCCGCACCGACACCCTCGAGGAGCTGTTCGAGGTGGCGTCGCTGCTCGCCAACCAGCCGCTGCCGAAGGGTCGGCGGGTGGGGGTGCTGACCAACGCCGGGGGACCTGCCATCCTGGCCGCCGACGCCCTGGAGGCCGAGGGCCTCACCCTGCCTCTGTTCTCGGACAAGCTGCAGGCGTCTCTGCGCGAGGTGCTGGCCGCCGAGGCCTCGGCGGGCAACCCCGTGGACATGATCGCCTCGGCCAGCCCGAGCAACTACCAGGCCTGCATGCGGCAGCTCCTCGCCTCCGATGAGATCGACTCCGTCATCGTGATCTACATCCCCACCGCCCCGCGCACCGAGCGGGACGTCGAGAATGCGATCTCCGAAGTGGTCGCCGAGGGCACCAGCGGCAAGACCGTGCTCGGCGTCTTCATGGAAGCCGACGAAGGCGACCTGGGACCGATCAATCGCGGTGACATCCGTATCCCCTCCTATCCGTTCCCCGAGCCGGCGTCCCGGGCCCTGGCCCATGCGGTGCGCTACGCCGAGTGGAGGGCCCGTCCCGAGGGGGTCATCGCCGAGTTCGACGACACCAACACCGACACCGCCCAGGACGTGATCTGGGGGGCCCTCGGGCGCCTCGGCACCGAGGGCGGATGGCTGCTGCCCCACGAGGCCGACGCGGTCCTCGACGCCTACCACATCCCTCATCCGAAGTCGCGCCTGGTCCACTCTCGCGAGGAGGCGGTGGCGACCGCGGCCGAGTTCGGCGGGCCGGTGGCGCTCAAGGTGGTGGCCCCCAGCGCCCTGCACAAGAGCGACGTGGGCGGGCTGGTCCTGAACATCCAGGGGGACGAGGCGGTGGCTGCGGCCTACGACAAGGTGATCGGCGTGGCGGCCGATGCCGTCGGGGCATTGGTGCAGGAGTTCGTCACCGGCGGGCACGAGGTGATCGTCGGCATGACCGAGGATCCCTCCTTCGGGCCGCTGATCGCCTTCGGCCTGGGCGGGATCTTCGTGGAGCTGATCGGCGACATCTCGTTCCGCATGAACCCGGTCAGCGACCTGGACGTGGACGAGATGATCGGCGAGGTGAAGGCGGCCAAGATGCTCCAGGGCTACCGGGGCACGCCCCCGGGCGATGTCCCCGCCCTCAAGGAGCTCATGCAGAGGCTGTCCGCCATGATCGAGGAGGTCCCCGAGATCGTGGAGCTCGACCTCAACCCCGTCAAGGTCCTCGAGCCGGGCAAGGGGGCGGTGGTGGTGGACAGCCGCATGCGGGTGCGCTCGGTCCCGCAACGCTGGCTGCCCAGCCGCAAGGACATCCCCGCCGCCGAGCGGCGCCTGCGCTGAGGGCTCTCCGTCCCCCATGCGTCGGGGCTTCTCTACCATGCGGCGCGCTCGCACAGAGATGAGGAGAGTCTTCTTCCATGTCCGCCACCAAGTGGGTCTACGGGTTCGATGAGGTCGCCGAGGCCGAGCAGCGCTACGGCGGCGATTGGGAGGGCGTGCGCGGCCTCCTCGGGGGCAAGGGGGCCAACCTCGGTGAGATGACCCGGCTGGGGGTGCCGGTACCGCCCGGGTTCACCGTGACCACCGAGGCATGCCTCGCCTACCTGGGGGGGGACGAGACGTTTCCCCCCGGATGCTGGGAGCAGGTCGAGCAGGCGCTGCACCGGGTGGAGAAGGCCGCCGGCAAGCGGTTCGGCGATCCGCAGGAGCCGTTGCTGGTGTCCTGCCGGTCGGGGGCCAAGTTCTCGATGCCGGGGATGATGGACACGGTGCTCAACATCGGCCTCAACGACGAGGTCGCCGCCGGCCTCGCCCGCCTCACCGGTGACGAGCGCTTCGTGTATGACTCCTACCGGCGCCTCGTGCAGATGTTCGGCTCGGTGGTGCTGGGCCGGCCCGACGAGGTCTTCGAGGAGGTGCTGGCCCAGCATCGGGCGGAGCAGGGCGTGGCCACCGATTCCGAGCTGGCGGCGCCGCGCCTCAAGGAGATCGTGGCCGAGTTTCGCCGGCTGGCCGGCGGCTTCCCCACCGATCCCAAGGAGCAGCTTCGCCTGGCCACCGAGGCGGTCTTCAAGTCCTGGAACGGCAAGCGCGCCGTGGACTACCGCAACGCGGCCGGCATCGCCCACGACCTGGGCACCGCGGTGAACATCCAGACCATGGTCTTCGGGAACATGGGCGACGACTGCGCCACCGGGGTGGCCATGTCGCGCAACGCCACCAGCGGCGAGCCGAAGATCGAAGGGGACTACCTGATCAACGCCCAGGGCGAGGACGTCGTGGCCGGCATCCGGGCCACCAAGCCCCTCGAGCAGCTTGCCGGCGACATGCCCGAGATGTACGCCCAGTTCGCCGCCATCGCCTCCCGGCTGGAGAAGCACTACCGGGAGATGCAGGACATGGAGTTCACCGTCGAGCGCGGCAAGCTCTGGCTGCTGCAGACCCGCAACGGCAAGCGGACCGCGCAGGCGGCGGTGCGCATCGCCGTGGACCAGGCCGAGGAGGGCCTCATCACCCGCCAGGAGGCGGTGATGCGGGTCAAGCCCGATCAGGTGGACTTCTTCCTGCATCCGCAGTTCCGTCCCGAGTCCCGCAAGGGGGCCGTCAGGCTGGCCAACGGCCTGAACGTCTCCCCCGGGGCGGCGGTGGGCGTGGCCGCCTTCGACGCCGACCTGGCCGAGCGGTGGGCCAAGCAGGAGGGCAAGCAGGTGATCATGGTCCGCCCGGAGACCAAGCCGGACGACGTGCACGGCATGCTCGCCGCCGAGGGGATCCTCACCAGCCGGGGAGGGCGCACCAGCCACGCCGCCCTGGTGGCCCGCCAGTTCGGGAAGCCGGCGGTGGTCGGGGTGGCCGCCCTGGAGGTGGACATGGCCGCCCGGACGATGGCGGTGGCCGGCCGGGTGATCGCCGAGGGCGACTGGATCTCCATCGACGGCACCAACGGGGACGTGTACCTCGGGCGCCTGGAGACGATGGTGCCCGACATCTCGGACCCGTGGCTGATGAGGCTGCTGACCTGGGCCGACGAGGTGCGCAAGCTGCGCGTGCGGGCCAACGCCGACTACCCGGTCGACGCGGAGCGGGCCCGCCGCTACGGGGCGGAGGGCATCGGCCTCACCCGCACCGAGCACATGTTCTTCGAGACCGAGCGCCTGCCCATCGTGCAGAAGATGATCATGACCACTTCGCCGGAGGAGCGGGCCGAGGCGCTGGCCCGGCTGCTGCCCTATCAGCGGGCCGACTTCGAGGGCCTGTTCCGGGCGATGGACGGGCTGCCGGTGATCATCCGGCTCATCGACCCGCCGCTGCACGAGTTCCTGCCCTCCACCGCCGACCTCACCAAGCGGCTCATCGACCTCAAGGTCGAGGAGGCCCGCGGCGGCAAGGTCGCGGGCGCAGATCACGGAGGTGGAGGCCCTCCTCGCCCGGGTCGCCTCCATGCACGAGGCCAACCCGATGCTGGGCACCCGCGGGGTGCGCCTGGGGATCACCCTCCCCGAGCTCACCCGGATGCAGGTGCGTGCCATCTTCGAGGCGGCTTGCGCGGTGACCCGCGAAGGGGTGGTGGTGCACCCGGAAGTGATGATCCCGCTCGTCAGCCACGTCAACGAGCTCAAGGTGCAGCGAGAGCTGCTCGAGGCAGAGGCCCGCCAGGTGATGGCCGAGCAGGGCATCGAGGTGAAGTACCTCTTCGGGACGATGATCGAGATCCCCCGGGCCGCCCTCACCGCCGGCGAGATCGCCCGCTACGCCGAGTTCTTCTCCTTCGGCACCAACGACCTGACCCAGACGACCTTCGGCATCAGCCGCGACGACGCCGAGTCGGGGTTCCTGGTGCGCTACCTGAGGGAGGGCATCCTCGAGGACAACCCCTTCGCCACCATCGACCGCAACGGGGTGGGCAGGATCATGCGCCTGGCCGTCGAGGGGGGCAGGGCGACGCGCCCCGACCTCGAAGTGGGGATCTGTGGCGAGCACGGCGGGGACCCCCGCTCCATCGCCTTCTGCCACGAACTGGGGCTCGACTACGTGTCCTGCTCCCCGTTCCGGGTGCCGATCGCCCGCCTGGCAGCGGCGCAGGCCGCTCTCCAGTAGCCGGGGTCAGAGGGGGAAGGAGGCGCGGACCACCGTGCCCCGGCCGGCGGCGGAGTCGACGGTGAAGCTGCCCCCGGCCGCCCGGACGCGGGTGGCCATGTTGGCCAGGCCCATTCCCCGCCGGACCCGGGCCGGGTCGAAGCCGCTCCCGTTGTCGGCCACCGAGACGGCCAGGCGGGAGGGGTCGCCGTCCACCCGCACGTCGATGTCCTGCGCCCCGGAGTGGCGCAGGGCGTTGCTCAGGGCCTCCTTGACCACGGCGATGAGCTCGTCGCCGAGGTGCGGGGGGATGAGGTCGGGCGGACAGGAGACGTCCAGGTCGACGGGGACTTCGTAGGGCCCGGCCAGGTGGCCCACCAGGTCGGCCAGCTCCTGGCGCAGGCTGGGCCGGGCCCAGACCGGGGGGCGCAGGTCGAAGATGTAGCGGCGCAGGGCGCTGATCGTCTCGTCGAGCTTCTCCACCGCCTCGTCGAGGCGCCGGCGCACGTCGTCCTGGACCGGGTCGATGCGGTTCACCTGGGCCTGGAGGCTCAGGCCCACGGCGAAGAGGTCCTGGATGATGGAGTCGTGCAGGTCGCGGGCGATCCGCTCCCGGTCCTCGAGCAGGGCAGCCCGGCGCAGCCGCTCCTGGAGGCGGAGGGTGGACACGGCCGAGCCGGCGGTGACGGCGAGGAACTCCACCAGGGTCTCGTCCTCCTCGGTGAAGCCCTCTTCCTTCTCGGCCAGGTAGAGGTTGCCGTACACGCGGTCGCCCACCCGCACCGGGACACCCAGGAAGGTCCGCATGGGGGGATGGCCCTCGGGGAAGCCGACGGCGTCGGGATGGGAGGCGACGTCGTCCACTCGGATGGTGCGCTCCGCCCGGGTGATGGTCCCCAGCACCCCGAGCCCCTTGGGGAAATGGGGCATGGCGGCGACGGTCTCGTCGTCCATGCCCACCGGGATGAAGTGGACCAGGTTGCCCTGTTCACCGAGCACCCCGAGTGCCCCGTAGCGGGCGCCGGTGAGCTCCATGGCGATCTCGACCGTGGAACGGAGCAGGCCGGACAGCTCCACCTGGCCGGCGACGCTGGCCGCGCCCTCCACCAGCCCGGCGATGCGCTCGGGCGTTAGTCGGCGGGTCACGCCTCCAGGTTACTTGGGACCTTCGGCCACGGGGCGGGGTCGATGGGCAGGATGGCAGGCTGCCACCCGTGGGTACTGTGGAGCCATGGCGGACGTCCTCCGTGTCGAACTCGTGGACGACCACGAGGTGGTCCGCGAAGGCCTGAAAGCGCTGCTGGACGCCGAGAAGGACCTCGCCGTGGTGGGCGAGGCCGGGACGGTGGCCGAGGCGGTGCGCCGGGTGGGCTACGACGGCCCCGACGTGGTGGTGCTCGACGTCCGGCTCCCCGACGGGAGCGGTATCGAGGCCTGCCGCGAGATCCGGGCCCGCTGGCCCCACGTCAAGGTGCTGATGCTGACCTCCTTCGCCGACGATGAGGCCCTCTTCTCCTCGATCATGGCCGGGGCCTCGGGGTACGTGCTCAAGCAGATCAAGGGCACCGACCTGGTGGACAGCGTGCGCCGCGTGGGGCGGGGCGAGTCCCTGCTCGACCCCGAGATGACCGCCCGGGTGTTCCGCCGCATCCGGGGGGAGGAGGCCGACGACCCGCTGCTGGCCCGGCTCTCCAAGCAGGAGCGGCGCATCCTGGAACTCATCGCCGAGGGGTTGACCAACCGCCAGATCGCCGAGCGGATGTTCCTCGCCGAGAAGACGGTGAAGAACTACGTGTCTAACGTACTGGCCAAGCTGGACATGGGCCGACGGAGCGAGGCGGCGGCCTACGCCGCCCGGATCGAGGCCCTGCGCCAGCACAAGTACCCACCGGAGCAGTGGCCGCAGTGAGGGTGGCAGCCTGAGAGGCTGCCCGGCGGCGGCGGATGAGCGGGGAGGAGACCGGCCGTGATGAAAGTTCGCGACGTCATGACCACTGATCCCATCAGGGTGGCCCCCGACACCCGCCTGCGCGAGGCCGCCCGTCTCATGGTGCGCCACCGGGTCAGTGGCCTGCCGGTGCTGGACGGAGCGGGACATCTGGTGGGGATCGTCACCGAGGGTGACTTCATCCGGCAAGAGGCCACCCGCGATCGCCCGCACGGGGTGAGCCTGCTGGACGCTCTCTTCGGGGAGGGTGAGCTCCAGCCGGTCACCGCCGAGACGGTCGCGGAGGTGATGACCCGCAGCGTGGTGACCATCACCCCGGAGGCCACCGTGGGGGAGGCCGCCCGGGTGATGGGGCGGCGCAACATCAAGAGCCTGCCGGTGGTGGATCTCGACGGCGAGCTCGTGGGGATCATCAGCCGGGCCGACGTGGTGGGCGCGTTCGCCAAGCCCGACGACGTCATCGAGGACGAGATCCGCGAGGACGTCATCCGGCGGCTGCTCTTCCTGGACCCGCAACTGGTCACGGTGGGGGTGAGCGACGGGGTGGTGACCCTGGCCGGGGAGCTGGAGAACCGCACCGAGGTGCAGCTGCTCGAGGAGCTCAGCCGGCGCATCGCCGGGGTGACCCGGGTGGACAGCCGGCTCACCTACAAGGTGGACGACCGTCGGCTGGAGGGCCAGAATCCGCTCCTCTGATCGGGTGGTCACCCCCGGCGGTCTCTCCCTTGCCGTCGCGTCGTGGGGGGAGGAGGGTGTGCCGGCGGTGGCGGCGCACGCCACCGGGTTCTGCAAGGAGCTGTGGGAGCCGGTGATCCGCCGTGCCCTTCGCCCGTGGCGGGTGGTCGCCCCGGACCAGCGCGGCCACGGCGACTCCGCCCCTGCGCCGGTGCCCATCGACTGGTGGGATCTGGGCCGCGACCTGCTGGCGGTGGTGGACCACGCCGCCGGGGAGCGCCCGGTGGGCCTCGGGCACTCATCGGGGGCCGCCGCCCTGGCCATGGCCGAGCTGCTCCGCCCCGGGACGTTCCGGGCCCTCGTGCTGGTGGAGCCCATCGTGTTCCCGCCGCCCTACTTCCGGGGAGAGGAGAACCCGATGTCGGCCGCCGCCTTGCGCCGCCGCTCTTCCTTCCCCTCGCCCGAGGCGGCGCTCGCCGCCTTCCGGGAGCGCGGGCCCTTCCGCCGCTGGACCGACGAGGCCCTGGCGCTGTACGTGGAGCACGGCCTCCGGCCGCAGGACGGGGCCTGGGCCCTGAAGTGCAAACCGGAGGTGGAGGCCGAGTTCTACCGGGGGGCCACCGCCCACGGGGTGTGGGAGCGGCTGGGGGAGGTGCGCTGCCCGGTGCTGCTGGTGGCCGGCGCCGACTCGGACACCCACCCGCCATCGTTCCTGGATGCCATCGGGCGGCGCTTCGCCGGGGCCCGGGTGGCGGTGGTGCCCGGGGTGGGCCACTTCGCCCCCATGGAGCAGCCCGGAGCCGTGGCCGGCCTGCTCGATTCCGTCCCGCCGGGTGATTGAGGCCGGGAGGCCGGGGCGGGCCGGCCGGTAACATCGCCCGGCCGTGCTCATCCCCCGTCCCGCCCTGGCCGAACTGGAGGCCGCGCTGCGCACCCCCGGGGGCGGGCTCCGGGCGGCGGTGGTGGAATTGGACGTCGATCCCCTCGATCTGGTGCGCGCCGGCGCCGAGTCCTTCGCGTCTGCCGTCTTCTTCGCCGGCCCGGAGGGGCAGGCCGTGGGGGGATTGGGCGTGGCCTGGTCGGCGGAGGGCGACGGCGCCGAGCGCTTCGGGGTCCTCGACGAGGCCCTGCGCAGTGCGGTCCCCGACGGCATGGCGGCGGTCCTCGGCTTCGCCTTTGCCCCCGGCGGCCCCTGCTCAGCGGAGTGGGAGGGCTTCCCCGCCGCCACCGCGGTGGTTCCCCAGATAGCGGTATGGCGGAGGGATGGGTCGTCCCGGCTCTGCGTGGCGGTGCCGGCGGGGGGCAGCCCGGCGGGGGTGCTGGCGGCGGCGGGGATGCTGCGCCGGCCCGGCCCGCCGAAGGTGCCTTCGAGCGTCGGGCCGCCCCGGCCCGTGCCCCCGGTCGCCGAATGGGTCGGCCGGGTGAGGGAGGCCGTGGCGGCCATCCGCTCGGGCGGGCCGGCCAAGGTGGTGCTGGCCCGGGCGCAGCGGGTGGCCCTGGGGCGAGCGGCCGGCCCCTTCGACGTGGTCGCCGTGCTGCGCGGCCGCTTCCCGGACTGCTACGTCTACGGCTGGCAGACGGGTCCGGCGGCCCTGGTCGGGGCGAGCCCGGAGCTGCTCGTGTCACGAGCGGGGGAGCGGTTCGCGGCGCGGCCGCTGGCCGGCTCCGCCCGGCGCGGGGCCGACCCGGAGGAGGACCGCCGGCTGGGGGACCGCCTGCTGGCCGATCCCAAGGAACGGGCCGAGCACGCCTTCGTCGCCGAAGAGGTGACCTCCCGCCTGGCGCCCCTCGCCGAGGCCATGGACCCGCCGGCCGGCCCGCGCCTGCAGCGCCTGGCCGGGGTGCAGCACCTGGCCACTCTCATCGGCGGCACCACCCGGGCGCGCCTGCTGGCCCTGGTTGAGGCGCTCCACCCCACGGCGGCGGTGGCCGGCGTGCCCCGGCCCGAGGCGCTCGCCTACATCGACCGGGTGGAGGGCATCGACCGCGGGCTGGTACGCCGGGGGGGTGGGCTGGGCCGAGCCCGGGGGGGACGGCGAGGTGGCGGTCGCCTTGCGCTGTGCCCTGCTGCGGGGGGAGGAAGCGCTGGTCTACGCCGGGGCGGGCATCGTCGCCGGCTCCGACCCGGAAGCCGAGGCGGCCGAAACCGAACTGAAGATGGGCCCGTTGCTCGGGGTGTTCGGGGCCTAGGTCAGAGCCCGGTGAGGGCCGTCTCCACGGCCCGGCGGATGTGGCGGTGGAGGGCGAGGTTGGCCGCCCGGTCGGTGCGCACTTCCACGAGGAGGGGCGCCGCCGCCCGGCGGGCGAGGAGGGCCGCCAGGTCGCGCGCGGCTCTCGACGCGCACTGCCTCCACGCCGAATGCCCCGGCGAGGCGCACGAAGTCCAGGCCGTGCGGGGTCCCCCAGTGGCGCTCGAAGTGCTCGGGGAGATCCGCCTGGGGCAGGAAGTGGAAGATGCCGCCGCCGTCGTTGTGCAGCACGACGATGGTGGCCGGGATGCCCAGGCGGGCGGCGGTGCCCAGGGCGGTGAGATCGTGCAGCGCCGACAGATCGCCGGCCAGCAGGTAGGTGGGGCAGCCCGCGACGGCCGCCGCACCCAGCCCGGTGGAGAGGAACCCGTCGATGCCGCTCGCCCCCCGATTGCCGGTGATGCGCAGCGGCGCGCGACGGGCGGGGAGGAAGGCGTCCACGTCGCGCACCGGCATCGACGAGGCCACCAGCAGCAGCGACCCGGCGGGCAGGGCCTCGGCGAGCAGGCGGGCCACCGCCGGCTCGTTGGGGAAGGGAGCCTCGGCGAGCACGCGGTCGATGGCCGCCGAGGCCGCCCGGCCCGCATCCTGCCATCGCCTCAGCCAGTCGCCGGGCGCCGGAGTGGGAGCGGCCTCGGCGACGGCAGCCAGCGTGGCGGCGGCGTCGGCCCGGACCATCAGCGCGGTACTGGCCCCGGGGTCGCGCCAGCCCGCCGGGTCGACGAGCACCTGGGGCACCTCGGGGTGCTCGCCGAGCCATTGCCACAGTGCCTTGGAGGTGGGCAGGGCGCCGACGCGCAGCACGATCTCCGGCGCCGCCCGGTTGAGCCACCCGGCGGCGGCCAGGGGGTCACCTTCGGCGATCAGGTGGCTGAGGTCGTGGGAGCCGGCCCGCCCGCCCGACAAGGGGTCGGCGACCATCGGCCACCCCGCGGCGGCGGCCGCGGCGGCGGCAGCAGCAGGCAGGGCGGGGTCGTCCTGGGCACCGCAGACGAGCAGGCCGCGGCGGCCGGCGGCCAGGCCGGCGATCCGGGCCACGGCCTCGGCGGTGGGCTGCAGCTTGCCCAGGGCCAGGGCGGGGGGAGGGGGTGCCGCGATCGGCTCCGCGCGACTCGGGCACCAGGGGCTCGCGGAAGCGGAGGTTGAGGTGCACCGGCCCGGGCGGCTCCTCCAGGGCGGCGCTCACCAGGCGGGCGGCCAACGCCTCGGGGAAGCCGGGGGAGGACTCCCCAGGGTGGGGCGGCTCGAGGTCGTGGGACCACTTGACGGCCCGGCCGTAGAGGTCGGCCTGGTCGATGGTCTGGTTGGCGCCCACCCCGCGCAGGTCGGCGGGCCGGTCGGCGGTGATCACGATGAGGGGCACCCGGGCGTGGATCGCCTCGACTACCGCCGGGTGGAACTCGGCGGCGGCGGTCCCGGAGGTGCACACCGCCAACGCCGGGAAGCCGGTCACCTTGCCGATGCCGAGGGCGAAGAAGGCCGAGGAGCGCTCGTCGTGGTGGGGCCAGTCGGTGATGGCCGGCTCCTCGGCCAGGGCGAGGGCGAGGGGAGTGCTGCGTGACCCGGGGGTGACGCAGGCGTGGGCGACGCCGAGCGAGGCGAGGGCCCGCACCAGGCGCACCGTGAAGTGGAAGTTGCGGTCGGCCACTGGGTTCCACCTTACCGCCCCGTCCCCGGAGGCACCTCTAGAGGGCCGCCCCCACCGCGATGAGGGCCCCGGCCAGCAGGTTGAGGCGGGCCGTCGCTTGCAGGGCGCGGATGAGCACCGGCCCGGCAGTCTCCCGATTGATCGTCAGCACCACCGGTATCGCCAGGGGGACGGCGAGCAGGCCGAGGGCGGTGAGGCGGGGTACCCGGCCGGCGGCGGCTTCGACGGCGAGGACGGCGAAGGCCCCCCAGACCAGCCCGGCGAAGAGCCATCGGGCGCCTCGCCTGCCCAGCAGGACGGCCAGGGTGCGCTTGCCCGCGGCCCGGTCGGTGTCCAGGTCGCGCACGTTGTTGGCCACCAGGATGGCGCTGACCAGCATGCCCACGGGGATCGCCAGGAGCCAGGCCGCCAGCGGGGCGGTGCCGTCGTGCACGAAGCGGGAGCCCACCGTGCCCGCCAGGCCGAAGAAGACGAACACCGCCGCCTCGCCCATGGCCCGGTACCCGTAGGGGAAGGGGCCCCCGGTGTAGCCGACGGCGGCCAGCAGGCAGGCGGCGCCGATCACCAGCACCGGCCAGCCGGCGATCACCGCCAGGTAGATGCCGCCGGCGGAGGCGAGGGCGAAGACGACGGCCACCCCGGCCCACATGCGCCGGGGGCTGATGAGCCCGGAGGCCACCGCCCGGGTCGGGCCGATGCGAGCGGCGCCGTCCGCCCCCCGCCGGGCGTCGGAGGCGTCGTTGGCGAAGTTGGCCCCGATGTTGATGAGCACTGCCGACACCAGGGCGACGGCGAAACCATCGGCACGGAACACCCCCTGGCCCCAGGCGAGCCCCGAGCCGACCAGCACCGGGGCCACCGAGGCCCAGAGCGTGGCCGGGCGGGCGGCGATGAGCCAGGGGCGCAGGCGGCTCACGGGAGGCGGGGGAACCTGCCGAAGTCGGGCTCCCGCTTCTCGACGAAGGAGTCGCGTCCCTCCTGCGCCTCCTCGCTCATGTAGAAGAGCAGGGTGGCATCGCCCGCCAGTTGCTGCTGCCCGGCGAGGCCGTCGGCGGCGGCGTTGATGGCGGCCTTCATCATCCGCACCGCCAGGGGCGACTTCGCGAGGATCTCCCGAGCCCAGGCCACGGTCTCCTCCTCCAGCCGGGCCAGGGGCACCACCTTGTTGACCATCCCCATCTCGTAGGCCTCCTGGGCCGAGTACTGCCGGCACAGGTACCAGATCTCGCGGGCCCGCTTGTCGCCGACCATTCGGGCGAGGAGGCCCGCCCCGTAGCCGCCGTCGAACGAGCCCACCTTGGGCCCGGTCTGGGCGAAGACGGCGTTGTCGGCGGCGATGGTCAGGTCGCAGACGAGGTGGAGGACGTGGCCTCCCCCGACGGCGTAGCCGGCCACCATGGCGATGATCGGCTTGGGGAGCCGGCGCATCTGGATCTGCAGGTCGAGCACGTTGAGCCGGGGGGTGCCCTGCGGGTCGATGTAGCCGGCATCGCCGCGGATGCGCTGGTCGCCACCCGAGCAGAAGGCCTGGTCACCGGCCCCGGTGAGGATGATCACCCCGACGGCGGGGTCGTTGCGCGCCCGTTCGAAGGCGTCGGACAGCTCGAACAGGGTGGTCGGCCGGAAGGCGTTGTGCACCTCCGGGCGGTTGATGGTGATCTTGGCGATGCCCTCGGCGGTGGCGTAGAGGATGTCCTCGTACCCACCCGAGGGCTCCCATTGCACAGGCATCGGAAGCTCCCCCAGGACGGCGGGCGGCGCCCGGTACTGTAGTGAGAACCCTCCCATGGATTGGCTCCGCTCCTCCGCCCAGCGCCTGCCCGGTGCTCCCGCCCTCGTGGGCGGGGGGCGTGTCCTCTCCTATGCGGATCTGGACGCAGCGGCCGATGCCGCGGCGGCGGCGCTCGCCGCCGGCGGGGTGGTGCCTGGCGACCGGGTCGCCTTCTGGGGCGAGGGGACGGCGGCGGCGGTGGCGGCCGTGTGGGGCATCCCCCGGGCCGGGGCGGTGGCGGTGCCCCTCGGCGCCCGGCTGGCACCGGCCGAGGCCATGGCACTGACCCGGGCCCTCGGGGTCCGCGTGCTGTGGGGGCCGGGCCCCAAACTCGACCTGGCCCGGCCGCCGGTGAGGCCCCAAGAGCGTCCGATCGGCCGCGGCGGCCCGCCCCACGCCGGGGCCCGCATCGTGGTGATGACGTCGGGCACCGGCGGGGCGGCCCGGCCGGTGGTCCTGACCGGGGCGAACGTGGCTGCTTCGGCTGCCGCCTCGCAGGCCCGCCTGGGCAACGGCCCGGGGGACCGCTGGCTCTGCCCCCTTCCCCTTCACCATGTGGGCGGCCTCTCCGTCTTGTGGCGCTCGGCCCGGGAGGGAGGGACGGTGGTGCTGGCGGAGCGCTTCGACCGGGCGGAGACGGCGGCTCTGCTCACCGGCGGGTCGATCGCCTTCGCCTCCCTGGTCCCCACGATGTTGCGCCGGGTTCTCGAGGAGCACACGGGCCCCTTCCCCGGTGTGCGGGCGGTGCTGGTGGGCGGGGGCCCCGCCGACCCGGCCCTGCTCGCCCGGGCGCGGGAGGCCGGCCTGCCGGTGCTGGCCACCTACGGCATGACCGAGACCACCTCGCAGGTGGCCACCGAAGCACCCGGCGAGGCCGGCGCCCGGCCGGGCAGCGTGGGCCGTCCTCTCGACGGGTTCGCGGTGCGGGTCATCGACGAGGTGGGCCGCACCCTGGCGCCCGGGCAGGTGGGCCGCCTGGAGGTGCGCGGGGCGGCGGTGTCGCCCGGCTACCTGGGTGAGCCGGAGCGGGGGCCGGGGGAGTGGCTGCGCACCGGCGACCTGGGGTTCCTCGACCGCGACGGGTACCTGTTCGTGGTGGGCCGGGCCGACGACGTCATCGTCACCGGCGGGGAGAAGGTGCACCCGGCCGTGGTGGAGGCGGCGCTGCGAGAGCATCCGCTGGTGGCCGATGCGCGGGTCTACGGAGAAGAGGACCCGGAGTGGGGTCAGCGGGTGGTGGCCGAGGTGGCGCCCGTCCCCGGCGCCTCCCTCGACCCGGAGGGCCTGGCCGTCCACGCCCGGGCCCGCCTGGCCGGGTACCAGGTGCCGCGCCGCTGGCTGGTGGTGGGGGAGGTGCGGCGCGGCGAGATGGGGAAGGCCCCGCGGGGAAGGGCCTAGGGGCCGGCACCGGGGTGATGCCGGATGGGCTAGGGGCGCGGTCGCCCGTAGTCTGACGGCGAAAGGAGAGCCATGATCGTTGGCGCGGCCGTATTGGTGATTGCCCTGGTGGCGTGGGGTATCTGGGCCATGACGCACGACTCGGCCGGCGGCGGCTCCGGCCGGCGCGGGGTGACAGCGGAGAGTGCCGCAATCGATCCGGCCGCCGGGGCCCAGGGTCGCAGCCTGGCGGCCGACCTGGACGGCTGGGTAGCGGCGGGGCTCATCTCCCGGGAGCAGGCCGACGCCATCGCCGCCCACGAGCGCGCGGCGGCGGCCGCCCGGAAGCCCACCCGCGAGCGCCGGGTCTCGCTGATCGCCGAGGCCCTGGGGTATGTGGGCACCGCCCTGGCCCTGGCGGGGGCGGGGGTGGGCCTGGGACAGGCCTGGGAGGACATCGCGGGCTGGGGCCGGCTGAGCATCGCCGGCGGCGCCACGGCCCTGCTGCTGCTGGGCGGTTTCGTCCTGTTGAGCCAGACCGAGCCGGCCTTCCGACGCCTGCAGAGCGTCCTCTGGTTCCTGGCGGTGGGGGCGGCGGTGTGGGCCCTGGTGGTACTGGGTGTCGAGTTCCTGGATCTCGAAGACGACGAGCGGATTCTGCTGCTGATCGGGGCTGGCACCGCCGCCCTGGCGGCGGTGCTCTGGGCGGTTCGCCGTGAGGCCCTGCAGCATGCGGCCCTCTTCGCCAGCCGTGCACGTCGCTCTCATCGGCGCGGTGCTGTGCCTGCCCGGCGACGCCCCCATGTGGGCGTATGCCCTCCTCGTGTGGGGCATTGGGGTCGTCTGGGGGCTGCTCGGCTGGTTCCGGGTGCTCGAGCCCGTCGTGGCTGGGGATGGCTCTCGGCTCCGCCGGGGCGGTGATCGGCCCGGCCATCGGTATCGGGGACTACCCGTGGCTGCTGGCGGTGGCCCTGGGCACCGCCGTGTTCCTCATGGTGGTGAGCGTCCCCACCGGGCAGGTGCCGCTGCTCGCCGTCGGGACGATGGGCACCTTCGGCTACCTGACCTGGGCGGTGATCCGCTACTTCAGCGACAGCCTGGGGGTGCCGCTGGCGCTGGTGATCGTGGGCGGGGTGTTCCTCGCCCTGGCAGTGGTCGCCGGCCGCCTCACCCAGGCGACCCGCGGCCGCCGGCGCCGGTCCCGGGCACGCGGCGAGGCCGGGTAGGATCGCCCGTCGTGGACCTCGGGCTATCCGGCAAACGGGCGGCGGTGGCCGCAGCTTCCAGCGGCCTCGGGTTCGCCATCGCCCGGGCCCTGGCCGCCGAAGGGTGCCGGGTGGCGGTGGCCAGCCGACACCGCGGGCGCATCGAGGCGGCGGCGAAGGCCATCCGCCGCGAGACCGGGGCCGAGGTCCTGGCCGGGGTGGTCGATTTCGCCGAGCCCGGGGCGACCACCGCCTGGCTCGACGGCCTCGCCACCGGCTGGGGCGGCCTGGACCTGCTGGTGCCCAACGCCGGCGGGCCGCCCCCGGGCCGCTTCGCCGACACCGGCCCGGACGATTGGGACGCGGCCTATCGGCTCACCCTTCGCTCCGCCATGGAGGCGGCCTTCGCCGGGCGGCGCCATCTGGGCCGCGGCAGCGCGGTGCTGTTCATGACGGGGCCGGTGGTGCGCCAGCCGTCCCCCCGCCTGGTGTTGTCCGGGATCATGCGGTCGGGGGTCTCCGCCCTGGCCAAGGTGCTGGCCGACGAGTGGGCGGCCGACGGCATCAGGGTGAACCACCTCATCCCGGGGCGCATCGCCACCGACAGGGTGGCCGAGCTAGACGAGGAGGCGGCCCGCAGCGCGGGCATCACGCTGGCCGAGGCCCGGGCCCGCTTCGAGGCGGCCATCCCCCTGGGGCGCTACGGGGGCCCCGACGAGTTCGCCGCCGCCGCCGTGTTCCTGCTGTCCGACGCCGCCGCCTACATCACCGGGGCGACGCTGGCGGTGGACGGCGGGATGATCCGGCCGATCGTCTAGGCCGGGTGGTCAGGCGAAGGCGAAGGCCCCATAGCCGACCACCTGGCGGCGGTCGCCGGCGGTGTCGCCCGAGTTGCGCACGTCGAGGCGGGTGGCGCCGAGGCCCCGGCGACGGGCGGCCAGGAGCAGGGCCTGTACCCCGACCAGCCCGCAGGCGCTGTCGCGGTCCAGCCCGTCGGGGTCGAGGCCCTCGATGGCGGCGGCCGTGGCCTCGTCGCGTCGGCGGGCCTCGGCGTACGGCAGGTAGTGGGAGAGGTCCGAGGAGACGAGCACCAGTGTGCCCTCCTCGCCCAGGAACTCCTCGACCACCGGGGCAGCCTGCGCCGCCGCCACTCGGCCGCAGAGCAGGGCCACCACCGCCGGTGCGGCCAGCACCACCTGGAGGAAGGGGAGCTGCACTTCCAGGCAGTGCTCCCGGGCGTGCGCCGCCGGGGAGATCCCCACGCCGGGATGGCGGCAGGCTCGTGCCTCCGCCTCCGCATCCACCGGCACCTCCCCCAGAGGAGTGGCCAGGGCCCGGGCCCCGGGCAGGGCCAGGCCGTCGATCCGGGCGAAGTGCGACGGACCGAACATGACCACCCGGCGCACGTCGGGACGGGTGCGGGCCAGCAGGGCGTAGGCGGTGGCCGCCACCGGCCCCGAGTAGACGTACCCGGCGTGGGGGACGATGAGGGCCGCCGGGGGCGGGGCCCCCGGCGGGGAGGCGGCGGCCAGCAGGGCGGCCACCTCGGCCCGCAGGCGAGCCGGGTCGGCCGGGTAGAAGGCTCCGGCGACCGCCGCCGGGCGCACCGAGCGTTCCATGGCCTCCCCTCGGGCCGGTTGGGCCGAGTCTATTGGAGGCCCGGCTGGCTCAGGCGATGCCCAGGTGGCGGAGGAAGGCCTCCTGGTTGGGCTCTCGCCCGAGGAAGTCGCGCAGCAGGTCGCCGGCGTCCACCGACCCGCCCCGCTCCAGCACCTTCCGCCGGTACTCGCCGCCCACCACCGGGCTGGTGATGCCCTCGGCCTCGAAGCGGGAGAACATGTCGTCGCCGAAGACCTTGGCCCACAGGTAGCCGTAGTAGCCGGCGTCGTAGCCGAACAGGTGGCCGAAGCCGGCCGGGAAGAAGGTGCCCTCGTGGTGGGGGAAGCCGGCCACCTCGGTGGTCTCCCGGGTGATGGCGAACAGGTCCTTCTCCTCGCCGGGGCCGTGGAAGGCCATGTCGAGCAGGCCGAAGGAGACCTGGCGCAGGGTGAGCAGGGCCACGTGCAGGTCGCGTGCGGCGGCCAGCTGCTCCACCAGGCCGGCGGGGATGGGCTCCCCGGTCTGGTGGTGGCGGGCGAAGCGCTGCAGCACCGCCGGCGTCCAGCACCAGTGCTCCATGATCTGGGAGGGGGCTTCGACGAAGTCCCACTCGGTGTTGAAGCCGGCGAAGCGCGCCCGGCGGGTGTGACCCAGGCTGTTGTGCAGCACGTGCCCGAACTCGTGGAAGAGGGTGACCACCTCGTCGTGGCGGAGCAGGGAGGGCTGGGTGGCGGTGGGCTTGGTGAAGTTGGCGGCGATGGCCGTGACCGGCAGCACGTAGCCGTCCGGCCCCTGGTGGGCGGGGACCAGGTCGAAGGCGGCGGCGTGGCCGAACTTGCCCTCGCGGGGGAACAGGTCCACGTAGAAGGTGGCCAGCGGGCGGCCGGTCTCCCGGTCGGCGATCTCGTAGGCGGTGACGTCGGGATGCCACACGGGCACTCCGTCGAGGCGCCGGTAGGCGAGGCCGAACACCTCGCCGGTGAGGTCGAGCATGCCGTCCACCACCCGCTCGAGCGGGAAGTAGGCGGCCACCTCGTTGGGGTCGATGCCGAAGCGCTCCCGGCGGATGGCGGTGTGCAGGTAGCGGAAGTCCCAGGGCTCCACCGGCGCCCCCGCCGGCGGCGGCGGCCAGGTCGTCGAGCTCGGCGCGGGACTTGGCGGTCAGCGGCGGGACCAGCCCGGCGTAGAACTGCTCCACGGCCGACGGCTCTTTGGCCATCTTCTCTTCCATGGCGTACTGCGCCCAGGAGGGGAGGCCGAAGATGGCGGCGATCTGATGGCGGATCCGCACCGCCTCCTCCAGGATGGGGAGGTTCTGCTCCCGGGCCTGGTTGTAGAACTTGAACTGCATCTGCCGGCGCAGGTCGGCGCGCCGGGCCTGGTCCATGAAGGGGTAGTAGTCCGGGTAGTCCAGCGACACCCGGTAGGTCCCTTCCGCCGCGCCGGGGGAGAGGCGGGAGACGTAGTCCTCGGGGAGGCCGTCCAGCTCCTCGCGGGTCAGGTCCAGGCCGTCCTGGTACTCGTCGATGTTGCGGGCGAAGGCCACGCCGAGCTCGACCAGGCGGGTGCGCAGGCGCTGCACCTCGGCGCGCTGCTCCTCGCCGAGGGCGTGCCCGGCCCGGCGGAAGTCCCGGCGGGCGAAGTCGAGCAGGCGGGCATCCTCGCCCTGCGAGGGCGGCCGCCTCTGCGGTGGCGGCGTACTCCTCGACCGCCTCGTACAGGTCGCGGCGGAAGGCGAGGTCGGACACCCACTTGCTGAGCCGCTCCTCGGCCGCCTGGGCGGCGTCGCGCACCGCCTTGTCGGGGTGCACCCGGGCCATGAAGGGCCCTCGCCCGGAGGCGATGGTGGTGAGGGCGGCCGACCCGGTCGAGGGGGGCCATGGTCGAGGCCCAGGTGCGGGCCGGTTGCGGGGCGACGACGGCGGCGAGCAGCTCCTCGGCGCGGGCGATGGCGCCCTCCACCTCGGCGCCCACCGACTCGGGGGTGACGGTGGTGTAGTCGTAGAGCACGAGGCAGGAGGGTAGCCCGGCGACGGGACGGGGGGAGCCGCTACTCCCCGATGGCGTAGAGGTAGCCCTCGGGGGTGGGGGCGGAGTACGAGGCGGTAGCCAGGTAGATCGTGCCGTTCCACACCGCCGGGGTCGCCTCGATGGAGCCTTCCCCGACCTTGAGCTCCCACTCCAGCTCCGGGGCGCGCGGGTCGCTGAGGTCGTAGCAGCGGAGGTAGCCGGAGGCGATCGCCAGCAGCAGGTGCCCGTCCACCACCACCGGGGAGGACATGTGGACCCCGTGGGTGAACTGCCCGGAGCCGATGTCGTCGTGCCACAGCTCCTCGCCGGTCTCCCGGTCCACCACGGTCAGGAAGCCCTTGTTGCTGACGGCGTAGAGGACGCCGTCGCCCAGGGCGGGGGTGGCCAGGAACCCGCCCCAGTAGGGGGACTCGGTGAGGGAGAACATGCCCCAGACGTACGGGTCGTCGGGCGTAGGGGTCGAGCTTGATCAGCTGCCCCACCTCCTGGCCGCGGGGCAGGTAGCGCTTCACCTCGGCGCTCACGTAGAGCATCCCCTCCTCGTCGACGACGATGGAGGCGTCGGTGTCGTCGCCCACCCAGTAGTCGAAGACGACGGGCGCCTCGCCCTGCTCGATGTTGGTGATGTCCAGCCCGATGATCCGCCCGGCCGAGCTGCCGAAGTAGAG
Organism: uncultured Acidimicrobiia bacterium; assembly: GCA_963796115.1. Taxonomy (GTDB): domain Bacteria; phylum Actinomycetota; class Acidimicrobiia; order Spongiisociales; family UBA11373; genus VGBK01. Next base: position 181,560 of record CAWCKE010000005.1, read on the forward strand.
GCGGCCCTCGAAGATGACCACGGAGTCCTCGATCGAGGTGGATGCCCAGCGTGCCCCGATCCACTGCGAGGGAGCCAGCGCCGCCATGAGCTCGTCGTTCCAGCTGTCCATCTTGAACAGGAGCACCGGGTCCACGGTCACCAGGCCGTCGGCGCCCGTAGGCGCGGTTCAGCTTCCAGGCGTAGAAGATCGAGTTCTCGCCGCCCTCGAAGAGGATGTCGTTGACGATGCGGGGCGCCGCGTCCCAGTCGTCGTTCCAGCGCCCCTCGACGCTCGAGGTCGGCGACGGCGCTCCACAGCTCCTCCGCCTCGCCCCGGTCGAGGGCCACGATGCGCAGCTGGTTGTCGCGCGAGCCGAAGTAGACCAGCGGGTAGCCGTCGGGGTCGATGGTCGGGGTGCCCTTGACGATGTCGCCGGTGACGATGGGGGCGCGGGTGTCCTCCCCGGTCGGCGGCGTCCACGAAGTGGAACTGGCGGTCGTAGCCCCCGAACATGAGCTCGGTGATCCCGTCGGGGCGCTCCCAGACGACCGGCTGGCCGGTCCAGCCGTTGCCACACCAGGTGCTGGTGCTCCCCAGGTCGGTGGTCTGGGCGCACATGGGGGCGTCGGGGTAGCGCCACTTGATCTCGGGGGTGGTGGGCACCGGGCCCGGTGCCGTACCAGGTGTTGGTGGGGTTGCCCCGGAAGGTGAGGAGGCCGCTCACCGACGTCCCCCCACGGCTGTCCCACGGTGCGCCGGTCGACCCACGGGTGGGGGGGCAGGGTGGTGGTCGTGGTGCTGCTCGACGTGGTCGACGGCGTCGGTGGTGGTGGTGCCGCCGGTGGAGGTGCTGGCCCCCGACGAGGTGGTGGACGAGGGGAGGGTGGTGCTCCCGGCGACGGTGGTGCCGGGGTCGTCGCCGCCGCGGTGCAGCACGGCGAAGGCGAGGAGGCTCAGGCCGGCCAGGCCCACGGCGAACAGGAGGCCCACCAGGACGGACGGGCGGGGTCGGGCGGGCATGGGAGAAGGCGAGTCTATGCCCGCATGAGGGTAACGCCGGCAGCACCTCGCCGCCCCGGGGAGGAGCGCGGCCGCGGGCTAGGCTCGGTCGCCCATGGCCCTCTTCGATCAGCTGGTCGACCGGGTCTCGGCTGCGCTGTGGAACCTGCATCCCGCTGGGCGGCCGTGCGGCTCGGCAAGCACGAGTACGACGGCCAGGTGCCCGACCTGTCGGCCGAGGCCCTGGCCGCCGGCGTACGACCGCCTGGGGCGGCTGCGGGGGCAGGTGGCCGCCCTCACCGGCCTCGCCCCCGACCAGGAGCTGGACCGGGCGGTCCTGCTGGCGGCGCTCGACGCCGAGGTGCTCGCCGGGGAGGTGGCCGACGGCTGGCGGCGGGACCCCGGCCGCTACCTGGAGGCGCTGGCCGTCGAGGCCTACCTGGGCCGGGACTACGCCCCGGCCGGCCTGCGCCTGGAGAAGGCGGCGACGGTGTTGCAGAGCGCGCCGGAAGTGCTGGCCGCCGCCCGGGCCAACCTCCGCCCGGTGATCCCGCGCCCGGCCGCCGAGCGGGGTGCGGAGCAGGCGCGGGGCGCTGGCGGCCCGGCTGGCCGGCGGCGCCGGCCCAGTTGGGCGGCGCCTCCGGCCGGGCCGAGGAGCAGTGGCTGCAGGCGGCGGCCGATGAGGCTTCCGCCGCAACTGGAGGGCCTTCGCCGCACTGGCTGGAGGCGGAGCGGCTCCCCGTCGCCGACGAGGGGTTCACGTTCGGGGAGGAGGCGCGTCGAGCAGATGCTCCGGGCCGGGGAGATGCTGGGGCGCTCCCTCGACGAGGCCGCCGGGCTGGCGGCGGTCGGCCCTGGCGGCCGACCGAGCGGCCCTCGCCGAGGCGGAGCGGGGAGGCCGGGGAGGGGCGAGGCGGCCGGCACCCCGCCGGACGGGCGGGTAGACGCCGTGCGGGCGGCGGTCGAGGAGGCCCGCCGCTTCGCCGCCGGGGCCGGTCTGGCGACCATCCCCGATGCCGGTGCCGCTGGCGGTGGTCGAGTGGCCCGGTGCGTCCTTGCGGGGGGCTCGAGCCCCCGGGGCCGTACGACGACCCGGCGTCGGGGGCGGTGCTGTGCGCCGGAGCGCCGGAGGGCGGGTGGGGGCCGGGCGCCCTCGACGACCTGGCCGTGGCAGCCGCCTACCCGGGACGACTGCTGCAGGCACTCCGGGCGGCGGCGGCCCCCACCGAGGCGGCGCCGGCGATTCTCCTCCCGGGCCTTCGAGGAGGGCTGGGCGCTCTACGCCGGAGAGTCGATGTGGGAGGCGGGCTACCGCGCCGCCGGCCCCGCCTGGCGGCGGGCGTGGCTGCGGCGGGCGCTGCGGGCCGATTGCCGTCTGGTGTGCGTCCCCGCCCTCCATCGCGGGGAGATGTCCCTCGAGCAAGCGGAGGTGCTCTTCATGGAGCAGGGCCGATGCGAGCGGGCGGCGGCTCGCCGGGAGGCCGGGCGGGCCGCCGTGGACCCGGGCTGCCTGTCGGCGGCCCTGGGCCGGCTGGAGATCCTCGATCTGCGCCGCCGGTGGCAGGGGCGATTCCCGGGTGCTCCCGTCGGCGCCTTCCACGACGTGCTGCTGTCCCGGGGCGGCCCCGCCCCTCGGCCTGCTCGAGCGGGTGGTGCTGCCGTGACCGCCCTCCCGGCTGCCTACCTGGAGCAGTTCTCCGAGCCGCCCGGCTACCTGGAGTTCGCCTCCACCGGCCCGGTGCCCCGCCGGGTGCGGGAGGCCGTGGCCGGGGCGCTGGAGGCGGTGGCCGCCCCCCGGGCTTCGGCCTGGGAGGCCGTCGCCGACTCCTACGACGGCCGCCCTGGCCGCCATGGCCCGGCTGCTGGCGGTGCCGCCCCGACCAGGTCACCCCGGTCCCCTCGACCTCGGCCGGCCTCTTCCAGGTGGCCTTCGGCCTGCTCGGGCACGGGCGGCAACGTGGTGGTCCCCGCCCACGAGTTCCCCGCCAACGTCTACCCGTGGCTGCGGGCGGCCGAGGCGGGCGGCCCGGAGGTGCGGCTGGTCGCCTGCCCCGACGGCCGGGTGACCGCCGGAGCGGCTCGCCGCCGCCGTGGACGGCGACACGCGGGCGGTGGCGGTGAGCCTGGTGGACTTCGTCACCGGCTTCCGCGTCGACGTGGCCGGGCTGCGGGCCGCCTGCGGCCCGGGCGCTGCTGGTGGTCGATGCCATCCAGGGCCTGGGAGCGGTGGCGGCCGGCCTGGAGCCGGCCGACGTGCTGGTGGCCGGGGGGCAGAAGTGGATGCGGGCCGGCTGGGGCAGCGGGGTGATGGCGGTGGGGGAGCGGGCCCTGGAGCGCCTGGCCCCCACCCTCACCGGGTGGTGCGGCGTGCAGGAGCTTCCTGGACTTCGGCCTGCCGCCGCCCCACGCGCCCACGGGACACGGCCGGCCGCTTCCAGGAGGGCTCTCCGCCCTACTTCGGCGCCCTGCAGATGGGGGCGGCCGTCGAGGTGATCGAGTTGGCGGGGATCGCGCGCCATCGAAGCGGCCGTCCGGGAGCGGGTGGCCGCCGTGGAGGAGGCGGTGCGCGCCGCCGGGGCCGAGGTGCTCGCCCCCTGGCGGGGCCCGGAGGAGCGGGCCGGCATCCTCTGCTTCCGCCTGCCCGGGGAGGACGCGGCCGCCACCGTGGCCCGGCTGGCGGACGCCGGCCTGGTGGTCTCCCGCCGCTCGGGCTGGGTGCGGGTGGCCCCCCACGCCTCCACCCCGCCGGAGACGGCGGCCCGCCTGGGCGAGGCCCTGCCCGCTGATAGGCGGCGGGGCCGTGCCGGCCAATAGGATGCGGCCACCGAGCGGAGGGGTTCATGAGCAAAGTCGTACACGTCGTCGGGACGGGCACCATCGGCGAGCCTCTGATCGGCCTCCTGGTGGATCATCGGGAGGCGTTCGGGATCGACGAGGTGACCTTCCACAAGCGCACCCCCAACGCCGAAGAGCGCGCCAAGATCCAGGACCTGGTGCGGCGGGGCGCGCGCTGGCGGTGGACGACGACCGCCGTGCCGCCTTCGCCGAGCTGGGCCTCGAGGCCGAGCTCGACGCCGGGGAGGCCCTGGCCGGCGCCTCGGTGGTCATCGACAGCAGCCCGGCGGGGAACGAGAACAAGGAGAAGTACTACGCCGCCCTCGACGGCCCCCTCGGGTTCATGGCCCAGGGCTCGGAGTACGGCTTCGGGAAGATGTACGCCCGCGGGCATCAACGACGAGGCCCTGGTCCGCGGCGAGGACCGGTTCCTGCAGATCGTCTCCTGCAACACCCACAACATCGCGGTGCTGGTCCGCTCGATCGGCTTCGACGGGGAGACCCCGCACCTGCTCGACGGGCGCTTCGTCTGCATGCGCCGGGCCAACGACATCAGCCAGGACGGCAAGTTCGTGCCCAGCCCCACGGTGGGCCGCCACGACGACCCCCGCTTCGGCACCCACCACGCCCGCGACGCCCACGGCGTCTTCGCCACCCTCGGCCACGACCTGCCCCTGTGGTCCTCGGCGATCGTGCTCAACAGCCAGTACATGCACGTGCTCCAGTTCAGCCTCACGCTCGACCGGGACGTCACCGTCGAGGAGGTGGTGGAGCGCCTGGAGGCCAACCCCCGGGTCGCCCTGACCCGGAAACGCTCCGCCAACCGGGTCTTCTCCTTCGGGCGCGACCACGGCTACTTCGGGCGCATCCTGAACCAGACGGTGGTGCCGGTGCAGACCCTGGCGGTGCGCGATCGGCCGCACGGTGGTGGGCTTCTGCTTCACCCCGCAGGACGGCAACGCCCTGCTCTCTTCGGTGGCGGCCACGCTGTGGTACCTGTACCCGGAGGGGTTCCAGGAACGCATCGACGTCCTGCGCCGCTACCTGTTCGCAGAGGTCTGAAGCGGGCGGGGTCGCGAGGCGGCCGAGAGGCCGCTGCGCTCAGTCCTTGTAGCGCCAGACGATGCGGCCCCGCGAGGGGTCGTACACCGAGAGATCGAGGTCGACGCGGTCGCCGGGGAGGATGCGGATGTAGCGGCCCCGGCGCATCTTGCCGGAGGCGCGGGCGAGGACCTCGAGGCCGCCGTCCACCTGGACACGGAACATGGCGTTGGGCAGCGTCTCCAAGACCGTGCCCTGCACCCGGACGACGTCTTCCTGCTTCGCCAAGTGGCCCTCGACGATCGGGTCAAAATGCGGGTGCCACTGTCGCAGGCCGGAGCGCGGTTTTCAAGGCAGGCCGTGAGGATGCGCCGGCCAGAGAATCGGGCCCGCATAAGCGCGAGCCCGTGATGTAATAGGGGCATGCGGAAGGCGCCGGCACGGGTCGGTCTTCCCCCACTCCCCCACGCCGTACCGGCGCCCCCGCATCTTCCCCCCGGATTGCCTTCCTGCCCTCTCCATTGAGTAACGTGGGGGCCCGTGGCACAATCTCCTACGCCGGTAGTGGCAATCGACCCGGAGAACTGAGCACATCCGCATGGCCTCCACCGTCGACATCGACCTGGGCAAGTACCGACTGGGCTGGTCCGACGCCGAGGACTACGTCTTCAAGCCGGAGAAGGGCCTCAACGAGGAGATCATCCGGCAGATGTCGGCGATGAAGCACGAGCCCGCCTGGATGCTCGAATTCCGGCTCAAGGCCTACCAGCGCTTCCTGCGCAAGCCGGTGCCCACCTGGGGCGGCGGGGGCCTGCTGCAGACGATCGACCTCGACGACATCTACTACTACATCAAGCCCACCGAGGGGCAGGCCAAGTCGTGGGACATGGTGCCGGAAGGCATCAAGCGCACCTACGAGCGCCTCGGCATCCCCCAGGCCGAGCGGAAGTACCTGGCAGGGGTCACGGCACAATATGAGTCGGAGGTGGTTTACCACCGCAACCGGGAGGACCTGGAGCGCCTCGGGGTGCTGTTCTGCGACATGGACACCGCGTTGCGCGAGTACCCCGACATCGTCCGGCAGTACTTCGGCACGGTGGTCCCCCCCGGCGACAACAAGTACGCCGCCCTCAACTCGGCGGTCTGGTCGGGCGGGTCGTTCATCTACGTGCCCCCCGGGGTGCACCTCGACCAGCCGCTGCAGGCCTACTTCCGCATCAACGCCGAGAACATGGGCCAGTTCGAGCGCACCCTGATCCTCGTGGACGAGGGGGCCTACTGCCACTACGTCGAAGGCTGCTCGGCCCCGGTCTACTGCAGCGACTCGCTGCACGCGGCGGTGGTGGAGATCATCATCAAGGACGGCGGGCGCTGCCGGTACACCACCATCCAGAACTGGTCGAACAACGTGTTCAACCTGGTCACCAAGCGGGCGGTGGCCCACCGCAACGCCACCATGGAGTGGGTGGACGGGAACATCGGGTCGCCGCCTCAGCATGAAGTACCCGGCGGTGTGGCTGGTGGGCGAGGGGGCCCACGGCGAGGTGCTCTCCATCGCCTTCGCCGGCGCAGGGCCAGCATCAGGACACCGGCGCCAAGATCGTGCACGCCGCTCCGAACACGACCTCGCTGATCACCTCCAAGTCGATCTCCAAGGACGGCGGCCGGGCGGGCTATCGGGGCCTGCTCCGGGTGGAGGAGGGGGCGCACCACGTGAAGTCGTTCGTGCGCTGCGACGCCCTCATCCTCGACCCGCAGAGCCGGTCCGACACCTACCCGTACATGGAGATCGAGGAGGCCGACGCCAACATCGGCCACGAAGCCACCGTCTCCAAGGTGGGCGACGACCAGCTCTTCTACCTGATGACCCGCGGCCTCGGGGAAGCCGAGGCCACCGCCATGATCGTGGCCGGCTTCATCGAGCCGATCGTGCGGGAGCTCCCCATGGAGTACGCGGTGGAACTGAACCGCCTCATCGAGCTGCAGATGGAGGGCTCGGTCGGCTGAGTCGGCGGCCGGGCCAGCCGGCGCCGTCCGGGTACCATCGGCCCCCATGGCACGCGTCGGCATCGTCGGCCTTCCCAACGTCGGCAAGACGACCCTCTTCAACGCCCTCACCGGCCTGCAGGCGCACACCGCCCCCCACCCCTTCTCCACCGTGGAGCCGGCCGTGGGGGTGGCCCGGGTGCCCGACCCCATGGTCGACCAGCTCGCCGCGGTGGAGCACCCGGACAAGATCGTTCACGCCACCCTCGACCTGCTCGACCTGCCCGCCATGGCCCGCCCCGGCTCGTCGGGGCTGGGCGCCCGCTTCCTGGCCCGGCTGCGCGAGGAGGAAGCGGTGGCGGTGGTGCTGCGCGCCTTCGAGGACGAAGGGGTGCCCGACGACGAATCGGGCAGCGACCCCGCGGAGCAGGCGGAGGCGCTGCTGCTGGAACTGGCCCTGGCCGACCTGGAGGTCTTCACCCGCAAGGCGGAGAAGGCGGTCAAGGAGGCCACTGCCGATCCGGCCAAGCGCCCGGCGGCCGCGGCGGTGGCCCGGGGGCTGGGGGTGCTCGACCAGGGAAAGGCGCTGCGCACCGAGTCGTGGGACGAGCAGGAGAGGGCGGCCTTCCAGGACCTGGCGCCCCTCACGCTGAAGCCGGCGGTCTGGGTGGTCAACGTGGGGGAGGACGACTCGTCGGCGGCGGAGAAGGTGGCGGCGGTGGCGGCGCTGGTCCCGGCCGGGGACACGGTGGTGGCCGTGTCGGCCCGGATCGAGGAGGAAGCGTCGCGCCTGGACCCCGAGGATCGTGCGGAACTGCTCCAGGGCTTCGGCCTGGGCGAGGGTGCTCTGGCCAGGGTGGTGCAACGCCACCTACGACGCCCTCAACCTGGGCACCTTCTACACCGCCGGCCCCAAGGAGGTGCACGCTCGCACCGTCCGCCGCGGGGCCTCCGCCCGGGAGGCCGCCGGCAAGATCCACAGCGACATGGAGCGCGGCTTCATCCGGGCCGAGATCGCCCCGGCCGCCGAGGTGGTGGCCGCCGGGGGATGGGACGCAGCCAAGGCCGCCGGGCGGGTGAGGGTGGAGGGGCGGGACTACGTGATCGCCGAGGGGGACGTCATGGTCGTCCGCTTCTCCGTGTGAGACGGGCGATGGGCCGGCGGATCTGAGGAGGCGGGGTGCGGGCAGTGGTGCAGCGGGTCTCCTGGGCCCGGGTGCGGGTCGAGGGGGAGACGGTGGGTGAGATCGGGCCGGGCCTGCTGGTGCTGGTGGGGGCCGCCGCCGGCGATACCCCGGCCGACGCCGCCCTCCTGGCCGACAAGCTGGCCGGCCTGCGCATCTTCCCCGACGACGAGGGGCGGATGAACCGCTCAGTGGCCGAGGCGGGCGGGGCGGTGCTGGTGGTGAGCCAGTTCACCCTGCTCGGCGACCTGCGCCGGGGCCGGAGGCCCTCCTTCACCGACGCGGCCCCTCCCGAGGAGGCGGAGCCGCTGGTGGATGCGGTGGCCGAGCATCTGCGTCGGGCGGGGGTGCCCTGTGCCACCGGGCGCTTCCGGGCGCACATGGAGGTGGAGCTGCTCAACGACGGCCCGGTGACCCTGGTGCTCGAGGTGAGCGGGGGCCGGGTGCGCTGAGCCGGCTCAGCGGTGGGCGGCGAGCCAGGCGGTGCCCTCGGGGCAGAAGCGGGCGAAGTCGCAGTCGCGGCAGGATTCCGACGGAGTGGGGGACCGCTCGCCGGCGGCCGCCCGGGCGGTGAGGTCGGCCAGGTGCCGGCGGGCGGCCTCGAGCCAGGCCTCGTCGACCTCCTCGCTCTCCTCCTGCAGGCCGCCGCCGCCCAGGTGGGCGAAGGTGACCCGCGTGCGCGGCGGCGGGCCGGCGGCAAAGCCCGCTTCGGCCACCGCCACGGCGTAGGCCTCCAACTGCACCCGGCGGGCGGGGTCGGGGCGCAGAGGGCCGCTCTTGAAGTCCACCACTTCCCAGGCGCCGCCGGCGTCTTCGTAGATGGCGTCGATGCGTCCTGCCACGCGGGTCTCCCCGATGGCCAGTTCGAACGGGGCCTCCACCAGCCGCGGAGGGGGGGCGGCGAAGCGCGAGGCGACGGAACACGGCGAACGGGTCGCCCCCGGCGCCGTGGGCCTCGCCGGAGGCGAGGTCGTAGAAGGACTCCTCGGCTTCCTCGAGGGGGAGGCCGCCCCGGTTGTGCAGCTCGATGCGCCGGTGCAGGTCGATGCCGCGCCTCAGCTGGGGGGCGGGCCGACGGGGAAGGCGGTCGGCGGCGCTCCAGTGGAAGCGGAGCGGGCAGGAGGCGAAGGTGACCAGGCCGGTGACGGTGGTGCGGAAGGGGGCGGCGGCCGGCGACAGGGGCAGGGGCTCGGGCAGCCCTTGCAGCAGGGAGGCGAGCGCGGCGGCGGCGCCGGCGAAGGTTCCGGCGATCCCCTTCTCCTCGGCCAGGCGCCGCGGCCAGGCCGGGTCGGCCACCGCCGCCCGCAGGGCGCCCCGCCACCCGTCGGGGAAGAAGGGGTCGGGGCCCTCGGCCCTCGGATCGAGGCGCAGGGTGGGGGGCGGCGCCCCGGCGTCGGCGACGGCGGCGATGACCTCGACCCCGGGAACGGAGGCCGCCAACTCGAGGAGGGGGCTGGGTTCGCGGGGCTTCTTCTCGGTGTACCAGAAGGCCCCGGTGAGTAGCAGGCGGCCCTTGGCCCGGGTGACGGCGACGTACGCGGTGCGCCACTCCTGGTCCTCGTGGAGCCGGCGGAACAGGTCGGTGCGCTGCTTGGGGTCGACGGGGAGGTCGGGCAGCCAGTCGCGGTCGAGGCGCCGGTGGTGGGGGAGGTACTGCGGGTGGGCCAGCGGGTCTTCGAGCGTGTGCGCCTTGACGGGGAAGATGCCCTTGCCCAGCGCCGGGATCACCACCATCTCCCACTCCAGGCCCTTGGCCCGGTGCACGGTGAGGAGCACCACGGCGTCCTCACCGCTGACCCGGGCGGTGTCGAGCTCCTCGGCGGCCCCGTCCTCGGCCAGCAGGTCCAGGTAGTCGAGGAAGGCCTGCAGCGAGGGGGCGCCCTCGAGCGGGCTCCACGACTCGGCCAGGTCGAGGAAGCGGTAGAGGTTGAGGCGGGCGGAGAGGCGGGCGGCGTCGCCCAGGGCCTCCACCTCGGGCCAGGCGCCGGTCTCGTCGAGCACCCGGCGGCACAGCTCGACCAGGCTCATGCCCTGGGCGGCTTCCAGCAGACGGCGGTAGGTGGCGCGGAAGCTCTCCAGGCGCCGCGTCGCCTCGGCGGAGAGGCCGGGGCACTCGTCGAGGTGGTCGAAGGCCTCGAGCATCGCCCGGCCGGGGCCGGCCGTCTCCTCCTCGCCGGGGCGTGGGCGGATCCTCCAGGCGGCCAGGGGGGCGAGGTCGCCCAGGCCCAGGCGGTAGCGGGCCCCGAGCAGGACCCGCATGAGGGAGGCGTTGTCGTCGGGTCGGCCGATGATGCTCAACCAGGCGTGCAGGTCGGCCACTTCAGGCACCTCGAGCAGCCCGCCCAGGGAGGCGACCTCGACGGGGATGTCCTGCTCCTCGAGTGCCTGGCGCACCAGGCCGATGTCGCGGTGCCGGCGGAAGAGCACGCCGACGTCGCGCCAGGCGATCTCCCCGGACTCGTGCAGTCCGGCCAGATGGCGGGCGATGCCCTCGGCCTCGTCCACCGCGCTGTGGTACCAGCCGGTCTCCAGCGTGCCCGGCGGGGCGTCGGGGAGGGCCCGGAGGCAGTCGAGGCCGCTGGGCCGGCCGATCTGGCCTCGGACCAGGTTGGCCAGATCCACGATGCGGGAGGCCGACCGGCGGTTGTAGGAGAGGGGCAGCGTGGCGGCGGGGGTGCCGTCGGCCTCGGGGAAGTGGGCGGGGAAGGCCTCGAAGTTCTCCAGCGAGGCCCCCCGCCACTCGTAGATGGTCTGGTCGGGGTCGCCCACGGCCGTGACCGGGAAGCCGGCGCCGAAGATGAGGCGGAGCACCTCCCGCTGGGCAGGGTTGGTGTCCTGATACTCGTCGAGGAGCACCACCCGGTAGCGGGCCCGCAGCCGATCGGCCACCTCCGGGTGGGTGGAGAGCAGCCGGTGGCCGCGGCTGATCATGTCGGCGTAGTCCACGAGGCCCAGGTCCTTCTTGCGTCGGGCGTAGACGGCGAGCACCTCGGCCATCTCGGCGCGCCGGGCGGCGACCTCGTCGCCGCCGGAGTCGTCCTCCAGCAGGGTGCCGGGCTCGAGGAGGTGGTCGCCCAGGCGGCCGGCGAGGCCGGCCAGCTCGTTGACCCGGGCGCCCGGGGAGGTGAGGTCGAGGACACGGCGGGGGCCCGCCCCCAGCGCTTCGCGCAGCAGCTGGCGGGTGTACCCGGGGGTGATCACCCCTACCCCCCGCTCTATGCCCACCAGCGGGCCGAACTCGGCCAGGAGGCCGTAGGCGAAGCCGTGGTAGGTGGTCACCTCCACCTGGCGCCCTTCCCGGGCCAGTTCGGGGAGGTGGCGGCGCAGGCGGTCGGCCAGCTCCTCGGCGGCCTTGTTGGTGAAGGTGATGCCCAGCGCCTCCTCGGGGGCGATGCCCTCGCGCCGGATGAGGTCGGCGAGGCGCAGGGCCATGGTGGTGGTCTTCCCGGTGCCGGCCCCCGCGGTCACCCGCAGCGGCCGCAAGGGGTAGTCGATCACCGCCTGCTGCTCGGGGGTGGGGTGCACGATCATCCCAGGTAGGCCTCCCTGCCCTCGGGCCACTCCGGGCACACCCGCCGGACCTGGCAGTGGCGGCAGTGGTCGCCCGGGACGGGTGACCAGTCCTCCTGCCGGATGCCGTTGGCCGCCCGGACCATGAGCCCCTGCACCTCGCCGAGCCGATCGGGCTCGAAGCGGCGGACGCTGACCTTCTGGGTGTCGGCCGCCGGGAACCACATCTCGGCCCCGGCCACCTGCCCGAGGGAGGCGGTCCGCGGGGTCCTGGGCGGCGGCGAGCATGTAGAAGCCCAGCTGCAGCGAAGCGGCCGCCTCGTCGACGCGGCACGGCGGCTGCGGGCGGTCTTGTAGTCGATCACGTGCACCGCGTGGCCGGGCCTCACCTCGATGCGGTCGGCCCGTCCCCGCCATCGGGTCCCCTCGACCTCCAGCGCCAGGGGCACCTCCACCGCGGCGACCCGCCCTGCGCTCGGCCACCGCTCGTACAGGTGGCGCAGCACCTCCTCGGCCCGGCGCCGCCAGGCCGCCGCCCACTCACCGCCGCCGAAGGAGGCCGGGTCCCAGAGCCGGTCGAGCGCGTCGAGAGCCGCGTCGAGGGTGCCATGCGCCTCCCCGGCTTCCAGGGCGGCCCGTTCGGCGGTCTCCAGCGACCTCATGGATGACCGAGCCGAGGGAGGCGTACACCGAGCCCTCGTCGCCCACGTGCAGCCAGCGCTCGAAGGCGTAGCGACGCGGGCACTGCAGGTAGGAGTCCGCCTGGCTGGGGGAGAGGGCCAGGCCGGGGGGGATGACGCCGTGGTCGGGGCCTCGCTCGAGGACCCCGGCGAGTTCCTCAGCGGGGCGCGCCCGCCAGGCCCCGGGGTCGCCCGTGGCTACCAGGGCGTCGAGGGCGGCGAGGCGGCGGGGGGAAGGCTCCCGCGGGTCGGCCAGCAGACGGCGCAGCCAGGCCTCGGCCTCCAGGGGGGTGGAGGGCTCGGCGGCCTCGGCCGGCAGGCCTGGGGCCTCGGGCCCTCCGGCCACCATGGTGAGGAAGCGGCTGGGAGAGCCGGGGCCCTGTTCGACGCCGCCGGGGGTGCAGGTCCACACGACCCGCCGGCGGGCCCGGCACATGGCGGTGTAGGCGAGGCGCATCTCCTCCTGCAGGCGGAACTGGGAGTAGGGGCCGGTCTCGCCGGGCAGGAAGGGCGAAAGGTGGCGCACTCCCAGCAGTGACTCGCGCAGCCTGAGGTCGGGGAAGACCCCTTCCAGCGCGTCGGCGATGAACACCACGTCGAACTCCACCCCCTTGGCCTGGTGGAGGGTGGCGAGGGTGAGGCGGTCCTCGTCGGGCCGGGTGTACTCGAGCAGGGGGGTGGCCTCGAAGTCCTCGGCCTCGCTCCAGCGCAGGTAGTCGGCCAGGGTGGCGCGGGGATCGCGTTCGTTGAGGCGCCCCAGCACCTGGGCGAGGGACGACCAGGCCGTGCGCTCGGCCCGGCGGTGCGGGGAGCGGACCACGTCGGGGATGTGGGGCAGGGTCGCCCACAGATGCCAGAGCCCCTCGGCGGCGGGGCGGCGCAACGCCCAGGAGGGATCGGAGATGAGCCCGGCGATGGCCCCGCCCCCGGGGATCCCCCTCCGCACGACCTCGGTCCAGGGGTCGCCGCTGCGGGCCTGCTCGCGCTCGATCTCGCGCATGGCCGACAGAGTCAGTTCGGCCGGGGCCCCGAGCAGCAGGCGGCGCAGGGCCGCGATCTGCTCGGGGCCGTCGCCGGCGGCGGCGCGCACGCAGTCGAGCACCACCCGCACCGCCGGGTGGTCGACCAGGCGGCGGTCGGGCTCCTCGTGGGGGATGCCGCGCCGCTCCAGCGCCCGGGAGAGCTCGGGGAGGAAGCGGCGCTTGCTGCGCACCAGGACGGCCATGTGGCGATAGGGGATGCGGTCGCGCAGGTGGGCCCGGTGAACCTCGGCGGCGATCCACTCCGCCTCGTGGGTCTGCTGGTCGAACGCGTAGGTCTCCACGACCCCCCGCCCCGGGGCGGGGGTGACCGGGCCGGCCTCGCCGGGGAGCCCGGCGCCGGCGGTGACCCGCACCGCCGCCGCCAGGATCTCGGCCGGCACCCGGAACGAGGTGGTGAGCACGATGCGCCGGGCGGGTCGGCCGTCGGCGTCGGGGAAGGCCGCCGGGAACTCGGCGACGTTGGTGAGGGCCGCTCCGCGGAAGGAGTAGATGGACTGGTAGGGGTCGCCGGCCACGGTGAGGTTGCGGTGGGGGAGGTAGAGCCGCTGGAGCAGGCGGGCCTGGGCGAGGGTGGTGTCCTGGTACTCGTCCACCAGGAGGTACCGGAACTGGGCGGCCACCTGGGCGCGCACGTCGGGGTCGTCGAGCAGCTCGACGGCGGTGGCCTGCAGGGTGCCGTAGTCGATGCGCCCCTGGGCGGCCAGGGCGGCGCGGTAGCGCTCCAGGAAGCCGGGCAGGGCTCGCCAGTCGGCCCGCTCGCGGGCGCGGGCAGTGAGGTCGCCGGGGCCCACCAGGTTCTCCTGGCAGCGGAGGACGAAGTCGGCGACCTCCCCCGCCAGGGTGTGGGTGCCGAGCAGGCCCCGGAAGGGCAGCGGCCACTCCGCCGGGTTCTCGCCGGCGAGCAACTGCTCGACCAGGGCCACCTGCTCGGGGCCGGTGAGCAGGGTGGGCACCCGGCTCCAGCCGTGGAGCCGTTCGGCATGGGCTTCGACGAGGCGGAAGGCGAACGAATGGAAGGTGGAGGCGGAGATGACGGTGAACGAGCGCCGCAGGCCGGCGGCGACGCGGGAGCGCAGGTCGGCCGCTCCCCGGCGGGAGAAGGAGAGGAGCAGCAGGCCGTCCGGGCTCACCCCTCCTTCGATGAGGTGAAGGGCCCGCCGGACCAGGAACTCGGTCTTGCCGGCGCCGGGCCCCGCCACCACCAACTGCGGCCCGCCGGTGTCGGCGACGGCGGGATCCCACCCGTCGGGATCCACCCGGATTTCAGGGGCAGCAGTGGTCATCACCTCCACCGTATCGCACGGGTGTGACGCCGGCCGGGTGCCGGCCTCAGATCGCCAGCGGCTGCTGGTGGGCGAGGGCGGTGCCGTCGTGGAGCAGGTGGATCACCCGCAGGCCCATCGCCTCCAGGGCGGGGGCGATGAGGAGGGCACGGTGGCAGTGCTCGGGCCGCTCCTCGGCGCAGAGGAGGGCCACCCCGGCTTCGGCGGCGATGGCGACCAGGTAGACGAGGGCGGCCTGGAAGCGAGGGGAGCGGCGGATGGCCTCGTAGTCGGGGCCGCCGTCGGCGAGGAGCAGGGCCGGGTCGTCGGGCCGGCCGCCAAGGGCGTCGCCCATCCAGCGGTAGCCGATGCCGGCAACAGCGGCCAGCACCTCCAGCTCACGACGGGAGAACTCGGGGGCGTGGCGGGAGAAGGGCTGGGAGCGCACGTCGATGATGGTGGCCACCCCGTGCTGCTCGAGCACGGCCGCCACCTCGGCGAAGCCGGACCGGCCGTGGCCGATGGTGTAGATCATGGCGGGCATCCGGCCTCCGCTGGTTGGGCGCCTCCCATTCTGCCGGGTGAGCGGGCTCGGCGCCTCGGCCGTCGGCCAGGGGTGGGGGCCCGGCACTCGGCGATGCGCCCACTTAGGATGTCGCGGCGGCTCGCGAACCCCGCCGTCGGCTCGGATTCGGCGGTGGAACTGTGGAGAGACAGGCTATGTCGATGACCACCAGCCGGATGCGCTCGGTCGTGGCGCTTCTCGTGGTGTCGGCCCTGGCCGGTTGTTCCGGCGAGAGCGCGACGTCCACGTCGTCCTCCACCGCGGCGTCCACGGTCCCCCCGACCTCGACGAGCACCACCATCCCACCGACCTCGACCACCTCCGCGGCGACGACTACCTCGTCGACGACGACCACCACCCTGGCGCCCAGGGTCAGCGGGGCGGTGGATGTCGTCGCCCGTCAGGCCGCCAGTGGCCCAGGGTGGTTCAGCGAGGCTCTGTCGGACCTGCCCGAAGGGGACCTGGCCCCCGAAGCGGTCTTCGAGGTCAGCGCCACTCCCGTGGAGAACCGGAGGGACGGCAGCATCTCTCCCACGCTCGTCTCCAGCTACGTCTTCCTCCAGTTCGGCGAGGTGGGACCGGATGATCTGGAGGAGCACGCGGGGACCCTGCGCGCCCTGTTCATCCGCTCGGCCCTCCTGTCGTTCGTCGATTACCCGGGCGATCGTGTGCTGGATTGGGATGGGCGTTCCATCGCCATCCCCATGGATGTGGCCGGCATGATCGGCAAGGCCAATGAGTTGGACCTGCCGGTCTTCCTCGAGATCAACTACTCCGATTTCGTCCCCGGGCCGCTCGGGATCGGGGGTGGACGCGCTGCAGGCCGCCGACAATGTCGCCAACACCGTCCTCTTCTTGCGGGGCCTGCAGGATCAGGGCCTGCGGGTGGAGGGGGTGACCTTCGGGGACGAGATCGGCGACGAGTCGGGGTTCGGCAGTGCCAAGCCGACCCTGGAGAACTGCGACCTGATCGAGCCGGTACCTCGCATACGCGGAGGCCCTCAAGGACGCCCTCCCGGAACTGAAGATCTACGCGTTCGACTCCTATATCGCGGCGACCAGGGGGCAGGTGGCGGACTACTTGCCGCTGCTCAACACCATCCGCGAGGCGGAGGTCCGCACCGGCCGTGAACTGATCGACGGTTTCGTGTTCCGGGAGAGCTACGTGTACATGGACGAAGACGGGCGGGTGTTGGACTCCCAGTCGATCCTCGATGACATCGAGTCCCTGGCCGGCCTCGAGCCCGTCTGGCGGTACGACGTCTTCGGCAACCGGAACCCTGATCCCGACCGGGGCTACCTGGTCACCCTGATCGAGGAGATCGGGGCGATCTTCGGGCGCGACCTCGACATCGGCATCTCCGAGTACCTCCCCGCCGGTCCGGTGCAGATCAGCGAGTCCGACACCTCCCCCTATGAGGACATCGACTTCCTGATCCACTATGCCGACCTGGTCGGCACCTACGCCGAACAGGGATTGGATGTCGTCTCGACGTGGGCCTTCGCCAATGAGACCGACCAGGCGAAGGCCTACCTGGACAGGCAAGGGAACCGGGGGCTGAGCTACGCGGTGCACGAGCAACTGGCCCTGTACTTCCGGGGCTCCATCCTGGATGTCCAGCGGCCGGTCGTCCTATTCGGCCCTGCGGGTCAAGGTCTACGTGGCCCAGGACGGCGACGGCTACTTCGTTGTGCTGCTCAACAAGGATGTGGAGCACGAGCACACGATCCGGCTGGTGCGGGCCGGCGAGTTCGACCTGGCACTGAGGCTGCCGGCGCGCAGCTACACGAGCGTGCTCCTGAACCAGGAGGGGGTCCTGGTCACCGGGGTCGGTCCGACCCAATAGGGCCCGAAGGGAAGGGCTCTCGCCCGGCTCAGCCCACGGCCGCGGCCGCGGGCTCCAACGGCTCCTGGGCCCCGGTCCAGGCCGGGCAGATGTCCTTGAAGGAGCACCAGTCGCATAGCGGGCCGGGCCGGGGCGGGAACTCGTCCCGCTCCATGGCCCGCTCGATGGCCGCCCACAGTGCCCGCAGCTGGCGGTCCATGGCGTCGAGCTGGGCCGGGTTCACCTCGAGCTGGTACACCACGGGCCCGTTGAGGTAGATGAGCCGCAGGAGGTCGGGGGCGCGCCCCGTGCGCCGCCGCACCAGCAGGGCGTAGGTCTTGAGGGCGAAGAAGGCGGGGAGGGCGTAGCGCTCCGGCGGGGCCTTGCCCGTCTTGTAGTCGCTGATGGCCAGGCGGCCGTCGGGGGTGTTCTCCATGCGGTCGAGGATGCCCCGGATGGTGATGCCGTCGAGTTCCTCTAGGAGATCCATCTCCCGGGCGAGGGGATCGAACGTGGAGGGGTCCTCGACGGCGAAGTAGTTGGCGAGGATCTGCAGGCTCTCCAGGCCCCAGGCACGCTCCTCCTCGACGCTGGCGAAGAGGTCGGGGTACTCGGTGCCGCGCACCTCGACCCAGGCCCGGCGGAACAGGTCGTACAGCGCCTCGGGCGTGCGCTGGCTGGCGGGCAGGTCGAACAGGCGCTGCAGCGCCAGGTGGGAGGTGGTCCCCCGTGCCTGGTAGGTGGTGGGGGGCTCCGGCAGCCGGTCGATGGCGCGGAAGCGGAACAGCTGGGGGCAGTGCTTGAAGTCGCCGGCCCGGCTGGGAGACAGGGTCTGGAGTCCCATGCCGAGGACTATACGACGGGCGAGTGACATGGGTGTAGTTCGGGGGAAAGGAGGAAGGGTCAAACGCGACAACGCGACCGCACGGTGGGATCGGGTTTGGTGGACAGCCGGGGCGTGCCCCTGTGTCACGCTTGACGGAGATAGCGGCGTGACCGGCGTCAGCCGCCGGCCACGCCTTTGTTGGAGCCAGCCTGTTCAGTCGAGCTCGACGGCCATGCTGCGCAGCACCGCGAGCTCACCGCCGGTGACGGAGACCCAGAAGTGGGTGGCACCTGCCACTCGGGGGACGACCAGGTGCGCATTGCCGTTGCCTATGCGGTTAGTTCGGGGGGTCTAGAGGGAGGGGGGTGTCGCCGCAGCGTCCGCTTATCCGTCGCGCATGTGAATGTGAGCCCGGGTGGTCTCAGGGGTTCGCGATCGTGTCGGAGCGGCACTCGCCGGGCCGGGTGCAGCGCTCGGAGTGCACCCGGGGGGTCAGCGGCTCGAGACTCACGAAGCCCTTCTTGAGTGGGGCCCCGGCCTCCCCTCCCGGAGCCGCAGGCGGCGACCGGGGTAGGCTCGGGCGGTGCGGAGGAGATTCGTCATGAGCGGGCCCAGGGCCGGGTGGTTGGCGGGTGTGGCCGCGGTCGCCTGTCTCATTGCCAGCTGCGCAGGCGGCGTCGGCCGCGAGCCCGCTGCTGACTCATCAGCTGCGGGGGCGGTGTGGGTGCGCATTGAGGGGGCCGAGGAGATCCTCGGCGGTCCCGGCGCGCAGGGGATGAGCAGCATCGCGGTCGGGGGACCGGGCCTGGTGGCCGTGGGCACCGAATCCTCGGGTGATGACGCCGACGGTGCGGTGTGGACTTCGGTCGATGGTCTGACCTGGACCCGGGTTCCCCACGACGAGGAGACCCTGGGCGGGCCCGGCGATCAGAGTATGAGGTCGGTGACGGCGGGGGGCCCGGGGTTGGTTGCCGTCGGCTCCCAGTCGCGGGGCCTCGACAGTGATGCGGCGGTGTGGATCTCAGCCGACGGCCTGACCTGGACGCGGGTCCCTCACGACGCGGCGGTCTTCGGCGGCAGCCGCCGCCAGGCGATGAACGCGGTGGCGGCGGGAGGGCCCGGCCTGGTGGCGGTCGGCTACGACGAACGGGATGCCGGGTACAACGACGGCGGGGGGAAAGCCACCCAGGCGGCGGTGTGGACCTCGGTCGACGGTCTGACCTGGCAGCGGGTCCCAAACGACGAGGGGATCTTCGGGGGTGAGAACTCGCAAGTGATGAATGCGGTGGTGGCGGGAGGGCCCGGCCTGGTGGCGGTCGGCTACGACAACGCCAACCAAGGTTGGGGGGGTCTGGATGCCAACGCGGCGGTGTGGACCTCACCGGATGGGACTGCCTGGAAGCGCGTACCCAACACGGAGGTGTTCGGCGACCAACGCTGGCAGACGATGAACGGGGTGACGGTGGAAGGCACCAGGCTGGTGGCCGTGGGCTACGACGGTCCGCTCGACAAGTACGACGCGGCGGTGTGGACCTCAGTGGATGGGATGACCTGGACCCGCGTCCCGCAGGATGCGGCGGTCTTCGGGGGCGCCGACGTGCAGGGAATGAACGCAGTGACAGCGTGGGATGCGGGACTGGTCGCCGTGGGGTATGACCGGTCGGGAGGGGCCTTCGAGGCCGCCGTTTGGATCTCCCCCGATGGTTCGACCTGGGCCCGGGTCCCCCACGATCGAGGGGTCTTCGGCGGTCTCGAACCGCAGAGGATGAATGGGGTGGTCGCCAGCGCTTCAGGCCTGGTGGCCGTCGGGCACCGGATGGCCATGGTGGGTTGGGTGCCCCGGGACAGCGATGCAGCAGTCTGGGTGGCCCCGCCGCCGCTTCCCTATCCAGCCGTTCCGTAGCGGCGGGAAGGCCCGGCGACCGAGGACGGATTGGGTCACAGGGCCCCCGGGACCCAGCGACGGCAAGCCCCGGAGGCGTTCGTCGGTGTCTCCGAGAGGCGTTGCCCCATAGACTAAGTTCCCAACGCGCTGTATCGGGCACCGGAGGCGTTGTGGCGACCAACCCACCTCTCGCTTCCCGCCGGGGCCTCGGCGGACTCACCGCCCTGATCGGCGGGGCGGCGATGATCGGGGCCGTGTTCCTCCCGTGGCTGGCCTCCCGTCACTGGGGAACACCACACGCGGCTGGGACACCTTCGCCCTTGCCTCGGGCGGGACGCGATGGTTCACCCAGCACGCCTTCGACGCCTACGGTCTCAGCCCCGGTTTCACCGGGATATCGGTGTTCATCGCCGGTGGGTTGCTGGGGGCCTCGGGCGGGGCGATGCTCTTGTCGCTCGCGCGGTGGTGGTTTCCGCCTGCGAGCCGCCACGATGCGAGCCCTGAGAGTGCTGGCCCTGCTGGTTCTCGTGGTCGGCGGCACCGAACCTGGTCTCCGCGTACGCCACCGGTGGGTCCGGCCTGGTGACACCCCAATGGGGGCTCTTCCAGGTGGCGGCCGGAGCGATGATCGGGCTGGTGGCCGTGTGGTTGGGCCTCACGCGAGACCGGTCCTAGCCAGGCGCCACCTGTTCTCCCCTCCCGGGTGTAGTTCGGGGGGAGGGGAGGTAAGGGGTCGACATAGCACTCGGGTGGGAGGGCGCCTCAGCCCGGCCACCCGGCCGCGACGTCAACGCCGTGGGGTGGCGGCTGCGGAGGGCGCGGGGTGGAGCACGACGTTCGGCACCTCACTCCGCGAGGCGTGCCTCCAGTGTGATCGGGACGGCCTTGAGGGCCTGGCTGACTGGGCAGCCCTCCTTGGCTGCCTCCGCCGCCTGCCGGAAGGCGTCGAGCGACATGCCCGGCACCGTGCCTACCACGCTGAGCACGATCTGGGTGATGCCCGTGCCGGGCACGAAAGTAACGGCGGCAGTGGTGTCGAGAGTGGTGGGCGGCGTGCCGGCCTTCGCCAGGTCGTGGGAGAAGGCCATGTTGAAGCACGACGAGTGGGCGGCGGCGATGAGCTCCTCAGGGCTCGTCTTGCCGCCTGGCCCCTCCGTGCGTGCGGCCCAGGAGACGTCGTAGGTCCCGATCCCTGACGACTGGAACGTGACCCGGCCACTGCCGGAGACGAGGTCGCCCTCCCAGTGGGCGGCGGCAATGCGGGTAGCTGCCATGTTTGCTCCTCGGTCAATCGGCCGCGACGGCCGGACTTGCTGGTCCCGTTGTGCTCACAGTGTGACGCGGACTCAGATGCTGGGCAACCCCCGGCCACAGGCCGCCTTGGACCATGACGGGAGTCGATGATGGGGCGAGCGGCCCTCTGATGGACGGACCCGATACTCAGGACGTGACGGGAGCTTCGGGTAATCCAGCGAGGAAGCACTGCGGTGAGCCGGCTGGGAAGCCAGGTGGCCGGTATGGCCTTCTCGGGTAACTCGATCGAACCCGTCACTCGGCCTCGCCAATCAGTCGTGGCTTGGGTCCACGGTTGCGGGATGCCCGTTTCGGCAGGTGGCCCCGCCGTCCTAGCCCTCACCGTCGTCGGGTTCGTCGTCGCCAGTGTCGTCGCCGTTCACGTCGAAGGCCACCTCGCCCCCGGACACGTAGGCCCTCACCTCGAAGTCGGCCTCGGCACCGTCGAAGCCAACCACCACCTCATCCGGCCCCGACTCTTCCACCTCGACCGTGAAGCCCTGCGCCGGTGTGGCCCCGATCAGGGAGAGTCGGCCGTCGTCGAGGCTGACTACCACGGTGCCCCCATCCACCACGTGGGCCACCACCGTGGGGCCGGCGGCACCGGCAGTCGTGGCCGAGGAGCCGCTGGTCGTGGTGGGCGTGTCGGTTGTCGAGGTGGCGGCGATGGTGGTGGTGCTGGTGGTGCTGGCCGTGTGCAAGTCGGGCACGGTCGTGGTGGCCCCCGGCACTGTGCTGGTGGCGAGGGCGGCGACCTCTCTCGCCGACAGCGGGGATATCGCCTGGAATTCGGTCTCCCCCCCGGCGAGGCGAACCGCCGCCCAGGCGACCCCTCCCGCCACCGCGGTGGCGGCGAGCCAGACGGTCACGTACACCAGGGGTCTCTTCACGAGCCACATGATCCCACAGGGAGAGTGCACGTCGCCTCAAGCCGGCATCAACATGGCGTCAAGGCCGCCATTCCGATCCTGCGGCCGGCCTATCGTTGGCGTCGTGGCTTCCGTTGTCGTTGTCGAGGATGACCTGCACATCCGTCAGGCGGTGACCCGCGTCCTGGCCGACATGGGCCACGACGTCACCTCCTCGGGCACCGCGCTGGCCGGCCTGGAGGCCATCGTGGCACAGCGCCCCGATCTGGTGCTCCTTGACCTGGGCCTCCCCGACCTGGACGGCTCGGAGCTGCTCAAGATGATCCGGGCGGTGAGCAAGGTGCCGGTCATCGTCATCACCGCCCGCAGCGAGGATGCCGAGGTGGTGCGCACCCTCGACTCGGGGGCCGACGACTATCTCGTCAAGCCGTTCACCAGCGCACAACTCGGGGCCCGGGTGAGGGCGGTGCTCCGCCGCGTGGGCGAGCCTCCCGCCCTGGACTTGGTCCGGGTCGGGGACCTGGAGATCGACGCACGGGCCCGCACCGCCAGCCTGGAGGGTTCGCTTCTCGATCTGAGCCCCAAGGAGTTCGACCTGCTCCTCTACCTCGCCCGACGTTCCGGGGAGGTGGTCACCAAGCGGGAAATGCTCGCCGAGGTGTGGCGCGAGCCCTACGGCGGCAGTGAGCGCACCGTCGACGTCCACCTTTCGTGGCTGCGGCGGAAGATGGGGGAGGGCGCTGCCCAGCCGCGCTACTTGCGCACTGTGTTCGGCGTCGGCATCCGCCTCGTCGCTCCCGAATCGTGAGACGACGGCTCTCGCTCCTCGTGCTCGCGGTGACCTCGATGGTGGTGGTCGCGTTCACGATCCCGCTGGGGCTCCTGGTGCGCCAACAGGCCGAAAGCCGGGCATTGGCCGGGGCCCAACGTACCGGGCAGGCCGTGGCCGCCGGGCTGGCCGTGGCCTCTTACCTGTCGCCTGACCTGCCCGTATCGGTGGTGGAACTGGTAGTCGCCGTCTCGGGGGAAGATGCCACCTCGGTGTTCCTCCCAGACGGCAACGTCGTCGGCCTTCCCGCGCAGTCCTCGGCGGCGGTGGAGCAGGCCAGGTCGGGACGAGCCCTGACTGCCGACGCGGCGGATGGCGTCGAGGCCCTGGTCCCGGTGGCGAGCAGGAGCGGGACCCTTGTCGTGCGCACCTGGGTGTCCGAAGCCCAACTGCGGCATGGGGTGGTCCCCGCCTGGCTGATTCTCGGCGGGCTTGCCGTGCTGCTCGTGCTCGCTGGGGTCGCCCTTGCCGACCGTCTCGGTGCCGCTCTCGTGCGTCCCGTCTCCGCCCTGGCCGCAGCCGCTCGGCGCATTGCGTCCGGCGACCTGCAGGCTCGGGTGGAACCGGCAGGGCCGCCCGAGATCAGCGACGCCGGCCATGCCTTCAACCACCTCGCCGAGCGCGTCGACGACCTCGTCGCCGCCGAACGAGAGTCGCTGGCTGATCTCTCCCACCGCCTCCGCACCCCCCTGACCGCGCTGCGCCTCCAGGTGGAGGGCCTGCCCGAGGCCGGCGGGTTGCTGGAGGACGTCGATGCTCTCGGGCACCACGTCGACCAGTTGATCGCCGAGGCGCGGCGCCTCTCCCCAGCGGCGGGACCGCGGCGCACCGACCTCTGCGAGGTGGCCCGTCGGCGGGCCGCCTTCTGGCAGGTACTCGCTGAAGAACAGGAGCGGCTCGCCACCGTCGCGGTGGCCCCGGGGCCGCTCTGGGTGGCGCTGACCGAAGCCGAGTGCGGTGCGGCCCTCGACACCCTGCTGGAGAATGTCTTCACCCACACACCGGCAGGCACCGGTTACGGGGTGTCGGTCTCTGTCGTGGCGCCAGGCCTCGCCCTGCTCGTTGTGGAGGACCAGGGGCCGGGGTTCCCCCACCAGGGCGTGGCCGAGCGGGGCAGCAGCGGCGCAGGGTCAAGCGGCCTCGGCTTGGACATCGCCCGCCGTGCCGCCCGCCGCACCGGCGGCGACCTGAACCTCGCCGGGCGGCCGGGGGGCGGCGCCCGAGTGGAAGTGACCTTCCAGCACCTCTAGCCGACAGCCCTGACGCGACCGTGCCCGCCGACTGGCCGACGGGCACGGCAGGGATGCAGAGAACTCAGTCGTCGTCGTTCGAGTCGTCGTCGATCTGGCCGACGTCGTCGGAGTTGTCGTCGGAGTCGTCGTTCGAGTCGTCGTCGATCTGGCCGACATCGTCGGAGTTGTCGTCGGAGTCGTCGTTCGAGTCGTCGTCGATCTGGCCGACATCGTCGGAGTTGTCGTCGGAGTCGTCGTTCGAGTCGTCGTCGATCTGGCCTACATCGTCCGAGTCGTCGTCGAGATCGTCGTCGAGAGTCGATGAGGTGGTCGCCGAGCAGATCGTCGATGGTCGGCGAGGTGGTTGCGAGGTGGTCGTCATCCATGTCGTCGCCGATGGTGGACGAGGTGCTCGGAGAGTGCTCATCGATGGTCGATGGGGTGGCAGCGTCCGGCGAGCCCAGCACGCCCGTAGCCGCCAGTGCCGCCACCGGCACGGTCAGCACGGCCAGCGCCAGGGCCACGATCAAGCCCTTCCGCCTTGTCAACATGTCACTCCTCCTTGTCGTCGACACTGAGGGCATCGTGCCCAACAGGACCTCAAGGAGGCTTCAAGAAGGGAGCAAGAGGGCTGGAAGAAGGTGGGACCTCGCGGCTGGCGCCCGAAGCGGGACCCGTGGATCCTTCTAGAGTGCGGCTGCGTGGATTGGGCACGCGCGAGGCTGGTGTGAGGATGTGCCCACCGTGCCGGGTCATGCCCCGGCGGACGGCCGGGCCGGCTTGGCCCGACAGGGGCGGTTCTGGCGTGACTCCGTTCCCTGCGGAGGCCCGGTGCCGATGGACGCTCTGCTCTGGGGGGCGCGTTGATCTGCGCCGCGCAGGCCGGGGGAGCATCGCCGGTGGCGCCCGGGCCCGGCCGCACCTTCCTGGACTTGTCCGGCTTGACCGGCTTGAGCGAGGACCAGGCGCGGGCGAGGCTGCTGGCTGAGGGGCCCAACGAGCTTCCCGCAGAAGGGAAGCGCACTTTCTGGGCGATCGCGTTCGAGGTGCTGCGCCAGCCGATGTTCCTGATGCTGGTGGCCGCGGGGAGCATCTACCTCTTCATGGGCGAGCCCACCGACGCCCTCATGCTCCTCGGCTTCGTCTTCGTGGTCATGGGGATCACCGTCGTCCAGGAGCGCCGCACCGAGCGCGCTCTCGACGCGCTGCGGGATCTCTCGAGCCCGCGGGCTCTGGTCATCCGGGGGGGTGCGCAGCGGCGCATCCCCGGTCGTGAGGTGGTCCGCGGGGACATCCTGGTCCTGGCCGAAGGTGATCGGGTGCCCGCGGACGCGCTGTTGCGGAGGGGCATCAACCTGTCGGCGGATGAGTCGCTCCTCACCGGTGAGTCGGTGCCCGTGCGCAAGGCTCCTTCGGCCGAGGCCGGGAGCCTCGACCGCCCGGGTGGCGACGATCTCCCCTCCCTGTTCTCCGGCACGCTCGTGACGGCCGGCCAGGGGATCGCCGAGGTGGTGAACACGGGTGCAGAGACCGAGCTCGGCAAGATCGGCAAGGCCCTCCAGCAGGTCGAGCCCGAGGCGACCTTGCTCCAGAAGGAGACCGGCCGGCTGGTCCGCATCTTCGCCCTCGTCGGGCTCACTGCGTGTGCCGTGGTGGTTGTCGTCTACGGGCTGACGCGCGGCGGCGGCTTGGGCATCTGGCGGGAGGGGTTCCTCGCCGGGATCGCCATGGCGATGGCCCTGCTTCCCGAGGAGTTCCCGGTGGTGCTGACCGTGTTTCTCGCTCTCGGAGCCTGGCGTATCTCGCGCAGCCAGGTGCTGACCCGCCGCATGCCGGCTGTGGAGACCCTGGGAGCGGCGACCGTCCTCTGCGTAGACAAGACGGGAACGTTGACCTTGAACCAGATGACCCTGAAGCAGTTGGTGGCGGCCGACAGGTCTGTGGACCTGACGAACCACTCCGGCGACCTACCGGAGGAACTGCACTCTCTGGTGGAGACCGCCGTCCTGGCCAGCAAGCCCGACCCGTTCGATCCCATGGAACGAGCCATTCACCTCACCGGGAACCGGGTCCTCGAGGAGACCGGGCATCTCCACTCCGGATGGTCCCTGGCCAGGGAGTACCCGCTGACGCCGGGGCTGCTCGCGGTGAGCCATGTGTGGAGGCGCGACGACAGCGCCGAGTTCTTCATCGCCTCAAAGGGCGCCCCTGAGGCGATCGCCGGGCTGTGCCACATGTCTGCGGAAGAGAGGGAGTTGCTGGCGCAGGAGGTGGCGGTGCTGGCGTCCGCCGGGCTCCGGGTGCTCGGTGTGGCCCGGGGGACCACAGACACCGGCGATCTCCCCGATGACCTCCATGCCCTCCCGCTGCAGTTCGTCGGGCTCCTCGGACTCGAGGACCTGCTCCGGCCGACCGTGCCGGCCGCCGTCGCCGAGTGCCGGGGCGCCGGCATCCGGGTGATCATGATCACCGGCGACTACCCGGTGACCGCGCAGTCCATCGCCCGCCAAGCCGGGCTCGACAACTGGGAGACGGTCATCACCGGGCCCGAGCTCGACCGGATGTCCGACGAGGACCTCGCCGAACGGATCAACAACGTTCAGGTCTTCGCCCGCGTCGTGCCCGAGCAGAAGCTGCGCATCGTCAGCGCCCTGAAGGCCAACGGGGAGATCGTCGCCATGACCGGTGACGGCGTCAACGACGCCCCCGCCCTCAAGGCAGCGCACATCGGCATCGCCATGGGCGGGCGAGGCACCGACGTGGCGCGGGAGGCCGCCTCGCTGATCCTTCTCGACGACGACTTCTCCTCCATCGTGGCGGCCGTCCGGCTGGGAAGGCGCATCTTCGACAACATCAAGAAGGCCATCGCCTTCATCTTCGCGGTGCATGTGCCCATCGCCGGACTGTCGATGCTCCCGGTCTTCGTCCCCGGGTGGCCGCTCCTGCTGCTCCCGGTGCACATCGTGTTCCTCGAGCTCATCATCGACCCGTCCTGCACCCTGGTATTCGAGGGTGAGGAAGCCGACGCCGGCGTTATGCAGCGCCCACCCCGCAACCCCCGAGAGCGGCTCTTCTCGTGGGGCACGATCGGGCTGGCCGTCCTCCAAGGTCTCGCCGTGCTCGCGGTGTGCCTGGTGGTGTTCGCAGTGTTCCGCCAGAGCCACGCCCCGGACGCGGCCCGGGCTCTCACCTTCACGACGCTGGTGATCGGTTTCCTGGTCATCATCCTCGCCAACCGCTCGTGGGAGCGCACCATCGTCGGCCAACTGCGCTCACCCAACACCGCCCTCTGGTGGGTGATGGGTGCCACGACGGCCCTTCTCACCCTCGTTCTGGTCGTCCCGCGTGCACAAAGGATCTTCCACTTCGCCCCCCTGAACGGCGTCGATGTGCTCATCGCCGCGGCCGCCGGCGCGGCCTGCCTGATGTGGTTCGAAGCACTCAAGCTCGTCAGACGCCGGAAAGCCGCGCTTCGCCCACCGGCATGACAGCAGCCGGCGACCACGGGGCTGAAACCCCGAGACACCGACGGCGAGGCGGATCGAGCCGGGTCGCGTCGGCTACGAGTGGTCGGAGGACTATGCAGGCGTGGCGGTGTGGGTGAGCCCACCGCCCGGATGAAGGACCCCGACTAGCGGGCCTTCGGGACGCTGGTGGTCGCAAGAGCAGCCCGGTCACGTTTCCTGCTCACGTTGCCGTGTGGTCGCTTGCGGCGACCGCCACGGAGAGGCCGCCCCGCGTGTTGCGTGCCCGGCTCCGAGCCGGCGCGCCTGTCGCGGCACGCTCTCAACGGCCGGGGGCCCAGGTAGCGGCCCGTAACGGCTCCGCCCAGGGACGAGTCCAAGTAGTCGCCGTGCCCCTGCAGCCCGTCAGACGAAAGGACACCGACCGTGACCGACCCGGCCCGCCGAATAGAACGGCTTGAAGCCGCCACCAACGAACCGGAACCCGGCTGCCTCCACTGCGCTGCCCGGCCCACGGTCATTCTGGGCGGGTGGCCCGACAACAAACCCGAACCACCGAACTGCCCCGAGTGTGGGCGCGAGTGGACCCGCCGGGTGATCGAGGTCGTCGCCTGGGCCTGGTGAGCCACCCGGGACCGCCCGCGAAACCAGGCAGCCCGGTGGCCCAACACCCTCTTGTCAATATACCCTACCACGGTATGGTATATGTGTGCGCGAGAGGAGAACGAGATGATGTGGCACACATGGGGTTGGGGGGCAGGGGGCTGGGCGGGCTGGCTCCTGATGGCTGTCGCGATGGTCGTGTTCTGGGGCGCGTTGATCGCCCTGGCGATCTGGGCGGTGCGCTCTCTCGGCTCCAACCGGGCTGATCAATCCGACAGGAAGCCCAACCGGGCGATGGAGATTCTCGAGGAACGCTACGCCCGCGGCGAGATCGATCGCCAGGAGCTCGAGGAGCGCCGGGCAGTTCTCCAGGGCAAGGAAACCTGACATGCGGGGCTACTCAGCCGGCAAGGACGAGTTGCTGGCCCGGCTGCGCCGCATCGAAGGGCAAGTCCGGGGAGTCCAACGCATGGTGCAGGAGGACCAGTACTGCCTCGACGTCCTCACTCAGCTCAACTCGATTGACGCCGCCCTGCGGGCGGTAGGCCTGGGGCTACTTGATGGCCATGTCCGGCACTGCGTTGCCGAGAGCATCCAAGCGGGTGAGGGCATGGGCAAGATCGACGAGATGGTGGC
The DNA here is from genome assembly GCA_963796115.1 of uncultured Acidimicrobiia bacterium. Classification (GTDB taxonomy): domain Bacteria; phylum Actinomycetota; class Acidimicrobiia; order Spongiisociales; family UBA11373; genus VGBK01. Next base: position 210,110 of record CAWCKE010000005.1, read on the forward strand.
GGCTGTGGCCCGCTTTGCGGGCCGGTGATCCCCGTCACGCTCGAGACAGCCATGGGAAGCGGACCGAAGATCGGGAGGTAGCACCTAGGTGACCGGCTCCGAGATTGCGGTAATCGCCGGGGGGGCCGTCCTGGCCGCCCTCCTCGCCTGGTTCTTCTTCGGCCCGAAGGAGGCGCAACACGCCGAGGTGCGGGGCGGAGTGCAGCAGGTCGAAATCACGGTCCGGGGCGGCTACTCCCCGAGCCTGATCCGTGTTCGCCAGGGGGTTCCTCTACGCCTGGTGTTCGACCGCCAGGAGAACAGCGACTGCTCCTCCCGGGTGGTGTTCCCCGACTTCGGTGTCTCCAAGTCGCTGGCCGCCTTCGGTCGGACCATCGTTGAGTTGAACCCTGATCGGGCGGGGGAGTTCGGCTTCGCGTGCGGCATGAACATGCTGCACGGCACGCTGATCGTCGAGCCCGACGGGGCCGGACCCGAACTGGTGCCTACCGGCGAGCCCGACGGACATACCCACGAGGTGGCTCGGGCGGTAGGGGTCGGCCCCACCCTTGCGGTTGGTGGGACTCAGCGGGTCGAGTTCGCCCTGCGCGGTGGGGGGGTCACCTGTCCCACCTGCGTGCGCAACATCGAGGGGACTCTCAACCAGGTGTCGGGGGTGGACCGGGTGGAGGCCAACTTCGGCGCCGAGCGCGTCACTGTGGACTTCGACCCCGCCCAGGTCGGCGTGCCCGAACTCACCCACCGGGTCGTCCAGGCCGGCTACCGGGTAGAGGAGCGCCCTAACCCGGGCTCCCCGGCAACTGAGGATCACGAGGCGGCTGCTCGGCGTGCCGAGATCGCCGACCTGTCGCGGCGAGTGATTGTCGGGGCAATCCTCACCGCCCCCGTGCTGTCTTGCCGCCATGGTCGGCGAGTTCCTCAACGATCCGTCCTGGCTGCCGGCCTTCCTATCCAATGGCTGGGTGCAGCTGGCGCTGATCGCCCCGGTGATGCTCTACACCGGCTGGCCTATCCACCGCACCGGCTGGCTGACGCTGCGCCACCGCACCGCCGACATGAACACCCTCATCACGGTCGGCTCCACTGCGGCCTTCCTCTACAGCCTGGTAGTGACTGTTGCCCCCGACGCCTTCCCGGAGAACCTGCGGTCCCTGTACTACGAGGCCGTGGGGGTCATCATCACCCTCATCCTTCTCGGCAGGCTCCTGGAGGCACGGGCGAAGGCAGGGACCGGCGAAGCGATCCGCCGTCTCATCGGGCTACAGGCGAGGACCGCCCGGGTGATGCGCGACGGCGCCGAAATCGAGATCGCTGTCGAGGAGGTGCAGGTAGGTGACCTGATCGTGGTCCGGCCCGGCGAGAAGATCCCGGTCGACGGCGAGGTAGCCGACGGCCACTCGGCGGTTGATGAGTCCATGGTCACCGGCGAGCCGATACCCACCGAGAAGAGGGTCGGTGATCAGGTGATTGGGGCCACCATCAACCAGACCGGCGCCTTCCGCTTCCGGGCCACCAAGGTGGGCCGGGACACCATGCTCGCCCAGATCGTGCGCCTGGTGGAGCAGGCCCAGGCCTCCAAGGCTCCTATCCAGCGCCTGGCCGACCTCGTGGCCTCCTACTTCGTCCCGGCGGTGATCTTCATCGCCATCGGCACCTTCGTCCTGTGGTTCACCCTGCAGTCGACCGCGGCGCTCACTTTCGCTCTGGTCGCCGCGGTGGCGGTGCTGATCATCGCCTGCCCGTGCGCCCTCGGCCTGGCCACCCCGCTCTCGATCATGGTGGCCAGCGGCAAGGGGGCTGAACGGGGCATCCTGATCCGGTCCGCCGAAGCCCTGGAGACCGCCCACAAGCTCGACACCATCGTCCTCGACAAGACCGGCACCATCACCAAGGGTGAGCCCGCCCTCACCGATGTGGCCGTGGCTGACGGGTTCAGCGAGGAGGATCTGCTGCGACTGGTGGCCTCCGCCGAACGCTCTTCCGAGCACCCGCTGGCCCAGGCCCTGGTGCAAGGCGCGCAGGGACGGGGCGCCACTCTGGAGGACCCGAGCGAGTTCGACTCGATCACCGGCCAGGGGATCCGGGCCCGCATCGGCGGCCGGGCGGTCCTGGTCGGCCGGCGCAGTCTCCTTGAGGCGGAAGGGATCGACGCCGGCTCTCTCGGCTCGGCGGGGGAGACCCTGGCCGCCCAGGGCAAGACCGTCATCTACGCGGCCGTGGATGGAGTTCCCGCCGGGGTGGTGGCGGTGGCCGACACCCTCAAGGACGGGTCGGTGCAGGCAGTGGGGGCGCTGCAGGCACTGGGCCTGGAGGTGGTGATGATCACCGGCGACAACCGCCGTACCGCCGAGGCGGTGGCCCGCCAGGTCGGCATCACCCGGGTGCTGGCTGAGGTCCTGCCCGAGGACAAGTCCCTGGAGGTCCGCCGCCTCCAGGACGAAGGCAAGCTGGTCGCAATGGTCGGCGACGGCATCAACGACGCCCCGGCCCTGGCCCAGGCCGACGTGGGAATGGCGATCGGCACCGGCACCGATGTGGCCATCGAATCCTCCGACATCACCCTGATCTCAGGCGACCTGGACGGGGTGGTCACCGCTATCGCCCTCTCCCGGGCGACCATGCGCAACATCCGCCAGAACCTGGTCTTCGCCTTCGGCTACAACACCATCGGCATTCCCATCGCCGCCGGGGCGCTGTACCCGGCGTTCGGGCTTCTGCTCAGCCCCATGATCGCCGCCGCCGCCATGGCCCTTTCTTCGCTGTCGGTGGTGGGCAACGCCAACCGCCTGCGCCGCTTCCGTACCCCGCCCCTCGGTGGGACGCAGCCGGCGGGGGCCATGGGCATGGCCGTTGGAGTGAAGAAGCACCGGACGAACAAGGAGACCGACATGTTCAAAGGCAAGAAGACCCCCAAGGTCAAGGACCCGGTGTGCGGCATGAGCGTCGATCCCGACAAGGCCGCTGCCCAAGTGGTCCACGAAGGGCAGACCTACTACTTCTGCTCGCTTTCCTGCCGGGACCAGTTCGTCGCCGACCCCAAGGCATACCTCTGAGGCCGATCCGCGTACCCGCACCCATCATGGGCATTGGCCTCTGGGGAGGGGAGGCTCCCGGTCTGTGAAGGCCGCGAGCTTTACCGAGGCTTGACCGAAGGCCGCATAGTGGCTTGACGCGGGCCTGGTCAGATGTGGCTATCGACCAGGAGGCCGTGTCTGTTGGCTCTTGCCGGAATCGTGCCCGCCGTCGCCGACATGGGATGGGGCTGGGGCCACCACTCGTGGTGGGGTGGTCTCATGATGATCGGCTGGTGGCTGCTCATCGCCGTGGTGGTGGTGCTCGTTGCCCGGGGGTCGAGGGATCAGAGCCGCCCGGCGCCGACGGGCGGAGCAGAACAGGTCCTCGGCGAGCGTTACGCCCGCGGGGAGATCGATGAGACGGAGTACCGGACCCGCCTCGCGGTGATCAAGGAGCATCGTTGAGCTCCGGTCGGGGTGCCGCTGACCCCCCCTTCCTGTCGGCGGCACCCCCTCTTCTTGTGGAATTGGTCACCAGCCCCGGCTGCCACTACTGCGGGCACGCCCGGGAGGTGCTGGAGCGGTTGGGGGCCGAGGTGCCGCTGCAGGTGACCGAAGTGGATCTCGACTCGCCGATCGGGCAGGCAGCCCTGGCCCGGTGGCGGGTCCCATTCCTTCCCATGGTGATCTTGAACGGTGAGCTGTTCGGCTACGGCCGCATCTCCGAGCGCAAGCTGCGGGCCGCTCTGGCGGAGACGGGGGCCTGACGTGGAAGGGATCTTCTTTGGCACTTCGCTGCTGGCGGCCTTCGTCGCCGGGGCGGTGGCCCTGTTCGCCCCGTGCTGCATCGTGTTCATGTTCCCCGCCTACCTGGGGGCGGCGGTACGCAACCGTCGCTGGCGCCTCGTCCCGTTTACCCTCGTGTTCGCCGCCGGCTTGGCCCTGGTGCTGGTGCCGGTGACCCTGGGGGTGGGACTGCTCACCCGTCCCCTTCTGCGCTACCACGCCCTGATCTACAGCTTCGGCGGTCTGCTCATGCTGGCGATGGCTGCCTTTGCCGTCACCGGGAAGACCTGGTCGCTGCCCATGCTGAAGGGCTCACCCGACCTGCAGCGGACCGACTCAGCCGGCGTGTTCGCCCTGGGGGTCTTCTCCGGGGCGGCCAGCAGTTGCTGCGCCCCGGTGCTGGCCGGGGTGGTGACGATGTCGGCAGTGGCACCGAGCCTGCCGATGGCCGCGGTGATCGGCCTGGCCTATGTGTTCGGCATGGTCTTCCCTCTGTTGGTGATGACCCTCGTCTGGGACCGCTCGGGCCTGCGCCAGAGCAGGCGCATCCGGGGCAAGGACATCCACTGGTCCTTGTGGGGGCGGACGTTCCACACCAACACCCTCAACCTGGTCGCCGCGGTGGCCATGGGGGCCATGGGCCTCCTGTTCATCTTCCTGGCCGTCACCGGCGCCTCGCTGGTGTCGCAGACCCAGGCCGGAGTCGCCGGCTGGATCGAGGATCTGCTCAAACCGGTGGTCGACTTCCTGGCCCCCATCCCGAACTGGCTGGGTGCCCTGGCCTTAGTCGGGTTCGCCGTTGGCGCAGTCGTCCTGTCGGGGAGGAAGCGGCCGGAGACACCGTCCGACGAAAGGAACAGCGATGACACCGAAGAACAGACAGAGCGGTCCGTCAGGCCCTAGGGCTGCCCCCAAGCGCCGGCGAGTGTCGCCGTGGGCCTGGGTCGGCCTCGTGGTCCCTCTGGCCGCTCTGCTGGCCATCATCATCGTGGGCACGGTGTCGGGTGAGCCGGGATCGGCCATCGAGGCCAAGCTGGCCCCCGGGTTCACCCTCCCCGACACCGCCGGAGGAACCGAATCCCTCGACCAGATCCTCGCCCAGGGTGACGCCCTCCTCTACTTCTCGATGGGGGTGGGCTGCGCTGGCTGCTTTGACCAGATCCCTGAGGCGGCCGCCGGCCTACAGGAACGGGGCCTGCAACTCGTGCCGGTGATGGTGGACCGCCCTGAGATGGTCGCGCAGGAAGCCGCTCGGTTCGGCATCACCATGCCGATCCTGATCGACGAGACCCGGGAGGTCTCCGAGGCCTACGGCATGCTCGGCGTGTACGGCCACGGCGACCGTCCCAGCCACAGCTTCGCCCTGGTCCGGGCCGACGGCACCGTGGCCTGGGTGAAGCACTACGCCACCATGTTCGTGCCCCTCGACCAGTTGCTCGCCGACATGGGCGAGGCGTGACCCGCTCAACCGACAGGAAGGTAGATCAGATGCTCAGAAAGTCGATCGTCATGATGGTGCTGGTCCTGGGCGTGGTGGCCTTGGCAGCCGTCGCCTGGGCCAGTGCAGCCGGGCCTGACTCGGCACGCGGGGCCTGGTCCGATGATGGGGAGCGACGAGCCCGGTCCCGGTGCGTGGGATGAGGGTGACTGGGCGGACATGGCCCAGTGGATGCAGCAGATGCACGGAACCGGTACCGGCGCCAGGGCGAAGGTGCGCGACATGGCCCAGTGGATGCAGCAGATGCACGGAACCAGTCCCGGCGCCGAGGACGAAGGTGCCTGGGCCGACATGGCCCAGTGGATGGAGCAGATGCATGGGTCCGGCCCGGGCTTGTGTCCGCATTGGGGATACGCTTCCCCGGGCGCGGGCGACACGCCTGCCGGGTGAGTCACCAGGCCTCGGCCGCTGCCCAGCGCGCCGACAAAGGAGAAACGTGGCAGTGGCCCGGCGGATCCTGATCGCCGACGACGAACCGGACCTGCGCCGGATGCTCACCGCCTACCTGAAGGCGGAGGGATTCGAGCCGTCGGTAGCCGCCGACGGTACCCAGGCCCTGGAACGGGTACGGGCTGAGGCCCCCGACCTCGTCGTCCTCGACGTGGGGATGCCCGGGATCGACGGCTTCGAAGTGCTGCAGCGGATCCGTGCCGACTCCGACGTCCCGGTGATAATGCTCGACCGCCCGCTCCGAGGAAGTCGATCGGGTGGTGGGCCTGACCGTGGGAGCCGACGACTACGTCACCAAGCCCTTCAGTCCCAGGGAGCTGGCGGCGCGCATCAAGGCGGTGCTCCGGCGGGGGCGTCGCCCGGGCGAGGAGGAGGTGCTCCGCTTCCCGGGGCTCAGCATCGACCTCGCCCGCCGCGAGGTGCTCCGCGATGGGGAACCGGTCTCCCTCACCACCCTGGAGTTCGACCTGCTGGCCGCCCTGGCCTCAGGACCGGGACGGGTGTTCACCCGGGACCAGTTGCTGCAGCGGGTATGGGGGTTCGACTACTTCGGCGTGGACCGCGTCGTCGATGTTCACGTCGCCAACATCCGCAAGGCCCTGGGCGATGACGCCGCCGACCCGGCGATCATCGGCACGGTGCGCGGGGTCGGGTACCGGTTCCTTCTCTCCCCGGCATGAAGCACCTCACCGGCAGTCTCCGCCTCCGCCTGGTGCTGTCCCACCTCTTTGTGGTCGTGGTGGCGGTGGTTGCCACGGCGCTGTTGAGCCGTTCTCTGGCCGGCTCCTTCTTCGAAGACCACTTGGCGGACATGGCCCACGATCCGTCCTTGGGAGGGATGTCGCCGGTGATGGCGGAGAGCCTGCGGCAGGGCTTCACCCAGTCGTTCGGACGGGCTCTGACCATTGCGGCGATAGTCAGCGCCGCCGCCGCCGCTCTGGCTAGCGGCTATGCCGCCCTGCGCGTTCTGCGGCCCCTGGAAGGAGTACGCCGCGCCGCCCGCCGCCTCGCCTCAGGGTCCTACACGGAACGGGTCCCCATCCCCGTCGAGTCAGAACTCGCTGCCCTCGCTCATGACGTCAACGCCCTCGGCGAAGCTCTGGAGAAGGTCGAGGAGCGCCGGGTGCGGCTCATCAGTGAAGTCGCCCACGAACTGCGCACACCCCTGACCACGATTCAGGGCTACATGGAGGGCCTGCTCGACGGGGTCTTCGAACCCACCGAGGAGATATTCGCTGCCACCGCTCGCGAGGCCACCAGGCTCAAGCGGGTGGCTGCCGACCTGAGCACCCTCTCCCGAGCCGAGGAAAGCGTGATGGAGCTCGTCACCGCCCCGGTGGATCTGGGCGCCGTGGCCGCCGAGGCCGCCGAGCGCCTCCGCCCCCAATTCGAAGGCAGCGACGTCGCGCTCGACGTGACGCGACTGGGAGACCTGCCGGTCGAAGGCGACCATGACCGCCTAACCCAGGTGTTCACCAACATCGTCGGAAATGCCCTCACCTACACCCCGGCAGGGGGCAAGGTGGAAGTGTTGGCCCAGCGGCAGGGCGCCGACGCGGTGGTGACAATCAGCGACACCGGACGGGGGATCGACCCGGAACACCTCGAGGTGATCTTCGAGCGCTTCTTCCGCGCCGACCGTGACGCCCCCGGCGGCACGGGCATCGGCCTCACCATTGCCCGCCGCATCGCCCGCCTGCACGGTGGCGAGGTGACGGCGGCATCCCCCGGGTTGGGCCAGGGGTCCACCTTCCGGGTCACCCTCCCGTTGGCTGAGTGACCTTGCTGACGACTGGCCGCAGGCGTACCTGCCCCGGAGTTCCTGAGCTTCATGTCACGCTCCACGTTCACCGAAAGCCGGTGAGACCCGGGCCGCCGACCGGACAGGGCCCAGACGGCTGGCAGCGCGTGTAGTTTGGCTGGCGACCTCGTCTCGAAGGTTTTGGGGGATGCCAAGGCGGCCGATCGGCAACGGGAAGCCTCCACGGGCGATGGCGCTCTTGGCCCTGCTCCTGGGCGCCGCCGCCCTGGTCACCGCTGCGGCGCCCGCCCGAGCCGCCGATCCGGCCCAGGTCATTCTGGACGGGGAATGGCAGCTCGATCGCAGTGAGCACGACCCCTGCCACGTGGCGGTGCCCCCCGTCCTGGGCGGGCTCATGCACCTGGAGGCCGACTTCGAACGGGGGACCGTTGAAGGCTGGCTGCGGGGGCGTGGCTCCGGCTCCTACACCCTGCCCGTGGCCTGTGACAGCCTGAATCCCACCGAGTACGAGCTGGCGCGTCCCACCACGTACGAAGCTGACTTCCCGGTCGTCGAGATGACCTTCTCCGGGCGTCTCGATCCGACGACCGGCGCATTCGAGGTGGAGGGGAACCTCTGGGTCGAGGGCAGCGGGTCCCGTGCCGCGCCGGACTACCAGTACTCCTGCGTCCCCGGCGGGCTGACCACCAGCTGCCCGTTGTACGAGTTCCGCAACGAGTGGACAGGCACCGTCTCCGGGGTGGTCCAGGGGACCGGGGTGAACCAGGGGGAGATCGACTGGTCGATCCCATACTGCGGCGCCATATCGCCCACCGAGCAGGGTTCCACGGACGACTGGAGCAGCGGAGGCTGCCCCACCGTGGGCCAGTGGCAGGCAGACGTCACCGAGGTGGTGTGGCAGGAGAACGAGCCGCCCCAGATCAACGGGATCGGGGCAAACCCTGCCGAGGCCACCAGCAACGACACCGTGGTCATCGCCGTGGATGCCACCGATCCGGACGACGACCCCCTCACCTGCACTTGGTACATCGACGGGGTGCAGATCTCCGGGAGCGGGGTGTCGGTGACCTGGGCAAACCCGACGCCGGGACCCCATCAAATCCGGGTGACTGTCTCCGACGGGGTCGAGACCGTCGAAACCTCCCTGAACGATCTCCAGATCGCGGAGGCAGACGACGCCAGCGACTCGGGCGGGACCCTCGGAGCCGAGCCCGGGAATTCATCGGAAGATGACCCGGGCGGGGGGGAGACGGTCACCTCGGCCGCCAATCCCCCCACCGAGGACGAAGGGAGTGTCTTCAGTGCCCAGTCCGGAGACGGGGATGCGGATGAGGGGGGCGAGTGGTCTCCACTGGGCGTCGCGATCCTGATCCTGTTCTTGATCCTGATGGCGCTGGCTGCCGGCTTTCCCCTGAAGGCAGCAGTGGCCTCGGTGTTGGCGGGATGGCGCCCTGGGCTGACGCCACCCACCGCCGGGGAGACGGCGGCCCTGGCGCGAGCGTGCAGTTGGGGTTTTCCGAGGAGCCTCCGATGGTCACGGTGGAAAGCCCGGTGCAGCCGCGGAGCAGCCCCGACACCGGGGCACCCCCTGCCGAGTTCGTGCTGCAGCCCGGCCAGCCCTACACGGTGTTGGGTGGCGAAGGTGCCGGCCCGGGTGACTGGGTTCAGGTGAGGCAAGGAGACAACACCGGCTGGGTGCACCGCTCGACGGTGCAGGACTGGCACCGGGAGGTCATCGTCAGGCCCTACCCAACCGCGGGGGCGACTATCGCGAGTATGTCGGTTTCCCACAGGGTCTCGACACACGCCGAGCCGGGGGCGTGAACTACACCCGCCAGCCTCCAGGCAACTACCAACTGGGTCCCCCCGACGCCGGCGGACACCGCCCGGTGTACGACTGGCAAGGCAAGCTGATCGGCAGCATCCCGGCGGACAAGGTCCCGCCTTCGTCCCTCACGAAGGGCGTTGCCCCGCCCCCGCCACCCCCAGCGACACCGACGCCTTGAGGGCAGACAGCCGACCACTCGTGGTGTTCGAGGTCGCTGGCGGCGGCGCAGAGGGCCAGGTCCGGCCCAGTCACCACCGGGCCGAGTAGTCTCACGCTGCAGCGGTCGCCGGCTTTGCCGCCGACCGCCGACCAGTGATCCCAAGGGAGGGCCTATGCGCCGTGTTTTCCTGCTGCTCGCGGTGGTGGCTCTGATCGTCGCCGCTTGCGGCGATGATGACGTGTTCTCCGGCACCACCGAGGCGGGTGACAGCACAACCACGATCGCGACGGTGACCACGACCACCATCGCCCAGACCACGCTCGCACCGACAACGACGGAGGGAGTCACCGGCACCGTCGCCAAGGGGGGCGAGAAGCGCGACCCGGCCGACGCCCGGAGCCTCGTGCTCTCGCGGCAGTCGCGCACCGGAGGGGTGGGCACCGTTATCAACGGCGACAAGGAGGTCGGCGACGACACCCTCGAGTACGGCGACCGCGGCTCGGATCCTTTGCTCGACGTCCTTTGGGACGACTGCGCCGCGGGGGACATGGGCGCCTGCGACGAGCTGTACCGGCAGTCACCCATCGGCTCGGAGTACGAGGGATTCGGCGACACTTGCGGCGGGACGACCGAAGGCGGCGCCTGGTGCGAGACCGTCATCGACGTCACCGACCCGTACCTGTACGGCGTCTACGACGAGTGCCACAACGGCGACATGGCCGCCTGCGACACCCTGTACCTCGAATCGCCGGCCGGTTCCCACTTCGAGTGGTTCGGGTACACCTGCGGCCTGGTCTCCGACGGCTCGGGGTGGTGCGTCGACCTGATCCCCGACGAGACGACCACACGCCTGGACGACCTCTACGCGGCCTGTGAAGGCGGCGACATGCAGGCTTGCGACGACCTGTACCTCGAGTCACCGACGGGTTCGGACTACGAGGCGTTCGGCGCCACCTGCGGGAACCGGACCGACGGGTCGCGTTGGTGCGTGGATGAGGACCTCAGCGGCATCAGCGGCGGCGACATCAACGGCTACGGCGACGACCCGACGCTCGACGCTCTGTGGGACGACTGTGCCGGCGGCGACATGACCGCGTGCGACGCTCTCTACACCGAGTCGCCGATGGGTTCGGAGTACGAGGCATTCGGCGACACCTGCGGTAACAGGACCCCGGGCGGGACGTGGTGCGTGGACGAGACCATCGACGGCGGCTCGTGCTCCTACGGCGACGATCCCGCACTCGACGCCCTGTGGGATGCCTGTGCCGGCGGCGACATGCAGGCCTGCGACGACCTGTACGCGCAGTCCCCGGCCGGTTCGGAGTGTGAGGCGTTCGGCGACACCTGCGGGAACACCACCCCCGGCGGGGAGTGGTGCGTTGGCATCCCGGCAGACTCTACGTGCGGCGACGCGACGCTCGACGCCCTGTGGGATGCCTGTGCCGGCGGTGATATGCAGGCCTGCGACGACCTGTTCATACAGTCCCCGGCCGGCTCCGCCTGTGAGGCGTTCGGCGACACCTGCGGGGCTACCACCACCGGCGGGGAGTGGTGCGCGGGGGCTCCGGCCGGCTCGGCGTGCGGCGACGCGACCCTCGATGCCCTGTGGGAATCCTGTGCCGGCGGCGACATGCAGGCCTGCGACGACCTGTACATGCAGTCCCCGGCCGGCTCCGCCTGTGAGGCGTTCGGCGACACCTGCGGTAACACCGCCACCGGCGGGGAGTGGTGCGCGGGCGCTCCGGCCGACTCGACGTGCGGTGACCCGGCCCTCGACACCCTGTACAGCGCCTGTGCGAGCGGCGACATGCAGGCCTGCGACGACCTGTACATGCAGTCCCCGGCCGGCTCCGCCTGTGAGGCGTTCGGCGACACCTGCGGGAACACCGCCTCCGGCGGGACGTGGTGCACGCCCTGAGACGAACAAGGTGAGCGGCTAGCTCGGGGCCCGCCCATGTGGCGGGCCCCGGCGCGTTGCGGGGGCCGGTCTGATGTGGCGCGGCCGCGTTGTTCGCTTCTGTACGTGTCCGCCCTGGGCGGGAACCGACCGCCCTCCTACTCCCAGCGGAAGAAGCGAGCCGTCACAAGGGAGGCGCCAAGTGCGACGGCGGCCACGATGCCAGTGTCGGCCCAGCTCCAGGCGCCCTCGAGCCAGGCCTCTTGCAGGAGACGGCAGGCGTAGGTCAGGGGCGCGGCGTGGGACATGACTCCCAGGACACCGGTCAGCGTCTCGGGCGGCGGACCCGGCCCGCCGACCATCAGCATGAGGAACCACAGCATCATTCCCGCCGCCTGGGCCGCCCGGGCGGTGGGGATGAGGGAACCCAGCATCACTCCCGACGCGCGGCGAACATCAGGGCGCTCAACAGGAAGGCTGCCACCAGCAGCAGAGGCGAGGCGGGCGCCCCGACGTCGTAGGCCAGCATCGCACAGACGCCCAGCACCACGCCGCTGACCAGGGCGATAACCAGGCTGACCAACGCTTCGGCGCCGACCACCACCCCCAACGGCACCGACGAGGCCCGGAAGCGGCGCAACACCCCCCGTTCCCGGTTCCCTGCCAGATGGGCTGGGATGCTCACTACCCCGATCGCGGCGAGGACGAGTCCCACATAGGCCGGCGTGTAGAAGTCCACCGGCCCGTATCCCCGGTAGAACTCGGGGTCGGGCGTGTTCCCGAACACCCCGGACATCACCACCAGGATGATCAGGGGCAGGACGAGGGCGAAGACGACCGTCAGCGGCTCGCGCAGGAACAGCTTCAATTCGACCCAGGCCATCCTGCGCAGAGCGATCACGCCGCCCCCTGACTGCGGGCCGTGAGGCGCAGGAAGACGTCCTCGAGGGTCGCCCGCTCGGTGCGCAGGTCGGTAGGGATGATGCCCTGTTCGACCAGAGCGCTCGCCACCAGGGCCAGCACCGCACCCATCCCCGCCACCTCCACCTGCTCACCCCGCCGCTCGACCGTCTCAACGCCCGGCACTCGGAACAGGAAGTCCAGATCGGGTGCCGCCGTGCTGAAGTGCACCAGCACCTGCGGGGCGTGGAGATCGATCAGCCCCTGCGGGGAGCCCATCGCCACCACCCGGCCCCGGTCGACAATGGCGAGACGGTCGCAGAGGCGCTCGGCCTCGTCCATCAAGTGGGTGACCAGCACCACCGTCGTTCCCCGGGCGCGAATCGCCTCCACCAGGTCCCAGGCCACCCGGCGCAGCGCCGGGTCCAACCCGGTGGTCATCTCATCGAGAAACACCAACTTCGGGTCGTTGACCAGGGCCAGGGCGACGAAAAGGCGTTGGCGCTGCCCCCCGGACAGTGAGGCGAAGGAGGCCTTCTCCTTGCCGGTCAGGCCCCACTGCCCCATGAGCACCCGCCAGTCGGCGGCGCCGGGGGTGAGCGAGGCGAACAAGTCGAGCGCCTCCCACACCCGGATCCGGTCGGGCAAGGCCGACTCCTGGAGCTGCGACCCGATCCTGCCGCGCAACTCCCGCCCCTGCGTTCGTGGATCGAGGCCCAGCACCCGCAGCGTCCCGCCGTCGGCCCGGCGCAGGCCCTGCAGGCACTCCACCGTCGTGGTCTTCCCCGCGCCATTCGGGCCCAGAACCCCGAAGATCTCTCCCTCCTCGACGGTGAAGGAGACGTCCTCAACGGCGGTCACGGCGCCGTAGGCCTTCCGCAGGTGCTCGACGGTGACGACGGGAGCCATCCCGCGGAGCCTATACGGCAGCGAGCGTCGGCGCGCGCGGCCAGTCGCGCGAGACGGTGGGAACCCCGCGCCCTCGAAGGCGCCCTATTGGTGGCGGAGGACGAAGGTCCCGGCTTCCCACATCACAGCGTGGCGGAGCGTGGGGCGAGCGAGGCGGGGTCGAGCGGGCTGGGCCTCGATATCGCCCGTCGCGCCGCCCGGCACACCGGGGGGAGCTCACCCTGGCGGACCGTCCCGGAGGAGGCGCCCGAGTCGAGGTGCGCTTCGGACGTACCTAGTGCCACGGGTCAGCCCTCGACCGCCACGGCTGGTGAGGCTTCCAGGTGAGCCGGCCGCGCCGCGGGCGGCGTCACCCGCGGCCGGGCCTTCTCTCCGGCGAGCGTCACCCGGGCCACTACCAGCACCAGCACCGCGGCCGCGCTCGCCAGGTAGAGGGCCAGCACCGCGGGGCGGGTGGTGTCGCTGCCCGCCATGATCCCGTGAGCGGTAGCCGCGACGTACGTCCCGAAGGCCCCGAAGTGGAGATAGCGCCAGGCCTTCTGACCGATGAAGCGCCGCACATAGAACGAGAGTCCCACCACGAGCCCGCCCCAGGCGGCCACCACCCCTAAGGCCACCGCCTGCGGGCGCCAGGAGGCGGCACCGGGGACGAGCAGTTCCCGCCAGCCGAAGCCGAGGTAGCCATCGGCGGCCACGAAGGCCAGGTGGGTGGCGAGGGCCGCCAGCGCCCCCAGCGACAGTCCTTCATGGGTGAACGTGAGGGCACGGCTCTGCACCTTGCGCCCCAGCAGGCGGGTGGACAGCAGCAGGCCCCAGATGGAAGCCGCCGCCAGCAGCCCGTAGGCCACCAGGCCTGATGCCCGCACGATCAGCCAGGTCATGGTCACGCCGCCACCTCCGTTCCGCTTGTCGCGAACACGCTGCCGTCGTGCCACACGACCAGGGCGCCGCGCAGCCACGGCCGACGATCGGCCCAGGCGAGGCCGTCCTCACCGAGCAGCAGGATGGCCTTGGCCCCGGCCTCGGCTTCCGCGGCCGTTTCGGCCAGAGCCGTGGCGCTGACCACCGGCGAGTGGGCCGGTGCCATGGTCCGGGGATCGATGAGATGATGCACCGGCCTGCCGCCGGCCTGCCAGCGGCGGCGCAGGGTGGAACTGGTGGCCAGGGCGCCGACGCCGAGGTGCAGGCGGGCAGCCGCTTCGCCCCCGAAGCCGAGGACCTCGACCCGAGTCCGCGGGTCGGCCGAGCGCACGTCTCCCCCCGCCGACACCACCGCAACGAGGCCCGCTTCCACCGCCCGATCGCAGGCCCAGCCCTTGGCCACGCCTCCCAGGTCGAGGAGGGTGCCGGGAGACCGGCGCAGCGTCCCCCCCTCGATCTCCCAGGGCGCCGCGTCGGGGAGGGCAACTGGAGGACCGTCGAGGTCACGCACCTCGGCGAAGGTGCGGTCGTAGCCCCAGGCCAGCACCGCCCTGCCCACCGCGGCGTCGACCAGGCCTCCGGTCAGCGCCCGCATCCGACTTGCCGCCTCCAGGGCCTCGGCCAGCAGGGTCGACACCGGGACGGCGTCGGCGAGGTCGGCGTTGGCCCGGCTCAGTTCGCTCTGGGGCCGGAAGCGGGAGCAGCAGGCCTCGACCTGCTCGAACAGGGCCCGCGCTGCGTCGAGGCCGGCCACGGCGGCCGCGAGCGCCACGACCTCGGTGCCCATCGCCCGGAAGCGCTGCTGCAGCATCACGACCCCGAACTGGTCACGGGCGGCGGGGCCGACACCGTCTGGGGTGGCGTCACCGGCTGGGGAGCAGCGGCCGTCACCGGCTGGGGAGCAGCGGTCGTCACCGGCACCGTCGTGGTCGTCGCCGGCAGGACCGTGATGCCCGGCGTAGGGCTGAGGTAGAGCACCAGCAGCCCTCCGGCCGGCGTGGTAGGCAGCGCCGCTCCGGTGGTGGCGGCCGTCACCACCGGGGTCGGAGTGACAGTCTCAGCAGGGGGGGCACCGGCCGGCACCCCTCCTGCCGGGAAGCGGGCGAGCAGGGCAGTCACGCCGGCGGTGGCCACAGCGGTCCAGCCGCCGATGCGGGCCAGGCGAGCCGGGGGCAGGCGGCGGGGACGGCTCATTGGCCACCCCCGGCGGACGAGAGCACGGCCGTCTGCGGGCGGACCGTGAGGATCACCCCACGGGCCGCCAGCACCCGGGCTACTTCCGCGGGGATGCCGAAGGCGGCGGGGTCGATGGCCTGCAATGACCCGCCCTGGGCCAGCACCGCGGCCACCGCGGCGGGCAGATCTCCCGCCGCGGGAAGGATCGTCGCAGTCTCGACGGGAAGGGCCGGGGCCGCTGCCGCCGGGACGGAGGTCGCCGGAGGCACGGGAGCCGCACCGGCGCCGCCGGGCCCAGACGTGGCGTAGGCGGCCACGCCGGCTGCGGCCAGCGCCAGGCCAGCCACCAGAGAAGCCCACTCCTTGGCGGCCATCAGCCCTAGTCCTCCGCCTCGTAGGACTCGTCCTCGTCCTCATGGTCCTCGTACTGGGCCTGGCTGGCGCCCTCGTCCTCGTACTCCCCGTCATCGTCGTACCCCTGGGCATAGCCGGGGTCGTCCGCGGCGGCTGCTGGAGCCGGACTGGTGCCGGCCGGAGGGGAGATGAGTACTGCATCAGGAGACGGCGAGCCGGCCAGGGGGAAGCCGGCCGCGGCGCAGATGGGGCGCAGTGCGTCCAGCGCGGCCTGCTGCACGTCGGTCAGGGTGCCGGCGGCTTCGGCCGTCACCAGCGAGGCCCCCTCGGCACCGCAAGCCGCGGCGAGGTCGGCCTCGGGGCCGGCCATCGCAGCGGTGGGTGCCACGGCCAGCGTGGCCGAGGTCACAGGGACCGTAGCCGTCGGGTCGGCCCCGAAGACCTGGGTCGCCCCGAGGGCGAGCGCCGGGGTCGACAGGAGGCCGATCGCCAGCGCCACCAGGAAGCCCTTGCGTTTGCCGTCCATGTTGTCCTCCGTCATCGGGAACGCTGTAAGCGTGCCGGAAGACATCTCAAGAGCGCCTCAGGGAACCGGCAAGAAGGCCTGAAGGGCAGAGTCGAAGCCAGATTGGGGCTGCGAAGGAGCCGGTCCTGTTACGTCACCGGCCTGCCTGCCACCTTGCCGGACGGCCCGTCACCCTGCCGTGGAACTGTGACGGCCGGCCAGCCCAAGCGGGGGTAGGCTCATCACAGGGCCTCTAGCCAGAGGTGAAGTCATGGCGCGCTGGGATTCTCTCCGGCGAGCGGCGAAGCAGAAGCTCGGCAAACTCGACAAGACCCTCGGGGCGGCGCAGCACGGCCAGCAGCAGGCGTCGGAGAAGGCGGAGGATGCCGGACTGCGGCAGCAGGATCGCAAGAACCGGCAGTTCGACATCTTCAAGTGGCTCAAGCGGAAGTAGCCGTCGAGTCACCGACCACGCTTGCCGTTGGTCGGTGAAGTCCGGGGAACCGCTTGCCCCCACTGCCACGTCGACAAAGAGGGGCCACCCGTCGCCTGATCCGCCCTGCGAACAGGGCGAACTAGCGAGCACAGTGGCCCCTCTTGAACACTACGCCCTTCTCCAGGCACTTGCCGGAGATCCTCAGGGTCAAGGGCGGCCTTGGTGGATCCGTGGGGATCTCGAGGGCCAGACCCTTGCACAATCATGTTGCATAAGTTCTCTGTATGCAGCATGATGCCGGCATGAGCACCGATCCCCGTGTCGTTCACCTGGACAGCGCCCAGTTGCGGGCGCTGTCCCATCCCTTGCGCATCCGGCTGCTCGGCACTCTCCGTTTCCACGGCCCGGCTACCTCCACCGGGCTGGCTCAGCGATTGGAGACGAACAGCGGGGCGACCAGCTACCACCTCCGCAAGCTCGCCCAGGTTGGGCTGGTGGTCGAGGAGGAGGGACGCGGGACGCAGCGGGAGCGGTGGTGGCGAGCCGCGCACGACATCACCTCCTGGGTGGAGACGCAGTTCCTCGACGACCCCGACGACCGCGCCGCCGCCGACTGGCTGGTGGGCTATCTGGCCCGAGCCCGGTCGCGCTGGGTGAACGATTGGCTCAAGGAGCGCCACGAGTGGCCGCGGGAGTGGCGTGCGGCGGCCGACAGCTCAGATCTCACACTGTCGCTCTCTCCCCGGCAGCTATCTGCTCTGAACGCCGACCTCCTCCAGGTGGTCGACCGCTACCGCCGAGCAGGGGCAGAGCCCGGAGGTGACGTGCAGCAGGTGATCGTCCTGCTCGACACCTTCCCGTCCCCGAACCTGGCACTGTGACCTGCACCGCCCCCGGTGCCCGGTCGGTGCGGCGTCGCTTCCTGACGCTGCTCGGACTGAGGTGGCTGCGGACCGGGCTGCTCATCCCCGTGTTCGTCCTGCTCCCGCTGGAGCGTGGCCTGTCGTTGGGACAGGTGGGCCTCGTGTTCGCCGCCCAGGGAGTCATGGTGATGATGCTCGAGCTGCCGACCGGTGGGCTGGCGGATGCGATCGGCCGGCGGCGCGTGCTGCTCGTGGCAGCCGCCTTCGAAGGGGCCGCCGTCGCCCTGTTCACCGTCGCCGACTCGATGCCCCTGTTCGCGCTGGTCTGTGCCCTGCAAGGCGTGTACCGCGCGCTGGACAGCGGCCCCTTGGACTCCTGGTACGTGGACACCGCCCAGGCGGCGGATCCCGAGGTGAGCATCGAGCGGGGCTTCTCGCTGGGCGGCGTGGTCATCGGCGTCGCGATCGCCATGGGGACCTTGGCGAGCAGTGCCCTGGTGGCATTCGCTCCTCTGCCCGGGATCGATCCGCTGGTGACCCCGCTGATCGCGGCCCTGGTCCTGCAGGCCGTCGGGGTGGTGTTCCTCGCCCTGCTCATGACCGAAAGGCGCGCGCGGACAAGGGGCGGGCTCCGGCGCGCCGCACGGGAGGTGCCGGCAATCGTTGCCGCAGCCATCCGTACCATCCGCGCCAATGGCGTTCTCCTGGCCCTGGTGGCCGTGGAGTTCCTCTGGGGCTTCGGGATGATGGCCTTCGAGGTGCTCACTCCCGCCAAGCTCGGGGTAGTGCTGGGCAGCTCCGACCAGGCCGCCGCCCTGCTGGGCCCGGCCAACACCGGCGCCTGGGCAGTGGCCGGGGTCGGCGCCGCTCTCGTCCCACTGCTGACCCGCCGCTGGGCTCCCAGTGTCGCCGGCGCCTTCCTGCGGATCGCACAAGGGGCCACCGTGGTCGGCATCGCCCTGGCGGCGGGGCCAGTTGGCGTGGTTGTCGCCTACGTGCTCACCATGGGAGTCCATGGAGCCGCCAACCCTGTGCACCAGGGGCTGCTGCACGGGGCGGTCGTGGACCCGGGCAGCCGGGCCACGGTGGTCTCCGCCAACAGCCTGACCGCCAGCGCAGGGGGGATGCTCGGCGGGATCGCACTGGGCGCCCTGGCCGACACGGCCGGTCTGACGACGGCGATCATCGTCGGAGCGGTGATCCTTGCTGCCGCGGCGCCGCTGTACCTCGTCGCCGGGCGCGTGGGCCAGGGCCGACTCCACCTCGACCTGGACCCGGCCGGCCAGGACAGCCGTGTAGCCCCAGACGGCACCCTTCCGTGAAGGCCCGGTGTTCTGTCCCTCACCAGTTGTGGCTCGGCGTCTGGGACCGGGACCCCGGGTGTAACGTCGGGAGCAGTAGATCAGAGGTGGACGCGTGGCCCGGCATCTGAGAGACAGCGACGTCGACGCACCCCGCGAGGTCGCTCCTGGGGTGCACTGGCTGGTGGTGGGCAAGGGGCTCATGCGCTCCAACGTCTACTTCGTACGGTCGGGCTCATCGTGGGCCCTGGTCGATGCGGGGTCGGCCAAGTGCGCCCCGGCGATTCAGAGAGCCGCAGAGTCGTTGTTCGGGGAGGGCTCGCCCCCGGCGGCGATTCTGCTCACCCACGACCACCCGGATCACGCGGGCTCGGCACGCGATCTGGCCCAGTTGTGGGATTGCCCCGTCTGGGTGCACCCCGACGAACTCCCGATGGTCCTTGGGGACATCGCCACCTTCCACAAGTTCGCCAACCCACTCGACCGATGGATCGTCCTGCCGCTGCTGCACGTCATGGGGTCGAAGCGGGCTGAGGCGATGGTGGCGCAGGCGAGCATCAGGGAGGTGGCACGCTCCTTTGACCCGAGCGCCGGCGTTCCCGGCCTTCCCGATTGGGAGGCCGTTCCCACGCCGGGTCACACCCCGGGACACGTCGCCTTCTTCCGGAGGAGCGACCGGGTGTTGATCACGGGAGACGCCCTCCTCACTGTGAATCTGAACTCCCTGTGGGGCTTTCTGCGGAAGGAGCAGAGGGTCTCCGGGCCGCCCCGGTACGCCACATGGAACTGGGCAGCCGCGAAGGAGTCGGTCGCCTGTCTGGCAAAGCTCGAGCCGCTGGCAGTGGCCGGCGGGCACGGGAGCCCGATGAGCGGTTCGGAGATCCCGAACAGGGTCCGCGCGTTCTCAGCGCGCTTCTGAGGGTTCCGGCCCGCCGGGATTGTGCGTTGACTCCTCGGAGATGGGCGCGACGCGGGCGTCGGACAGCATTCGCAGCGTCTCGGGCGGCACGGCGAACACGGCCGTGGGTGTGCCGGCGGAGGCCCAGAGGACCGGGTATCGGTCGAGGTCCGGGTCCATGATCACCCGTAGTGCCTTCGCGTGGCCGATTGGTGGGATCCCGCCGATGACGAATCCGGTCAGCTCGTGCGCCTCTTTGGCGGTAGCCCGTCGCACGCCGGGCTTGCCCGCCATCGCGGCCAGGCGGGTCAGGTCGACGCGCTTGGGGCCGGAGACCAGGCAGATGATCGCCTCCAGCGATCCGTCCGCCTCGGGCGCGACGAACACCAGGGACTTGACGATCTGCCCGAGCTCGGCACCCACGGCGGCAGCGGCGTCCTCGGCGGTGTGCGTGGACTGCGAGAACTCACGCACCTGGAGGGTCACGCCCTTCCGGGCGGCGGCATCGACCACCCGCTCGACGGGCCCGGGTCCGGGCTGGTTGCCCTGGCCTGCCGGAGGCGTTTGTTGATCAGTGGGCTTCTTGATTACGGCTGCCTCCTTGGGGGGCGAGGCTACCCGCCGCCCGTCGGTGGCACTCGCGGGCCGTCGTGGGACACAGCCCGAGGGCTCCTGCCCGGGACTCCTGGTAGCGGATCGACCGGGGCCACACTGGTCGCGCCGACAACGAGAGGACACGCAATGGCAACGGAGCTGCTCGATCGCCCGGGCGGCCGGATCTCATTCGATGATGCCGGTGGGGACGGCGCGGTCGTGATCGCCGCCCCGGGCATGGGTGACACCCGTCGCGTCTACCGCCACCTCAGCCCGGCGCTCACGGCCGCAGGTCTGCGTCTGGTGACGATGGACTTGCGAGGGATGGGCGAGTCGTCGGTGCGCTGGGACGACCTCTCGGATGCGGCCATCGCGTCGGACCTCTTGGCTCTCATCGACCGGCTGGGCGGTGAGCCTGCCTTCCTGATCGGCAACTCACTGTCGTGTGCCTCGTGCGTCATCGCCGCCACCGAGGCCCCCGACAGGGTGGCGGGCCTCGTCCTCATCGCACCGTTCGCGCGTGCGATTCCGTTGAAGTGGTGGCAGACCGCCGCGTTCCGTGCGCTGCTCATGCCCCCGTGGGGCCGGAGCGCCTGGGTGTCCTACTACCGCCGCAACCTCCACCCGGGACCAAAGCCCCCGGACCTCGACGCCTACGCGCAGGCGCTCTCCGAGAACCTCAGCGAACCGGGCCGCTTCCCCGCCTTCCGCGGCATGGCCTTCAACTCCCACGCTGAGTCGGGCGATCGGCTCTCTCGGGTGACGCAACCGGTGCTGGTGATCATGGGCACCGCCGATCCGGACTTTCGGGATCCGGTTGCCGAGGCGAACCACCTCGCTCGGGTGATGAACGGTGAGGCTCTCCTCGTGGAAGGATCGGGGCATTACCCGCAAGTGGACAACCCCGAGAAGGTCGCTCCGGCCATCATCGACCTGGTGCGCCGAACCGGCAGGTAGGCCCTCCGGTCGGTCCCCGGTGGTCGCTCGCCGCCCGTCGTCCCTGTTGCGCGGTCGCCGACCAGGGGAAGGTACCGAGTTCACAGGCCCTGTCGGTCCTGGTCACCCATATGTGAATCGTGATCGTGCCCGTCTGATTGCCGGCACTCGCGCTCGAGGGGACGTGGTAGAAACCGTCCATGCCCGATCGGAAGGCGGGCCCCAGGACACGCCCCCCTGTGCGGTACTGGCGGCCACTGGTCAAGCACGGCCTGCTGCTCATCGGCGGTGGCCTGGTGGTGTACCTGCTCTACCCCCAGATCGTGGGGGTGCTCGGGCAGGCTCCCCGTCTCACGCGCATCACCTGGTGGTGGTTCCCCCTGATGCTGCTCGCCGAGACCGCTAGTTTCGCCGCGGTCTGGGCGCTGGCCCGAATCTCGCTGCCTCGCCTGAGCTGGTTTGCCGCCGCCACCTCGCAGCTGGCCGCCAATGCTGCCAGCCGGGCGGTCCCGGGAGGGGCCGTCGTCGGCGGCACCGTCTACTTCCGGATGTTGCAGCGCGCCGGGGTCGATTCCTCCGGAGCGGCCGCCGCCCTGACCGCCAACAGCCTGGTCTCCAACCTGGTGCTGTTCGCCCTCCCCGTGGGGGCGGCCGGCTTTCTGGCCATGGCCGCCCGGGTCCCCAAGAGCCTTGCGGTGGCGGCGGCAGGCGGCGCCATCCTCTTCGTGATTGTCTTTGCCGCCGGCGCTCTGGCCGTCCGCTTCGACGCGCCGCTGCGCTTGTTCGGCCGGGTGGCCGACGGTCTGGCCAGGGCACTCGCCCGTCTGTTCCATCGGAAGTGGCATGTTGATGCCGAGAGGCTGATCCGGGAGCGGAATGAAGTCGTCGCGGCGGTCCGCCCCCATTGGCGCCGGGCGCTGGCTCTGGCCGCGGCCAACTGGCTCCTCGACTACCTGGTTCTGGTGTTCGCCCTCGCTGCGGTCGGCGCCGAGCCTCGCCTGAGCTTCGTGCTCCTCGCCTACAGCGGCGCGCAGGTCCTCGCCCTCATCCCCCTCACCCCCGGGGGCCTGGGCTTCGTGGAAGCCGGGCTGGCCGGCATCCTCCCGCTCGGCGGAGTGCCCGCGACCGACGCCCTGCTCGCCATACTCGCCTATCGCATCTTCAGTTTCTGGCTGCCGATCCCGGCCGGTGGCATTGCCTACATCGGCGCCCGTCGCCACTACGGGGAGGAGCCGGCCTCCGGTGCAGACGTCAGCAACTGAGCAGCGCCATCCGGCGGCTCCCTGCCTCCGCGCCCGTTCGAGTCGTGCATTCGGTCGCACGTCCGGGCGGTGGTCGGAACTGGGCCGGTGATGGCGCACGCCCCGTGCGCGAACGCCGCATACTGGGGGCTGCATGAGCACCGAGCCACAGCGCGGCCGTCTCCACGTCTGGCTCTCCTACGCCGCCGGGGTGGGCAGGACCTTCACGGTGACCCTGTCCCGGGTGCGGGCCGACCCGGCGTTGCTGGAGCGGGCGGTGGCCAAGGGGTTCGTGGAGGCTATGGGGGGCACTATCGAACTGGAGGACACCCCGGGCGGGGGTCTCACCGTGTGCATCGCCCTGGAGGCAGCATGACCCGAGTTCTGGTCGTGGACGACGAGCCGCAGATCCGTCGTGCTCTCGCGGTCAACCTGCACGCCCGCGGATATGAGGTCGATGTGGCCGCCTCCGGCGAGGAGGCCCTGCAGCGGGCGGCGGCCCACTTGCCCGACTTGGTCGTCCTCGACCTGGGGCTGCCCGGCATCGACGGTGTCGAGGTGATCCGCGGGCTGCGGGGCTGGACGGCGGTGCCCATTGTCGTGCTGTCGGTCCGCGACCAGGAACGGGACAAAGTGGCCGCCCTCGACGCCGGGGCCGACGACTACGTGACCAAGCCCTTCGGCATCGGCGAGCTGCTGGCCCGCCTGCGAGCCGCCCTGCGCCGGGCAGTCCCGGCCGCCGAGGAGGGACCGGCGACGGTGGAGACCCCGGACTTCACTCTCGACCTGGCAGCCAAGCGGGCGCTGAAGGGCGCCGAGGAGGTGCGGCTCACCCCCACCGAGTGGCACCTGGTAGAGGTCCTGGTGCGCAGTCGAGGGAAGCTGGTCGCCCAGCGCCAGCTGCTCCACGAGGTGTGGGGGCCCCAGTACGAGACCGAGACCAACTACCTGCGGGTCTTCATGGCGCAGATCCGCCGCAAGCTGGAACCCGAGCCGGCGCAGCCTCGATACTTCATTACCGAGCCGGGCATGGGCTACCGGTTCGAGGCCCCCTAGAACCGGTCTCACGCGGTCCGGGCCGAAGGGCGTTCGGGCGCGCCCAGGCCGGTTCTCCTGAGCCACCGTGACCGTGCGCGGTCCCCGTCAAGACGGCGTCAGGATCGATAGCGCCGGTGTCAAGGACCTGTCAGGACCGGGGCTGCCCTGGCCTTGACGGACATACGGTGTTCGGGTGAACAGACCAGCGCCAGGGGAAGGCTTCCCGCGTCGGGTGATCCCATGAACGCGACCTGGGCCCACGCCAAGGGGCGGCTGATCGGGTCGCCGATCTCTTCGGCGGAACACGGGGTCAGCATCAGGTCGAGATCCCCCTGGAGGTCGTGCTCAGTCCCTACCGGGATCTCACTGCCACCGTCCTGGAGTACCTGGACCGTGCCGCCCGCCGGGCCGGCCCGAAGACGATGCTCAACGTGATCACCCCCGAGTTCGTGGTCAGCTCGACCATCGGCAAGCTGCTCCACAACCAGTCCGCCCTGTGGATCCGCGGCGCCCTCTACGCCGACACCCGGGTCGCCGTCACCTCCGTCCCCTGGGTCCTCGGAGAAACTCGGGAGACGCCATGACCAGGGTCCTGGTCGTCGAGAACGAGCCACAGATCCGGCGCGCCCTGTCCATCAGCCTGCGGGCCCGGGGATACGAGATCGAGACGGTGGCTTCGGGGGAGGAGGCGCTGCGGATGGCGGCGGAGGCTGCTCCGGATGGGGTGGTCCTCGACCTCGGCGCCCCGGGAATGGCCGGCGCCGAATTGGTCCGCCGGCTCCGGGAGTCGACCACCGTGCCCATCGTTCTGCTGTCGGCGCGGGAGGAGGAAGCGGACAAGGTGGCCGCCCTCGACGCCGGTGCCGACGACTACGTGACCAAGCCCTTCGGCATGGGGGAGTTCCTCGCTCGTCTCCGGGGGGTCCTGGCGGTGCGGCCGGCGGCGGATGTGGCCCTGTCGGGGTGGGTCGAGACGCAGGACTTCGTGCTCGACCTGGCGCACAGACGGGCGTACGCGGGAGGAGAGGAGGCGCTGCTGACCCCGATCGAGTGGCAGGTGGTCGAGGCTCTGGTGCGCCATCGAGGGCAACTGGTCTCGGAGCGTCGGCTGCTCGAAGAGATGTCGGGTTCTGATGCCGATCCAGGGGGCTTGCGCCGGTGCATGGCGAGGATCAGGGGGAAGTTGGAGCCTGACCCCGCTCACTCCGTCTACTTCCTCGCCGAGCCGGGTCTGGGCTACCGCTTCGTGGTGCCCTAGCACCTCCCGGTGAGTCCCCTCGCCGGCGGCCTCTCGGGTGTCGGCTCAGGTGTGCTCGGTGACGGGCCGGCGGTGGAGGGCCAGGTCCCCGTCCCACACCGCGTAGACGATGGACGGCACGATCACCGCGGCGGCGGCGGTGGTGAACATCGCCGTGTAGCCGAAGTGCAGGATGACCCAGCCGAGCAGGGGTGAGCCCACCAGGCTGCCTCCATCGAGGAACACGGTGAAGGCGGCCATGGCCGATCCCCGTTCCTCGACGGAGCTGCGCTCCACGACGCTGGAGAACAGGATGGGGTAGGCGTATCCGAGCCCGCCCCCGACGAGGACCCCGGCGGCCACGGTCGAGGCCATGGAGGAGCCCAGAGCCAGGGCCAGGAACCCGGCGGCGAGGGCCCCGAGCGCGGGATAGACGACTCGGGCACGTCCCACCCGGTCGGGAAGCCCGCCGGCGAACAGCCGTATCGCCACGGCCGTGCTCGCGTAGGTGGCGAAGAAGACGCCGACCGAGCCGACCCCGGTCTCGTCCACGTATGTGCGCATGAAGGTGGAGTAGGCGGCCAGGGCGACGCAGATCCAGAAGGTGATCAGCCACAGGGGGAGCAGGTTGCGCTGGGTCAGGACGCGGCGGAAGCTCCCCTTCTGGGTGGGGAGAGAGCCGGCCGGGTGAGCCGGGCGCTGCTCGGGCAGCCAGGTCGAGAGGAGCAGGGCGGCGCTGGCAAAGCCGAGGGCGGCGAACAGCACGCCGCGGAACCCGCCGGCGGCGAGGACCACGTCGCCCACCCAGCCGCCCACCGCGGCCGGGAGCATGCTCGAGGCCGCGTAGAGGGAGAGGCCCTGGGTGCGGCGCTCCTCCGGCACCTGGTCGGCACCGTAGGTGGAGATGGCGGTGAAGGTGATGGCGGCCGCGATCCCATGCAACACCCGCACGGCCACCAGCCAGGGGCCCACCGTGGTCACGGTGAAGTACAGGGGGACGGCGACGAGATTGAGCACCCCGCCGACCAGGATCGCCGGCCGCCGACCGTGCCGGTCCAAGGCATGGCCCACGCCGGGGCGCATCAGGATGGAGGCCACGGCCGCAACGGCCACGATCAGGCCGATGGCGACCTCGTCCGCCCCCAGGTCGGTGAGGAACCGCGGCAGGTGGATGAACATGAAGAAGGAGAGCCCCTGTAGCAGGTTCACCAGGGCGGCGAGGACGAAGGGAAGGGTGAGCAGGCGGGGGCGAGTCGGCGAGGGCAGGGCCACGGCGGGGGAGCATATATCGGGCGATAGAGGCGCCCGCCGAGGGGCCGGTAGCCGTTCCCAAGGTGAATCGCGAAAAGAGGTGATGGGGCGCGAAAAACAACTACTTCCCCCGCTTGACGCCCGGTTGGGGGACTCTCTACCTTCCCATCACCTTCTCTCCGGGTAAGCAAGAACCAGGAGAGGTGGCACCGGCGGATCGCTCCCGAAAGGGGGACGGCCGGGCGGAGAGCTAGAAACCGCTCGATCGCCGCCGGGCCGGCATCCGAGCCTAGGAGTCGGATGACGGGAAGCCGAGAGGGGTGCAAGACCCTCCCAGCGGCTCAACGCCGGAGCGTTTCCGAAAGGGGCGCCGAGGCGAAGGGTTGAGGCCCCGAGGGGGCTGAGGCTCCGGCCAAGGCTTCCTCGGGGTCTCGCTTTTTCGGGTTCACTTCGCCCTCTCCAGCGCCGGCCCCACTCCCACCCCCGCGCCGGGTGATCCTCACCCTCTCCGTCGAGCCCGCTGCTGCTCCACGAATCGGGTGCGAGAGGATGGGCGAGCCGGGGCCGCGCGAAAACAAACTCAGAGCCGCGAAAACCCAGGCCCCCAGGCGGTTGACCCGGTCGAGGCAACCCCCTACATTCCAGAGTGCTGCCGGAGCAATCCAGCAGCCCACGGCGGGTCGGTAACGGCTCATCGTGGCGCTCTCACCGGACCCCGCAAGGGGCCGCAGCGGAACCCGCAAGGGGGCCGCGCCGGGGAGCCTTCGGGCTTCTTGCGGCGGAGCGACCCGGCACCGGACTTCGGCCCGGAGTCGTATCGGAGTGCTCGCAAGGGCGCTTCGAGACCGGGATGCCCGCAAGGGTGCCCTGGGAGGAGCCCCGAGAGGGTGGAAGCTTCGGCAGAAGCTCTCTCGGGGCCTCTCGCGTTCGGGCCCCGCCCATCCGGCACCCGACGCCTGCGGTCTCTAGCATGACCCGCATGGGTTACCCGAAGCGTTTGCTCACCGAAGGCGAGGAGATCGTCCGCGAGTTCCGGCCTCACTGGCGCATGCTGGTGATCCCGCTCGGCTGGACGCTCCTGCTCGGGGCGGCCGTCGTCCTCACCTGGATCTACCCGCCCGACCGGAACTGGTTCGACTGGGGCGTCACCGGCATTGCCGGGGTGGCGTGGCTGATACTCGGCCTGTACCCCCTGATCGCCTGGTTCTTCACTCTCTACGTGCTCACCAACGAGCGGCTGATCCGCCGCAGCGGGGTGCTGGCCCGCCACGGGCTGGAGATCCCCCTCGAACAGGTCAACGACGTGACCTTCACCCAGACCATCCTGGAGCGGATCCTCCACTCCGGCGACCTGCTCATCGAATCGGCGGGGACGCAGGGGCAGAGCAAGTTCAGCAACATCCCCGAGCCCGAGGAATTCCACAGCCTGCTCTACAAGGTGCGGGAGGATCGGTCCATGGCCCTGCAGGGCGCGGTCAGGGGCCAGCCCCAGGGGAACGACTCGGTCTCCCGCCTCGAGCGCCTTGCCCGCCTGGAGCGCGAGGGGATGATCAGCCGCGAGGAGTACGAGGAGCAGAAGAAGAAGATCCTCGGCGAGGCCTAGCCGGGCAGCGCCCGCAGGGCGCCCGGGAAGGTCAAGCGGAGGGCCGGCGCGCCGCCGTCCGTCGTCTCCTCGATGCGCCCGCCCATCGCCGCCACCAGGCGCGCGGCCGACTGGGGCACGGTCGGAGGATCGTCGCCCGCGGCGCCGACCGTGATGCGGCAGTCCCCGTGGTCGTCGGCCACCGCCACCCGGGCCGGCGCCCGGACCCGCACGCCGCGCAAGATCCCGGCCAGCGCTCGCCGCAGGCCCGGCGCGGACAGGTGGGCGGGGGCGAGGTCGGCGGGCATCTCCACCGTGACCGGGTCATCGTCGGCCGCCTCGCGGATCAGGCGAGCCAGGTCCTGGGGGAGTAGCGGCCGTTCGTGAGGAGAGGCCGCGGCCGCCAGTTCGTCGAGCAGCCGGCGCATCTTCTGCGCCTGGGCCAGCGCCGAGGAGAACAGAGCTGCCAGGTCGGGGTCGGCGGGGGCCAGCTCCGGGCGGGCAATCGTCTGCAGGGCGCCGAGCACGGTGGTGAGAGCGGTGCGCAGATCGTGGGACACGGCGGCGATCAACTCTGTCCGGAAAGCGTCGCCGTCCTGCCGGCCGGCCGTGCGCGGCTGGACCGGCTCAGCGTGCGTGCAGGCGGGGGAGGCGGGTAGAGAGGAGGGGGGCATCTTCTCTCACTGCTTCGGCCCGGGCGGGCCGCGCTTGAGGGGAGATGACAGCAGCGAGCATCGGGGCTGCCCGCGTCCGGTTCAGCCCGTGGGGGCGCGGTGGCGGGCAGGGCCCCGCCGCCGGCTGGAGTCTGTGCTCAGAGGCGGACGACCGGGCAGGTCAGGGTGCGGGTGATCCCCTCGACCGCCTGGATGCGGGCCACCACGAGCTTGCCCAGCGAGTCGACGTCGTCGGCGACGGCGTGCACGATGGCGTCGTACGGCCCGGTGACCGCCTCGGCCGCCTTGACGCCGGGGATGCCCTTGACCGCCAGGGCCACCTGGGCTGCCTTGCCGACCTCGGTCTGGATGAGCACGTAGGCCTCGACCATGTTTCTCCCCGTGGTTGGTAGCCAGGGACTATACCCCCGGGGTCGGCCAGGCGGCGATTCCGGCGGGTCTAGAGGAAGGGGGGATCGGTTGCACTCCCGGCAACTCCTGAATCGACAGTGCTGGGAGCGCCTCCGAGGCGGAGAAGCGATTCGCGCTACAACCGCTCGATGATCGCGTCGGCGTAGGCCTGAGTGCCCACCGAACCATCTGGACTGCCCCCGGCCGAGCTCCTGATGTCGCACGTGACCTTGGCTTCCTCGCCGATGACGGCACGTACTGCCGCGAGCACACGATCCGCGGCGTCACGTTCGCCGAGGTGCTTCAGCAGGAGCATCGCCGAGAGGATCTCGGCCGTGGGATTCGCCACGTCCCTGCCGGCCAGGCTCGGTGCGCTGCCGTGCACTGGCTCGAAGACCGCGCACGTCTCGCCCACGTTCGCGCCTGGCGCGATGCCCAGGCCACCCACAAGGCCGGCGCAGAGGTCCGAAACGATGTCGCCGTAGAGGTTCGGCAGCACGAGTACGTCCCACCACTCGGGATGCAGCACGAGCCCTTCGCAAGTGGCGTCCACGATGTGGTCCTCGAACTCGACGCCGCTGCCTGCGTACTCCTGAGCCACCTCGCGCGCCACCCTGAGGAACAGCCCGTCCGAGTGCCTGAGGATGTTGGCTTTGTGGACGGCCGTGACCTTCCGGCGGCCGTTGGCGATCGCGTAGTCGAATGCGTAGCGCACGATGCGTTGCGTGCCCGCAATGCTGATGGTCTTGAATGAGATGCCCGAGTCGGGCCGGATCACGCCCGCGCCCTCGCCGGCGGTGAACTCGATGAGCCGCCGTGCGCTCTCGCTGCCCTCGGGGAATTCGATGCCCGCGTACAGGTCCTCGGTGTTCTCGCGCACGATCACGAGGTCGATGTTGTCGTGGCGTGCGCCGCTGCCTTTGATCGAGAAGGCCGGCCGCAAGCACGCGTAGAGGTCGAGCTCACGCCGGAGCATCACGTTCACACTGCGGTGGCCGGTGCCTACGGGCGTAGTGATGGGCCCTTTGATGGCGACCTTGTTGCGGCGGACCGACTCGAGCACGTGCTCCGGCAGTGGGGTGCCGTACTTGTCCATCACCTCAGCGCCCGCCTCGACGACCTCCCACTCGATGTCGACACCGGTCGCTTCCACGACGCGGCGTCATCGCGGCCGTGATCTCGGGGCCTATGCCGTCGCCGGGTATGAGGGTCACAGCGTGCTTGGGCAACGTGTTCCTCCTGCGGTTGTCGGAGATCCTTCCCGCGGAGCCATGCCCTCAGGTCCGTGCCGCATCCCGGAGGACTGCCCGGCGCGTCTCGAGTTCCCGACGATCGATCTCCCCACGGGCATAGCGTTCCTCGAGAATCTCCATGGCCCGGTTGGTCTTCCCCTCGGGCCGATCGGCCCGGTATTGCGTTGCAGTTGACCGACCGTCCGGCCAGCCACGGTGCTCTCGGTAGACCTCGTCCGGGTAGGGCTGCCACAACGAATCCGGGTGTTCTTCCATTTGTGTGCTCCCCTCGGTGTGAGCCTCCGGGGCGACCATGGCATGCCTGTGTTGCGGAGGGGTTTCGGGGTAGTGAAGAGCGTGTTGCCGAGGGGGCCATGTCCCGTCTGCCCACACTGGCCGGCGGTGTGGCGGTGCACCACCATGCAATTGGAGCGCAGGGTGCCGGGTGCTTGCCGGTGGCAAGCCGCAGGATCGTAGGCTGAGGGCCGTGGTGGCGGAGAGTGATTCCCGAGTCGAGGTACTTGGTCGTCTCGCGGCGCTCATTGGAGGAAGGGCGCATCAGCAGCACGCTGCGAGTGGCGATCGACGGGATAGATGCGGCCGGAAAGACGACTCTGTCCGACGAACTGGCCCGGACCCTCCGCCAGTCCGGTGTCCCGGTGTTGCGCGCCTCCATCGATGGATTCCACTACCCGGCGTCGGTCCGCCATCGCCGCGCCGAAGAACAGCCGGCTCGCAGCTACTACGAGGACTCCTTCGACTATCCGGCCCTCCGCCGCCTTCTGCTCGACCCGCTTGGGCGATCTGGCGAACATCGTGTTCGCACGCGGGTCTTCGACTTTCGCTCCGACCGTCCTGTCGATCAGGAGCCCGAGCCTGTGCAGCCCGGCTCGGTGTTGCTCTTCGACGGTGTCTTCCTTCTGCGGCCGGAACTGGACGGATGCTGGGATCTCTCGATCTTCCTCCGTGTCGACCCTGCGATCAGCCTGGAACGCGCCCTGCGGCGGGACATTCCGCTGTTCGGAACGAGAGAGGCGACCGAGCGGCTGTACCGGGAGAGGTACCTACCGGGACAGGCGCTCTATCTGTCACTGGCCCGCCCCGAGCAGCGGGCCGAGGTTCTCATCGACAACAACAACCCAGCCGCGCCCAAGCTCCTTCGAATCCCACCGGCCTGAACCCAGAGGGCACAAGGATCCATCGGAGTTCCCCCGGGACCATTCACTCGCGGGCCCTCAGTCGAAGACGACGGTCTTGTTGCCGTAGACCAGCACCCGGTCGTCGAGGTGCAGGCGCACCGCCCGGGCCAGTACCGCCTTCTCCAGATCCCGGCCCTTGCGCACCATGTCCTCGACGGAGTCGCGGTGGCTGACGCGAATCACGTCCTGCTCGATGATCGGCCCGGCGTCGAGGTCCGAGGTCACGTAGTGGGCGGTGGCGCCGATCACCTTCACTCCCCTTTCATGGGCCTGGTGGTAGGGCCGGGCCCCGGCGAAGGCCGGGAGGAAGGAGTGGTGGATGTTGATGATCTGGTTGGGGTAGGCATCCACCAGTTCCGGCGAGAGCACCTGCATGTAGCGGGCCAGGACGACCAGGTCGATGCTCCTCCCCGAGAGCTCCTCGCCGAGCCGCGTCTCCTGCTCCTGCCGCGTCGCCGGCGTCACCGGGAGGTGGCGGAAGGGAACCCCGAAGTACCCCGCCACATCGGCGTGATCCGGGTGGTTGCTCACCACGACGGCGACCTCCATGTCCAGCTCACCCATCTTCCAGCGAGCCAGCAGGTCGATGAGGCAGTGGGCCTGGCGCGAGACGAGGATGGCCGCCCGCCGGCGCTGGGTCGAAAGCCGGAGCACCCAGCGCATCCTGAGGCCCTCCGCCAGCGGGGCGAAGGCCCGTCCGACCTCGTCGGGGGCCAAGTCCATGCCCTCCAGTTCGAACTCCACCCGCTGCAGGAACACCCCCTCCGCGCGGTCGGTGTGCTGGTCGGCGTGGACGATGTTGGCGTTGTGACGGAACAGGAACCCACTCACCTCGGCGACCAGGCCTTTCTGATCGGGCCCGTAGAGCAGCAGGGTGGCGGAGGGGATTGGCTCCATAGGAGGGAGGAGCGTAGTGATGCCCGCGACACGGCCGGGCGGTCGCCTGGGAGGGGCGCTGCTCCTGCCTGCACCGGGAGCACGACCTGGTGGCCCGGCACATGGGGACGAGGAGATCGAGGCGGCGCTTCGGACCCCCTTCCTCCAGACCGCGGCGATTCCGGCGAGGCGGGCCCGGGGAGCCATACTGCCTTCCCGTGTCGTTCGTGTTCGCGGCCCTGGCGCTGGTTGGCCTGGCCCTGACCGTCAATGCAGGGCGGCCGCTCTCGGCTCGCGGGCGAGGGGGGCCGCGCTGGGTGCCCGCCCTGTTCACCGGCGAGCTGGCCCCATTCCATGCCGCTGCTCAACTGGGGCTGGCCGCCGGGTTCTTCGCCGTCGGCTGGGCCGGTGGCTGGGCCGGGTGGGCCGGCCTGGGGGCGACGGCGCTCTCGGTCGCCGGTCTGGCGGCTGTTCAGGTCCGGGCAGCCAGGGCGAAGGGAGTGATGGAGCGGGCCGCCTCGGCGGTGCTCGGGGCCCCGGTGAGGCTCCCGCGCTTGCGCCTGCGGCGGCTCCTGTGGCCCCATCCGGGCCGGCCTGCCGCGGTCGAGCTGGCACCCGACCTGTCCTACGGGCCGGGCCCGGCCCAGGTGGCCGATCGCTACCGCCTCCGCGGGCAGGGGAGCCCGGCTCCCGCCCTGGTGCAGATGCACGGCGGCGGCTGGACCGGCGGCAAGCGTGGCTGGCAGGGGCGGCCGCTGATGCATCACATGGCCCGGGCCGGCTGGGTGGTCTTCGATGTCGAGTACGGGCTGAGCCCGCGAGCCACCTTCCCCGGCCAGTTGATCGACGTGAAGCGGGTCATCGCCTGGGTGAGGGCCAATGCCGCCGAGCACGGGGTGGATCCCTCCTTCGTCGCCGTGACCGGAGGCTCCGCCGGGGGCCATCTGGCCGCGCTGGCCGCCCTCACCGGCGGCGACCCGGCCTACCAGCCGGGATTCGAGGAGGCCGACACCTCGGTGCAGGCCTGCGTGCCGGTGTACGGGGTGCACGACCTGCTGGCCGCGGACGGCCGGCCCAAGTGGCCCTACCTCGCCACTCACGTGCTCAAGGTCACCCCCGAGCAGGACCCCGAGGCCTGGCGGCGGGCCTCCCCGGTGCGCTGCGCCCGGCCCGACCGACCGCCCTTCCTGGTGGCGCACGGCGGGGCCGACTCGCTGGTGAGCCCGGACGAGTCCCGCCGGCTGGCCGCCGCCTTGCGGGCTGCCGGCGGGCCGCCGGTCGGCCACGCCGAGCTGCCCGGCGCAACCCACGGCTTCGACTCGATCCATTCGGTGCGCGGTGAGCGCTTCGTGGCCGGCACGGCAGCGGTCCTGGAGGGCCTGTGGGCGCGCCACCGTGCCGGGTCGGAGGCGAAGGAGAGGCCCGGCGGGGCCTAGTAGCCCTCGGAGCCGATGCGGACACGGGCGGCATAGCGCTGCCCGTCGTCCTCTTCGACGTCGAAGACGATGCGCTGGCCGGTGTGCAGGTTGCGGAACAGACTGTCGTCGAGCGACCCCGGCCGCAGGGCGAGGGGGGTGCGGTCGGGCTCGCCCAGCACGACCCCGGTCCTGGCCGCCGGGTCGTACGACTGAACCACGCCCTGCACGGTGCTCAGGCCTTCTGGACCTTGCCGGCCTTGAGGCAGGAGGTGCACACCCGCATGCGGCGGGAGTTGCTCCCGTCCTTGACGCGGATGCGCTGGATGTTGGGGAGCCAGCGGCGGCTGGTGCGCCTATGGGAGTGGCTGACCTGTTTTCCCACCCACGGGCCCTTGCCGCAGATCTCACATACGAACGACACCGGAGGGATCCTTTTCGGGAACGGCCGGTGAGGATACCAGCCCGGCTTGGCGGTGCCAGATCGGCGCCGTATACACTCCTCGTCGTGGCCGACGAAACGATCCGGGCGCAGGACCTCAAACAGGTGATGAACCGTTACCTGGCGCGCCTGCGTGAGCACCGCGAAGCCCTCAACCGCCTCAACGTCTACCCGGTGCCCGACGGGGATACCGGGACCAACATGACCCTCACCGTGGAGTCGGTGGTGGGGGCGCTGGACGGTGTCTCTTCCATGTCCGACGT
Organism: uncultured Acidimicrobiia bacterium; assembly: GCA_963796115.1. Classification (GTDB taxonomy): domain Bacteria; phylum Actinomycetota; class Acidimicrobiia; order Spongiisociales; family UBA11373; genus VGBK01. The sequence goes on from CAWCKE010000005.1 coordinate 244,138, forward strand.
GTCCCAGGCGATGGCCCGCGGCTCGCTGATGGGGGCGCAGGGCAACAGCGGGATCATCCTCTCCCAGATACTCCGCGCCTGGGCCGATGTCTTCCAGAAGCATCGGGAAGTGGGCCCGGCCGAGGTGACCGACGGCCTGGACAAGGCGACGGCGGCGGCCTACAAGGCAGTGGGGCGCCCGGTGGAGGGCACCATCCTCACCGTGCTGCGCCGGGCGGCGGAGGAGGCCAGGCAGACCCCGGCAGGGGGCGAGAAGCTGGGGCACCTGCTCGAGCGGGTCTACACCACCGGGGAGCAGGCCCTCATGGAGACCCCGGAGCTGTTGCCGGTGCTCAAGGCGGCCGGGGTGGTCGACGCCGGGGGCGCCGGCCTGCTGCTGCTGCTCGCCTGCCTGCGGGAGCACGTCACCGGAGGCAGGGTGACGCTGCCGCCGAAGATCTTCCGCCCCGCCGCCCAGCTGGTCTCCGGCAACGGCAAGCCGGGGGGTTCGATCGCCGAGCTCCGCTACGAGGTGGTCTTCATGCTCGACGGTGAACCGGACAGCGCCGACCGGCTCAAGGAGGCGTGGAGGGGGATCGGGGAGTCGATCGTCGTCGTGGGCGGCGAGGGCTCCTGGAAATGCCACATCCACACCGACGACGTCGGGCCCGTCATCGAGGCAGGTATCGCCGCCGGCGCCGTGCGCCAGATCAGCGTCACCAACTTGCTCGAACAGGCCGCCGCCGAGGACTTCCACCGGGCCGGCTTCGGCTTCGAGCCCCTGCCCGAGGCGCTGGAGGCCAAGGTCGGCATGATCGCGGTGGCCAACGGAGCGGGCATCGTCGAGCTGTTCCGCCAGTACGGGGCGCAGGGCATGGTCGTCGGCGGCCAGACCATGAACCCTTCGGTCGGCGACCTGCTCAGGGCGGTCGACGAGGCGCGGGCCAAGACGGTCATCGTGCTGCCCAACAACAAGAACATCATCGCCGCCGCCGAGGAGCTCGACCGGCTCACCAAGAAGCAGGTGCACGTCATCCCCACCCGCTCCGTGCCGCAGGGCATCGCGGCCGCCGTCGCCTACGACACCGGGACGGGCCTGGAGAGCGTGCTGTCGCGCATGGAGAAGGCGGCGCGGGCGGTGCGCAGCGGGGAGATGACCCGGGCGGTACGCGACGCGACCACCCCGGTGGGGGCCATCGCCGAAGGGGACTGGATCGGCCTGGTGGAGGGCAAGGTGCAGGTCATCCGGCGGGCCGGGCCGGGGCGGCTCAACCGCTGGCTCACCCGGCTCCTGGGGCGGATCCTGGGCAAGGAGCGAGCGGAGGCCCGCACCCGCCGTCAGCAGCGGGCCGCCTTCAGCGACGCCCTCCGGGCGCTGCTCGAGCGGGTGGTGGACTCCGAGGCGGAGGCGATCACCCTGGTCGCCGGGGCCGGAGCCGACCCCGAGGTCACCAACGCAGCCGTGGACTGGCTCAAGGAGTACCGCTCCGGCATCCCCGTGGACGTCGTGGACGGGGGCCAGCCGCTCTACCCCTACCTCGTCGGGGTCGAGTGAGCGAGCGCAGCCTCGCCTACCTCGTCTCGAGTGCCCGTCGAGCGGGTCAAGGGGGTGAGCGATCGGCTGGGGGCGAAGCTGCGCGAGGCCGGCATCGGCACGGTGGCCGACCTGCTCTTCCACTTCCCGAGACGCCACATCGACCGCTCCCTGGTGGCGCCGATCGCCCGGGTGCCGCTGGGGGTGGAGGTCACGGTCCTGGGGACGGTGAGCAAGGTCACCGCCCGCCGGGTGCGGCGGGGGCTCTCGATCGTCGAGGTCCTGGTCACGGCCAAGGCCGACTACGACCTGGTCGAGGAGGAGGGCCTGTGGCGGGCCGTCCCCGCGGCCGGGACGGCCGACCTGCCCGCGATGACCTTCCAGAGTGAGGAGGAGGCTCGCCGCTGGCTGGCCGGGGAGGCGCCCCGGCTGGCCGGTGAGGTCCTCGGGGCCGTCTGGGCCACCTTCTTCAACCAGCCCTTCCGCGAGCGCCAGCTGCCGGTGGGGACGGAGGTGGCCCTCTCCGGCAAGGTGGAGCGCTTCCGGGGCAGGCGGCAGATGCGCTCGCCGGTGGTGGACGTGCTGGGCGGTGCCGGTCACCGGCGCACCGGGCGCATCGTGCCGGTGTACCCGGTGGTGGCGGGGGTGAGCTCGTGGCGCCTGGAGCAGTTCACCGCCGACGCGGTGGCCCGGTCGCGGCCCCTCTCCGACCCGGTCCCGGCCGAGATCGTGTCCCGCCTGGGGCTGGTGGACCGAGACGCCGCCGTGGCGGGAATCCACTTCCCGCAGACGGGGGCCGAGGCCGAGGCCGCCCGGGCCCGCCTGGTGTTCGACGAGCTGTTCCGCCTCGAGATCGCCCTGGCCCTGCGCAAGCATCGCCAGATCGAAGAGGCCGAGGGGATCGCCCACCCGGTCGGCCCCGGACTGGTGGAGGACTTCGTGGCGGCCTTGCCCTACCCCCTCACCGGGGCGCAGCTGCGGGCCATCGAGGAGATCCGGGCCGACATGGCCTCCCCGCACCCCATGCACCGCCTGCTGCAGGGGGAGGTCGGGCTCCGGGAAGACCGCGGTGGCGGTGGCCGCCCTTCTCACCGCGGTGCAGGGCGGCCACCAGGGGGCGGTGATGGCCCCCACGGAGGTGCTCGCCGAGCAGCACTACCTGGGCCTGGAACCGCTCGTCCGCCTGGTGGGGGTGCGGATGGCCCTGCTCACCTCCTCGTCTCCCGACCGGGCCGGGGTGCTGGCCTCCACCGCCGACGGCACCGTGGACGTGGTCGTGGGCACCCACGCCCTCATCCAGGAGGGAGTGCGCTTCGCCCGCCTGGGCCTGGCCGTGGTGGACGAGCAGCACCGCTTCGGGGTGCACCAGCGGGTGAGTCTGCGCGAGAAGGCGGAGGGGCCGCAGCCCGACCTGCTCATCATGACCGCCACCCCCATCCCGCGGACGCTGTCGATGACCCTGTACGGCGACCTCGACGTGTCGGTGCTCGACGAGATGCCGGCCCATCGCCCCGGGGTGGCCACCGAGCTGGTCGGCAAGGGCGCCGGCGACCTGGAACGGGTGTACGCCCGGGTGCGGGAGCAGGCTGCCCTCGGCCGGCAGGCCTTCGTCGTCTGCCCGCTGGTGGAGGAGAGCGACAAGCTGGAGGCGGCTTCTGCCACCGCCGAGTTCGAGCGCCTGCGGGGCGTCTTCCCCGACCTGCGCCTGGGCCTGGTGCACGGGCAGCTGCCTGCCGAGGAGAAGCGCCGGGTGATGCAGGCGCTGCGCGACGGGGAGATCGACGTGCTGGTGGCCACCACGGTCATCGAGGTCGGCATCGACATCCCCAACGCCACCGTCATGGTCATCGAGGATGCCGACCGCTTCGGCATCAGCCAGCTGCACCAGCTCCGGGGCCGCCTGGCCCGCGGTGCGGGCCCCGACTGGTGCTACCTGGTGGCCGAGCCGGGCACCGACGAGGCCAAGGCCAGCGCCTGGCGGCGGTGGCCGCCTCCGACGACGGGTTCCGCCTGGCCGAGGAGGACCTGCGCATCCGGGGGCAGGGGACGGTCTTCGGGGTGCGGCAGTCGGGGATGGCCGACCTGCGCCTGGCCGACATCCTGCACGACGCCGAGGTGCTGGTGGCGGCCCGGCGCGAGGCCTTCGCCCTGGTGGCGGCCGACCCCGGCCTCAGGCGGCACCAGGAGATGGCCGAGGAAGTGCGGGCCCTGCTCGGCGAGCAGGTGGAGTGGCTGTTCATCTCATGAGGATCATCGCCGGCATCGCCAAGGGTCGCCGCCTGCTCGCCCCCCGGGGCGAGGGCACCCGGCCGATGATGGACCGGGCCCGCGAAGGGCTCTTCTCCTCGCTGGGGCAGACGGTGGCCGGGGCCCGGGTGCTCGACCTCTACGCCGGCTCGGGCAGCCTGGGCCTGGAGGCGCTGAGCCGGGGGGCGGCGGACGCGGTGTTCGTGGAGCGCGGCCGGGCGGCCCTGGCCGCCCTGCGGGCGAATGTGGCGGCCGTGGGCCTGGGCGGGGAGGTGGTGGCGGCCGACGTGGACGCCTACCTGGAGCGGGCGGCCGGCCCCTTCGACCTGGTGTTCGTTGACCCCCCCTACGCCCTGCCGCTAGCGTCGGTGGAGCGCGCCCTCGGCAGGCTGGTGCGCCTGCTCGCCGCGGGCGGGCACGGTCGTGCTGCACCGCCGGGCCGGCGAGGGGCTCGGCCTGCTGCCGGGCCTGACGGTGATCGACCGGCGGCGATACGGGGACACCGAGATCACCCGGCTGGTGAAGGAGGAAGCGCTGTGATCACCGCCCTGGTGCCGGGGAGTTTCGACCCGCCCACGAAGGGGCACGTCGACGTGATCGACCGCTGTGCCGGCCTCTTCGACCGGGTGGTGGTGGCGGTGGCCAACAACCCCTCCAAGAACCCGCTCTTCACCGCCGAGGAGCGGGTGGCGCTGCTCGAGAAGTGCTGCGAGAAGCTGGCCCAACGTGAGCTTCGCCTCGTTCGACGGCCTGCTGGTGGACTTCGTGCGCATCGCCGGTGCCGACGTCATCGTCAAGGGCCTGCGGGTGGTCACCGACTTCGAGTACGAGCTGCAGCTGGCCCAGATGAACCGACACCTGTCGGGCACGTTGACCCTCTTCGTGCCCACGAATCCCGAGTTCGGGTACCTATCCTCCTCCTTGGTGAAGGAGGTGGCCGCCCTCGGAGGCTCGGTTGACAGCCTGGTGCCTCCCTGTGTGGCTGCGGCCCTGAAGGAGCGTCGGGGACATGAGCGATGAAGAGCTCGATCGCCAGGAAGCCGTCCCGGTCCCGCCGCGGCTCGGCGAGTTGCAGGAGCTGGTCGACGACCTGATCCTCGCTGTGGAGGGGGCGCGCAACGTGCCGCTCTCCTCGAGCGTGATGCTCGACCGGACCCAGCTGCTCGACATGCTCTACCGGCTGCGCGACGAGATGCCGGATGAGTTGCGGGCCGCCCGCTGGATGGTGCGGGAGCGGGAGGCGTTCGTCGCCCGCACCAACGAGAAGGCGCGCGAGATGCTCGATCGGGCCCGGCAGCGCTCGGAGCAGCTGGTCAGCGAGTCCTACATCGTCAAGGAGGCGGTCGAGGAGGCCAACGTCGCTGGTGCGCCGCGCCGAGGCCGAGGCCACCCGGATCCGCCTCGAGGCGGAGGACTACAGCGAGCAGGCATTCGAGCAGACCGAGGCGGTGCTGGCCGATCTGCTGGCCCAGGTCCGGCGCGCCCGCGCCGACCTGCACCAGGCCCGGCCCGGGATCGGCGAGGGAGAGTAGAGGGGAGCCTCCCTACAATCGGGGGGTGCCGCGCCCTCCTCTGCGCCTGGTCGTCTCCGACCTGCTGAACCAGCCCGGGCGGTACCGCCCGGTGCAGCTGGAGGCGCCGGGTGGATTGGGCCCTGGAGTCGTCCCGGGTGGACACGGGGACCCCCCTGCAGGCCGACCTCGTCCTGGAGGGTGCCTCCGGCGGCGTCCTCGTCCGGGGCCGGGTGGCGGTGGTGGCCCGGCACACCTGCCGGCGGTGCCTGACCGAGTGGTCGGAGCCGGTGGAGGTGGAGGTATTCGAGATGCTGGGCACCGACCCGGAGGCCGATTACCGCCTGGCCGGCGACGAGGCCGACCTGGAAGTGCCGCTGCGCGATGCGGTGCTGCTGGCTCTTCCCTTGCGCCCGCTGTGCCGCCCCGACTGCCTCGGACTTTGCGGTGTCTGCGGCGCAGACTTGAATACGGGGTCCTGCCCGGGGCACGGCGAGGATGACACCTCGCCGTTCACGGTGCTGCGCGATCTGTTAGAACCCTGAAACGGAAGAACGAGAGAAGGCGCCATGGCGGTCCCCAAGAAGAAGATGTCCCGATCCCGCACCCGGCAGCGGAAGGCGACGTGGAAGCTGACCCGCCGCGCAGACCACCCCCTGCCCGCAGTGCGGGGCCGCCAAGGCACCACACCGGGCCTGTCCGCAGTGCGGCACTTACAACGGGCGGGAAGATCGTCCCCAGCTGAGGTGACATGACCGGGCGCGTCGAGGCCGTTCCGGGATGACCGGGCCACCGACCCGGCTGGAACAGGCGCTCGGGCACACCTTCGGTGACCGGAACCTGCTGGAGCGAGCTCTCACTCATCGCTCCCACGACCCGGCGGTCTCCAACGAGCGGCTCGAGTTCCTCGGCGACTCCGTGCTCGAGTTCGTCGTCACCGGCTACCTCTACGCCTCCTCCGGTCTCGACGAGGGGATGATGACCAAGGTCAGGGTGTCGGTGGTCAGCCGGGCGGCCCTGGTCGAGGTGGCGGGGCGCATCGGCGTGGGCGAGGCGGTCGCCCTGGGCAGCGGGGAGGAGGAGGCGGGAGGCCGGCGAGAAGGCCTCGATCCTCGCCGACACCCTCGAGGCGCTGCTCGGTGCGGTCTACCTCGACGGCGGCATCGAGGCGGTCCGCCGGGTGGTGCTGGCCCATTGGGCGCCGCTCGTGGCCGACCAGATCGCCGCCCCCGGGGAGCGCGACTACAAGACCCGGTTGCAGGAGGTGCTGGCCCAGCAGGCCCAGACCCCCAGCTACGTCTCCGAGGGCGAGGGCCCCGAGCACGCCCGAGTGTTCTTCGCCACGGTGGCGGTCGGGGGGCGGGTGCTGGGAACGGGGACGGGGACCTCCAAGAAGCGGGCGGAGCAGGCTGCCGCTCGCCACGCCCTCGACACCCTCAGGGCGGAGGGCGAGCCGGATGCCTGAGCTGCCGGAGGTGGAGCTCACCCGGCGGCACCTGGAGCCGGTGCTGTGCGGGGCGCTCGTCGGCCGGGTGGCGGTGCGCGGCGAGCGGGTGACCCGCCTGCAGCCGCAACCGCAGGACTTCACCGCCCGCCTGCGGGGGCGGCGGGTGCGCGGCCTGGGCCGGCGCGGCAAGTACCTGCTGGCCGACGTGGGGGACGGCCTGACCTGGCTCACCCACCTGGGCATGTCGGGCCGGGTGTCGGTGACCGCCCCCGGCACCCCTGAGCCGGCGCACACCGCGCTGGTCGTCGAGTTGCTCGGGGGGCCGGAGGTGCGCTTCATCGACCCCCGCACGTTCGGCCACAGCGCGGTGCTCACCGCCGCCGAATTGGCGCTGGCCGGGCCCTCCCGGCTCGGTCCCGACGCCCTCGACGAACTGCCCTCGTCCCGGTGGCTGGCCGCCCGGCTGGCCGGGCGGACGGCGCCCATCAAGGTGCTCCTCCTCGATCAGCGCTTGCTGGCCGGGCCTGGGGAACATCTACGCCGACGAGGTCCTGTACCGGGCGCGGCTCCGCCCGGACCGGCCGGCGGGGTCCCTCGCCCGGGAGGAGGTCACGGCGCTGCGCCGCGCGGTGCGGCCCGTGCTCGAGGCCGGCCTGCGCCACGGCGGCACCAGCCTGGCCGACCTCGCCTACCTGCTTCCCGACGGGCGGACCGGCGAGTACCTGCCGCGACTGGCGGCATACGGGCGCGCCGGCCGGCCGTGCCGGCGTTGCGGCGGGGAGATCGTCCGCATCGTCCAGCACGGCCGCAGCGCCTTCTTCTGCCCGGGGTGCCAGCGATGAGCGCCCGGGGCGAGGAGGGGCCGGCGCGGCGCATCGTGGTGAGCGGGCGAGTGCAGGGAGTGGGCTTCCGCTTCTCGACCCGGTACACCGCGGAGCGCTTGGGGGTCACCGGCTGGGTACGCAACCTGCCCGATGGGAGGGTCGAGGTGCACCTCCAGGGCGAGGCGGGGGCGATGGGGGAGATGGTGGACTGGCTTCGCTGGGGCCCGCCGGGGGCCGAGGTGACTTCGTTGGAGGAGGCGCCCGCCACCGCCGAGCCGGGCTTGGAGGGCTTCGTCGTTCGCCGGTGAATTCCAGGCGTGTGATTTGCCGGTGATAGCCTGGGCAGACCCTTGCATCTCAAGACTCTCACCCTCGTCGGCTTCAAGTCGTTCGCCGACCGGACCCGCCTGGAGTGCGAGCCCGGGATCACCGTCGTGGTCGGCCCCAACGGCACCGGCAAGTCCAACCTGGTGGACGCCCTCGCCTGGGTGATGGGGACCCAGGCGACCAGCGTGCTGCGCACCCAGCGCATGGAGGACGTGATCTTCGCCGGCACGGCGACCCGGCCCGCCCTGGGGCGGGCCGAGGTCTCCCTGACCTTCGACAACGGCGACGGGCAGCTCCCGCTCGACGTGGCCGAGGTCACCATCACCCGGCGCCTGTACCGCGACGGCACCTCGGAGTACGCCGTCAACGGCGCCGAGTGCCGGCTCCTCGACATCCAGGAGATGCTGTCGGACAGCGGGGTGGGGCGCCACCAGCACGTCATTGTGGGGCAGGGGCGGGTGGACGCGGTGCTCAACGCCGGGTCCCGAGGAGCACCGGTCGGTGATCGAGGAGGCGGCCGGGGTCACCAAGCACCGTCAGCGGCGCGACCGGGCCCTGCGCCGGCTCGAGGCCACCGACATCGACGTGCAACGCCTGCAGGACCTGCTGGGCGAGCAGCAGCGGCGCATGGGCCCGTTGCGCCGCCAGGCCCGCGCCGCCGAGCGCCACGACGCCCTCCGGGCGGAATGGCGGGCGCTGCGGCTCTGGGTGGGGGGCGAGCACCTGCGCCTGGTCCGGAGCCGCCGGGCGGAGCTGGCGGCCGAGGAGCAGGAGCTGCGTGCCCGCATCGAGTCGGCCTCGGCCGAACGGCAGGCGGTGGCCGCAACGGTGGCCGAGCTGCAGGAGGCGGTGGGCCTCACCGCGCGAGTCGCTGGAGCGCGACACCGCCGCCGCCGCCCGGCTGGAGACGGTGTCCGAGCGCCTGCAGCGGATCGCCTCGGTCGCCCTCGAGCGGCGCTCGGCTCTCGAGGGGCGCCTGGAGGGGGCCGACCAGCGGCGCCGGGACCTCGAGGAGGAGCGGTCGGACCTGCGGGCGCGCATCGCCGCGACGGCCGAGGAGGAGCGGGCGGCGCGGGTCGGAGGGGAGCGCTACGAGGCCGCCCGGCTGGCGCTGGAGGACGAGGAACGGTCGCTGGCCGAGCAGGGCCGCCTGCCCGCCGAGGGAGTGGTGGCCACGCTGCGAGGCGACCTGGCGGCCCTGGAGGCGGCCGCGCAGCGGGACGCCGGGGAGTCGGTGGCCGTCGAGGAGCGCCGGGCGCTGGTGGCCGGCCAGGCGTCGGCGGCGGCCGAGGAGGTGGAGCGCCTGCGCGCCGAGGCCCAGGCGGCCGAAGAGGCTGCGGGCCCGGCGGGGGAGGCGCACCGGCGGTCGGCCGAGACCTCCGAGCGATCTGCCGCCACCCTCGAGGAGACCCGGGTCGCCCTGACGGAGGCCCGGCTCGCCGAGGCGGCCGCTCGAGCGCGGGAGGAGGCGCTCGAGGCGGCGGCGGCCGGACTGGGTGACCCGGAGGCTCGGCGGCGGGTGGCCGCCCTGTCCGGGGTCCTGGGGCCGCTGGTGGCCCGCCTCGACGTGCCCGGCTCTCTGGCGGCGGCGGTGGACGCCGCTCTGGGGGAGTGGGGCGAGGCGCTCGCCGTCGCCGGCCCGGAGGCCCTGGCGGGGGCCGTTTCGGCGGTCAAGTCGGCGGGTGGGGGCGGTGCCGCCTTCGCCGCCGACCGTCCGGGGGCGGGGGTGCCGGCACGGGAGGCCGGCGCTGCGGCCGGGGTGGACGCCCTGGTGGACCGGCTCGGGCCGGGGGCGGATCCTGGGCTGGCCGCTTCCCTGCTCGGCGACGTGCTGCTGGTCGAGGGCTGGTCGTCGGCGTGGTCGCTGGTGCAGCGCTACCCCGGCCTGCGGGCGGTGACGCCGGAGGGGGACCTGATCACCGGCTTCGGGGTCCGGGCGGCCCATCCCGACGGGGCGGGCCCGGCCGCTCTCGAGGCGGCCCGGGTCGCCCTGGAGCGGGCCCGGGTCGAGGTGGCCCGCGCCTCGAGCCGCCACAACGCCGCCCTTCGGGCAGCGGAGACGGCGGCCGAAGCGGAGGCGGCTACCGGGGAGGCGGCCGCGGCCCTGGAGGCGCGCCGGGTGGAGGTGGCCGGTGCGCTCGAACGCGCCGAGCGGGCCCGGGCCGACGCCGCCGCCGAACTGGCCCGCCTCGACGCGCGCCGGGGGGCGCTGGCCGAGGCGAACCGGGCTCGCGCCGAGCGCCTCTCCCTGCTGCACCCGCAGATCGAGAGCTTCCAGGGTGAGGAGGCCGCCCGCCAGGCGGCGTGGGAGGCGCTGGCCCGCCGCCGCGAGGATGTGGCCGCCAGGCGTGAGGCGGCCCGGCGCGCCGGTGAGGAGACCGCGGCCCTGCTGGCGACGGCCGTGGAGCGGCGCCGCCTGTTGGAGCGGCGCCTCGACGAGGTGCACCGGCTCATCGAGGACCTGACCTCGGACCGGGTGGAGCCGGGCGAGGTGGAACGGCTGGCCGGCATCGAGGCGGCGGCCCGGCGGGGCCTGGAGACCGGCCGCCGCCACCTGGAAGTGCTGCGCGGCCGCCAACGCGAATGGCGGGCGCAGGTCGACGACGAGGGGCGGCGGCTGCACGAGGCGCAGGCCCGGCGCGAGGACCTGGACTCTTCGGTCTTCTCCGACCGGGAGAGGCTCTCGGTGGTGGCGGTGGAGGCGGCCGAGCTCAGGGTGCGCGAGGAGACGGTCGCCGAGGGGCTGCGCCGCGACGTCGATGCCGCCGAGGACGAGGCGCTGGCGGCGCCCCGCCCGGAGGTCCCGGCCGGGATCGACCCCGAGGCGCACCTGGCGTCCCTGGAGGCCGAGGTGCGCCGCCTGGGCCCGGTGAACCCGCTGGCGGCCGCCGAGTACCGGGAGCTGGCCGAGCGGGCGGCCTTCCTCGAGGGCCAGCTGGCCGACCTGGAGGGCTCCCGCCGCGAGCTGCGCAAGGTGATCACCACCCTCGACGAGGAGATCGCCCGCCTCTTCCGCGGTGCCTTCGAGGACATCGGCCGGCGCTTCGAGGAGAACGTCGCGGTGCTCTTCCCCGGGGGGCGGGGGCGGCTGCTCCTGACCGACGCCGACGACCCTCTGGCCAGCGGGGTGGACATCCACGTGCAGCCCATGGGCAAGCGGATCTCCCGGATGAGCATGCTGTCCGGGGGTGAGCGGTCGCTGGCCGCCCTGGCCTTCCTCTTCGCGGTGTTCCGGGCCCGGCCCAGCCCGTTCTACGTGCTCGACGAGGTGGAGGCGGCCCTCGACGACACCAACCTGCACCGCTTCCTTCGCCTGGTGGGGTCGCTGCGCGACTCCTCGCAGCTGGTCATCATCACCCACCAGCAGCAGACCATGGAGGTCGCCGACGTCCTCTACGGGGTGACCATGGAGCCCGGGGAGTCCTCCCGGGTGCTGGCCAAGCGGCTGACGAGGAGCGCCCAGGCGCGCGGCACGCTCTAACGTCTAGGGCCGCTCCCACAGGAGGGCGGGTTGGACATCGTCATCATCGCGGCGGCTGCCGCAGTGGCCGTGGTGCTGGCTGGCCCTGGCGATCTGGTGGCTGCGGCGGCGCCGGCCGCGGGCCACCGACGTGCGTCGCGACGCCCCCACCCTGGCCCCCCCGGCGCGGATCGAGGGCGGCCTGGCCCGCACCCGGCGGGCCCTGGGTGAGCGCCTGGACGGGCTCCTGGGGCGCGGCCTCGACACCGCCTTCTGGACCGGGCTCGAGGAGGCTCTGCTCGAAGCCGACGTCGGGGTGGCCGCCTCGTTGGGCGTCGTCGAGCGGGTGCAGGCCGCCTCTCCGGCGGACCAGGCGGCCGCCCGGGGCCTGTTGCGCCGGGAGCTGGCCGGCGGTCTTCGCCGGGCGCGACCGCTCGCTGAGCGGTGGCCGGCGACCCGGCGGTGGTCGTGGTGGTGGGGGTGAACGGATCGGGCAAGACGACCACCATCGCCAAGCTGGCCGCCCGGTTCGAGGGGCAGGGCCTCCCCACCCTGCTCGGCGCCGCCGACACCTTCCGGGCCGCGGCCGCCGAGCAGCTCGCCGTGTGGGCCGAACGCCTGGGGGTGGACATCGTCATCGGCCAGCCGGGCGGCGACCCGGCGGCGGTCGCCTTCGACGCCCTGCGGGCGGCCCGGGCCAGGGGCAAGCGGGTGCTGGTGGTGGACACCGCCGGCCGCCTGCACTCCAAGCACAACCTCATGGAGGAGCTGGGCAAAGTGGTCCGGGTCCTCGCCCGCGAGGCCGGCGAGGTGGGCGAGGTGCTGCTGGTGCTCGACGGGACCACCGGCCAGAACGCCGATCGCCCAGGCCCGGGCCTTCACCGAGGCGGTGGGGGTGACCGGCATCGCCCTGACCAAGCTGGACGGCACCGCCCGGGGGGGCATCGCCGTCGCCGTCGAGCAGGAGCTCGACATCCCCATCAAGCTGATCGGCGTGGGGGAGCAGGTCGAGGACCTGCTCCCCTTCGACGCCGATGCCTTCGTCGACGCACTGCTGGGAGGATCATGAGCGCCGAAGAACTGATCGCCGAGGCCCGCGCCGCCGCGGCCAACGCCTACGCCCCCTACTCCCGGTTCCGGGTGGGGGCGGTGGTGGTGGACGAGGACGGCCGTCACTACACCGGGGCGAACGTGGAGAACAGCGCCTTCGGCTCCACCATCTGCGCCGAGGGGGCGGCCATCTCCCGGGCGGTGTCCCAGGGGGCCCGCCGCCTGGACACGGTGGCGGTGTCCTGCCTGGATTCCGACGAGCCGGTGTACCCCTGCGGCAACTGCCGCCAGCTGATGGTGGAGTTCGGGGTGCGGCGGGTGCTGGTCGATGCCCCCGACGGGATCAGGGAGCACTCCCTGGACGAGCTGATCCCCTTCGGCTTCCGGCTCGCCTGAGGTGACGGCGCCGGTGAAGCTGGGGCGGATGTCAAGCCTGGCCCCTTCCCGGCCGATAGCGCTCCAATGACCACTGCCACCGCCACGCGCGCTCTCGACTGGAAGGTGACCACCGGCTACCGCTGGCTGTTGCGAGCCGGGTGGGGGGCGCTCGCCCTGGCGGTGTACGGGGTGGTGCTGGCGCTGGCCCTGGGCGCGCCCGAGGCGTGGTGGATGGCGGCCGGGCTGGCCTCACTCGCCCTGCTGGTGGTGATGGTCCTCCCCGAGCCGGTCCCGGCCGAGATGATCACCGGGGGGAAGAACCACATCAACAGCGAGCGCCCGGCCGATTGACCGGGCGCCCGGTTGGTTGCGGAGCCGCGCTTCAGCGGCGGGCCTTGAGCTCCTCGACCAGTTTGGGCAGCACCTTGTGCAGGTCGCCCACGATGCCGAGGTCGGCGACCCGGAAGATCGGCGCCTCCTCGTCCTTGTTCACGGCGATGATGGTGCCCGAGTCCTTCATCCCCACCAGGTGCTGCATGGCACCGCTCACCCCGGCGGCGATGTAGACGCTGGGCCGCACCGTCTTGCCGGTCTGCCCCACCTGAGCGGAGAAGGGCAGCCAGCCGGCGTCGACCACCGCCCGGGTGCCGCCGACGGCGGCCCCGAGCAGGACGGCGAGCTCGTTGAGGGCACGCCATCTTGTCGGTGCCGCCCACCCCGCGGCCGGCGGTCACCACGATGGCCGCATCCTCGAGGGACGGGCCCTTCGGAGACCTCGGCGTGGCGTTCGAGGACGGCCGCCTCGCCGGCGTGGCCGACGTCGGGCAGCGCCACCGGGATCACCTCGGGGGTGAAGGCGGCCCCGGCCTCGGCGGCGAAGGACTTGGGCCGGACGATGCCGATCCACGGCTTCGGGCCGCGGTAGGCGGTGTCGACCAGCGTCGTGCCGCCCAGGATCTCGTTGATCACCTGCACCGTGTCGCCGACGATGGTGATCTCCACGGCGTTGGACAGCACCGGGCGGTCGAGGCGGGCGCTGAGGCGCCCGGCGACGTCGCGATCGGTGAAGGCCACGCCGAAGAGCAGCAGGTCGGGCTGGTGCTCGGCGACCAGGCCGGCCAGGGCGGCGGCCGCCGCCGCGGTGGGGAGGGCCCCACCGGGCGTCAGGTGGAACACCTTGGTGGCCCCGTGGGCGCCCAGGGTGGCGAAGGCGGCGTCCGAGCCGGCGCCCGAGGTAGACGGCCGCGAGGTCGCCCCCGAAGGTGCGGGCCTTGCTGAGCATCTCCAGGGCGAGGGAGGTCGGGGCGCCCTCGATCTCTTCTGCGAATACCCAGGTCTGCATGTCAGATCACCTTCACCTGTTCGAGGAGCCTCACGATCTCCAGGTAGGCCTCGCCCTCATCGACCACCTTGCGGCCGGCGCCCCGCTCGGGGGCGGCCCGCACGCCGATGATCTCCTGGGCCGAGCCGGCCGGCCCCACCTGGTCCGGGCCGAAGCCCAGGTCGGCGGCGGTGGGCTGTTCCACCGGCTTGGTCTTGGCGGCCATGATCCCCTTGAAGGTGGGGTAGCGGGGCTCCACCACCCCCGAGGTCACCGAGATCAGCACCGGCAGCGGCGACTCGACCACGTCGTAGCCGTTGGCCGTCACGCGCTCGATGCGGATCTTGCCGTCGGCCTGGGTCACCTTGCGGGCGAAGGTGAGCGAGGGCATGCCGAGCAACTCCGCCACCTGCTGGGGGACGACCCCGGTGTAGCCGTCGGTCGACTCGGTGCCCGTGATGACCAGGTCGGGCTCCTCCTTGCGGAGCACCGCCGCCAGGACCTTGGCGGTCACCAGCGCTCCCGACCCGCGCAGGGCCGGGTCGTTGACGATCACTGCCCGGTGGGCCCCCATGGCCAGGGCCTGGCGAATGCCCTGCAGGTTCCCGGCGGGGCACATCGACACCAGGGTGACGGTGCCCCCGGTGGCCTCGGCCAACTGCAGGGCGACCTCTACTCCGTATCGGTCGGTATCGTCGAGGACCTGGTCCTGCGGCCGCTCGACGAAATGGGTACCCGGATCCAACGCGTAGGGCGTGTTGGGATCCGGTATCTGCTTGACGCAGACCGCGATCTTCATGGCACTCCCCGTGTACGACAGCGGCCCCATGCTAAATGGGCAGAGGTGGGCGTCCGCCACCCGGCCCCTGCCGGCGGCGCGTCAGGCGCCCAGGGCGGGGAGCAGGGCGTCGAGCAGGGCGGTGAAGCGCCCCCGGGCGGCCTCCCCGGTCTGCTGGACCTCCTCGTGGCTGAGCGGCATCGGGGAGATGCCGGCGGCCAGGTTGGTCACCAGCGAGATGCCCAGCACCTGCCTCCCCATGTGGCGCACCGCGATGGCCTCGGGCACGGTGGACATGCCCACCAGGTCGGCCCCGAGGCGGCGGGCCATCTGCACCTCGGAGGGGGTCTCGAAGGACGGGCCCAGGAACCAGGCGTAGACGCCTTCCTTCAACTCGACCCCGGCGCGGGCGGCGGCCTCGCGGGCCACCCGGCGCAACTCGGCGGGGTAGACGGCGGACATGTCGGGGAAGCGGGGGCCGAGCCGGTCGTCGTTGGCGCCCACCAGCGGGTTGCGGCCGCTCAGGTTGATGTGGTCGCGGATGAGCACCAGGTCGCCGGGGACGAGGCCCGTCGCCGGCGCCCCCGGCGGCGTTGGTCAGTACCACGGTGCGGCAGCCGCACAGCACGGCGGTGCGGACGGCGAAGACGACCTTCTCCAGCGGCCAGCCCTCGTAGGTGTGCACGCGGCCGGACGAGGACCATGACGGGGTTGCCCTCCGGCTCCACGGAGTACAGGGTGCCGCCGTGCCCCTCGACCCGGGGGACCGGGAAGCCGGGGAGGTCGGCGTAGGGGATCCGCAACGGCTCCGGGCAGGCCGGCGGCGTAGTCGCCGAGGCCGGAGCCCAGCACCACGGCCACCCGGTGCGCCGGGCGCCCGGTGCGCTCTCGCACCACCGGCCGCCGCGGCCTGCAGTTCCTCGTAGCTCATGACACCTCCCCGTGGATGAGCGGCGGCGGGGCCACCGGCTCGTCGGAGACGGCGAACGCCCGCTCCACGAGGGGCAGCGCCTGTTCGAGGCGGCCGGGATCGGCCCAGGTGAGCCGGGCCAGCGGCCCGCCGGCCTCGACCCGGTCGCCGACCTTGGCGAGCACGGTGATGCCCACGCCGGGGTCGATGGGATCCTCCTTGCGCTCCCGGCCGGCGCCCAGGCGCACGGCCGCCACCCCGATGTCGAGGGCGTCGGCCCGGGCCAGGTAGCCGTCCCGAGGGCGCGGTGACGACGGTCTCCCGGGGTGCCCGGGCCAGCCGGGCCGGGTCGTGGATGACCGCCGGGTCGCCGCCCTGCGCCTCGACCACCTCGACCAGCTTGGCGAAGGCGGCGCCCGAGGCCACCGCTCCCTCCAGCCGGGCCCGGGCATCGGCCCGGTCGGCGGCGACTCCGCCGAGCGAGCAGCATCTCCTCGGCGAGGCGATAGGTCACCTCGAGCAGGTCGGCCGGGCCCTCTCCCCGCAGGACCTCGATGCCCTCGGCCACCTCGCAGGCGTTCCCCACCGCCCGGCCCAGGGGCTGGCTCATGTCGGTGAGCACGGCCCGCACCGGGGTGTCGTGGGCGCGCCCGATGCCGACCATCGTCTCGGCCAGCAGCCGGGCCTGTGCCGGCTCCTTCATGAAGGCCCCCCGGCCGACCTTGACGTCGAGAACCAGAGCGTCGAGGCCCTCGGCGAGCTTCTTGGACATGATCGAGGAGGAGATGAGGGGGATCGACTCCACGGTGCCGGTGGCATCGCGCAGTGCGTACAGGCGGCGATCGGCCGGCACCAGCGTCTCCGACTGGCCGGCGAGCACCAGGCCGGTGCGGGCGAGGATGTCCCGGAACTCGGGTGGGTCGAGGGCGGTGCGGAAGCCGGGGATCGTCTCCAGCTTGTCGAGGGTGCCTCCCGTGTGGCCCAGGGCGCGCCCGCTCATCATCGGCACGGCCACCCCGCAGGCGGCGACCATGGGGCCGAGGGGAATGCTCACCTTGTCGCCCACTCCGCCGGTGGAGTGCTTGTCCACCTTGGCCGCGGGGACGTGGGAGAAGTCGAGGGTGTCGCCGGAGTGCAGCATGGCGTCGGTCCACGCCGCGAGTTCCTCCCCGTCGAGCCCCTCCTTGAAGATGGCCATCAGCAGGGCGGACATCTGGTAGTCGGGGAGACGGTCGGCGGTGTACTCGGCGATCGCCCAGCGGATCTCGTCGGCGCTCAGGCGGCCGCCGTCGCGCTTGGTCTGGATGATCTCGATGGCGTTCATGCGCTTCCTCAGGGCGGATGGTGCCACCTTCCCGGCGGCGGTGAAGGGAACCCCCTCCGCCCGGAGGCGGGCGGCCTGCTCCTCCTCGTCGCCGGGCACCAGGCGCCCGCCGGCCGACACCACCCGCCACCAGGGCAGGCCTTCGGACCGGCGGAGGAGGTTGCCCACGGCCCGGGCCGCGCCGGGGAACGCCGGCCTCGGCGGCGATCTCGCCGTAGGTGGCGACCTCGCCCGGGCCCAGGGAGCGGATCACCTCGAGTACGGCGTCTTCGAAGTCGGGGGCGGCCATCACAGCGTCCCGAAGAGGCGGTCGCCCATGTCCCCGAGGCCGGGCCGGATGTAGAAGTGGGGGCTCAGCTCGCGGTCGAGGGCGGCGGCCACGATGCGCACGTCGGGGTGGTCCTCGTACATGCGCCGCACCCCCTCGGGGGCGGCCACCACGCAGAGGGCGGTGAGGTCACGCGCCCCGCTGCTCTTGGCCTTGGTGACGGCCCAGGACAGCGAGCCTCCCGGTGGCCAGCATGGGCTCCAGGATGAGCACCGTGGACCCCGACAGGTCGGGCAACTTGAAGTAGTACTCCATGGGGAGGGCGGTCTCCTCGTCGCGCTGCAGGCCGGCGAAGCCGACCTTGACCCCGGGGATCAGGTCCACGACCGCGTCGAGCATCCCCAGCCCGGCCCGGAGCACGGCGATGGCCACCACCCCCTGCATCTGGTAGCCGACGGTCGGCTCGAGGGGAGTGTGGATCTCGGTCTGGGTGCAGCGGGGCCCGCGCCGTCGCCTCGTGGATGAGGGTGTAGGTCAGGCGGCGGGCGGCGGCCCGGAACTGCTCCGAGGTGGTGCGCCGGTCGCGCAGCACGCTCAGGTAGTGGCGGGTGAGGGGATGGTCGATGACGGTGAGGTTCATCCCGGCTCCTCTGGTGCTCCCGGTGGAGGCTACTCGCTGTTCCCGCCTTCCCGGGGGCCCACGGACCGGTGCTGGCTACCCTGCGGGCCGCGTGTTCGAGTCTCTCACCTCCCGCCTCTCCACCGTCTTCGACCGTCTCCGCAGCCGGGGCCGGCTGAGCGAGGCGGATGTCGACGCCGCCCTGCGCGAGGTGCGCCTCGCCTTGCTCGAGGCGGATGTGAATGTGGCGGTGACCCGGTCGTTCCTGGAGCGGGTGCGGGCCCGGGCGGTGGGGGCCGAAGTCACCGGCAGCCTGACCCCCGGCCAGCAGGTGGTGAAGATCGTGCAGGACGAGCTCATCACCACCCTGGGGCGCGAAGCCTCCCCCCTGGCCCCCGCCCGCACCCCCCCGCAGCGGATCCTGATGGTCGGCCTCCAGGGCTCGGGCAAGACGACCACCGCGGCCAAGCTGGCGCTGCGCCTGAAGTCGGCCGGGAAGCACCCCCTGCTGGTGGCCGCCGACCTGCAGCGCCCGGCCGCCATCGACCAGCTGGAGACACTCGGGAAGCGCATCGGGGTGCCGGTGCACGTGGACCGGGGGTCGTCCCCGCCCCGGGTCGCCAAGGCGGCGGTGAAGCGAGCGGGGGAGCTGGGCTGCGACGTGGTGATCGTGGACACGGCCGGGCGCCTGCAGATCGACGAAGCCCTCATGGACGAGCTGGCGGCGGTGCGCAAGGGGGTGGAGCCCGACGAGGTGCTGCTGGTGGTCGACGCGATGACCGGGCAGGACGCGGTCAACGTCGCCCGCGGGTTCCTGGAGCGGACCGAGGTGACCGGCCTCATCTTCTCCAAGCTGGACGGCGACGCCCGGGGCGGGGCGGCGATCTCGGCCCGGGAGGTGACGGGGCGGCCCATCAAGTTCGTCGGCATCGGGGAGGGTCTCGACGGCCTGGAGGTGTTCCACCCGGAGCGCATGGCCTCCCGCATCCTGGGCATGGGCGACGTGCTCACCCTGATCGAGAAGGCCGAGGCCGCCTGGGACGAGGAGCAGGCGGTGGCCGCCGCCGAGAAGATCATGCACTCCTCGTTCACCTTCGAGGACTTCCTCGACCAGCTTCAGCAGCTGCGGCGGATGGGGTCTCTGGGCGAATTGCTTGGTATGCTCCCCGGCGCCGCGTCGGCATTCGGCGCCGGCGACCTGTCGGATGAGGCCCTGGTCGGGGTGGAAGCGGTCATCCGCTCCATGACCCCGGAGGAGAGGCGCAACCCGAAGCTCATCGACGGCAGCCGCCGGAGGCGGATAGCCGCCGGGTCGGGAACCAGCCCGCAGCAGGTGAACGGGCTGCTGCGCCAGTTCGGCGAGTCGCAGCGGCTGATGAAGGCCTTTGCCGAGGGCCGGGGCTCGCTGCCCGGGTTCCCCCTGCCGGGGCGGAGGATGAAGAAGAAGAGGTGACGCATGGCGGTGAGGATCCGCCTGACGAGGTTGGGCAAGAAGAAGCAGCCGGCCTACCGAGTGGTGGTCGCCGACGGGCGCGCCCCGCGGGACGGCCGCTACATCGAACAGATCGGCCGCTACGACCCCCGCCACGAGCCCTCGGTGATCGAGATCGACGCGGAGAGGGCGTCCTACTGGCTGAGCCGGGGCGCCCAGCCTTCCGATCCGGTGCGCCGACTGCTCGAGGTGGCCGGCGTGGTCGCGGTGCCGGTGAAGGCCCCGGCCCCGGCTGCGGAGGCCAAGGCCGCGGAGGCCAAGGTTTCCGACCTGCGCATCCACATCGTCGGCGAGGAGGCCCAGTTGGCCGCCGCCGCCGAGGAAGCCGTCGCGCCCGACACGGCGGCCGAGGAGGAATCGTGAAAGGCGAGATCATCGAACGGGTGGTCAACTACCTGGCCAAGGCGATCGCCGAGGAGCCCGACGCCGTGCGGGTGACGATGATCGAAGAGGGGCCCGAGGAGGTGCTCGCCGAGGTGCGCACCGCCAAGCGGGACATGGGCCGGGTCATCGGCCGCCGCGGCCGGGTGGCCAACGCCATCCGCACCGTTGCCCGGGCCGCCGGTGACGAGGAGGGCCTGCGGGCCGACGTTGAGTTCGTCGACTGACGACCGGGTGGTTGTGGGCCGGGTGGGGCGGCCCCATGGGGTACGGGGGGAAGTCACCGTCCTTCCGGCCGGCGACGACCCGGGTAACTTCCGGCGCGGGGCGGTCCTGCGGGCGGGGGAGCGCGATCTCGAGGTTCGCTCCGCCCGCCCTTATCGCGACCGGGGCCTGATCGTCGGCTTCGCCGGCATAGACGACCGCAACACCGCCGAGGGGCTGCGCGGCGTCCTCCTCACCGGAGAGGCGGCCGGGCGGCGCCATCTCGAGCACGGCGAGTTCTGGTCGTCGTCCCTGGTCGGCCTGGAGGCGGTCACCCCTGGCGGGGCCGTGCTGGGGCAGGTCACCCGCGTGGTAGTGGGCACGCTCCAGGATCGGCTGGTCGTCAGCACCCCGTCGGGGGCGGAGGTGGAGGTCCCCTTCGTGGACGAGATCGTCGCCGATCCCGCCGAGGGGCGCATCGTGATCGATCCTCCCGAAGGGTTGTTCCAGGGCTGAGTCCGGTGAGGGGACGCTGGCTCGCGTGCGGGAATGTCACCAGAGGCCGGCTTGACTCAGTCGTCGATCTCGACACCGCGCTCTTCGAGTTGCTTCAGGCCGTCCCTCATCGCCTTGAGGACCTCCGGGGGATGACCCCGCCAGTCCGTGACCTCACCCGTCACCCGCAGAGGTTCCCGCGAACGGTATGACTTGGTCGGATTGCCCGGGAACCTCATGTTCGTCAGATTCGGGTCATCCATGATCGGGCCGGTCGGTTCCACCAGGTAGATCCGTCCCGGTCCGTCACCAAGAGCCAACTCTGCCCCCCACACCGCCGCATCCAGGGTGCCGGTCAGGTAGACGAAGTTGGCCACCCGACCCTGTCCACCGAAGTTGGCAGAGTGGCCGGGCTCGATCAGGTCCCCGGGCTCCAAGTCGGACTTCGTGCCGTGGTAGAGCAGCGGCGGACGCCCCTGCGAATCCGTCACCTCACCCGTGACCCGCAGCGGGTCCCGCGAGCGGTATGACTTTGCCAGACCCGGGGGTGTCCCTTCGGTGGAGTCGGGGGCGTCCATGATCGGGCCGGTCGGTTCCACCAGGTAGATCCTGCCGGGGCCGTCGCCGGGTGCGGTTTCCCCCTGCCAGGAGGCCGCATCCAGGGTGCCGGTCAGGTAGACGAAACCCGCCAACCTATCCTGGTTACCGGGATTGGGAGAATGACCGGGCCCGATCACGTCCCCTGTCTTCAGGTCGGCCTTCGTGCCGTAGTAGAACAGCTGAGAACCTGAATCATCAGTGTCTGCCACGGTTCACCCCCCTGAAACTCGAACGAGACGGTGACCCTACGAGGCCGGGTCCGGTGTGCAGACATTACCGTGGGCCAGGGGAGGGTGAGGTCAGCAGCCCCTCGGGAACCCTGTCGGGAGTTCGCTGCAGTTGAGTTCACTCTCACGTCGATCCGGTGAGACAGCCGTGTTGTCATCTATGCAGAATCAGCGGTGTCGATGCAGAGCGTCAACCGAGATACTGATCCTGGCTATGCAGCGCACGGCCGACGAGTGGCGGCGACTGATCGAGGGAAGCGGGACTGAATTGGACTGGTACCGCCCCGTGGCGCGGATCCTTCGGGGTCGTCGGAGCCGCTCAACCGCCCCTCGCCCGGTCTCAGGGCCGCCTGCGACCGTATCCTCGTACTGCCATGACGAGCCGCCGCATCCTCACCTCCCTCCTGGTCGCTCTCACCCT
This sequence comes from uncultured Acidimicrobiia bacterium, assembly GCA_963796115.1. Taxonomy (GTDB): domain Bacteria; phylum Actinomycetota; class Acidimicrobiia; order Spongiisociales; family UBA11373; genus VGBK01. Next base: position 265,935 of record CAWCKE010000005.1, read on the forward strand.
GGTCGCCGGTGCCTGCTCCGGCGACGACGCCGGGACTACCACGACCGCAGCGCCGACAACGTCGAGTTCGCCGACCACCGCGCCCCCGACCACCAGCAGTTCCACCACCACCGAGCCACCTGCCACCGCGACCACTGAGCCCCTGGCCGAAGTGGTGGTCTCCCTCGACGACGCACCCGAGGAGGCCGTCGAAGCCCTCGAGGCTTTCTACGGCTGGCTGGCCGACCGGCGCCGGCCCGAACCCGACGTCCCGGACGGCCTGCTGGCGCACCTCGCAGACACCCGGGAGACCGGCGATCTGTCTCTGCAGGGTGAATGGTCGGCTGCAGAACTGCCCGAGCGGGACGACATCGGCGTCGCCACATTCGGCGAGGACGTCGTCCTGCTCGTCGGCGACGACGCCGGGTGGCGCATCGTGGGTGCCAAGTTGGCCCGCGTCGGGCTCGGACCCTGGTACGGGGAACCGGTGCGCCACGTTCTCGTTCTCGGCACCGACGCCCGGCCCGGCACATCGCAGCAGGAGGCCCGGGCCGACAGCATCCACATCCTCAGCTCGGCGATCACCGAGCGGACCGGCGCCATCGTCGGCTTCCCCCGGGACAGCTATGTGGAGACACCCGAGGGGTACGCCGACTCACCCGAAGGGCACTTCCTCAAGTTCACCCACGCCAATGTCTGGTTCGGCGCCGACGGCATGGTGCAGATCGCCGAGGAGGTCTCGGGCCTCGACATCGACGGCTACCTGATCACTGGGTTCCTGGGATTCGAACGGCTCGTCGATGGCTTCGCGGGTATCCCGGTGGACGTGCCCTTCGGCATGGCCGACCCCAAGGCCAAGGCGTACCTCAGCGCCGGCCTCCAGATCCTCTGGGGCGCCGATGCCCTGGCCTTCTCACGCAACCGCAACATCCCCGACGGCGACTTCCGCCGCTCGCTCGATCAGGGCCTGGTCATCTCCGCGGCCCTCGGAAAGGTCCAAGAGGAGTTCGGTCTGCTGGACCTCCCCGCACTGCTGGCCATGCTGCTGGAGTTCACCTGGACCGACCTCGACGCCGAGGCCCTGCTCACCGTCGCCGCCGGCGCCTTTGAGATGGATCCCGGAACGATCCCCAACATCGTGCTCTCCGGGTTCCCGACATCGCGAAACAGCCAGTTCGTGGTCCTCCTCGACGACGAGGTCGCCGGCATCTTCGCCGATCTCGAGGATGGCATGCTCACCGAGGAACTACCGCCGGGGACGCTCACCTACGACGAGGGCTGACTGGTCCAGGGGATGATGTCGGTGACCGCTGGCGGCCCGGGCCTGGTCGCGACCGGCGTGGACAAGTCGGGTGAGGACTTCGATCGGGATGGGGCGGTGTGGGTGTCGGAGGACGGCTACACCTGGACCCGTGTCCGTGACGAAGCGGTGTTCGGCGGGCCGGAGATCCAGCAGATCTACTCTGTGATCTCTTGGGGCCGCATTCTCATCGCCGTCGGCGATGGCGCGGTGTGGCTCAGCCCGCCCCAGGGCTACCCCTTTCCACCGCTGAGCAGCGTCACGGTTCCTGGCACCACGTATCCTCACGCGCCGCGGCGAGTGAGGAGGTTCCTGGATGGTTTCCTCGCTGATGGATCGCACCGACTATCCGACGCTGCGGGAGGCCGTGTATCTCAACCAGGCCTCACTGGGCCTGATCGGCAACCCCGCCGTCGATGCCATGCACGATCTGCTCGACCGTGTCGCGCGCCACGGCAATCTTCACATGTCCGACGAGGAGGAGGTGGCCTTCCTTGACGGCCTTCGTAGGCGTGCGGCCCGGCTGTTGGCGGTGGAAGGCTCCCAGATCGCGATCCTCTCCAGCGCGAGCGAACTGCTGGGCCAAGCTCCCTTCTTGCTGTCGCCGCCGCGGGGGTCGAAGGTGATCGCCGTGGCCTCGGACTTCCCCGCGATCACCCGCCCCTGGCTGCGCCTGGCCGCGTGTGGCGACTGCCTCGTCGAGTTCGTCGAGGACCGCCCCGAGTCCGACCTGACGGCTGACCTTGTCGCTCGGATCGACAACCGCACGTCGGTGGTTGCCGTCGGGTGGGTCCAGTACGCGACGGGGACGGTGATCGATGTCCCTCGACTGCGAGCGGCCACCGAGGAGGCTGGCGTCAGGCTTGTCTTGGACACGACCCAGGGGGCCGGTGCGATGAGGTCCGATGCGGGAGCCTGGCGCGCCGACCTGGCGGTCTCCAGCGGTTACAAGTGGCTCGGCGGCCATGGCGGAGTGGCGATCGGGGCGCTCGCCCCCGGCGTCGTCGCCCAGACCCCACCGCTGCCGGGGTGGATGGGCGCTCCCTTTCCTTTCGCGTTCGACGCCACGCGGATGCCGCTGGCCGAGGACGCCCGCCGGTTCACCCAGTCAACGATGAGCTACGTGTCCGTGGTCGGACTGACGACAGCAGTGGATCAACTCCTGGCGACTGGACTGGACGCCATCGAGCACCACGCGACGCGACTCCGCGACCTGTTGCTCGACGCGGTCGAGGACCGGGGCTGGCAACCCTTCCGCCACCGTGGGAGCCCCGCAGCCGCATCGCACATCATCTCACTAGCCCGTCCGGGTGAGGGGTCCGACGGCGTGCTGAGGCGGCTACGAGACGAGGGGATCGTGTGCAGCGCCCGCGGGGGCCGGCTCCGGGTCTCCCTGGCCCCCTACAACGACGAAGACGACATCGCCGCTCTTGCGGCCGCGCTGGCATAGCGAGCGTCGGGCGCTTGAAGGGTTGCCTCCACAACGCGCACCGTTGGCGGGGGTTGGGGTGCAGTTGGGCGTCTTGGAGGGGGACTCTCGCTTCAAGGGGTCGGTGGCCTTCTCCGGTCGTGGGTCGGGGCTAACGACGGGCCGTACAATGCGCCAATGGTGGCCAGACTGGTTCAGGTAGCCGTGGGGGAGGATCGGTTCCGGAATGAAGGTGTGATTAGGGCGAGGAGGCGGTTGGGGCGGGCGCTGGTTGTCGTCGTCGCTGCGCTTCTGGTGGGTTCCTGCTCGGGGGGCGACGACCAGTCGACGTCCACTTCCTGGGGGGAAGGCATGACTGTGTCTGAACTCGCCGCCGTCTTGACTGATCCGGCCGCGGCAACGGATTGCGAACTCGATCCCTCGGGGTTTCCCGAGATGGCGTGTGGTTTTCAGGCCAGAGACGCGGCGGAGGCTTTGGGGGAGAGGGGCGACCCTGCGGCCGTTCCGGCCCTCCTGGCTGCGGTACAGGATCCTGAGACGTACAACGAGGCCAGCGAGGCCTCCTGGGAGGCACTCGAGGCGATCGGCGGTCCCGAAGTGGTCGACGGTCTCGTCGTGTGGATCACCTCGGACCCCGAGACTTTGGAGGCCGAACGGGCCGCTCGCATGCTCGGCCGCCTGGGGGGTGTCGAGCACAACCAGCTCCTGGTCGAGAACGGCGACTCCTATTCGGCTGCATGGGTAGCGGCTACTCGGACGCCCTGGTCATGATCAACAAAGCCGATGCCACCCCGCTCCTGGTGTACCTCGAATCCTTCGACACTCTCTGGGTCTATGGGCCCCTCATCAGGATTGGCGGGCCCGGAACGGAGGAGGCCCTGGTGGCTCCGTTCGCGAAAGGGTGGGCCACGGTCGAGATGGCCGAGTGCTTCCTGAACTCGGGGAACCCAACGCTTGAGCAAGCCGCTGAGGAATGGGCTGCTTCGCATGGTATCCATCACAGTGCTTCCCGGGGGTGGCTCGCCGCAGTGGGGCTCCGGGTAGGCCGGTCCGGCCGTCCTAAAACGGTAACCCCTGCTCGGGCACTTGGCTCCTGCTGCTCCAGGGGTATTCCCGCGTGCTGGCCCAGGCCGGGATGATGTCCCGCACGGCGGTTGGCGAGGGTCAGGGCGGGAATCGGGTCTCTTCCGAGTAGATCCAGTTTCGGGCACCGCTGGCTCCGGCGGCGTAGCCTTGGGTCTGGGGTGGGGAGAGGCCCGGGGTTCTGCCGCCGGGTGGCCATCGCAGGGGGAGGGGTTGGACATGTGGGTTCGTCTCGCGGTGGTCTTGGTGCTGGCTGTGCTGCTGGCTGGCTGCGGGGATGACGGCACCGTCCCTGTCACTACGACGACGGTGACCACGCCCACGACGACTGCGGCCATTCCCGGTCCCGGGTTGGCGTGGGCTCGGGTCCCCGACGACGAGGTTGTCTTCGGCGGACAGGGCGATCAGGTGATCTGGTCGGTGACGGCGGGGGGGCCGGGCCTGGTCGCCGCCGGTCACAGCGGCCCTGGTGCCACCTCCGGTGAGAACTGGGGGGCGGTGGTGTGGGTGTCGGCCGACGGGTACACCTGGACCCGCATCGACGACGAGGCCGTCTTCGGCGGACCCGGTCACCCATCGATCTCTTCGGTGACGGCGGGGGGGCCGGGCCTGGTCGCCGTTGGCTGGGACGCCTCGGCCGGCCAGGCCAGCCCGGGCGGAGGTTCGGATGGGGCGGTGTGGGTGTCGGCCGACGGGTACACCTGGACCCGCATTCCCCACGATGAGGCCGTGTTCGGCGGCCTCGGCGACCAGATCCCGATCGTCTCGGTGACGGTGGGGGGGCCGGGCCTGGTCGCCGCCGGCTGGGAGCGTACGGTCGCGATGGATCAGCCCGATGCGAGCCCGAGTTCGATGCGGCGGTATGGGTGTCGGCCGATGGGTACACCTGGACCCGCATCGACGACGAGGCCGTCTTCGGCGGACCCGGCGACCAGCAGATCAACTCGCTGACGGCGGGGGGGCCGGGCCTGGTCGCCACTGGCTGGAACCGCTCGGACGGCGATACGGATGGGCTGGTGTGGGTGTCGGCCGACGGGTACACCTGGACCCGCATCGACGACGAGGCCATTTTCGGCGGGCCCGGCGGCCAGTTGATCTGGTCGGTGACGGCGGGGGGGCCAGGTCTGATCGCCGCCGGCTACGAGACATCGGGCGACGATTGGGATGCGGCGGTGTGGGTGTCGGCCGACGGGTACACCTGGACCCGCGTCCCCCACGATGAGGCCGTCTTCGGCGGACCCGGCAACCAGGTGATTCGGTCGGTGACGGCGGGGGGACCGGGTCTGGTCGCCGCCGGTCGCAGTGGCCCGGGCGGCGCCACGGATGTGGCGGCGGTGTGGGTATCGGCCGACGGGTACACCTGGACCCGCGTCCCGACGATGAGGCCGTCTTCGGCGGGCCCGGCGGCCAGGGGATCTGGTCGGTGACGGCGGGGGGGCCGGGTCTGGTCGCCGCCGGCGAAGCCACGTCGGGTGAGGATTCGCATGCAGCGGTGTGGGTGAGCCCGCCCCCCGGCTGACCTCCTCCGGCGCACCGAAGCCGGTTGCTTGCAGTGCAGGCTCCCCAAGGGACCCTCCCGCCCGCGGCCCAGGCAGGGTGCCACACCGGCTCGGCAGGTGAGATCGACCCTCAGGCTCTCTGTCGGCCGGCTCGGCCGTCGGCGGGCAGCAGGAAGATCAGGGGGAGGCTCAGGAAGGTCACCGCAGAATTTCGCCCTCAGGCTCTCTGTCGGCCGGCTCGGCCGTCCGCGGGCAGCAGGAAGATCAGAGGGAGGCTCAGGAAGGTCACCGCGCCGCTGATGACGAACGTGGAGCGCAGCCCGATGGCGTCACCGAGGGCGCCGACCGCCACCGCCGCCACCGAGGAGATGATGAACACCGTTGAGAGATAGAGGGCGTTGGCCAGCCCGCGGCTCTCGGGGAATGTCTCCTGCACCAGGGCCATGCACACCGGGTGGAGGGCCACCGTGGCCGCCCCTGCCAGCGCCAGGAAGATGAAGCGGGTCCAGCCGCCCACGGCGATGAACAGCAACAGCGCGCTCGGCCCGGCCAGCGTCCCGCCCAGGAGGATCACCCGCCTCCCCACCCGGTCGCTGAGCCAGCCGGCGCCCAGCGTGCCGACCATGCCGGCCGTCAGGTACAGGGTGAGGGCGGCCCCGGAGGCCAGATCGCCGTGGCCCTCATCCTGGAGGAGGATCGGCCCGAAGGTCCAGGGGGCGCTGAGCGCCATGCCGCGCAGCACCGCGAGGGCGGCCACGATCCCCATCACCCGCCGCATCCGGCCGAGGGCGAGGCGCCAGTGGGGCCGCTCGGCCTGCCCGAAACCGGGGGGTACGCGGCGCAGCTGCATGTGCAGGGCGATCGAGGCGGCCCAGCCGAGGATCATGAGCCAGGCGAGCCCCTTCAGGGTGAGCAGGGCCAGCGCCCCGGCCGCCAGGAGCGGGCCTACCGCCGACCCCAGTTCCCCGCCGACCATCCAGAGGCTCAAGCCCCGTCCGAGGTGCCGGACCGACAGGCGCCCGGCGGTGGCGGAGGCCACCGCGTGGAAGGCGGCGCTCGAGATCCCGGCGGTGGTGAGCAGCAGGGCCAGGACGGCGTATCCGGGGGCCCAGCCGGTCAGGCTCATCAGGGTCGCGGTCACCCCGGGGGCCAGGGTCACCATCCAGCGCAGGGCCAGCCGGTCGGCGAGATGGCCGAAGACCGGCTGCAGCAGCGACGGCAACTGGGTGAAGGCCGAGAGGGCCCCGACCTTGGTGTTGCTGAGGGCGAAGCGCTCCGCGAAGGACGGCAGCAGGACGGGCACGAAGCCGATGAAGGTGTCGTGGGCGGCGTGGCCGGCGGAGATGGTGAGGATGGGGCCGGCGCGAAACGACGAATCCGGGGCCGGTTCCTCTCCGGGCGGCGGTGGGATGTCTTCCACGAGGCTCACGAGGCGAGCAAGTTAGCGCGGAGCCGGGGCGCGTCCGGCGGGAGGCACGGCGGCTCAGAGCCGCCGGGACAGGATGCGCCGCCCGGTCTCGTCGAAGCCCAGCCCGCGGTACCAGGCGCCCAGGCTGTGGCGGGCGTCCCCCTCGGGGGTTACCACCACCTCGACGTCGGCGCACCCCCGCTCGCGGCACCAGGCGAGGGCGGCGTCGATCAACCCCCGGGCCACACCCCGGCGGCGCCGGTCGGGGAGCACGTAGAGGTCCTCGATCTCGGCCTGGCGACCGGTCTCGAAGCCGAAGCCGGTGGTGACGGTGGCGGCCCCTGCGGGGGTGCCGTCCTCGAAGGCGAGGAAGGCGGCATTGGCCGCCTCGGCCAGGAAGACGTCGGCGCGCTCGCGGATCTCGGCCGCCGAGGCGGCGAAGCCCTCTTCGGCGAAGAAGCGGGCGAGGAGCGCGGCCAGCGGCCCGGCGTCGGCAGGGAGGGCTCGACGGATCTCCACGGCCGCGACGGTAGCGGCCCCTGGGGCCGGGGATTACCCTTCGGCTGGGAAGCTGTCGCCGAAAAGAGGGGGAGGGTTGGCGGTCATGCGTCATCGAATCCGGTCTGTCGCGTTGGTCCTTGTCCTGTTGGCGGGCTTGGTGTCCGTGGCGCCGGCTGCCGCGCAGGGAGGGTCGGCGTCTCTGAACCCGCGGGCGCCGGCGAATGACGATTTCGCCTCGGCCCAGCCGGTGGGGGCGGATCCTTCCTGGTCGCAGGACACCACCGGGGCGACCACCGAGGCGGGTGAATGGCTCGGTCCCTGCGACGGCTGGACCTTCAAGCGTACGGTCTGGTACTCGCTGACGCTCACCGAGAACGCCACGGTCACGGTGGATACCTTCGGGTCCGACTTCGACACCTTCGTCGCTGCGTACACGGGTTCTTGGGGACACCTGACCAATTGGGGCTGCAACGACGACGAGTCCGGGCACGGTCTGGACTCGCAGCTCTCATTCACCGCCACCGCCGGGACGACCTACTGGATCCAGGTGGGCGCCTATAACCAGCCCGGGTTGCTCGTGCTGAACCTGACCGGCACCGAATCGGGGGCGGAGTGCGTGGGCTTGCCGGCCACGATCGTGGGCACGACTGCAGCCGACAACCTCAACGGAGGCTCCGGGGCGGACGTGATCGTGGCGCTCGGGGGCAACGACACCATTCACGGGAACGGGGGCAGCGACGTGGTCTGCGCCGGCCCTGGGGCCGACAAGGTCTACGGGGACGCCGGGGCGGACCGTCTGTACGGCCAGGGCGGCAGGGATAGCCTCTTCGGAGGGGAAGGGAACGACCGCCTCTTCGGCCAGGGGGGCAACGACACTCTCAACGGTGAGGCCGGCAACGACCGCCTGGTGGGCGGCCCCGGTACCGACACCCTGGTGGGCGGACCGGGCACCAACACCTGTCTGACCGGTGAGACCGTGACCTGCTGACCGGGTCTGCCCGGTTGGCCCGGTGCTTCTCCGGCACCGGGCCAACTGGTTCTCAGCGCAGCACGATCAACGCGTCGGCGGCGACGGGCCGGCTGCCGGCAAGGATGACCGGGTTGACGTCGATCTCCTCGACGGCCGCGTGGTCGAGGCCGATCCGGCCGAGGGCGATGAGCAGGCCGGCCAACTGCCCGCGGTCGGCGGCGGGCATCCCCCGCACGGCGTCGAGGATCCTGCGCCCCTCGATGTCCTCCAGCATCGCTAGCGCCTCGGCCTCGTCGAGTGGGGCCTTGCGGAAGGTCGACGTCGCCGAGGACCTCGGTGAGGATTCCCCCCAGGCCGAACATCACGCAGGGCCCGAAGTCGGCGTCCCGCACCAGGCCGGCGGCCAGTTCCCGGCGGCCGGCGACCATCTCCTGCACCAGCACCGCCCCCGACAGGCCGTGCATACCGGCGGTGATCTCGTCGAAGGCCGCCAGGGCCTCGGGATCGCTGCGCAGGTCGAGGCGAAGCAGGCCCTTCTCGGTCTTGTGGGGGATCTCCCCGGAGCAAGCCTTCATCACCAGCGGGTAGCCGATCTCCCGGGCGGCGGCGAGCACCTCGCTCCGGTCGGCCACCAGCACCTCCCGGGTGACGGGGATGCCGTAGCAGGACAGCACGCGTTTGGCGTCGTGCTCCGAGAGCACGAGGTGGCCGCCGGCCCGCGCCTCGTCGATCAGGCGCGCCGCTCGTTCGCGGGGGCCCTCAGCCATGGCGCCGCCCGTAGTAGGTGTTCAGGTGGCCGACGGCCCGCAGGGCGTCGGCGATGTCGTCGAAGACGGGGATCCCCCGGTCGAGGAAGGCCGCCCGGGCTCGCGCCAGCACTTCGAGGACGTCGAGGTCGTCGAGCCCTCGCTTCAGGCTGGGGAGGACGAAGACGACCGGCTTGCCCGTCTCCTCCGCCACGTCGCCGGCCGCCTCGGCCAGTTCGCGGAAGGGGGCCACGTCGACGACGCTCCTGCCCAGGGCCGATGCCTGGGACTTGTAGTGGTAGAGGAGCGAGGTGACCACCTGGAGCTCCACCCGCTCGTCCTCGGCGGCCAGGGCCAGCACCTCCCGCAGCCCCGCAGGGGGGAAGAAGGGGTTGGCCACGTCGATCGGGTTGCCGGGGCTCGACCCCGGCTTGGGCAGCACGGCGCCGATGCGGGCCTGCAGCTCGGGGCCCAGCAGCGGGATGGCGATGCCGTTCGCCTCGGCCGCGTCCCCGGCGGCGACACCGAGGGCCCCGCCCCCGCCGATCACCGAGATCCCCCGGTAGGTCCGCGCCGGCAGCAGGGAGAAAGCCAGGCAGGCCTGGGCCATCTCCGCCATGTCATGCACCTGCACCGCGTTGGCCTGGCGCAGCACCGACGACCAGATCGCCCGGCTCCCTCCCATCGAGGCGGTGTGGCTGACGACGGCGCGCCGCCCGGCCTCGGACAGGCCCCCCTTGTAGACGACCACCGGCTTGCGGGTGGCCACCTCCCGCGCCGCCGCGAAGAAGGCGTCGCCGTCCTCGACCCCCTCCACGTACAGGCCGATGACCCCGGTCTCCGGGTCGTCGCCCAGGTAGCGCAGGAGTTCCGTCTCCCGAAGGTCGGCGCCGTTGCCGAAACTGACCACCTTGCTGAAGCGGATGCCCATCCACTTGCCGGCGTGGGCCAGGTCGATCGACATGCCCCCGCTCTGTGACAGGAAGGCCACCGGCCCGCTCTCCCGCGACAGGTCGGGCCCGGGCAGCAGGGTGAGCCCCGAGCGTGGGCAGTAGACGCCGAAGCAGTTGGGGCCGATCACCCGGATCCCGGCGGCGGCGATCTCCTTGATGCGCCTCTCCAGGGCGATCCCCTCCGGGGTGCCCAGCTCGGCGAAGCCGGAGGTGATCACCTCGGCCCCCGCCGCCCCCTTGCGCCGGCAGGCCTCCAGGGCGTCGGGCACCGCGGCGGCGGGGACGGCGATGACCGCGAAGTCGATCTCCCCCGGGATGTCGTCCACGCTGCGGTAGAGCTCCTGGCCGGCGAAGGTGCCGCCCCTGGAGTTGACAGGGAGGATCTCCCCGGCGAAGCCCATGGCCCGGCAGGCCACCAGGATCCCGTTGCCGAAGCCTATCGAGCCGTCCGCGGACACGCCGACGATGGCCATCCGCCTCGGGTGGAAGATCCGTTCGAAGTCCGTCACCGACGAGGACGCTAGCGCCTCGGCCTGCCGACCAGGGCCGGGGAGGCGGCGCCGGCGCGGCTGCGCCCGGGCAGGGCCCGGGCGCAGAGTCGGGACGGGCCGGCTAGGCCGGCAGGGGCAGGCCGGCCAGCCGCTCGATGAGGTCCACCACCCGCTGCGAGTAGCCCCACTCGTTGTCGTACCAGGCGATCACCTTCGCCCAGTTGGCGCCCAGCACCAGGGTGGAGGGGGCGTCGAAGATGCACGAGTGGGGGTTGCCGATGATGTCGCTGGACACCAGGGGCGCCTCCGAGTACTGGACGATGCTGCGCAGCGGCCCGGCGGCGGCCTTGGCCACGGCGGCGTTGATCGACTCGACGGTGACCGGCTTCTCGGTCTCCACGACCAGGTCCACCGTGGACCCGTCGGGCACCGGCACCCGCATCGCCATGCCGTCCAGCTTGCCCTTCAGCCGGGGCAGCACCTGGCCCACCGCCTTGGCGGCGCCGGTGGTGGTGGGGATGATGTTCACGGTGGCCGCCCGGCTGCGCCGGAAGTCCTTGTGGGGCACGTCGGCCAGGCGCTGGTCGTTCGTGTAGGCGTGCACCGTGGTCATCACCCCGCGCCGGATGCCGAAGGCCTCGTCGAGGATCTTGGCGATGGGGGCCAGGCAGTTGGTGGTGCAGGAGGCGTTGGAGACGATCCGGTCGTCCGCCTCGAGGTCGTCGTCGTTGACCCCGAGCACCACGGTGGCGTCGAGCTCGTCCTTGGCCGGCACGGTGAGGATCACCCGCTTGGCCCCGGCCTCCAGGTGCTTGGCCACTTCGGCCCGGGTGCGGAAGATGCCGGTGGACTCGATGACGACGTCCACGTCCAGCTCCTTCCAGGGGAGCTGGGCCGGGTCCTTGATGGTGAAGGTCTTCACCATGTGCCCGCCGGCGACCAGGTAGCCGTCTCCCACCGTCACCTTGCCGGGGAACTCGCCCATGACCGTGTCGTACTTGAGCAGGTAGGCGGCCATCTCGTCGTCGGCCAGGTCGTTCAGGGCGACGATCTCGATGCCCGCCTCGGGGCGCTGCACGATCACCCGGAACACCGTCCGGCCGATCCGCCCGAAGCCGTTGATGGCTACCCGGATCATCACTTCACCCCTTTGCGGTCGAACGCGGCGAACTTCTCGATCAGCTCGACGGCGCGGGCCGCGTAGCCCCATCCGTTGTCGTACCAGATGACGAGCTTGGCCATGGTCCCCATCATCACCAGGGTCGAGAGCCCGTCCACGGTGGCCGAGTGCTCGCTGCCGATGACGTCGGAGGAGACGATGGGCTCGTCGGTGTAGGCGAGCACCGAGCTCCCCTCGGCGGCGGCCCGCAGGGCCTCGTTGATCTCGACAGCGGTGGTCTCCCGCGAGAGGAACACCACCAGGTCCACGTTGGAGCCGTCCTGCACCGGCACGTTGAGGGCCAGGCCCGCCACCTTGCCCTTGCAGCGCGGGCAGCGCCCGCTCCACGATCTCCGGGGAGTTGGTGGGGCCGGGGATGATGTTCTCCGCTCCCGAGCGGCTGCCCCGCAGCGTGGAGCTGGGCACGTCGGCGAGCCGGGCGTCGTTGGTGAGGGCGTGGACGGTGGTGAACAGGGCCGCCTCGACGCCGAAGCGGTCGATGAGCACCTTGAGCACCGGCGCCACCGCATTCGAGGTGTTCGAGCCGAGGGCGACGATGGTGTCCTCGTCGGTGAGCACCTCGTCGTTCACCCCCATGATCAGGGTGTCCATGTCGGCCGGGTCCTCCGGGGTGGAGGCGAGCACCACCCGCTTGGCCCCCGCCTCCAGGTGCTTGCGGCAGTCGGCGAGGCTGCGGTGCTTGCGGGTCGCCTGGACGACGACGTCGACGCCGAGGGCCCGCCAGTCCACGTCGCCGGGGTTCTTGGCCTGCAGCATGGGGATCACCCGGCCGTCCACGACCAGGTTGCCGGCCCTCGTCGAGCGCTCACCTCGCCGGGGAACCGCCCGAAGACCGAGTCGTACTTGAGCAGGTAGACCAGGGCCTTGGGGTCGGCGATGTCGACGATGGCCGCCACCTCGATGTCGGGGTGGTCCTCCAACTGGCGGAAGACGTTGCGGCCGATGCGCCCGAAGCCCATCAGGCCCACCCGGGTCTTGCCGTCCTTCATCTTTCCTCTCTTCCGTGCGGTTCCAGTCCGCACTTTACGGTGTCTGGGGGGTGAAGGGGCAGGCGTGATACCGTCCCCGCCCGTGCCCTTCCCCGCTCCCGACCCCGGCCTGGCCGTCGCCCTGCTGCGCGGCGAGGGGGACCTGGGCGGCCTGTTCGCCGAGGCGCGGCGCCGGCGGGACGAGGGCAAGGGGCGGGTGGTGACCTTCTCCCGCAAGGTCTTCATCCCCCTCACCACCCTGTGCCGAGACCAGTGCGCCTACTGCGCCTTCGCCCGCCCGCCGGGGGCCGGCGGGCGATACCTGGAGCCGGAGGAGGCGCTGGCCATCGCCGCGGCCGGGGAGGAGGCCTCCTGCACCGAGGCCCTGCTGACCACCGGAGACCAGCCCGAGGCGCGCTGGCCGGCCGCCCGGGAGTTCCTGGCCGCCCACGGCTGCGCGCAGCACCATCGAGTACGCGGCCCGCGTCGCCGAGTTGATCGTCGGGGGCACCGCCCTCTTCCCCCACGCCAACCCCGGGGTGATGGACGAGAGGGAGGTGGCGGCCCTGCGCCGCTGGTGCCCGTCGATGGGCCTGATGCTGGAGAACGTCTCCCCGCGTCTCATGCGAGCCCGGCGGGCCGCACCACGCCAGCCCGGACAAGGACCCCGCCCGGCGGCTGGCCACCCTGCGGGCGATGGCAGCCCGGCGGGTGCCCGCCACCACCGGGATCCTGGTGGGGATCGGGGAGACCGTCGAGGAGCTGGCGGAGAGCATCTTCGCCCTGGCCGCCCTGGCCGCCGAGACCGGGGCGGTCCAGGAGGTCATCGTGCAGAACTTCCGGGCCAAGGCCGGCACCCCGATGGCGGGATGGCCGGAGCCCACCCCGGAGTACCTGGCCCGGGTGGTGGCGGTGGCCCGCTGGGTGCTCGGCCCGGGGATGAACCTGCAGGTGCCGCCCAACCTCACCGACCGCTTCGAGGTCTACCTGGATGCCGGGGTGAACGACTGGGGCGGGGTCTCCCCGCTCACCCCGGACTGGGTGAACCCGGAGGCGCCCTGGCCCCACCTCGACGAGCTGCGGGCCCGCACCGAAGGCGCCGGGTTCCGGCTGGTGCCCCGGCTGCCGGTGTACCCGGAGTACCTGACGGAGGAGTGGATCGACCCCGGCCTGCTCCCCCGTCTGCGGGCCGCGGCCGACGAGGCCGGGTACGCTCGCCTCGCGCCGCAGGAGGGCCCAGCCTGATGATCACCTACTGCCGGCTGCGTCCCGCCCGGGCGCCCGGTCCCGCCTGGGCGGCCACCTGCCGCCGGGAGGGGACCACCACCGTCGAGATGCCCGGCCCCGGCCCGGCCGAGGTGGCGGCCGTCCTGGCGGCCGGGCTGCTGCCGGTGGCGGGAGCCGGCTCCTGCTGCCGAGGCGGCTGCCTGGGTGGTGGGCCCCGACGAGGCGGAGGCCCTGGCCGCCGCCGGGGTCCCCGGCTGGCGCATCACCCTGGCCGACCGCGGCGACGGCCGGCGGGTGGCCGAGGCGCTCTTCCGCTGCCGTGCCGCCTACCTGCGGACCGGTCGCAGCCGGGTCCGGGCGGCGGCCGCGCTGGCCCGCCGGACCGGGGCGGTGGTATCGGTCTTCGTGGACACGGTGGGCGACGCCCGGGTGGCGGTGGAGGCCGGTGCGGGCGATCTGCTGCTGCGCGACTGGGACACCGAGCGCCTCGGGGAACTGCGCGATGCCCTCGAGGGCCACCGGCTCGTGGAGCGCACCGCCTTCCCTCCCGGCCTTCCCTACGGGGAGGCGGCGGCCCGGCTGGCCCGCCCCGGTGCTGAGGGCCTACCTGGACCTGGTGGACGCGATGGGGGCGGCCCGGCCGCGCCACGGTTGGGCCCCCGGCCGCGACCTGCCCATCCCGCCGGCTGCCGGACGCCTGTCGGCCCAGTGGGCGGACCCCGCCTGGGGGCCCCGGGGAGGAACGCCCGGGCTCGTCCGTCCGGCCCTCTCCGCCGTCCTCGAGCGCTCGCTCTCCGGGGAGCGCCCCGGCCCGGCGGCGCTGGAGGTCCTCCTGGCGGCCCGCGGGGACGAGGTGGAGGCGGTGGCAGCGGTGGCCGACGAACTGCGGCGCCGGGCGGTGGGGGACCGGGTCACCTATGTGGTCAACCGCAACGTGAACTACACCAACCGCTGCGTCCACCGCTGCGGGTTCTGCGCCTTCTCGCGCGGGGCGCGCGACGTCGCCGGCCGGGAGGCCCCTTTCCTGCTGGCGGTGGAGGAGATCGCCCGGCGAGCGGCTGAGGCTCAGGAGCAGGGGGCCACCGAGGTGTGCCTGCAAGGGGGGATCCACCCCGCCTTCACCGGCGACTTCTACCTGGAGGTGGTGCGGGCGGTGAAGGCCGCCGCCCCGGGCATCCACGTGCACGCCTTCAGCCCGCAGGAGGTCTGGCAGGGAGCGGAGAGCCTGGGGGTGCCGGTGGGCGACTTCCTGCGGCGTCTCAAGGAGGCCGGCCTGGGCAGCCTGCCCGGCACTGCCGCCGAGATCCTCGACGACGGGATTCGGCGGGTGCTCTGCCCCGACAAGATCGGCACCGCCCGCTGGGTGGAGGTGGTCGTCGCCGCCCATCGCCTCGGCATCCCCACCACCGCCACGATGATGTTCGGGCACGTCGACTCCCCGGCGTCCTGGGCCCGCCACCTGGTGGTGGTGCGGCACATCCAGGAGGAGACGGGCGGATTCACCGAGTTCGTGCCCCTCCCCTTCGTCCACATGGAGGCCCCCATCTACCGGCAGGGCCGGGCCCGCCCCGGTCCCACCTGGGACGAGGTGGTGCTGGTCCACGCCGTCGCCCGGCTGGCCTTCGACGGCCTCATCCCCAATCTCCAGGCGTCCTGGGTGAAACTGGGGCTCGAGGGGGCTGCTGCCCTGCTCCGGGCGGGGGTCAACGATCTCGGGGGGACGCTGATGGACGAGGGGATCTCCCGGGCGGCGGGGGCGGCGCACGGCGCCGGGGTCACACCCGGCGCCATGGAGGAGGCCATCCGGGCCGCCGGCCGCGTGCCGGCAGAGCGCACCACCCTGTACGAGTTGCCCACCGGGGCGCCGGCGAGCCGCCGCCCCGGCTGACCGGCGGGGGCGGGGCCCTCAGTCCTCGCGGTGCAGCGCCCGGCGCGACGCCCAGCCCTCGACTCCCGGGGCTGCCTCCACATGGGCCCAGCCGGTCATCTCCCGCTTCACCAGGTACCACGTGCCGGGGTGGAGGGTGGCCACCACCCGGGTGTGGTCGTCGAGGTGGAGGACCTTGGTGTCGGCGAGCACGTAGCACCAGTAGGGGAGGTTCTGCTCCAGCGGGGGCGGCGCCGGCAGGCGGGGCGCGGCGGCCGGCCCCGGGGTCGGGAGGGGCGACCTCCTCCAGCGGGCTGCTCGGCAGCCTCGGCCCAACGGAAGTCGTCCTCTTCGTCCGGCTCTCGCCGGCGTCGGAGGAGGAGGGCGAGCCCCAGGCCGATCGCGGCCGCCACGGCCGCACAGACGGCCAGCGACAAGTACGAGAGCTGCAGCCGCCCGAACTGCTGACCGAGCAGGGCCGCCCCGGCCCCGGTGAACACGCCGGACACACCGGCCACCCACGGCGACCAGCGCCGGCGGGCGATCAGCGCCGACGCCTGCCCGGCGAGGCCGACGAGCGCCATCACGGAACCGCCGAGACCGACCCGGGTCGTGAAGGGAAGCCGTCCTTCCACCCGCAGCCAGGCTTCGACGGTGCAGTTGTCGGTGGTGGCGCGAACCTGCAGGAGGCCCACGCCGCGCTGCGCCACGCCGTCCAGGTCCAGCGACGCGGCGAACTCGGGGTCGGCGATGGAGTGGAACGAGGCTGGCCCGCCCCAGGGTCACCGGGCCGAGCCGGACGGAGACTTCGGCGTTGCGGGTGCCGTTCTGGTCGCTGCCCGAGAAGACCAGGGTGTCCCCGGCGTCCAGCAGGAGGGGGGAGGAGATCGAGTCGACGCGCTCGGCTTCGACGCCGTTGAAGAAGGCCGTGCAGGGCCCCTCGGTGGTGGCGGCGGCGGGGGCGGCAACGCCCAGCGCGCACGCGACGGCGGCGAGGCCGCACCGAAGTCCGGCGCGAGTCATGGGGCGACGATACCAACTGCCCGCCCAACCCGCGCAGGGCCGGGCGCGCGGCCCGGGCGGGGAGCGGATACGCTGGCCCGGATGCGTATCACGCTGGTGACCATGTTCCCCGACTACTTCATCTCCCCGCTGGGGGTTGGGGTCGTGGGGCGGGCGCTGGAGGCCGGGCTGCTCACCGTGGACCTGGTGGACCTGCGCGAGCACGGCCTCGGCCGCCACCGCCAGCTCGACGACACCCCCTTCGGCGGCGGGCCGGGGATGGTGATGATGGTGGAGCCGCTGGCCGCGGCCCTGGAGCCCCTGGCCGGCACCCACCGGGTGCTGCTCACCCCGGCCGGGGCGCCGATCACCCAGGCCACGCTGGACCGCTGGGCGCGCCTGGAGGCCCTCACCCTGGTCTGCGGCCGCTACGAAGGGGTGGACGAGCGGGTGGCGGAGCACCTGATCGAGGAGGAGGCGTCGTTGGGCGACTTCGTCCTGGCCGGGGGGGAGGCGGCAGCCGCGGCGGTGGTGGAGGGGGTCGCCCGGCTGCTGCCCGGGGTCCTGGGGAACCCGGAGTCGACCGGCGGCGAGAGCTTCCGCGAGGGCCTGCTCGAGGAACCCCTGTACACCCGGCCCGCCGAGTTCCGCGGCTGGCAGGTCCCCGAGGTGCTGCTCTCGGGCGATCACGCCCGCATCGAGGCCTGGCGCCGGGGGCAGCGCCTGCGCCGGACGCGGCGAGCGGCGGCCGGACCTGCTCCCCCCGGGGTTCGCAGACGACGAGGACGGGGTCTAGACTCTCGCCGCCGGACGGCGCCCTGCCGTCCGCCTTGGCGCGAAGGGGATTCCCCATGAACACGCTGGATCAGGTTGAGGCCGCCCACCTGCGCTCCGACCTCCCGGACTTCGGCCCGGGGGACACGGTGCGGGTGCACGTGCGCGTGGTCGAGGGCGGCCGCGAGCGGGTCCAGGCGTACGAGGGCGTCGTCATCGCCCGCAGCGGCGGCGGCCTGCGGGAGTCCTTCACCGTGCGCAAGGTGAGTTTCGGGGTGGGGGTGGAGCGGGTCTTCCCGGTCCACGCCCCCATCATCCAGCGGGTCGAGGTGATCCGGCGGGGGGACGTGCGCCGCGCCAAGCTCTACTACTTGCGCGAGCGGGTCGGCAAGGCTACCCGGATCAAAGAGAAGCGCGACTGAGGATGTCCGCCATCCCGGCGGCGTCCCTGCGTGGTGGTACCGGCAACTCCTCGTCCGCAGTAACGTCGCTGCCGTGACGTTCCCTCCGCCGCCCGATTCCCCTCAGGACCCGTCGGGCCGCGCCCCCACCCGCCTGCCCACCGGGGGCGACGTCGACGGAGAGGCGCTCTCCGCGGAGGGCCCATCGATCGCTCCCTTCTCCCCGGCCGACCCCTTCGCGGGGCGCCGTCCCAGGTTCTTGGGGGGGCCGAAGAAGATGGCCGAGGCCGTCGAGGCCGGTGAGGCGGTCGGCGCAGCAGAACCGGGCGCCGAAGCGGCCGGCCCTCCGGAGCCGGGCGGGGTGCCGGCGGCGGGCGAACCCAAGCGGGGCGGGAAGAAGGGCTCCGGCCGGTCCTTCTGGAAGGAACTGCCCATCCTCATCGTGGTGGCCCTGGTGGTCGCCGTCCTCATCAAGACCTTCCTGATCCAGGCCTTCTTCATCCCCTCGGGGTCCATGAACGACACCCTGCTCGAGGGGGACCGGGTGATGGTGAACAAACTGGCCTACCGCTTCGGCGACCCGGCCCGGGGAGACGTGATCGTCTTCAACTCGCCCATGCTGGCCGATGGGGACGGGGAGACGATCTTCGGCGCCCTGGTGCGCCATGTGGCCGAATCGCTCGGCCTCTCCTCGCCGGACTCTGCCCTCATCAAGCGGATCATCGCCCTCGGTGGGGAGACCATCGAGGTCCGGGCGAACCAGGTCTACGTCGACGGGGAGCCCCTCGACGAGCCCTACCTCAAGGAGGGGTCGTTCATGCCCGACTACGGGCCGTTCGCCGTGCCCGAAGGCTGGGTGTTCGTCATGGGCGACAACCGCTCCTCGAGCAGCGACAGCCGGGTCTTCGGGCCGATCGAGGAGGGCGAGATCGTCGGCAGGGCCTTCGCCCGGGTCTGGCCGCCGAGCCGATGGGGGGGCCTCTGAGCCTCGCCGGCCACGTCACACCCGCCTGGTAGACCACGCGTCGGGATAGGCCGGAGGGCTACTACAGGGGATGAGTATCATCGCCGCCGTCCATCCCGCGGCCGCCTCCGGCGGCCGCCCCGGACCCGCAGGAGATGCAATGAGCGAAGAGGATCTCGAGCGCTACGAGACCGACGTAGAGCTGCAGATCTACCAGGAGTACCGCGACGTCCTTCCCATGTTCCGCTACGTGGTCGAGACCGAGCGGCGTTTCTACCTGGCCAACCGTGTCGACCAGCACATCCGCGAGGCCGGTAGTTCGGTGTTCTTCGAGGTCGACATGGAAGACGCCTGGGTATGGGACATGTACCGGCCCGCCCGCTTCCTCAAGCGGGTGCGGGTGCTCACCTTCCGCGATGTGAACATCGAGGAGGTCGAGCAGCCCGAGCTGCGCCCGCCCTCCGCCGGCTCCATGTAGGGGCCTTCGGCGAGGGCCTGGCCGCCGACTTCCTGCGGCGCCGCGGCGCCCGCGTGCTCGCCCGCAACCTCCGGGTTGGTGCCGACGAGATCGACCTTCTCGTTGCCTGGGGCAGCTTGCTCGTGGCGGTGGAAGTGAAGACGCTCCTGGGCGGCGACCCGGCCGAGGAGTTCACCCCGGCCAAGGCGGAGCGCTTCCGCCGGGCGGGGCGAGGCCTCCGCCCGATGCCCGGGCGGTTCGACCTGGTCACGGTGTGCGTGCGCCGCGACGGGGTCGGGTTGCGCTGGCTGCCCGGGGTGTGCTGAGGCGCCGGCGGCCTCAGCCGGAGCGGCCGTTGCGGCGGCGCCGCTCCCGGTGCCAGCAGGCGCGGTGCCAGTGCCGGCGCAGGTCCGGGGCGTGTTCCGGCACCACCACCAGGTGGCCCTCGCCCTTCTCGATCGTTCCCTGGCAGCCCGGGCAGGTGTAGCGCTTGCGGGTGTGATAGGGCTGGACGAGGGTCACCGCCTCCACCTCCTGCGGCTCGCCCGCTGGGGCGGCGACGGGGGATGTCGCCGCCTCGGGGCCGGGATCGGAGGTCGCAGACGGGGCCACGAGGGCATGCTAGGGAGGGCGGCTAGATTGCCCGCATGTTCTCCATCAACGATGACGGCCCCATCCGCTGGCTCACCATCGACAACGTGGCGCGGCGCAATGCCATCCCCTCCGCCCAGTGGGTGAGCCTGGGTGCCTGCCTGCAGGAGTTCGGGGCTTCCGGGCAGCGGGCGCTGATCATCACCGGAGCAGGCAGCGACTTCTGCTCCGGCAACGATCTAGGTGCGGGCCTGGACATGGGGTCCGGGCCGGTGGGGATGTACGCGTCGATGCAGCGAATCGGGCAGGCGGCCCGGGCCCTTCACGAGCTGGCCAAGCCGACGGTGGCCGCGGTGGACGGGGTGGCAGTGGGAGCGGGGTTGAACCTGGCACTCGGCTGCGACGTGGCCATCGCCACCACCCGGGCTCGCTTCTCGGAGATCTTCGTGCGCCGGGGCCTGACGGTCGACTTCGGGGGGACCTGGCTGCTGCCCCGGCGCGTAGGCCTGGCCCGCGCCAAGGAACTGGCGCTCACCGGGCGCATCGTCTCTGCGGAAGAGGCGCTCCGTTACGGCCTGGTCGCCGAGGTGGTAGAGCCCGCCGACCTGCGGAGGCGGGCGGCGGAGGTGGCGGCCGAGCTGGCCGCCGCGGCCCCGCTGGCCCAGCACTTCGCCAAAGTGGGGCTGGAGCGGGCCTTCGAGATGTCCTTCGACGAGGCGCTGGAGTACGAGAGCCAGGCCCAGGCGCTCTGCTCCGCCTCCGAGGACGTGATCGAAGGGGTGCGGGCCTTCCTCGAGAAGCGCCCGCCCAACTTCCAGGGCCGCTGAGCGCCGGGGGGCGCGGCAGGCCCGGCTCCGGCGGACCGGGCGGCCTGCTTCTCCCCGTCACACCCTTCCCTTACCTTGACCGTGTGTTCGCCGCGGTTACCTCAGTCGCGCTGGTGGGCATCGACCCGTGCCCGGTGCGGGTGGAGGTGCACGTCGCCGGGGGCAAGGCCGCCTTCCAGTTGGTCGGGCTGCCCGACACGGCCGTGCGCGAAGCCAAGGAGAGGGTGCGGGCGGCGGTGCTGTCCTCCGGGTACCGCTTCCCCTCCCGGCGTCTGACCGTCAACCTGGCCCCGGCCGAGATACCCAAGGCCGGGTCCGCCTACGACCTGCCCATCGCGTTGGGGGTGCTGGCCGCGTCGGGGGCGGTCCCGCCGGGGGTCACCGAGGTCGTGGCCCTCGGTGAACTGGCCCTCGACGGCACCGTGCGGCCGGCCCGGGGCGGGCTCGGGGCCGGTCTCGTCGCCGCCGAGGCCGGGAGGCCGTGCCTGCTCCCACCGGGCTCGGCCGCCGAGGCAGCGCTGGTGCAGGGAGCCGAGGTACGGGTGGTGCGGAGCCTGGCCGAGGCCGTCTCCGTGGCGCTGGGCGAGGTGCCTCCCAGCCTGCCCCCGGAAGCGGTGCCGGTCGACGATCGGGCGACCGTGGACCTGGGCTGGGTGCGGGGCCAGGCGGTGGCCCGGAGGGCCCTCGAGGTGGCCGCGGCCGGGGGGCACCACCTGCTGCTGGTGGGTCCCCCGGGGTCAGGCAAGACGATGCTGGCGCGCTGCCTGCCCGGCATCCTGCCGCCACTCACCCCCTACGAGTCGCTCGAGGTGGCCCGCGCCTGGGCGGCGGCGGGACGGCCCCGCCCCCACCGAGCGGAGCCCCCGTTCCGCAGCCCCCACCACACCGCCACCCCGGCTGCCATCGTGGGCGGGGGCAGCGGGGTGCCGGTCCCCGGCGAGCTCACCCTGGCCCATCACGGGATTCTCTTCCTCGATGAACTCGGGGAGTTCCCGCCCTATCTCCTCGATGCTCTGCGCCAGCCGGTGGAGGAGGGCTGGGTGCACGTGGCCCGCAAGGGCGTCTCGGTGCGCTTCCCCTGCGACGTGCAGATGGTGGCGGCCACCAACCCCTGTCCCTGCGGGTATGCGGGTGATCGCCTGGTCGCCTGCACCTGCTCTCCGGCCGGGGCGGCCCGCTACCGGCGCCGCTTCTCGGGGCCGTTCCTCGACCGCTTCGACATGCAGGTGGCCGTCCCCCGCCTCGAGCCGGGGGAGCTGGCCGGCCCCGGGGGAGAGCCCAGCTCGGCGGTGCGGGCTCGGGTGCAGGCGGCCCGGGACCGGGCGGCCGGCCGGCCCGCGGCCAACCGGTCCCTGGCCCGGGCCGATCTCGACGCCCTGCCCTGGGATGCCGGGGCGGCGGAGCTGCTGCGCTCGGCGGCGGAGCGGCTGGCCCTCACGGGCCGCGGCTGGGATCGGGTGCGGCGGGTGGCGCGCACGGTGGCCGACCTGGCGGGGTCCGAGGCGGTGGGGGAGGGGCACGTCGCCGAGGCCCTGAGCCTGAGGGCGCTGGGGTGAGCGAGGGCGACCGCCTCCGCCTCGCCTTCTGCGGGCTCCATCCCGACAGGACCGCCCGGCTGGTGGGGGACCTGGGCTCGGCGGCGGCAGTGCTGGCGGCGATCGCGAGGGGACGGGTAACGGTGCCGGAAGGGGCGCGACGGGCCGCCGCCATGCCGGCGGCTGCCTGCCGGGAGCGCCTCGCCCGGCTGGGGGTGGCCTCCCTCTTCCGCGACGGCCCGGGCTTCCCGGTGCACCTGGGGGACCTGCCGGGCACCCCAGACGTGCTGTTCGTCAAGGGGACCCTGCCCGTCTCCCCCGGGGTGGCCATCGTCGGCACCCGCCGCTGCACCCGCTACGGCCTGGGCCTGGCCCACGCCTACGGTCGGGCCTGCGCCGTGGCCGGGTGGCCGGTGGTGAGCGGGCTGGCCCGGGGTGCCGACGCCGAGGCGCACCGGGGAGTGGTCGATGCCGGAGGGGTGGGGGTGGCGGTTCTCGGCTGCGGCCCCGACCTCGTCTACCCGGCCGAGCACCGCGCCCTCCTGGCGGCGCTCCTGGAAGCCGGGGGGGCCATGGTCACCGAGTACCCGCCGGGCACCCGGCCCGAGCCGTGGCGCTTCCCCCCGAGGAACCGCATCATCGCCGGGCTCGCCTCGGCGGTCGTGGTGGTCGAGGCGGCCGAGACGGGCGGGGCGCTCATCACCGCCGGCGCCGCCCTGGAGCAGGGCCGCCACGTCTTCGCCGTGCCCGGCGACGTGGGCCGGGAGACCTCGCGCGGCTGCAACCTGCTCATCCGGGACGGGGCGACCCCGGTGCTCGACCCCGCCGACCTGGTCGCCTCCCTCTCTCTGCTCCTGGGCCCGGCCCGCGCCGATCCCGGCCCCGGCCCCGGGCCGGAACTGGAGGCACCGGCCCGCGCCCTCCTGGCCGGTTTGCCGGCCGGCGGGGCCCTGCTCGAGGACGCGGCGGCGGCGGCCGGCCTCCCCGCCGACCGGGCCCTGGCCATCGTCTCCCGGCTCGAGGTGGCCGGCCTGGTGCGGCGGGAGGGAGGGATGGTGATCCCGGGTCGTTGACCGACGGCCATCCCGGGGCCACGATGGGGGCGTGGCCGCGACGACCATTCCCCCTTGCCCCGACTGGGCGGGCACAGTGGTGTCCGACTACCTGGCGCGCCTGACCGGCGAGCGAGGGTTGTCGCCGCACACGGTGGACGCCTACCGCCGCGATCTGTGGCAGTTCTTCGACTTCTGTGACCGCCTGGGCCTGCGCTCGTTGGGGGATGTGGACCGGCGAGTGATGCGGCGCTACCTGGCCAATCTGGGCACCCGCGGCAACAGCCCCAGCTCGGTGGGCCGCAAGACCTCGGCGGTGCGGGCCTTCTTCACCGACGGGGCCCGGCGGGGCCTGGTGTCGGCGAACCCGGTGGTGGGAGTCCCCACCCCCAAGCGGCCCCACCGCCTGCCGCGAGCTTTCCCGGCCGGGACGCTGGCCAAGCGCCTCGACGCCGTCTGCGGCTCCGAGCCCATCGACCTGCGTGATCGCGCCCTGCTCGAGGTGCTCTACGGCACGGGCCTCCGGGTCTCCGAGGCCGCCTCGCTCACCGTCGGGGCGGTCCGAGGGGTAGACCTGGTGCGGGTCCTCGGCAAGGGGGGCCGGGAGAGGGTGGTGCCGCTGGGCGGGCAGGCGAAGCGGGCGCTCGAGCGGTACCTGGGCGAAGGCCGCGACCGGCTGGCCGGCCCGGAATCGGGGGATGCCCTGTGGCTGGGCAGGAGCGCCCGGCGGCTCGCCGAGCGGGGGATCCGGCGGGTGGTGCAGGCCCGGCTGGCCACCTTCCCGCATGCGCTGCGCCACTCCTTCGCCACGCATCTCCTGGAAGGAGGGGCCGACCTGCGGGCGGTGCAGGAGCTGCTGGGGCACCGCGAACTGGCCACTACCCAGGTTTACACTGCCGTGACTCGTGAGCACCTCAGGTCGGCCTATGACAAATCTCACCCCCGCGCCTGAGCCCCTCGACCGCATCGAGCAGGCCTGGCGGCAGTTCAAGGAGGACGGGGATCACAAGGCGCGTGAAAGCCTCATCCTCCACTACTCGCCGCTGGTCAAGTTCGTCGCCGGCCGGGTGGGTGTGGGCCTCCCGCGCAGCGTCGAGCAGGCCGATCTGATCTCCTACGGGATGTTCGGCCTCATCGACGCCATCGACAAGTTCGAGCCCTCGCGAGGGATCAAGTTCGAGACGTACGCGGTCAACCGGATCAAAGGGGCGATCCTCGACGAGCTGCGCGCCCTCGACTGGGTGCCTCGCTCGGTGCGGGCCCGGGCCCGGGAGATCCAGCGCTCCATCGGTGAGCTGGAGGCCTCGCTGCAGCGGTCGGCTACCGACGAGGAGCTGGCGGAGCACATGGGCCTGCCGGTGGCCACCCTGCAGGACCAGCTCGGGGAGATCGCCGGCCTGGGCTTCATCGCCCTCGACGAGCTGGTGGAGCCGGGGGAGAGGGGGTCGGCGGCCATCGGTGACCTGGTGGCCGACCCGCGGGCGATCGACCCGGGCGGCTCCTTCGAGCAGCAGGAGAGCCGCTACATGCTCGTGGACGCCATCAACCGGCTGGCCGAACGGGAGCGCCTGGTCGTCACCCTCTACTACTACGAGGGCCTCACCCTGGCCGAGATCGGGGCGGTGCTCGGGGTCACCGAGTCGCGCGTCTGCCAGATCCACACCAAGGCGGTCCTCAGCCTGCGCTACCGCTTGCTCGAGCCCGGCCAGCGGACCGGCTGAGGCGGGACGGGTGCCGGATGCGGAGGCTCGGCCGGGGAAGGCCGGTAGGCCGTTGAGCCCCGCATTCCTGATCAGGGGTGCCACCGAGGAAGATGCCGAGGCGTTGGGTCGGCTGTCGGTGACCCAGGGGTACGGAACCGAGCAGGAAGCGGTCCCCGGCCGGCTGCGGGCGATCCTGGCTTCCGACTCGAACCTGGTGGTCGTGGCGGCGGACCCAACCGGCCGGGTGGTCGGCTGGCTGCAAGCACAGGCCGTGTGCCGGTTGCACACTGGGTCCAAGGTGGAGATAACCGGCCTGCTGGTCGATCCGGAGGTGCGGCGGCACGGGGTTGGGCGGCGCCTGGTCGCAGAAGCGGAGCGATGGGCCAGGGGCCGGTCGGTCGAGGGGATGGTGGTTCGCAGCAACGTGGCGCGGGTCGACAGCCATCGCTTCTACCCGGCGTTGGGGTTCGACCTGTCGAAGACGCAGGCGGTCTACCAGAAGGACCTGCGGGGCCGAGCCTGAGAGGCGGGAAGCGGCGCCGGCGGCACTCGTCAGGCGGGGTCCCGTCGAACTCGCGCTCCCTCGCGGCCTATACTCCCGCCAATTCCACACGCCCACCGCAACCTCCCGCGGTCGGGGCGCTCCGGCGCCCCGGGGGAGGCCGAGGGTGGGCGGAGGCCTAACCGAAACACAGGAGGTAGCAGCGGTGGCCAGCGTCACCATGCGTGAGCTGCTGGAGGCCGGTGTCCACTTCGGGCACCAGACCCGGCGCTGGGACCCCAAGATGCGCCCGTACATCTTCTCGGAGCGCAACGGGATCCACATCATCGACCTACGACAGACCCTGGAAGCGTGCGAGCGCGCCTATGCCCTGGTGCGCGACGCCACCGCCGACGGGGGGACCGTCTTGTTCATCGGCACCAAGAAGCAGGCCCAGGCGGTGATCGCCGAGGCGGCCACCGGCGCGTCGATGCCCTACGTCAACCACCGTTGGCTGGGCGGGATGCTCACCAACTTCGCCACCATCCACAAGCGCATCCTCTACATGCGTGAGCTGCAGCGGATGAAGGCGTCGGGGGAGATGGAGGGCCTTCCCAAGAAGGAGCGCCTCCACCTGCAGCGCGAACTCGAGAAGCTCGAGCAGGTGCTCGGTGGGGTTGGCGACCTGCATCGGGTCCCCGATGTGGTGTTCGTCGTCGACGTGAAGACCGAGGCGATCGCGGTGAAGGAGGCCAAGCGGATGGGCATCCCCATCATCGCCCTGGTCGACACCAACTGCGACCCCGACCCGGTGGATCTGGTCATCCCCGGCAACGACGACGCCATCCGCTCGGCCCAGCTCATGGCCGGCCTCATCGCTTCGGCCGCCACCGAGGGGCGCCAGGTCACCGAGGCCCGGGGCAAGGACAGCGGGCGCCGGTCCGAGCCGGCCGCGACCAGGGAGGAAGAGAAGAGTGTCTGACATCACCACCGCCGCCATAACCTCGCTGCGCAAGGCAACCGGCGCCGGGATGATGGATGCCAAGCGGGCCCTCGAGGACTCCAAGGGCGACCTGGACAAGGCCAAGGACCTCCTGCGCGAGCGCGGCCTGGCCGATGCCCGCAAGCGCTCCAGCCGGGTCACCACCCAGGGGGCCATCGGCCACTACCTGCACTTCCAGGCGGAGCGCCCGGTGATCGGGGTGCTGGTGGAGCTGGCTGCCGAGACCGACTTCGTGGCCAAGAGCCCCGAGTTCCAGCAGGCGGCCCGCGACATCGCCATGCACATCGCGGCCTCCCGACCTCGCTGGGTCCGTCGCGAGGACGTGCCCGAGGAGGACCTGGCCAAGGAGAAGGAGCTCATCGGCGCCCAGGCCCGCAACGAGGGCAAGCCGGAGAAGATCATCGAGCGCATCATCGAAGGGCGCCTGAAGGTCTTCTACGAGGAGCACGTGCTCTACGAACAGCCCTTCGTGAACCCGGAGAAGTTCTCCGGCACCGTCGGGGAGATGGTGCAGGGCATGGCCGGGACGATGGGCGAGAACATCCTGGTGCGGCGCTTCGCCCGCCTCGGGGTGGGGGAGCCCATCACCTAGATGGGCAGACGGCGTCGCCCTCAAGCTCTCCGGGGAGTCCTTCGCCGATCCCGCCCTCGCCTACGGCATCGACCCGGTCACGGTGCGGCGGGTGGCCGGGGAGATCGCCGAGGCGCGCGCCGAGGGGCACGAGATCGCCATCGTCGTCGGCGGGGGCAACATCTTCCGGGGGCTCTCCTCGGCGGCCGAGGGGATGGCCCGGGCCGACGCCGACTACATGGGCATGCTGGCCACGGTGATGAATGCCCTGGCCCTCCGCGAGGCGCTGGAGTCCGCCGGCTGCCCGGCCCGGGTGCAGACCGCGATCCGCATCGAGCAGGTGGCCGAGCCCTACATCCGGCTGCGGGCGATCGGGCACCTGGAGAAGGGCCGGGTGGTGATCTTCGCCGGCGGGACCGGCAACCCCTTCTTCACCACCGACACCACCGCCGCGCTGCGCGCCGCCGAGATCGGTGCGGAAGCGGTCCTCAAGGCCACCAAGGTGGAGGGCGTCTACGACGCCGACCCGGTCCTGCATCCCGACGCCCACCTCTTCAGCGAGCTCTCCTACCGGGAGGTCATGGAGCGAGGT
Organism: uncultured Acidimicrobiia bacterium; assembly: GCA_963796115.1. GTDB lineage: Bacteria > Actinomycetota > Acidimicrobiia > Spongiisociales > UBA11373 > VGBK01. Next base: position 293,489 of record CAWCKE010000005.1, read on the forward strand.
CTTCGGGTGATGGACGCCACTGCCATTACGATGTGCATGGAGAACGACCTGCCCATCAGGGTCTTCAACATCTCCGTGCCCGGCAACATCGCGCGGGCGGTGCGGGGGGAGCCGGTGGGGACCCTGGTCCACTGACGAGGAGACGCCGGTGATCGAGGAGACCCTCCTTGAGGCCGAGGCCAAGATGGATCAGGCGGTCGGCCATCTCCAGACCCAGTTCGCCACCGTGCGCACCGGGAGGGCCAACCCCGCGCTCCTGCACCGGGTCATGGTCGACTACTACGGCAGCCCCACCCCGCTGCAGCAGCTGGCCTCCTTCTCGGTGCCGGAGGCGCGTTTGCTGCTGGTCCATCCGTACGACCGCTCGTCTATCGGTGTCGTCGAGCGGGCCATCCTGGCCTCCGACCTCGGCCTCAACCCCAGCAACGACGGGACGGTGATCCGTCTCGCCTTCCCGCCGCTCACCGAGGAGCGGCGCCGGGAGCTGATCCGGCTGGTTCGTCACATGGCTGAGGAGACCCGCGTGGCGGTGCGCAACGTGCGCCGGCACGCCAAGGACGAGCTCGAAGGGCTGGAGGGGGACGTCTCCGACGACGAGATCCGGCGGGCGGAACGGTTCCTGCAGGAGGTCACCGATCACCACGTGGCCCGAGTGGACGAACTGCTCGGGCACAAGGAAGCCGAACTGCTCGAGGTGTAGCCCCGAGGGGGGCGGCGAGGAGGAGCGTGAGCCGCAGGGGAAAGGACGACGGGTTCCATCCCCATCCGGGCGACCCCTGGTCCCCGGGCTGGACCTCCGGCGAGCCGGACACCGAAGAGGAGACTCCCGAAGAGGGACGCGTCGCCCCCGAGAGCGGGCCCGTGGCACCGTCGGCGCCGCCTCCGGGACTGGACACCGGGGCTCTCGAGAACGAGGTGGAGAGCGCCGCGGCCGAGGTGAAGGAAGTGACGGCCGCCGGCGAAGCCGGACTGGGCCGAGGTGCTCGGGGTCCGTCCGGAAGTGCCCGGCCCTGTCGTCCCCGAAGGAGCCGCAGAGGGCGTCCCGGAGGTTCCGTTCGGTGGTGCTCAGGCCCAGCTGCCCCTCGAGGCCGGTCCCGCCGAGCCGGAGGCCGAGTCCGAGATCGAGCATCTGCCACCTCCGTGGGCCCCCGAAGAGGCGGAGTCAGCACCGCTGGAGCCGGGGACCGAGGCGGCGGCGACGGAGGAACTGGAGATGGGGGCCGCCCGCGAGCCGGCCGAGCCCGGGTGGGAGGTCGAGGCAGCCGAGGGCTGGGCACCCGCCGGGGTGCCCGCCGTTGCCGGCGAAGAGGGAATCGAAGTCGAGGTGGAGGAGTGGCTCTCCTTCGCCGCCGGGGAGGGGCCGGGGGCCGAGGTGCCGACCGGGGAGCCCTCGATGGTCGAAGAAGTCGCCGAGGCGCAGGCGGCGCGCCGCCGCCGCTTCTGGCCTTTCGGTCGCCGGGGCCGGCCTGCCGAGGAGCCGCCGGTGGAGTGGGCCGAGGAGGAGGCCGGCGGGGTCGCAGCCGGGGAGGAGCCGGAGCCGCTGCCCTGGCCGCCGGAGGCCGACGTGGAAGAGGGTCCCCTGGGCCCCGGCCTCCCTGCCGAGGCGACCGGAGGAGTCGGCCTGGGAGGAGGAGGGCTGGGAGGAGCCGATCGCGGAGGAGCCGCTGCCACCCCCGTGGATGCCCCAGTCGGAACTGGACCGGGCGGCGCCCATTCCCATCATCCCCGTCGGCCTGCCGGGCGACGAGCCCGCCGAGGCCGAGGGGCCGGCGGCTCACCCCGACGCCTGGCTCGCCGGTGAGGCAGAGCCCGCCGAGCCCTTTCCCGCCGTTCCCCCCGAGGAGGAGGCCGAGGACTGGGAGGTCTTCCCCGAGCCCGGGCAGCCGGTGGTGGCCGCCGAGCCGTCCTCGGTGGTCGAGGCTCCGGCCGAAGAGTGGGGCGAGCCCGCCGGCTTCGAGGAGGCCGGCGCCCCCACGATGGAGATACCTCCGCCGGAGGCGGCCGGCTATCCGGCCGGCCGCAGGGAGATCACCAGCGGAGAGGTTCTCGCCGGGGCGGTGACCTCGGAGCACCGCGACCTGGCCGAGGAGGTGGCCGCGGCCGACACCGCCGAGGCGCAGCTGCAGGCCCTGTCCGCGCCCATGGCCGGCCTGGAGTCGGGTGTGGTCGGTTTCGAAGACGTCGACTACCTCGGCGGCGAAGAGGAGTACGCCGAGAGGCCCCGCTCCGACCTGCCCACCCGGGTGGTCACCGGCATGGTGCTGGTGGGGATCCTGCTCGGGGCGATGTGGGTCGGAGGCGAGTTCCTGGCCGGGTTCGTCGGGCTCCTGGCGATCCTGGCCCTCGGCGAGCTGTACGGCACGCTGCGGCGCGCGGGATACCAGCCGTTGGCCCTCTTCGGCTTCCTGGGGGCGATCGGCCTGCTCGCCGGGACCTGGTTCTACGGGCTGGTGGCGATACCCGTGACCGTGGTGGCGCTCACGGTTGTGTGCTTCTTCTACTACTCGCTCGCCTCCCGGCGCCGGGACCCGCTCACCAACGGCAGCCTCACTCTGCTCGGGGTGCTCTGGGTGGCCGGCCCGATCGCGTTCGTGTTCCCCATCGCCGTCGCCCCGGACTTCCGGGTGCTCGTGTTCGCCGCCGCCGCCACCGTGATCGCCACCGACGTGGGGGCGTTCTTCGCCGGGCGCTCCTGGGGGTCGAGGCCGCTGGCGCCGGTGCTGTCGCCCAACAAGACCGTGGAGGGCCTGGCCGGCGGGGTGGTACTCGGCATCGCGGTGGCGGTGGTCATCGGCTACTTCCTGGAGCCGTTGAACATCCGCATCGGGGCGGGCCTCGGGCTGGTGGTGGCGGTCACGGCCCCGCTCGGAGACGTGGCCGAGTCGATGGTCAAGCGCAGCCTGGGTGTCAAGGACATGGGCACGATCCTCCCCGGGCACGGCGGCATCCTCGACCGCATCGATGCCTACCTCTTCGTGCTGCCGGCGGTATGGGTCCTCTACGAGACGCTGGGGCTGCTGCGCTGAGACCCCTGGTTGTCCTCGGGGCCACGGGCTCCATCGGCCGCCAGGCGCTCGACGTGGCTCGCCGCCTGGGGATGGAGGTGCGAGGCCTGGCCGCCGGGCGGGGCTCGGCCGCCCTGTTCGCCCTGGCGACCCGCCATCCCCGCGCGCAGGTGGCGGTGGCGGCCCCCACCCCGGGGGAGCGGCTCCGCTGCCACGCGGCGCTGGGCAGGAGGGTGTCCTTCGGGCCGGAGGCGATCGCCGGCCTGGCCGCCCGGCCGGGCTGCATAGTGCTCAACGGCATAGTGGGGGCCGCCGGCTTGCCCGCCTCATTGTCCGCTCTCGAGGCGGGCAATCGCCTGGCCCTGGCCAACAAGGAGAGCCTGGTGGCCGGGGGCCCGCTGGTGATCGAGGCACTGCGGCGGGGCGGGGGGGAGCTGATCCCCGTGGATTCCGAGCATTCCGCCCTCGCTCAGTGCCTGGCCGGGGAGGACTCGGCCGCCGTCCGCCGCATCCTGCTCTCCGCTTCCGGCGGGCCATTCCGTGGGCGCCGGCTGCTCGATCTGGCCCGGGTCACGGTGCCGGAGGCCCTGGCCCACCCGACCTGGCGCATGGGTCGCCGGATCAGCATCGACTCGGCCACCCTGATGAACAAGGCCTTCGAGGTCATCGAAGCCCACCACCTGTTCGGCGTCCCCTACGACCGAATCGAGGTGATCGTCCACCCCCAGAGCGTGGTGCACAGCCTGGTGGAGTTCGTGGACGGCTCGCTGAAGGCCCAGCTGGGCCACCCCGACATGCGGCTCCCCATCCAGTACGCCCTCACCTACCCGGACCGCCTGGAGAGCACTCTCCGACGCTTCGACCTGGCCGGGCGCAGCCTCACCTTCCAGCGTCCGAACCTGAGATCCTTCCCCTGTCTGCGCCTCGGCTACGAGGCGGGCCGGGCGGGGGGGTCGGCGCCGGCGGTGCTCAACGCGGCCGACGAGGTGGCGGTGCGGGCCTTCCTCGATGGTCGGATCCGCTTCAACGCCATCCCCAAGGTGGTGGAGCGGGCCCTGACGGACGTGCCGCCGCGTCCGCTGACGTCCCTCGCCGACGTCCTGGGGGCCGATGCCGAGGCCAGGGCGGTGGCCACCGCCGCCCTGGGAACCGCCGGGTAAGCCCGGTCGGCCGGTAGCGTGGTCCCCGTTCACCCACGGAGCAGCAGCGCATGATCGGCGGCGTAGTTGTCGTCATAGGGATCATCGCCATGGTGATGATCCACGAGACCGGCCACTTCCTGGCTGCCCGGGCCACGGGGATGAAGGCCACCGAGTTCTTCTTCGGTTTCGGGCCGCGGCTGTGGTCCACCCGGCGTGGTGAGACCGAGTACGGCATCAAGGCCCTGCCCCTCGGCGGCTACGTGCGCATCACCGGCATGAACCTGCTCGAGGAGGTGGCCCCGGAGGACGAGGGCCGCACGTACCGCGACAAGCCGTTCTGGGCCAAGTCGCTGGTGGTGCTGGCCGGGTCGGCCACTCACTTCCCGGTTGCCTTCCTGCTCTTCTATCTGGTCATATCGGGAATCGGCATGCCGGTGAGCACCACCACCGTGGATGAGGTGCAGGCCACTCTCGACGACGGAACTGCCACCCCGGCGTCGCTGGCCGGCCTGCTCGCCGGCGACACGGTGCTCGCCCTCGACGGGGTGGCCACCCCGGAGTGGGCGGACCTGGTGGACGCCATCACCGCCCATCCCGGGGAGGAGGTCACCCTCACGGTGGACCGGGGGGGCGAAGTGGTCCTCGTGGAGGTGGTGCTCGCCTCGGTGGACGACGGATCGGGGGGGGAGCGCGGCTACCTGGGGATCGCCCCGGGGGTGCGGACCGAGCGGTCGGGACCGGTGCAAGGGCTGGCCGACGCCGGACGGGAGCTGGGCGACGCCGTGGTGGCCAGCGGGCGCGGGCTCTGGGAGTTGGTCGCGGGCCTGCCCAAGCTGCTCGGGGCCGTGCTGGGGGGCAACGCGGACGACCTGGGCGACAACCGGCCGGTGAGCCCCATCGGCCTCGTCGGCATCGCCGGCGACCTGGGGCCGGGCTACGCCCTGCAGCTGGTGGCCTACGTCGCCGTCTTCGTCGGCGTGCTCAACGCCGTCCCTCTCTACCCCCTCGACGGTGGGCACTTCGCCGTCGCCCTCTACGAGAAGATCCGGGGGCGGCCGGCGGACGTGCGCAAGCTGATGCCGGTGGCGGCGACGGTGGTTGCCTTCCTGGTGGTCATCGGGCTCCTCGCCATGTACCTGGACATCGCCCACCCGTTCAGACTGCAATGACCTCGCCTCGCCGCGCCACCCGCCGTCTCATGCTGGGCGACGTCGCCGTCGGCGGGGGCGCCCCCGTCACGGTGCAGTCGATGACCACCACCCGCACCGGCGACGTCGAGGGCACCCTGGCCCAGGTCTACGCCCTGGCCGGGGCGGGAGCGGACATAGTGCGGGTCACCTGCAACGACCCGGAGGCGGCCCGGGCCCTCGCCGAGATCGTGCCCCGCTCCCCGGTCCCCATCGTGGCCGACATCCACTTCCAGCACACCTTGGCCCTGGCCGCGCTCGAGGCGGGGGTGGCCGGGCTACGCCTGAACCCGGGCAACATCCGCCGGGCGGAGCACGTGCGGGCGGTGGCCGCCGCCGCCGCCGAGCGCCGGGTGCCCATCCGCGTGGGGGTCAACGCCGGGTCGCTCGACCCGGACCTCCTGGACCGCTTCGGGGGGCCGGTGCCCGAGGCGCTGGTCGAATCGGCGCTGCACGAGGTGCGCCTGCTGGAGGACGCCGGGCTCAGCGCCATCAAGGTGTCGGTGAAGCACTCGGACGTGCCGTCCATGGTGGAGGCCTACCGCCTGCTCGCCGAGCGCACCGACTACCCGTTGCACCTCGGGGTCACCGAGGCCGGCCCGCCGCCCGGGGGCCTGATCAAGTCGGTGGCGGGCATCGCCACTCTGCTCCTCGAGGGGATCGGCGACACGATCCGCTTCTCCCTCACCGCCGACCCGGTGGAGGAGGCGAAGGCCGGCCGCCGGCTGCTCGAGGTGCTCGGCCTGCGGGAGCGGCGGGGGGTGGACCTCATAGCCTGCCCCTCCTGCGGACGGGCGGAGGTGGACGTGATCGCCATCGCCGCCGAGGCGGAGCGCCGCCTGGCCGCCGAGGGCCTGCCCCTGCAGGTGGCCGTCATGGGCTGCGTGGTGAACGGCCCGGGGGAGGCCCGCCAGGCAGACCTGGGCATCGCCGCCGGCCGGGGCAAGGGCCACCTGTTCGTGCAGGGGCGGGTGGTGCGGGTGGTGCCCGAGGCGGAGATGGTCGAGGCGCTGGTCGAGGAGGCCCGGCGGCTGGCGGCCGGGCGCGCCGCGGCCTCGCCGGGAGCCTGATACCGGGACGGCTATCCTCCCGCCGGTCGTCTCGCAGGAGCCCCCGTGCGCTGGTCCCAGGCCTTCATCCCCACTCTCCGGCAGGATCCGGCCGACGCCGAGGCGGCCAGCCACCGCCTGCTGGTGCGCGGCGGCTACATCCGCCAGCTCATGGCCGGCTCCTACTCGCTGCTGCCGCTGGGACAGCGGGTGGCCGGCAAGATCCAGGCGATCATCCGCCAGGAGATGGACCGCATCGGCGGCCAGGAGTTCCTGCTCCCGGTGGTGCACCCGGGAGAGGTGTGGAAGCGCACGGGCCGCTGGGACGACGTCGAGGGGATCCTGGTCAAGTTCAAGGACCGGCGCGGGGCCGACCTTCTGCTGGCCATGACCCACGAGGAGATCTTCGCCCTGCTGGCGGGGGAGATGTCCTCCTACCGGGAGCTGCCCCAGCTCTGGTACCACCTGCAGACCAAGTTCCGCGACGAGCCGCGCCCCAAAGCCGGGCTGCTGCGGGTGCGGGAGTTCACCATGAAGGACTCCTACTCCTTCGACATCGACCAGGAGGGGCTCGACCGCCAGTTCGCCAACCATCACGCGGCATACACCCGCATCTTCCGCCGCACCGGGCTGGAGACCATCCCGGTGCAGGCTTCCTCCGGGGTGATGGGGGGGACCGAGTCGGTGGAGTTCATGGTGCCCAGCCCGGCGGGCGAGGACTTCATAGCGCTCTGCCGGGGCTGCGGCTACGCGGCCAACGTGGAACGGGCCGCCTCGGTGGTGGCGCCGGTGGAGGACGCCCCCTGGGAGGGCCCGCCCGAGCGGCTGGCCACCCCCGGGGTGCGCACCATCGCCGACCTGGCCGCCTACGGGGAGTTCGCCGCGCCCGAGCGCCAGATCAAGACGATGGTCTACATGGTCGGCGGGACCCTCACCCTGGTGCTGCTGCGGGGCGACCACGAGGTCATGGAGCAGAAGCTCATCGACGGCCTGGGGAACCCCAACGTCCGGCCCGGGCACCCCGACGAGATCCGTGACGCCCTCGGCGCCCTCCCCGGGAGCCTGGGGGCGGTGGGGGTTACGGCCTATCCCGTCATCGCCGACCCGGCCCTGCGCGGGCGGCGCAACATGGTCACCGGGGCCAACGAGGACGACTGGCACCTGCGCGGGGTGGAGATCGGCCGCGACATCGCGGTGCAGCGCTGGCTCGACGTCCGCCGGGTGAACGCCGGCGAGGGCTGCCCGGAGTGCGGCCGGCCGCTGGAAGTGCTGCTGGCCATCGAGGTGGGCCACATCTTCAAGCTGGGCACCAAGTACAGCGAGGCGATGGGGGCGCGAGTGCTCGACGAGGAGGGCCGGGAACGGCCCATCGTCATGGGCTCCTACGGCATCGGAGTCGGCCGGCACCTGGCGGCGGTGGTGGAGGTGCACCACGACGAGGCGGGCATCGTGTGGCCGGTGAGCGTGGCCCCCTACGAGGCGGTGGTCACCTGCGTCGGAACCGAGCCGGCGGCCGTCGCCGCGGCCGAGGAGATCTACCGCGACCTGCAGGAGCGCGGGGTGGACGTCCTCCTCGACGACCGTGACGAGCGCCCGGGGGTCAAGTTCACCGACGCCGAGTTGATCGGCATCCCCTACCGGGTCACCGTCGGCCCGCGGCGGCTGGCGGAAGGGGTGGTGGAGGTGGTGCGCCGCCGGGACCGGCAGGTAGAAGTGGTCCCGACCGCGCGAAGCGGGGGCCAGGGTGGCCGCTCAGGTGGCCGCCGAGCGCCTCTGAGGGGCCGGCGGGCCCCCGCCTTCCGCGCGACCCCTCTGGTACACTTGCGCAGAACCGATTGGACGCGACGAGTGGGCGCCCGGTGCCCACTCTTTGTTTAGGCACAAGGCCGAGGAGCGACGTGATGGACGATCTCGAGCGGCAGCTCTGGGGGCTCATCGAGCCCTATTTGGCCGCGGAGAACGTCGAACTCGACGACTTGGCAGTACGGGGCGGCGGGGGGGCCCGGCTGGTCCGCGTCACCGTGGACGCCGACGGCGGGATGGACGTGGAGGCCGTCGCCCGCCTCTCGCAGGGCCTGTCGCGTCTCTTGGACGAAGCCGAGGTCGTGCCCGGCGCCTACACGCTGGAGGTGGGCTCACCGGGGCTGGAGCGGGACCTGCGCCGTCCCGCTCATTTCCGCAAGTCGATGGGGCGCGAGGTGGTGGTGACCACCCGCGATGAAGTGGCCGGGGAGCGTCACCACCGGGGGTTGATCGACGATGTGGCCGCCGCCGAGGTCACCATCCTCGTAGGCGAAGAGAAGCGGCGCGTTCCCTTCGACCAGGTGGCGCAAGCCCGGACGGTGTTCCGGTGGGAAAAGGCCCCGAAGCCGGGGCACAAGCGAGGTTGATGATGGACTTCATGGATGAGCTGCAGGCCCTGGAGCGGGAGAAGGGCGTGCCCGCCGAGGCCATCCTCGACGCTCTGGCGAACGCCCTCGTGTCGGCCTACAAGCGCACCCCGGGCGCCGCCGAGGAGGCGCGGGTCACCATCGACCCGGACACCGGTGAGATCACCGTCTACGGGCAGGAGCTCGACGAAGACGGCAACGTGACGCGGGAATGGGTGGACACGCCGGAGGATTTCGGCCGCATTGCCGCCCAGACTGCCAAGCAGGTCATCGTGCAGCGGCTGCGCGACGCCAAGCGGGCCCAGGTCTACGACACCTACGAGGGCCGGGAAGGCGACCTGGTCACCGGCATCGTCCAGCAGTCCGACCACCGCTCGGTGATCCTCGACCTGGGCAACGCCGATGCGGTGATGCCCTCCGGCGAGCGCATCCCCTACGAGCGCCTGGAGCGGGGGGCCCGGGTGAAGGCCCTCATCCTGGAGGTGCGGGCGGAGACCAAGGGCCCGCAGATCGTCGTCAGCCGCAGCCACCCCGACTTCATCCGCCGCCTCTTCGAGCTGGAGGTGCCGGAGATGGCCGACGGGGTGGTGGAGATCCGGGCGATCGCCCGGGACGCCGGGCACCGGACCAAGATCGCCGTGTCGTCCAACGACGCCAACGTGGATCCGGTGGGGGCGTGCGTTGGGGCGCGCGGCTCGCGGGTCCGCCAGGTGGTCAACGAGCTGCGCGGGGAGAAGGTGGACATCGTCGAGTGGCGCGACGACACCCGGCAGTTCATCGCCGAGGCCCTGAGCCCGGCCAAGGTGCGGCAGGTGATCCTGGACGAGGAGGCCCGGCAGGCGATTGTGGTGGTCCCCGACCACCAGCTGTCGCTGGCCATCGGCAAGGAAGGCCAGAACGCCCGGCTCGCCGCCAGGCTCAGCGGCTACCGGGTGGACATCCGCTCCGAGACGGAGCAGGCGGGCGGGCCCCCCGAGGCCGCCGCCGCTGCGCCCGAGGCTGCCGCCGCTGTCCCCGAGCCCGCCGCCGCTGTCCCCGAGCGCCGCCGCCGCCGAGGCCCCGCCGGAGGCCGCCGAGGCCCTGAGGCGGAGCCGCAAGCCATCTCCGACGATGAGGGAGGCCCGGAAGCCGACGAGGCCGACGAGGACGAGGGTGGCGACGAGGGCGACGGCGAGGGTGACGAAGAGGACGAGGAAGACGAAGAGGACGACGACGAGAAGGCCTGAGAGGCACCGGCCGTCGCCCGACTCGGCCGTGGCACAATGAGCCGACCGGGAACCTGAGGACTGGGCATGCGCGCATACGAACTGGCCAGGGAACTGGGCGTCGAGTCCAAGGAAGTGCTGGCGCGCGCGGCCGAGCTCGGGATCACGATCTCCTCGGCGTCGTCGGGCCTGGACGAGGAAACCGTCGCCTTCATCAGACTGGCCTTCGAGGAGTCGGCAACGGCCGGGAAGGCCGCTGCCGAAACCGCTCCCGAGGCGGCGCCCGCCGCAGCCCCACCCCCTGCGCCGGCCCCTCCGCCGCCTCCCCCGCCGGTAGAGGCGCCCCCGCTGCGGCTCGCGCAAGCCCGGCCCGCCCCGGCGGCCGAGGCGCCGGCCGCCGCTGCGCGGCGCCCCGCTCCGGCCAGGACGGCCGGCACAGTGCGGCGGCCCCCGGTGGTCACCGTGATGGGGCACGTCGACCACGGCAAGACCAAACTCCTCGACCACATCCGCCGGAGCAACGTGGTGGCCGAGGAAGCGGGCGGCATCACCCAGCACATCGGCGCCTATCAGGTGCGCCTCGGCGACCGCCGGATCACCTTCGTCGACACCCCCGGCCACGAGGCCTTCACCGCGCTGCGAGCGCGCGGGGCCGAGGTCACCGACATCGTCGTGCTGGTGGTGGCGGCTGACGACGGGGTGATGCCCCAGACAGTCGAGGCGATCAGCCACGCCAAGGCGGCCGGGGTGCCCATCGTGGTGGCCATCAACAAGATGGACCTGCCCGGCGCCGACCCCTACGGGGTGCGGGGCCAGCTGACCGAGCATGGGCTGGTGGTCGAGCAACTGGGCGGCGACGTGGTCAGCGCCGAGGTCTCGGCCCTGACCGGCGAGGGTGTGGACCAACTCCTCGAGTACCTGGACCTGATCGCCGAACTCGAGGAGTTCTCGGCCGATCCCGGGCGTGCCGGCCTCGGGCATCGTGATCGAGGCGCAGCTCGACCGGGGGCGGGGGCCCGTGGCGACGGTGATCGTCCAGCAGGGGACCCTGCGGCGGGGCGACGCCATCGTCGCCGGCGGGGTGGCCGGCCGGATCCGGGCGATGTTCGACCACACCGGGGCCCAGGTAGACGAGGCTCCGCCCAGCACCCCGGTGCTCATCATGGGCTGGGACGACGTGCCCCGGGCGGGCGACCGGTTCGAGGTGGTGCACGATGAGCGGGCCGCCCGGACGCAGGCGGCCGACGTGGCCGTGACCCGGCGCACCGAGGGGCTGGTGCTCCCCACCGCCGCCGAGCGCCTCCAGTCGCTGCTCGACGAACTGCGCAGCGACGAGCAGGCCGAGTTGAGCATCATCGTCAAGGCCGACACCCAGGGCTCCCAGGAGGCGATTCGGGAGGGGGTCGGCAAGATCGGCCGCCAGGGCGGGCGCATCACCATCGTGCACAACGGGGTGGGGGGGATCAACGAGCACGACGTGCTCCTCGCCGACGCCACCCGTGCGGTGATCTTCGGCTTCGGCGTGCGGCCCGACGCCAAGTCGCGCCGGGCGGCGGAGGAGGCCGGCATCGAGATCCGGACCTACCGCATCATCTACGAGATGCTCGACGACATCGAGGCCATGCTCGTGGGCCGGCTGGCCCCGGAGGCGGTCGAGCACATCCTGGGTGTCGCCGAGGTGCGGGCCATCTTCCGCTCCCCCCGCTTCGGCAGCATCGCCGGGTGCTACGTGACGGAGGGCGAGCTGACCCGGGGGAACCGCGGCCGCCTCGTCCGCAACGGGGTGGTCACCTACGACGGGGCGATCGCCTCGCTGCGGCGTTTCAAGGATGACGTGCGCTCGGTGTCGGCCGGCTTCGAGTGCGGCGTCGGCCTGGAGAACTTCCGCGACGTCAAGGAGGGCGACGTGATCGAGGCGTACGAGGTGCAGGAAGTGGCCCGCACCTGACGGGGTGAGGCCGTGCACGCCGCCGCCCTCCGCCTGGAGATCCGCATTCCCGAGGCCCGTTCGCTGAAGGACAAGCGGCGCATCGTCAAGGGGCTGATGGGGTCGTTGGCGGCCGCGTTCCCGGTGGCCGTCAGCGAGGTCGGGTTCCAGGACCAGTGGCAGCGGGCCACCCTCGGGGCCGCCCTGGTGGCGCCCCAGGCGGGGCAGCTGGAGAGGATCATCCACTCGGTACAGCACGCGCTGCGCGAGCGGCCCGACATCGAACTGCTCGAAGTGGGGATCTCCTACCTGGAGGAGCGATGAGCCGCGGGCCCTACCTGCGCAAGGTCAACGAGGCGCTGCACCACGTCGTCGCCGAGGAGATCGAGCGCCTCAAAGACCCCGGGCTGGGCTTCGTCACCATCACCGGCGTCGAGACTTCTCCCGATCTGCGCAGTGCCCGGGTCTACTATTCCGTGCTCGGCGACGAGGCCCAACAGCGGGAGACCGCGGCGGCGTTGCTCCGGGCGACGCCCCGAGTCCGGGCGGTCGTGGGGCGGCAGGTGCGCATGAAGTTCCTGCCCGAGCTGCACTTCTCGCCCGACGATGCCATCGAGCGGGGCATGCGCATGGAGGAGCTCCTGCGCCAACTCCGGGAGGAGCAGCATGAAGCAGGCGATCCGGGGGTCGATCCGCCGGGCGGCTGAGGCCCTGGCCGCCGCCGGGGAAGTGGCAGTGGCCTGCCACATCTCCCCCGACGGTGACGCCCTGGGATCCGCGCTGGGCCTGGTTCACGCCGCCGCGGGCTGCCGGCAAGGGCGCGGTCGCCTCCTTCGGCTCTCCCTTCGCCGTCCCCGCGCAGTACGGATTCCTCGGCCTGGACCCGCTGGTGCCCCCCGAGGAGTTCCCCGCCGCCCCCGAGGTGATGGTGGTGGTGGACGTCGCCTCGCCCGACCGGCTCGGTGAGCTGGCCGGGCCCGCGTCCCGAGCCGGCACGCTGGTTGTGCTCGACCATCACGGCACCAATTCCGGCTTCGGGCACATCGCGGTGCTGGACCCGGCGGCGGCGGCCACGGCCCAGTTGGTGTACCACCTGGTTCGCCGACTCGCCTGGCCCCTCGACCGGCAGGTGGCCACCGCCCTGCTCACGGGCATCGTCTCGGACACGGGGCGCTTCGGGTACTCGTCCACCGACGGGGCGGTGCTGCGCATCGCCGCCCGCCTGGTCGATGCGGGGGCCCGCCCCGACCAGATCGGCCAGCGCGTCTACGAGTGGCTGCCGTTCGGGTACCTGCAGGTGAGCGCCGCGGTGCTCGCCCGTGCCCGTCTCGAGGATGGGATGGTGTGGAGCGTCCTCTACGAGTCCGATCACGCCCCCGCCGGGGTGGGCCCCGAGGACCTCGACCTGCTCATCGACGGCCTCCGCATCGCTCGGGAGGCCGAGGTGGCCGTGCTCGTCAAAGAGGTGGAGGGCGGGTGGAAGGTGTCCCTGCGGTCGCGCGGGGCGGTGGACGTGGGTGCCATCGCCGCGGACAGCGGCGGGGGCGGGCATCACAACGCCGCCGGGTTCAACGCCCGGGGCGACCTGGAGAGCGTGATGGCGGCCATACGCGAGCGGCTCCGTGCCTGAGGGCTTCCTGCTGGTGGACAAGCCGGGCGGGTGGACCTCGCACGACGTCGTGGCCCGCTGCCGCCGCCTGCTGGGGGAGCGTCGCATCGGCCACGCCGGCACCCTCGACCCCATGGCGACCGGGCTGCTGGTGCTGGGGCTGGGCCGGGCCACCCGCCTCCTGCGCTTCGTGCAGCATCTGCCCAAGACCTACCTGGCGGTGGCGGTGCTCGGGGTGGCCACCGACACTCTGGATGCGGACGGGGCGGTGCTGTCGCGGGAGCCCCTGCCGGTCAGCGCGGACGAAGTGCGGAAGGCCTCGGAGCGCTTCGTGGGCACCATCTACCAGGTGCCGCCGATGGTCTCGGCCCGGCGCGTGGAGGGGCGGCGCCTGTACGACCTCGCACGCCAGGGCAAGGAAGTGGAGCGGGAGGCGCGGGCGGTGGAGGTGTTCTCGCTGGAGGTGGTTGACTTCGCCCCCTCCGACTACCCCGAGGCCACCCTGCGAGTCCGCTGTTCCACCGGCACCTACATCCGCACGCTGGCCGACGACCTGGCCCGCGCCCTGGGCGGGCGAGCCCACCTGGGCGCCCTGCGCCGGCTGAGCAGCGGCTCGCTGCGGGTGGAGGACGCCCACACGCTGGAGGCCGTCGAGGAGGCCGCCGGCCGGGGGGAAGCCGAGGGGTTGCTGCTCGAGCCGTCGGACGCCCTGCGCGACCTGCCGGCGGTACGGGTGGCCATCGGCACCGCTGCGGCGGTGTGCCACGGGGCGGTGTTCCCGGCCCCGCTGCTGGGGATCGACCCGGCGGCCACCGGCCCCCATCGGGTGCTCGACAGCGGGGGGCGCCTGCTGGCGGTGTATCGGGTGGAGGGGCGGGCGGCCCGCCCGGAGGTGGTGGTGGGATGAAGGTGGTGACGGGCCCGCCGCGCGATTGGGGACTCGCCGAGCGCGAGCGGGCGGTGACCGTGGGGGTGTACGACGGTCTGCACGCCGGCCACCGCGCGGTGCTCGCCCGGCTTCGCCGGCGCGCTCTGGAGCTGGGCGGCCTGGAGACGGCAGTGGTCACCTTCGACCCGCACCCCCTGCAGGTGGTGGCCCCCGAGCACGCCCCGCGTCTCCTCACCGGCATCGGCCACCGCCTGGAACTGCTCGAGCAAACGGGGGTGGACCTGGCGGCGGTGCTGCCCTTCGACGAGGAGACGCGTCTGCTGACCCCGGCCGCCTTCGCCGCCACGGTGCTGGCCGGCGCCCTGCGCGCCCGGCTGGTGGTGGTGGGTGAGGACTTCCGCTTCGGGCACAACCGGGTGGGCAACGTCGCCTCGCTGGCGGAGCTCGGCGACGCCCACGGCTTCGCCGCCGAGATCCTGCCGCTGGTGGGAGGCCAGGCCCCGATCTCGTCCACCCGGGTGCGCGCCATGGTGGCGGCCGGGGACGTGGAGGAGGCCGCCGCCGCCCTGGGGCGTCCCCACGAGGTGCGGGGCATCGTTGTCCCCGGGGACGGCCGGGGCCGCACCCTCGGCTTCCCGACCGCCAACGTCGCCTTGCCGCCCGGCCTGGCCGTGCCCCGCAGCGGGGTGTACGCGGTACGGGCGGGGAAGATGGGGGAGCCCCTCCTCCCCGGCGTCGCCAACATCGGCACCCGGCCCACCTTCGGAGGGGCAGGGGAGGCCCTCGAGGTCCATCTGCTCGAGTGGACGGGCGACCTGTACGGGGCCACTCTGCGAGTGGCCTTCGTCTCCCGGCTGCGAGACGAACGGCGGTTCGCCGGCGCCGGCGAACTCGCCGAGCAGATCGACCGCCGACGTCGCCGCCGCCCGCCGGCGGCTGGACGCCTAGCGCGACCGGGCAGCCGGCGGCCCGGGTCGACACCCTTGAAACCATCGGCCTTCTGCCTCACTCTTGGGCCGCCGCATCCCAGGAGCCACCGTGATCCCGGCTCTCGCCATCACCCTCGCCCTCCTCGCGGAGCCCGTGCCCGGCGACGCGCTGCGCCTCGCTCCCGACCCCGCCGCCGAGCCGACTGTCGCCGCCGTCACCACGACGGCCCCCCCGTCCCCGGCCTCGTCCCTCTGGGAGGCGGCTGCCGGCGCCCTGGCCGGCGTCGCGGCCGGGGTGGCCGCCCTGGCCGCGGGTACCTGGGCGACCCGCCGGGAGCAGGAACTGGCGGTGGCGGGGTCCGGGGGGAGCCTCTGGTGGTGTTCGTCTCCGGGCACGGCAGCGGCTCCGGCCCCGGGTGTCTTCGCCCATCTGTCGACGCTGATGGGCATCCACCCCGGCGAGGCCCGCTACTTCGACTACCGGTGGGCCGAGGGAGGGATCGACCACACGCCATGCCTCGCAGGAGGCCACCATCGATGAGCTCGCCGACGCTCTCGGCGGCTACCTGGCAGGCCTCTCGGCGCTGGGCCGGCCCATCTACCTGGTGGGGTTCAGCAAAGGCGGGGCCGGGATCGCCGAACTGGTGGCGCGATGGGACCGCGGCCAGCCCGGCGGCGAGAGGGTGCAGGGTGCAGCCCTGCTCGACCCGCCGATGGCCTCGGGGATCTACGGCTTCCTGGAGAGCCTGGGCACGCTGTGGGGCCCTCTCCCCGACGACGGCGGCTACGACCCCGTCCGCTGTGCCCTGTGGGAGTGCACCGACGCCCGCGAGCACCTGGGGGTGGCCTCGGGCGTGCAGGTCATGGTGGTGCGCAACCCCCAGTCGGGAGTGGCCAGCTTCGCCGACATCCCGGAAGGGCTGCGGGTTTACGACGCGGCTGACGGCGGCCCCGGTGTGCTCGAGACCCTCTTCACCCGGCCGTGGGCCATCGCGAGCCGCATCGCGCGCAGCGCACAATTCGGTGCTGCACGACCCCCGGGTGGCCGACTGCATCGTCGCCGAGATCCGGCAGGCCGGCGCGTGCCCGCTGGCCCAGGCGGGCGGGGGCAACGGCGTCCCCTCCTGGCTGGACGGGCTGCTGCCGGACACCCAGCCGGAAGCTCTGCTCGAGACCGGTTCGGGAGCCAACTCGCGGGTGCCCTCCATCGTGTGAGCAGGGAGGGTGTCGGATCGCGGCCGGCTGCCCCGGCGGCTCAGGCCCGGCCGTCTGCTACAGTGACTTCTCGCCGGGTCCGACCCCGGCACCTTCATGAAGGACACCCGCACCATCATCGAGGAGTTCGGCACGCACGCCGCCGACACCGGTTCGCCGGAGGTCCAGGTGGCGCTGCTCACCGAGCGTATCAACCACCTCACCGAGCACCTGAAGGACCACAACAAGGACCATCACGGCCGGCGAGGGCTCCTCATGCTGGTCGGCAAGCGGCGGCGCTTGCTCGACTACCTGCGCGATCAGGACGTCGAGCGGTACCGGACCCTCGTCTCCCGCCTCGGCCTCCGCCGATAGGGAGCGATCCGCGAACCGGCGGCCGGGTCCTGGGAAGGGCCGAAGGCCGGCACCGGCAGTCAAGTTGGCTCACCGGGGACTCCGGGTCAGTTGCTAGTTGCCACCTCTCGATTCTCTCGAGGTGTGACCACTGGTAATTGGCTCGCTCTCCCCCCAGACGAGGAGTTGTAGAGCGTGCCCGAAACATCCGTGCGAGGCGTCGTCGGCGGCGTCGAGATCACCTTCCACACCGGCAAGCTGGCGTTGCAGGCCGACGGCTCGGTGGTGGCCGCCATGGGCGGCACCGAGGTGCTGGCCACGGCCACCGCCACCCGCCAGCCGCGGGAAGGCGCCGACTTCTTCCCCTTGACGATCGACGTCGAGGAGCGCATGTACGCCGTCGGGAAGATCCCCGGCTCGTTCTTCCGCCGTGAGGGGCGTCCCACCGAGAAGGCCATCCTCTCGGCGCGGCTCATCGACCGGCCGCTGCGCCCCCTGTTCCGCGAGGGCTACCGCTGCGAGACCCACGTGGTCGTCACAGTGCTGTCGGTAGACGACGAGCACCCCTACGACGTGCTGGCACTGAACGCGGCCTCGGCCGCTCTGATGGTCAGCCCCATCCCCTTCCGCGGCCCGGTGGGGGCGGTGCTCATGGCCTTCGCCGACGGCGCCTGGATCCCGATGGCCACTCACCCGCAGATGGAGAATGCCGTCTTCTCCATGGTCGTGGCCGGCAAGCGCAACGAGCAGGGCGGCATCGACATCGCCATGGTCGAAGCCGGGGCGACCGAAGGCGGCCTCCGCCTGGTGGCCGCCGGTCAGCCGGCCGTGGACGAGGCTG
Source organism: uncultured Acidimicrobiia bacterium (assembly GCA_963796115.1). GTDB lineage: Bacteria > Actinomycetota > Acidimicrobiia > Spongiisociales > UBA11373 > VGBK01. The sequence goes on from CAWCKE010000005.1 coordinate 311,210, forward strand.
TCGGTGGCCCGCGGCCTCGAGGAGGCCAAGGAGCACATCGCCCGCTTCATCGACCTGCAGCTCGAGCTGCGGGCGTCGGTGGGGAGATCCCGGTGGTCGAGTTCCCCGTCACCCCCGACTACAGCGAGGACCTGCTCGCCCGGGTGATCGACGCCGCCGCCCCCCGCCTGGCCGAGGTGGTGCGCCTCACCGCCAAGAAGGAGCGCAACGCCGCCGAGGACGCCGCCCGCGCCGCCACCCTGGCGGAGCTGGGCATCGCCGAGGACCACGAGGACTTCGCGGCCGCCACTCGCGCCTTCAAGACGGCCACCAAGCGGGCCATGCGCCGGCGGGTGGTTGAGGAGGGCATCCGCCTCGACGGGCGCAACGCCACCGAGGTGCGGCCCATCTCCGTGGAGGTGGGGCTGGTGGCCCGGGCCCACGGCTCGGGGCTCTTCCAGCGGGGCGAGACCCAGGTGCTCAACGTGACCACCCTGGGCATGCTGCGCATGGAGCAGATGCTCGACACGATCTCCTTCGAGGAGACGAAGCGCTACATGCACCACTACAACTTCCCGCCGTTCTCCACCGGTGAGGTGGGCTTCATGCGGGGCCCGCGCCGGCGGGAGATCGGCCACGGGGCACTGGCGGAGAAGGCGCTGCTGCCGGTGATCCCCACCGAGGAGCAGTTCCCCTATGCCTTCCGGCTGGTGTCCGAGGTGCTCTCCTCCAACGGGTCCACCTCGATGGCTTCGGTGTGCGGGTCGAGCCTGTCACTCATGGACGCCGGGGTGCCCATCACCGCGGCGGTGGCCGGGGTGGCCATGGGCCTGATCGCCCACGACGGCGGCTTCATCACCCTCACCGACATCATCGGGGCCGAGGACGCGCTGGGCGACATGGACTTCAAGGTGGCCGGGACTCGCGAGATGATCACCGCCCTGCAGTTGGACACCAAGGTCGAGGGGCTGCCGGCCGAGGTGCTGGCCCAGGCGCTCGACCAGGCGCGGGCGGGCCGCCTGCACATCATGGACGAGATGGACAAGGTGATCTCCTCGCCTCGTCCCGGAGCTGAACTCCTTCGCTCCGCGCATCGAGGCGGTGCAGATCCCCCGCGACAAGATCGGTGAGGTCATCGGCCCCAAGGGCAAGATGATCCGTCAGATCGAGGAGGAGACCGGCGCCACCCTCGAGATGGAGGACGACGGCACCGTCCGCATCGGGTCGCCCGACGGGGAGAGCCTGCAAGAAGGCCAAGGACTGGGTCCTGGCCATCGCCTTCCCGCCCGAGCCCGAACTGGGCAAGGAGTACGAGGGGGAGATCGTCAACATCACCTCCTTCGGCGCCTTCGTCAACATCCTCCCCGGCCGCGACGGCCTGCTGCACATCTCCAAGATGGGGGGCGGCAAGCGGGTGGAGCGGGTCGAGGACGTGTTCAACCTCGGCGACCGGGTCACCGTGGTGGTGCGCGACATCGACCGCAACGGCAAGGTCAGCCTCGACCTGCCCGGGGCGGCTGCCCCCTCCGGCGAGGAGGGGAGCGGTGAGCGGGAGCCGCGCCGGTCCGAGGGCGGCGACCGTGACCGTGACCGTGACCGTGACCGGGGCCGTGATCGGGACCGTGACCGGGGCCGCGGCGGCGACCGCGGACGCGACCCGGGCCGCCGCCCACGCGGCGACCAGCCGCGAGCGGCCCAGCCTTCCGGCGAGCGGCGCCAGGGAGACCGGCCGGGGCGCACCGTGGTGTCCTTCGAGGACGACTTCGAGCGGGGGCTCTAGGCCCCGGCCGAGTTCGGCGTTCCTGTGGAGGGCGGCCTGCGGGCCGCCCTCCTTCCTTTGCAGGGCCTCTTGTCGATCGAACATATGTTCGATTAGGATGTGAGGCCCGGCACAGGGAGCGGGTGCCATGGCACAGGTGGTCAGGGTGGAGGCGGCAGCCCCGGTGGCTCTCCCGCGGCCGGTGCCCGGCGCCGAACCGGGCCGGGTGCTGGGCCTGGTGGGGCCTCCCGGCCTGGGCCTCACCCGCCTCGGCCTGTCGCTGCTCGCCGACCCGGCCCGCCGGGGCACGGTGGCGGTGGTGGACGTGCGCGGCTGGCTCTGCCCCCCGGCGGCCTGGGAGGCCGGGGTGCCCCCCGAGCGCCTGGTGGTGGTGCGTTGTGCAGAGCGGGACCTGTGGGGCCGGGTGACCGCCGCCCTGCTCGAGGGCCTGCCCGCGGTGTACGCCGAGGTCCCTCCCGGGGCGCAGGAGGCCCTGCTCCGCCGCCTGGGCGCCCTGGCCCGGGCCCGCCGCGCCGCTCTCATCCTCCGCCCTCTGCGCGGCGGCCTCCCCGCGGGCCTGGCCCACCTCAACCTGGTGGGCGAGGCGGTGCTCTGGGAGGGCGCCGGTTCCGGGCACGGGCGGATCACCCGGCGCCGGCTGACCCTGCCGCGCCGCCGGGCGGGGGGCGGGGGGCGTCGAGCAGATCCTCGAGGTGGTGGATGACGGCACGGACGCTCTGTGTGTGGTTCCCCGGCTGGCGGCTGCGCCGGCCGGACGCGCCGCCGGGTGAGCCCTGCCAGGTGGTGGGCGACGGGTTGGTGCTCGCCGTCAACGACCTGGCCGCCGCCGCCGGGGTGGCGGTGGGCATGCGGCGGCGCCAGGCCGAGACCCTCTGCCCGGCGGTGGTCACCCTGGCCGCCGACCCCGGGGCGGAGGCGGCCGCCTTCGAGGTGGTGGCCGCCTCGGTAGAGGACCTGGTGCCCCGGGTGGAGGTGGCCGCCCCCGGCCTGCTCTTCGTGCCCGTGGCCGGCGCCGTGGGCTACTACGGGGGTGAGAGGCCCCTGGTAGCCCGGGTGGAGGCGGCGGTGGCGGAGGCCGGGGGCCCGGGGGCCCGCCTCGGCCTGGCCGACGGCCCCTTCGCCGCCCGCCTGGCGGCGGCGGTCGCCGGCGACGGGCCGCGGATCGTCGCCGACACCCGTGCCTTCCTTGCCGGCCTCGACGTGTCGGTTCTGGGGTTGGAGGAGATGGCGGCCACCCTGCGCTGGCTGGGCATCACCACGCTGGGGGCCCTGGGTGCCCTGCCTCGGGAGGCGGTGGCCTCCCGCTTCGGCCCCCCCGGCCTGGAGGCGCACCGGCTGGCCGAGCGGGGAGGACCGCTGGGTGCAACCGCGCCCCTTGCCCGAGGACCTGGCGGTGGAGGAGCGCTTCGACCCGCCCCTCCAGGACCTGGAGCAGGCCGCCTTCGCCGCCCGCTCGCTGGCCCATCGCCTCATCGCCGGGCTGGGCCCCTGGGGAGGGGCGCCGCATCGGGTGGTGGTCGAGGCCGAGTCGGCGGCCGGGGTGGCCCGGTCCCGCACCTGGCGCAGCGCCGACCCTTTCGGCGAGGCCGAAGTGGCGGAGCGGGTGCGCTGGCAGCTGCGGGCCTGGGTGGAGTCGGGCGGGGTGCCCGGCGGCCTGGCCGTGCTCCGCCTGTTGCCCGCCGACCGCTCCGATCGAGGCCGGCAGCTGCACCTGGGAGACGACGCCGCCTCCGACCTGGAGGCGAGCCGGGCCCTGGCCCGGGCGCAGGCCCTGGTGGGGCCGGAGGCGGTGCTCCAGGCCCGGCCGCAGGGGGGCCGCCGCCCGGGGGAGCAGGTGCAGTGGCACCGCTGGGGGGAGCCGGCCCCAGCCCCGGAGCGGGATCCGCGGGCCCCCTGGCCGGGCCGCCTCCCCGTCCCCTCCCCGGCGCTGGTGCCTCCCGCGCCGCGGCCGTTCGAAGTCGAGTGGGACGACGGCTCGCCGGTGCGGGTGCGCCTGGGCAGCCGTTGGGAGCCGGTGCTGGCCTGGGCCGGGCCCTGGCGGCACACCGGGCGCTGGTGGGCGGGGGAGGAGGCCGCCGACCGCTACCAGATCGTCACCTCGGCGGGGGCGTTCCTCTGCGAGGTGCAGGGCGGTGCCTGCTACCTGGCCGGGGTGTACGACTGAGCTGCGGCCGCTCGAGCCCAGGGGGCTGCGCCCTCATCGGCCGCCACTCGGCAGACTCATCGGGTCTTCCTACGACTGGCTCTCCCCATCCAGCAGGTCGGCACCGGTGACGGCGTACATGACGAGGTCGAGGTACTCGCCCAGCCCACCCGTCTCCTCCACCAACACCCGGATCCGAGCCGGGTCATCGATGGTCACGATCAGGAGCCGCCCATCGGAGGCGAGGAGCCACTCCCAGTGCGGGGCCCAGACGGCCTCGATTGAGTACTCGGGGCTCACGTCGGCGGACCACAGGGTGCGGGCCACCCCGTCGGCATCGGTCAGCACCAGCTCGGCGGTGTTCCCCTGCGTGTCGGCCGTGATCTGCTCACCCGCAGGGGTCACCATCGGGCCGAGCACAGCGGGAGCGGCGGGGAAGTCGATGGCCGGGACGTCCTCCGTCTCCCCGGTGGCCACGTCCACGATCTTCTCCCAGGCGACCACCAGAGGCCCGTCCGAAGGCCGGGAGAACATGGTCACCCGCAGCCGCCCGTCGGGCAGGAACTCGAGCTGGGGGCCGGTGTCGCCCCCCTCCTGGGTGAGACAGAGCACGTCGCGGGAAGGCGCGCCGGCCGCGGCGATCACCCGCACACACCCGCTATTGATCTGGGTCTTCGGTTCGTCATCCATGGCGAAGTAGGCGACGGTGCCGTGCAGGGACGGGTCGGGGGCATCAGACAGCGAGGGAAACTCCGGGACAGGCCTGCCGAAAGCGATGAGGTCCCGTACCAGGAAGAACCCAACGGCCGCCACCGCGACGACGGCCGCCCCCACGATGAACGGCCAGATGGGCCGGCTGGCGTTATCGGACATGGCTCGACCTCCTGCGGGTCGCCCCGGCCGGGCCGTTCCCGGCGCCGTTCTCCAGTGACGGACCGTAGCCCCTGCCCCGGGTGCCGGCCATCCGGGTACACCCGGACGGCATCCCTGAATCGGGGGCGGGCCGCTCCGCCCGCGCCGCGCCTAGCCTGCCGTCGATGGACCGCGGAGACTGGGACCAGCGCTACCGGCAGAAGGGCTTCGTCTGGTCGATGGAGCCCAACCGCTTCCTGGTGCCCGAGGTGGAGGGCCTGCAGCCGGGGAAGGCCCTCGACCTGGCGGCCGGCGAAGGGCGCAACGCCGTGTGGCTGGCCACACGGGGATGGTCGGTGACCGCGGTGGATTGGTCGGAGGTGGGCCTGGAGAAGGGCCGGCTGCTGGCCGAGCACCAGGCAGTGACGGTGAACTGGGTGCTCGCCGACCTGCGGGAGTGGGAGCCTGCCCCCCGGGAGTTCGACCTGGCCGTCGTGCTGTACCTGCAGCCCCCGGCCGACCTGCGCCGTCTGGTCTGGAGCAAGGCGGCGGGCGCGGTGGCCGCCGGCGGGCACTTGATCGTGATCGGCCACGACGTGGCCAACTTCACCGAAGGCTGGGGCGGGCCCTCACAGCGCGGGTTCCTGTACACCCCCGACGAGGTGGTCGAGACGGTGGGGGGTGAGCTGGAGGTCTTGCGAGCGGAGCGGGTGCTGCGCCCGGTGGAGACCGACGAGGGCCTGCGCCACGCCGTGGACAACATCGTGGTGGCGGTGCGGCGCTGAGCGCTGGGTAACGCCGGGAGAGCAGCCTGCCGTCCATCGGCCGGGCTCCACTGCGAGAATGGCCGCCGGCGCCGTCTTGGGGGTGTCTGGCGACGATACACACGGCTGTCGGGGCTATCGCCGAGATTCGGGTAAACCTCTGTGTCCCCTCGTGGGAGTGTGGGGTGACATGGGTGCCGTCGCGCTCGGCCTGGGCGGATCGGGCCGTGACCGACGCGGTCCCGGTCGTCCGCGGCCTGGAGCCCTTCGACCGGTTCTACGCGCGTGGAGTTCCCGAAGATGGTGAGCATTGCCTATGCCCTCTCGGGAGGCCGGATGGCGGCGGAGGACCTGGCCCAGGAGGCGATGATCGCCGTGTACCGGAGATGGCCGGAGGTCGGGCTGCTGGAGCGGCCCGGCGGATGGGCGCGCCGGGTGGTGCTCAACCTCGCCGCCTCGGCCTACCAGCGGCGCAAGGCCGAGGCCCGGGCCTTGCTGCGCCTGGCGCCTCTGAGAGGCGAGCCGCCGACCGAGCTGAGCGTCGAGGCGGCGGAGTTCTGGCATGCCGTCCGCCGCCTTCCCAAGCACCAGGCCCAGGCGGTGACCCTGCACTACCTGGAGGAGGCGTCCGTGGCGGAGATTGCCGAAGCCATGGGCTGCGCCGAGGGCACGGTGAAGGTGCACCTGCATCGTGGGCGGCAGGCGTTGGCCGAGCGGCTGCATGTCGAGGAGTGGTGATGAAACTGGACGATCTCGCCCGCCGCGCCGCCGCATGAGGTCAGGGAGGCGAGCCGGCGAGGCCCGCTTCAGCGTCCGGGCGCCCGGGAGCCGGAGGCCGCTCCTGGCCCGGCCGGCGGTGGCCGTCGGCGCCGCGGCGCTGGTGCTTGCCGTCGGGCTGCCCCTGCTGTTCGTCATCAGACCGTGGGGACGCGAGGTGCTCGAGCCGGGGCCGACGACGACGCTGGCTCCGGCGACGACGCTGGCGGGCGGGGAAGGTGCCGGCGGGGTCGGTGGGGGAGGTGGCGCCCAGGGCGTTCGCGGCTCTCACGGCGGGGGACGCCGAGGCGTTGCATGCCCTCTTCGCGAACGACGACCATCATCTGATCTACCTAGTGCAGGGGAGCCTGGGGCAGGTCGGGGCCAGCATCAACTGCTCCAGCTACACCCCGTCGGGTGAGGCGTGGGAGGTGCTGGGGGAGGTGATCGTGTCGGGGCACGTGGGGTTGGCCCCGGTGCGCGTCACCTACGCGGAAGGCCGCGACTTCCCCGGCGTCTGGGTCGGCTTGGATGTGGGGGTGGTGGAGCGGGTGGCAGGCGGTTTCCTGGGGGTCAGCGGCATGGGCTTGTATGCCGAGGTTGCTGCCGAGGGCTATGCCGAGGCCGATCCGGCGGTGGTGGAGGAGTTGCTGGCTGCCCAGGCGGCGGCGTGGGCAGCCGGGGACATCGACGGGGTGCTGGCCGGCTATGGGGAGTCGGCGCAGTTCCTGACCCCGCTCGGCGTCCGGTACAGCCAGAGCCCGCTGGCGGACTTCTACGCCGGGATGCGGCTGGAGTTCACCGGGGAGCCGGTGATCTCGGGGCCTTTCGTGGGGGTGGCGACCCGGGTGACCGATCTGGCCAGCGGTGTCGCCCGCGACGGGGTCTCCGTCTACTGGATCGAAGACGGCCTGATCGGCCTCCACGCCCTCACCACCGGGGAGTAGGGGTCCTGATCGAGCGGGGAACCGTCGGCGGCCGCCCAAAGGCGGCCGCCGACCTCTTCGCGCAGGCGCCGGCTGCAGCGCCGCCCGCCTGTCACAATGGATGGGCCGACAGTCAAGCGAACGGAGAGAGACATGAGAGCCGTGGTCGTCTACGAGTCGCTCTGGGGCAACACCGCCGCCATCGCCCGCGCCATCGCCGAGGGAATCGGCGGGGGCACGCCGGCCCTTTCCACCTCCGAGGCGACCTCCGAGGCCATCGCCGGGGCCGACCTCATCGTGGCCGGGTCGCCGATCATCGGGTTCCGTCTCCCGTCTGAGCAGATGCGCGAGGGACATCCGCGCCAACCCGGGGCCGGCGCCCCGCCCGCCGGACCTCTCCCACCCCCCGCTGCGCTCGTGGCTGGAGAGCCTGCCCCGGGGACAGGGGCGTGGGGCCGCCTTCGAGACGAAGGTGCGGGGGCCCTTCGGCAACGCCACCTCTGCCATCTCGAAGGCCCTGGAGGGGGCCGGGTACCGCCCGCTGGGCAAGCCGCAGGGGTTCGTCGTCAAAGGCAAGTACGGCCCGCTGCGCGACGGGCGAGGTGGAACGAGCCCGGGAGTGGGGAGCCGAGTTGGCCCGGCTGATGGCCTAGGCGGGGCGACCGGCGCGCCGTCGGCTCGGCCAGGCTCCCGGCGGCTCGCCCTCTCCGCTCGGGCCTGCGGCCTCGCGCCTCCCCCGCCGCCGCGGGGGAGGCGAGCTCAGCTACACCTCGGTGCGGATCCGGGCGTAGGTTTCGCCGATGATGCGGTGCACCTGCTGCCGCAGCGGCTCGATGGCGTCCTCGCCCAGGTCCTCTGGTGGGGATGGGCGGGTGGAAGACCATCTTCACCTTGCCGCCCTGCCACCACCACTGGCCGGGTGGCCACACGTGGTTGGTGCCGGCGAAGGCCACCGGGAGCATCGGCATGCCGTTCTCGATGGCGATGCGAAACGCCCCCTTCTTGAAATCGTGGAGCTCGGCGTCGCGAGAGCGGGTCCCCTCCGGGTAGATGAGCAACGACCGGCCCATGGTGATGACGCGGGCGACCTGCCGGTTGATGTCCTCGTGGGCGGCGGCGCCGGCCTGGCGGTCGGTCTCCACCATCCCGACGGCGCGCAGGGTCGAGCCGAACAGGGGGATCTTGTACAGCTCCTTCTTGGCCAGGAAGCGCACCCCGACCGGCATGGTGCCCAGGTGGTAAGGGGCGTCGAGGTTGGAGAGGTGGTTCGACACGACCACGTAGGACGCCTTGCGGTCCACGTGCTCCAGGCCCTCGATGGTGTTGTCCACCCCCGAGAAGAAGTTGAAGAGCCATCCCCAGCCCCGGGCGACGACCTCGGTGTGATGGGTGTCCGGCCGGAAGCGGGTGACGATCATCAGCCAGGAGCACACCGCGATCGTGTAGAGGATGATCACCGGCCATCCGACGATGGTGCGGGCCGTCCAGCCGATTCTGCGTATCACGCCGGTAGGCTACCCCTCCCGTCCAGTGGGAGGCACGATGCCCGATGTCCTCTACGAAGTGGCCGATCGCGTCGCCACCATCACCCTCAACCGCCCGGCGCGGCGCAACGCCCTGACCGGTGCCCATGCTCGACGATCTCGCCGAGAAGGTGCGGGTGGCCGACGCGGACCCGGGAGTCCGGGCCATCGTCCTCACCGGGGCGGGCGAGGGCTTCTGCGCCGGCCTCGACCTGGCCGAGGTGGCCGCCCAGGGACTGGAGGCCGTGGACGAGTTCGGCGTCTCCTACCGCCCAGAGCGCGTCCCGGTGGTGGTCATGCACCTGGCCGACACTCCGATCGTGGCGGCGGTCAACGGCTCTGCCGCCGGCTACGGCGTGGGCCTTGCGCTGAACGCCGACATCCGGGTGATGGCCCGCTCGGGCCGGTTCGTCCCGCCCACCCGGCGGGCCCTGGTCCCCGAGAGCGGCGACACCTACTTGCTGCCTCGCCTGGCCGGGTGGGAGGCCGCCGCCCGCTTCTACTTCCTGGGCGCGGACATCTCGGCCGAGGCCGCCCTGGCCGCCGGGGTGGTCTCCGAGGTGGTGGACGACGCCGACGCCTGCCGGGCCCGGGGGGCCGAGCTGGCCGCCCAGATCGCCTCCCTGCCCGCCGCTGGCGGTGCAGGCCGCCAAGCGAATGATGCGGGCCGCTCTCACCGACTCCTACACCGACCACGTCCCTCGGGTGCTCCTCCAGCTGCTGCCGCTGTTCCGCAGCGCCGACTTCGCCGAGGCGACGGCGGCCTTCCTGCAGAAGCGCCCGGCGACTTTCACCGGCCGGTGAGGGCCCTCAGCGGCGAGGCCGCCCGGCGGATGGCGATCGCCTCTCAGGGCCTGGCCGACCCGCGGCCGGCCGGTCGGGTGGACCTGCGCCACCTGCGGAAGGTGTTCGGGCGAGTGGGCGCCCTGCAGCTCGACCCGATCAACGTGGTCGAGCGCGCCCCCCACCTGACGCTCTTCGCCCGCCTGGGCCCGCACGACCGCGACCTGCTGTGGCGGGCCTACAACGACCGGCGGGAGCTGATCGAGTACTGGGCCCACCAGGCCTGCTTCCTGCCGGTGGAGGCCTACCCCCTCTTCCGCCACCGCATGGAGGGGCAGGGCCAGTGGCGCGAGGTGCGCGCCCTGGAGGCAGAGCACCCCGGTTACCTGGAGGAGGTGCTCGAGGAGGTGCGCCGCCGGGGCCCGCTGGCCGCGGCCGAGCTCGAGGAACCCGGGGAGCGCCATGTTCCCTACTGGGGCTCGGGCTGGACGGCGGGGAAGCTCGCCCTGGAGTGGCTGTTCGTCACCGGCCGCCTGGTGGTGGGGGAGCGCCGGGGGCTGGTGCGCCGCTACGACCTCCCGGAGCGGGTGATCCCCCGGCAGTACCTCGAGGCGCCGGCGCCGCCCCGGGAGGAGGCGCAGCGCCTGCTCCTGCTGCGGGCGGCCCGGTCGCTGGGGGTGGGGACGGCCGCCGACCTGGCCGACTACTACGGCCTTCCCATCAAGGAGGCGCGGGCGGCGGTGGACGTGCTGGCGGCCGAAGGGGCGCTGGAGCGGGTCGAGGTGGAAGGTTGGCGGGACCCGGCCTTTCGGCACCCGGAGGCGGATGCGCCTCGCCGGGTGCGAGCGGCGGCCCTGCTCTGCCCCTTCGACTCGCTCATCTGGGACCGCGCGGCGTACCGAGCGCCTCTTCGGCTTCCGCTATCGCACCGAGATCTACACGCCGGCGGCCAAGCGCGTCTGGGGTTACTACGTGCTCCCCTTCCTGTTGGGCGATCGCCTGGTGGCCCGGTTGGACCTGAAGGCCGACCGCGAGCGGGGGGTGTTGGTGGCCCCGGCGGCCTTCCTGCAGCCGGGGGAGGATCCCGGCCGGGTGGCGCCGGCCCTGGTCGACGAACTGCGTAGCATGGCTGACTGGCTCGGCCTGGCCCGGGTCGAGGTGGGGGAGCGGGGCGATCTGTCCCGCCCGCTGCGGGGAGCGCTGGCCTCTTGGCCCGGCGAGTAGGATGTGAGCAGCCGTTAACACAGTGGGACCAGCGGGCGAGTAGCCGTAGGCAGATCGAAGGAGGCTGACGTGATCTCGTTCGAGAACAGGGTGGCCATCATCACGGGGGCGGGGCGTGGGCTGGGAGCGATCCACGCCAAGCTGCTCGCCTCGCGGGGGGCGGCCGTGGTCGTCAACGACCCCGGCGTCGCCGCGGACGGGACGGCGACGGAGGCCACGCCGGCCGAGGAGGTCGTGGCCGAGATCAAGGCGGCCGGCGGGGCGGCGGTGGCCGAGCACTCGTCGGTGGCCACGCCGGAGGGCGGCCAGGCCATCGTGCAGAAGGCCCTCGACGAGTTCGGCCGGGTGGACATCCTGGTGAACAACGCCGGGATCCTCCGCGACAAGGCTTTCCACAATCTGGAGTGGCCCAACCTGGACGCCGTCCTGGACACCCACCTCAAGGGTGCCTTCTACGTCACCCAGCCCGCCTTCAAGGCGATGCGCGCGCAGGGATACGGCCGCATCGTGATGACGACCTCGAACGCCGGGCGTCATCGGCAACTTCGGCCAGTCCAACTACGGCGCGGCCAAGATGGGCCAGATCGGCCTGATGAACGTGCTCAAGCACGAGGGGGCCAAGTTCAACATCAAGGTGAACACGGTCGCCCCGGTGGCCCGGACCCGGATGACCGAGGAGCTCTTCGGCCCCCTGGTCGCCAAGTTCGAGCCGACCCTGGTGTCGCCGGTCGTGGCCTACTTCTGCTCTGAGGAATGCACCCTGAGCGGTGAGATCTGGACGGTGGCCGGAGGCAACATCAGCCGATTCTTCATCGGCCGCACGGATGGTTACTTCAAGCACCCGGACCGGGAGGGTGTCCTCACCATGGAGGACGTGGCGGCCAACATCGCCACGATCCGCGACGAGACCGGCTACACGGTCCCGCTGACCATCCAGGACGAGTTCAACCTGCTGCTGCCCAAGCTGGGGTAGGCGCCCCGCCGGGGACCGGCGCAGGGCGGCCGCGGGTAATGTCCCGGCCATGCCGATCGACGCTGCCCTGCGCCGGGCGGCCGAGGATTGGATCGCCGCCGATCCGGACCCGGCCACCCGCGCCGAACTGCAGTCCCTGCTCGACGCGGGCGACGAGGTGGCACTGGCCGACCGCATGGCGGGCACCCTCGCCTTCGGCACGGCCGGCCTTCGCGGCGCCGTCGGCGCCGGGTCGAACCGCATGAACCGGGCGGTGGTGATCCGCACCACCCGGGGCCTGGCCGACTACCTGGCGGCCACCCGGCCGGGGGCCGGGCCGGTGATCGTGGGCTTCGACGGCCGGCTGTCCAGCCGCGCCTTCGCCGAGGATGCGGTGGGTGTGCTGGCAGCGGCGGGAGTGGCGGTGCGGTACTTCGCGGAGGTGGCCCCCACGCCGTTGGTGGCGTACGCGGCCCGGGTGCTCGGCGCCTCGGCGGCGGTGGTGGTCACCGCCAGCCACAACCCGCCGCAGGACAACGGCTACAAGGTCTACGACGCCAACGCCGCCCAGATCGTGCCCCCGGTGGATGCGCGGCATCGCCGCCGCCATCGATCGCGTCGGGCGGGCCGTGGACGTCCCCCGGGTCGAGGGTGCGCTGGCGGGGGCGAGCGGGCTGGCCCGGCCGATCGAGGCGTCCCTGGCGGCGCGCTACGTGGAGGAAGTGCTCGCCCTGCGCCCGGCGGGCCCGGCCGACCGGCGGCTGCGCATCGTCTACACCCCGATGCACGGGGTGGGGCGGGCGCTGGCGGAGAGGGTCCTGCGGCTGGCCGGCTTCGCCGACTGGCACGTGGTCGAGGAGCAGGCCGAGCCCGACGGGCGTTTCCCGACGGTGGCCTTCCCCAACCCCGAGGAGCCGGGGGCGCTCGACCTGGCCGTGGGACTGGCGGCGCGCGTCGGCGCCGACCTGATCCTGGCCAACGACCCCGACGCCGACCGCCTGGCCGTGTGCCTGCCCCGCGACGGCGACTGGGTGATGCTCACCGGCAACCAGGTGGGCCAGTTGCTGGCCGACTTCCTGCTGGAGCACGCCGGGCCGGGGCCCACCCCGCTGGTGGTGAGCAGCATCGTGTCGTCGCCGATGCTCGCCTCGATCGCCGCGGCCTACGGGGCCCGCTGGGAGGCGACCCTCACCGGGTTCAAGTGGATCGCCAACGCGGCCCTCGACCTGGAGGCGGCGGAGGGGACGCGCTTCGTCTTCGGCTACGAGGAGGCCCTGGGCTACACGGTCGGGCCGGTGGTGCGCGACAAGGACGGCATCTCGGCGGCCCTGCTCTTCGCCGAGCTGGCCGCCCGCTGCCGGGCGATGGGGGAGACGGTGTTCGACCGGCTCGCCCGGCTCTACCGGCGTCACGGCCTGTGGGTCAGCGTCCAGCGCAGCGTGGTGCGACGCGGCCCGCAGGGGGCGGCCGAGATCGCCGCCGCCGTGGATCTCCTGGCACGGAGCCGCCCGGGGCGGCTGGGTGGGGTAGAGGTGACGGCCGCCACCGACTTCCGGGAGGGGGCGGAGCGTCGCCCTCGCTGGCTGGGCGCCACCCCTCTGATCGTTCTCGAGCTGGGGCCGGCGGGCCGGGCCCTGGTGCGCCCCAGCGGCACCGAGCCCAAGCTGAAGATCTACGTCGATCGCCGGGTCGACCTGGCCGAGGGGGACGACCCCCGGCTGGCGGAGGCGTCGGCCGTCGAGGCAGCAGGGGCGGTGGCCGGCGACCTGGCGGGCTTCCTCGGCCTCGGGTAGCGGCGGGCGGCCGGCGCTACCCTGCCTCGCCATGGCATCGGCTCCGCCCCTGGAGGAGCGAGACCGCTTCATCGACCTCCTGCGGGTGGTGTGCATCGTGGCGGTGGTGCTCGGGCACTGGGCGACCACCACCGTGGTGTGGGAGCCGGACCGGGTGCTCAGCGTCAACGCCCTCTCGGTGGTCCCCTGGACCCGCCTGGCGACCTGGCTGATCCAGGTGATGCCCCTGGTCTTCTTCGCCGGGGGGTTCGCCAACTCGGTCTCGCGGCGGCGGGCCGGCAGCTACCTCACCTACCTGGACGGCCGCCTGGGCCGCCTGCTCATCCCCACCGGCTGCCTTCCTGGCGGTGTGGCTGGCCCTGGGCCTGGCGGTCGGAGGGCATCGACTCCGGGTCGCCGGGCAAGGCGCGGGCCGCCGAGGTGGTCGGCCTTCCCCTCTGGTTCCTGGGCATCTACGTGGTGGCGGTGGCCCTGGCCCCGGCCATGGAGCGGCTGCACCGCCGCTTCGGCCTGTGGGTGGCGGCGGTCCTGGCCGGGGCGGTGGGGGTCATCGACCTCGTCTCCATCGGCCTGGGAGTCGAAGGCGTCGGAGGGGCCAACTACGCCTTCCAATGGCTGTTCGCTCACCAGCTCGGCTTCGCCTATGCCGACGGGACCCTGCCGCGCTGGGGCCGGCGCGGGGCGGTCCTCATGGCTACCGCCGGGCTGGCGGGGCTGGTGCTGCTCACCACGGTGGGCGGCTACCCGGTCAGTGTGGTGGGAGTGCCGGGCCAGGACCGCTCCAACGCCCAGCCTCCCAGCCTGGCGATGGTTGCCCTGACCCTGTGGCTGGTGGGCCTGGCCCTGCTGCTCCGGCCGGCGGCCGAGCAGCTGGATGGCCCGCGCCGGGCCGTGGCGGCGGGTGCGCCGGGTGCACACGGTGGTGCTGACGGCCTTCCTCTGGCACGTGACCGCCATCACGCTGGGTGCCGGGGTGGCCCGGGCCGCGGGGGCCCCGGAGCCCGCCGTCGGGTCGGGGCTGTGGTGGGCCCTCCGCCCGGCCTGGCTGGTCTGGCTGCTGCCCTTCTTGCTCGCTCTCCTGTGGCTGTTCGGGCGCTGCGAGGTGCACCCGGCCGGCCGGGCGATCGGCGATCACCCGGTGGCGATGGCGGCCGCCGGCTTCGCGGTCTTCGTGGTGGCGGTGGGGATCCTGGGCTTCGGGGAGACCGGGTTCTTCCCCTTCGCTCCCGAGGCCGGCGAGGCGATCCTCATGTTCACCTTCAACCCCCTGCAGAACCTGATTCATGTGGTGGTCGGGGGTGCCGTTCTGTGGCTGCTGGGCCGCAGCCGCCCGGCGGCCGCCGCGGTGGCGGCGGCCGGGGCGCTGCTCTTCGTGGCCATGGGCTGGCTGCGGCTGGCCGGGGCGGCGCCGGCTCGCTGGCTGGGGATGGACGAGTTCACCGCCTGGTCGCACGTGGTGGTGGGGGCGGCGGCGGTGGCCGCCCTGGTGGCGGGCGCGTTGGCGGGCCGCTCGCGGCCCGCTCCGCTCAGGGGGTGATGCTCGCGGCCCGGCCGCCGGAGATGGCGAACACCCGCAGGGTCTGCCGCCGCCCGGCGCACCGTGAGCGCGAAGCCGGGAGAGCCGGAGTCCCCGCCCAGGGCCGGGTCGGGCCGGGCCAGGGCGATCGCCTCGCCTCGGCGGGTGACCACGATCAGGTCGGCGTCGGCCGACCCGGCGATGAGGAGCCCCTTGGGCCAGAGGGGGATGGCGAAGGCGCTCCCGAGCCCGTCGGCGGGGACCATCCGGTAGGAGACGACGCTTCCGTCGAACCGGCGCTCGACCAGGGCGCCGGCCGAGGACCTCCACCTCGAAGGAGGTCACCCCCTGCGTAGACCGTGTACGCGCCGACCCGGGCGGCCGGGCGCAGCAGCCCGGAGAAGCCGTAGTGCTCCGCCAGGTAGCGCAGGTACATGGCCGCCCTCGCCTCGATCCGCATCGGCAAGTAGACGTCGGGGCGAGCGGCGACCGCCGCGTAGAGGTCGTCGATGCCCAGGCGTGTCAGCTGCGCCTCGTATGCGGGGAGCGCGCAGGCCAGCCGAGGAGGATCATCGGCGGGCCGCCCAGGCCACCCCGCCGCCAGGGGGAGAGGGATTGGGCACCCATCTGGACCTGACCTCCCCACGCGACGAAGATCCCGTCGGGGTCGACCGCGGCGAACCCGGCAGAACGCTTCCCGGAGATCGGCGTCGCCAGCGTGGTGCTGCCGATCCAGCGCGAGGGCGTTGGCGGCTCCCACCACGAGGGCTATCACCGAGACGATCGCCGCCGCCCCATGCCACACCCCTGCACGCCCGCGAGGGAGCGATCCGTCGGGGGTACTCGCGCCTGGGAGGGACAGGAAGAGAAGGGGAGGGAACGCCAGCAACCCCACCGCGACCCGGTCCGGCAGCCGGTAAGCGCCGGCCAGCCCGAAGGCGATCACCAGCACGGCCGCCGAGGTCGCCAGCACCAGGGCCCCTGCCCGGCGCCCACCTTCCACCCAGGCGAGGGCGGCGAGGGCGACGACGACCGCCAGCCGCGTCGCTCCAAGCCAGCCCCCGGCCTGGGCGGCCAGCACACCCAGCGCGTGGGCCGGTCGAAAGGCGGTGGGCAGGGCGTCGGCGATCACCTCCACGTCGGCCGCCTCGTGAACCCTCTCATCGGCGAAGAACCAACCGTCGAAGATGGCGAGGTCGTTGCGGCTCCATCCGACTTCGGCCAGGACGGCCGGGTCGAGTTCGTCGAGGAGGGGCGACTGCTGGATGTGGTCGCGGGCCGCGTTGAGATCGAAGTACGCCTGCCAGCCGGGCTGCCCGGCGTAGTAGACCGCCTGGGCAATCGATCCCGCCAGCAGGATGGCGGCGGCGGTTCCAGCGAAGAGCGCCAGACGGCGCCAGGGAAGGCGGCGCAGAGTCAGGACGAGGACGGGGACGGAGAGCAGCACCACGGCCCAGCCCGAGTGCCAGCGAATCCAGGAGGAAAGCCCCACCATCGCGCCGCCGACGGCAATCGTGCCCCAGCGGGCCGGCTCCCGCGGGGCTACGGCCAGGTAGAGCATCACCCCGGAGGCTCCGAACAGCATCGCCGTCGAGGTGAATTGCAGCTGCATCCACATCGACAGGTGGAAGACCGCCAGTACGCCGACCAGGGCAAGGAGGCGCACCTGGAAATGGCCTCGCCGATCGGCGAGCACCACGTAGACGACGGCGAGCAGAGCGGCGAAATGGGCCGCGTACAGGTAGAGGCCATACCAGGGGAACCAGCCGACCGCGCGGTAGAGGGTGCTGAGCAGCAGGCCGATGAGCACGTTGCTGAACACCAGGTGGGGCGAGTGCTCGCCCATGGTGCCGTCCACTGCCGACTGCATGCCGACGTCGTCGTTGGTGTCGTAGCCGGGGCTCAGGGTGAGGACGAACACGGCGGCGATCGCCGCCGACAGCACCAAGGCCCAGACAAGGGGATGGGCCCGCAGGGCCGCCTCGACCCTCGCCCAACGCTGCCCGGGCGCGGCATCGGTGAGGTTCGAGAGTGACGGCATTCGGCTGGGCAGGCCCTCCTGGGTGATTGTAGGGAGAGCATGCCGCCGATTTCGCTTCGCGTCGGCGCGCACCACAATGGGGTCAACAGCCGAGGAGGGCTATGGCCGACAGGTTCGATCCGTGGGCCGACGAGGGAGCCGAGGTCCTTCCCAAGGGGGAAGGACCGTCGCGCCTCCTGGCGGTGGAGTTCGACGATGCCCTCCGTGCCCAGGAAGCGCTGCTGGCCGCCTTGCGGCTGCATCAGCGGGAAGCGATCCGCATCGAGGATGCGGCCATCGTGGCCAAGGACGCCGCCGGCCGCATCCGCATCCACCAGACTCGCGACGTGGGGACCGGCCAGGGGGCGATGGTCGGTACCTGGCTGGGCATGTTCGCCGGGCTGCTCTTCATGGTGCCGCTCGTCGGCGCCGCCCTGGGAGCCGCCATCGGCGGCATCTGGGGCAAGTTGCGCGACATCGGGATCTCCGACCGGGAGATGAAGGAGATGGGGGAGGACCTTGCCGCCGGCTCTGCCGCCCTCTTCCTGCTGTTCGAGCCGCTGGCGACGACCGTCCTGGTGCGGGAGATGCGCCGTTTCAACGGCCGGGTGCTGCGCTCCACTCTCCCCGACGACCTCACCGCCGAGATAGCCGCCGCCCTGGAAGAGGAGGTGTAGTCACGGCAGTTCCGCTGGCGTGGGAAGCCCGCAGGAGCGTCGTCGTTCAGGGGGTGATCTCGGCGGCCCGTCCGTTCGAGAGGGCGAAGACCTGACGTGTGTCGGTGGTGGGGATCGCGGTGATGGCGATCTCGAAGCCGAGGTGGTGCGGATCGGCGCACGCCGAGCCGGTCGGCGTAGCGGACTGGCGCGCTGGGCGTCAGTGGCGTGTCTGCGGGCAGGGCGACGGAGACGGCCCGACCATCGTGCGAAGACCACGATGTAGTCGACCGGGCCGAGGTTGTCGACGGTCGGCCGCCCAGCCCGTGACCAGGACATCGGTCGTCGACCGTCCTCGAACCGGGCTCGTCCCACGATGCGGCCGTCGACCGAGGGGGTAACGCACTGTCGGTCCCGTCGGGACGGCGCTCGATGATCATCCGGGCGCGATCGTCGAGCTGCATAGGCAGACCGCCAGGTCGAAGATGGTGAACGGTGTCCTGCTCGGCTCTGGGTCGAAGCAGTCCGGAGAACCCGTAGTGCTCCTCCAGGTAGGTGAGGTAGAGGCGCACCAAGAGAGAACGGGGGCCGGCAGCGGGCAGGTAGACGTCCTCGCGGCTGCCGATGGCGAGGTAGAGGTCGTCGATGCCCAACTCGGCCATCCACTGTGAGTGGACTGGCGAGCGCTGCGACCAACCCAGGGGGATGCCGGAAAGGACGGGAGGAGCGGCGCGCGCCACGGCGAAGCGAACCCCAGGAGGAGCTCGTTCCCCCATTGGATGAAGATGCCGCCTGGGTCCGGCTGCTGGATCTCGCGTAGGGGGGCAATAGCAGTCTGGTCGGCCACCCGTCGGCTGTCTCTGCCCAGCGCGGCGTCACTGACACCTGCCACGACGGCGGCGATCGCTGCCCCGGCCAGCACCCAGGCCGTGACCCGTCGCCATCGTCCCCCTTCGCGAGCCCCCGCATCGGCGGCTACCCCCGCAGGGGTGGTGAGCAGCAGGAGGGCGAGGAAGGCGAGGATGGGGATGCCGACGGTTGGGGGGAGTTTGGCGAGGAGGGCCAGGCCCGCCAGCACCGTCGCCGTATAGGCGACGGCGAGCGCGGCGAATCGGCGGGTTGCCCGTCCGCCGGACGCCCAGGCGGCCGCAAGGAGGGCTGTCGTGAGTATCAAGCCCATGACCCCGCCGTACGCGGTCTGGATCCTCAGGGATCCAACAGCGAGGCCGAGTGAAGTCAGTGGCCAGCCCGTGGCGTCGCTGACTCGGCGCAACTGCTCGACTCCGTAGACGTCCTGGTCCAGGTAGAACCAGTTCCGGAACATGGCGAGGTCGTTCTCACTCCAGCCGACGGCGTCGAGCACCTCCGGGGCGCGGCCGCGTCGATCGTCGGGGAGTCGCGGACCGCGCTGCGTACTGTGTTGAACTCGAAGTACTCGCGCCACTCGGGCTTCCCTGCGTAGTAGGCGGCCTGGAAGGCGCACCCGGAGAGGACCACTCCGGCAGCAACTGCCACAAAGAGGGCCTGGCGACGCCAGGGGATGCGGCGCGCCGCGAGCAGGAAGAGAGGCACAGCGAGAACAAGCACCGCACCAAGGGAGTGCCAGCGCACCAGCGAAGCGGCGCCCACCATGACCCCGGCACCGGCCATGGCAACCCAGCTGGTTCGCGGCAGGGGACCCCGGGAGAGGTAGAGCAGAGCGCCGGCAAAGCCCAGCATCAAGGCCACTGAGGTGAAGGTGATCTGGGTCCCCATCCATAGGGCAAACACGGCCATGTAGCCGGCCAGGGCGAGGACCCGGCGCCCGAAGCCGGGGCGGTCGTCGGCCAGCACCACGTAGACGACGGCGGTCAGCCCGACGAAATAGGCGAAGTAGAGGTAGATGCCGTACCAGGGGATGGACCCGGCCGCGGCGTAGAGGGAGGACAGGGCCAGGCCGACGACCACGTTGGCGTACACCGTGTGCGGCTGGGGATGCCCGTAGTACGAGCCGTCGAGTGTGGCGGCGATGGCGGCGTCGTCGTTTCCCAAGAGGACGGGTGTCAGCGGAATCGCGACGAGCACGCTCAGCCCGGCTGCGATGAGAACGGACCAAAGCAACGGATGGGAGCGAAGGGAGACTTGGACTCGCCGACCCCAATGGCGGAAGACTGCTATGAGGTGGGTGAGGCCCGCGGTGATCTGCCGCCTTCGCCGGTTTGGGGTGGCGCTAGGGGGCTCTGAGTGGTGGCGTTGGGTGGTTCCCGTGTTCTCGGTGGGAGTGATCATGTCATTAGGAGGGTGAGGAGAAGGTTCGCTCGGAGTAGTGCAGGTCGAGGGATTCGTGGCCGATTGCCTCGCGGGTCGGGCTGATGATTGGTGGCCGTCGAACGGGCGAATCCTTTGGCTAGACCTGTGATCGTCTCCCCAGTAGAGCATTGACGTGGAAAGTCAGTTGGGGTTCCTTCATCACAAGGCCCTCAGCAACCCAGACCCCCTGAACGGCGATGTTGTGCACCTGGGTAGAGCAATGCATTCGGATGCAACCTCGCTCCTTGGCAACGTTCATCGAATATCGAACGAAGTCCCGATAGATGCCTCCGCCTCGCTCTGATGGCAAGACGCCACCGAAGACAAGCGTCATTTCACGGGGTTCGTAGAGGTGGGTGAAGAACCCGACAAGCCTGCCGTCCCGCCTGATGAGCCAGGCCGTGCGGTCTGATCCCCCAAGGTAGCCAGTGGCCCACTCCACTTGCCCCTCGAGGATCAGGGGTTTGGCGAGAAGGGGGTTGGAGGAATAGTGGTTGGTGTAGTCGGAGAAGACCTGGCGCACGATGCTGCCCAATTGGCCGGCATCCATGACAGTGCCCTCGACGATATCCAGATCGGCGTTTCGCAACGTGGCCGGACCCCGGGTCTCCAGGTCGACGGCATAGTGAACCAAGATGTCGGCTACCACATAGGGCATATGCAGTTGATCCAGCTCCGACATCCTGGATAGGAAGATGGCCGGCACTCGACAGATGGCCAAGTCGACCTTGTTGCGATGAATCGAGTCCTGGAGGGCTGCTACATCAAGTGCGTCCGCCGTACAACGGAACACCCGCAATCCGAACCGGCGGCTCTCCACATCAGAGTGAAGCAGCTGCATCACGCCTTCCCCGATCGAGTGTCTCCCGGATGTGCGTCTAGGCCAAGGGCCAGGACCACGATAGCCCCTGAGGGCGAGAAGGCGGTTCCGCGCGGTGGCGCGGGGTGAGTTCCGCGTTCTCGGCGGGCGCGATCATGCCATGCGTACCCACCGCGTGCCGGGCGTAGACGGATCGTCAGAGTGTCCAGGTTCACCGGGGGTCTCCTCCATTCGGGATGCGCGCTTTGCGTCGAATGCCGGCCGGGCCCGGGCCATCCGCCGGGCATCACCCCCGGCCGCACCAGCCTTGCTGCTCGCTCAATCGAGGCGGGACACCCCCGCGGAATCGACGGCGAGGCGCACCGCCTCCCCCGGCCTGGGGGCCTTGCGCAGGGTCACCTCGAGCCGTGCCTGACCCACCTCCACCTCAACCGAGTACTCGTTGCCCCGAAAGACCCGGCCGCGCACTACGCCCTCGACCGTCCCGGCGGGGTCGATGCGGAAAGCCGAAGGGCGTATCACCAGCCGAGTCGGGCCGGGAGGAGTGCCCGCCGGCACCGGGATGAGCCCGGCCGGCGTCCGCGCCCGCTCGCCCTCTACCACTGCTTCCAGTACGTTGTGCAGGCCGAGGAAGCGGGCCACCTGCTCGCCGGCGGGGGCGCCCCACACCTCCTCCGGGGTCCCGATCTGCAGCGCACGCCCGCGGTCGATGACCACCACCCGGTCGGCGAGCCCGAAGGCTTCGTGCTGGTCGTGGGTCACGTACAGGGCGGTCACTCCCAGGCCCGCCAGCAGCCCGCGCAGCTCCCCGGTGAGCCGTTCCCGCAGCGTGCGATCGAGAGAGCCGAGGGGCTCGTCGAGTAGCAGCAGCCGCGGCTCCGGGGCGAGTGCCCGCGCCAGGGCGACCCGCTGTGCCTGCCCCCCGGAAAGAGTGGCCACTCGTCGCCGCTCCATGCCGCCCAACTCGACCCGGACCAGGGCCTCCGCCGCCCGGCGCCGCCGTTGGTCGGCGCTCATCCCCTGCATGCGCAGGCCGAACTCGACGTTGCGCCCCACGTCGAGGTGGGGGAACAGGGCGAAGTCCTGGAACACCAGCCCGAAGCCCCGCCGGTGGGGAGGAACCGCGGTCAGGTCGGTCCCGTCCCAGAGGACCCTCCCCTCGTCGAGGGGCTGCAGGCCGGCCACCGCTCGCAGCAGGGTGGTCTTGCCGGACGCGCTCGGCCCGAGCACCGCCACCACCTCGCCGTCGGCCACCGACAGCGTCAGGTGGTCGAGGGCGGTGAGGCCCCCGAAGCGAACGGTGGCTTCCTGCACTTCGAGCATCAGAACTCCCCCAGGGTGGCGGGGCGGTAGCGGTCGATCAGGGCCACGGCGGCCGCGGTGACCACCATCAGTACGACGCTCATGGCCATCGCCCGGCCGAAGTTGAGCCCCCCGGGCTGGCCCAGGAACCGGAAGATGGCGACGGGCATGGTGATGGTGTCCGGGCGGGCGATGAAAGCGGTGGCGCCGAACTCGCCCAGCGAGACGGCGAAGGCGAAGCCCGCCCCGGCGGCGGCCGCCCGGGCCACCAGGGGCAGGTCGATCTCTCGCCAGACCCGGCCGGGGGGCGCACCGAGCACCGCGGCCGCCTCCCGCAGCCGGGTGCGCACCGAGCGCATCACCGGCACCACGGTGCGCACCACGAAGGGCATGGCGACCAGGGCGTGGGCCAGGGGGACCAGCACCCAGGAGGCGCGCAGGTCGATGGGGGCGTCGAGGGCCACCAGGAAGCCGAAGCCGATGGTGACCGCGGAGGTGCCCAGGGGCAGCATGAGCAGGGCGTCGAACCAGCGCCCCGCCCGCCCCCGCCGGTAGGCGATCACCGAGGCGGCCATCAGCCCCACGGCCAGGGCGACCAGGGTGGCCACGGTGGCGAAGCCGGTGGAGTTCCCCACCGCCTGCAGGGGGTCCACCAGCCGGGCGCCCGTCCTCCCCGGTTCCCCCAGCGCCCGGTAGAACTCCAGCCCCCAGCCGCCCTCGCCTTGCAGGGAGCGGGCCACGAGCACCGCCGGCGGGCCGAGGAGCAGCAGCCCGGTGGGGAGGAGCGTGCCCGCGACCAGACCCCACTCCCGCCCGGTGCGGGGGCGGCGGGCGACCTCGGCGGCGGGGCGCAGGCTCTGCTCCACCGACCGCCGCTCCTGGTAGCGAGCGTAGGCCAGGAGCACCGCGGTGACCGCCACCATCTGGATCAGGGCGAGCACCGCGGCCAGGGGCAGGTCGAACAGGGCGGTCGTGCGCCGGTAGATCTCCACCTCGATGGTGCGGAGCCCGGCCCCGCCCAGGATCAGGATCACCCCGAAGGAGGTGAAGGTGAACAGGAACACCAGGGAGGAGGCCGCGGCCAGGGCCGGGCGCAGCAGGGGAAGGGTCACGGTGGTGAACGTGCGCCAGCGGCCGGCCCCCAGCATGCGGGCCGCCTCCTCGAGCCGGGGGTCGAGGTGCGACCAGAGGCCTCCCACCGTGCGCAGCACCACGGCGTAGTTGAAGAAGACGTGGGCGGCGAGGATGGCCCAGATCGTGCCGTCGAGGCGGAAGCCGAGCAGGCCCCCGGGCCCGATCAGGGCGAGGAAGGCGGTGCCCACCACCACGGTGGGAAGGACGAAGGGCACCGTTGCCAGGGCGCGCAGGAGGCGCTTGCCCGGGAAGTCGAAGCGGGCGAAGACGTAGGCGCCGGGGAGCGCCACCAGCAAGGTCAGCACGGTGGAGGCGGCTGCCTGCCACAGGGTGAACCAGGCGATGCCGGGCAGGCCGCCGCTCAGGGCGCGGCGGAAGGGGTCGGGGTCGAAGCGGCCGTCGGGGAACAGGCCGGTGGCGACGATGGAGCCCACCGGCCACACGAAGAAGGCCAGGAGGAAGGCCAGCGGGACCCCGGCGAGCAGCACCGTGCCCAGGCGGCGCCGGGTCACGGGAGCACGACCGAGGCCCATTCCTCGGTCCAGCGCAGGCGGTTGGCCTCGATGGCGGCCGGGTCGATGGTGAGCGGCGAGGCGGGCACCTCCGTGTAGGCGATGAACTCGGGGGGCAGGTCGGCGCCGGCCAGGGCGGGGAAGACGAACATGTTGAGGGGGATGTCCTCCTGGAACTCCTCGCTCAGCATGAAGTCGATCAGCGCCCGGGCCGCCGCCTCGTGAGGGGTGCCCCGCAGGATTCCGGCGAACTCGATCTGGCGGAAGCAGCCCTCGGTGACCACGGCGGTGGGGGCCTCGGTGAGGGGCTCCTCGGCGTAGATGACCTCGGCCGGGGGCGACGAGGCGTAAGAGACCACGATCGGGCGGTCCCCCTCGCCCGACCCGCCGGAGAAGGCGCCGTAGTAGGCCTCCTCCCATCCGGAGGTCACTTGCACGTCGTTGGCGCGCAGGTCGGCCCAGTAGTCGAGCCAGGTGTAGTCGCCGGACTCGCCGAAGGTGGCGATGGTGGCCAGCAGGAAAGCCAGGCCGGGGGAGGAGGTGGCGGGGTCCTGGACCACGAGCATGCCGCGGTAGGCGGGGTCGGCCAGGTCGGCCAGCGTCTGCGGCGGCGGGGTGCCGTCGAAGGCCGCCTTGTCGTAGTTGAGGCAGACGTCGCCGAAGTCGATGGGGGTGACCCGGTGCTCGGGATCGAGAGCCAGACCTGGGATCAACCGGGCCAGGACCGGGCTCTCGTAGGCCAGGAACAGGTCGGCTTCCAGGGCGCGCGACAGGAAGGTGTTGTCGAGGCCGAAGAGCACGTCGGCCACCGGGTTGCCGGCGGTGAGCACCGCCTGGTTCACCATCGACCCGGCATCACCGGCCCGCAGCACCTCCACCTCCAGGCCGGTGGCGGCGGTGAACTGCGCCAGCACCTCGTCGGAAACCAGGAACGAATCGTGGGTGAGGAGGCGGACCGTGCCCCCGGCGATGGTGGTCGAAGACGCCCCGCTCACCGGAGGTGTGGCGGTGTCCCCGCCGCAGCCGGCGGCCAGCACGGCGACGACGGCCAGGGTGGCCCAGCGCTTCATGGCTCCCTCCCGATGTGCACGGCCAGCAGCACGCCCTCGGCGACCGAGACCGAGGCAGAGGGCGCATCCATCTCGTTGCTCACTCCGCGGGTCGACCCGGGGGAGAGGGTCTCACCCGCCAGCGGCCAGCGCAGCCCGGAGGTGGTGACCCCGGCGGCCGGTCCGCCCACGGCCAGCAGGGTGACCAGGTCTCCGGGAGCGCCCTCGATATCGAGGTGCCCGTGCACCGGGGCGACCTCTGCGCCCTTCACCAGCCAGCGCAGTTGCAGCGGGCGGTAGCGAGGGGAGGCGATGAGGAGCGCGTTGGCGAGCAGGTGATCGAGACGGTCCCAACCGGCGCCGCCCACCACCAGGACGGGGGAGCGGCCCAGGCGGAGCACCGCATCGAGCGCCAGCTCCAGATCGGTGGCGTCCTTGGCGACGGGATGCCGTTCCAGACGGGCGCCACCGGCGGCGGCCTCGGCGACGGAGGCGGGGTCGGCGGAATCGAAGTCCCCGACGATCAGGTCGACGGCCACTCCCAGGCGCCGGGCGACATCGAGCCCGGAGTCGGCGGCGACCACCAGGGCGCCGCGGGGGAGCAAAGCCTCCACCGAGGCGGGCACGGGATCGCCCCCGGCGAAGATCACCGCAGGGCCGCTGCTCTCCAAGTTTCCCTCCGCTGGCATTACCCAGATCAGGTTCCACGGGTCGGTGGCGCAGCCACCCTCTCAGCTCGGCTCATCCGAGCTCCCCGGAGTGCGAGGAGAGCGTATCACGAGGTCGCCCAAGAAGGGGCTTGACTTGATGACATCGATATGACATCATCATGCTGTCATAGTGAAGCCAGCACGCAGCCAAAGGAGCACGAGATGATCTGGTATAACGAGAACCTGGTGCGGGCTCTGCAGAGGGCCCGGTTGGCGGGGCGCCGGCCCCGGGTGCCCGGGGAGCAGCCGGCGGTGGCGGCCAAGGCCGTGACGGTGGCCCTGCAGCCGGCCCCGGTGCGCTGAGGAGGCGGCAATGGACACGACCGTGGCACTCACCCGGTTCCAGGCGGCCCTGGAACAGCAGATGGCCCTGGCCGCGGGGGACCAGGCGGTGGAGACGGCGGGGCTGGCGCTCGTCGCCGCCGCCCAGCCTGCTCTGCGGGCCTTGGCCTTCGACCTGGCCGAGCAGGCCGCGACCGAAGTCCGCGCCCAGCTGCCGGGCTACGCCGTGGAGGTGGTCCTCGAACAGGGGGATCCCGTGCTGCGAGTGCGCTCCGAGGAGGCTCCCGGGCGCGGGCCCGGGGAGGAGGCCGCCGATGCGCGCATCACTTTGCGGATCTCCCCCCGCCTGAAGGAGATCGTCGAGGAAGCGGCGGCCGAGCACGGGGAATCGCTGAACGCCTGGCTGGTCAGGACGCTCTCCGCTCACGGCGGGCGCCAGCACTCACGCGGGCGGCGCATGGAAGGGACCATCGAGACATGAGCGAAAGAACGGAGCGTTTCGAGATCGCCGGCCGGCCGCGCCTGGTGCTGAGAGTCCCCACCGGGGAAATCCGGGTGGTGGCAGGCAGGCCGGGGGAAGCGGTGGTCCGCTGTCGCGGCGGCGAACGCCACCTGAGCCGGATCGTCATCGTTCGGGAGGGCGACACGATAAACGTCGGGCCAGAGGGCGGGGGTCTGGGGCACTGGCCCTCCCTCGATGTGGAGGTAGCCGTGGGCGCCGCCCCCGACGTGCGGGCCCGGTTTGGCTCCACGGACGTCGATCTGCGGACGGCGGTTCACTCCGTGGAGGTGGGCGGGGCCTCCGGGGACGTCCAGGTGGGGGAGGTCGAGGATTCCCTGACAGTGCGTCTCGCCTCGGGCGATCTGGCGGCGGAGGCGGTGGGGGGCCGGGTCGACGTGGTCACCGCGTCCGGGGACGTGCGCGTGCGGCAGGCGGGCGGGCCGGTGGAGGTCAAGACGGCATCGGGCGACATCGCGCTGGGCACCGTGGAAGGCGACTGCGCGACCCGCACGGCCAGCGGCCAGGTCGCCGTCGCTCACTTCAACGGGAGCCGGTTCGAGGCGAAGACGATGAGCGGGGATGTGCGTGTCGGGGTGCCCTCCGGGCGTCGCTACTCACTGTCCCTGCAGACGTTCTCGGGCGACATGCGCACCGACTTCCCGGTGTCGGGCGAGGCCGGCGGTGCCCCTTCCCGCATAGTCGTCACCTCGGTGTCGGGCGACATTCGGATCGCGGCGGCGGGGAAGGCCTAGTCGGTGGCGCCCCGCCGCCGGCTCCGGGCGATCCGGTAGGCGGCGGCCAGGGCGGGGGCCACGGTCTCGGCGAACACGGCGTGCCCGGCCGCCGAGGCGTGGAACTGATCCGGGGCGAAGAGCGCCAGCTCCGTCCGGAATGCCTTGGACGTCTGCCTCCCGGCGGGGGCCTTCACCGTGCGGGGATGGGACACCGACACGCGCAGGCAGGCCCGGTCGAAGGCGCGGGAGCGCCGGCTCAAGTAGGACCGCAGGGAGGAGGGCAGCCGGGGGATGGTGCCCAGATCCCCCACCCCGATCAGGAGCACGGCGCCGCTGACTTGCTCGAGTCGGCCAACTATGGTCTCGAGGGCGGCGGTGTACCGTCGGACCGATTCCGCCCTGATGGCGTCGTTCCCTCCCACGGTGACTACGGCGATGTCGGGGCGCAGCCCTACGGCGGCGTCGAGCTGCCCTTCAACGACGTCGCGCGCCCGCGAGCCACCCACGCCCAGCGAGATCAGCTCCACCAGGTGGCGGTCGGCGTACTTGACGGCGAGGCGGCGCAGCCAGACGTCGTCCAGGTCGTCGATGCCCGGCGCGGTGAGGGAGGAATCACCGACGGCCACGATGCGGAGCCGCGGGGCGGCCGGGTCTCCGAAGGTGCCCGAGATGTCCTGGTTGGTGAACGAGGGCAGGTCGGGACGGTGGGCGGTACGCCACACCTGCACGGCCACGAACCCGGCGCCCACCACCGGGAGCGAGGCGACGACGGTCAGCATCGGGTGCATGGGCCGGGATCGTAGCCCGGCTCTAGCGGCCGCCGCGCGGGGGCGTCGGGAGGGGGGAGGGCGCCGCCGCGTAGTCGGCCACGTGCCAGAGGAGGGCGGCGCCGACGAAGGAGGCCGCTCCCCAGATTGCCCACCAGTAGCCGCCGGTCACAGCCGACCAGAAGATGAGGCCCGCACCAGCCAGGGCCGCCAGGGTGCTGAGCACCGCGGCAGGCCGGGCCAGCCACTCCGGTATCAGATGCTGCATCGGCGGACGGCCTCCGGGAGTGGGGTCAACCCTAGCGGTGGCCGTTGCACGGTGTGATCTCACCCCGAGCGCACAGGCCTGCTCGGTAGAGTGACCCCGTGGCGCCGGGCAAGGCACGACACCGGTGGTGGCTCCCGCCCCTCGGCTGGGCAGCAATCGGGGCGCTGGTGGCGCAGACTGCGGTGCTCCGGGTGCTCCGGGTGCCGCTGGGACTGCAGGTAGCGGTGCTCGTCACTGCCGTTTGGGCCACTCTGGCCGGTGCCGGATTCCTGCGGAGCGTAACGGCGGGTATCGGTGACGTTGGCGCCCGGTTCGCCATCTGGTACCTGGCGGGGATGGCGGCCATCACCGGCGTCGCCTACGTGCTGCTCCACCCTCCGGTGGCCCGCGCGCGCTCGGACTGCACGGCCCGGCCGCGGCGGCCGGGTTGTCGCTGTGCCTGGTGGGCCTGGCCGCCTTGGTCGTGGCCTTCCTCCGCCACCCGGAAGAGCCGGCACCGGCATCGGGTTGGGGGATGAGCAACGTCCCCATCCTCGTGCTCGCCCTGGTGCTGAGCGGTGCGACCGTATACGGCGTGGCCAACACGACGGCGGTGGACCCTACCTGGTATGAGGGCAGTTCGATCCTCGAGGACCTCGACCCCGAGCATCCGTTGGTGGGTTCAACCTTGCCGGAGTGGGGCTACCGCGGCGACTTCTACTTCCATCTCATCTCACAGCCCGCACTGATCCAGAGCAGCGGACTGCCCGTTGAGCCGGTCTCTCACCAGGGACTCCAGGTGTGGCTGCTGTCCTCGTCCCTCGCAATCGACGGCTTCGACGTCGCCGACCCGGTGCAGGCAGCCAAAGTGCTGGCGGTGCCGATGTGGTTCTCTCTGCTGGCCCTCGCCCGCTTCCTGGCGCGCCGGGTACTCGGCGTCGGGCGGGTGGCGACGATGGGCGCGGTCGCGGCCGTCGCTCTCTTCGCGGCCATCAACTACCCCGTCCTGGGGACGAGCAGGAGCTCCTACCTGGGGTTCATCAGCGCATCCGGGGCGATGTACCACAACCTGCCGCAGCTCTACAGCGTGGCTTTGGGGATGTCCGCGGCAG
The DNA here is from genome assembly GCA_963796115.1 of uncultured Acidimicrobiia bacterium. Classification (GTDB taxonomy): domain Bacteria; phylum Actinomycetota; class Acidimicrobiia; order Spongiisociales; family UBA11373; genus VGBK01. The sequence continues at coordinate 340,337 of CAWCKE010000005.1, forward strand.
TGTTGATCGGGGCTTCCGCCGAACAGGGGCGACCACGGGGTAGGCCCTTTGTTGTCGCGGCCGCGTTCGTCTCCGCTTCCTTCTGGTTCAAGCCCTCGCTGTTCGTGGTGATGGCCCCGGCCATGGTCGTCGCCGCGGGTCTGGTGTGGCGGGAGCACCGCCGGGCGACCCTGGGGGCCATCCTCGTCCTGTGCCTACCCCCGCTGTGGTGGGTGGCATACCCGCGCCTCGTCGGAGTGCCGGCCCTCGATCTCGGCTTGGGAATCGATCCGTTCGACGTGTACTTCGGACTTGGTGCCGGCCGATTCCCGGTCTGGATCTCCTCCAGCTTCTGGAGACAGGCGATTGCCATCGTGGTGCTGTCGTTCGCGGCTTGGCTGATTCCGCTGGGGGCTTGGCTTGGGCGGGCCGGCAGCGCCCTCAGGCGGCGGGGCCGGGCGGCGCTCGCGGTGGCGCGGCGCTCGACGCTGCAAGTGGTCTTGGCCGTAGCGCTCGCTCTGGGGGTGGCGATGGGGGTGCTTCTCGTGGAACCGGGACAGGCTCGCTACTACGGCAATTTCACCTGGTCGGCATCAGCGGCCTATGTGATCAGCCTGCCGTTGCTGGTTCGCCTGGCGACCGATGTCCGGTCGCGGGTGTGCCGGTGGGTGATCGTCGCGCTCTTCGCGCTCCATATCGCCGCCGGCGGCCTCCACCTCTGGATCCTGGTGACCGCAGGCCACATTTAGTCCGACACACCAGAGCGCGCGGTCGGCGGCGGGACCTCAGTCGGTGGGAGGGCGGAGGCAGCAATGACCCGGCGTACGCTCCAGCGTGGGGGTCGGCGCACCTCCTGGATGATCAGCCCAACGTATTCACCCAGGAGGCCGAGGCCGAAGAGGGTCGCGCCGCCGAGGAAGACGGTGGCCATGAAGACCGAGGCCCAGCCGGGTGGGGTCTCCGCCCCGGCCAGCCAGCGGACGAAGAAGACGACACCGAGCCCGGCGGCCAGGGCGGCACAGGTCAGACCGGCCCGGCTCATGAGACGCAGCGGCAGAGTGGTCCCATGGATCAGGTTGGCGGTGACCTGGCGTGACAGGGCGCGCAAGGAGAGCGTGGAGGACCCGTGCTTGCGGGCATCGTGAGCGACCGGCACGTTGTGGACCTGGTTCGACAACTGGGTCAGCAGGGGGCCGAAGAGCGGCGTGCGGCTCTGGTGGGTGAGCAAGGCGTCGACCAGGGGCCGGCGTATCACCCGGAAGGCGGTGTGCCGGAAGCCCTTCGGGGTCCCGTGGGCCAGGCGATCGACCCACCCGAACAGCCAGGACCCCGCCGCCCGGAAGAAGCCGTGGTCGCGGGGCCAGGTGCCCACGACGGCATCCCAGCCGGGGTGGGCCGCCAGGGCCTCGAGCAGGCGGGGCAGCTCTTCGGGGGGATGCTGCAGGTCGTCATCCATGGTGGCCACCAGGTCGCCGCGGGCATGGGCCACTCCGCACAGGGTGGCCAGGGCCTGCCCGCGATTGGCCAAGAGGTCGACGGCGACCAACTCGGGGTGCTGGGGGGCGAGCGCTTCCAGCCGTTCCCAGGTGTCGTCCGGGGAGGCATCGTTCACCACCACCACCTCGTAGTCCACGCCCGCCAGGGCGCCGCGGAGGCGATCGAGGAGCTCTCGCGAGCGCGGGGGCGCTGCGGTAGGTGGGGATGACGACGCTGAGAAGCGGCATGACCACCCGGGGGTCGGGGCGGCGCCAGTGTATCGGCGGCGGGCCCGGTCGCGCCGGACACCCGCGGTCTCAGGCCGGGCGGGTGCGGAAGAAGGTCAGCTCGATCCGGTCGAGCCTCCGGCCGGCCAGCACGTGGCTGTGGATGATGGGTACGTTGGGCAACTGAGTGGTGTTCTCCACCCACATCTCATCGGCGGCCATGCCATCGAACAGGATGGTCTGCAGGAAGACGTGCGCCCCGCGGTCCGCACCAGGCCTCATCCACTGCAGCCACCGTGCTCTTGTAGAACGGCAGCCCTTCCCGGTCGCCCCGCCGCTGATAGCCGAAGAACCCCACCGTCCTGCCCTCGACTCGCCACACCGCCACCAGGCTCGTTGGGTCGGCGAAGTTGCTCTCCACCCAGGCGGCGAACCAGCGGGCCGCCTCTTCGCGACTGAAGTAGGCCGGGTTCTTGTAGCGGGAGTAGACTCTCGGGTTGTCGGTGAGGCGCCTCCGGGCCAGATCCAAGAGGTCGGGAAGGTCCTCGGGGGTGGCGAGGCGCACTTCTCCGATCGGCGGCTGGTGGCGCTCGAGCCGCCGGCGGTCCAGGCGGGTCACGAAGCTCGCGCGGGTATCGACCAGGCGGAATCCGGCGTCCTCCAGGGCCGGGGCCAGGGCAAGACGGCGAACGTCCAGATGGGCCTGCACCAGGTCGTAGGGGTCCGACCCTGATGCCACGATGGAAAGGGCGGCGCGCCACCCCGCAGGCTCGAGCGCCGCGGCCGTCTCGGCGGGCACCGTCAGACGTCCGATCGGGCGTCCGAAGAACCGGCTCTCCCATTCGTTGGGCTGCAGGGTGGCGACCACGGCACCATCGGCCCGACGAACCTCCAGGGTGACCGGCGCTCCGTCCCTGGCAGGAACGACGGTGCCGTGGACGGGCTCCGCCGACGAGGGGTTGGCGGACCGAAGGAGCTGGGAGTCGAGCGAGGCGCCCGCATCGACGACTGGACGGCTTGCGGGGCGCCGATAGAACGTCAGCTCGATCCGGTCGAGCCGCTTGCCCAGGGCCAGGTAGTTGCGGAACGTGGCGACGTTGGTGATCTGGGTCACGTTCTCCACCCAGAACTCCTCGGCCGGCATCTGCCCGTACAGGTACGCGTCCATGGCGAGCTGGCCTTTTCGTCCTCGCCGCTCCGGGGCGACTGCCAGAAGGGTGCCCCGGTAGTACGGCAGGCCTTCACGCTCGCCGCGGCGGGCGTAGCCGAAGAAACCCACCGGGCGCTCGTCGACCTCCCAGACCGCCATCAGGCTCGTGGGGTCGGCCAGGTCGTTCTCCACCCAGGCGGCAAACCAGCGCTCGCTCTCCTCGGGCGAGAAGTAGGCCGGGTCCTTGTAGCGCGAGCAGAAGGCGGGGTTGTGGGTCAGCCCCTGGTGCGCCAGGGCCAGCAGCGCTGGCCCGGTCGCCCGGCCGGGCCAGCCGTAGCGTTCCGGTGCGAGGGTCCTGGTGGCCGGCACTGGTCGCGCCGGGCGCGGGTCACGAAGGTGATGCGGGTGTCCACCAGGCGGAATCCGGCGTCTTCCAGGGCGGGGGCCAGTGCGAGATGGCGGACGTCGAGGTGAGCCTGGACGATCTCGTGGGCGTCGGCCTCGTCCTCCAGGCAGGAGATAGCGTCGCGCCACGCCTCCGGGTCGAGCGCGGCAGCCTCCGCACCTACCGTGAGCCCTCCGAGCCGTCGGCCGAAGAAGCGGCTCTCCCACTCGTTGGGCCCGAGGGAGGCCACCACGGTGCCGCCCGGGCCCAGGATCTCGAGCCGGCCGGAGCCGTCACGGCGGGAGGAGATGCGGCTCACGTCCGCCCTTCCGGGCAGTGTGCGCCGGTGGGGGTGGGTGTCACAGGCTCATTCCAGCGCTGCCAGCAGGGTGCTCACCACCCGTTCCACATCCTGGGTGCTGAGGGCGTTGTGGAAGGGGAGCCGGATCAGGCGGCCGCTGACGTCGTCGGTCACCGGGCAATCGGTCTCCCGGGCGGCGAACCGGCGCCCGCCCGGTGAGCTGTGGAGCGGCACGTAGTGGAAGGTGGCCATCACCCCTGCGGCGCGCATGGCGGCCATCACCCGGTCCCGGGTGGGCCGATCGGGCAGGAGCACGTAGTAGAGGTGGTAGCCGGGCACGTCGCCCGGCGGCACCCGAGGCAGGTCCAGCCCGAGATCCGCGGCCCGGGGCTCGAGCAAACGGGCGTAGCCCTCGAAGACCTCTCGCCGGCGGGCCAGGATCTCCCGGCGCGCCTCCAACTGGGCCAGCAGGTAGGCGGCGTTCAGGTCGCACAGCCCGAACGAGGAGCCGAGGTCCTGCCACGAGTACTTGTCCACCTGGCCGAGCAGGAAGGCGCGGCGGTTGGTGCCCTTGTGGAGGAGGACGTGCGCCCGGGCGACGTCCTCCTCGCGGTTGATCAGCAGGGCCCCGCCCTCCCCGCAGGTGAAGTTCTTGGTCTCGTGGAAGGAGAGGGTGGCGAGCCGGCCGAGGGTCCCCAGAGTGCGCCCGCCGACGGTGGCGAAGAGCCCGTGGGCGTTGTCCTCGAGGAGGTCGATGGGCCGCCCGCCGAAGGCCCGGGCCAGGCCGGGGAGGTCGCCGGCGATGCCCCCGTAGTGCACGGCCACCACCGCCCGGGTGTGGTCGTCGACCAGTTCGGCCACATGCCGCGGGTCGATGCCCAGGGTCGACGGCTCGATGTCGGCGAAGACGATGCGGAAGCCCTCGCGGGCGAAGGCGAGGGCGGTGCTGACGAAGGTGAACGAAGGGACGATGACGGTGTCCCCCGGCCGGGGGCCCAGGAGCATGGCGGCCATCTCGAGGGCGTCGGTGCAGGAGGTGGTGAGGAGGACGTCGGCGGCCCCATGTGCCTCACGCAGCAGGTCGGCCACCCGGCGGGAGAACGGGCCGGCGGCCGAGGTGTGCCCTCCCTCCACCGCCTGGCGGACGTAGTCGAGCTCGTTGCCGACCAGGGTGGGGAGGTTGAAGGCGATCGAGGGTGGCGGCGGCATGGGCGGTGCAGCGTTCTCAGTCATGGCGGTCTCCCAGCCTGAGTGACCCGGCCATGATCGCAGGTCGGCGAGTTCGAGGTGTGCGCAAGTACTGTTCCCGGGCACGAACGTGATGGGGGACCGTGAGCGAACTGCGTGATGCCGTGGCGGAAGCGGTCGGGCGCGCCGACCTCGACGAGTTGGTGCGGCTGGTGGACGGGCTGTGCCGCGAGCGGGACTGGGAGGGGGTGGTGCTCCTGCGCGACCGTGCCCGGGCGGCCCTGGAGCGCGGCCTGCAGCTCTGGCCGGCGGCCGAGTACGCCGAGTACCGCCTGGCCCTCGAGGCACCGGGGTCTTTCGCCGGGCCGGTGGTGGTCGAGGGGGCAGGCCGATTCGCTCTCGGGCCCTTGTGGGAGGTGGCGGCCAGCGGCCACCTGTGGGCGGAATTGAGTGGGCACATTCCTGCCGGGCCGGCGCGCTCCCTGGCCGCCCACGAGCGGGTGCTGCGGGGAGAAGACCTGACGGGTGACACCACCATCGACCGGGGGGTGGTCGACATCCCGCTGGTGCTGCAGGGCTGGGAGCCCCGCTACCCGGCCGCGGTGTTCCACGCCGACAAGGCCGAGTTCCCCTCGCCGCCTCAACCCGTGCTGCGTGCCCGGCCGCTTCCGGCGGCGGGGCGCCAGGTCGAGGACGGCGAGACCTCGGAGGCCCTCATCGACCTGGCCAGGCCGTGGGCCGAGCAGTCGAACGGCCGGGTGCAGGTGGTGCTGGCCGAGGGGGGCGCCGACGCGGCGATCGCCGCCCTCGGCTACACCGAAGTGGCGGCCGGCGAGTTGGAGCCCTCGGCGGCGCTCGCCTGGATGGGCTGGGCGGCGGCCAGCGGAGGGGCCTACGGCCGGCGGCGGGGCGCGGCCACCGGGCGCCTGGCCGCCTGGTGGGCGGCGGCCGCGCTCGCCGGCCTCGACTGGCCGGTGAATCCCGGGGCGCTCGGGGAGGCGCTGGCCACCGTGCGCTGGCTGGCCTGGAAGCCGCCCGAGTTCACCTCCGGCTGGGGCCTGCACCTGGCCGGCGAGGTGCCGGCCGAGGGGCTGGCCTTCGCCGTCGCCGCCGCCGACGCCCGGCGGGAGGCGGACGAGGCGGAGGCGGGCTGAGCGGAAGCTCGGCCCGCGGGGCCCGGCGGAGGGCGTTCGGGGCGGATTGCCGCGGCCCGGGCGCGGCGGGGGTGTATCTATAGGGCAGGCGAACGGAGGGGAAGATATGCGCCGGCTCGGTGCGATCCTGGCTCTGGCGGTCCTGCTCATGACCGCCTGCGGCGATGAGGCGGATTCCTTCGGCACGACCCAGCCCGAAGCGACCACCTCGACGCGAGGCGTCCACCACCGCGGCTCCCACGACGTCGGCCCCGACGACGACCGAAGGGACCACCACCACGACGGCGCCGCCGACGACGACGGCGCGCCGCACCCGGCCCCACCGCGGCCGACACGCTGGCGGCCTTCTTCGCCGCGGCCGAGGCTCTGGACGCCGACACCCGGGCGGCCGCCGATGTGTTCAACGCGGGCTTCGACCCCGATGCGGGCACCCTCGACCCGGGGGTGGCACCGGTGGTGGACGCCCTCGACGCCGTGCCGCTGGGACTGCTCATCCCCGGCGGCCTGTCGGCCGACCTGGAGGAGGCGGTGCTGGCCGTGTTCACCGACCTGGACGGGCGGATCTCGGCGCTGGCGGGCGGGGTGCGCGGCGTGGACTACCCGGACCTGGAGTTCGTCACGAACTGCCTGACCGGTGGGGGCCCCGCCGCCACGCGCTTCCCCGACGACTTGGCCCGGGCGCGGGAGCTGGCCGGGCTGGAACCGCCGCCGACTGCGGCCCCCGACTCCCCGGAGGCGGGCATCCTGGCGGTGCGTCTGGCGGCCATCCACTCGATGAACTGGGGCTGTGATTCCTGCGGAGGGCTCGAGTACGACGCCCCCATCGAGGTGGACTGGGAGGGGCGGACCGTGGCCGGCGTGGAGTTCGAGGCCACCTACGAGGGAGGGGCCTGGGAGATCCTCATCTACGCCTGCTAGTCGGGGCGGCGCGTCCCTGCGGCCGGTAGGGTGGAGAGATGCTGCCCGTCGAACTCGGCGACGTGCAGGCGGCCGCGCCCCTGGTGGCGCCGCACGTGCACCGCACCCCGCTGGTCTCGAGCCGCACCCTGTCGGAGCGGCTGGGCACCAGCGTCTCGCTGAAGCTCGAGGTGTTCCAGAAGACCGGGTCCTTCAAGCCGCGGGGCGCCTTCAATCAGCTGCTGCACCTGGCGCCCGAGGCGCGCCGGCGGGGGGTCGTCGGGGTGAGCGGCGGCAACTTCGCCCAGGGCCTGGCCTATGCGGGCCGGGTGCTGGGAGTGCCGGTACGCGTCCTGGTGCCGGAGGGCACCCCGCCCCATTACATCGCCGCCACCCGCGGTTACGGGGCGGAAGTGGAGGTTGTGCCGACCATCGCCGAGGCCTTCACCCGTGCGGAGGCCTATGCCGGCGAGGGCCGCCCCGCCCTGCACCCCTTCGACGACCGATGGATGATGGCGGGCAACGGCACCCTGGGCCTCGAGGTGGTGGAGGACGCCCCCGGCCTGAGCGACCTGTTCGTCAGCATCGGCGGGGGCGGCCTGATGGCCGGGGTGGCCGCCGCGGTCAAAGGGCTGGCGCCCCGGGCTCGGGTGTGGGGGGTGGAGACGCTGGGGTGCCACGCGATGCGTCTCGCCCTCGACGCCGGTCATCCGGTGGAGATGCGGCCCTCCTCGATCGCCAAGACCCTGGCGGCCCCGTGGGTCTCGGCGGGCACCCTGGCCGCGGCGCGGGAGTGGCTGGAGGACGTCGTGGTGGTCCCCGACGCGGCCGCGGTGGAGGCCCTGCTGCTGATCCTGGAACGGGCCAAGGTGCTCACCGAGCCGGCGGCGTCCTGCACCCTGGCCGCCGCCGAAGCGGTGCGGGAGCGCCTGGGGGAGCACGTGGTGCTCGTCCTCTGCGGGGGAAACGCCACGGTGGGGGAGATCGCGGCCTGGCGCCAGCGCTTCGGCGTCTAGCCCGGCACCGCTCGGCCGGCGCCGCCGACGGCCAACTGCACGGTGGTGGTCGTCGTCGCCGGCGGGCCGGTGCGGGTGGAGCAGGTCGACAGGAGTGTCAGCGCCAGGAAGGAGCCGGCGGCGAGGAGGGCGAGGACGGCGCGGGGGCCGCGCCGCCGCAACCACGGGGTGTGGCCTCCCCAGGGGTCCTCGCTGCCGGGTTCCACGGGCCCGAGGGTAGGCGAGGCCGCCGGCGGCCCGGTGCTCAGCCCGCGGGTTGTTCCGGCAGAACCGCGGGCGCGACGTCCGGGATCTGGTCGGGGATCTCCTCCTCGATTCGGCGCACCCGCGGGTGCAGCCAGCCGGCGGTGGCCAGGAGGATCATCCCCACCCCGGCCAGGATGAACATGAAGGCGATCCCCCGCCCCGGCCCGGTGCCGATCAGCCGTCCCACCGATCCGGCCAGGGCGCCCCGGGCGGCCAGCAGGGGCTCGAACACCCGGTCGGCCAGGGGCCCGGACAGCACGAGGGCCAACGGCGTGGCCGCCTGGGCGACCATGCGCCGCAGGGCGAAGACCCGTCCCTGCATCTCGGGAGCCACCTTGAGCTGCCAGATCACCTGGCTGGTCGCGTTGACCACCGGGGATACGAGCATGAGGGTGACCGCCCCGATGGTGATCATGAGCAGGGGGGGCCGCAGCCCGGCGACGATCACCGACAACCCGCCGATGGCGATGCCCCCCATGATCCAGGCGATTCGCTCCCGCTTGGGTCCGCCCCAGGTGCTCATCACCACGCTGCTCACCAGTGCGCCCACACCGGCGGCCGAGAACACGCTGCCGGCCACCGCCTCGGAGGTGAAGGACACGATCAGCGGGATCAGCAGCACGTTGGAGAAGGAGAGCACGAAGTTGACCCCGGCGTAGATGGTCAGCAGCCAGAGGAGGCCGCCCCGGTCGCGCAGGTAGCGCCACCCGGCGGCGACGTCGGCGCCCACCGCGCCCGTCGGAGCGTGCTCCCCCTTGGGGGGCGCCGGGAAGCGCACCGCGGCGAGGGTGGCCACCGCCACCAGGAAGGTGGCCGACGTCGGCGAGCAGCACGGCGCCGAGGCCGACGGTCGCCAGCATGGTGCCGGCGATGACCGGGGCGGCCACCAGGGCCACGGCCTCGTTGGTGCTGACCAGGCCGTTGGCCCGCCCCAGGTGCTTCTTGGGAACCAGCAGGGGGATCGCGGCCATCCAGGCCGGGGCCTGGAAGGCGTTCCCCAATGCCCCGAAGCCGGACAGCAGGTAGAGATGCCACACCTCCAGGTACCCGGTGAAGTAGAGGACGGCGATGATCAGGGTGGAAGCCCCGGCCAGCAGGTCGGCGCCGAGCATGGTCACCCGCCGGTCCCAGCGGTCCACCAGTGCCCCGGCGAAGGGGGAGAGCAGTATCGACGGGAGGGCGTAGGCGAGGCTGATCAGGGCCAGGCGGGTCACCGATCCGGTCTCCAGGTACACCCACACCTCGAGGGCGAAGCCGGTGAGGCTGGTGCCGGTGATGGAGACCAGCTGCCCGGCCCACACCGTCAGGAAGGTGCGCATGCTCATCGGTGGCCGGTGTCGGCGGTGCGGTGGCGGCGCATGGGCGGGACCCTACCTGCTCCCGGCGGGCGGGCGGAGCCGCGCGGGGCGCCCGGGTACAGTGGTCGGCCAGTGTCCCAGCTGCCGGCCTCCAGTGTGACGGACATCGGCGCCGAGCCGCGCCGGGGGAACCGGCTCGAGTTGGCGGCCGGGGTGGTGGTGGCGGCGGCCTCGGTGGCCGTCCTCTGCTGGGTGGGGGCCGACACCTGGTTCCGCACCGATGCCTGGGATTTCCTGCTGCGCCGGCCGCCCCGGTCCCTGGACTCCTGGCTGCGTCCCCACGGCGGCCACCTGCAAGTGCCCGCGGTGGGACTCCACCGGCTGCTCTACGCCGCCTTCGGGCTCGACTTCTGGCCCTGGTACTACCTGCCCCATCTGGCGGGCTACGCCGCGCTCATGTTCTACATGTGGCGGGTCATGCTCCGGAGGGGCGCCGATCGCTGGGTGGCTTTCGCCGCCTATCTGGTGCTGCTCTTCCTGGGCGTCTCCTACTTCCTGGCCTCGATCGCCGTCGGCGGCCTGATCGTGCTCGCCCTGCTGCTGTGGGTCGCGCAGCGGATCGATGCCGGTGGTGCGCCGTCGCCGGGACAGGGTGTGTTGCTCGCCGCCGCGCTGGTGGTGATGGTCTCGGCCAGCAGCGAGGGGGTGGCCGGCCTGGCCGCCTGCGGGATCGTGGTGCTGGCCTCGCCGGCAGCCCGCCGCTGGTGGTGGAGCCTGCTGCCCGCCGGCCTGCTGTACGTCACCTGGTACGCCGCCTACGGGCAGCAGTCCACGGCGGGAGGGATCGACTGGGGTGAGATGGGCAGCCTGCCGGAGAGGGGGCTGCGCGTCCTGGGCTCGGTGGTCACCCGGGTTGTCGGGGTGCCGGGGGAGACCCTGGCCTACGGGGTGGTGGTGGCTCTCGGGCTCGGCCTCGCCGTCTGGTGGCTGGTGCGGCGGCGAGTGCTGCGGCGTTTCGACGCCATCCTGGCGGGCACGACGGCGTTCTACCTGCTGATGGTGCTGGCGGTCCGGGCCGTCGAGTCGGGCCAGGGGGTGGAGGACCGCCACGTGTACGGGGTGGTGGTGCTGCTCGTCCCCCTGCTGGTGCCGCACCTCCGCTTCGGCGCGCGCTGGCCGGCAGCCGCCCGGGTGGCGGTGGTGGTGGCGGTGGGCGGGGCCCTGCTGGGGTACAACGCCTGGCTGCGCGTCGATGCCACCGACCACATCATCGAGGCCCGGTCCCTCCGGTTACGCACGACGATGGAGCAGGTAGGCGGGCTGATCGCTGCCGGGGAGCCGGCCGCCGACGGGCTGGCCCTGCGCGACGACCTGGGGCTGCCGGCCGAGGCCGGGCTGACGGTCGGCGATGTTCGCCGACTGGTCGACGACGGCTGGGCTCCGCCCCCGGTGGACTTGTCGGAGGTGGAGGGGCTGCGAGCCGGGCTGCGCTTCCTCCCGGTGGCCGCCCTGCCCGAAGGGGGCTCGGCCGCGCCCCTGGCCCTGGAAGGGGTGGCGCAAGGGGGCTGCCGGCTCCTGGCCCCCGGGGACTCGGTGCGCGCTCGGGTGATCGCCGCCGGGGGCGTGCGGGTCGGGGGGGTAGCCGTTGGGGAGCGAAGCAGGCTGGAGGTCGTCTGGGAGGACCCCGCCGGTGAGTTCCGGGCCACGCTGCTGTTCGCCCCCGGTTCGGCCTGGCCGGGCCGGGCGGTCTGGGTGGACGGGTCGCGCTCGGGGCTGACGTCGGGGCAGGTCCTGGTCCTGGCCGCGCCGGTGGGGACGACCTACCTGAGGATCGAGAACGACAGGCCCACCGACGTGTTCGTGTGCGCCGTTGGGGCAGGGTGAGGCGGCCGCCAGCCCGGCCGTCGATCGAACACCTGTTCGATTAGACTGGCTCCTCCTCCCATGGCGCGCTACGCCGAGCTGCACTGCCACAGCAATTTCTCCTTCCTCGACGGGGCCTCCCATCCCGGCGACCTGGTGCGCCGCGCCGCCGAACTGGGGTACACCGCCCTGGCGATCACCGACCACCACGGCTTCTACGGTGCGCCCCGCTTCCGGCTGGCGGCCGAGGAGGTGGGGCTGGCCACGGTGTACGGGGTGGAGGTGGGGTTGGGGTGTGAGGTGCCTCCCGCGGCTGGGGGAGGTGGCGCGGATTTGCCCCCTCCGTCGGTGGGGCCTGCGGCGGGAGGGCGCTCCGCGGCCTTCGGCCGGGAGGGGCAAGATCGAGCCTGCTCCGCTCGGGCCGGGAGACGCCGCCGCGTCCCCGGCGCGGCCGCACCCACCGCATGCATGGGCCCAAGCCGCTCAACCTGCCGCCCACCGACCACCTCGTGCTGCTCGCCCCCGACCCGGCCGGGTACGCCGCCCTCTCCGGCCTGGTGACCCGGGCGCAGTTCGCCGGGGAGAAGGACCGCCCCGTCTACTCGGGCGCGGACCTGGCGGAGGCGGCGGACCGCGGGCGCCTGGTCGCTCTCACCGGGTGTCGGCAGGGGGCGGTCCCTCGGGCGGCGCAGGCAGGCGACCTGGCAGGGGCGATGCGGGCCGCCGCCCGGCTGCGGGCGGTGTTCCCCGGGCGGCTGTTCGTGGAGGTGTGGCACCACGGCATGCCGGAGGACGACCCGCGCAACGACCTGCTGGCCGAGGTGGCCGGCCGCCTCCGTCTGCCCCTGGTGGCCACCAACAACGTGCACTACCACGACCGCTCCCAGGCCGACCTGGCCGAGGTGCTGGCCGCCGTCGGGGGGCGACGCCACCTGGAGGAGGGCCACGGCTTCTGGCCGGCCACCGACGAGCGCTTCCTCAAGTCCCCCGACGGACATGGCCCGCCGCCTCGCCAGCTACCCGGGGGCGGTGGAGCGGGCCGCCGAACTGGGGTCGGCTCTCGCCTTCGACCTGCGCCTGGTGGCCCCCCGCCTCCCCGACTTCCCCATGCCGGGGGCCTTCCGCGACGAGATGGACTACCTGCGCCACCTGGTCTTCGAAGGGGCGCGCAGCGTCTACCCGGGGGAGGGGCCGGGGGCGGTAGACCCGCGGGCCGCCGCCCGCCTCGAGCACGAACTGCGGGTCATCGGCGACCTGGGCTTCCCCGGCTACTTCCTGGTCGTGTGGGACATCGTCCGCTTCGCCCGGTCGCAGGACATCTACTGCCAGATCCGCGGCTCGGGGGCCGACTCGGCGGTGTGCCGCTGCCTGGGGGTGACCCGGGTGGACCCCATCCGCCTCGGCCTTCCCTTCGAGCGCTTCCTCTCGGCGGAGCGGGGGCGGCCCCCCGATATCGACGTCGACTTCGAAGCGGAGCGCCGCGAGGAGGTCATTCAGTACTGCTACCAGCGCTACGGTCGGGAGCGGGCGGCCATGGTGGCCAACGTCATCACCTACCGGGCGCGCTCGGTGCTCCAGGACGTGGGCAAGGCCTTCGGGCTCACCCAGGCACAGGTCAACGGCCTCACCAAGTACCTCGACACCCGCCGTCCCGAGGCCATACCGGAGTTCGTCGACCTGCCCGCGGGGCTGAGCGGCCGCCTGATCCTCGACGCCTGCCTGCGCCTCGACGGCTTCCCCCGCCACCTGGGCATCCACTCCGGGGGCATGGTCATCGCCGACCGCCCGCTGTGGGAGGTGGTCCCCCTCGAGTGGGGGCGCATGGAGGACCGCTCGGTGCTGCAGTGGGACAAGGACGACTGCGCCTCGATGGGCATCGTCAAGTTCGACCTGCTCGGCCTGGGCATGCTCAACGCCCTCCACCTCTCGGTGGACATGGTGGAGGAGGTGCACGGGGTGCGCCTCGACCTGGCCGCCATCCCCCAGGAGCCGGCCATCTACCAGATGCTGACCCGGGCCGACACGGTCGGTGTGTTCCAGGTGGAGTCGCGGGCGCAGATGGCCACCCTGCCCCGGATGAAGCCGAAGACCTTCTACGACCTGGCTATCGAGGTGGCGCTCATCCGCCCCGGGCCCATCCAGGGCCACTCGGTGCACCCCTTCCTGCGCCGGCGCAACGGCGAGGAGGAGGTGCGCTACCCCCACGCTCTGGCCGAGCCCATCCTGGCCAAGACGCTGGGTGTGCCGGTGTTCCAGGAGCAACTGATGGAACTGGCGCGGGTGTGCGCCGGTTACACCCCCGGCCAGTCCGACCGTCTCCGCCAGGCGATGACCCACAAGCGCTCCGATGAGGAGATGGCCAAGCTGCGGGCGGGGACCTACGCCGGCATGGCGCGCAACGGGGTCACCGGGCCGGCGGCCGACGAGATCTGGGAGAAGCTGCAGGGCTTCGCCTCCTTCGGTTTCCCGGAGAGCCACTCGGTGTCCTTCGCCTACATCGTCTACATGTCGTCCTGGCTCCGGCACCACTGGCCCACCGAGTACCTGGCCGGCCTGCTCAACGCCCAGCCCATGGGCTTCTACAGCCCCAACTCCCTGGTACAGGACGCCCGGCGGCACGGGGTGGTGGTGCTGCCGCCCGACGTCAACGAGTCGGCCTACGACTGCACCGTGGTGCCCCTGGCCGCCGACCCGGACGATGTGGTGGTGGTCGCCGGCCTCGCCCGGCGGCGGGGCAGGGGGCCGCTCGACGACCCGCTGCGCCTGTCCACCGCGGTGCGCCTCGGCCTGCGCTACGTGCGGGGCCTGGGGGAGGTGGAGATCACCCGTCTCGAGGGGGCCCGCTTCGTCGGCGGCCCTTTCGCCGGGGTGGTGGACCTGGCGCAGCGCACCGGCCTGCGGGTGGAAACCCTCGAAGGCCTGGCCGCCGCCGGGGCGCTGGCCTGCCTGGGAGTGGAGCGGCGGGAGGGGCTGTGGGCGGCCGGGGCATTGGCCGGCCTGGGGCCCGACCGCCTCCCCCTGGCCGAGGGGGCGGAGCCGCCTCGCCTGCCGGTGATGACCCTCGCCGAGGAGACCCGGGCCGATCTGTGGTCCACGGGTGTGTCGGTGCATCACCCGGTGGAGTTCGTCCGGGAGTGGCTGGCGAACCGGGGGTGCCTCACCGTCGCCGAGGTGTTAGCCGGCCGCCACGGCCGGCGAGTGGGGGTGGGGGGACTCATCACCCACCGCCAGCGCCCGATGACGGCGAAGGGGGTGATCTTCCTCAACCTGGAGGACGAGACCGGCCTGCTCAACGTGGTGGTGCTGCCCGGGGTGTGGGACGCCAACCGCGAGGTGGCACGGAGATCCGTCGGGGTCGTCATCGAGGGGGTGGTGGAGTACCGCGACGGCGTGACCAACCTGGTGGCCCGCCGCTTCCACCCCTGGCCCGACGACGTGCGCGACGTCCGCACTCGCAACTGGGCCTACTGGGGGAGATAGCCCGTTTCGACTGGAGCCGGCTCGCGCTCGAGGCCGGCGTCAGTCCTAATCTCGCTTGACATCTGACGATCATCATGGGTATACTCCGGTTGTACATGACGAAGGAGGCGATGAGCGTGTACTACCTGATGGAGCAAATGGTCCGGGACCGGCACGAGACCATGCTGAGAGAAGCAGAGACGAGCCGCCTGGCCGCACAGCTGCGGGGGGTGCGGCGGGCCCAGCGGGGAGCGACCATTCGGCAGGCCACCGGACGGGCACTGATCGCGATCGGGTCGCGGTTGTCGGGTGTGGGGGCGGCGGCAGAGGGGCGCTCCCGGTGAGGCGTCCCCTTCTGACACGGGCGATGGGAGCGCCTATGGTGCAAGAGCAGGAGAGACGAAGGACATGAGCGGTGATCCTCCCCGGGGCCTCGAGTTGCTCCGTGGGTTCGTGAACACCTGGGAGGCGGACCCGGGCCGCGACGCGGTCGGTGACCCCGCCGCCCTGCAGTCCTGGCTTCAGGAGCAGGGCCTGCTCGAAGCCGGGGAGGCGGTGGACGGCGCCGGGCACCGGCGCGCCTTGCGGCTGCGCGAAGCGGTGCGCCGCCTCGGCGTGGCCAATCACGACGGCGTGGCGGACCCGGTGGCGGTCGAGGAGCTGGATGCCCTGGCCGCCGGGTGCGGCCTCGTGGTGCGGCTGCGGGGCGACGGTGGGGCGGTGCTCGAGGCGGCAGGGCGGGGAGTCGAAGCCGCCCTGGCCCGCCTGCTCGCCATCCTGTACACCGCCACGGTGGACGGCACCTGGGAGCGCTTCAAGATCTGCGGCAACGACACCTGCCGCTGGGCGTTCTACGACCGCTCGAAGAACCGGTCGGGGCGCTTCTGCGGCACGGCCTGCGGCAACGCAGTGGCCGCCCGCGCCTACCGGCGGCGGAGGGGAGCAGGCCAGGCGGCGGCGCCCTGACCGCCGGTCAGACCTCGCACAGGTGCCGCACCGTCCCCTCCCGGCAGGTGTCGCGGCCCGCTCCGCCGGCCAACTCGTTGACCCCGTCGTCTCCGTTCAGCTCGTCGTCGCCCGGCTCCACCGAAGAGAAGGTCGTCGCCGGGACCGCCGAAGATGGCGTCGGTGCCGTCGCTGCCGTAGAGGGAATCCCCGCCTGGGCCACCGAGGAGCCGATCGTCGCCGCTGCCGCCGAAGAGCAGGTCGGCGCCGTCGGCCCCCGACAAGTAGTCGGCCCCGTCGGCTCCCAGGAGGGTGTCGGTGCCCCCTCCACCGCTCACGATGTCGTCGCCGGGGCCGCCCTCCAGGCGGTCGTCGCCGTCGGCGCCGCCCAGCAAGTCATCGCCGCCCTCCCCGGCGAGACGATCGCTCCCCGCCTCCCCGTACAGCCGGTCGCCGTCCTCCATTCCCCGCAGGTGGTCGTCGCCGGCGCCGCCGTAGGCAGTGTCCCGGCCCGGCCCGCCGAGCACCTGATCGTCCCCCGGGCCGGCGCAGATCAAGTCGTCGCCGGCCCCGCCGGCGACTGAGTCGTCCCCGCCGCGCGCCGCGATGACGTCGGGCCCGGGGGTGCCGGCGAGCGAGTCGTCGCCGGCCGTGCCCAGGATGGTGGCGAGGCGGCCCTGGCACAACAGGGCCGGCCAGGGGGTGGGGCTCAAGCCGATCCCCGGCGCCCCCAGCAGGGTGACCCGGCCCACTGAGCGCTGGAGCGAAGCCTCGAGGTCCCGGCGGTAGGTGTCGGGCCCATACGCCAGGTTGTGGGCCGCCGGGAGCACGGCCTTGGTGGTCGGATGGACCCAGGTGGGGGTGTAGGTGACGCTGGTGACGGCGAAGCGCCCACCGGTCTCCCGGATCTGGAGGTGGACCAGGATGCCGTCCTCGGTGCCGGAGTGCCCGTCGAAGGCGCGCATGTTCGAGATCTGGTTGCCCATGCCGTAGATCACCACCTCACCGCCGACCCGGCCGATGGGCTGTACGACGTGCACATGGGTCCCCAGGATCAGGTCGATGTCGGGGGAGGCGAGGAGGCGCTCGGCCAGGGCGGCTTGCCCGGCGGTGGGCGGGGTCTGGTACTCGGTACCCCAGTGCATGCTCACCACCACGAACTCGGCGCCGTGCTTGCGGGCCCAGTGGGCGTCCTCGAGGATGCCCTCGCCGTCCCCGATGAGGTTCACCGCCCAGGGCTCGTCCTCGGGGAGGCGCAACCCGTTGGTGCCGTAGGTGTAGGCGAGATGGCCGACGGTGACGCCGTTCACCTCGTAGAGGCTGGGGAGCCGCTCCTCGGCGTTGCGGGCGGACCCGGCGTGACGGATGCCGGCGGCGTCGAGGATGGCCAGGGTGTCGGCCAGCCCGGTGAAGCCGTGGTCGAGGGTGTGGTTGCCGGCGGTGGAGCAGGCGTCGTAGCCGGCGGCGGCCAGGGCATCGGCTACCTCGTGGGGGGCGTTGAACAGGGGGTAGTAGGAGAGGCCGGCGTTCTCCGGGTCGAGGGCACCCTCCAGGTGGCAGATGGCCAGGTCGGCCTCGCCCACCCAGGGCTCGATCGGCAGGAGCATGGGGGTGAAGTCGTACACCCCGGCACCGGGGGCGTTGGCGTCGGCGATCTGGGCGATGGTGCGGTGGATGAGGATGTCCCCGCCGGCGGTGATGGTGAAGGAGCGCCCGCCTGCCGGGGCTGGGGGGGCCAGGGGCAGGGTGACGGCCGCCACT
The DNA here is from genome assembly GCA_963796115.1 of uncultured Acidimicrobiia bacterium. Taxonomy (GTDB): domain Bacteria; phylum Actinomycetota; class Acidimicrobiia; order Spongiisociales; family UBA11373; genus VGBK01. Next base: position 357,682 of record CAWCKE010000005.1, read on the forward strand.
GCCACCAGACCCCAAGCCATCGGGCGCACCGTCCCTCCGCCTTGCTGCCGCCAGGCTAGGCGGCAGTCCCGGGGCGCGCGGCCCCCCGGGACTCAGCCCAGGCCCCATCACTACAGTGTGCCGCGGGCTACGTGATCTCTTCGTCAGGCAATGCTCCGACCGGTTGTGGCGCGTCGTGCTGCCGGTAGCCCCGCAGACGGTGGCAGGCGCCCTTTGGAGGTGACCATGGACGACAGCAGCCCCGTCGTCACCCGCATCCCCCTGATCGGGGAGCCGGCGCCGGCGTTCAAGGCGCAGACCACCCAGGGCCCGATCTCCTTCCCCGAGGACTACAAGGGCAAGTGGGTGATCCTCTTCAGCCACCCGGCCGACTTCACCCCGGTGTGCACCACCGAGTTCATGGCCTTCGCCGGTATCGCCGACGACCTGCGCGCCCTCAACTGCGAGCTGATCGGCCTGTCCATCGACAGCGTCTTCAGCCACATCGCCTGGCTGCGCACCATCGAGGAGCGCATCGAGTGGAAGGGCCGCAAGAACGTGCACGTCGGGTTCCCGGTCATCGCCGACCTCACCATGGAGGTGGCCCACCGCTACGGGATGGTGCAGCCGGGGGCGAGCAACACCCAGGCGGTGCGGGCGGTGTACTTCATCGACCCCAAGGCGAGGATCCGCGCCCTGATCTACTACCCGCTGTCCAACGGGCGGAACTTCGACGAGATCAAGCGCCTGCTGGTGGCGATGCAGACCTCGGACGAGCATCGGGTGGCGACTCCCGCCGACTGGCGCCCGGGCGACGAGGTGATCATCCCGCCGCCGGGGTCCGTGCGACGGCGCCGCCGACCGGCTGGCCGGGGCCGGCGAGGACTACCACTGCCTCGACTGGTTCCTGTGCCTGAAGAAGCTCGACCTCTGAGCCGGAGGGCCTGAGAACTGCGGTGGGGCCGGGATCGCCGGCCCCACCTCGTCGTTGCCCTCTTCAACGGGCGAGGGCGGGCCGCTCAGTCGCGCCGCGGCTCGATGTACCCCTCGCGCTCGAGGTGGAGGATGATCTGGTGGGCCGCCTCGTCGGGCGTGATGTCGGTGGTGTCGATCACCAACTCGGCGTCGGCCGGCTCCTCGTAGGGGTCGGAGATGCCGGTGAACTCCTTCAGGATGCCCGCCCGGGCCTTGGCGTAGAGGCCCTTGCGGTCGCGCTGCTCGCAGACGTCGAGCGGCGTCGAGCAGTGCACCAGCAGGAAGCCGCCGAGGGGCTCGATCAGCCGGCGCACGTCCTTGCGCACCGAGTCGTAGGGAGCGATGGGGGCGCAGATGGCGATGCCGCCGTTCTTGGTGATCTCCGAGGCGACGAAGCCGATGCGCCGGATGTTGATGTCGCGGTGCTCCTTGGAGAAGCCCAGCTCGGAGGAGAGGTTCTTGCGCACCAGGTCGCCGTCGAGCAGCGTCACCGGCCGGCCGCCCATCTCCAGCAGCTTGATCAGCAGCACGTTGGCCACGGTGGACTTGCCCGACCCGGAGAGGCCGGTGAAGAACACGGTGAAGCCCTGGCGGCTGCGCGGCGGGTGGGTGCGCCGCAGCTCCTCGGCCACCTCCGGGAAGGTGAACCACTCCGGGATCTCCCGGCCGTCGGCCAGGCGGCGGCGCAGCTCGGTGCCGGAGATGGAGAGGGTCTTGGCTCCCTTCGGCACCTCGTCCTCGGGGACGTAGCGGTCCTCGTCGGGGAGGTAGACGACCATCTGGAAGGGGACCATGCCCACGCCGAGCTCCGCCTCGTGGGTGGCGAGCAGCTCCTGGGCGTCATAGGGGCCGTAGAACGGCTTGCCGGTGGAGTCGCTCCCCGGCCCGGCGTGGTCGCGGCCCACGATCAGGTGGGTGCAGCCGTGGTTCTTGCGGATGATGGCGTGCCAGACCGCCTCGCGCGGGCCGCCCATGCGCATGGCCAGCGGCAGCAGGGCCAGCTCGGCGGTGTTGGGCGGGTAGCGGTCCATGATCGCCTGGTAGGCGCGGACCCGGGTGTAGTGGTCCACGTCGCCGGGCTTGGTCATGCCCACGACCGGGTGGATGAGCAGGTTGGCCTCGACCGCCTTGGCGGCGCGCACCGTCAGCTCGAGGTGGGCCCGGTGCATCGGGTTGCGGGTCTGGAAGGCGACCACCCTCCTCCAGCCGCGGCGGGCGAAGCGCTCCCGCACCTCGGCCGGGGTGAGCCGCAAGGTCCGGTAGTCGTAGTGGTGGGGAAGGGCGAGCCCCTCGAGGCGCCCGCCCGACGTACCAGGGCTTGGTCGCCCCGAGCAGGTGGTTCACCGCCGGGTGCTCGCGGTTGGCGGTGCCGAAGACGGCCGCCGCCTCGTGCGCCAGGTCGGCCTGCCACAGGTCCTCGACGTGCAGGGCGGCGAGCATCACCCCCTCGGCGTCGCGCAACGCCAGCACCGCGCCCCGGCCGAGACGGCCGGCCGTCTCGTCGTCGACGTCGAGCATCACCGGGATCGGCCACAGGGTGCCGTCGGCGAGCCGCATCTCGGTGATGACCCGCTCGTAGTCGGCCTTGCCCAGGAAGCCGGTGAGCGGTGAGAAGCCGCCGTTGAGCAGCAGCTCGAGATCGCAGAGCTGGCGGGGGGTGAGGTCGATGGAGGGCCAGTCGCGCGAGTCCCGCTTGAGCTCCTCGGCGCGGGCGGCGTCGACTATCGGGTTGACCAGGGTGCCGCCGTGGGGCGGGATGAGGCTGTGGGGCACGTTTCGGATCCTTCCTAGACCGATGGGCCGCGGCCGAGCGCCTGGGCGTTGCCGGGAACCGGAGCGAGTCTACCCGCCCTCCGGAAGTCCCCTTCGGGCCCTCGGCCGCCGCGGGCCTTACAATCGCCCTCCGTGAAGATCTACACACGGGGCGGAGACGACGGCACCACCGGCCTGCTCTTCGGGGGCCGCGTTGGCAAGGACGAGAGCGGGCCCGAGGCCTGCGGGGCGGTGGACGAGGCCGTGTCGGTGCTCGGGCTGGCCCGGGTGGCGGCCGTCGGCCCGGCGGCCGAGAGCATCCTCGAGGTGCAGCGGGACCTCTTCGTGGTGGGAGCCGAACTGGCCACCGCCCTCGGCCAAGCGGTCGCGCCTGCAACCCGGGGTGAGCCTGGTGACCGCCGCGATGGTGGCCCGCCTCGAGGCGGCCATCGACGTTCTCGACGCCGAGGTGGGCATGCCCACCGGGTTCGTGGTGCCGGGCGGGACGCCGGCCGCCGCCGCCCTCGACCAGGCCCGATCGGTGGTGCGCCGGGCGGAGCGCCGGGCGGTGGCCCACCTGCGAGGGGCCGGGATCGAGGGCTCCCAGGTGGTGCCCTACCTGAACCGGCTCGGCGACTACCTGTACGTGTTGGCACGAGCGGCCGAAGGGGAATGGACCCCGAGCCGCCGGGAGGAGGAGCGACGGTGATCGAACTGCGGACGGGGGCCCTGGAAGAGGCGGCGGACGCCCTGGTGATCGGGGTGGGGGCAGACCGTGACTGGGACGACAGCGGCCGCTGGCTGGCCACCCGGATGGGTGACTGGCTCACGGGGTACCTCGACGCTGCCGACTTCACCGGCAAGGAGGGCGAACTGCTCACCGTGCCCGGCGCCGGCCTGGTGCCCCAGGGGTGCGTGGTGCTGGTCGGGCTCGGTTCCAGCATCGACGCCGAGGGGCTGCGGCGGGCGGCGGGGAGCGCGGGGCGCGCCCTGATGCGGGCCGGGTCGGCGGCCACCACCCTCGGCTCGCGGCTGGCCGACGGCCACGCCGCGGTGGCCGGCGGGTTCCTTCTCGGCCAGTACTCCTTCCAGAAGCACCGCAGCCAGCCCAAGCCGTCCAAGACCGAGTCGCTGCGCCTGATCGGGGCCGGGGAGGCTGACCTGGCCCAGGCGGAGAGGGCGCGGGTGGTGGCCGGGGCGGTGGCCAAGGCCCGGGACCTGGTCAACGAGCCCTCGGTGAACAAGCCCCCGGAGTTCCTCGCCGGCGTGGCCCGGGACATAGGGAACCGCACCGGGGTGCGGGTCAACGTCTACGAGAAGGAGGAGCTGGCGGCCGGGGGCTTCGGCGGCATCCTCGGAGTCAACGCCGGCGCGACGCATCCGGCCCGCCTGGTGGAGATGTGGTACGAGCCGGCCGGCGCACGCGCCTTCCTGGCCATCGTCGGCAAGGGGATCGTCTTCGACTCGGGCGGCCTATCGCTGAAGCCCGCCGAGGCCATGGAGACGATGAAGACCGACATGGCCGGGGCGGCGGCCACCCTGGCTGCGGTCGAGGCCATCGCCACCCTGCAGATCCCGGTCAAGGTGCTGGCCATCACCCCGCTCACCGAGAACATGCCCGGAGGATCGGCGCTGCGCCCCGGCGACGTGCTCAAGGCGCGCAACGGCAAGACCATCGAGGTGCTCAACACCGATGCCGAGGGGCGGCTCGTCCTGGCCGACGGTCTCTCGCTGGCCGCCGAGGCAGGCCCCGATCTCATCGTGGACCTGGCGACCCTGACCGGGGCCTGCACGATCGCCCTGGGCGAGGAGATCGCCGGGCTGTTCGGAACGGGGGACGCCCCGGAGAAGGTGCGGCGTGCGGCCGAGGTGGCCGGGGAGCGGGTGTGGCCGATGCCGTTGCCCGCCGACTACCGGAAGAAGATCGACTCGGACGTGGCCGACATGAAGAACACCGGCCCCCGCCCCGGCGGCGCCATCAACGCCGCCTTGCTGCTGAAGGAGTTCGTCGGCGACATCCCCTGGGCCCACCTCGACATCGCCGGGCCGGCCCGGGCAACCGAGACGGGGCACTACGTCGCCAAGGGTGCCACCGGCTTCGGGGTGCGCACCCTGGTGGCGCTGGCGGAGGCCCTCGCCGCCGGTTCCTGAGCCGCCCCACAGGCGGGTGCTCGGGAAGCGGGCCGTCGGCGCGGCCGGGTAGTAGCCTCGGCCGCGTATGGCACGGCGGATCGTCACCGTCACCGCGATCCTCGACCTGGCCGCCCTGGCGGTCGCCCAGGTCGTCGCCTCGCTCGCCACCTTCCGCACGCCCCTGCCCTGGCTGCACCGCGGGGACGTGTGGCCCATGGTCGGTGCCCTCTTCGGAGGGGCGCTCGTGGGCCTCTACGTCACGAGCCGCTCCGCAGGCAACGGGGTGCCGCGGCCCTCTTACGGGCGGGCCCTGTCCGCGGTGGCGCTCTCCCTCGGCATCACGGCCCTGGTGATCCTGTTCGGACGGCCCTACTGGTCCCGGAACTACGTCCTGGTGGCGGCGGTCACCTGGCTGGCGCTCAGCCTGGCCGTCTGCTGGGGCCAGCGCCGGCGTCCCTGGACCGAGAACATGGTGCTGGTCGCCACCGAGAAGGTGCTGGTCGATCATCTGCGGGCCGCTCCCCACGTCAACGTGCTCGAGGTCCTCGACCCGGCCGGCGCCATCCCGGAGCGCCCGCTGCCCCCGGGCACCACCCTGGCGGTGGACCTGCGGTCGGTGCTCAGCGACGAGATGGCCCGTTTCGTGTCGTCGTGCAACCTGGCCGGCTACCTCACGCGATCGCTGGTGACCGTCTACGAGGAGCACACCGGCCGGCTGGCGATCGTCCACCTCTACGAGGGCTGGGAGCTGAGCGTGCCCCTCTCCGGGCGGGCCCCCTACGTCCGGGTGAAGCGGGTCATCGACGCCTTCCTGGTGCTGCTCGCGGCGCCGCTGGTGCTGCCGCTCTGCCTGATCCTCGCCCTGGCGATCAAGCTGGACTCCCGTGGGCCGGTGGTCTTCCGCCAGTCGCGCATCGGCCTGGAAGGGCGCCCCTTCACCCTGTACAAGTTCCGGAGCATGCGGGTGGGGAACGGAGGAGATGTGGAGGCGCGCTTCGCCGGGGTCAAGGACGACCGCCTCACCCGGGTGGGGCGGCTGCTGCGCCGCACCCGGTTCGACGAGCTGCCCCAGCTGTGGAACATCCTCACCGGGGACCTGTCGTCTAGTCGGCCCCCGGCCGGAGCAGGGGCCATTCGTGGAGCGCTTCTCGGAGACCATCCCCTTCTACACCCACCGCCACCTGGTGCGGCCCGGGCTGACGGGCTGGGCGCAGGTCAACTACGGCTACGCCGACAGCGAGGCCGACACCATCGAGAAGCTCTCCTTCGACCTGTACTACGTGAAGCACCTGTCGCCCTGGATGGATCTGGAGGTCCTGGGGCGAAGCGTGTGGACGGTCCTCTCGGGCTTCGGCGCTCGCTGAGGGGCCGCTTGGGGCCACGGGCGGGCGATCTTCGGGGAATCCGGTGAGCCGAGGGCGCGGCCTGCTCAGGGGACGGTGAAGGAGGCGACCTCGGTCCCGGTGGCGGCGCGCCGCACCGTCACCAGGGAGCCACCCGCTCCCACCCGGCCGAGCGCGGCCAGGTGCCCGCTGCCGATGAGGGAGGCGAGGTCGTCGGCGGCGTAGCCGGCGGAGAGCTCGGCGGTGGCCAGCACGGTGCCGGTGATCGGGTCGAGGATCACGGCCCGCGTCGCCCCGCCGGGACCCCGGCCGAGCACGGCCACGTCCTCGCTCGGCCCGCCCCCCAGGTCGGCGAGGGCTTCCAGGTCCTGGGCGGAGGCCAGGCCGGCGACGAGGTAGGAAGCGACGACAACTCCGGTGGCCGGATCGGCGGTGATCAGTTGGACCCCTGCCGACGCCGGGAGGGTGCCCGCCGCCACCAGCAGCGGCCCACCCCCGGTGGGGGAGAGGGCGACCAGGCCGGTGGCGGTGAGGCCGAAGCCGAGCGACATGGTGCGCACCCGGGTGCCGTCGGCCGCCCGGCGCACCGACACCTGCAGCTCCCCGGTGCCCTGGTTGCCGAGGACTCCCAGCAGCCAGCTGCCGCTGGTGTCGGCGAACACGGCCAGGGCGGCGGGGTCGAGGTCCCGGCCGAAGCCGGCCCTGCCCGCCGGCCGGCCGGTGGCGGCGTCGCGGATCAGGACCCGCGCTGCCCCGTTCGCCCCGACCGACAGCACGGCCAATCGGGGCGGGGCCGACCCGCCCGGTGAGGGCAGGACTTCGATGTCGAGATACGTCGCGGTGGCGGGCATGCTGAAGGCCTTGATCTTCCGGCCGCTGGCAGCGTCCATCACCACCACCCTGGCCGGGCGGTCGGGACCGGTCAGCAGCACCGCTACCTCGGCGGCGGGGGAGTCGGCGAAGCTGGTGACCGTGACCGCGGCGATGGGGACATAACCCGCCCGGGCGAGCGTGCGGGTGAACAGCACTGCCCCGGTGGCCCCGTCCCGCACCTGAAGGCGGGCGGGCTGGGCAGAGTTGGCGTAGGCGACCGCCACATCGGACCGGCCGTCGGCGGTCACGTCGCCCGGGTCGGCCAGGACCCCGCTCACCGGGTCTCCACAGGACCATGAGAGCGGAACGTCGAGGTCCCAGGGGCCGCCGTTGGCCGCGGTGACGTGCAACATGAGGTGGGCGGTGTGACCATCGGGGGCATCGGCCGCCACAGCCAGGTCCCAGTCGCTCAGGCTGGTGCCGGTGGCGCCCGCGGCCAGGTTGGGGAAGGAGGAGGTCGTGTTCCAGAGGATGGACACGTAGGGGTCGGCCGACGACAGGGTGGCAGTCACCCCCTGCAGGTCGCGCCCTTCGTTGGCCAGCGTGGCGAAGACTTCGACCGACTCGCCGCACTGCGCCAGACCGTCGCCGTTGCCCGCGCTGTCCTCGATGGTGTCGTCGTTCAGGCTGACGCCGGCCAGGGTCGCCGGCCCACCGGGCTCGGCGGGGGTCAGGGCGTAGCCGGAGCAAGCCGGGGAACCGGACGGCGGGGCGCCGACACTGATGACCTGCAGGGAGGGCAGGCTCAGGCGGCTGCGCAAGTCCCGGGTGGAGAAGGCGCGCGGCCCGCCCTCTCCGGTGAAGGTGATCTCCAGGGCGGCCCCGGTCTCCGAGCATCGGGTCACCTGGGCCCCGGTCACGGTGGTCAGTCCGGGAAGGAGAGAGGCCAGCCGGGTGGCGGTGAACGAGACCGACCAGCGGGCCTTGGGATTGCCCACCTCGGGGAGGATGCCCCAGTGATCGTCCACCGCCTTCAGGTAGGGAACGGCGGCGGTGAAGCTGTTCTCCGAGTTCTCGGTCCAGCCGAAGGTGCTCGAGCCGTAGAACGCCTCGATGGGGATGAGGGCGCCGTTGTAGGTGTCCGAAGGGTGCAGCATCACCTTGCCGGTGGTGGCGGCCACGGCATCGAGCCAGGGCTGGGTGCCGTGGCCCCAGCCGGCGTAGAACTGGTCCACGGTGGTGTCGTAGATCTGGCACCAGCACCCCGGCCGGGAAGCGGGGTCGCCCCGCAAGACCGTCCGGTGCAGGGCGTAGGAGCGAGAGGCCACTGCCTGGGCCTCCAGGGCGGCCTGGCCGCCGGTGGTCCCCCAGGCGTAGGGGCTCTCCGAGATGCCGAGGACGTAGTCCTCGATCCCGATCTGCAGCGTCAGGTTGACCTTGGCGGTGTCGTTGTCGGGCCGCACGTGCAGGCTGCCCCGGGCGTATCGGCACGGCTTCCACACCGTGCCCCCGGGCGCGTTCCAGTCGGGCAGCGAGCAGCCCTGGAACTGGACGGCGGTGGTGGGTTGCTCCTCCCAGCCGTCCCATTCGGCGTCGATGGAGCACGGCCCCTCCAGCGAGCCCGCCGGCCCGCTCAGCCGGCAGATCCCGCCGCCCAGCGGCTCGATGACGACCGTTTCCCCGGCCGCGGCGACGAGAGTGGCGCCGCCCTGGGTGAAGGTGACGGGGGTGGCGGGGAGGTCCCCGGTGGGGACCACGGTGAGGGCGAGGCGGCTCTGCTCCTGGGCCAGGCCGACCCAGATGGGCGTGGTCGAGCAGGGCGGGGTCGGCGTCGGCCGGATACGCGCCGGTGTAGTAGTGGCTGAGGATCTCCTGCCACGTGTGGCCCTCACGGGCCATGCCGTAGGCGCCGTACTGGCTCAAGCCCACCACATGGCCCCAGCCCCCTCCTTCGAACGTGAAGGTCACGTCGGCGGCGGCGGGCTCGATGCCGGGGAGCAGCGTGGCGGCGAGCAGGGCGGCCGTCACCAGGATGCATCGGCGTGGCACCGACGCTCTCGGGCGAGGCAACGGCACCCCTCGATTCCTCATGAGGTGAGCATCGGCCCCGGCCGGGCGCCCCTTGAGCGTCCAGCCGGGGGTCCCGCCGGGCGCCCGGGCCTCAGGGGAGGGCGGCGAAGAGCTCGGGCAGGGCCAGGCCGGCGGGGGCCGAGATGCGGGCCGTCGCCAGGCGGTCGAGGTCGGTCGGCCCCATGTTGAGGATGACGAAGGGGTGCCCGCGGCGGGCCACGTGAAGGGGGATGTAGCAGGCGGGCACCACGGACAGGGTGGAGCCGATGCTGACCACGGCGTCGGCCCGCTCCGCCAGGTCGAAGGCGAAGTCCCACGGCTCGGCGGGGAGCATCTCGCCGAAGTAGACCACCGCCGTCTTGAGGATCCCTCCGCAGAGCAGGCACGGCGGGTCGTCCTCCCCGGCCTCGACCCGGCGCAGGACGTCGGCTGTGGGCTGCGCGTCGCCGCATTCGAGGCAGACGGTGGTCTGGGCGTTGCCGTGCAGCTCGGCCACGGCCTCGTCGGGGAGGCCGGCCTTCTGGTGCAGGCCGTCGATGTTCTGGGTGACGCAGCCGATCATGCGCCCGGTGCGCCACAGGTCGACCACCGCCCGGTGGGCGGGGTTGGGCTCGGCGTCGAGGCTGCCGGCGTTCATGCGCATCTGCCACGAGCGCCGGCGGGTCTCCGGGTAGCGCAGGTAGCGTTCGAGGGTGAACTCGTCGGGGTCCACCGTCGTCCACACGCCCTGCGGGCCGCGGAAGTCGGGGATGCCCGATTCGGTGGAGATACCGGCGCCGGTGAACACCAGTATGCGCCGGCGGTCCTTCAGCTGGGCGGCCGCCTCGAGGATGCCATCCACAGGGCGATGGTAGGGCGGCCGGCGCTCACCACGCCCGCTGCGCCCAGGCCGCGGTGACGTCCTCGAGGGGAAGGGCATGGACGGTCCGGCCCAGGTAGCCCGTCATCGTCTCGGCGGCGCAGAGGGCGTTCAGGATGGCCTCCTCCACGGCCTCCGCGGTGGCAGAGAAGAGGGGGTTCATCGCCTCGTGGTCGAGCATCTCCAGCCGGCGCCGCTTCTCCCCGGCCGGCAGGTGGTTGCCGGTGGCGAAGGCCAGGAAGAGGTCGCCGCTCCCGTTGTGGCCCACCCCGCCGACCCGGGCCAGGCCGACCGTGGCCCGGCGGGCCAGGCGGGCGCACTGGGTGGGGATGAGGGGCGCGTCGGTGCGCCACGACGACGATGATCGACCCGCCGGCGGTCCTGTTCCTCGGGGTAGGCGCAGGGCACCCGGTCGCAGCCGATCAGGCGGCCCAGCGGCAGGCCGTCGAGGCGCAGGTCGGCGCGGTCCCCGTAGTTGGCCTGGACCAGAGCGCCCACCGTCCAGGCGCCCCCGCCGGCCCGGCAGAGCCGGGAGGCGGTGCCGATGCCGCCCTTGAACTCGTGGCAGATCATGCCGGTGCCGCCGCCCACGTTGCCCTCGGCCACCGGCCCCGGGGCGGCGGCGCGCAGCGCGGCGAGGGCGTCCTGCCTCGGTCAGGGTGAAGGCGTCGATGTCGTTCAGCCAGCCGTCCCAGGTCTCTCCCACCACGGGGAGGATGAAGCCGTCGATCACCCCGTGCTCCACCGAGTAGCGCACCAGCGCATCGCGCACCAGGCCCACCTGGTGGGTGTTGGTGATGGCCACCGGGGACCCGAGCATGCCCGACTCGTCCAGCCAGGGGAGGCCGGTCAGCTCGCCGTTGCCGTTGAACGAGAAGTGCCCGGCGAAGCAGTAGTCGTCCCAGACGTGGTTCTCCCGGGGCACCACCATGGTCACCCCGGTGCGCGCCACCCGGGGCTCGTCGCGGATCACCGTGGTGTGGCCGACCCAGACCCCCGGCACGTCGGTGATGGCGTTGTGCGGGCCGGGGGAGAGGGTGCCGACGGCTATGCCCAGGTCGCGAAGGCGGGGCCGGGTCATGTCTCTCCCTGTGCGGGAGTGGTCTGCGGTTGCACGAGCAGGCAGGCGGCCCACTGGCCGGGCGCGGCCTCGACGAGAGGCGGGTCCACCAGCGAGCAGCGTTCGAAGGCCACGAGGGCAGCGGGGATGGAAGCGGCAGCCCTCGGGGATGTGGGCCGGGTCGGGTGTCTCCCCGTGGAGGATGATCCGGCGGCGGCGCCGTTCGGGATGGGGCACGGGCACCACCGACAGCAGGGCCTCGGTGTAGGGGTGGCGCGGGTTGCGGAGCACTTGCAGGGCGGGGCCCGTCTCCACTATGCGCCCGAGGTACATGACGGCGATGCGGTCGCTGTAGGCGGCCACCGTGGACATGTCGTGGGTGATCATGACCAGGGCGATCCCCTTCTCCACCGCCAGGGCGCGCAGCAGGTTGAGGATGTCCGCCCGGATCGAGACGTCGAGCATCGAGACCGGCTCGTCGGCCACCAGCACCCGGGGCTCCAGGGCCAGGGCGGCGGCGATCACCACCCGCTGGCGCTGCCCGCCCGACAGCTCGTGGGGCCGGCGCTCCAGGAAGATCTCCGCCGGGCGCAGCCCGGCCCACTCCAGGGCGCGGGCCACCTTGTCTTGCTGCTCGTCGCGGTTGCCCGCCTCCCCGTGCACCCGGAGCGGCTCGGCCACGATGTCGCCCACCGTCATGCGCGGGTTGAGCGACTCGTAGGGGTCCTGGAAGACCATCTGCAGGTGCCGGCGGACGTGGCGCAGGGCGGACTTGCGAAGGGAGGAGAGATCCGCCCCCTCGAGGAGGACCGTCCCGGCGGTGGGGGGGAAGAGGCCGAGCATCAGGTTGGCGGCGGTGGTCTTGCCGCAGCCCGACTCGCCGACGATGGCCAGCACCTCGCCGGGGGAGATCTCCAGGCTCACCCCGTCCACCGCCCGCACCACCCCGGCCGGCCGGCGCCGCAGGGCGGCGATGATCCCCCGGGGGCGCGGGAAGTGCTTGCTCGCCTCGCTCAGGACCAGGACGGGCTCAGCCACTGCTCACCCCCTGCCAGGTGCGCTCGACCAGGAAGCAGGCGGACTCGCGCCGCGGCCCCAGCGGATAGCAGGGAGGCCGCTCGGTGTGGCAGCGGTCGAAGGCCTGCGGGCAGCGGGGGGCGAACCGGCAACCGGGCGGGATCTCGTCGAGGCGGGGCGGGGTCCCCGGGATCGAGGCCAGGAGGCGTTCGGGCTGGTCGATGTCGGGGAAGGCGGCGAGGAGCAGCTGGGTGTAAGGGTGCTGCGGGTCGCGGAACACCTCGGCGATGGTGCCCTGCTCCACCACGACGCCGCCGTACATGACCACCGCCCGGTCGCAGGTCTCGGCCACCACCCCCAGGTCGTGGGTGATGAGCACCAGGCTCATGTTCATGCTCGGCGCCGCAGGCTGGCGAGCAGGTCCATGATCTGCGCCTGGATCATCACGTCGAGGGCGGTGGTGGGCTCGTCGGCCACCACCAGGCCCGGGCCGCAGGCCAGGGCGAGGGCGATCATGGCCCGCTGGCGCATGCCCGCCGGAGAACTCGTGGGGGTAGTCACCCGCCCGCTCGTGCCCGATGCCCACCGTTTCCAGGAGGCGGCCGGCCTGCGCCTCCGCTTCGTCCTGGGACACCTGCGAGTCGTGCTGGCGGATGGCTTCGGCGATCTGCCAGCCCACCGTCTTGACCGGGTTGAGGGCGTTCATCGCTCCCTGGAAGACCATCGAGAACTGCCGCCAGCGCAACGGGCGCAACTCGTCGGGGGTCAGGGCCACCAGGTCGCGCCCGTCGAACCACACCTGGCCGCCGGCGATCGACCCGCCCGGGGGCAGCAGGCGCAGGGCGCCCAGCATGGTGGTGGTCTTGCCGCAGCCGGACTCACCCACCAGGCCGACGGCCTCCCCCCGGTGGATGTCGATCGACACCCCGTCGGCGGCCATGAGCTGCGCCTGCCCGACTTCGAAGCTCACCTTGAGGTCGCGGATCGACATGAGCACCTCGGGCTGCGCGGGCGGCGAGCCGGGTTCGGGCGTGGGGGGGACCTCCTTCTCCAGGTAGTGGCGGCCGAGGCGGGGGTTGAACTGCTCCTCGAGGGCATTGCCCAGGAGGGTGGTGGCCAGCACCACAAAGACGATGGCCACCCCGGGGGGGATCAGCGCCCACCAGGCCCCGGCCGAGACCGCCCCCCGGCTGAAGGCGAAGTTGAGCATCTGCCCCCAGGAGATCAGGGTGGGGTCGCCCAGCCCGATGAAGGCCAGGGTCGACTCGGAGAGGATGGCCAGCGAGATGACCAGCACCGTGTTGGCCAGCATCAGCGGCACCACCTGCGGCAGCACGTGGCGCCGCAGGATGTAGAAGTCGGAGCCGCCCACGGCCCGGGCGCGCAGCACGAACTTGCGCTCCCGCACGGTGAGGGTCTGGGCCCGGACGAGCCGGGCGGTGGTGGTCCAGCCCAGGACCCCGATCACGATGATGATGTTGCGCAGGCTCTGGCCGATGATGGCGACGATGACGATCTGCAGGGCCAGGTCGGGGATCACCAGGAAGAAGTCGGTGAAGCGCATGAGCAGGTTCCCGATGCGCCCGCCCCGGTAGCCGGCCACCAGCCCGATCACCCCGCCGATGAACAGGGAGATGAACGCGGCGGAGAAGCCGACGATGAGCGAGACCCGGGCGCCGTAGATGAGACCGGAGAGCACGTCCTCTCCGCCGTCGTCGGTGCCGAGGAGGTGCGCCGACGACGGTGAGTCGTAGATGTCCTCGATGGTGGGGCTGGAGGGGGCGTAGGGGTCGTAGGGGGCCAGCAGCGGGGCGAACACCGCCACCAGCACCGCGAGGAGGAGCATGATCGCCCCGGTCATCCCCATCTTGGAGTGGCGGAAGCGGTCGAAGCCCTTCATGCCTCGGTCACCCTCGGGTCCAGCCGCAGGTAGATGAGCTCGGCGGCGAGGTTGGCCACCACCACGGAGATGGCCAGCATTAAGAAGGCGCCCTGCAGCAGCGGGTAGTCGCGCTGGGCCACCGCGTCGACGGTGAGCTTGCCTAGCCCGGGCCAGGAGAACACCGTCTCCACCTGGATCGCCCCCGAAACCGTGAAGCCCAGGTTGAGGGCGATCAGGGTCACCAGGGGCAGCATGGCGTTGCGGAAACCGTGCCGGCGGATGATCTGGAAGGTGTTCAGCCCCTTGGCCTTGGCGGTGAGGATGTAGTCCTCTGAGAACACCTCCACCACCGATGAGCGCATGATCAGCATGTACTCGCCGAGGAGCACCAGAGCGAAGGTGAGTGTGGGCAGCACCAGGTGCCTGAGGACGTCCCCCGCCGTCGCCCAGAGCCCCTGGTCGAGCCCGATGGTGATGCGGCCCCCGGTGGGCAGCCCCAGGTAGCGGCTCCCGAAGAAGAGCAGCAGGATCCCGAGGAAGAAGGTGGGTAAGGCCCAGGTGAACAGGGCGAACATCAGGGCCCCGACGTCCAGCTTGGTGCCGCGCCGCCAGGCGGCCACCAGCCCGAGCAGCACCCCGAGGATGATGGACAGGACGTCGGCGGGGACGACGAGCCAGAGGGTGTTGACCAGGGCGGTGCCGAGCAGGGAAGACACCGGGCGGTTCCGGTAGGCGTAGGAGGTGCCCAGGTCACCCTGCGGAAAGGGCCCCCAGGTAGCGGAAGTACTGGCTATCGAACAGGCCGCCCTCCCCGGTGTTGAAGAGCACCGGCTTGTCCAGGCCGTAGCGCTCCTGGAGGGCGGCCACCATCTCGGGGCTGAGGCGGGGGTCCTTGATCCCGGCCTTGGCCGGGTCGCCGGGGAGCACCCGGAAGAGGAAGAAGTTGAAGGTGACGACCACGAAGATCGTCACCACGGCCCAGAGGGCCTTGCGCAGGAACAGTGAGCCTCGGGTCATCAGGTGAGGCCGGGGAGGGGCCGGGCGGCCCCTCCCCGGTTGGTCCTGGCTATCCGGCCGGCCGGATCACGTTCAGGCTGGAGGGATCCTCCAGAGCCAGCTTGGTGGTATCGGTGATCCAGCCGACGAAGCGATCGTTGCGGAAGGCCTCGCTGGACAGGGCGCAGTACGGGATGATGTAGGGCAGGTCCTCCCACAGGATCTGCTGCATCTCGTGGACCATGTCGATGCGGGTCTGCAGGTCGGTTTCCGTCTGCTGCGCGTAGAACAGCTCGTCGTACGCGGGGTTGCAGTAGCCGCTCTCGCTGAGGCCGGTGGGGATCTCGTCGCAGGTGAGCGCGCTCAGCAGGAACCCCGGGTCGGGGTCGGAGCCCCACCCCCACAGGATGACGTCGAAGTCCAGGCTCGGGCAGCACACCGAGGTCAGGGTGTCCGGATCGAGGACCTGGATCTGAACCTCGACCCCCACCTGCTCCCACCAGTCGGCCAGGGTCTGGGCCAGACGGGGTCCGGTGTCGGAGTCGTCGGGGAAGTTCATGCGGAGGCTCAGCTCCGCCCGGTCCCCGCAGTCCATGGACGCCGGGCACTCCCGGATGCCGTTCCCGTCGGTGTCGGCGTAGCCCGCCTCGTCGAGGATGCGGTTGGCCTCGTCCAGGTCGAACGGGTAGTCCTCGATGGTGTCGTTGAACCAGACGCCCAGCCCGGTCGGCACGATGGCGATGCCCGGGGTCCCCAGCCCCAGCAGCAGGGTGTCGATCAGCTGCTGCTTGTCCACCGCGTGGGCCAGCGCCAGGCGGACCTGCAGGTCGCGCAGCGCCGGGTGGCCCGAGCAGATCCCGTCCTCGGCCGGGCAGTTCTCCGGCTCGGTGACGTTGAAGATGATGTCGGTCAGGTCCGGGGCCAGCGGCTCGCCGGTGGCCACGGTGATGTTGGGGTCGGCCTGGAGGGTGCTGATGGCGGTGGACGGAAACTCGGTGATCATGTCCACGTCGCCGTTGATCAGCGCCTGGACCCGGGCGTCGGCGTTCTCGAAGGTCTGGAAGATGACCTCGTCGACGACGGGGGCGCCCCCCCAGTAGTCGCCGTTGGCGGCCAGGCGCACGTACTCACCCTGCCGGTGCTCGACCAGGGTGAAGGAGCCCGACCCGATCATCTCCGTGTTGTCGAACGTCCCCGGGTCCACTCCCTCCCAGATGTGCTTGGGGAGGATGTACATGAAGACCATGCGGCCCTCGAAGCTGCCCGTGGGCGCTTCCTTGGTGATGGTCACCGTGGTGGGGTCGGGCGCCTCGATGACCTCGTCCCCGTCGAAGTAGCTGGACATGTAGACGCACCAGTCGGCGCAGTCCCGGTACAGCTCCAGCGTGTACTTCACGTCCTCGCTGGTGAGGGGCGTGCCGTCGTGGAAGGTGGCGCCGTCCACCAGGTTCATCGTCCAGGTGAGCCCGTCCTCGGACACCGACCAGTCCGTGGCCAGCTCGGAGACGTAGTTGCCGTCCATGTCGAGGGTGATCGGGGTGTTGTAGATCAGCTCGTAGACGGTGTAGTCCTCGGTGAGTTCTCCCAGGCCCGGGTTGAGAGAGCTCGGGGACCCGCCCCACCCGATGCGGACGGTGCCTCCCTCGGCGGTCGGGGGAGCGGTGGTGGTATCGCCCGGGACCGTGGTCGATGCCCCGCCCGTCGTCTCCGTCCCCGGCTGGGTGGTCGAGGTGGTGTCGTCGTCCCCGCAGGCAGCCAGGACCATGAGCAGTCCCAGCAGCAATGCGAGCGTCCGGTGCCTCATGTCGCGTCCTTTCCCTCCGCGGCGCGGCCCCGCCCCCTGGCGAGGCCTCTACCCGCCCGGGCGGCCGCGCCCGGGAGGTGGATTGCTTCTCCGCAATTGACCCTAATCCGCGAGCGAGAGCGCTGCCGCGCTGTGAGCGCGAAAATCGGCGGGCGGTCTCACATGAGGTGCCAGTCGAGGAATCTCTCCAGCCGCCGGTAGAAATGCAGCTGCGGCTCCCGCCTCAGGAGCCCGTGTCCCTCGGTGGGGTAGGTGACGTACTCGAAGGTCTTGCCTTCGCGGCGGAGCGCCTCGACGAGCTGGGCCGACTGGTCGGGATGGACCCGGCTGTCGCGCTCGCCGTGGGCCACCAGGAGGGGCCGGGTGATGTCGGCCACCCGGTGCAGCGGCGACCCCGCCCGGTAGGCCTCGGGGGCGTCGGCCGGGCGACCCATCATCTTCTCCAGGTCCTCCCGGCCCACCCGGTCCCCCTGGGCCCAGGAGGTAGCGATGTCGCTGTCGCCGTACTTGGCCACCCCGCAGGCGAAGCGGTGCTGCGGGTCGAGGGCCAACGAGGTCAGGGCCAGGTAGGACCCGTAGGAGGCGCCGAAGATGGCCAGGCGGCGCGGGTCCACCCAGTCGAGGCCGGCCAGGTAGTCGGTGGCGGCCAGGCAATCGTCGGTGTCGGCCACTCCCCACACCCCGCGGTTGGCCCTCTCGAAGTCCTGCCCGTAGGAGGTGCTGCCCCGGAAGTTGATCGCGAACCAGGCGTACCCCTTCTCGATGAAGTACTGGGCATGCCCGTCCCACTCGTCGCCGTAGAAGGAGGTTGGGCCGCCGTGGGGGTAGACCACCGCCGGCACCCGCCGCCGCGCGGCGGCCGGCGGCTTGAACAGGAAGCCCTCGATGGGCAGGCCGTCGGCGGAGCGGTAGGTCACCCGCTCGGGGGTGACGTAGGGGGCGGCGGCCACCGCCGCCGGCACTCCCTCCAGCAAGGTGGTGAACCGCCCGTCGGGCTCCACTCGCACCAGGCGGGGAGGCGTCCGGTGGTCCTCGTGGGCGGCGACCAGTGCACCGCCCTCGACCCACTGCGGGCGCGACCACACCCCACCCCGGGCGAGCACCGAGACTGCCCCGGTGCCGGCGTCCACCAGCACCAGGTCGGCACAGCCCGCCCGGGTGCGCACCGCGGCCAACGCAACCCCGTCGGGCCGCCAGGCGGGCTCGGAGAAGTCGGCGGCCTCGGCGGTCAGCGTCCGCTCGCCGGAGCCGTCGAGCGCCACCAGGCACAGCTGGTCCCATCCGTCCCGGGCGGAGGCGTAGGCGACCACCGTCCCGCGCGGGTCCACCGCCGGGCCGTAGTCGCGGCGCCCGGGGGCGCCGCAGAGGTGCCGCGTCTCGCCGGAGGCGACGTCGATCACCCACAGGTCGCCGCGGTCGAAGTCGTCGGGCGGGTGGCCCTCGCTCACCACCAGGCTGCCCCCGGGCACCGGGACCGCCGGCCCGGCGGAGAAGGCCGGCGGGGTGAGGGCGTGGGGCCAGGGATCATCGGGTGCGCACCAGGCCAGGCGGGTCACCTCGTCGCGCTCGGCGGTGACCAGCAGACGGTCGTCGCCGAGCCAGGCCTCGGCTCCCGCTTCCAGCAGGCGGCGGGGGAGGCCGCCGGCGGTGGGGACCAGCCAGAGCCAGCCGTCGTCGCCGTAGGCCAGCCGGGCGCCGTCGGGCGACCAGATGGGGGCGGTGTCTTCCCAGAAGGCGACGGGGCCGCGCCCGGTGGTCAGGCGGGTGGCCGGCCCGCCGGTGGCCGGCACGGTCCAGGCGTCGGTCGTGTCGTCGCGGTCGAAGAGGACGGCAACCCTCCCGGCATCGGGAGAGACCGCATGATGATGGGGCCGCTCCACCGCGACCGCGGCCTCCAGGCTCCAGGCGGCCGCCCGGGAGGCATCGGGGCGGGGGAGGCTGGGCAGGCCCCCGTGCTCGTCCTTGCCGACGAAGAGGGAAGAGACGTCGCTCATGGTTGGCCTCCGGCGCTGGCGAAAGCTGACAGGGTGCCCACCACCAGTCCGCCGAGGCGGTCCAGGTCGTAGCCCCCTTCTTGCACGAAGACGGTGGGGAGGTAGAGGCCGGCCAGGGCCTCGGCCGCCCGGTGGAAGCCACCGGCGCTGATGCCCAGCGGGCTCTCCGGGTCGCCCGCCGCCCCATCGACCCCCAGGGAGACGACCAGGGCCTCGGCCCGGTGGGCGACGACCGCGGCGCAGAGGGCCTCCACGGCCTCGAGCCAGGGGCCGTCGCCGCAGACGGGGGCCACCGGGCAGTTCAGGTTCGCGCCTTCCCCGGGGCCGCGGCCCCGCTCGTCGGCGAAGCCCACGAAATGGGGGAACCAACCCTCCCCGGGGTCCACGTGCACCGATGCGTAGAGCACGTCGGACCGGTCGTAGAAGATGTCCTGGGTGCCGTTCCCGTGGTGGGCATCGAGGTCCACCACCGCGACCCGGTCCAGGCCGCCGTCGCGAAGTGCCTGGGCGGCCAGGGCGGCGTTGTTCAGGTAGCAGGACCCGCCGAAGAAGGCGCGGCCGGCATGGTGGCCGGGAGGCCGGCAGGCGGCGTAGACGGTCCGGGTGCCGCCGAGGACCATCTCGGCGCCGGTGACTGCGCAGTCGGCGGCGGAGAGCGCGGCGGCGTAGGTCCCCGGGCCGATCTGGGTGGTCGTGTCGGTCGTGTACACCCCGGCGCGGGCGGCCGGAGCCGCCGGGAGGCGGAAGGGCCGATCGGTCACCGCCGCGGGCAGGGGGAAGATGTAGGGGACCACCCGGTCCTGGCCCGGCTCCTCCGGGTAGCCCGCCGCCACCCAGTTGTCGTGAGCGGTGCGCAGGTAGTCCACCATCGCCGGCTCGTGCACCCGGTGCAGGTGCGACGGGTCGTGAACGACCGGGTCCACGATCGGGAACCCGGCCTCGGCCAGGGCGGCCCGGATCAGATCGCCGCGGGCGATCACCTCGGTGCCGGGGATCGGCACCCCCACCCACACCTCACCGCCGGGGTCGTGCAGGCGGTGGCGCTCCGTCCAGACCGCCGGGAATGTCTGTGATGGCATGCGGTGACCTCCCCGGGCGAGCCTACGGGCGGCCCCGCGAGGCGTCAATCGGCCCCGGCGGCCACTTCGGCCACGGCCGACCCCAACCGGTCGGCGGCCAGGTCGATCTCGGCGGTGGTGATCACGAGCGGCGGACCGAGGATCACCACGTCGCCGGCCACCCCGTCGGCGCACCCCTTCGACGAGTAGATCAGCAGCCCGCGGCGGCGGGCGGCGGCCACCACCCGCTCCACCACCCGATCGCCGGGCGGGAAGGGCTCCTTGGTCTTCCGGTCGGCGACGAGCTCCACCGCGGCCAGCAGGCCGCGCCCGCGGATGTCGCCCACCATCACCTGCCCGTCGAGCGCCCCGGCCAGGGCCGCCAGCAGGTGCGGGCCGCGGGCTGCCGCCGCTTCCACCAGGCCCAGCTCGCGGATGCGCTGCAGCACCGCCCGCCCCACCGCTGCCCCCACCGGGTGATGGGAGAAGGTCAGGCCGTGCACGAAGCCGCCGCCCGCCCGCACGGTGTCGTGCACTTCCCCCGAGGCCACGCACAGTCCCAGGGGCCAGTAGCCGCTCGACGCCCCCTTGGCCGTCACCATGACGTCGGGGGCCACGCCCCAGTGGTCCATGGCGAACCAGGCGCCGGTGCGGCCGAAGCCGGTCATCACCTCGTCGGCGATGAGCAGTACCCCATGCCGCCGGCAGACCTCGGCCACTGCGGGCCAGTAGTCGTCGGGAGGCACCGCCGCCCCGGTGGTGGCCCCGCCGATGGGCTCGGCGATGAAGGCGGCCACCCGGCGCGCCCCGATCTCGGTGATGGTGCGTTCCAGTTGGGCGGCGTGCCAGGCCCCGCAGCCGGCGGGGTGCCCGGGGGAGGGACAGCGGTACTCGGTGACCGCGGGGACGTGGACGGCGTGCCCCAGCCAGGGCTCGTAGGGGGCGCGCAGTCGGGGCCGCCCGGAGACGTCCAGGGCCCCGCGGGTGTTGCCGTGGTAGGAGAGGTGCCGGGCCACGATCACCTGCCGCTCCGCCTCCCCGCGGGCCAGGTGGTAGGAGCGGGCCAGTTTGAGGGCCGTCTCCACGGCTTCCGAGCCTCCGCTGACCGGGAAGACCCGGGCATCGGGAACCGGGACCACCTCGGCGAGCTCGTCGGCGTAGGCCTCGAGGACCTCGGTAGTGAAGGCGGAGCCGTGGACGTACGCGAGGCGCCGGGCCTGTTCCTCCATGGCCGCGGCCACGACCGTGTCCCCATGGCCGATGCCCACGACGATGGCCCCCCCGGCGGCATCCAGATAGCGGCGGCCGGCGGTGTCCTCCACCCAGACGCCCTCCGCTCGCGCCGCCACCGGCAGGTCGGCGGCCCGGCGGAACACCCGGCTCATCCCAGGTACACCCGCTCCGGGTCGAGCGCCCGCAGGGCGGCCAGCTCCTCCTCGGTGGGGGGTGGGGTCTCGGCCAGGTCGGGGGCCACCGCCATCTCCCAGCCGCAGGCGGCCTGCACCTGGTCGAGGGTGGCCCCGGGGTGCAGGGAGGTGAGGGTCATCTCCCCGTCCACGAAGCGGTACACCCCGAGTTGGGTGACCACCGTGTCGGGGCCCCCTCCCGGGGTGTCGCGGCCCGGGAAGTGCCCCGGGCTGGTGACGAAATCGACCTTGGGCACGAACGAGCGGGCCGATTGCGGCACGATCACGAAGACCTTGGAAGCCAGCACGGCGATGTCGCAGGCGCCCCCCGACCCGGGCAGCCTCACCTTGGGATGCTCGTAGGGGCCGATGACGGTGGTGTTGATCGACCCGCGCCGGTCGATCTGCGCCGCCCCGAGGAAGGCGACGTCTACCCGGCCCCCTTGCAGGTAGAAGGCGAACAGCTCGAACTGCGAGGCCACCGCCCGGGCCCCGGCGACCAGGCAGGGGTCGCCGATGGAGATGGGGAGCCGCTCGGGCCGAGCCCCCACCGCCCCCGACTCGTACACGAGCTCCAGGTCTGGCTCCACGGTGCGCTGGGCCAGGCTGCAGGCCAGGTTGGGCAGGCCGATGCCCACGAAGCAGACCCGCTCCCCGGCCAGTCGCCGAGCGGCGGCTACCACCATGAGCTCGTTGGAGGTCCAGCTCATCGGTAGCTCCCGTAGTTGACCGGCGGGGCCCAGGCCTCGCCCGGGGCCAGCGAGGCCCAGCGCTCGGCGCCGAGCCGGGCCCGGTACTCGGCGTGGTCGGCCAGGCCGTACACCCACTCGTCGAGCCAGGCTGCCACGGCGGCCGGGTCGCGGCTGATGGCCTCCCAGTCGAGGTAGAAGCGGTTGTCCCGGTCGTAGTAGCCCTGGGCGAAGGAGGGATGGCAGCCCCCGGGTGCCTCGACCACCGCATCCACGATGGGAGCCGGGATCAGGGTCCGGTTGGGGTCGGACCGCACGACCGACTCGGGGACGACCTCCTCACAGACCACGATGACCCGGTGGGCGGCGAAGGCGGCCTCCTTCTGGCAGCCGAGCAGGCCCCACACCTGGGCGTCGCCGTCGGCGGTGGCCCGCTGCACGTGGACGATGGCCACGTCGGGGTTGAGGGGGGGCACGGCGTAGAGCGTCTCCCCGGCGAAGGGGCTCACCATGGGGACGATGCGCGGGTTGGCGGCCGGCAGGTCGCTGCCCGAGTAGGAGCGCAGCGGGAAGAAGGGGAGCCCGGTCGCCCCGGCGGTGTAGCGGCTCACCATGCCGAAGTGGCTGTACTCCTCGACCTCCAGCGGTTCGGGGTCGGCGTGCTCTATCCGCCGCCGGAGGGCGTGCAGCGACCCCGCCCCCGGGTTGCCCATCCAGGAGAACACGATCCGGGAGATGACACCGGCCGCCGCCAGCTGGTCGCCGATGACGTCGGGGGTCAGCCGGCACAAGGTGATGTTGCGGCGGCGCTGGCGGATCAGCTCGTGCCCCGCGGCGTGGCAGATGAGGTGGGTGAAGCCCTCGATGGCGACGCTGTCGCCGTCGGCGACCAGCCGCCCGACGGCTTCACTCATGCTGGCGACTTTGCTCACTGCCTCACCGCAGCACGATGCTACGGCTCGCCGCTTCAGCGCGCCAAGATGGTGCGGCTCTGCTCGCGCAGGTACTGCAGCAGGTAGTAGGGGCCTCCGGCCGACTTCCCTTGCGTGCCCGAGCCCTTCCAGCCCCCGAAGGGCTGGACGGCAGGCCAGGCGCCGGTAGTGGCACCCGCCCGCCGGTTGACGTAGACCACCCCGGCGTGGGTTCCCTCGAGGAAGTGGTCGATCTCGGCGGGGTCGCTCCCGTAGAAGCCGGCGGTGAGGCCGTACTCGGTGTCGTTGGCCGCGGCCAGGGCCTCCTCCAGGGAGTCCACCGGGGCCACCGCCAGCAGCGGGGCGAACAGCTCCCGCCGCCAGACCCAGGAGTCGGCGGGGGCCTCGACCACGGCGGGCAGGACGTAGTTGCCCCGGGCCAGGTCTGCCTCGGTGAGGCGACGCCCGCCGGTGACCAGGCTGCCCCGGGCCGAGGCCTCGGCGACGGCCTCCTCGAAGCGGGCCACTGCCTTCTCGTCGATCAGCGGCCCCAGGTGCACCTCCCGCCCGAGAGGGTTGCCCACGACCAGCGACTCCGTTCGGGCTGCCAGCCGTTCCAGGAACTCGCCGTACAGGGGCGCGTGATGAACGCCCGCGAGGCGGCCGAGCACTTCTGTCCCCCGAAGCCGAAGGCCGAGCGCACCGTGCCCTCCACGGCGGTGTCGAGGTCGGCGCCTCGGCCGATGATGACCGGGTTCTTCCCGCCCATCTCACAGATGACCGGCCTGGGGTGCTCGGCCGAGAAGGATCGGTAGATGGCCATGCCGACCTCGGCGGAGCCGGTGAAGGTGATTCCCGCCAGCCGGGGATGAGAGACGAGGGCCTCCCCGGCCGGGTGCCCCGAGCCGGTCACGACTTGCAGGGCCCCTGTCGGGAGGCCGGCGTCGGAGAGTGCGTCGGCGACGAGCAGGGTGGCGAGTGTGCCGGCTGAGGAGGGCTTGAGCACCACGGTGTTCCCGGCGATCAGCGCGGCCGCCGCCGGCCCCGCCGCCAGGGCAGCCGGGAAGTTGAAGGGACTGATCACCGCCCAGACCCCGTAGGGGAGCAGCACGTCGAGCGTCTGCTCTTCGGGGGTGAGGCGGCCCATCGGCCGGGCGAACCCTTCGTGCCGCTCCATCTCGTCGCAGTAGTAGCGGATCAGCTCGGCCGCCTCCTGGGCGTCACCGAGAGCTTCGAGGCGGTTCTTCCCGACCTCGAACGAAAGGGTGGCGGCGAGCAGGAAGCGCCGCTGGTCGATGAGCTTGGCCGCGCGGCGCAGCACGGCCAGTCGCTCCGCCCATGGGGTGGCCGCCCAGGTGGGGGCGAAGGCGGCGGCCGCGCTCACCGCCTCGTCCACGTCGGAGGGGGTGGCCTGGGCGAATCTGCCGATGACCAGGTCGCGGTCGATGGGGGAGCGTTCCACGCGCACCCCGGCGCTGCCCCGCTCCTTGCCGTCGATTCGGAAGCCGTGGGACCGGCCCAGCCGCGCCCGGGCTCGGCGGACACCGGCCTCGTAGCCGGCGTGCAATGCCTCGTCGTCTGCGGGCGTGGTGGTGTAGGTGATCGGTGCTGGATCGCCCATGGGTTCTCCGTGAGTAGGCACAGTCACCGTACCCAGGAGTGCGCTGCTAACCGGGACCGGATTTCCGCCGTCCGGATCGGCCGGGCCGCCCCACTTGCGGGTGGAGCGCCCGTATGCTCTCCCCATGTCCGAGTTGGCATCCGACTTCTATCGCCAGAACGAGTGGGCCACCCTCAAGCTCATCGAGGTGTGCCGCGGCCTGAGCGACGAGCAACTGGGGGCGGCCGCCGAGGGCACCTACGGGTCCATCAGGGCCACCCTCCGTCACCTGGTGTCCGCAGAGGCCAACTATGCCTTCCGGGTCTCCGACGGGAAGGTCCGCCGGCTGCCCCCGGACGAGCCGTGGCCTGGTTTCGATGCTCTGGCCGAGATGGTTTCCGCCCACGCGGCCGTCTTCGCTGGGGCCGCCCGCGGGGATACGAACCGGGTCATCCGGCTGGACGCCGACACCGAGCCGTACGACTCCGAAGCGGCCGTGATCCTCGTGCAGGCCTTCAACCACGCCACCGAGCACCGCAGCCAGATCTGCACGATCCTGACGACCTTGGGCATCCAACCCCCCGACATGAGCGGCTGGGAGTGGGGCCTCGCCGACGGCCGGATGCGCAAGGTCTGATCGGGCTGAGGGCTACCTGGAGGGCGTCGTACAGCCGCGAGCGTGAGCGCGGACGTGCTCTACGACCTCATGGGGCCAATCGACCGCTGACGGCACACTCCGCATGGGCCACGTGAGCGCGGAGGCTGGGCGAGAGTAGATTGCATTCAGGTGCGGAAGGGAGAAGGCGTGAAACGTTTCCTGGTGCTGGCTCTGTTGGCGGGCGTTCTGGTGGCGATGCCGGCGGCCGGGTGCCGCGGTCGACGGCGATGAGGGCATGAGCCCAGGCTGCGCGGCGCTCAACTCTCCGGCGTGGGACGGGGATTACGGCGAGGGGGCCATCAACGACCTGTTCTATGCAGGAGAGGTCATCACCGCGGCTGCGTCCCTATCCACGACGGATCTCTTGGTCCGAGTGGTGGACGGTCTCGAGGTGCTGCTCCTCGTCGATACGAGCGTGGTTGATAGCGCGGACGCCCCGGGGACGGTGAGTTGGAGAGTTCCCTTCAACGGCGTGTATGCGGTCGTGTGGCGGATCGTCATGCCGAACGGGTTCTCGCGGGCGCCGCGGAGTATTGCCGCGTCCTGGGAGGTGAGTTGCACTCCGGCGGTCTGCCGCCGGCTGTTTCGGTGTGCCGTCGACCATTGTCGGCACCGGGGGTGATGATGTGCTGGTGGGGACGGCGGGGCCGGACGTGATCTCCGGGCTGGGCGGCAACGACACCATCCGCGGCCTGGGCGGGGACGATCTGGTGTGCGGCGGCAACGGCGACGACCTGCTCGCCGGGGGCGGCGGCAACGACCGTCTGCGGGGCGGCGACGGGGACGACACCCTCTTGGGCAGATGGGGGGACGACTTCCTGGGCGGCGGTGCCGGGGCCGATCTGGCCAACGGCGGCCTGGGCACCGACGTCTGTTGGAGCGAAGCCGAAACCGCCTGCGAGTAGACCCGTCTGGTCCAGGCGACTAGTGAGGTGCCCCGCACCGGACCAGTGCGGGGCACCGCTATTGGGCGAGCGTTCTGCGGTACTCGGCGCGGAGGGTGGGGTGGAGGCGGCGCTGCTGGCCGTCGTCGAGGGCGGGGATGCGGGCGGGGACCATGATGGCCTGGCCGTCGCGGTGGATCAGGCCTTCGGCCAGCAGGCTGGGCAGGTGCAGGGGTCGGCGGAGGCGCGTGCCCCGGCGGGCGGCGGCGGTGAGGCGGAGGAGGTCGGCGACCGCGCCGGGGCCGACCAGGGCGGACCAGTAGCGGCGGACGGCGGGGTCGTGGGGGTCGTGGCCGGGGTGGCCGTTGCTCTCGGCCAGGCGGGGGTGGATGTAGGGGCGGGGGATGGCGGTGGGGCGCAAGGGGATGACCTCCGCTGCCCCCGGAGCTGGCGCGGCTTCCATGGAGATGGGAGGACGGTCATCTCGACGGATGGCCCCGGGGGCTGCGGCGGTCATGCCATCTAGATACAACTGAGGCCAGTTAGGTGCAAGCGGCATGGCGCCGGTGCGCGAAAGAAAGGAGTGCGGCTAGCCGCGGGCTCTGGTAGACGGTGTAACGGATCACGACCACGGTGCCCTCGGTGATCATGACCCCCTCCCGGGGCCGGGTGGCCACCACCCGGTCGCGCTCCGCCGGGTTCGCCACCGGCACGGTCGACCAGCTCCCAGCTGAAGTCGATCTCGGTGGCCTCGCGCATGGTGCGCAGGATGGCCACCGCTTCGGCCGGGGTCAGGCCCACGAGGTCCACCATGGCCACCTCCGGCGGCCGGCCGCTGGAGACCTCCAGCGTCACCGCCTCGCCCTGACGAATCACCTCAGGGTTCTCCGGGTCCTGGGTGACCACCTCGTCCTCGGGCTCCACGGCATTGACGTATTCGACCTCCACGTTGAAGCCGGCCTCGTACAGCTCGTCGGTGGCTTCCTCGAGGTCCATGCCGACCACGTCGGGGACTTCCTCACGCGGGGTCTGGTAGTAGAGGTCCACTCCCTCCGGGTCGCGCGGGAAGTCGAGCACGGGGAGGTCCTCGGTGACGATCTCCATGTAGTCCCGCCAGATGGGGGCGGCCACGTTCGAGCCCCAGACCGTCTCGTAGTACGTGCCGTTGATCACCAGGTTCCGCATCTCCACCTGGCTGTCGGGGAAACCCACCCACACCGAGGTGGTGTACTGCGGGATGAAGCCGATGAACCACACGTCGGTGTTGTCTTCGTGGGTGCCGGTCTTGCCCGCCTGGGGGCGCCCGATGTAGGCGTTGCCGCCGGTGCCGCTGGTGATCACCTGCTCCATGGTGTTGACCACGGCCGCCGCCAGGGCGCTGTCCACCGCCCGGGTGCGCTGGGTCTCGTGCTCGTAGACCACGTTGCCGTCGGCGTCCTCGATGCGCTCGATGA
The DNA here is from genome assembly GCA_963796115.1 of uncultured Acidimicrobiia bacterium. Classification (GTDB taxonomy): domain Bacteria; phylum Actinomycetota; class Acidimicrobiia; order Spongiisociales; family UBA11373; genus VGBK01. Next base: position 385,019 of record CAWCKE010000005.1, read on the forward strand.
GGTAGTTGTCCACCCGCCACCCGTAGTTGGCCAGAGTCGAGTAGCCGGCGGCCATCTCGAGCGGGCTCACCGCCGAGGCGCCGAGGACGATGGCCGGCACCGAGCCCAGCGGTGACCTGATCCCCATGCGGTGGGCCGCATCGGCGATCCTGTCGGCCCCGACCTCCACCGCCACCTGGCAGAAGACCGAGTTGGTGGAGGCGATGAGCGCTTGCTCCAGCGTCCGGATGCTGCCCTCGCTGGGGCCGCCCCGGCAGACCCAGGGCTCGGAGCCCCCGTAGTCGAGGATCTGCGGGGAGGAGTCGGCCCAGTAGGAGTGCAGCGGCCAGCCGTTCTCCAGGGCCGCCACCAGGCCAAAGGGCTTGAACGCCGACCCCGGGTTGCGGCGGCCCTTGGTGGCGATGTCGTAGGTGCGCTGGCCGGCCTGGTAGTCCTCACCGAACTCCAGCCCGGAGGCCATGACGATGGTGCCGCCGGTGCGGTTGTCCACCATCGCGATGGACCCGGTGGGACCGCCCTCACCCGGGGGGAACCACTGCTGCAGCAGTTCCTGGGCCTGCTGCTGGAGGGCGTAGTTGACGGTGACGAAGATCCTCAGGCCCCCGCCGCCGGCGCACGCGGTGTCGTCGGCCGGGCAGCCGAAGAGGGCCCGCTTGCGCTGGAGGTAGGTGTCGCCCAGTCCGTAGATGGGGTCGTTGAGCACCGCCTCCTTGGCGGCGATCAGCACCTGGGGGGCCAGCGTCTGGAACTCCCGGTGGGGCACGGTCACCAGCGGCTCGGCCTCCGCCGCGGCCGCCTCCTCCGCGGTGATGTAGCCCTCGTCCAGCATCTCGCCGATGACGCGGTTGCGCGCCTCGATGGGGTCGTCGGCATGCCGCCGGAGGTCGTACAGGGTGGGGTTGCGGATGGGCACGACCAGGGCCGCCGCCTCGGCGATGGTCAGTTCGTCGAGTTCCTTGCCGAAGTACTCCTGGGCGGCCGCCCGCACCCCGTAGGCGTTGTTCCCGAAGTAGGTGGAGTTCAGGTAGAACTCCAGGATCTGCTCCTTGGTGTAGCGCCGCTCCAGTTCCATGGCGATGGCCGCCTCGGAGACCTTGCGCCGCAGGGTGGGCTCGGTGCCGATGAAGTTCTGCTTGACCACCTGCTGGGTGATCGTCGACCCGCCCTGGGTGGTGACCCCCCCGCCGAAGTTGCCGACCAGCGCCCGGATGATGGCCTGGTGGTCGATGCCCGGGTGCTCCCAGTACTCGGCGTCCTCGGCCGAGACGACGGCCGCCACCACGATGTCGGGTATCTCCTCGAAGGGGACCGGCTGGCTGTTGCGCTCGGTCAACTCCCCGAGGAGCACCCCGTCGGAGGTGTACACCTCGGAGAGGCGGCCGACGTCGGGCAGGTCGAGGGCGAGCGAGGTGACGTCGGGGATCCACGCCCGCGACAGGTCGTCGAGGGTCCCGTAGGCGGCGTTGCCGCCGAGAAAGGCGGCCAGGCCGAACCAGCCCGAGGCGAGCACGGCGATGCCGGCCAGCACGGCGAGGGCAATCAGCCGCTTCCCATGCCGATCCTTGCTCTCGGCCTGGTGAATGGAGATGTCCATCGGCTACCCAGTCGGACGTCGGCGGAGGCCCGGCGGTTCCCGCGCAACGTCCGGCCTCGGCGGGCAGTGTACCGACGCACCGGATTTGCCAGGGGAGTTGCCCGGTCCGTCGTTGGGATCCCCGACGGCTACCGTCTGCCACTGTGAACGGGCCGCCTCGCTTCCTGGTCATCGGCGGTGGACCCGCCGGGAGCACCGCCGCCGCCGTCGCCGCCGCCGGGGGCGCGCGAGGTCACGCTGGTCGAGTGCGAGGTGGTGGGCGGGGCCTCCCAGCTGCGTGACTGCATCCCGTCCAAAGCGCTGGTCGTCAGCGCCGACGGCCTGACCGCCATCCGGGCCGGGGGCCACTTCGGGAGGGGCGACCCCGGGCCTCTGCGGCCCGATGTCTCCCGTCTCACCGAGCGGCGCCTGTCGGTGGCCTCCCTCCTGTCTGCGTCCCTCATCGGGCGGCTGGAGGCCCTGGGTGTGACGCTGGAGGCCGGCCGGGCACGCTTCGCCGGGCCCGGCGCCGCCGTGCTGGCCACCGCCTCGGGGGAACGGACCATGGACTTCGACGACGCCCTGATCGCCACCGGGTCGGTGCCCCGCGTCCCCGCCTGGGCGGAGGTGGACGGCGAGTTCGTGCTGACCTCTCGGCAGGCCTACCGGCTGGCGGGCACGCCCGAGCACGCGGTGATCATCGGGGCGGGGTCCACCGGCGTCGAGTTCGCCCACATCTTCTCGAGCCTCGGGGCGCGGGTGACGCTGCTCAGCGCCCGGGAGCGGGTGCTGCCCCGCAACGACGCGGAGGCGGCCGCTGCCCTCGAGGAGGAGTTCGCCGAGCGGGGGGTGGCTGTGCTGCGCGGGGCCCGGGCCAGGTCGGTGCGCCGTCGGGGCGGCGGCGTGGAGGTCGTCACCGAGGACGGCCGGGTGGTCGGCGGCTCCCACGCCCTGCTCGCGGTGGGGCTGCAGCCGGCCTGCGAAGGCCTGGGCCTGGAGGCCGCCGGGGTGGCCGTGGAGGAGGAGGCGATCCGGGTGGATGCCTGCCAGCGCACGTCGGTGCCCCACATCTACGCGGCCGGGGATGTGACCGGCGGGGTGATGCTCAGCTCGGTGGCCGCCGCCGAGGGAGCGGTGGTGGGCAGGCTGGTACTGGGCGAGGAGGCCGCAGCCGTGGACCAGCAGCAGGCCGCCCAGGCGGTGTTCACGGAACCGGAGATCGCCTGGGTGGGGCTGCAGGAGGCCGAGGCGGCGGACGCGGGGCGCCGGGTCAGGGTCTCCCGGGTGCCCTTCAGCACCAACCCCAAGGCTCTCATCCAGCCCCGGCCGCGGGGCTTCGTCAAGATCCTCAGCGATCCCAAGGACGAGGTAGTGCTGGGGGGCCTGGTGGTCGGCCGCCACGCCGCCGAGTTGATCGGGATCCTCGCCCTGGCGGTGCGGGCCGGGCTGCCGCGCTCGATGGTCGCCCAGACCCTCATGGCCTATCCCTCGCTGGCGGAGACGATCTCCGCCGCCGCCCGCTGACGCGGCGCCCTGCGCCCGGCCGGCGGCCTAGGCGCTGAAGCCCAGCTCCCGCAGCCTCGCCCGCACCGAGGCGTCGGCGAGCAGGGCGGCGAGGGCGGCCACGGCAGGGCGGGAACGGCGCTCCTCGAGGACCGCCAGGTCGAACCGCTCCTCCTGGACGAACAGGAAGCCGAGGCCGGCGGCGGCGGCGATCACGTCGAGGGTCACTCCCCAGTCGGCGCGCCCCTGGGCCACCGCGGCGGCCACCGCGTGGTGAGTGCGCGGCTGGTTGGTGTGGCCGTCGGGGCGGAGGCCGCCCAGCAGGCGATCGATGAGGGCCCGGGTGCCGCTCCCCGGATTGCGGTTGACCATCCGGTGCCCTCCGGCCCGCACGGCATCGAGGAAGGCGGGCAGATCGGGGACATCGAGAGCGCTGCCCCGGCGGAAGGCCACCCCCTGCCGCCGGCCGTACCCGCCCAGCAGGCCGACGCCCGGGGGGAGGAAGGGCCGGTTGTACTCCCCGGTGGCCTCGTCCATGAGGTGGATGCCGGCCACATCCCCTTCTCCGCGGGCGAGGGCGGCCAGGCCGGCGGTGGAGCCCACCTTGATCGACTTGACGGTGAAGCCGCGTTCGGCGAGCAGGCCCAACAGGTAGTCGAGGCCGACGCAGTGGCTGCCGATGGCGACCAGGTCGGCGGGGCGCGCCGATCGCCGGATGAGGCGAACGGCGACCTGCTCCCCTTCGGCGACGTACTCGGTGGCCGCCGGGATGCGCAGGAAGCCGTCGGCCCGGCCGAAGGCGGTGACGCTCCCCGAGCCCGCCCCCAGGGGGTAGGCGGCGAGGCCGGCCTTGCCCTCCACGAGATCGACGAGCACGTACTCGGTGCGGCCCGTCTCCGAGTTGATCCGCAGCGGCGCCACCGCCTCGACGACCGCGCCCTCCTCCTCCGTGCGCCCGGCGAGGCGGCGGAGGAGGGGAGCGACGAACTCGTGGAAGGTGAAGATGGCCGAGGTGGGGAAGCCGGGGAGCACCACCACCGGCCGGCCGGCGACGACGGCGAGGAGGATTGGCTTGCCCGGCTTGAGGGCCACCCCGTGCACCACCACCCCGGCCGACCCGGGCAGGCGCCCGGCCAGGCGGTGCACGACGGCGGCGTTCAGGTCGCCCTCGCCCTTGGAGGTGCCGCCCGACAGGAGCACGACGTCCACGGCGCCGGGCCCGGTCAGCAGGGCCTCGAGGGCACCCTCGAGGCGCGGCTCGTCGTCGGGCAGGACGCCGGCCGGGACCGGGTCGCCGCCCAGCTCGGCCACCGCGTCGAGCAGCAGGCGCTGGTTGGAGTCGTACACCGAGCCGGTGGGGAGGGGGGACCCCGGGGGGACGATCTCGTCGCCGGTGGAGAGCACCGCCACCCGGGGCCGGCGCAACACCCGGACCCGGTCGAGCCCCACCGCGGCCAGCACCCCGGTGTCCTGCGCGGTGAGCACCCGGCGGCGGAGCAGGACCAGGTCGCCGCGGCCGATGTCCGACCCGGCGAAGGTGACGTTGGATCCCGGGGCCACCGGGCGCTGCACCGCGATGCCCTCGCCGGCCGGCCGGGTGTGCTCGACCATGACGATCGCGTCGGCCCCCCGCGGGACCACCCCTCCGGTGGCGATGGGCACCGCCCATCCCGCCTCCAACTGGAACCCCGGCGGCGGCTCCTGCCCGGCGGCCAGCGAGAGGGAGGAGACCCCCAGGGACACGGGGTGCAGCTCCTCGGCCCCGGAGGTGTCGGCCGCCCGCACCGCGAAGCCGTCCACGTTGCTGCGGTCGAAAGCGGGCACGTCCACCGGGGAGAACACGTCGGCCGCCAGCACCCGTCCGTGCGCCTCCGCCAGCGGCACCTCCTCGTCCGTGGGTGACAGGTGCGAGCAGGCGGCGGCGAAGCGGCGGTGGGCCTCCGCCTCGTCCAACACGTCGAGGAACTGGCGCTGTCTCACCCCGCCTCCTCCCGCCGGTACAGGTGCACCTCCACGTCCGCTCCCTCGGGAAAGCCCTCCGATCCCTCGGGGATGATGACGAAGCCGTCGGCGGTGGTCACCGAGGAGAGCGCCGAGGCTCCCCCGATGGCGAGCGGCTCGACTTGGCCGCCGCGCACACGCACCCGGGCGTAGTCGGTGCGCCCGACCTGGGAGACCAGGCGGGCCGCCAGCGGGAGGGTGGACACCGGGTAGGGCAGGGCGGGCGGCAGGCCGCCGAGGGCGCGGATCACCGGCCCGGCGAAGAAGTCGTAGCCCACCAGGCAGGAGACCGGGTTGCCGGGGAGCAGCAGCACCCGCGCCTCTCCGATGCGGCCGATGCCGGTAGGGGAAGAGGGGCGCATGGCCACCCCGTGAATCAACAGCTCACCCAGTCCGGCGACGAGCAGCGGCACCCAGTCCTCCCGGCCCACCGAGGCCGCCCCGGCGGTGATGATCACCTCCGTCCCCGGCCGGCCCAGCGCCTCACGCAGGGCCGCCGGGTCGTCGGGGAGGCGGAGAGAGCTCTCCACGACGCCGCCGTCGCGGGCCACCAGCGCGGCCAGCATCGGGCCGTTGGAGTCGGTGATCCTGGTGCCCGTGGGGCGCTCGCCGGGGGGCAGCAGCTCGTTGCCCGAGACGATGAGGCGCACCCGGGGGCGCCGGTGCACGGCCACCCGCGGGCAGCCCACGCTGGAGAGCAGGCCGACGTCCTGGGCCAGCAGGCGCCGGCCGGCCGGCACCACCGGGTCGCCGCGGCGTACGTCCTCGCCCACCCGGCCCACGTTGCGCCCGGCGGCGACCGCCGCCCGCGCCTCGAGCCGGCCCGCGACCTCGGCGGCGTCCTCGGCGGGCAGGACGGAGTCGGCCCCTTCGGGTACGGGCGCCCCGGTCATGATGCGGCAGGCGGCGCCCGGGGCCAGCGGCCCGGTGGGAGCCCGGCCGGGCATCGATTCCCCTGCGACGGCCAGGATCACCGGGTTGTAGGGGGAGGCCCCGAAGGTGTCGGCGGCGCGGAGCGCGTACCCGTCCATGGTCGCCCGGGGGAACAGGGGGATGTCCACCTCGCTGACCACCGGGGCAGCGGCCACTCGCCCGGCGCATTCGGCCAGGGGCACCTCCTCGGCGGGGAGAGGGGAGAGGCCTTCGAGGGCGGCGGCGAGGGCCTCGGCGACCGAGGCGCGGTGGCGGAAGCCGCGCATGCGCACGTCCTCGGTGCCCCCTCCCACCGCCATCAGCATGCGCAGGGTGTCTTCGGGGGCCCAGGGGCACGGCCGCCCAATCCCCCCGGGAGAGGCGGTGGTCGCCGTGGAACACCAGCAAGTGGCGGTGGATGCGCCCGGCCCGGTCCAGCATCCGCGGGCGGAGGCCGGGGTGGAGGGCGAAGAGCGCCTCGAAGGCCTCACCCACAGTGCTCCCCGCCACCTGCACCGAGGCCGCCCCGGCCGCGTCGGGTCGGAGCAGCGTGGGCAGCAGGATGGTCGCCATGGCCCCGCCGAACCTAGCAGCGAGCGGGCGTCCAAACCGGCCCGGGCCGGCCGCGGGCTTTGGCGGGTGAGGGGCCGCTAGGGTGGACAGGCGGGAGGGAGGGACATGCCCGGGCCGGTCAAGCCGCCGATCTCGGCGGCGGATCTCGAGAAGGTAGACGTTCGGGTGGGGACCATAGAGCGGGTTGAAGACGTCGAGGGGTCGGACCGGCTGGTTGGGCTGATCGTCGACTTCGGGGATCACCGGCGGCGGATCATCGCCGGCATCAAGCGGGAGAGAGAGGATCCGGGCGAGATCCGGGGCCGACAGGCGCTGTTCGTCGTCAACCTGGAACCGCGCACCATCAGGGGCGAGGTCTCGGAGGGGATGCTCTTCGACCTCGGCTACCCGGATGGGATCGTGCCGGTGCTGGCCGTGCCGGAGAAGCCCGTGCCCGACGGCACCCGGGCCGGCTGAGCTCCCATCGGGGGCCGGAGGGCTATGTCCCGGGCCGGCCGCGCGCCTCCCAGAACTCGGCGTAGCGGCCGCCGTGCTCCAGCAGGCGGCGGTGGGAACCCCGTTCTGCCACCCGGCCGGCGTCCAGCACGACGATCTCGTCCATGGCCTCCAGGCCCTCGGCGCCGTGGGTGATGAGCAGCAAGCCCCGGTCCTCCGCGGTGGCGAGGAGGGCGGCCACCACCGCGGCGGCCGCCGCCGGGTCCAGGCCGGCGGTGGGCTCGTCGGCCACCAGCACCGGGAAGCCCGCCAGCAGGGCCCGGGCCAGGGAGATCCGGCGCCGCTCGCCGCCGGACACCTCGGCGCCGCCCCTGCCCACGGGGGTGGAGAGGCCCTGCGGAAGGGAGGCCACCCACTGGGTGAGCCGGGCGGCCTGGAGCACTCGGGACAGCTCCGCCGGGCCGGCGTCGGGGCGTCCCAGGAGCAGGTTGTCGCCCAGGGTGCCCTCCACCAGGACCGCGTCCTCGGCGGCGAGGCCGACGAGCCGGCGGACGCTCGCCCCCGATAGCTCGCGGGCGTCGATCCCCCCGACCAGGTAGGCCCCCTCGTCCAGTTCCCGGAAGCGGAGGAGGGCCTGGGCGACTGTGGACTTGCCGGCGCCGCTCTCGCCGACGAGCGCCACGCGCCGGCCCGGCTCCAGCCGCAGGTCCACGTCGCGCAGCGCCCAGGGCCCGCCGGGGCGATGGCGCAGCGAGGCGCCGCGCAGTTCCAGGCGGAGGCCGGCTGGTTCCGGGGCCGGCGCCGGGCGGGTCGGGGACGGGGTCGGGACGGGCCTCCAGGTCGGCCAGGCGCAGGGCGGCGGCGGCTCCCTCGTCGAGGCGGAGGAGACCGTGGGGCAGCAGCGCCACCGGCTCGAAGGCGGCGACGACGAGCAGGGCGAGGGCCCCGAGCAGCAACCCGGTCGAGCGATCCGGCGGACACGGCGTCGAGGCCGACCCGGGCGACCAGCCAGAGGCAGATGCCGCTTCCCAGGGCGGCGAGGCCGGAGCCGGCCCCACTCACCCAGGCCGCCCGCCGGGACAGGCGGGTGAGCCGGGTGTCGGCGGCCTCGGCGGCGGCGAGCAGGTCGGGAGTGCGGCCGAAGGCGGCCGCCTCGGCGGCTCCCTCGACGAGGTCGATGACCGCAGCGGCCAGGTCGCCCCGGGCCTCGGCGAGGCGCCCCGCCCGGGTGCGCCCGGCGGCCCGGGCCGCGGCGCCGACGGCGGCGGCGGTGAGGGCCAGGCCGGCGGCCACCGCGTAGCCCGCCTGCGGCAGTAGGAACCAGGCGGCGATGCCGGCCCCGGCCACGGTGAGGACGGTGACGGCGATGGGCAGGAGGGCCCGCACCAGGGCCTGCTCCAGCTGCTCCAGGTCCTCGGTGAGGCGGAGGAGGAGGTCGCCCGCCCGCTCCTCCTCGATGCCCGCCGGGCTGAGGCGCTCGACCGTGGCGAAGGCACGGGTGCGGAGCCGGGCCACCAGGCGGAGGGCGGCGTCGTGGGCGGAGAGGCGCTCCAGGTAGCGGAACACCGCCCGGGAGATCCCGAAGAAGCGCACGCCGACGATGGCCACGGTCAGCTCCAGCACCGCCGGGTGCTCCCCGGCGCGCACGATCAGGTAGGCGCCGGTGGCCAGCAGGCCCACTCCGGCGGCCACCGTGGCCGCCCCGGCGGCGGTGGCGCCGGCGAACCAGCCCAGCGAGCCGTGGAGCAAGCGAAGCACCTGCTTCACGGCCCCGCCTGCCCGGTGGCCGACAGTCGGCCGCCCTCCAGCCACAGCACCCGGTCGGCCCGGGCGGCCGCCGCGGCGCGGTGGCCGGCCAGCACGATGGTGACCGAGGAGCGCAGCCGGTCGAGGGAGTCCAGCACCGCCAGCTCGGTGAGGGGGTCGAGATGCGCGGTGGGCTCGTCGAGGAGGAGCAGCGGGGCCCGGCGCAGCAGTGCCCGGGCCAGGGCGATGCGGCTCCGCTCGCCGGCGGAGAGGCGGGCGCCGCCTTCCCCGACGAAGGTGGCGATGCCCTCGGGCAGGTCCTCGACGAAGCCGGCGCCGGCGGCGGCCAGGGTGCGGTGCACCTCGTTGTCGGTGGCGCCCGGGGAGCCGAAGCGCACGTTGTCGGCGATGGTGCCGTGGAACAGGCGGGGCTGCTGGGGCAGCCAGGCCACCAGGCGCCGCCATTGGGTGCAGTCGAGGGAGGCCAGGTCGGCTCCCGCCACCCGCACCCGGCCCTCGGTGGCGGGGACCAGGCCGAGCAGGACGGCAAGCAGAGTGGTCTTGCCCGAGCCCGAAGGCCCGGCCACGGCCAGGTACTCGCCCTCCCGGATGTCCAGCGAGACCCGGTCGAGCGCCGGGCGGGCCCGGCCCGGGTAGGCGACGGTGAGGCCCTCCACGGCGATGGGGGCGGGCCGGGCCGGCGCCGGCGCCGTCCCCCGGCGCCGGCGGCTCCCGGCCGGGGGCCTCGAGCCCGTCGAGTATCTCGCCCGCCGCCTCGACTCCTTCGGCCGCGGCGTGGAACTCGGCCGCCAGACGGCGCGGAGCGGAGGTAGGCCTCGGGGGCGAGGATCAGCACGGTCAGCGCCGCCTCCAGGCCCAGGCCGCCGTCGAGCACTCGCAGGCCGACGGCCACGGCCACCACCGCCACGGAGATGGTCGCCGCCAGTTCCAGGACGAAGGCGGAGAGGAAGGCGATGCGCAGCGTGCCCATGGTCTCCCGCCGGTGCAGGTCGGAGAGGGCGGCGAAGGCGGCGACCTGCTCCCGGCTGCGCCCGTACACCTTCAGGGTGGGGAGGGCCCGCAGGGCCTCTACGAAGCCGGTGCTCAGGTCGGAGAAGGCCCGCCAGCGGCGGGCCACCCGGGCCCGGGTGGCCGCCCCTACCAGCGCCCCGAAGACGGGGATCAGCGGGAGGGTGACCAGGACGATGACCGCCGCCAGGGGGTCGAGGGGGAACATCCAGGCAAGCACGAAGATGGGGACCGCGACCGCCAGCGCCAGCTGCGGCAGGTAGCGGGCGAAGTAGGCGTCGAGGGCCTCGATGCCCCGGCCGGCGGCGGCCGCCAGGGCGCCCGCCCGCTCGCCGGCCCCTTCCCGGCCGGCCACCCGCTGCAGCAGGGCGCGCCGCAGGGAGGACTTCACCCCGGCGGCGCTGTGGTGGGCGGCCACCTCGGTGAGCCAGGCCACCACCGCGGAAGCGCCCGCCACCGCCAGCAGCCAGGCCAGGGGGGTGGACAGCTCCCGGGCCGGGGTGCCGATGAAGGCCTCGGCCACCAGGTGGGCGAGGAGCACGGCGCGGGCGATGGCCAGGCCGGCGCCGGCCAGGCCGAGCACGACCGCCGCGGCCAGGAAGGGCCGGGCTCCCCGGCCCATTCGGAAGAGGCGCCGGTCGACGGTGGGCCGCCGCCCCGCCGCGGGGCTCAGCCGCTCGGCGACAGCTGCTCCCGGGTCACTCGCTTGCGGAACACCCAGTAGGACCACGCCTGGTAGGCGAGCACCAGCGGCACGAAGATGAGGGCGACCACGGTCATCACCCGCAGGGTGGTGGGTGTCGATGCGGCGTTGTAGATGTCCAGGGTGTAGTCCGGGTCGGTGCTCGAGGGCATCACCCGCGGGTAGAGGCTCATGAACAGCATCAGCACCGCGGTGACGATGGTGACTCCGGTGGCCACGAACGCCCAGCCGTCGCGCCTGGCTGCCAGCAGGCCCATGGACGACCAGCGCGGCGAACGCGGCGACGGCGGCCACCCCGATGAGAGCCCCCAGCGGGAGCAGGCCCAGGTCCCCGCGCTCGGCTCCGGCGGCGTCAACCAGCGTCCACGCAAGGAAGCCGGCCGCCACCGCGACGGTGGCAGGCGCCAGCCACCGCGCCGCGGCGTGCGCCCGTTGCGCCACCGGGCCCAGCGCCTTCAAGCCCAGGAAGGTGGCGCCGTGCAGGGTGAACAGCAGCAGCGTGGCCAGCCCCCCAAGCAGGGCGTAGGGGTTGAGCAGAGTCCACAGGCTGCCGGTGTACTCCGCGGCGGCGTCGATGGGCACCCCGCGCACGATGTTGGCGAAGGCGACCCCCCAGAGGAAGGCCGGGAGCAGGCTGCCCACGAAGACGGCCCCATCCCATGTCGCCCGCCACCGGGGCTGGACGTTCTTGGCCCGGAACTCTATGGCCACACCCCGGATGATGAGAGCGATCAGGATGACGAACAGCGGCAGGTAGAAGCCGCTGAACAGGGTGGCGTACCACTCGGGGAAGGCGGCGAAGGTCGCGCCGCCGGCCACGATGAGCCATACCTCGTTGCCGTCCCAGTGGGGCCCGATGGAGCGCAGGGCCACCCGCCGGTCGGAGTCGTCGCGGCCGACGAAGGGCAGCAGGATCCCCACCCCGAAGTCGAAGCCCTCCAGGAAGAAGTACCCGATCCAGAGGACCGCGATCAGCAGGAACCAGAGCGAGTTGAGGTCGGTCTCGATCATCGGGTCCTCCTCCTCAGTAGGTCAGGCCGGCCCCGACCTCGGCCGGAGTCATCTCCTCGCCGGCCCCGGCTCGGGCGTACTTGGCCATCAGGTACAGGTCCACCAGCGCCAGGGCGCCGTACAGCACCGTGAAACCGATCATGGTGATGAGGACCGAGGTGAGCCCCACCGAAGGGGAGACGGACTCCCGGGTGAGCAGCACCCCGTAGACCGTCCAGGGCTGGCGCCCGATCTCGGTCACCACCCACCCGGTGATGTTGGCCAGGAAGGGGAGGCCCAGGGCGAGCAGGGCGACGCGGTGGTACCAGGCGGTCTCGTAGAACCGCTTTCGGTACAGGAACCAGGCGCCCAGCGCCCCCAGGCCGATCAGCCCGAAGCCGACTCCGACCATCACGCGGAACGCCCAATACACGGCGGCCACCGGCGGCCGGTAGTCGCCGGGCCCGAAGGTCGCCTCGTACTCGGCCTGGAGGTCGTTGATGCCCCTCACCTCGCTGGTCCAGGAGTGGTCCATCAGCAGGCTCAGGCCGTGGGGGATGGCGATGTTCACCAGATTGCGCCCCTCGTCCTGGTCCGGGATGGCGAAGAGCGAAAGGGCGGCCGGCCCCTCCGTCTCCCAGTGCGCCTCGGTGGCGGCGGCCTTCATCGGCTGAACGTCGCCGACGTACTGGCCCTGGAAGTGACCGCTGATGGCCACCCCCACGCTCGTCACCAGCACCAGCCCCACCGCCAGCGCGGCGGAGAGCCGGAACACCGGATCCTCGTGGTGGCGGATCAGGTGCCAGCCGCTGATGGCCAGCACCAGGACCCCGGTGGTGAGCAGGGCGGCCAGGACGGTGTGGCCGAGGTGGAACCAGGCCATCGGATTGCGGATCAGGTCGAGGAAGCTGTCCAGTTCGGCCCGCTGGGTGATGGGGTTCACGCGGTAGCCGACCGGGTTCTGCATCCAGGCGTTGGCCGCCAGGATCCAGAAGGCGGAGAGGACGGTTCCCGCCGCGACCACCCAAGCGCAGGCGGCGTGCAGGCGCGGCGAGAGGCGGTCCCAGCCGAAGATCCACAGGCCCAGGAAGGTGGACTCCAGGAAGAAGGCCGCCAGTCCCTCCACCGCCAGCGGGGCGCCGAAGATGTCGCCGACGTAGCGGGAGTAGGAGGACCAGTTCATCCCGAACTGGAACTCCTGGACGATGCCGGTGACGACCCCCACCGCGAAGTTGATGAGGAACAACTTCGCCCAGAACTTGGTTGCCCGCAGGTACTTGGGATCGCGGCGGCGGACCCACATCGTCTCCAGCGTCGCCACCACCAACGCCAGGCCAATGGTGAGGGGCACGAAGAGGAAGTGGTAGATCGTCGTGATCCCGAACTGCCATCGGGCCGCGATCAGGGCATCCATGCTTCAGCTCCGATCGTTCGACGTTGGCGAGACGCTAGCGCGTCGGCCGCCCGCGGGAAGGCCAGTCCCGCTTCTGGAGAGGCTCGAGAGTCGGAGGTGGGCCGAGACTGTGATCGGGCTGAGAGCGGCCGCAGGCGGCCGCGTTCGGTGTCTCGATTCCCTGGTATAACCCTCCCGACAAACCCCCCACATGACGCAACCACCCATCCCCCCTGCCGCCCCGCCCTTGCCCGCGCCGCCCCCGGCCAAGACCCGGCGCTGGCCCAAGCGCCTGCTCATCGGGTTCCTGGTAGTGGCCAACCTCGGGATCTTCGGCGCCCTGGGTGCGGTGTGGTACGTCGCTCGCCAGGTGACCACCGCGGTGGCGAACGTTCCGTCGGAGGGGCTGGGGCTGACCGATTCCCCCTCGGACCTGAGCGACCCCCGCACCTTCCTGCTCATCGGCAGCGACAGTCGGGCCGACCTCCCGGACGACTGGGTGGGGTACGGGGACTACGGCGGCCAGCGCGCCGACGTGATCATGCTGGTGCAGGTGATCCCCGAGACGGGGACGCTGCAGATGCTCAGCATCCCCCGCGACCTCAAGGTGGTCGTCAACGGCAGCACCAACCGCATCAACGCCGCCTTCAACTACGGGGCCCCGGCCATCGTCGCCGCCGTCTCGGAGTTCACCGGGTCGCCGATCCACCACTACCTGCAGGTGGACTTCGCCGGTTTCGCCGGGATCGTCGACGCGGTGGGCGGGATCGAGATGACCTTCCCGTACCCGGCTCGCGACGCGAAGTCGAAGCTGGAGGTGGCCGCCGGCGCGCAGGTGCTCGACGGGCGGACCGCCCTGGCCCTGGCCCGGTCGCGGCACTACCAGGAGTTCCGCGAGGGCGAGTGGGTGTTCGTCGATGCCAGCGACCTGGGCCGGACCCGGCGCCAGCAGGATCTGCTCATGGCCCTGATCACCCAGATCGACCGGCCCTCCTCGGTGGGCGGGTTCAACGAGCTGGTGGACAGCCTGGGACAGTTCGTCACCGCCGACGACACGCTGAACGAGGACGAGATCATCCAGCTGGCCTGGGAGATGCGCTCGGTCGGGCCGGACAACTTCGATGCCCTGACCTTGCCGGTGAACGGCCTGGAGGAGGGCGGGGTCTCCTACGTGGTGCCCCGGGAGCCCGATTGCGGGCAGGCCCTGGCCGCCTTCCGCGCCGGCGAGCCGCTGGCCGCCGCGGTGGAGGGCAACGGCCGGGTGGAGGTGCAGAACGGCAACGGGGTGTCCGGCTCGGCGGGGGAGGTGGCCGACCGCCTGCGCTCCGGCGGCTGGGAGGTGGTGGCGGTGACCAGCGGCGACCGCAGCGACTACACCACCACTCTGGTGGTCGCCCGTCCCCGGTACTTGTCCCAGGCGGAGTCGGTGGCCGCCTACCTCGGTTACGGCAGCGTCGAAGTCGGCACAGTGCCCGCGGGGGCCGACGTAGTGGTTATCGTCGGGGCCGACGCCGTCGGCGGCTGATCCCCCGAGCCGAAGGCGCGGTTCCGGGAGGAGGGTGGGGTGAGTCACAAGGCGATCGTCACGGGCGGCGCCGGGTTCGTGGGCAGCCACCTGGTGGACCTCCTCGTGGACCGCGGGTGGGACCTGCTCGTGGTGGACGACCTGTCGTCGGGCCGCCTCGAGCACGTCGCCGCCGCCCGCCGTCGGGGCAAGGTGTCGGTGCTGGTCATGGACATCCGGGCTCCCGAGCTCGGCGCGGAGGCGGCGCGCTTCGGCCCCGAGGTGGTCTTCCACCTCGCCGCCCAGTCCAAGGTCAGGCCTTCGGTGGAGGACCCGGTCTTCGACGCCTCGGTGAACGTGCTGGGCACCATCAACGTCCTCCGCTCTGCGGTCCGTGCCGGTGCCCGGCGGGTGGTGTTCGCCTCATCGGGCGGGGCGATCTACGGCGACGGTGCCCGCCTCCCCGCCACCGAGCGGACGGCCAAGCGGCCGGCGTCGCCCTACGGGATCAGCAAGAAGGTCGTCGAGGACTACTTCCGCTGGTTCCAGGAGACCTACGGCCTCACCTATGTGCTGCTCGCCCCCGCCAACATCTACGGGCCGCGTCAAGACCCCGGCCTCGAGGGCGGCGTGGTCGCGGTGTTCAGCCGGGCGATGCTGGAGGGCCGCCGCCCCACCATCTTCGGCGACGGCCGCCAGACTCGCGACTTCGTCTACGTCGAGGATGTGGTCGACGCCTTCTTGCGCGCCGCCGACGCCCGGGGCGGCCTGCTGGCCAACATCGGCAGCGGGCAAGAGACCACGGTGCTCCGGCTCTACGACGACGCTGGCCCGGCTCACCGGCTTCCGCCAGCCGCCGGAGTTCACCGCGCCCAAGCCGGGGGACATCCTGCGCTCCGTGCTCGACCCGTCCCGGGCCAAGACCGCCCTGGGCTGGGAGCCCTGGACCTCTCTGGAGGAGGGCCTGAGCCGGACCGTGGAGTGGTACCGCAGCCGGCCGGCGAGCTGAGGGCGCTCAGACGCCCCGTGCCAGGGCGCCGCGCCGCGCTCGGGCATAGCTGGCCCAGGCGGCGGACTCCGGCGATGATGGGGTCATGCCCTACACCCTCATCCCCGATGTGCCCGGCCGAGCGGAGGTGCCCGAGGCGGGCACGCTGAGCCGGGTGCTGCACGACGACGGTCGCCTGCGCCTGGTGCTCTTCGCCTTCGATGCCGGCCAGGAACTGACCGAGCACACCGCCAGTGTCCCGGCTGTGCTCCAGGTCGTCTCCGGCCGCTTCCGGGTGAGCGCCGGCGGCGACACCTTCGAGATGGGCCCGGAGGCGTGGCTGCTCCTCGACGCCCGCGAGCCGCACTCCCTGCTGGCCCTGGAGCCCGCCCGGCTGCTGCTCACGATGCTCCGGCGGTCGGAGGAGGGTTGAGCGGCCCGGCCGATCTGGAGCTCATCCCTCCAGGTCTTCGATGCGCCGCGGCCAGTCCTCCTTGAGCAGGCGGCTGAGCGCCCGGTCGGCCAGGACCCGGCCGCCGGTCTGGCAGCGCGGGCAGTAGTTGGTCTCGTCGTCGGCGTGGACGATGCGCTGCACCGGGGTGCCGCAGACGGGGCAGGGCTGCCCGTAGCGGCCGTGCACCGCCATCTCCGGGTGGAAGGCGGTCACCTTCTCGGGGAAGCCATCGGCCGCCTCGGCCCGCAGGCGGTCCACCCACTCGGCGAGCACCTCCTGCACCGCGGCGTGGAGGCGGTCGAGTTCGCCGGGTTCCAGGGTGTCGGTGCGGGCGAGGGGGCTGAGGCGAGCCCGGTGCATGATCTCGTCGGCGTAGGCGCCGCCGATGCCGGAGATCAGGGTGGGGTCGGTCAACGCCCGCTTCAGGGTGTGCCGCTCCCGGGTGAGGGCGGCGGCGAAGAGGGCCGGGTCGGCGGCGAACGGTTCCACCCCGCCGGGGTCGTGGCCGGCGAGGGCGTCCTCGCCCTGGACGATGTAGATCGACGCCCGCTTGCGGGTTCCCTCCTCGGTGAGCAGGAAGGTGTGGGCGGGGAAGTCGAGAGCGGCGAGCCCCCGCTTGCGGGGCAGGGCGGCGCCGGGGGCCCGGCGGCGCAGGCGCCCGGCCACCATCAGGTGGATGACCACGAAGAAGCCCCCGGCGAGCTCGAGGACGATGCGCTTGCCGAGGCGCCGCACTCCGGTGAGCACCCGGCCCTCGAGTTCGCTCGGCGCCGGGTCCACTGAGCGCAGCACCCACGGGCTGGCGATCCGCAGGCGCAGCAGGGGTGTGCCCCCGGCCAGGGCGGCCAGGCGCTCGCAGTAGACGACGACGTCGGGCAGTTCGGGCATGGGACCTACCGGAACATGTCCTCCCCGGGCGGACGGATCAGATCGACGGCGCGCCCCTCCCCGCGAGGGACGGCGAGGCCTCGCACCAGGGCGGCGGGGACGCCCGCCGCCTTCCCCATGGCGAGGTCGGCGGCGGCGGCGATCTCGTCCACGACCGCGACCTCGGTGACCTTCAGCTCCCGCCCCTGGGCGTCGTGGGTCCCCCGCAGGTCGAGGATCACCTCCAGCCCGGACACGCCGATGGCCACGTCCACCAGCCCCTTGCGCCAGGCGCGTCCGAAGGTGTCGGTGATGACCACCGGCAAGTCCACTCCGGTGAGCCGGCGCAGGGCGAGGCGCAGGCTGTGAGCCGAACGGTCGGGTTCGGCGGGGAGAAGGACGGCCGTCCCCGGGGCGGTGTTGGAGCGGTCGACCCCGGCGTTGGCGCAGATGAAGCCGTGGCGGGTCTTGGCGATCACCAGGCTGCCGCGCCGGCGCAGGATCTCCACCGCCTGATCCTCCACCAGCCGCCGGTAGGCGGCTTCCTCCTCGCCCTCCAGTGGGACCACCGCCCCTTCGGCCTTGGAGACCGCCTTGTGCGTCACCACCAGCACGTCCCCCGGCTCCGGTCCGAGGCCGGCCTGTGAGAGGGCATGGGCGAGCAGCCCGGCGAGGTCGTCGCCGGGGCGGATCTCGGGCAAGCCGGGCACGGGGTGGATGGAGATGGTCAGGGCAACTCCAGCAGCCATTCGGCGAAGCGCGCGCGCGGCGGCGGGCTCGGTGATGCGGGTGTCGGCGGCGTGTATCCGCACCCTGCCTTCGCCGAGTCTGGCCACATCGTCACGGTCGCCCTCGTCGATCACCAAATCGGTGAGCAGGCCCTCGTATGCCGCCAGCACGCCTGCGTTGCCCGGAGGCAGGCCGAGGGCGGCCATCACCCGGTCGGCTGGGCCCTTGAGGGTCTTGCCGCCAAAGAGAGGGCTGACCGCGATCACCCGCGGGGCCGCGGCCACGGCGCGCCGGATGTGCTCGACGGCCAGGATCGGCCAGATCGAGAGGGGCGGGTTCGAAGGGCCGATGACCACCGTGCCGGCCGCCTGCAGCGCCTCGAGCACCCCCGGGGCCGGCCGGGCCTCGCGGGCATTGTCGAAGTAGACGGCGGAGAGCTCGTCGCGATGGCCCCGCAGCACGAAGTACTCCTGGAACGACAGCCATTCCCCAGCCGGCGGTGCGGACCCGGGTGTTGAGGCGGCCGTCGGTGACGGGGAGCAGGCGGCAGCGGACGCCGAGGGCGGCGGCCAGACGGGCGGTCACTTCACTCAGGCGTGCCCCGGAACGCAGCGCGGCGGTCCGGAACAGGTTGAGCGCCAGGTCGGTGTCGCCCAACCGGAAGGTGGTGTCCGCCCCGAGGGCGGCCAGGTATCCCAGGATGTGGAAGGTATCTCCGGCCCGGCCCCACCCCTCGGGGCCCTCGACGCCCGTCAGGGTGTAGGTCACCGTGTCGAGGTCGGGCGACACGTGCAGCCCGTAGACGTCCTCGTCGTCGCCGACGTTGACCACCACGGTCAGGTCGGCGGGGTCGAGCGCGGCGGCCAGGCCGCGGGCCAGGCGAGCGCCGCCCACCCCTCCCGAGAGGAGCGCCACCTGCCGAGAAGATTGCCGTTCTCCCACCGAGGCTCCACAATGGCGGGGCCGATGACCTCCGAGACCGCCTCCAACCTGCCCGAACCGCTCGGGGCGGTCGCCACCGTGGTGGTCGCCGATTCGGCGGAGCGGCTCGGGGCTTGCCTGTCGGCGGTCGGGCAGCAAGTGTACGTGCCCTCGCAGGTCTTGGTCGCCGGCGGGGACCGGGCGGTGCGGGCGGTAGCCGACGAGCACCGTGCCCTGTGGCGCCCCACCCTCCGGGCCGCCATGGACGCCGTCGACCCCGGGACCGTCTTCGTCTGGCTGCTGCGCGACCGGGCGCGGCCCCGTCCCGATGCCCTCGAGGCGCTGGTGGAGGATGGGGCGCGGGTGGATGCGTCGGTGGCCGGGTCCAAGATGCTCGACGCCGCCGACCCCACCGTCCTGGTCTCGGTGGGCTACGCCACCGATGTCTTCGACGCGCCGTACAGCGGCCTGCAGGCCGGTGAGATCGACCAGCAGCAATACGACGTGATCCGGGACGTGGCCGCGGTGTCCACCGCGTCGATGCTGGTGCGGTTCGACCTGCTCCGCGGCCTGGGAGGGTTCGACCCGGCCATGGGACCCACCGCCGCGTCGATCGACCTGTGCCAGCGGGCCCGGCTGCGCGGCGGCCGGGTGGTGGCGGTGCCGTCGTCGGAGGTTCTCTACGAGGGGCGCGACGTCGCCGCCAACTGGCAGGCGCGGGCGGGGGAGCTTCGGGCGATGATCAAGGTGTACAGCCCGATCACTCTGCTGTGGGCGGTGCCCCTCGCCTTTCTGTCCGGCCTGGCGGAGAGCGTCGTGGGGCCGTTCCTCGGCCGGTGGCCGCTCTTCGGGTTCCTCGCCGGCTGGCTGCGGGCGCTGGTGGGCCTGCCTTCCACCCTGGTCGCCCGGTGGCGGACACGCCGGTTTCGGGTGGTCGGCGACGAGGAGTTGTTCCGCTACCAGACCGGGGGCTCGGCCCGCCTCAAGGGGATGTACGACCAGGGCCTCGAGCGCCTGCGAGCCCGCTTCCCCGAGGGCGTGCTCTCCGGCTTCTCCGGCGCGCTGGAAACGGGCCAGGAGCGGCTCCGGCGCCCGGCGGTGATCCTCGGGCTGGCGGGGATCGCCTTCGCCCTGGTGGCCACCCGTTCCATCTGGCTCGGCAGCCTGCCCGTCGTCGGCTACACGTTGCCGCCGCCCGAGTCGGCCACTGCCGCCCTCGGGGCTTACGCCGGCGGGTGGAACCCGGCCGGCCTCGGGTCACCCGAGGTCCTGCGCCCCGAGGTGGGCGCCACCGCCCTGCTGCAGCTGATCCTCTTCGGCAAGGCCGGGCTGGCCGTGGCGGTGCTCACAGTGGCGGCTTTCGTGGGCGGGGTGTTCGGCACTGCCCGGCTTCTACGGGTGTGGGGGATGGGCCCGGTGGCCGGCTACCTCGCCGGCGCTGTGCTCATGGGCGGCCCGGCCGCGTCGGCGATCGCGGGTGGCGGCTCCTGGGCAACGGTGATCGCCCTCGGGGCGGTGCCGTGGGCGGTGGTCGGCGCTTTGGCCCCCTGGCCGGGGTCATGGGCGCGGAGGGTGGGCCGGCTGGCCGGGTTGGCGCTGGCCACCGGCTGGACCGGCGCCTTCGCCCCGGCAGCCCTGGCCGTCCCGGCGGCGGCGGTGCTGCTCTGGGCGCTGGTGGGCCGCGGCCGGCGCTGGCCGGCCGTGCCGCTGGCCCTGGCCGGGGCCGCCCTGGCGATCCCCCTGCTCATGCCCTGGGTGCTGTACGCCGACCTGGAGGGGATCTTCACGTCGGGCTCCCCGGCGTTCTGGGAACCGGGATGGATGATGGCCGCGGCCGCGGCGGCTCTCCTGTTCAGTCTCCTGGGCGGCGACCGGGCCGTGGCCGCCCTGGCCGGGTGGGGCGGGGTGTTGGCGGCAGCCGGAGCGTTGCTCGCCCGGAGTGGAGAACTGGGGGTGGGGAGAGAGGCCGGGCAGGCGGGCCTGGTGGCCGCCTCGCTGGGCCTGGCGGCGGTGGCAGGCGCGGCGCTGGAGGCCGGGGCACGTCGGCGCGAATTCGGTGGGCTGCGCGGGGCGGCGGGGGTGGCGGCCGCGCTGGCGGCGGTGGTCCTCGTCGGCAGCAGCGCCGTCTTCGCGGTGTCGGGCCGGGCGGGCCTGCCGGAGGATCGTTACACCGGCCTGCTGGCCTTCGCCACGGTCGGCGAGGGGCCGGCGGCGCGGGTGCTGCTGTTCGGCCCCCATGATGACCTGCCCGGAACCAGCCGCGACCTGCAGGGCCTGGGTTACCGCCTCATCACCCCGCCCCACGCCTTGTCCTGGGACGCCTATCTGAACGAGCCGCGTCTGGGCGACGAGGCGCTGCAGGGCGTGCTCACCGACCTGCTCGACGGCGATGTGCGGCGGGCGGGCGAGCGCCTCGCCGCCTTCGGCATCGGCTGGGTTGCCTTCACCGAGGAGAGCCCGCTGGAAGCCGTCTTCGAGGCGCAACTGGACATGGTCCCGCTGCGCGGCCTGGAAGTCTCCACCTTCCGCAACGAGGTGGCCGCCGCGGTGGCTGTTGGGTCCGAAGGCGACGCTTGGCAGCCCGAGGGCACCGGGTTCGACCGTACTGAGGGCGGCGGCGGGGACACGGTGCACCTGGCGGCCAACGCCGACTACCGCTGGGGGCCGGGGGAGTGGAGCCAGGCCGACTGGGCCAACGAGGTGGAGACGGCGGGGTCGGAGATCCGCTTTGCCGTCAACCCCGCCCGGCGCTACCTGGCTGTGGGCTCGGCCGCCTGGCTGGGGGTGTTGGTCAGCCTGCTCGGCTTGGGCTGGTGGGGACGGAGGCGAGAGCGATGAGGCGTCTCCTGGTGCTGGCGGCGGTGGGAGCGATCGTCGCCGCCGCTTTCTTGATCCCGGCCCCGGAGTTGGCGCCCGAGCCGCTGCAGGGGCTGGTGCTCGAGGGCCCCGGGCTGTCCTCCCCCGAGGACGCGAGCATCTGGTACTGCCCCTGGGCCCAATCGGATGCGTCGCGGGACTCGGTGTTCGGGGTCGTGTCACTCGCCGAGGCCACCGCCGCCTTCACGCTTGCCCGTGGCCGTGCCCGGCCAGGCGGCCGACACCGCCTCGGTGTCGGTGACGGGGCGGGGGGCGGGCACCCTGGCACTGAGCGAGGTTGCCCAGCGGGGTGATTCGCCGGGGTTCGTCGAGTTCGACGGCGGGCCGGCAGCGGTTTCGGTGACGGTGATCGGGGAGGGGGTGCTCGCCGCCGACGCCTGCGTGTCCTCAGGGCCCCAGGTGTGGCACTTCCCGGGCGGCTCGACCATGCCCGGCGAGCACCTCACCCTGCGCATCTTCAACCCGTTCCCCGAGGCGGCCAAGGTCACCGTCACCGGTGTCTCCGACATAGGTGTCGAGGCCCTCGGTGAACTGGAGAACCTGGCGGTGGGGGCTCGCTCCTGGCGGGACGTGGAGTTCGAGTCCCTCCTCCGGCAGCGCCAGAACCTGGTGATCACGGTGACGGCGGTCGGAGGGGTGGTGGTGCCGGCGATGGTCCTGGGCAACGAGGCCGACGAGGACTGGTGGCCCGGGGTGGGCGAGGCCACCGAGTGGGAGTTCCCGGTGGCGCGGGTCACCGACACCGACGGCTACCTGGTGGTGCACAACCCCGGTCTGGGCTCGGTCGAGGTGACCGTGGACCTGTTCACGGCGGAGGGCGCGATCATCGAGGCCTTCACCGCCACGGTGGCGCCGGAGGCTCCCGCCCGGTTCGATCTCTCCGCCTATCCGGGCGACTCCCTTGGCGCCCGGGTGACGGCGAGCGGCCCGGTGGCGGCGGGGGTGGTCGCCCTGGGGGAGGGGGAAGTCGCGGTGATGCCCGGCGCCTCGGGCCAGGCTTCCACCTGGCTGCTGCCCGGGCTGCGCCGGCTTCCTCTGCACGCCGCCAGCATCTGGCTGCTCAACACGTCGTCGGAGGAGTCGATCTCGGCCACGGTGAGCCCGCTCGGCGGCGGGGGGCTGGGTGGGGAGACCGTCGTCGTGGCCCCGGGGGTGCCCCGGCAGGTAGACGTGACCGCGGGGGGTGCTGAGGGGTTCCTGGTCGAGGCCTCGTCGCCGCTGACCGTGGCCTGGAGCGTGCGCGGCCCGAGCGGCCTGGCGTTCGCCCTGGCTTCCCCGGTCGCCGAGCCCGCGGAGGAATGACAAAATCGGCTTACGCGCGAGGAGCGCGCGTAAGAACGCCAGAGGCCGAATCACGCGGTTGTAGTTCATCGGGTAGAGTTGGTGGACGATGATCGAACGCTGTGTCCGCTGCGGGGCCCCGGCCGGCATCAAGATGGCCTTCGCCTATGAGGCCCGGCTCATCTGGCTGGAGGACCTCAGCGAGCCGACCATCCCCGGGCTCGGCTACGCCATGTGCGAGTCGCATGCCGACCGGCTCACCCCTCCGGTGGGCTGGTCCTTGCACGACCGGCGCCGCGCCGATCGCCCGCTGTTCGCCGCCCTCGAGGTGGCTTGATGGGCTGCTTCCCCGGCTGAGCGCCGTGCCCCTGGATCGCGATCTGCTCGAGGCGGTCAGGGAGATGGATGAGCACGACCTGCGGCGCCTGCTGATCCTCGCCAAGGCGCGCCTCGAAGCCAAGGGCGCCACTTTCGATGCGGCGGCTCCCCGGGTGCGGATGCGGGCCAGCCTGGTCCGCTGCGGCAAGCCCAATTGCACCCGCTGTCCCCACGGCCCCTACTGGTACGCCCACTGGACGGAAGGTGGCCGGCGGCACTCGCGCTACGTGGGGAAACTGGGCGACGGGGTCGATCTCGCTGGTCCGGCGGCCCCCCCCGGGGGGTCCGGCGCCGGTTCGGGCGGTGAGCCCTCCCCGGGGGCGACGGGGCCCGGCTAGAAACGGCTCAAGTCCGCGGGGCGTATCTGCCGATACACACTCCCGTCCATCAGGAGGAAGGTCGTATGCGCACGCCTGGGTCCCGGCGTCGTCTCGGAAGCAGCGGAACCTGTGCTCAGTGCGGGGGCACCGACGCGATCGAGATCCGCCTTCGGCTCAACGACGACACAGAGGTCGACTTCCATTCCTGCGACCACTGCGAGTATCGCTGGTGGAACGCCGACGGGGAGCTGATCGACCTCACAGCGGTGCTGGATCTCGCCCGGCGCGGCCTGAGCCCTGCCGCCCCCTTAGCCCCTCTCCGCGGTAGCCTGCGGGTCCGTGGCTCGGCTTCTGCCCGACTCGTCGCTCCCGCTGGAGAAGCAGATCTCCTCCGCCGACCGGCGCTCCCGGCTGGTGGTAGCCGCCGTCGTGGCAGTTGCCTCGCTGGTCGCGTTCATCGCCATGCGGCCGGACAAGATCTTCCTGGCCAACACTCCCTCGGGCGGCGACATGGGGGCCCACGTCCTCATCCCTGCCTACCTGCGCGACACCCTGCTCCCCTCCGGGCGCCTGCTGGGATGGAGCAACGACTGGTACGCCGGGTTCCCGATGCTCTACTTCTACTTCCCGCTGCCGGCGCTGGTCATCGTGCTGCTCGACCTCCTGCTGCCCTACGGGGTGGCGTTCAAGCTGGTGACGGTGGCCGGCCTGGTCGCCCTGCCCCCGCGTCGTACTACTTCGCACGGTCCATGGGCTTCGCCCGCCCTGTCGCCCTCGTTGGGGGCATCGCCGGGTCCACGTTCATGTTCATGGAGACCTTCTCGATCTTCGGGGGGAACACCCTCTCCACGCTGGCGGGCGAGTACTCGTTCTCGTGGTCCTTCGCCCTCAGCCTGGTCTACCTGGGGATGGTGATCCGCAACACCAGGGAAGGGCGGGGCTTCACGGTGGGGTCGGGCGTAGTGCTGGCACTGACCGCCCTGTGCCACATCATCACCACTCTGGTGGTGGTGGTGGCCTCCCTGCCCCTGCTGCTGCGACGCAGGGGGCCGAGCGCGGTCGTGGGGGCCTGGGGCCTGGGCTTCGCCCTGGCCGCCTTCTGGGCCGTGCCGCTGGTAGCCCGGATGGGCTACAGCACCGACATGGGCTGGCACCCGGTCAACGACCTGTGGCAGGTGTTCCCTCGCGACCTCTGGCCGATGATGGTGCTGGGTGCTGCCGGCCTCTTCTGGGCGGTGAGCCGGCGGATGGCGGTGGGCCCGGCGCTGACCCTGATCGCCTTTCCCCTGGCCGGGTTCTTCATCATCCAGTACGCCGACTGGACCAAGCTCTACAACGCCCGGCTCCTGCCGTACTGGTACTACACGGTGTTCCTGTTCGCCGGCCTCTTCGTGGGCCTCGCCGTGATGGAGCTGGTGCGGCGGCTGCGCGCTCAACCGGGGCGCATCTGGGCGTCGGCGGTGCTGGCCTCATTGGTCTTCCTGGTGGTGTCGGCCGTGGGCCTCCACAAGACCCCGGCCTGGGCGCAGTGGAACTACACCGGCTATGAGGGCAAGCCGGCCTATGCCGAGTACCGGGCCGTGCTCGAACTGGTGGACACCCTCCCGCCCGGCCGCATCATGTGGGAGGCCAACGGCGAGATGAACAAGTACGGGACGCCCATGGCCCTGATGCTCTTCCCGTACTGGAGCGAGGGCCATCCCTCCATGGAGGGCCTGCTGTTCGAGTCCTCGCTGACCACCCCGTTCCACTTCCTGAACGCCGCCGAGGTCAGCCGGAACCCCTCCAACCCCGTCGGCGGGCTCCGGTACCACGCCATGGACTTCGCCCGGGCCCTGCCCCACCTGGCCCTGTACGACGTGGCCTACTACGTGTCCTACACCGAGGAGGCGGCCGCCGCCGCCGAGGGCTACGGGCTGGAGGTGCTGGGGGAGACCGCTCCCTTCAAGGTGTTCGCCCTGCCCGAGAGCGACCTGGTGGACGTCGCCTCGCACCAACCGGCGGTGTGGGACGGCGAGGGGTCCTTCTTCGACGCCTCTCTCGAGTGGTACGACGACATCGAGGGCCTCGACCGGTGGGTGGTGGCCGACGGACCGGCGGACTGGCCCCGCATCGAGGCGATCGCCGACGGCTCGGCGGAGCGGATCTCCTCGTCGGGGGTGGTGAGCGACGTCGTGCTCGAGCCCCACCGCATCTCCTTCCACACCACCGCCGTGGGCGTGCCCCATCTGGTGAAGGTGTCCTACTTCCCCAACTGGGAGGCCACCAATGCCGAGGGCCCCTACCGGGCCACCCCCTCGTTGATGGTGGTGGTGCCCACGGACGAGGACGTCACCCTGGACTTCCGCAACACGTGGGCGGAGACGGGCGGCATGGTGCTGACCGGCGCGGCGCTGCTGGGGCTGGCAGGCCTCGGGGTGGTCCGGCTGGTGCGGCGGCGCCGGGCGGCTTAGGGCTCCCGCCAGAGCCGCCAGCGGATGCGGGCCAAGCCCAGGAGGGTGCGGGGCACCCTGCTGAGGAAGGTGGAGCGAGCCTCCCGCTGCTCCACGACCACGGCCGGGACCTCGGCGATGCGATAGCCGGCGCGCTCGGCGCGGATGACCAGTTCGGTGTCGAAGAGATCGAGTGTGGAGTCGACGAGCGGCACGATCTCCTCCACCACCGGGCGGCTCACCATCTTCATGCCGTGGGTGTCGCTCACCCGGGAGCGGAACAGGAGCCGGAGGAGCAGGTTGAACCCCCGCGTCCCCAGGCGGCGGAGGCGGCTGCGGCGGTCGTCGGCCCCCGGCGCCCGCTTGGAGGCGAGCACGAGGTCGGCGGTGCCGGCTTGCGCGAGGGCGGCGCGCAGGAAATCGCCCGAGAAGTAGTCGATGTCGAAGTTCACCACCCAGCGCCCGGCGGCCGCCCGGAAGCCGGCCCGCATCGCCGCCCCGTAGTTGGGCTCGGGCAGGTCGAGCACCCGGAGGGCGGCCGGGGCGGCGGCGGCCAGGTCGGCGGCGACCCGGTCGGTGCCGTCGGTCGAGCCGTTCTCGGCCAGGATCACTTCGTAGGTTTCGCCGAGGCCGTCCAGCTCGGCGCGCAGGGCCGAGAGGGCGCCGGGCAGGTAGGACGCCTCGTTGTGGATGGGGATGACCACACTCAGCGTGGGAGCGGGGGACATCGGCGGCCGAGTCTAGGCCGGGGTCCCGCCATGACCTCCCGTACAATGCCCGAAGTGCGGCTAGACGCGATCTTCAAGGCCTACGACGTGCGCGGGCTGGTGCCCGAGCAGTTCGACGAGGAGACGGCGCGGCGCGTCGGTGCCGCGTTCGCCGCCTTCAGTGAGGCCGAGCGCATCGCCGTCGGGCGGGACTGCCGGCTCTCCTCGCCCGGCCTGGCCGCGGCCCTCATCACCGGGATCACCGGGCAGGGGGTGGCCGTGGACGACCTGGGGATGATCACCACCGACATGGTGTACTACGCCGCCGGCTCCCTCGACGAGCCGGGGGCCATGGTGACCGCCTCCCACAACCCCCCGGGCTGGAACGGGCTCAAGCTCTGCCTGGCGGGGGCGGCGCCGGTGGGGGCCGACACCGGCCTCGAAGAGGTGCGTCGCCTGGCCGCCGAGCCCCCGCCGCCCGCCGGGTCCTCCGGGGACGTGCGCCGCCTGGACGTGCTCGAGGGCTATGTTGGGCATCTGCTCTCCATAGTCGACGGCTCTGCGATGGCCGGGCTCCGAGTGGCCGCCGACGGCGGCAACGGGGTGGCCGGGGTGGCCGTCCCCCGGGTGTTCGAGCGGCTCCCCGCCGAGCTCATCGGCCTGTACCTCGAGCCCGACGGCCGTTTCCCCCATCACCATCCGGACCCGCTGCGGCCCGAGAACCTGCGCGACCTGGAGGCCCTCATGCGCCGCGACCGCCCCGATCTGGGGGTGGCCTTCGACGGCGACGCCGACCGGGCGTTCTTCGTGGACGACGCCCTGCGGCCGCTGCCGGGGAGCACGGTCACGGCCATCGTGGCCCGCTGGTTCCTGAGGCGGGAGCCGGGGGCGACGGTGGTGCACAACCTGATCTGCAGCCGGGCGGTCCCCGAGGCGATCCGGGCGGCGGGGGGAGTGCCGGTGCGCACCCGAGTGGGCCACTCCTTCATCAAGGCGGTGATGAAGGAGACGGGCGCCATCTTCGGCGGCGAGCACTCGGGCCACTACTACTTCCGGGACAACTACCGGGCCGACTCGGGGATCCTGGCGATGCTGGTGCTCATGCAGGTGCTCGCCGAGGACGGCCGGCCGCTCTCCGAGATGCGCGTGGAGTTCGAGCCGTACTCGCAGTCGGGGGAGATCAACCTGCGCGTGTCCGACCAGGCCGCCGCCACCGAGGCGGTGGCGGCGGTCTTCGACGACGGCGAGCAGGACCGCACCGACGGGCTCACCGTCTCCTGGCCCGACCGGTGGTTCAACCTCCGCCCTTCGAACACCGAACCGGTGCTGCGGCTCAACGTCGAGGGGCCGGACGAGGGGGCGGTGGAGGCGTTGGTGGCGGCGGTGAAGGAGGTGGTCGGTGCCGATACCTGAAGACCTGCTGGCCATCATGGCCTGCCCGGTGTGCCACGGTACCCTGGAGGAGCGGGACGCCGCCCTGGCCTGCACTGCCTGCGGCCTGCACTACCCGGTGCGGGACGGCATCCCGATCATGCTGCCCGAAGAGGCCTACCGCCCCGAACCAGGCAAGGAATGACGGTGAACCCCATGCGCCAACTGATCGCCGGGCTGCCCGCGCAGCTGCGCTGGGCGGCCGACCTGGAGCCGCCGCGGGTGGCGCCGGCGGCGGAGGCGCTGGTGCTCGGGATGGGCGGCTCCGCCTTCGCCGGCAGCGTCGCCGCCCTGGTCGCCGAGGCCGCCGGGCGGAGGGCCACGGTGCACCGCTCGTACGGGATCCCGCCCTGGGCGGCGGCCGCCGGCCCGCTGGTGGCGGCGGTGTCGTACAGCGGGGGCACCAAGGAGACTCTCGACGGGGTGGAGGCCGCCCGGGCTGCCGGGCTCCGGCTCGCCGTGGTGACCGCCGGCGGCCGCCTGGCCGAGCTGGCCGTCGAGCACGGCTACCCGATGGTGGCGATCGAGGCGCCGCCGCCGCCCCGCTCGGCCGTGGGCTGCCTGGCGGGGGCGGTGCTGCGCATCTTCGAGGCGGCCGGCCTCGTATCGCCCCAGTCGGCCGGCCTGCGAGAGGCGGCCGAGGTGGTGGAGCGCCTGGTGGGAGGGGGTGAGGGGCCGGCCGTCGCCCTGGCCGACGACCTGGCCGAGGCCCTCGACCACCGGGTGGCGGTGATCTACGGCGCCGAGGGAGTCGGGGCGCTGGCCGCCTACCGCTGGAAGACACAGATCAACGAGAACGGCAAGGCGATCGCCTACTGCTCGGTGTTGCCCGAGCTCGACCACAACGAGGTCGAGGCCTGGTCCACCTACCCGGGGATCTCCCGGGACCGCATCGGGGTGGTGTGGCTGCGCGACTCCGCCGACGATGCCCGGCTCTCCCGCCGCGCCGAGGTCACCCGCGACCTGCTGGCCGGCCGGGTGAGCGTGGCCGGGGAGGTGCACGCCCAGGGCGAGGGGGTCCTCGCCCGCCTCTTCAGCCTGGCGGTCGTGGGGGACCTGCTCTCGGTGGCCCTGGCCGAGCGAGCCGGGGTGGACCCGATGACGGTGGACGTGATCGCCTCCCTGAAGGGACGCCTCGCCGGGGAGGGGCTATGAGATACGACATCGCCGATGGTTCGCTGGCCGAGGCGGGGAGCCTGCGGATCGAGTGGGCCGCCCGCCGGATGCCGGTCCTGGCGGCAATCCGCCGCCGCTTCGAAGCCGACCGCCCCCTGGAGGCGCGGCGGGTGGGAGCCTGCCTGCACGTGACCGCCGAGACGGCCAACCTGGTGATGGCGCTGCGGGCCGGCGGCGCCGAGGTGACCCTCTGCGCCTCGAACCCGCTCAGCACGCAGGACGACGTCGCCGCGGCTCTCGTCCAGGAGGGGATCCCGGTCCACGCGGTGCGGGGAGAGGACACCGACCGCTACTACGGACACATCCGAGCCGTGCTCGACACCGGGCCCGAGATCACCATGGACGACGGCGCCGACCTGGTGACCATGCTGCTGAAGGAGACGGCGGGGCAGGATCCGCTCGGCTCCACCGAGGAGACCACCACCGGGGTCATCCGCCTGCGGGCGATGGCCGACGCCGGGGTGCTGCGCTTCCCGGTTGTGGCGGTGAACGATTCGGCCACCAAGCACCTCTTCGACAACCGCCACGGCACCGGGCAGTCGGCCCTCGACGGGATCATGCGGGCCACCAACCTGCTGTTCGCCGGGCGCACGGTGGTGGTGCTCGGCTACGGCGACTGCGGGGTGGGGGTGGCCACCCGGGCGCGGGGGCTGGGCGCCTTGGTGATCGTGGTGGAGGTGGACCCGGTGCGGGCCCTGGCCGCCGCCATGGACGGCCACCGGGTGATGACCGCCGCCGCCGCGGCGGCGCTGGGGGACGTCTTCATCACGGTGACCGGGAACCGGCACGTCCTGCGGGGTGAGCACTTCGAGCTCATGAAGGACGGGGCGATCATGGCCAACGCCGGCCACTTCGATGTCGAGATCGACCTGCCGACGCTCGAGGGGGTGTCCTCCGGCCGCCGGCGGGTGCGCCCGGGCCTGGACGAATGGGCCCAACCCGACGGGCGCTGCCTGTACGTGGCCGCCGAGGGACGCCTGGTGAACCTGGCCGCCGCCGAGGGCCACCCGGCCGATGTCATGGACATGTCCTTTGCCGATCAGGCCCTGGCCGCCGAGTGGCTGGTGGCCAACGCCGACAAGCTGGAACCGCGGGTCTACCGGCTCCCCGAGTACCTCGACGCCGAGGTCGCGCGACTCAAACTCGAGTCCATGGGGTGCGGCCTGGAACTGCTCACCCCCGACCAGGAGCGCTACCTGCGCAGCTGGGAGATGGGCACCTAGCCCGGTCGGCCCTGTTCAGCCCGCGCGCATGATGCCGGTGGCGGTGGCTATGCCCTCCGGGGTCCCCACGACCACGAGGGTGTCGCCGGCCTCGATGCGGAACTCGGGCCCGGGCGCCGGGTGGGTGACGTCGCCTCGGAGCACGGCGACCACCGACACCCCCGATCGGCTGCGGATGACGGAGCCGGCAATGGTGGTGCCGGCGACGGGGGAGGCCGGTCCCACCTTGAGCCACTCGATGGCGATGCCCTCGACGTACTGCTGCAGGCGGGTCAGGCTCTCGGTGACCTGCAGTCCGCCGAGGGCTTCCACCAGGGTATGGACCTCGTCGTCGTCGAGGGGGATGCAGAGCGGGGCGGCGCTCGGGATCGTCGGCGGCGCCGACGTGGATCTCCCGGCACCCTCCGTGGCGGTGCACCACGCCGAGGAGCTGCCCCTTCTGGGTGGAGAAGTCGTAGCGAACGCCGACGCCGGGGAGGGGGGTCGGTTCAACCTGGGGCATGCGGGGCCTCCGCCGAGCTTGGCGCCCCCATGATGCCAGGCCCGGGAAGGCTTGGCTGAAGGGGGGCCATCGGGGGCTCAGCCGACCGGCGTGCGCAGATCCACTACCAGCGGCCGTTCGCGGGCGGCCGACTCGATCACTTCCAGGATCTCGCGCCCGACCAGCTCCTGGCGCTCCAGGAGGGCGTCCCGCAGCGTCTCCAGGACCGGGCGGTGGGCGGTGAGCAGGGCGAGGACGACCTCCTTCTGATCGCGGAGCAGGTGGTCTACCGCCTCCCGGGCGGGGGCGTCGGCCAGCACCTTGGCGACCAGGTTCCCGCCGAGGAGCCCGTCGTCGAGCGCCCGGAAGGAGATGAGCGAGCCGCCCAGGCCCCTGGAGCCGACCATCTCGGCGGCCATGCCGGTGGCTGCCGCCAGGTCGCCCGCCGGCCCGCTGCCCGACTCGCCGAACAACAGCTCCTCCGCCACCATGCCGCCCAGGGCGATCTGGATCAGGGCCAGTGTCTCGCTGCGGCGCTGGGTGTAGCGCTCCTCGACCCCGCTGTGGGCGAGGAGCCCCAGGGCGTCGCGGCGCTTGATGATGGAGAGCAGGTCCAGCTTGCGCCCGCGGCCCACCAGGTAGGCGACCACGGCGTGGCCCGACTCATGGGCGGCGATGATGGAGCGCTCCTCGGGGGTGTACTCGGTGGGCTCGGCCAGGCCGATCTCGACATCGAGGCGGGCCCTCCGCAGGTCGTGCACCGACAACCGGTCCCGCCCCCCGCGCAGGGCGAAGAGCAGGGCCTCGTCGAAGAGGCGTTCCAGGCTGGCCGGGGAGTACCCGATGGTGGAGGCGGCCAGGTCCTCGCGCGCCTGGTCGTCGAGGGTCGCGTCGTGCACCTTGCGGGCGAGGAAGTAGTCGATGAGCTCCCGCCGCTGCGCCCGGGCCGGCATGGGGAAGTGGAGGACGCGGTCGAAGCGGCCGGGTCGGAGCAGGGCCGGGTCGAGGTTGTCGGCCCGGTTGGTGGCCCCGATCAGCAGGATGTTGGCGAAGGGAGCGCGGGCCGTCTTGAACTGGCGGTGAGGGGGCAGGTACCGGTTGGCGCAGCGGCGCAGCGCGTTGGCGAACTTCATGGATCGCGGTGGCTCGTCGAACGACTGCATCTGGACCAGTAGCTCGTTGACCACGCCGCCGGTGCCCTCGGAGATCATCGACCGCTCCACCCGGCCGGGCCCGGCCGCGGCGCGGACCATCCCTCCCCGGCGGGCGCCGATGGCGTCGAACTCCTCGATGAACCCGATGGCACCGCCCTCCTGGCGGGCCACCCTGCGGAGCCGGCGGAAGTAGGACCGGATCTTGCGGGCGGTGGCCCCGTACCACATGCTCTGAAAGGCGGTCGAAGAGACGAAGAGGAACGGCACCCCGGCCTCCTTGGCCAGGGCCTTGGCGGTGTGGGTCTTGCCCGTCCCCGGGGGCCCCTCGAACAGGACGCCGCGCCGCGGCTGGCCCCCCATGTCGTCCCGGAAATGCTGATGGTTCAGGAAGACGTCGAGGGTGTGGCGCACCTCTTCGAGTACCGGGCCCAGGCCGAGCACGTCGTCGAAGGTCACCTCGATCTGCTCGGGCAGGAAGACGACCTCGGGGGAGCGGCCGTTCCCCAGCATGGGAAGCAGGATGATCGCGCCGAGGAGCAGCACGATGAGGACGGCGGGGAGCCAGATGACCGCGTCGGGTGGGAGCTCCGGCCAGCCGGGGGAGACCGGGTTGCCGGTGAGGAGGCGCACCCACAACCAGATGACCAGGGGGGCGAGGGCGATGGCGATCCGGCGGAGACGCTTGCGGCGTTGCCGTTCTCTCGCGACCTGGACGTCTCGCGGCATCGTCCCCTTCCTTCCTGGACCGCCGCCACTGTAGACACTCTTTGTGGTTGGTGTCGGGGCGATCGGCCGCGCAAGGTGGTCGTCTCGAGTCGGCGTGTGGACCAGTGCGTTGGCCCGGTGGGGTGCGGTCACCTGCGCCCGCGTGTCGCTCGCTCCCGTTACGGTGCTCGGCGTGGGGTGCCTCGCCTGTGCCCATCGGAACGCCGTCGGGGGCCCGCTGTGCCGGGAGTGCGCCGCCGGCTTCACCCGGGGCGGCGCCCGCCGCCTGCCGGGCGGCATCCTGGTTCACAGCGCCTTCGCCCACCAGGGGACGGCCCGCCTTCTGGTGCACCGGCTCAAGTACGGCGCTCAACCGGCCGCGGCGGCCCTGCTCGCGGTTCCCATGGCCCGTGAGTTGCCGTCCGGGGCGGCGGCCCTGGTGCCGGTGCCCCGCGCCCGGCTGCGGCTGTGGCGGTACGGGGTCGATCCCGCCCTGGAACTGGCCCGCGCCATCGGCCGGGTGAGCGGCCTGCCGGTGACCCGGGTCCTGTCCCCGTCCTGGTGGCACCGCCGCCGGGCAGGCGCTGGCGGGGTCGCGCGGGGCGTGCCCCGCTTCCGGGCGCGAGCCGCGGTGCCGGCCGGGGCGGTGCTGGTGGACGACGTGGTCACCACCGGCTCCACGCTGGCGGCCGCGGCCGCCGCCCTCGGCCGGCCGCTCCCGGCCGTCACGGCCACCGCCGCCCCGGGGGGCGGGGCGCCCCTGACGTTGCCGGGGGCGATCGGTATAGTGATCGTCAAGCCCCCTCTCGGGGATATCGACCACGGGAGCGTGCGTGCCGCCAGGAGCGCACCGTTGCAGAGGCCGCTCTCGTTCTCCGTCTGCCCGCCGGCCCCGGCGTGTGCCGGACGTCGGCAAAGGAGGTCAAGGTGGAGATTCGTGTCCACGGTAAGCGCATGAGCGTCGGCGATGACCTGCGCCTGCTCGCCGAGGAGAAGGTCGCCCGGTCGTCCCGCGTGTTCGAGGGCATCGGGTCCGTCGACGTCGAGTTCACCGACGAGCAGAACCCGCGCCTGGCAGCGGAGCGCTGTCGGGTGGAGATCACCTCGAAAGCCGCCGGGCAGTTGGTGCGGGTGGAGGCTGCCGGGTTCGACCATCGCTCTGCTCTCGACCTGGCGGTGGACAAGTTCGAGCGTCAATTGGCCAAGTTGAAGGGACGGCTGGTCGAGAGGCATCGCCGGGCAGCAGACAAACATCTCAATGGGACCTCCCTTGGCGTCGAAGAAATCGACGGCACGGCGGACCTGCGGATCGAACGCGTGAAGCGGTTCGTCGTCAAGCCAATGACGCCAGAGGAGGCAGCCCTCCAGATGGAACTGCTCGGGCACAGTTTCTACCTGTTCCTGAACGCGGACACCGAGCGCTACAGCGTGCTGTACCGCCGGCGCAGTGGTTCCCTGGGGCTGATTGAGCCCCAGTGACCCGCACCCGGGTCCTCGTCGTCGATGACGTGGATCTGTTCCGCACGGGATTGAGCGCGGCGCTGCGCGCCGCCGGCTTCGCTATCTGCGGCGAGGCGGCCAGCGCCGAGGGCGCGGTCACCGCCTCCGAGAGCCTGCTCCCCGACATCGTGGTGCTCGACATCCTCATGCCCGGGCTGTCCGGGCTCGAGGTGGTCGAGAAGATCCTGGCCGTCTCCCCGACGACCCGGGTCATCCTGCTCACCGGCAGCGAGTCGGTTGAGGACCTGCTGACCGGCATCAAGGCGGGGGCACGCGGGTATCTGGTCAAGGACACCGCCTTCGCCGGCCTGGCTACCGCCATCGAGGACGTGGCCGCCGGCGGGTCGGCGATCTCGGCCAAGATGGGAGGCAAGCTCTTCGACATCCTGCGTCAGTTGCTGCGCCACCAGGACTTCGCCGGGCCCCGGCCTCCCTGCCTCACGGGGCGGGAACTGGAGGTGCTCCGCCACGTGGCTGCCGGCGAGACCTCCCGGGGCATCGGGCGCCTGCTCTTCATCTCCGAGAACACGGTCAAGAACCACATCCGCAACATCCTCGACAAGCTCGGCCTGCATTCACGCAACGAGGCCGTGCTGTTCGCCCTGCGTGAGCACCTGATCGAGTTGTGACATGACACGGCACGAACCCACCGACGTCATCAGCCGTCTCCACCCGGTCCGAGACCCGGGGCGGGCCGACCGCGCGGCCGGACTCCCGGGAGAGGACGAGGCCCCTCCCACCACCGGGGCCCGCCGGGAGCAGCCTGCCGATCCGTTTGCCGAGGGCATCCTCCTCGAGGCGGGCATCGCCCTCCTGCCGCGACCGGCTGCGGATCGAGAGCGATCGCCGGCGTTTTCGCGATCTCCTGGTCGGCTGGCGAGAGGAGCTGTCCGGCGCGGTGCGCGCCGGTGAACCGGCCCGGGCCGAGGCCTGGCTGCGGGCCCTGGTGACCGACCCGGTGTACCCGACGGCCATGGGCGACCTGGTGGAGGAGGCCCTGGACGAGGTGTCGGTGCCCGAAGTGCTCGATGAGGTGGTCGTCCGCCTGGCCGCCGCGCCGGTGCCGGGGACCGGGTCCGGCCTGGTGGCGGCTTGGGGCGCCCGCATGGCCGCCCACCTGGTCCGGGGCGTGATCGCCGAGCATTCGCTCGTGAGCCGCCGTCACCTGACCGAGTTCCTCGCCTGGGTCGGCCGGGAGGACATCCGTCTCCTCGCTGCCTTCTGCCGCGATCCCCACTGGTTCGTGGTGCGCAACGTGGCCATCGCCCTGGGCCGCACCGGGCGGCTGCAGGCCGTTCCGGCCCTCGAGTCGATGCTCGGACATGCCGACCCCCGGGTGCGGGTCGAGGTCCTGCGCAGCCTGTGGACTCTCCGGGGTGATGGGTCCGTTCCTGTGCTGACGGCGGCGATGGCCGACCCCGAGCCGCGGGTGCGGCATGCCGCATGCTCCTTGCTCCGGGCTTCGCCGGGGCCGCTGGTGGTGGCGGCGATCGCCGGGGTCCTCGAATCGCGCGGCGCGGCGGTGTCGGAGGTCCCGCGGCTGGTGGGGTTGATCGCCGAGCGGACCGAGGCGACCGTGCCGAGGACCTTGGCCCATCTGGCCGAGCTCCACGGCATGGGGGCCGTGGCCCGTGCCGTGCGCCGCGCCGCCCGGGCGGCGCTCAAGCAGAGGGCCCCCGGGACCGACGTTGCGGCGGGGCCCGACGCCGCCGTCCCGGCCGGCTGACGGGCCTCCCTCCTGGCCGCATCCCCCTGGTCGCACGCTCGCGCAGCGGTGGGCACGCCGGCGGCGCGCCTCCATAGGCTCAGGTGCGGCCCACCGATATGATGGCCGCGCCATGCCTCTCCTCTCGAAGATCCTGCGCGCCGGCGAGGGCCGCAGGATGAAGGAGCTCCAGGCGCTGGTCGCTCGGGTGAACGCTCTGGAGCCCGAGACGGAGCGCCTGAGCGACGAAGCCCTGCGCGGCCGCACCGTGGAATTCAGGGCTCGCCTCGCCGTGGGCGAGTCACTCGACGACCTGGAGCCCGAGGCCTACGCGGTCGTGCGAGAGGCAGCCCGCCGGGTGCTCGGCCAGCGCCACTTCGACGTGCAGGTCATCGGGGCCGGCGCCCTGCACCGGCGCATGATCGCCGAGATGAGGACGGGCGAGGGCAAGACCCTGGTGTCCACCATGCCGGTGTACCTCAATGCCCTGGAGGGCAAGGGGGTGCACGTGGTGACGGTGAACGACTACCTGGCCAAGCGAGACGCCGAATGGATGGGGGGCATCCACCGCTTCCTCGGGCTCTCGGTGGGCCTCATCCAGGCGTCCATGCTCCCCGACGAGCGCCGCCCCGCCTACCGGGCCGACATCACCTACGGCACCAACAACGAGTTCGGGTTCGACTACCTGCGCGACAACATGGCAATGAGCCCCGAGTACATGGTGCAGCGGGGCCACCACTACGCGATCGTGGACGAGGTGGACTCGATCCTGATCGACGAGGCCCGGACCCCGCTGATCATCAGCGGCCGGGTCGCCGACGTGGCCAAGTGGTACCGGGACTTCGCTCGCATTGCCGAGCGGCTGCGCCGCGATCTGCACTACGAGGTGGACGAGGCCAAGCGGCAGGTGATCTCCACGGAGGCGGGGGTGGCCCGGGTCGAGGAGATCCTGGGTGTCCCCAACATGTACGACCACACCAACGTGGACCTGGTTCACCACCTCGACGTCTCTCTGCGGGCCAAGGAGCTCTACCACCGCGACGTCGACTACATGATCGCCGACGGCGAGGTCAAGATCGTCGACGAGTTCACCGGGCGCATGCTGGAGGGCCGCCGGTACTCCGAAGGCCTGCACCAGGCCATCGAGGCCAAGGAGGGGGTGCGGATCAAGGAAGAGAACCAGACCCTGGCGACCATCACCCTCCAGAACTACTTCCGCATGTACGAGAAGCTGGCCGGGATGACCGGCACCGCCCTGACCGAGGCCGGCGAGTTCGCCGAGATCTACAAGCTGGACGTGCTGGAGGTGCCCCCCAACGAGCCGGTGGTTCGCATCGACCAGCCCGACATGGTCTATATGACCGAGAAGGGCAAGTTCGGCGCGGTGGTCGACGATCTCGTCGGCCGCTACGAGCGGGGGCAGCCGGTGCTGGTGGGCACCATCTCCATCGAGAAGTCGGAGCGCCTTTCGACCCTGCTGCGCAACCGGGGGATCCCCCATGAGGTGCTCAACGCCAAGTACCACGAGCGGGAGGCGGCGATCATCGCCCAGGCCGGACGGGTGGCGGCCATAACCGTGGCCACCAACATGGCCGGACGCGGGGTGGACATCCGTCTGGGCGGCAATGCCGAGGAGCTGGCCAAGCTCGACCTGCGCAAGCAGGGCCTGGAGCCGGGCACCGCGGAGTGGGAGGAGGCGTACCCGCCGGCTCTGGCCGCGATGAGGAAGGTCACCGAGGCTGAGCAGGAGCGGGTGCTCGCCGCCGGCGGCGTCTACGTGCTGGGCACCGAGCGTCACGAAGCGCGGCGCATCGACAACCAGTTGCGGGGGCGCTCAGGACGCCAGGGCGACCCCGGCGAATCGCGCTTCTACCTGTCGCTGGAGGACGACCTGATGCGCCGCTTCCAGGGCGACCGGGTGAAGAGCCTGATGAGCCGCCTGCACATCCCCGAGGACGTGCCCATCGAGCACAGCATGGTCACCAAGTCCATCGAGCGGGCCCAGCGCCAGGTCGAGTCGCAGAACTTCGAGATCCGCAAGAACGTCCTCAAGTACGACGAGGTGATGAACCGCCAGCGTGAGGTCATCTACACCTGGCGGAGCGAAGTGCTGCGCGGGGAGGACTCCGAGGCTCTGGTGCGGGGGTGGATCGACCAGGTGATCACGGCCGAGATCGAGGCGGTGATCAGCGATGAGGTCCCCCACGACGACTGGGACTGGGACGAGTTGGAGCGCCGCGTCACCCTGATCTTCCCCACACGCCTCCGCCGGGACGACGTGTTCGTCCCGAAGAACCGGGCCGCCGACGTGGCCGCCCATTTCACCGCTGAGGCCCAGGAGGCCTACACCGCCCGGACCGCCGAGATCGGGGCCGCCCTGCTCCGCCGCCTCGAACAGACCGTGGTGCTCTCCATCGTGGACAACAAATGGCGGGAGCACCTGGCGGAGATGGACTACCTGCGGGCCGGCATCGGATTGCGGGCCATGGGCCAGCGCGACCCCCTGGTGGAGTACCAGCGCGAGGCGTACGACATGTTCGCCGAGATGGTGGACGGCATCCGACGCGATTCGGTCCGCTACCTGTTCCACGCCCAGGTGGTGGAGCAGCCGGCCAAGACGGACCCCGTGGTCCGCCTCCAGGGCACCGGGGGCGCCGCCCTCAAGAAGCAGGCCACGGCCAAGGACAAGGTGGGGCGCAACGATCCCTGCCCCTGCGGCAGCGGGCGCAAATACAAGCGCTGCCATGGGGCGGTGGCGAGCGAGGCGTAGGGGGAGGCTGCGGCGAGAGCCGCGAGGGTCCCCCGGGAACCTCGAGCGAGCCTGCTTCCGTCTGACCGTTTGGGAGCCTCAGGTTCTTTCGTCGGGTGAGGATGGCCCGGGGATCGGGGCTGGATCGGCCGAGCGGCAGGAGTGCG
Organism: uncultured Acidimicrobiia bacterium; assembly: GCA_963796115.1. Taxonomy (GTDB): domain Bacteria; phylum Actinomycetota; class Acidimicrobiia; order Spongiisociales; family UBA11373; genus VGBK01. The sequence goes on from CAWCKE010000005.1 coordinate 423,626, forward strand.
CCATGGCGATGATGCGTGAGAACCGTTGGCTCTTCGTGGTACTCGGGACGGCCCTGCTGGTGGCCGCGTGCGGCGGCGAGCCCGCGGCGACGTCATCGACGGCCCCCGGCAACTCGACTTCCACTTCCGGCCCGACTGCCACTCCGGGGGTCCTTGCCGTCAGCGAGGGAGTGGTGCGGTCGGAGCCGGCGGCAGCAGCCCCGGTGGCCGAGCTGGCGGCGGGCTTCAACGAAGCCGGGTTCGCCCTGTGGCGGACCCAATCGGCGGACGGCAACCTGGTGTTCAGCCCGGCCAGCATCGGCCACGCGCTGCTGATGGCCCGGGCCGCCGCCGACGAGGCGACCGGGGCCGCCATCGACCTGGCGCTCTCCCTGCCCACCGGCGCCGCTGCCCACCAGGCCTGGAACGCGATCGACCAGGACATCGCCCGGGTGACGGGGCAAATGGACGATCTGACGGTGGCCATCGCCGACCGCATCTGGCCCCGCCTGGACGTGCGGCCCGATCAGGCGTGGGTGGACCTGCTCGCCGCCGAGCACGGGGTCACCACCCAGCCCCTGGACTTGGCCGGCGACCCCGAGGGCAGCCGGGATGTCATCAACGCCTGGGTGGGCGAGCAGACACAGGGGTTGATCCCCGAGCTGCTGCCGCAGGGGTTCATCGATGCCAGCACGGTGCTGGTGCTCACCGATGCCCTCTACTTCAAGGCGCGCTGGGAGAGGATCTTCGGCAAGTACGAACCGGTGATGGGCACCTTCACCCGTCTCGACGGCTCCACCCTCGAGGTCGAGTTCATGCGAGAGCTGGAGCTGGCCGACCGGCGAGGGCGCGGTGACGGCTTCGTCGCCGCCGAGATCCCCTATGTGGGAGGCGCCTTCTCGATGCTGCTCATAGTGCCCGACGAGGGCCGGTTCGCCGAGGTGCGCGAACGCCTCGGTCAGGATTTGCTCGACGAGATCGACGCCAGCTTCACCACCGGTCCCTTCGAGCTGCTCATGCCCGGCTGGTCCGACAAGACCCAGCTCGACCTGATGGGTTGGCTCACCGAGATCGGCGCAGCGCCCGGCCTCTACCCGGGCATCACCCCCGAGGCCTTCCTGGACGCGGCGGTGCATGCCGCCGACATCACCGTGGACGAGTGGGGCACCGTGGCCGCCGCGGCCACTGGCTTCGGCTTCGCCGAGAGCGGGCCGCCCGAGCCCGAGCTGACCGTGGCCGCCGACAAGCCGTTCCTGTACCTCATCCGCCACCGTGTCGAGCGGGCTGGTGCTCTTCGCCGGCCAGGTGGTGGATCCGACGGCCTGACGAGAGGCGTCGAGGCCGTCGGCGGGCACGGCTGAAGGCGCTTCACTCGGCGCTCTGCGGGTAGGGCTGGTGTTCGTGGGCGATCCGGTGGTGTCTTCGACAGAGCAGCCGCAGGTTGGCGAGTGCGGTCGGGCCTCCGTCGGCCCAGTGGGTGATGTGGTGGGCATCGCACCAGTGGGCGGGGGTGTCGCAGCCCGGGTGGGTGCAGCCCCGGTCGCGGTGGTTGAGGGCCCGGCGTAGGGAGGCGGGGACTACCCGGGTGCGCCGGCCGGCGGCGATGGGCTGGCCGTGGCGGGTGACGATCGGGGTGATGGCGGCGTCGCAGGCCAGGCGGCGCACCGCGTCGAGGGTGACCGGGCCGCAGTCCAGGTCGACTGAGGCCGTCGGCGGCGAGCTGGTCGACGCTGACGGTGACGGTGAGGTGGGGGCGTTCCCCGCCCACCTGGGGCCGGTCGGAGGAGTCGAGGTGGCGGCGGCAGATCTCCACCAGGGCGTCGGCCCGGCGCTGCTGGGGGCTGCGGCCATCGTCGGGGTCCAGGACGGCCGGGTAGGCGAGGGAGCCGACCGCGGCCATGACCAGCGCCCCCGATTCGGGGTCCAGGTCACCGTCCAGGCGCACCATGCCCGCCCAGGTGGAGGAGAGGTGCAGGCGGCGCCGGGCGAACGCCTGCTCCGCGTCGGCCCGGGCGCCGTCCGGGTCGGCCAGTCGGCGCCAATGGGCCAGCGCCAGGGGGAACACCCGGGCCGACAGGCGGCGGGCCTGAGCGACCAGCAGGGCCTCATCCCGGGCGAACGATGCCGGAGAGGAGTCCCGGGCGGCGGCCAGTAGCCGCACCCTCGGCTCGGACAGCTCCCCAGTCGGCGAACACCTCCCGGGTGAGGGGCATCGAGCGCAGCGCCCGGGCTACGCCCACCCGGCTGCGGCACACCGGCGCCGGATCCCCGGTCCGGGCCATCAGCCAGCCGGTAGCCGAACCGAACCCCTCAACCGCCGGGATGCCCCGCTGTTCGATCCTCCCCAGCAGTGCCGCCGACCGGGCCTCCAGACAGGCCACCCGGTGGCGCACCTCCAGAAACTCCTCCACCAGGCCAACATCCGACAGCAGATCCAGCCGCGTCGGCTCGTCATCGGTGGACCGGACCGTGTATCGAGCAGGGCTCCCGCAGTCACACCTCACCGTATCAAGCCGGTACGACACGTTCGGATCGGCGCGCCGAACCAGTGCGGAGCCCCTCAGCACGCCGCCGGGAGGCGCTGCCCGTGCCGACGGTGTCGTTTGCTCTCTGCTGCAGAAAGGGTGCTGCCGGGCCCTTCCCGGGCCATTGCGAGGAGTACCTTGGCCGGGTATCGGGGGGAGGAGGAGACCCGTGAAGATCCAGAGGTCGATCGATACGGCGGCGTCCCCGCAGAGGGTGTGGCCGTTGCTGGTGCAGCCGGGGGAGATCCTCAAATGGTTCACCCTGCTGGAGAGCTTCAACTACACCAGTGAGCCACCCTACGGTCCGGGGTCGACCTTCCACTATGACGAGCGCTCCGGGGGCCGCCTCATGAAGTGCGACTACCGGGTGACCGACTGGCTGGAGAACCAGCGGTTCGCCTTCACCCTGGTTTCCGGGCCGATGCCGAAGGATGACCAGGTGTGGAGGATCGAGGCTCTTCCGGTGGGCAGCCGGGTCACCCTGGAGGAGGACTTGCTGCTGCCCGGCGGGGTGTTCGGCCGGATGCTGCTGGCTCTCGGGGTGGGCAGGACGATCGGCAAGCACCTGGAGGAGATGCTCATCGACCTCAAGAGGCTCGCCGAAGCCTGATTGCGGCGGGCCGCAGACCGTCCCGGTAAGCGCTTTCTCGCTAGGATCGGGGCGGCCCTCATGGCCCATTCCCGGACCCGCACCCTCGCCTGGCCGCCGCCGGCAGTCTTCGAGGCGACGCTGGTGGCAGCCTCTCGCCTCGGTTTCGCTGTCTCCCAGGCTGACCAACAGGGCGGGCGCCTGTACCTGGACGGACCCCGCCGGCTCGCCCGTTTCCCCGTCCGCTACACAGTGTCGGTAACCGACAGCGGCCTGGGCGGAACCGCGGTCCACATCGCCTGGCAACCCGCCAGCGCGTGCTGCCTTGGCCCCTTCCCTCCGGGGCCGGCGGCGCCGCCCGCCTCCACCGGGGCATCCACCAGACTCTGGGCGGCGGGCGATCACGCTGACCGCCGCCGGCCGGGCCCCGGGCGGCCCCGGCCTCGCCTGACCCTGGATACGCGTTCAGCTCGTCAAGGCCTCATTCCCATTTACGGGGTTGTGGCTCGTGCAGAACAGCCCGGCGCGACGTGTCCCGAGCCATGGGAGTGAGCTCTTCGGCGAACGGTACGCGATCGACTTCGTCGGAGTCGACGATCGTCACCACAGTGCAACGATCAGAGACTGGCGAACGCTCCTTTCCTCGGAGCCTCCAGACCGCTTCGTCGGGTTCGGTCGGCGCATCCTGGCCCCGGTCCCGCGGCGTCGTTGCGGCGGTGCACGATGGCGAGTCCGACCACCCCGCCCGGCGGTCACAGTTGGCGCTCATTCGGTACACGTTCGGCCAGGCATCCCGCATGCGCCAAGGCCTCGGAGCAATCGCAGGCAACCATGTCATCATCTCGCAGGCCCGGGGATCACACGTCGCCTTGGTCCATCTCAAGGCAGGTTCGATTCGCGTCTCTGTGGGCCAAGAGGTGGCCGAGGGAGAACACCTTGCCGATTGCGGCAACTCGGGGAACTCGACTGCGCCGCCTCAGCACCCCACACCTCCCCGCGAGACGACCGGCGGCGCTTCCCCCGGGACCGCCTATGTCCTGGACGGCCGGGCGTTCGCCCAGAGCCCTCCTTCCTCCCGGGGTTCGCTTCCTGCCGGGCACTAACCTGAGGGCACGATGAACCAGGACCCACGCGCCGCCATCAAGGAGTTGCGCACCCGCCTCCACGACGCCCGGAGGTTCCTTTGACGTCGACGCGAAGGCCGCCGGCCTCGCGGCGCTGAGGGCGCGCGCCGCCGAACCGAACCTCTGGCAGGATCCCGACCGGGCCCGGCAGGTGACCCGTCGCCTGGCCCGTGACGAGTCCATCGTCGGCCGGGACCAGCGTCTGACGACGGCCATCGACGACGCGGAGACCCTGCTGGGCCTGGCCGAGGAAGAGGGCGATGCCCAGGCCGCCGCCGACGCCGCCGCCGAGCTGGCGGGGATCGAAGAAGAGCTGGCGGACCTGGAGCAGGAGAGCCTCTACTTCGGCGAGTACGACGACCGGGCGGCCATCTTCAGCGTGCACGCCGGGGCCGGCGGGGTGGACGCCGCCGACTGGGCCGACATGCTGCTGCGCATGTACTTGCGTTTCCTGGAGCGGCGCGGCTTCCAGGTGGAGGTGGACGAGGTCCTGGAGGCCGAGGAAGCCGGCATCCGCTCGGCCACCCTCACGGTCCGCGGCGAGCACGCGTACGGCATCCTCTTGGGGGAGAAGGGCGTCCATCGGCTGGTGCGCATCAGCCCCTTCGACTCCAATGCCCGCCGCCACACCTCTTTCGCCGGTGTGGACGTGCTCCCCGAGGTGGAGATGGCCGAGGTGGAGATCGACCCCGAGGACCTGCGCATCGAGACCTTCCGTTCCCAGGGGCACGGCGGCCAGTCGGTGAACACCACCGACTCGGCAGTGCGCATCACCCATCTGCCCACCGGGGTCGTGGCCGCTTGCCAGGCGGAGCGCTCGCAGATGCAGAATCGGGCGCGGGCAATGGCCCTGCTGGCCTCCCGGCTGGCCGAGCGGGCCCGGCAGGAGCACCAGGCCCAGATGGATGAGATCCGCGGCGACCAGGGGGAAGCGGCCTGGGGCCGGCAGATCCGTTCCTACGTGCTGCAGCCCTACCAGATGGTCAAGGACCTGCGCACCGACGTCGAGGTGGGCAACGTGGAGGGGGTGCTCGACGGCGACCTGGACCGCTTCGTCGAGGGCTACCTGCACTGGCGGCGGGCCCGGGAGGAGCAGGCCCGGCGCGGCTGACCCCACCCCCGCGCAGGGGGTGGATGCGCTTCGAAAAAACCTCCCACCGCTAACCTGCGGCGTGCGTCCGTGGCGGAGTGGGCGAGCGATGACACCGCGGGCGCCCACACCGCGAGAGGATGGCCATGATCAGGCTTCAGGGCGTCACCAAGTTATATGAGGGCGGGGTGGTGGCCGCCCACGACGTCACCCTGGAGATCGCCAAGGGCGAGTTCGTCTTTCTGGTGGGCCCCTCCGGTTCGGGGAAGTCGACCCTGATCCGACTGCTCCTCCGCGAGGAGCTGCCCACGAGCGGTGACCTGTGGGTGGCCGGCAAGCACGTGAACAAGCTGGCCTCCTGGAAGGTGCCCCTGCTCCGCCGCTCGGTGGGCACCGTGTTCCAGGACTTCAAGCTGCTGCCCAACAAGACCGTCTACGAGAACGTGGCCTTCGCCCTCGAGGTCATCGGCCGTCCTCGCCACGTCATCCGCCAGCAAGTGCCCCAGGTGCTCCGCCTGGTCGGCCTGTCGGCCAAGGCCGACCGCATGCCCCGGCAGCTGTCCGGTGGGGAGCAGCAGCGAGTGTCCATCGCCCGGGCCTTCGTCAACCGGCCCTTGATCTTGTTCGCCGACGAGCCCACCGGGAACCTGGACCCGGGCACCTCGGTGGGGATCATGCGGCTGCTCGACCGCATCAACCGCACGGGGACCACCGTGGTCATGGCCACCCACGACCACGCCATCGTGGACGCCATGCGGCGCCGGGTGGTGGAGCTGGACCGGGGAGGGGTGGTGCGCGACGAGAGTCACGGCGGCTACCAGATGGTTTCCCCTGTCCCGGATTCCTACGAAGAGGACGACGGGGAGTAAGCGGTGCGCTTCCAGTACCTGTTCAGCCAGACGGTCCAGAGCATCCGGCGCAACCCGCTGGTCGTGGCCAGCGCGGTGGTGGCGGTCCTGGTCACCCTGGTGCTGGTATTCGGCTCCATCGTCGTCCGCTGGTCCATCGACCAGGACATCGGCCGCTGGGACGACAACGTGCGGGTGATCGCCTGGCTCGGGGACGATCTCACCGTGGACCAGGTGACCGCCCTGCAGGCGGACATGCAGACATGGCCCGAGGTGGACGAGGTCGTCTACTTCTCCAAGTCCCAGGCGCTCGAGGAGTTCCGGGAGCTGTTCGCCGACCAGCCGGCGCTCATCGAGGTGGTCGAAGACGACCCGTCGGTGCTCCCCGCCTCGCTGCGCATAAAGCCGGTGGAGGCGGGCAGCTACGACGTGATCCAGAACCGGGTGGCGGTGATCCCCGGGGTGCAACAGGTGGCGGCGGCCGGGGCGGAGATCGACGCGCTGGTGGCCCGCTCCAACCGCATGAGCACGTTCGCGGTGGGGATCCTCATCGTGCTCGGGGCCTCCGCCCTCGTGCTGATCGCCAACACCATCCGCATGGCGGTGTACGCCCGGCGGGAGGAGATCGGGATCATGCGCCTGGTGGGCGCGAGCAACTGGTTCATCCGGGTGCCGTTCCTGCTCGAAGGCTTGTTCGAAGGAATCGCCGGCGCGGCCCTCGCCGCCCTGCTGGTCGGCCTGGGCCACAAGCCCATCGTGCAGCTGCTGAGTACCGTCACCGACCCCGATGCCATCGCGGTGCCCTTCCAGTTCCTGCTGCAGCAGTCGCTCCTGGTGCTGGCCTTCGGGGCTACCACCGGCCTGTTGGGCAGCGCCCTGGGCATGTGGGGCACCCTGCGCGACTGATGCCCCGGCGCCCCTCCCCGGAGGCAGCCGGGATCAAGCTGATCGCCACCAACCGACGGGCGCGCCACGACTACGACGTGGAGGAGACCTTTGAGGCCGGCCTGGCGCTGCTCGGCTCCGAGGTGAAGAGCCTGCGGGGTGGCCGGGCCGACCTCAAGGACGGCTACGGGGTGGTCGAGGGCTCCGAGGCCTGGCTGGTGGGGGTGCGCATCTCCCCATACCAGTTCGCCCGCGACGGGGGGCACGAACCCGAGCGCAGCCGCAAGCTGCTCCTGCACCGCGGCGAGATCGAGCGCATCCGGGGCAAGCTGGACCAGAAGGGCCTCACCATGATCCCTCTGCGCCTGTACTTCAAGGAGGGCAAGGCCAAGGTGGAGATGGGGCTGGCCAAGGGCAGAGCGCGCTACGACAAGCGCGAGACCATCAAGCGGCGCCAGGCCGAGCGCGACATGCAGCGGGCCATACGGCACCGGAGCGATCGACTGAGCTGGGGCTGCCTGCCCGGCTTGAAGCCGGGCAGGCTCTACTGTCAGTGGAAGCCGCCCTCCGCTCGGCCGCCGGCGGGCGGCCTGCGCGCCTCGGCGGGCCCGAGCGGGCCGGGACGAGGCCAGGCGGGAATCGCCGCTGTGCGCCCCGCCGTTGTACAGTCTGTGGTGCGTTTCGCGCCTTCGGGGGTGAACTGGTTTCGACTCTGAGGGTTGAAGCGCCGGAAGCGAGCCGAGGTCCCCGGAGTCCTCGTTAAAGAGCCGGGACAAACAATGAGTGCCGAAGACAACTTCGCACTGGCCGCCTAGTTAGGTGACCCGTCCGCCCGGAGGGCTCCCCCCTCGCCGGTGTCGGGCGTCGCAATGGGGGATGCCCCCGCCGGGGTTCCGGGACCGGCGGGTCAAGCCCAACTCCGGATAGGGCGCAGGGATACGTGCCGGTAGCGTCCCGGCGCCCGAAACAAAGCTATCGGCTGCGCTCGGAGATGTCGGCGTGGAAGCTCAGAGGACCGGGGTTCGACTCCCCGCACCTCCACCGGAAGGACGGCCCCAGGGGCCGTCCTTCTGCGTTCGGGGCCAGGGCCGGCCGAGGGGCGCCAGGCCACTCAGCCCTTCCGGGCCAGGTATGCCTCCAGCTCCGCCCCGATCTCCTCGCGCCGCCCCTCGTCGAGGAACGCCGCCGCGATGGCGTTGCGGGCCAGGGCGGCCAGGTCCTCCCGGCCGAGGCCGAGGGCCAGGTGGGTGGCGAGGAAGTTGTCGCCGATGTAGCCGCCGAAGTAGGCGGGATCGTCGGAGTTGATGGTCACCCGCACCCCCCGCCGCAGCAGCCGGGCCAGATTGTGCTGCCGCAGGTCGGGGAAGACCTGCAGCTTCATGTTGGAGAGTGGGCATACGGTGAGGGCGATCCCCGCCGCGGCCAGGCGCTCCACCAGGGCGTCGTCCTGCTCGCAGGCCACCCCGTGGTCGATGCGCTCCGCCCCGAGCAGGTCGAGGGAGTCCCGGATGTAGCCCGGGGGGCCCTCCTCGCCGGCGTGGGCGACCGCCCGCAGGCCGGCGGCCCGGGCCCGGGCGAAGGCGGTGACGAACTTCTGCGGCGGGTTCCCCCGCTCACCCGAATCGAGGCCTACCGCGACGATGTCGCCCAGGAACGGGCGGGCCTGCTCCAGGGTCTCCAGGGCACTTTCCTCCGGCAGATGGCGCAGGAAGCACATGATGAGCTGCGTGGTCAGCCCCAGCCGCTCGCGGGCGTCGGCGCGCGCCCGGGCGAAGCCCCCCATGAAGACGGGGAAGCCGACGCCGCGCTCGGTGTGGGTTTGCGGGTCGAAGAACATCTCGGTGTGGCGGACGTTGTCGGCCGCGGCGCGCTCCAGGTAGGCCCACATGAGGTCGTAGAAGTCCTGCTCCGTCTGCAGGACGGCCGCTCCCTGGTAGTAGATGTCCAGGAACGACTGGAGGTCGGTGAACTCGTACGCGCGCCGTACCTCCTCGACCGAGGCGAAGGGCAGCGACAGCCCGTTGCGCTCGGCCAGGCGGAACATCATCTCCGGCTCCAGCGTGCCCTCGATGTGCAGGTGCAATTCCACCTTGGGCAAGCCCCGGATGAACTCCTCCATGGGTTCCCTTCCGACGACCTGAGGAGAGCCTAACGAGGGGGCGGGCGGTGGGCCCGGGGGCGCCCCGGGCACGCCGGGAGCCGGGGCGGGCCCCCCGGCCGTGCTGTAGCCTCCGCCGGATGATCCCCGCCGCCGCCCGGGCCGACCTCCGCCGGTGGGCTACCGACGGCACGCCGTACATAGTCGGGGGGACCATCGTCGCCTCCCTCGGGTCCTACGCCTTCCAGATGATCGGGGCCCGGGCCCTCGGGGCGGCCGCCTTCGACCCGGTGAGCGCCCTGCTCACCGTGCACTTCCTGGTGTTCGCGGTGCTGCTGCTGCCGGTGGAGCAGTTCGAGATCCGGCGGGTCACGTTGGGGACCACGGGCGGGGCCCGGGCGGTGGCCGGGGTGGTGGCCGCCGGCGCCCTGGGAGCGACGGCCTTCACCGTGCTGGCGCGGGACCGCTACTTCGCCGGCGACATGGTCTACGCGGCCATCGGGTTCGTCACCGTCGTGGGGAACGCGGTCATGGCCCTGGGCCGGGGTCGGCTGGCCGGGCGCCGCCGATTCCGCGGCATACGGCCTGGTGAGCGGGGTGGTGGCGACGGTCCGCGTGTTGCTGGCCCTGGCCTTCCTGGCGATAGCCAGCACCGGCCGGAGCGTGGGGTGGGCGCTGGCCGTGGCCCCGCTCGTGGTACTGGCCTGGATGCCGTTTCGCCGGGACCCGGAGGGCACGGCCCGCCGGTCGGAGGCGCCGGGCCGGTTCCTCACCGGGTTCGTCCTGGCCAGCGCCGCCTCCCAGGTGCTGCTGCTCCTGGCCCCCCTGGCGGTGGGCATCCTGACCGACCAGGCGGGGCTGATGAGCGTGGTCTTCGTCACCTTCCAGCTGTTCCGCCTGCCCATCGTGATGACCCAGAACCTGATGGCCCGCTTGCTGCCCCCGTTCACCAACCTCGCCGCCGCCGGGCGGGACGAGGACCTGCGGCGCTGGGTGAGGCGATTCAGCGCGGGGGCGCTGGTGCTGGCGCCGGTGGCCGGCGGCCTGGCCTGGTGGTGGGGCCCGGCCCTCGTGCGGCTGCTCTTCGGGGCGGAGTTCGAGCCGAGCCGGGAGGTGGCGGCGCTGGCCGCCGCCGGGACAGTGCTGGCCGCGGTCTCCCTGCTGGCGGGCCAGGTGTTGGTGGCCCGGGGCCGGACGATGCTCCTCGCCGGCGCCTGGGCGGCCGGGTTCGCGGTCGCGGTCGCCGGCCTGGCGCCGATGGTCGAGGAGGCCGATGCCCGGGTCTCCTGGGCCTTCGTGCTGGGTGAGGCGGCCGCCCTGGCCGCCATCGTGCTGATCGCGTTGCGTCGGCGGCCCCGGCCGGCGCAGTAGGGTTCGGCCGATGCGCACCATCCTCGTCACCGGCGGGGCCGGCTTCATCGGATCCCACCTGGCCGAGGCCGCGCTGGCCGGCGGCGACGCGGTCGTGGCGGTGGATGATCTCTCCACCGGCTCGTACCGCAACGTCGGCAACCTGAGCGGGGGCAACTTCCATCTGGTGGTGGCGAGCGTGGACGACGCGGCCACCATCGAAGGGCTGGTGCGGGCCGCCGACATCGTGTATCACCTGGCGGCCGCCGTCGGGGTCAAGCTGATCGTCGAGGACCCGGTCCGCACCATCGAGACCAACATCCGGGGGACCGAAGTGGTGCTGCGCCTGGCCAACAAATGGCGGCGCCCGGTGGTGGTGGCTTCCACCTCGGAGGTGTACGGCAAGTCCCAGCGGGTCCCCTACGCCGAGGACCACGACATGGTCCTCGGCCCCACCACCCATTCGCGCTGGGCCTACGCCGCCTCCAAGGCCATCGACGAGTTCCTGGCCATCGCCTACTTCCGGCGGGACGGGCTCCCGGTGATCATCGCCCGCCTGTTCAACACCGTGGGGCCCCGGCAGACCGGCCGCTACGGGATGGTGATCCCCACCTTCGTCCGCCAGGCGCTGGCCGGGGAGCCGATCACCGTGTACGGCGACGGCCGCCAGAGCCGTGCCTTCACCTTCGTGGGCGACACGGTGAGGGCGTTGCTCGAGCTGCCCCGGCACGAGGCGGCCTTCGGCGAGGTGTTCAACATCGGCGGGGGGCAGGAGATCACCATCATGGAGCTCGCCCACCTGGTGCGGGAGCGCGCGGGGTCGGCGTCGGAGATCGTCACCCTGCCCTACGACCAGGCTTATGCCCCCGGTTTCGAGGACATGCAGCGGCGTGTCCCCGACATCGCCAAGCTGCAGCGGGTCACCGGCTACGCACCGTCCGTGGGCCTGCCGGAGATCATCGACCGGGTGGTCGAGTACCAGCGGCAGAACCCGGGCTTCGTCTAGATGGCGGCCGCCCTCCTGGCGTTCGCCCTGTCGGCCGCCATCAGCCTCGCCGTCGTGCGGCTGCCGTGGCTGGGAGCGCGCCTGACCCGGCCGGCCGGAGGCCAACGCTGGCGCTCGGACCCAGTCCCGCTGGCCGGCGGGCTCGCCATGTGTGCCGGGTACGGGGTGGCGCTGGCGGCCTTCGGTCGGTCGGCCACCGGCGTGTGGGCGGTGCTCGGGGCGGCCGGCGCTGCCCTCGCGGTGGGACTGGCCGACGATGTGCGCCCGCTGCCGCCGGTGGTCAAACTGGCCGGGCAGGTGGGCGCCGGGGTGGTGCTGGCGGCGGCCGGGGTGCGGCTGGCCCTGCCCGGTCCCGAGGCGGTCGCCTGGGCGGCGACCGTGCTGTGGGTGGTGATCGCCGCCAACGCAGTCAACATCTTCGACAACATCGACGGGGCCGCCGGGGCGGCGGCGCTGGTCGCGGCGGCGGCCCTGTGGGCCTGGTGGGGGATCGGCTCGGGCCCGGTTCCCCTGGCCTCCGCTCTGGCGGGGGCGGCCGCGGGGTTCCTGGTCTTCAACCTTCCCCCCGCCCGCGTGTTCATGGGCGATGCCGGCTCGCACTTCCTGGGGACGGCCCTGGCCGGCCTGACCGTCCTCGACGCCGGGCGGGCGGGCTCGGGGAGCGCGGTTCCGGCGACGCTGGTGGTTCTCGTCCCGGTCGTGCTGCTGGCGGTGCCGCTGTTCGACGCTGCCCTGGTGGCGGTGGAGCGGCGGAGGCACGGGCGCCCGGTCATGGCGGGCGGGCGCGACCACACCTCGCACCGCCTCCTGGGCCTCGGCCTCGGCCTCGGCCCGGTGGTGGCGCTGCTCAGCGGACTGGCGCTGCTCGCGGCGGGGGTCGCCACCCTGGCGGCCCTGGACTGGCGCTGGTTCGCCGGCGGCGCCGCCCTGCTGGGCGCCGGGCTGGCGGTGCTGGGCGCCCGGCTGGCGCGGATGGCGGTCTACGGCTGAACGGGATCGTTCAACGGCTGACTGCAGATGTCGTCGAGGGGCTGCAGGTTGAGGACCTCGATGGCCTCGAGCGGGGGCAGGCTCAGGGCGGTGGCCACCGTCTCGGTGATGAAGTCACGGTCGGGGATGGGGTACCGGTCCTCGGTCCAGGCTTCGATGTACGAGGTGGGGGTCCCGACGAACTCCGGGGCGTAGGGCATGAAGCGGATGGAGACGATCTCGTCGGTGTTCACTTTGGAGAGCAAGTCGACGAACGCGGCGAGCTCGTCCATGGGCACGTCGGTGAAGACGCTGTCCTCGACGGCGGGCACGATGGTGGGGAGTTCGTGGATGAGGGTCACCGGGTCGGCCTGCTCGGCCAGGGCTTCCAGGACGCAGCGCTGGCGGTTCATGCGGTTGAAGTCGGTCGATCCCTGGCGGGAGCGGGCGTAGTAGAGGGCCATCTCGCCGTCCATGTGGTAGGTGCCCGGCTGCAGGTCGATCACCGAGTAGGTGCCGTCCACGTTGGGGTACTCCGTGTCGTAGACGCGCTCGGGGACGTAGATGTCCACCCCGCCGATGGCGTCGATGATCTCCACAAAGCCCTCGAGGTCCACGAGGGCGTAGTAGTGGATGTCGATGCCCAGCAGGTACCCGAGCAGGTCCTTCATGGCGGTCGCCCCCGAGTTGGGCCCTGCGAACAGGTCGGGCCGGCTGAGCCCCCAGCCGTACAACTCGTTGGCGATCATGTCGAAGCAGTCCCCGCAGGCCCAGGCGCCCTGCGCCGGGTGGCCGGGCGGGATGGGGAGTTGGATGAGGTTGCGGGGGATGCCGAACATGGCGGTCCACCCGGTGGCGGGGTCGATGGAGACCACGATCATCGTGTCGGTGCGCATGCCGCGGCGGCCCACGCCGGAGTCGCCGCCGAGTAGCAGGATGTTCACCCGGCCTTCTTCGGGGAAGACGTCGGACAGGGTGGTCGTAGTGGTCGAGGGGAGGGAACTGGTTGTGGAGGACGACCCCGGTACCGACGAAATCGGCGCCGGTGTGGTGGTGGTCACGTCCTCCAGGTCGACCTGGCCGGGATCCTGGTTGAAGTCGTGAGTCAGCAAGTCGTGGGCGAGCAGGACGCGCTGCCCGACGTAGAGGTGGGGGTAGCCGGTGGCCAGCAGCAGCAGGGTCAGCGCGCCGAGTGCCGCCAGACGGCCCGGCGTGCGGGGGCGTGAGGGCGCGGCAGCCATGTAGGCGTCGGCGGCGGCGAAGGCGCGCCAGCCCAGCAGGACGGCGTCGGCCACGGTGAGGAGGATGAGGCGGCCCGGCGTGAGGGAGAGGGCGGCGTCCAGGAGCCCGTCGCCGAAGTAGGCGGCGGCCAGCCACCAGACAGCCGGCACGGCCGCAGCGGCGGTGACTCCGAGGAGGACCCAGCCCCGCCGCTTCCGCCCGGTGTAGATCTGGCCGGCGCCGGGGAGGACGGCGGAGAGGAGGGCGGCGAGCAGGGCATTGGGCCGGCGAGAAGGGCCGGCGCCGCCTTCTGCCGGGAGGCCTGCGGGCATCCCATCAGCATACGACCGGCCCGGGCGGCCGCCGGGCGTTGGCGACGTCGGCGGCTGGTCTCCGTCCGGTCGGAATCCCTAGGATGTAAGCAACTACCCCCAGCGCTGGGAGGGACCGTGAGACGCAAATGGTCATTGGTGGCGCTATTGGCCGTTCTTCGCTCTGATCGTCGCCGCTTGCGGTGACGACGAGGGCGAGACGACCACCAGCGCCGCGGAAACGACGACGACGGCGGCCGAAGAAACGACGACGACGGCGGCCGGAGAAACGACGACGACGGCGGCCGAGGAAACGACGACGACGGCGGCCGAGGAGCCTTTCACCATCGGGATGATCCTGGTCGGGCCGCAGAACGACCACGGGTGGAGCCAGGCGCACTACGACGCCGGGGTCTACCTGCAGGATCAGCTCGGGGTGGAGCTGATCGTCCTGGACAGTGTGAACACGGCCGACCGGCCGGAGACCACTGTGGACCAGGTGGTCACCCAGATGGTCGACCAGGGGGCAGACCTGATCTTCGCCACCTCGGACGACATGAAGGACGGCATCCTGCTCGGGGCGGAGCAGCATCCCGAGGTGCCGATGATCTGGTCGTCGGGTGACAGCGCCTGGCCCGAGGCGGGGGAGGCCTACCGGCCCGACCTGACCAACCTGGGCAACACGATGGGCAAGATGGAGTACGGCAAGATGATGGCCGGCTGCGCAGCGGCGCTCACCTCGGAGACCGGCCAGCTCGGTTACCTGGGCCCGCTGATCAACGCCGAGACCCTGCGTCTGGCCAGCTCCGTCTACCTGGGCGCCAAGTACTGCTGGGAGAACCTCCGCGCGGCGAGCGACGCCGGCACGCCGCCTGCGGGCTTCCGGGTCGACTGGATCGGCTTCTGGTTCAACATCCCCGGCGTCACTCTCGATCCGACCCAGGTGGCCAACGACTTCTTCGACTCGGGCATCGACGTGGTGATCTCGGGCATCGACACCACCGAGGGCCTGGTGGTGGCCGGGCAGCGGGCCGCCGCCGGCGAGGCCGTCTGGGCCATCCCCTACGACTTCCGGGGCGCCTGCGACGAAGCGCCCGAGGTCTGCCTGGGCGTGCCCTACTTCAACTGGGGCCCCGCCTACAAGCGGATCGTGGAGTCCGTCATGGACGGCACCTTCGAAGCCTCCTTCGAGTGGTTCGGGCCGGACTGGGCCGACCTCAACAACGTCGACACCTCCGGCGTCGGGTTCATCAACGGACCGGCGCTCTCGGCGGAGAACGCGGAGTTGCTCGACCAGTTCATCGCCGGCCTGGCCGACGGCTCGATCAACCTGTTCACCGGGCCGCTCAACTACCAGGACGGGACCCCGTTCCTGGGCGACGGCGAAGTGGCCACCGACGTGCAGATCTGGTTCATGGAGCAGCTGCTGGAAGGCATGGAGGGAGCCAGCTCGGCGGGCTGAGCACGCTCTCTCTTGGAGTGATGGGGGAAGGCGACCGCCTTCCCCCATCCGTATGGCGCCGGCAAGGCGCCGCCTCTAGCCTCCGGGCACGATGAGCCTGGAACTGCGCGGCATCCACAAGCGCTACGGCGCGGTGCGGGCCACCGACGGGGTCGACCTCCGCCTGGAAGCCGGGGCCATCCACGGCCTGCTCGGGGAGAACGGGGCGGGCAAGTCCACGCTCATGAAGGTGCTCTCCGGGTTCGTCGCTCCCGACGCCGGGGAGGTGCTCCTCGACGGCAAGGCGGTGCCCCTCGGTTCCACCCGGGCCGCCATCCGGGCCGGCATCGGCATGCTCCACCAGGACCCGCTGGTCTTCCTTCCCTTCACCGTGCTCGACAACTTCCTGCTGGGCAGCGGGCGCCGGGTGGATCGGGGCGGCCGCCGCCGGCGAATTGGAGCGCATCGGGGCCCAGTTCGGCTTCCAGTTCGACCCCAGCGCCCCGGCGCGGTCGCTGACGGTGGGGGAGCGCCAGCAGCTGGAGATCGCCCGCCTCCTCTGGCTGGGGGCCCGGGTGCTCATCCTCGACGAGCCGACGACGGGGATCTCCGCCTCCCAGCAGGAGCGCCTCTTCGCCACGCTGCGCGCCCTGGCCGGCCAGGGGATGATCGTCGCCTTCGTATCCCACAAGCTCGAGGAGGTGGAGGCCCTCTGCCAGACGGTCTCGGTGATGCGCCGGGGCAAGGTGGTGGGCGAGGCCTCCCTGCCCTGTCCCACCGAACAGCTGGTCGAGATGATGTTCGGCCGGGTGGTGGCCCCACCGCAGAAGGAGGGAGTGGCGCTCGGCGAGCCGGTGCTTTCGCTGGAGCGAGTTCAGCTCGAAGACCGGGTGGCGGCCGCCGAGTACTCCCTGACGGTGCGCGCAGGGGAAGTGATCGGCCTCGCCGGCCTCGAGGGGAGCGGCCAGCGCCCGTTCCTGCGCACCTGCGCCGGGCTCTCCCGCCCGGCGGAGGGCGTGCTGGCGGTCGGTGAGCGCGACCTCAGCACCGGCCGCTACCACGATTTCCTGGAGGCCGGGGTCCACTTCCTTCCCGCCGGGCGCCTGGAGGAGGGGCTGATCAGCGGCCTCACCATCACCGAGCACTTCCTGCTGGCGGCCGGGGCCAAGGGGCTGCGGATCGACTGGGGGGCCGCCGAGGCCGACGCCGAGAAACGCATCGCCGCCAACCTCATCGTGGGCACCCCGGCGTCCACCGCCGATGAGCTCTCCGGCGGCAACCAACAGCGGCTGCTGTTGGCGCTGATGCCCGCCGACGTGCGCCTGCTGCTCATGGAGCATCCCACCCGCGGCCTCGACCTGGAGTCGGCCGACTGGGTGTGGCGGCAGCTGCTCGAGAGGAGCCGCCGGGGCACGGCCATCGTGTTTGCCTCGGCCGACCTCGACGAGCTGCTCCGCTACAGCGACCGGATCCTGGTGTTCTTCGCCGGCAAGGTGCTGCGCGAAGTCCGGGCGGCCGAGACCAGTGGGGAGGAACTCGGCTACCTGATCGGCGGGAAGGTGGCACCGTGACCGTTCCCCCCGTCGTGCGCCGCGTCGCCAAGGTGCTCCTCCCGGTGGCCACCGCCCTGGCGCTGGGGGTGCTGCTGCTGATCTCGGCCGACGCTCCTCCGCTGGAGGCCTTGCGCCTGATCCTCGATGGCGCTCTGGGCAGCGCGGGCGGCCTGTCCTCGACCCTCATGGTCTGGGTGCCGCTCGTGCTGGCCGCCGCCGGGCTGGTGGTCACATTCGGAGC
The DNA here is from genome assembly GCA_963796115.1 of uncultured Acidimicrobiia bacterium. GTDB lineage: Bacteria > Actinomycetota > Acidimicrobiia > Spongiisociales > UBA11373 > VGBK01. The sequence continues at coordinate 440,856 of CAWCKE010000005.1, forward strand.
CGGGCTGTGGAACATCGGCATCGAGGGGCAGCTGGTCATGGGGGCGGTGGCGGGGGCCCTGGTGGCCCGCACAGTGCATGGGCCCTCGGGCCTCGTCATCCCCTTGGTCGCCCTGGCCGGCATGCTCGGCGGGATGCTCTGGGGCCTGCTGGTCGGGGTGCTGCGCACCTCCGGCCGGGTCAATGAGATCTTCGGCGGCCTGGGCCTCGACTTCGTGGCCACCGGACTGGTGGTCTACCTGGTCATCGGGCCGTGGAAGAGAGTGGGGAGCGCCTCCACCAGCGGCACCGACCTGTTCCCCCGCGAGGCCTGGCTGCCCGGCACCGGCTCGCTGACGGCGTCCTGGGTGGCCCTGGCGCTGGCGGCGACGGCGGTGATCGTCGTCTACTTCCTGATGCGAGGCACCTACTTCGGGCTTCGCCTGCGGGCGGTGGGGCGCAATCCGCGCAGCGCCTTCCTCATGGGGATCTCCACGAACCGCTATCTGCTCGCTGCCTTCGCGGTGTGCGGGACGCTGGCCGGGCTGGGCGGCGCGCTGCACGCCACCGGCTTCCACCACAAACTGGTGCCCTCGGTGTCGGGGGGGTACGGCTTCCTCGGAATCCTGGTGGTCCTGCTCGCCGGCTTCCGGGCGACCTGGATCGCCCCGATCGCCCTGTTCTTCGCGATCATCTCGGTCGGGAGCACCCAGCTGCAGTTGCGCCTGCAACTGGACTCGGCTCTGGGCGGGGTGCTGCAGGGAGTGCTGGTGCTGTTCACCCTGCTCGCCGGCGGCTGGCAGCTGCGGCGGGCCTACCGGAGCCGGCGCGGCTCGGAAGGAGGTTGAGCGATGGATGCGACCCTGGCCTCCATCGTCGCCGCCGCCAGCCCGCTCGTCTACGCGGTGGTCGGGGAGACCATCGCCGAGAAGGCCGGTGTCATCAATCTCTCCCTCGACGGCTCCATCATGCTGTCGGCGATGGCCGGGTTCGCCACCGCCTACACCTCCGGCAGCGTGCTGCTGGGCTTCGTGGCGGCGATGCTGGTGTCGATGGTGGTGGCCCTGCTCATCGCCTTTGCCAGCATCGAACTGCGCCTGAACCAGATCGCCGTCGGCTTCGTGCTCACCCTGCTCTGCGCCGACCTGGCCTCCTTCCTGGGCAACCCTTACGTGGGCCAGCGCGTCGCCGGGGTGCCGCCGCTGGCCATACCGGGGCTGCGTGACATCCCGTTCCTGGGCACCGTCCTGTTCGAACACAACCTCTCGGTGTACGGCAGCTTCCTGGTGATCTTCGCCGCCTACTTCTTCATCTTCCACACACGGCGGGGCCTGGAACTGCAGGGGGTGGGGGAGCGGCCCGAGGCGGCGCACGCCCGCGGCGTCCGGGTGAACCTGCTGCGCTACGTGTACACGGTGGTGGGCGGGGCCCTGTGCGGCATCGCCGGGGCGGCCTTCTCCCTCGACGTGCTCCTCGGCTGGCGGGAAGGGCGCACCCAGAACTACGGCTGGATCGCCCTGGCCATCGTCATCTTCGGCGGCTGGCACCCGGTGCGGGGGGCGACCGGCGCCTACCTCTTCGGAGCGCTGTCGGTGGTGGCGCTCAAGCTGCAGCCGCACTGGCCGGACCTTTCCCAGATCCTGCCCATCACACCCTTCGCCCTGATGATCTTCGCCCTGCTCCTGGTGTCCCAGGACTGGCTCCGGCGCCTGGCCGACCGGTTCCCTGGCTGGCGCCGGCTGCTCAGTGGCGACTCGCCTTCGGCCATCGGCACCGCCTTCTGGCGCGAGTGAGAGCGGGGGTCTCCATGGCCAGGGTGGTCTGGAAGCAGCTTGGGCCCGGGGACCTGGCGGCTTTCCGGGAGTTCCTCGGCGGGCTCGCCGAGACGGATCGCCCGCTGTACGGCTTGCTGGGGGTGAAGGCCTGGTGGTGGACGCGACTGGGCGGCTGGGCCCGACCCTTGGTGATCCTCTTCCGGGGGCAGAGGGTCGTCCTCTACCAGCGGGCCTTCTGGGGGCGACGGGCGGTGAGCCGGCGCGAGTACGGGGTGGCCGACCTGCAGCGCGTGTCGGTGCGCCGCGGCCCCCTGCTGGAGAGCGCCCGGCTCTTGTTCGCCGACGGCTTCTCCGTCCGGGTGGGCAGCCTGCCGCGGCACCAGTCCCAGCCGGTCGAGCAGTTCCTGAGGGAAGGGGCGGCTGCCCTCGATCCCGGCCGCCTGACGCCGGACCAGCTGACGAACACCTGTCTGGCCTGCGAGGCGATGGGGCTGAGCACCCGGCCGCCAGAGCAGGCGGCTCAGCCGGCCGCCCAGGAGCGGGCCGGCAGCCGGGGGATCAGCGGCGCCCAGGAGCCGTCGGGCTCGTAGCCGAAGCGCTCGAGGGCCGGCTGAGCCAGCTCGGCGAACAGGGCGCGATCGCGGGGAGTGAAGTAGTTGACCCAGTCGCCGGCCGTGCCCTTCCGCCGGCCGCTGCTGAGGTCCATCTGCCCTGCGCTCCGCCCGCCGGACATCTTCTCGAAGGAGGTGCGCTCGATGACCTCGTCCACCAGGGCCGGGGTGTGCTCGGCTCCGATGAACGAGAAGACCTGCTCGACGGCGGCATGGCGGTCGGCGAGCAGGTCCTCGTAGCGGATGAGCAGGTACCGGTCGCCCAGCTCGGCGCGCAGCCGGTCGTCGATGCCGGTGGCGACGACACTCCACGACTCGGCGCGGACCCGGAGGTGGTCGTCGGTGAACAGCCGCTCGGCCTCGCCGTGCAGCACCCCTTCGACGTTCTCCTTCACGACGCCGTCGGTCTCGCCGCCCCTCACCACCCGGTTGCGGTACACGTGGAAGAACCCCGAGACCGCCACGTCGCGCCCGTCGCGGACGATGTGGATGGCCCGGAAGCCGGGGTACGCCAGGTCGAGATTGGGGAGGATGTCCAGGACATCCCGCCCCCGCAGCAGGGCCAGCTTGTCCCCGAGGTGGGTGAGGGAGGCGACATCTACCTTGGCCGACACCAGGGTGGCGGCCATCAGGTAGTCGTCCACGAGGCGCCAGATGGCCGGCCCCATGCGCTCGGGTTCGAGCCCGAGGCGGAAGGAGGTGTGCTCGCCCCAGACGCGCATGACCCGGTCGTTGAGCAGGTGCCGCAGGATGGGGGTGTAGGGCGCCGTCTTCTCAACCAGCTTCCTCTCCCCGCGCAGGAAGATGCCGGGGTGCGAGTTGAGGATACGGCCCAGCCAGGTCGTGCCCGACTTGCCCCGGCCTATCACCAGGAAGCGGTGCAGGCGGCCCATCTCGATCATCACCTCGAGGTGCCGCCGCCGCAATTCCTCGTCTACCTGCTGGGGTCCTTGCTCCGGCTGCTGGGGCTGTGACGCCACGTGCGGCAGGCTAGCCGAACGGGTCCCCTCCCCGGCCGGGGCCCTCAGGCCCGCAGGGGAGAGCGGAAGGACCCCATCCAGCCCTGCATCTCCGCCGGGTCGGGGGTCATGAGCAAGGGCTCCGGGGCGGCCGGACGCAACACGGGGGCCAGCCCGGCGTAGATGCCGGCGTAGGCGATAGCCATGTCCTCGAGGGTGGGCAGGGCGCGGCCGGCCTCGGCGGCCTCCCGGGCCAGCCGGGCGAGCCTCGCCGGGTCGGCGAAGAGGCTGCGCAGTGTGTCGGCCACCGCCGGCGGGTTCCAGGGATCGACCGTCACCCCGCCCCCGTGGGCCCGGATCCGCTCCCCGATCGCCCCCAGGTTCGAGCCGGCCACCGGCAGTCCGAGGCGCCAGGCCTCCGACAGGGTGTAGGAGTAGGTCTCCGCCCAGGGGGAGAGCAGCAGGACGAGGTCGATCCCCGCCTCGGCGAGCAGCCGGGGCAGATCGTCGCGCCGGTAGGTGCCGTGCAACACCACCTGGCGGCGGGGCCGGGTGCCGAACCGCTCCCTTCCGAAGAAGTGCCAGGTCACCTCGTCCGGGACCAGGGTGTCGATGACCTGTTCGAGCAGCCCGTCTCCCTTGTGCCGCCCGCCGTAGCCCAGCACCGCAACCTGCCGGTGAGGCCCATCCGGCGGGCCCGGCAGCGGCTCGCGGGCGGGGATGCCGTGCGGGACGACCCTGATCGACGAAGCCAGTTCCGGGAAGCTGTGCACCAGCACCTCGCGGGCGGCCCCGGAGGGCGTGATCAGGAGGCTCGCCGCGTCTCAGGAGGAATCGGTGGACGTCCCGCCACTCGGGGACGAACAGGCCGGCGAGGCGGCGCGCTCGCTCCTCGCAGCCGGCGCAGGGCGTCCCGTCCTCCAGGCTGGTGCACGGGGCACCGGTCTCGGCGTCCAGCAGCTGCGCCGAGGGGCAGAGGGGGTAGTAGTCGTGGAGGGTCCAGGCCACCGGGATCCGCTGGAGCAGGGCCCGATCGAGCAGCGCGTCGATGAAAGCCATCGGCGCCCGCATGGTGTGCTGGATGTGGATCAAGTCGATGCCCGTCGCGAGGAGGCGGTCGGCCCAGGCTGCCGGCTCGGACGCGCCCTCGAACCGGATGGGGAACTGCAGGACGATGCCCTCTTCCGGCCGCCACTGGACGGTGCCCCGGCCGGCGTCGTCGAAGCTGACCACCAGCGGGTCGATTCGGTCGCCCACCGTTTCCACCAGGTCGGACAGGTGCAGCTCGCTGCCGCCGATCACCCCCGACCAGAGCCGGTTGTGGATCAGGTAGAGCACGCGCCGCCGCTCGGGCGACTTGCTCCGGCGCAGCAACTCGATGCCGAACCGGGCCTGCACTCCCCACAGCGGGTTGCGCTCGATGAAGCCCCGGATGACCTCGTGGTAGTCGGGCCAGACCTGGGTGATGCGGTCCAGGTGGCCGGGAAGGTCGCCGCCGTCCGTCTCGGCGAAGGAGACGCCGCCCTCGTGATGGACGAACACCGTGTCGCACAGGAGGTTGAGGTACCCCCGGTCGCGCATCCGGCAGGCCAGGTCGTTCTCCTCTCCGTAGCCGGTGCCGAACAGCTCCTCGTCGAAGCACCCGCACGCGTCGAGGGCCTCCCGGCGGAGGTAGACGCAGAACCCGACCGAGGTGGGTATCTCCAGCCACTCGCCGGTGCCGGCGGCGGCGGCCACCTCGTCCAGATAGGCGGTGCCCATGGCCGCCGGGAACCGGTTGGGCACCAGCCATTGCGGCACCGAGCAGATGGTGGCGTTGTCCGACAGCGGGGTCACCGACCCGACCCGCGCCGAGCTGTGAGCCAGGGCGTGCAGGCGCTCCAGCCATCCCGGCGGCACCTCGGTGTCGCTGTTGAGCAGCACCACGTCTCCCCGGGCCTCCCTCATGGCCAGGTTGCAGTTGCGGACGAATCCCAGGTTCTGTGGCTGGCGGACTACCACCACCCGCGAGTCGGAGGCGGCAAAGGAGGCGAGCAGCCCCGGCAACCGGGGGTCGGGGCTGGCGTCGTCGGCCACCACGATGCGCACGTGCTCCCCGGGGGTGTGGGCGAGGACGGAGGCCAGGCAGCGGGCGACCGCGTCGTGCCCGTTGTAGACCGGGATGACCACGTCGATCGGCAAGTGCGCCACGGCGTCAGCCCGGTAGGTTGCGGCGGCGCTTGATGGCGGCGGCCACGTGCCCCGGCCGCAGGCGCCGAGCCTGGAAGCCGAGCCATCCCCGGATGGTGCGGAGGTCGCGCAGTCGGTGCACCTCGGCCTTGAGGTGGCCCATCTCCTGGTGGTGCATCTGCCGGATGTCGGCGTTCTCCTTGAGCAGGGCGTCGTAGGCCAGGTGGTTCCGACGCCGTTCGCGGTCGAGGTGCTGCCGCAGGGCCTTGACCTCCGCGTCGAGCGCCCCGGCCTGCTCCTGCAGGGCGGCCATGCGGTGCCGCCGCTCGGCCGATGTGAGCCAGCCGGGCGCCCGGCGCCCCGGGTCCTTGACCAGGAGCACCCGGCTGCGCCCGGCCGGGCCGGGCGAGATGTCGCCGACCAGCCAGCCGGACTCCAGGGCGGCCACCTCTATCTCGTCCAGGTGGTGGTGGTGCAGGGGCCCGCTCCGGGCGGAGGTCGCGCTGAGCCGCGGCCACCGCTTGACCGGGGGGACCCCGGTCTCGTCTACGACCAGGGCATCCAGTCCGACGATCGCGTCGGTGGAGCTCGTGTCCCGCAAGAACGCCAGCAGCCCGGTGAGGGCGGCGGTGGGCAGGGTCTCGGCCACCCCGGTGAGCAACACATGCGAGTAGCGAACCGAGGGACGCCCATCGCGCAGCCTGCCCTCGCGATCGGAGTAGGCGAAGTCGATCTCCACCCGGTCCACGCCGTGGAGCAGCGGCTCGCGCCGGCCTTCCTCCGGCACGACGTCGAGCACCCGGCTCACCGTGGGGCCGCGGGTGGAGATGAACTCCCACAGGGCGTCGCGCCTCGGCGGGAAGGCGGGCCCGACCACCAGCGGGGTCGCTTCGTCGTCGCGCTCCGGGATGGCCGCCAGGGCGGCGGCCACCTGCCAGGACTGGTGCACCGGGCAGGCCGCCTCCTGTGCGCCGGCGGCCACGAGCGCCTCGTAGCCGCTCCCACCGGCGCCCTCCGGTCGCTGGTGGCGGAGGCCCGGGTCGAACAGGTTCTCGGCCGCCTCCCCGTCCCAGGCCAGCCCCATGGCCTCTGCCACCGCGCGCACCCGGTCGAACAGCACGGGGCGAGGCCCGTCGTAGTCCACGATGGGGAACCCGAGCCGGGCGTGCAGGGCGGCCAGGCGGGCCTGGTGCGCGTCGGCGATGGCCCGGGCCACCCCGGGGCTGAACCCGTTGCGCGCCACGAGTGACGCCGCGGCGGCGGCGGGGTGCCGCAGCACCCCGATCAGGCGCATGGCGGGGAGGATCTCCGCCCAGGCCGGCAGCAGGAAGAGCAGGCGGGGGTCTTTGACCCCCCAGGGGCGGCCGCCCCGGGCCAGCCCGTCGATGACGGCGGCCAGCGGCTCCAGGTCGACCGTGTTGAGGTCCAGGCGGTGGGGCGGGCAGGTCCAGTCACGCTCCTGCGCCTGCAGGATGGCCTCGTGCGCGGCGAGGACGTCCACCGACTCGAAGAAGCCGCGGGGATTGTCGGGCCCGGCGGAAAGCAGCGTCCCCATGTGGAGGCCGGCCTGCCAGAGCAGGCCCGAGACCAGGCTGGTCCCGCAGCGGTGCCCGCCCAGGATCAGGAGTGGGGCGGGGCCGTCGGTCCCGGCGGGCGGCGGCTCGGCGGGCATAGATCCTCCGGTAGGGAAGGTTCGAGTCAGGATAGACGGCGGTCGTCGGACGCCCCGTCCGTGCCCGCCGCAGGCCGAAGCGGGGCGGCCGGGTCGGCCTTGTGCGATTCGGGCCCGGCATCCTCGAAGGTGTAGCCGTGGCGGGTGACGATGCCCGCCGCCAGCCGACCGATCAGGTCCCGCAGTTCCGGGTCGTAGTAGTCCTGGAAGCGGGAGCGCTGCGAGCGGTTGACCGGCGGGCGCTCGAACAGGTCGAGGCGGAACCGGTCGGACAGGGGCACACCGGCCGCGCCGAGGAAGGCCGCGAAGTCGCGGCGCAGGTTCTCGAAGTGGCCCATCGTGATCCGCCCCTCCGCCAGGCTGGCCCCGGCCTGGCGCCGCAGGTGCATGGTCAGCAGGTCCACGCCTTGCTCGGCCGCCTGGCGCACCTGGGACTGTGGGGCGAAGGTGGCGGCCACGGCCGGGTCGTAGAGCCGCCGCATGGTGGTGGCGAAGTCGAAGTGGAAATCGCCCGACAGGTCCACGAACCAGGGGTTGATCACCCGCACGCGGTCGCGGTGCTCGTCGGGACGCCCGGCGCCGGCCAGGTAGTGGAACCACGACACGTGCCAGTCCCAGGGGTTGCGGACCAGGGCGAAGCGGGGCAGGTCCCGGTACTCCTCGGGGATCTCCACGTCGGGGCCGTGCTTGGCGATGGTGGTCGGCACGATCCAGTCGGCGGGCAGGTGGCGGGCGCAGATGCGCCGGATGAAGTCACCGCCGGTCTTGGGGATGTGCACGAACACGAACCGGGGGGTGATCAGCATGGGGGCACCCGCCTTCGACCGGTGGGCGTCGCCGTCGATGCGGAGGTCATCCGCCTTCGCCCCCCGTCGGCACCGGGTAGCCGAGGTCGTTGAGGAAGGTGCCCAGCTGCCGGTGGATGGCGGCGATCTCGCCGGCCTCCAGCTCCTCCTGCCACCCCCCCACCCGGGCGGTCCGCACGAAGCGGCCCGGGCCCTTGCGCTCGGCGGGGATCCGCTCGTAGTCGTGGCGCTCGATCGCCTTGCGCAGGGCGGCGGTGTCGCACGGCAGGCCCAGGACGTGGGCGAGGTGGTTCATCTCGGCGACGGGATCGCGGCGGAGGCGTTCGTACCGCATCTCGTACAGCCGCCCGGGGGCGAGGGCCTCGACCTCCTTGAGCCCCTCGGCGATCCTCAGGAAGCGCTTGATCGACTGGTTCACCACCTTGGTGCGGTTGAACTCCTCATGGACCCGCTCGCCCATCCAGGAGCCGGGCTTGCGGGCATCGATGAGGGAGGCGATGACATCGCGGGGGTCGCGGAGCATGAAGACGAACTTGGCCTGGGGCATGGCCTTGACGATGAGCGGGGCCACCACCGTGCCGTTGGGCTCCTTGATGGCCAGGCCGGCGAACCCGGCAGCGGGGCCCGCCTGCCGGGCGATCACATCCATGAAGAGGGTGTTGAGCGAGGCACGCCAGTTCTCCTCCTGGGGATGGGACATCCAGAAGGTGGGGTCGTCGAACCGGCCGGGCTCGTTGTCCTTGAGGAGGTTGGCGAAACCCAGGATCTGGCCCAGGTAGGGCTCGTTCCACAGTCTGAGGTTGAGGCCGTCGGTGAGCAGCTGCACCAGCCAGGTCGTGCCCGAACGCGGGTGGCCGAACACCCAGACGACGCGCTCCTCGGGGAACCCTCCCGGGGGTGGGGGCGGGAATGGCACAGGCGAGCCTTTCGACGTATCGCGGGTTGCTGTGAGCGGCCCGAGACTAGTCGGTGGGGGCTCCGGCCCCGTCGGCGGCCATCGCCCGGGCGGGGTGCAGGCTCTCCCTTCCGGGGGCCGGCTCCCGGCTAGCGTGGCTCGCATGCGCTGGTTCGCCGTCGGAGTCCAACCGGTGGGGGTGATCGCCGTCGGGGCGCTCCCCACCGGGGTGATCGCCCTCGGCCAGGGGGCCACCGGGGTGGTAGCCGTCGGGCAGTTGGCGCGGGGCGTGGTGACCGTCGGCCAGTTGAGCCTGGGGATCTTCTCGCTCGGCCAGCTGTCGATGGGATTGGCCTGGGCGGGCGGCCAGCTGGCGGTGGGCGGCACGTCGGGCTTCGCCCAGCTGCCCATCGGCCTGGTCGGTCGCTGGGTGCCCTGGCGCGCCCGGCCGCCGGAGGTGCGCCCGCCGCGCAGCATCTGGACCCTGGCCCTGCGAGCGGTGCTGCTGGCCGGGGCCGCCGCCCTGGTGGGCTGGCTGGCGATCTGGCCTGTGGTGGACGCCTGCCTGCGCCCGGGGGGCATCTTCTCCTCGCTGCCCTGAGCCCGCCGGCCGCGGAGGCCCGGCCGAGCGCCCTCCTTCCCGGGGTTGGCGACGGCATCCCCGGTACCCTGCCGGGCGGGGCAGAGAGGCGGCTGAGTGCTCAACGACTCGAACACCGCGCGGCGGCGGGCCATGACCGTGGTGGTCGCCTTCGGGGTGGTGAGCCTGCTGGGCGATGTGGTCTACGAGGGAGCCCGCAGCATCCTCGGGCCCTACCTGGGGACGCTCGGGGCCTCGGCGGCGATAGTCGGCCTGGTGTCCGGGGTGGGGGAGTTCACCGGCAGCGCCCTGCGGGTGGCCACGGGCTGGATGGCCGACCGCACGGGGGGCTACTGGACGATGACCTTCCTGGGGTACGGGCTCACCATCGTGGCCGTGCCCTTCCTCGGGCTGGTCGGGAGGGTGGACCTGGTTCTGGCCCTGGTGGTGATGGAGCGGCTGGGCAAGGCGGTGCGCTCGCCGGCCCGCGACGCCCTGCTGGCCGAGGCTTCCCGGCCGCTGGGCCGGGGATGGGGGTTCGGCCTGCACGAGGCGCTCGACCAGACCGGAGCCGTGCTCGGGCCCCTGCTGGCCGCGGCCGTGCTCGCCTGGCGTGCGGGCGACTACCGAATGGCGTTCTTGGCCGTCGCCGTGCCGGGGGCGCTGGTGCTGCCCGCCCTCCTGGTCGCGCGGCGGGCCCTGGGGGCAGCGCCGACGCCGGCGGCGGCCCACCCGGCCGCGGGTGACCCGCGGGCAGGGGCGCGCCGCAGGCACGCCGGTACCTGGCCTTCGTGGCGCTGACGGCCGCGGGGCTGGCACCCTTCCCGCTGATCGCCTTTCACGCGGTGAGGGCGCCGGTGCTGTCCGAAGCCCAGGTGCCGCTGCTCTTCGCCGCCGCCATGGCGGTGGACGCCACTGCCGCTCTGGCCGTGGGGCGCCGCTACGACCGGCGGGGCCTGGCCGTGCTGGCAGCGCTGCCTCTGCTGTCGGTGGCGGCGCTGGCGGCGTTCGGCCGCTCGGCCTGGCTCCTGTGGGCCGGGGCGGTGGCCTGGGGTGCGGCCATGGGGATTCAGGAGTCCACTTTGCGGGCGGCGGTGGCCGATCTGAGGGGCGACACGCCCCCGGCCACCGCGTACGGCCTGTTCCACACCGCGTACGGCCTCGCCCTGCTCGCCGGGGGTGCGGCGCTGGGTGCCCTGTACGACTGGTCGACGGGTGCGTTGGTGGGAGTGGTGGTGGGAGTGCAGGCGGCGGCCTGGCTGGTGCTGCGTGGGCTGCTCACCGGCGGCGAGGGGCGGCTTTCCTCAGGGGGATCGCCCCCGACCTAGGCGAGCGGCTCCCAGACCGTCCCACCGGGGGTGTCGTGGACCTCCACGGAGAGCAGGCTGAGGGCCCGCCGGATGGCATCGGCGTCTTCCCAGCGCCCGTCGGCCCTGGCCCGGGCCCTCACCCCCAGCAAGGCCTCGACCGCCCCGGCCCGAGCCTTGTCGTCCAGGCGGAGTCCGGCCATGACGGCGGCGAAGCGAGTGACCATGCCCAGCAAGGACGAATGGGCCTCGGCGGCGGCGTCCCCGTCCCAGGCCTGATGGGCATCTTCGAGCGAGAGGATGGCGCTCGAGGGCCGCGCCGGCATCGTTCACCTCGCACGGCCCTGTGGAACTCGCCTTCCAGGGAGGCCAGCGAGGGCGGGGCGCTGTGGGACGTAGGTTCCACCGACTCCGACGGGCCCGCGCTGAGGAGGGAGGTGGGAGCCGAATCGCCGGGGCCGAGCACGGTGGCATCGGGGCCCACGAGCAGGGTGACGGTCCCTTTCCCGGCCACGCTGAACCGGCCTTCATCGAGGTCGAGGAGGCAGGCGGTGTGCTCGTCGACACCGAGGATGGCGACGCCACCGGGCAGCCGGGAGCGCAACTCCCCGAACCGCCGGGCTCCCATCCAGCAGTGACTGGTGTCGTGGGTGCCCCCTTCGGCGTTGTCCCAGTGGGGCACGACCACGGCGGAGATGCCCGCGGCTCCCAGGACGTCGAGCCCATCGAGCCAGTGCGGGTCGGCTCCCACCTTGTAGATCTCGTACACGGGGAGAGAGAAGCGGCCCAGGGTGATGGAGGCGGCCGAGGCGAAGGTCAGGGCCCCGCCGGCGGTGAGCTTGTCGGCCAGGATCCCGGCCACGGGAGAGCCGGCCGTCCAGACTCGCAGCGCATAGGACGGGCTGCCCGGCCCGGAGAAGACCACCGGGGCGCGGCGCAGGGTGTCCAGCGCCCGCTCCCGGGACGGGGCCGGGTCGCCCGCCGACCGCAACGAGGCCACCTCCACCTCGGCCATGGGGAGGCTGATGTGGAAGTAGTCCAGTGTCCGGGCGGTCAGCTCGTCGGCGTTCTCCTGGAAGCCGTAGGGGGTGTCGAGCACCGCCACCAGGGGATGGCCTCCGAGGCGTTCGAACACGGCCCGGTGCACCGGGACCATGGTGGCGGTGGTCTCGCCGGAGCCCATGATGGTGAGCAGGCGTGGTGCTGCCATGGCGGTGCTTCAGGTTACGCCGCGACTGCCGCCCGCACGGGAGGTGCTCCGAGATCGACTGCCAAGCGAGTTCAACTGCTGAGCCGTCACCCCGGGCGACTAGGGTCGGGGCCGCCCGAGACATGGAGGCCGGATAGTGGCCGAGGACATCTACGCGCTCTGCGACGCCCTGGTCGATGAGACGGCGGCCCTGTCGCCGGTGGCGGCGACGATGCTGGGCATCAAGGGGTACGACCACCTGTGGGACGACTTCAGCACCGAGGGGTGCGAGGAGCAGCGCCGGGCGGCGCGAGGGCCAGCTGGCCCGGGTGCGAGCGGCCGAGGTGGGCGACGACCCCTGGGCGGCCCTCGCCGCTGAGGTGGCCGCGGCGGCCATCGCCGACGAGCTGGCCCGCTTCGAGACCGACGAGCATCTGCGCGACCTGAACAACCTCGCCTCCACCCTGCAGCACGTGCGGGACGTCTTCGACCACATGGGCAAGGAGAGCCGGGAGGAGTGGGAGGCGGTGGCCTCCCGGCTGGAGGGCCTGCCGGCGGTCCTCGACGCCTACGGCCGCCGCCTGGAGGACGGGCGGCAGCGGGGCCTGGCGGTGGCCCGGCGCCAGGCCGCCGAAGGGGTGCGCCAGGCCCGCCACGCCGCCGGCCCCGAGTCCACGCTGCTGCGCCTGGCCGGGGAGTGGGAGGCGGCGGCCCTCGGGGATGAGGCCCTGGGCCGGCGAGTGGCGGAGGGGATCAGCGGGGGCCGTGGCCGCCTTCGGTGCCCTGGCCGACTACCTGGAGGCCGACTACCTGCCGTCGGCCGGGGAGGAGGACGGGGTCGGCGAGGAGCGGTACGGCCGGCTGGCGCGGCGCTTCCTGGGCTCCAGCCCCGACCTGCGGGCCACCTACGACTGGGGTTGGGCCGAGGTCGACCGTCTGCTCCGCCGCATGCGCGAGACGGCCGAGGCGATCAGCCCGGGGGCCTCGCTGGCCGAGGTCCTGCAGCTCCTGCAGGAGGACCCCGCCCGGGCCGCCGCCTCGCCGGCGGAGTTCCGCGACCTGATGCAGGAGCGGCAGGCGACCGCCCTGGCCGAGTTGGAGGGAGTCCACTTCGACGTCCCGGAGCCCATCCGGCGTGTCGACGTCAAGCTGGCCCCGCCCGGCGGGGCGCTGGGCGCCTTCTACGTCGGCCCGAGTGAGGACTTCAGCCCGGCCGGGGACGGTGTGGTTCGCCATCGGCGAGCTGCAGGTGATCCCGCTGTTCGACCAGGTCTCCACGGCCTACCACGAGGGCTTCCCCGGCCATCACCTGCAGAACGGCATCCAGCTGGCCTCGGCGGCCCGGCTGAGCCGCTTCCAGAAGCTGCTGGTGTGGTACCCGGGGAGCGGGGAGGGCTGGGCGCTCTACGCCGAGGACCTCATGGAGGAGCTCGGCTACCTGGAGAAGCCCGACTACCTCATGGGGAAGCTGGCCTCCGAGATCCTGCGGGCCTGCCGGGTGGTCATCGACATCGGCTCCCACCTGGGCCTGCCTCATCCCCGGCGGCCAGCCGTTCCACCCGGGGGAGGAGTGGACCTTCGACGCCGGGGTGGAGATGCTCGTCGACTACGCCGCCCAGAGCCCCGACGTGGCCCGCTCCGAGATGACCCGCTACCTGGGCTGGCCCGGCCAGGCCATCTCCTACAAGGTGGGCCAGCAGGCCATCCGCGACCTGCGCGCCGAGGCCCAGCGGCGGCAGGGGGCCGGCTTCGACCGCAAGGCCTTCCACGCCCGGGTGCTGGAGATCGGCTCGGTGGGCCTCGACGTCCTGCGCCGCCACGTGGCGCGGTTCTGACCACCGGGGCGCGGTGATGGCGCCGTCGCTCACCAGCTGCCGGCCGGGTCGCCGGTGATCGCGCTGGCCGCCGTGCTCCTGGCCGCCTGCGCGGGAGGCCGGAGAAGCGACGACGACCACGACCGCGACCACGTGCGACCACCGTGCCGCACCACCGTGCCCGTCGCCGCCCCGCTGGTGGTGGAGGGCCCGGGACGCTACGAGGGCGAGGTGGTCTCCGGAGGGCCTTCTGCGGCGCTTCGTGCTGGTGGTGCCCGAGTCGGCGCCCCGACCCGGCCCCGCTGGTGATCGTCTTCCACGGCTTCATGGGGAACCCCGCGGAGGTTGAGGAGACACCGGGATGACCGCGGTGGCCGCCGAGGAGGGCTTCGTGGTGGCCTACCCCGAGGGTGCTCGGCCAGCCGCGCGCGGTGGCGATCCGATCCTCGCCAGGGCGATCTCGACGTGGCGTTCGCCAGGGACCTGGTCGCCTTGGTCGAGCGACGCGGTGGGCATCGATCCGCAACGGGTGTACGCCGCCGGCATGTCGAACGGTGGCGGGATGGCGGCCCGCCTGGCCTGCGACGCCTCCGACCTGGTGGCGTCGGCAGGCGCGGTGGCGGGGGCCTACCCCACGGGGGAGTGCTCGCCCGGCCGCCCGGTGCCGGTGTGGCGTTCCACGGCGACCGCCGACCCCATCGTGCCCTACGAAGGGTGGGGTGCCCTGTTGCCCGCCGTCGAGGACTGGGCGGCAGGGTGGGCCGAGCACAACGGCTGTGGGTCGGATTCGGGCGCGACGGTGGTGACCGCCGACGTCACCCGCCGGCACTGGGGCGATTGCGACGCCGGCGCCGACGTGGTCCTCTACACCGTGGCGGGGGGCCGCCACGGCTGGCCCGGCTCGGGCCGCGACACGGGCTGGGGCGGCTCCACCGACTCGGTGGATGCCTCGTCACTTGCTGTGGGAGTTCTTCGCCGCCCACCCGCTGCCCTGAGCCCCGCCGGGGTGGGGGTGGCGCCGTGGCCGCGACGGCGCCGGCCGGCCCGGCGAGGCTGCCCCCTACACTCGCCGATCGTGAGGTTGCGCGTCCTGGGCTCCAACGGAACCTACCCCACTCCCGGCCATCCCTGTTCGGGTTACCTGGTCGAGTCGGGGGACACGGTGGTGATGCTCGACGCCGGGCCGGGGACGGTGGCGGCCCTGCAGGAGGCGGGGGCGGCCGGCCGGCTGTCGGCTCTCGCTGCTCACCCACGCCCATCCCGACCACTGCGCGGATGTCTTCTCCCTCTTCCACCTGATGCGCCTGGGGCCCGAGCCGAGGGCCGGCCTGCCCGCCTTCGCGCCCGAGGGCCTGGCCGCCGCGTTCGCCCAGTTCCTGGGCGCCGACGAGGACCACGCCTTCCACCGGGTCTTCGAGTGGCACACGGTGGCGCCGGGCGACACGGTGACGTTGGGCGGCCTGGAGATGGCCTTCGGCCTCGCCGTTCACCAGGTGCCCGACCCTGGTGGTCTCCCTGGTCGCCGGAGGGCGGAAGTTCGTGTACTCCGCCGACACCGGCCCCGGCGGGGACCTGGCGGCGATGGCATCGGGCGCCGACCTGCTCCTCTGCGAAGCCACGCTGCCGGGCGAGCGGAACGGCCGCCGGCTGGCCGTATCACCTCTCGGCTGCCGGCGCCGGCGCCCTGGCCCAGGCGGCGGGGGTGGGCCGGCTCCTCTTGACGCACCTCAACCCTACGTTGGACCCGGAGCGCTCGGTGGCCGAGGCCGCCGCCGTCGTTCGCGGGCCCGGTGGAGTGGGCCGCCCCCGGTCTGGAGGTGCAGGTGTGAGAGCAGGACAGAGGTGCCGATCAGCTGCGCCCGGTGCGCATCGTGCGCGGCTACACCGAGATGACCCCCGGTTCGGTGCTCATCGAGATGGGGCGCACCCGAGTGCTGTGCACCGCGTCGTTCGATCCCGAGGTGCCGCGCTGGCTGCGCGACGACGGGGTGGGCTGGGTGACGGCCGAGTACTCCATGCTCCCCGGCTCCAGCCGGGAGCGGGTGCCGCGCACCTCCATCAGCGGGGGGCGCGTCAAGGAGATCCAGCGTCTGATCGGCCGGGCGTTGCGGGCCGTGGTCGATCGCCCCGGCATGGGCGAGGGGACGGTGCGGGTGGACTGCGACGTGCTCCAGGCCGACGGCGGCACCCGCACCGCCGCCATCACCGGGGCCTGGGTGGCGCTGCACGATGCCTTCACCCTGGCCGTCGAGCAGGGGATGCTCGCCGCCCACCCCATCATCGACCACTGCGCCGCCGTCAGCGTGGGGATGGTCGGGGGCGAGCCGCTGCTCGACCTCGACTACGAGGAAGACGCCGGAGCCGACGTGGACCTCAACGTGGTCATGACCGGTCGCGGCGGCCTGGTGGAGGTGCAGGGCACGGCCGAAGGCCGTCCCTTCACCAGGGAACAGCTCGGCGCGCTCCTCGACCTGGCGGCCCGCGGGGTGGACGGCCTGGTGGCCGAGCAGCGCCGGGCGCTGGGGATCTGATGGGCCTGCCCCGCCGGCTGGTGGTGGCCACCAAGAACCCCGACAAGGTGCGGGAGGTCCGGGCGGTGATGGCCTCGGTCGCTCCCGAAGTCGAGCTGGTCGCAGGCGGAGACTGGCCCGACGTGGCGGAGACCGGCGCCACCCTCGAGGAGAACGCCCTCATCAAGGCGCGGGCGGTGGCGGCGGCGACGGCGCTGCCGGCAGTGGCCGACGACACCGGCCTCGAGGTCGACGCCCTCGGGGGGGCGCCGGGCGCCCACACCGCTCGTTACGCCGGGCCCGACGGCGACTACGCCGCCAACCGGAGAGCGCTCCTGGAGGCCCTGCGCGGGACCGCCGACCGGCGCGCCCGCTTCCGCACCGTGGTCGCCCTGGTCGTGCCGGGGGAGCCCGACGTGCTGGTGGAGGGAGTGCTCGAAGGCCGGATCACCACCAGCGAACGGGGGAGCGGGGGCTTCGGCTACGACCCCATCTTCGAGGTGGAGGGGAGGACGCTGGCGGAGATGGGCGAGGAGGAGAAGAACCGCATCAGCCACCGGGCACGCGCCCTGCGGGCGCTGGCGGCCCGGGCCGTTCCCCGGGGGTGAGGCTGCGGCCGGGCCGACGGGGTTTCGCTACCGCCCAATCCGAGAGCCCGCGGTAACCTGCCCTTCCCATGCGTCGGTACGTCCAGGTCTGGGTTGCCGCGTCGCTCGCGGCCTCCGCGCTGTTCGTCGCGCCCGCCGCCGCTCGGCGCCGATCCCGTCCTGACCCTGACCCCGCCCGCCGGCCAGGTCACCGAGGGGTCTGCGGTCCGGGTCACCGCCCGGTTCGACGCCGCCGGTTCGGCCGCCCCCGAGCGGTTCAGCTTCGCCTGGGGTGAAGGGTCGGTCTCGGTGATGGCCGCGCCGGCCGATCCTCCCTATTCCACGTATGCGACGCACACCTACGCCGACGAGGGCACCTACCAGGTGCGGGTGCAGGTGAGCGTCCCGGGCGCCTCCCCGATCAGCCGCGGCATCCCGGTGACGGTGATGAACGCCGCGCCGGTGCTGGCCCCCCTGCCCGACACGGTCGCTCCCCTCCGCCAGCAGTTCGGCTCTCGGTGTCGTTCACCGACCCGGGGTCGGCCGACACCCACGAGGTGGTGGTGGACTGGGGCGACGGCGCCGAGGACCATCAGGCCGGGGTCACCGGGGGGACGGCCTCGTTCACCCATCGGTACACCGCGCCAGAAGACCTATGTGGCCACGGTGAGCGTGGACGACGGTGACGGCGGGCGGGACACGGCCACCTTCCAGGTTCAGGCCGTGCTCGCCTGCGGGGGGCGGCCGGTGACCATCAACGCGGCGGCGGCCCGGTCCGGCCGGGTGCTGGGCACCGCGGGCCCCGACGTCATCATGGGCACGCCCGGGCCCGACATCATCTCGGGTGGGGGCGGCCGGGACACCATCTGCGGCGCAGGAGGGGCCGACACCCTGTCCGGGAACGCCGGCGACGACACCCTGCTGGGTGGGCCGGGGGACGACACCCTGCTGGGTGGGCCGGGGGCCGACACACTGCTCGGCGAAGCCGGCGACGACACCCTGGAAGGCAACGTCGGCGCCGATGCCCTGGCCGGCGGGCCGGGCCCGGATGGGCTCTGGGGTGGCACCGACGGCGACGTGCTGCACGGCGGCGCCGGTGCCGACCGCTTGTACGGGGGCGACGGAAACGACTTCCTGTTCCGCAGCGAGTGGCCCAACCTCGACCAGATGGACGGCGGGCTGGGCGAGAACGTGGTCGACACGGGCAAGCGGGGAACCGAGGCCACCGGCATCCGCCGGTATCTGACCGAGGCGGAGGCGCTGGCCTTCCAGGGGTCCTACCTTCTGGGCGAGTTCACCACCTACCACGACTGCTGCCAGGACCGCGTGGTGAACATCCAGTTGATGGCCGACACCATCAGCGGGCACGTGGTGATGCCCGGGGAGACCTTCTCGGTCAATGCGACCGTGGGCCGGCGCACCACCGAGAAGGGCTATCGCCCGGCCGGGGCCATCATCGGCGGCTACGTGCAGTGCTGCGGGTACGCCGACAACATCGGCGGCGGCACGAGTCAGTTCGGCACCACCATCTACAACGCGGTCTTCTTCGCCGGCCTCGAGGACGTCGAGCACCAGCCTCACTCCCTGGACTTCGCCCGCTACCCCGACGGGCGGGAGGCCACCATGGGCTACCCCCGCCCCGACGTGGTGTTCCGCAACGACACGGACCACCCGGTGTTGGTGACCACCCACCACGCCGGGTTCCGGGGGACCAGCATCACCGTGAAGATCTGGGGCGACAACGACGGCCGGCAGGTCACCGCCGGGGCCAGTGCGCGGCGCGGCATCTACACCACCGGCCGTGTCGTGGAAGAGGTCGACTACTCGCTGTCCTGCGGCCGGTCCTACGTGAAGGTGCCCGCCCAGGCCGGGTACACGATCGACGTGTTCCGCTACATCACCTATAGAGACGGCAGCCGCACCACCGAGAAGTGGACCTGGACCTACTCGGCCGGGCCCGAGGTGCGCCGGGTGGGAGCGTGCTACCCAGGGGGCGGGGGGGACGATGATGATGACGACGACGGTGGCGGGGGGCCGGCGCCGGAGTAGTGGCGGCGCTGGAGGGGCACGTCGGGCGCCTCGGACCGATCGGTGAAGGTGTCCCGCCCGGTGCTCCGCTCGATCCGTGCCAGGGAGACCGCTGAGCCGCACCCGGCACAGGCGGTCGGCGTAGCGTGGCCCAGAGAGTGCCCGACCGGGCACGGTGAGCGGGAGGTGCGGGATGGCACGGACCAGGATGGTCTCCACGGCGCTGCTGCTGGCGCTGCTGGTGGCGGTACTGCTGAGCCTGCCCGCGGAGGGCGGCCAGGCGGGGGCGGTGGAGCCACGGACGACTACGGCCAAGATCATGATCCCGGCGGCAGCCTTCATCCCTGCCGCCAGTTGGATGGACTACACGGGCGGCGACTTCTTGATGACGCCCGACCTGGCCTCATTCTTCGCCCCGCTTGCGTTCCCGGTCCCGGTGGTGAACATCAAGAGCATCACGGTGTACGCCACGGACATGCAGCCTGACGATTCGGTCTGCGTCTACCTGTACCGGTCCAGCCCGATCCATGGCCGTGAGGGGACCAGGTTCAGCGGGCAGGCATGCACGACCGACAGCAGCGCCGACCCCCAGGCGGTCACCAACCTGCGGCGCATCTACCCGAGCCTGGTGAACACCGCCGTCCACGGGTCGTACCTGTGGGCGTCGGTGACCGGTGGCGCATTCATGTACGGCGTGCAGGTCACCTACACCTACCAGACCACGCCCTGACCAACCAGCCGGTTTGGCACCCTCGCTGCCTCGCCCATGCCAGGACGGCGAGCCAGTGAACCACATCGGGTGCCGCCGGTCGGCCTAGCGTGGGCCGGGCGGTGCCCACCGGGCACGCTGATCGGGAGGTGCAGCGATGGCCAGGACCGTATTTACGGCGCTGCTGGTGGCGCTGCTGTCGCTCGCCGCTGCTGGCTGCGGAGGTGGGGACGGGGGCGGGGCACCCCTCACCGATGAACTGTCGGAGCTGATCAGCGTGTCGTTCCAGGTCTGCCCCGACGATATCCACGCTGGGCAGCTAGCCCCGGTGGCCGATGTGACCTGCGAGCAGGTGTGCCAGGTGCTGGGCTTCCAGGGCTGCGAGTACCGGGCAGGGCAGTCGGGGATGGAGACCTGCACCCCGACGAATCCGGACCAGAGCGGCTCCTGCGAGGACGCCTTCTCCGAAGGCTGGAGTTCGCAGTGCCGCTGCGTTCCAGCAGGGTCATAGACCTTCCGCGCCGCCGTGGCGCACGCCTGTCGCCTCGCTCGGCCCCGGCGAGGTCGTCGCTATAGGGCCGGTGAGGTTGGCGGTGCTGGCGGGACCGCCGGTGTCGGGGTCCGACAACGCAGGCCCCGGTGGGCGGAGCCGACCGCAGCGCGGCACAGGCCGCGCAGAGGATGACAACCACTCCTGCAAGCGGACCAGGGTGCGCTTCGGCCACGCGCGAGGGGCGGCCGAACGCCCAGGTCAGCGATGGTGCGGGCGGTGGGACTCGAACCCACATCGGGCTTGCGCCCACCGGATCCTAAGTCCGGCGCCTATGCCAATTCGGCTACGCCCACGATGGGGTAAGGGTACAGAGAGAGGGCTCCGAGCGGGTCGCGACCGGCGCCGCCGGGAAGGCGGCGACGGGGAACCCTTCCGGGAAGAGAGTGGGTCGCCAGGGACTTGAACCCTGAACCTGCGGATTAAGAGTCCGTTGCTCTGCCGAAATTGAGCTAGCGACCCGGCGCAAGGTTAGCCAGCCTCGGCGAGGGCACAACCGAAGCGAGACCTGCCCCGGTGACGGAGCGGGCCGTGGCACAATGGCCACGTCGCGGGCTGTGGCGCAGCTTGGTAGCGCACCTGCTTTGGGAGCAGGGGGTCGCCGGTTCGAGTCCGGCCAGCCCGACTCCCCGGGCTATGCTGCCCCGGCAGCCGGCGGGTGTAGCTCAATGGCAGAGCTCCAGCCTTCCAAGCTGGTGGTGGGGGTTCGATTCCCCTCACCCGCTCGACGGACCCGGCGGCCGAGGTGTCGCCCCCGTAGCTCAGTGGACAGAGCAGGAGCCTTCTAAGCTCTTGGCCGGGGGTTCGAATCCCTCCGGGGGCGCCGGGCCCCGTCCGTGGTGGCCGTAGCTCAGTTGGTTAGAGCGCCAGGTTGTGGCCCTGGAGGTCGGGGGTTCGAGTCCCCTCGGTCACCCTCGAGTGCGAGACGGCCGTGCGGCCGTCTCGCCGTTCACGCGTCGGGAAGGTGGTACAGGTGACCGAAGCAGGCGAAGAGCAGCCCGTTCGAGCGGACGATCACCGTCGTGCTCGACAGCGCGGCCTTGGAGACGGGCAAGGCGAGGGCGGCCCGCCGTCTGGCCCAGGAGCTGAAGATCAAGGGCTTCCGTCCGGGGAAGGCTCCCCGGAAGGTGGTCGAGTCGATGGTGGGCGCCGACACCATGCGCCGGGAGGCCATCGATGAGGCCCTTCCCGACGCGGTGCAGGCCGCGCTGGCCGAGGCGGGGCTGGAGCCGGCCATCACCCCGCAGGGTCGTGGCGGTGCGGGACGTCGAGGACGGGGTCGAGGCCGAGGTCCGGGTCACCCTGTGGCCGGAGGTGTCCGAGCTGCCGTCGTACCGTGGGCGCCGCATCGTGGTCGATTCGCCGCTGGTGAGCGAGGCGGACGTGGACGCGCACGTGGAGCGGCTGCGGCTTCAGTTCGCCGAGCTGGACGACGTCGAACGGGAGGGGTTCGACGGCGACTTCGCCCTCATCGATTTGCGCACCCGATCCGGCGAGGCGGAGGTGGCCGCCGGTTCGGCCACCGACCTGCTCGTGGAGATCGGAGCGGGCGCCTTCCTGGAGGGCCTCGACGAGGCCCTGCGGGGCCGCAAGGCGGGGGACATCGTGGAGTTCTCGACCACCCTCCCCAAGGGGATGGGCGAGGACGGGGGCAAGGCAGTCGAGGCCCGGGTACTGGTGAAGCAGATCAAGGCGCGCCGCCTGCCCGACCTGAGCGACGCCTGGGTGGACGACGTGTCGGAATTCGCCACGGTCACCGAGATGCGGGAGGCCCTGGGAGCGGAGCTGCGGCGGGCGCGCCTCGGGGCGGCCCGGGCCGAGTTCGAGCAGCGCCTGCTCGATCAGCTACGCGACGAGATGGACCTGCAGCTCCCCAGCGACCTCGTGGAGGCCGAGGCGGACGCGGTGCTGCACCGCTTCGCCCACCGGCTGGAGGCCCGCAAGATCACCATCGAGCAGTACCTGGCGGCCACCGGCCAGGATGCCGAGGCCCTGGTGGGCGACGCCCGGGCGCAGGCGGCTGCTCAACCTGCGCACCCGCATCCTGCTCGAGGCGGTGGCCGAGGCCGAAGGGCTCGAGGTGGCCGATGAGGACGTGGCCGAGGCGATCGAAGCCCTGGCCGCCGCGGCCAAGACCAGCCCCGCGGAGTACGGCAAGGCCCTGGAGAGGGGAGGCCAGGGAAAGGCACTGGCCGGTGATATCCTGCGACGCAGGGCGATCGACCGCCTCCTGGAGCTCGCCGTGGCGGTCGATGCCGATGGCAGTGAGATCGAGTTCCCGGCCGCCGCCACCGGCAGCGAGGCAGCGGGCGTCGGCGAACCGGCGGGCGACACAGGCGAAGACGACGACCCAACCGATCCCGCGGAGGTAGAGAGTTGATCAAGGCCAGCTACCTGGTGCCCACCGTCATCGAGCAGACCAGCCGCGGCGAACGGGCCTTCGACATCTACAGCCGCCTGCTCAAGGAGAGGATCATCTTCCTGGGCACGCCCATCGACGATGGGGTGTCCAACCTGATCATGGCCCAGTTGCTCCACCTCGAAGGCGACGACCCCGACAAGGACATCGCCCTCTACATCAACTCGCCGGGTGGGGCGATGACCTCGCTCATGGCCATCTACGACACCATGAGCTTCATCAAGCCCGACGTCGCCACCTACTGCATGGGGCAGGCGGCTTCGGCGGCGGCGGTGCTGCTGGCCGCCGGGGCTGCGGGCAAGCGTTTCGCCCTGCCCCACTCCCGGGTGATGCTCCACCAGCCGCACGGGGGTGTCGAGGGCCAGGCCACCGACATCGAGATCCAGGCCCGCGAGTTCACACGGGTCAAGGAGGAGATGAACCAGATGCTCGCCCTGCACACGGGGCAGCCGGTGGACAAGATCCGCGCCGACACCGACCGCGACTTCTGGATGACGGCCGGGGAGGCCAAGGCGTACGGGCTGGTCGACGAGGTGCTCGAGGCGCGCAAGCTGCGGTCCGTCACCTGAGGGGAGCTGAGTGGTGAGCAAGTTCGGCGAGGGCGGCGATCTCCTCAAGTGCAGCTTCTGCGGCAAGTCGCAGAAGCAGGTCAAGAAGCTCATCGCCGGGCCCGGGGTCTACATCTGCGACGAGTGCATCGATCTCTGTAACGAGATCATCGAAGAGGAGCTGGCCACTTCCGAGGAGCTGCCCCTCACCGAGCTGCCCAAGCCCGCCGAGATGTACGCCTTCCTCGACGACTACGTGGTGGGGCAGGAGCGGGCCAAGAAGGTCCTCTCGGTCGCCGTCTACAACCACTACAAGCGGGTGCGGGCGGGTCAGCGCCCCAAGGACGACATCGAGCTGCAGAAGTCGAACATCCTGCTCGTCGGCCCCACCGGCTGCGGCAAGACCCTGCTCGCCCAGACCCTGGCCCGCATGCTCAACGTGCCCTTCGCCATCGCCGATGCCACCGCCCTCACCGAGGCCGGCTACGTGGGCGAGGACGTGGAGAACATCCTCCTCAAGCTCATCCAGGCCGCCGACTACGACCTGAAGAAGGCCGAGCAGGGGATCATCTACATCGACGAGATCGACAAGATCGCCCGCAAGGCCGAGAACCCCTCCATCACCCGCGACGTCTCGGGCGAAGGGGTGCAGCAGGCGCTGCTCAAGATCCTCGAGGGCACCGTGGCCTCGGTGCCGCCCCAGGGTGGGCGCAAGCACCCCCACCAGGAGTTCCTCCAGGTGGACACCACCAACATGCTCTTCATCTGCGGGGGCGCCTTCTCCGGGTTGGAGCGCATCATCCAGAGCCGGGTGGGCAAGCGGGCCATCGGCTTCGACGCCCAGGTGCGCTCGGTCGACCAGCGCCAGGGGACCATCCTCAACAAGGTGCTCCCCGAGGACCTGATGGCCTTCGGTCTCATCCCGGAGTTCGTCGGGCGGCTCCCGGTGGTGGCGACGGTCGGGGACCTCGACAAGGAGTCGCTCATCCGGGTGCTGCTCGAGCCCAAGAACGCCCTCACTCGGCAGTACGCCAAGTTCTTCGAGATGGACGGGGTCGAGCTGTCCTTCACCGACGACGCGCTCGAGGCGGTGGCCGACCAGGCCCTGCTCCGCTCGACCGGGGCGCGCGGCCTGCGGGCCATCCTCGAGGAGGTGCTGCTCGACACCATGTACGACCTGCCCTCGCGGGCCGACGTGGCCAGGGTGGTCATCGATGGTGCGGCGGTGTGCCGGCGGGTCAACCCCACCCTGATTCCCATCTCGGAACTCGGCAAAGCCCGCCCCAAGGAGCGCACCGCCTAGAAGCGCCGGCCTCGCGTACGGCCGGGCGCGCCTCTCTCATCGACACCCCGCGGTGGCACGCGTCACCGGCCGAATCGAGTGGCGGCAGCGGACTAGTCACCTTGCGCCGCCCAAATGAACACGGCTGCTGACGCAAAGTGGTTGAGGGCGCGTCCGCGGCGGCGTAGGGTGGTGGCAGGTCGAGTAGGGGAGTCGGTTAGGGGAGGAGCCAAACGCTCCAGGGCGTCGGTCCCCGCCCGGGAGC
Source organism: uncultured Acidimicrobiia bacterium (assembly GCA_963796115.1). GTDB lineage: Bacteria > Actinomycetota > Acidimicrobiia > Spongiisociales > UBA11373 > VGBK01. Next base: position 465,509 of record CAWCKE010000005.1, read on the forward strand.
GTGGAAGGGGAAGAAGGCCGGTGCAGCAGCACCGGCCTTCCTCCTTTTCCGGGCCCTATCATGTGCGCACCATGGGTGAGAGCCTCGATGGAAGCGGCGTACGATCCACAACGGGTCGAGGGGGAGTGGTACTCCCGGTGGGAAGCCGCCGGCGTCTTCCGTCCTGAGCAGAACCCGGGCGGTCCGCCCTACTGCATCGTCATCCCGCCTCCCAACGTCACCGGGTCGCTGCACATGGGCCACGCCCTCAACATGGCCATCCAGGACGCCCTGGTTCGCCGCAAGCGCATGCAGGGCTACGCCGCTCTCTGGGTGCCGGGCACCGACCACGCCGGCATCGCCACTCAGAACGTGGTCGAGCGGCAGCTGGCCGCTGAGGGCCTGACCCGGCACGACCTGGGCCGGGAGGCCTTCATCGAGCGGGTGTGGGAGTGGAAGCGGCGGCACGGGGGCCGGATCTCCGAGCAGATGCGCCGCCTGGGCTACTCCTGCGACTGGAGCCGGGAGCGGTTCACCATGGACGAGGGGCTCTCCCGGGCGGTGCGCACCGTCTTCGTCCGCCTGTACGAGGAGGGGATCATCTACCGGGGCCGGCGGGTCATCAACTGGTGCCCGCGCTGCTGCACCGCCCTCAGCGACATCGAGGTGGAGCACGAGGACGTCACCGGGGAGCTGGTCTACATCGAGTACCCCTTCGTTGAAGGCGAGGGCGGGGTGGAAGTGGCCACCACCCGGGCCGAGACGATGCTGGGGGACACCGCCGTGGCGGTGCATCCCGACGACGAGCGTTACCGGGGGGTGATCGGCCGCCTTCTGCGCCTCCCGCTGGTTGGGCGGGAGATCCCGATCATCGCCGACGAGGCGGTGGACCCCGAGTTCGGCACCGGCGCGGTCAAGGTCACCCCGGCCCACGACCCCACCGACTTCGAGATCGCCGAGCGGGCCGGCCTGCCGGCCATCACGGTGCTCGACGAGCAAGGGGCGATCACCGCCGCCGGCGGTCCCTTCGCCGGGCTCGACCGTTTCGACGCCCGCGCCGCGGTCAAGGAGGCCCTGGCCGCCGCCGGGGTGCTGCGCCGCGTCGAGGAGCACATGCACACGGTCGGGCACTGCTACCGCTGCGGCACCATGGTGGAGCCCTACCTGTCGGAGCAGTGGTTCGTCAAGGTGCGCCCGCTGGTGGGGCCGGCCATCGACGCGGTGCGCGCCGGGCAGGTGCGTTTCGTCCCCCAGCGCTGGGAGAAGCACTACATCCTCTGGATGGAGAACCTGCGCGACTGGACGATCTCCCGCCAGATCTGGTGGGGCCACCGCATCCCTGCCTGGTACTGCGGGGCGTGCGGCCGGGTGACCGTGGCCCTCGAGGACCCCTCGGCCTGCGCCTGCGGGTCGGCCGACCTCCGCCAGGAGGAGGACGTGCTCGACACGTGGTTCTCCTCCGCCCTGTGGCCCTTCTCCACCCTGGGCTGGCCCGACGATACCCCCGACCTGCGCTCCTTCTACCCGAACTCGGTGCTGGTCACCGCCTACGACATCATCTACTTCTGGGTGGCCCGGATGATCCAGATGGGCCTCCACTTCGCCGGGGGAGTGCCCTTCGCCGACGTGGCCATCCACGGTCTCATCCAGGCTTCCGACAAGCGCAAGATGTCCAAGTCGCGGGGCAACGCCGTCGACCCGCTCGACGTGGTGGCCGAGCAGGGGGCCGATCCCTTGCGGCTGTCGCTGGTGCTGGCGGCCGCCCCCGGCCACGACACGGTCCCCCTGCAGCTGGAACAGGTCGATGCCGCCCGGCGCTTCGGCAACAAGCTGTGGAACGCGGTCCGCTTCGCCCTCCGCTACACGACGGCGGGGGTGCCGGCGTCGGGCGGCTACCCGGACGACCCCTCCCCGGAGGAGCGCTGGATCCTTTCCCGCCTGCATGAGGTGTCGGCCCGCTTCGACGAGCTGTTCGACGAGTACCGCTTCAGCGACGCCTTCGGGCTGCTGTACAACTTCATCTGGGCTGAGGTCTGCGACTGGTTCCTGGAGCTCACGAAGGCGCCGCTGCGCCGGGGCGGCGAGGGTACGGTGGCGCGCACTCTCGGCGTCGTGCTGCGCGACGTGGTGGCGATGCTGCATCCCATCATGCCCTCCCTCACCGAGGAGCTCTGGTCGCACCTGGTGGGCGACGGGTTCGTCGCCGCCGGCCCCTGGCCGTCGCCGCCGGCCTACGAGGCTCCCGAGGGGTTTGCCGTGTTCCAGGGGATGGTGGGCGAGATCCGGCGCTTCCGGGCGGAGCACGGACTGGCGCCGCGCGCCCCGCTCGACGTGGTGGTCGCCGACCCGGAGGGGGTGGCCGAGCGCTGGTGGCGGGAGCAGGTCGAGTCCTTGGCCTCGGTGTACCCCGCAGTGGGTGGAACAGGCCTCGGCCGGGCCGGGCCGGACGCCACTGGTGGTGGGCTCGATCCAGGTCTTCGTCTCGATGGCGGGCACGGCCGAGGCGGCGGCCGAGAAGGAGCGCCTCGCCCGGGCGGTGGCCGAGGCGGAGTCGCTGCTGGCGGCCTCCGAGGCGAAGCTGGCCAATCCGCAGTTCCGTCGAGCGCGCCCCGGCCGAGGTGGTCGAGAAGGAACGGGCCCGGACGGCCGAGGGCCTCGCCCGGCTCGCCAAGCTGCGGGCGCAGCTGGAAGCCCTGGGGTAGCCCCCACGGACCACGCCGAGGCCCTCGCCTACCTGGACCGGCACATCGGCCGGGGGGTCAAACCGGGCACCGAACGCATCGCCGGCCTGCTGGAGCTCATGGCCGGCCCCCACCTGGGCTATCCCGTCATCCACGTGGCCGGCAGCAACGGCAAGACCACCACCTCCCGGCTGGCGGCCGCTCTGCTCAAGGCCCACGGGTTGACACCCGGTCTGTTCACCTCGCCTCACCTGCAGGCGGTGGAGGAGCGCTTCGAGGTAGCGGGGGAGCCGATGCGGCCCGACGAGATGGCCGCCGCCCTGGGCGATGTGCGGCCCTTTGTCGACCTGTTCGAGGAACGCACCGGGGACGGCATCACCTACTTCGAGCTGACCGCCGCCCTGGCCTTTTCCTGGTTCGCCGAGCGGGCGGTGGACGCGGCGGTGGTCGAGGTGGGCCTGGGCGGCCGCCTCGACGCCACCAACGTGGTCGATGCCGAGGTGGCGGTCATCACCTCCATCTCCCTCGAGCACACCGAGTACCTCGGCAACACGTTGACCGCCATCGCCGCCGAGAAGGCGGCCATCCTGGGCGCGGGGCGGGTGCTGGTCACGGGCGACCTTCCCCCGGAGGCCCTCGAGGTCGCCGGGGCGCGAGCCGCCGCCACCGGGTCGGCCTGGCTGCGGTGGGGGGTGGACTTCTCGGTGTCCCACGCGGAGCTGGCGGTGGGCGGCTGGCTGGTGGACCTGGAGGGCGTCTACCGGTCCTACCCGGAGGTGCCCTTGCGGCTGCACGGGCGCCACCAGACGACGAATCTCGCCGTGGCCGTAGCCGCCGTCGAGGCGTTCTTCGGACGGGCCCTCGACCCGGCGGCGGTGGCCCAGGCAGCCGCCCGGACCCGCTCTCCCGGGCGCATGGAGGTGGTGCAGCGGGACCCGCTGGTCATCCTCGACGGGGCCCACAACCCGGAAGGGACCGCGGCTCTCGCCGCCGCTCTGGCGGAGGAGTTCCCGACCACGAAGTGGTCGGTGGTGTTCGGGGCGATGGCCGACAAGGACGTGGAGACCATGCTCCACTCACTCGAGCCGGCCGCAGCCTCGCTGAACGCCGCCCGGGCCGCCGACTCGGCCCGGGCCCGGCCCGCCGCCGAGGTGGCCGCCCTGGCCGCCGACATCCTCGGGGTGCCGGTGTCGGCCCACGGCTCGGTCGCCGAGGCGCTGGATGCTGCCCTCGGCGAGGGACGGCCGGTGCTGGTGACCGGCTCCCTCTACGTGGTGGGAGAGGCCCGGAGCGCCCTCGGGCGTGGGTCGGGCGGCTGACGGGTACCATTCCCGGCCCCGCAGACGAGGAGGACACCGGCCGTGATGCAGAGCACCTTCGTGATGGTCAAGCCCGACGGGGTGCGCCGTGGCCTGGTGGGGGAAGTCATTTCCCGCCTGGAGCGCAAGGGCCTGAGGCTCACCCGGGCGCGCATGCTCACCATCGACCGTGCCCTGGCCGAGCGGCACTATGCCGAGCACGTGGGCAAGCCGTTCTTCGCCGACCTGGCCGCCTTCATCACCGGCGGGCCGGTGCTGGCGATGGAGTGGCAGGGCGAGGACGCGGTGGAGGTGGCCCGGGCGCTCATGGGGGTGACCGACCCCAGGAAGGCCGCCCCGGGTACCATCCGCGGCGACTTCGGCTTGATCACAACGGAAAACATCGTCCACGGATCGGACTCCCCGGCCAGCGCAGAGCGCGAGCTCGGGCTGTTCTTCGGGCAAGCGGTAGAATCGGACTAGTCCAACTAAGGCTGTCATGACGAGCATTGCTGGGCTCGCCAGTCGCGACATGGCCATCGATCTGGGGACCGCCAATACCCTGGTGTATGTGCGCGGTCAGGGCATCGTGCTCAACGAGCCCTCGGTGGTGGCCATCGACACTCGCAGCCACCGCGCCCTGGCGGTGGGGTCCGACGCCAAGCGCATGATCGGGCGCACGCCCGGCCACATCCAGGCCATCCGCCCGCTGCGGGACGGGGTGATCGCCGATTTCGACATAACCGAGAAGATGCTGCGCTACTTCATCAAGAAGGTGCAGCCGCGCCGCTGGGCCCGCCCGCGCATCATCGTCGGGGTGCCTTCGGGCATAACGGGGGTGGAGCGGAGGGCGGTGGAGGAGGCTGCCTATCACGCCGGCGCCCGGCGGGCCTACACCATCGAGGAGCCCATGGCGGCGGCCATCGGCTGCGGCCTGCCGGTGTACGAGCCGACCGGGTGCATGGTGGTGGACATCGGCGGCGGCACCACCGAGGTGGCCGTCATCTCCCTGGGGGGCATCGTGGTCTCCCGCAGCGTTCGGGTGGCCGGCGACGAAATCGACGAGGCCATCATCGACTGGGTCAAGAAGGAGCACAACCTCCTGCTCGGCGACCGCACTGCCGAGCAGCTGAAGATGGCCATCGGCTCGGCCTGGCCCTACTCGGACGAGCCCAGCGCCGAGATCCGCGGGCCGCGACCTGGTCACCGGCCTTCCCAAGACGGTGGTGGTCGGCGCCCAGGAGGTGCGGGAGGCCATCGAGGAGCCGGTGCAGTCGGTGGTCGACGCGGTCAAGTACTGCCTCGACAAGACCCCGCCGGAACTTGCCGCCGACATGATGGGGCGGGGCATCATGGTCACCGGGGGCGGGGCGCTGCTCCGGGGGCTCGACGTCCGCATCGCCAGTGAGACCGGCACGCCCGTGATCACCTCCGAGCGCCCTCTGCAAACAGTGGTCCTGGGGGCCGGCTTCTGCCTGGAGGAGTTCGACCGGCTGCGGGACGTGCTGTCCACCACCGGCGGGGAATAGCCGTGCCCGGCGGGGCCGGTTCCGATGGGGGAGGGCGCTGATGTGGCGCCGAACGAGTCTCGATCGCAGCAACATCCTCTTCGTCGCCCTGGTCATGGTGTCGCTGATCCTGATGACCATGGACCTGCGGGCCTCCGGAGAAGGGCTGGCGGGCACCCTGCGCGACGGCACCCAGGCCGTGTTCACCCCGGTGCAGAAGGCGGTCTCCTTCGTCACTCGGCCGGTGGTGGGCTTCTTCGAGGGGATGTCCGACCTGGTCGGGCTGCGTGGCGAGAACCAGGCGCTGCGCTTGCAGGTGGCCCAATTGGAGCAGGAACTGGCCGCCACCGAGAGCCTCCAGCGGCAGGTCGCGGAGCTTGAAGCGATCCTCGCCATCGAGCCCCCCGAGGAGCTACGACACCGTCGTTGCCCGGGTGCTGGCCACCGGGCGTCTCCGACTTCGATGCCCTCCGGCTGATCGACAAGGGCAGGCGCCACGGCATCACCGAGGACATGCCGGTGATCGACGAGGGCGGGCTGGTGGGCCGGGTGGTGGCGGTCACCGAGACCTCGGCACGGATCCGCCTCATCACCGACAGAAGCATGCGGGTGGCCGTGCGGGTGGATCGGACGGGTGAGACCGGGGTGCTGATCGGTCGCGGCGGAGGCCTCCTCGCGCTGGAGATGCTGAACACCGAGACCGCTCTGGTCGAGGGGGACCTGCTCGTCACCGCCGACGGGCGCTTCCCGGCGGGCATCCCCGTGGCCCGGGTCGCCGAGGCGGCCGAGGCCGAAGTGGGCTTCTCGCTCCGGACCACGGCCACTCCCGTCGCGGAGCTGACGCGGGTGGACTACGTGAAGGTGCTGGTGTTCACCAGCGACGAGGTTGGGTCGGCCGATCCCGATGAAGAGGGGTCGCCGATCGGGACCGGGACGACCGTCGCCCCGTGAAGTGGCGCAGGACGGCCATAGCCGTCGCCCTGGCTCTCCTCGGGGTGGCTCTCCAGACCACCCTGTTCGTCCGCTTCCGCCCGTTCGACGCCTCCCCGGCGCTCGCCCTGCTCGTGGTGCTGGCCTTGAGCCGGCACCTGGGGCGCATGGAGTCGTTGCTGATGGGCTTCGGGACCGGCTTGCTGCTCGACCTGCTCTCCGAGACGGCCCTGGGCCTGTGGGCGCTGGTGGCCACCGCGGTGGCCTTCGCCACCGTGCGTCTGCGCCACCGCTTCGAGGACGACGTGACCCTGCTGGTGCCCGGGGTCTTCCTGATCTCGTTCGCGGCTATGGCGCTATACGGGCTTCTCGGTACGATCTTCGGCGAGCAGACCCTCGCCGACGCCCAGGTGGTGCGCAAGATGTTGCTCCCGGCGGTGTACAACACGGTGCTGGCGGTCCTGGTGTTGCCCCCGGTCACCAAGCTCATCGGTGAGCGGGTCAGGAGCCCGGGCGGCTGGGGGGAGTCGTGAGCCGCACCTGGCGCCTGGTGGCAGTGGGAGTGGTGTTCGCCGCCCTCTTCGCCGTGCTGACGCTGCGCCTCTGGTACCTGCAGGTGAGCACGGTGGCGACGGCGCAGGAAGTGGCCGAGCAGCAGCAGCTCCGGGTGGTGAGCATCGAGGCGCCGCGGGGCGACATCTACGACCGGAGCGGGCAGGAACTGCTCGCCGGCAGCTTCGCCTCCCGGCGTATCGTCGTCGACCGTGCCCTCCTTCCCGAGGAGCGGGAGGAGGAACTGGTCAACAACCTGTCCGCCCTGCTGGGCATGCCGGCCCAGGACATCTGGGCCCTGTTCGAGGAGAATGGGCCGGGATCCCGCTTCGCGGTAGGGGACGAGGTGTCGGAGTCCACGGCGGTGTTCGCCCTCGAGCACACCGAGGACTTCCCCGGGGTGGTGGTCGAGGCGGTGCCGGTGCGCATCTACCCGCTGGGGGAGGTGGCGGCCCACGTGCTCGGCTACATCGGCGCCCCGGCCGACGACGACCTGCTCCGTCCGGAGATCACCGCCCGCGACCGGGTCGGCCGTTTCGGCATCGAGAAGGAGTACGACCGGCTGCTCCGCGGCACCCCGGGCAAGACCACCTACCGGGTGAACGCCAGCGGGGAGATCCTCGAGATCGTCGAGGAGGTGCCGCCCCAGGCAGGGGGAACGGTGATCACCACCCTCGACCTCGGCCTGCAGCAGTTCGTCGAGCAGGTCCTGCTCGACGGGATGTCCCTGGCGCGCCTGGACGGCAAGTCGCCGGCCCGGGCATCGGCGGTGGTAATCGACCCCCGCGACGGGTCCGTCCTGGCTATGGCGTCGGTGCCCGCCTACGACCCGGGGCTCTTCTCCGACGGGCGCATCACCGACGAGGAGTGGGCCGCTCTCTCCGAGACGGCCGCCCTCAACAACTTCGCCATCCAGGGCCTGTACCCGCCCGCCTCGGCCTTCAAGGTGGTGGCCTACACCCTTGCCCTGGAGAGGGAGATCTACCCGACGGTGGAGCAGGACCAGTACGCCGCCCTTCTCGATCCCAACGACCCGACCTCGTTCTACGCCGACGGCGATCTCGCAGTTCCCCAACACCCCGCTGCTGCAGGACTGGAAGGTGCACGGCCTGGTGAACATCCACACTTCCCTCCAGGTCTCCTCCGACAACTACTACTGGGGTATCGCCCTGGAGATCTGGGACCGGGCCGGGCTGGACTGGGACGAGGACCTCCTGCAGGTCTGGGCCCGGCACGCTTGGCTTCGGGGAGGCCACCGGCATCGACCTGCCCTTCGAGCAGGTGGGCATCGTCCCCGACCGGGAGTGGTTCCAGTACCACCAGCTGAACCGGACCGGCCTGGTGCGCTTCGACGGCCCCTGGTCGGGCGGCGATCTGATGAACACCGCGATCGGCCAGGGGGCCATGGTGTGCACCCCGCTGCAGCTGGCCAACGCCTATGCGGCTCTGGTCAACGGGGGCACGCTGTGGACCCCGCGGGTCGTGTCGTCGATCGTCGATTCGGAGGGAGAGGCCATCTTCCTCAACACGCCCCGGGTCCTGCGAGCGTTCGACATCTCGGAGAGCACGGTGGCCAGCCTGCTGGCCGACCTGCACGGGGTGGTGGCTTCGGAGAGGGGCACCGCCTACCAGGCCTTCGTGGGTTTCGGCGACAGCCTCGGGCAGGTCGGCGGCAAGACCGGGACCGCCCAGATCCGCCTGGCCAGCCTGCGCCTGGTGGTCGATCGCGAGCAGCGGCCCGCGGGCAGCGAAGCCGCAGCTGGTCGAGCGCCTGGCCGAGCTGCTCGAGACACCGGCCTCGGAGATCTGGGCCCGATTCGACACCGAGGATGCGCAGTTCGTCGGTGGCCGACGAGATCTCGGAAGCGACCGCCGCCGCTCTCGCGGAGCGCAGCTGGGAGTTCCCCGGGGTCGCGGTCGAGGAGGTCCCGGAGGTGGACACCGCCTGGTTCGTCGGGGTGGCGCCCCTCGACGAGCCGCAGTACGTGGTGGCGGTCGTGATCGACGGGGGCGGGAGCGGCGGGAAGATCGCCGCCCCCACCGCCCGGGCCATCCTCCAGTACCTGATGGGAGAGGACATCGACACGATCCGCAGCGGGGAGGACACCGACTGATGGCGGCCCTCGCCGAGATCGATCTGACCACCCGCCGGTCGCGGTCTCGGCCGGACTTCCTGCTGATCCTGGCCGCGGCGGCGCTGAGCGCTGCCGGCCTGGTGATGATCTACACCATCACCGCCCCTCGTCTGGAGGCGGCCGGGGTCGATCCCAGCGGCGACATGGTGCGCCAGGCCTTCTTCATGGCGGGCGGGGCGGTCGTCTTCATCGCCGCCTCGTTCATCGGCCCCCGACAGTGGAAGGAGCTGGCCCCGTACGCCTATGTCGCCGCGCTCCTCCTGCTGCTGTTGGTGCTCACCCCCGTCGGAGCGAGCCGCCAGGGCGCCCAGCGCTGGATCCCGCTCGGCCCCATAGACCTGCAGCCGGCGGAGTTCGCCAAGCCGGCCATGATCCTCGCCCTGGCGGCCCTGCTGTCGGCGTCGGAGGAAGCCAGGGTGGGCTGGGCGCGGGTTGGGCAGACCCTGGCGTTGGTGGCGGTGCCCTCGGCCCTCATCTTCGTGCAGCCCGACCTCGGCACCATGCTCGTGTTCGGGTTCGTGGCGGTGGTCATGCTGTTCGCCGGCGGGGCGAACGTCCGTCAGCTGGCCCTGCTGCTGGTGGGGGCGGTGATCGCGGTGGTCTTCGCCTTCCAGTTGGACATCCTCAAGGACTACCAGCTGGATCGGCTCACCGGCTTCCTCAACTCGGGCGACGCCGAGCAGACCCTCAACTACAACCAGACGCAGAGCGAGATCGCCATCGCCAGCGGCGGCCTCTTCGGAAAGGGCCTGTCGCAGGGCAGCCAGACCAACGGGGCGTTCGTCCCGGCCCAGCGGACCGACTTCATCTTCACCGCGGTGGCCGAGCAGCTGGGGTTCGTGGGGTCGGCGGTGGTGCTGGGGCTGTTCGCGGTGGTCGTGTGGCGGCTGCTGCGGACGGCCGCCGCCGCCCGGGATCGCTTCGGGTACCTGCTGGCGGTGGGGGCCGGAGCGCTGGTCGTGTTCCATGTCTTCGTGAACGTGGGGATGGTGCAGCGGCTCCTGCCGGTGACCGGCGTGCCGCTGCCGCTGATGAGTTACGGCGGGTCCTTCTACATCGCGATGGCCCTCACCCTGGGCATGGTGCACTCCACCTGGGTACGGCGCTCCCCGATGCCGGGGGAGCGCTTCTTCACCTGAGCGCCCCCGCCCGGCCCCCGGCTAGCCTGTGAGCCATGGATCGGCGGGACTCCCGGGGGTGGGTCGAGGTCATCTGCGGCCCCATGTTCTCGGGGAAGAGCGAGGAGCTCATCCGCCGCATCGTGCGCTACCAGCTGGCCCGGGTGCCCACGCAGACCTTCAAGCCGGCCATCGACGACCGCTACGGGGTGGCGCAGGTGGTGTCGCACAGCTCGTTGTCGGTGGCGGCCGAGCCCGTCACCGACAGTGCCGACCTGCTCCGCAAGGTAGAGGACCGCACCGTGGTGGTCGGCATCGACGAGGGCCAGTTCTTCGACATGGGGTTGGTGGAGGTCGTGGAGCGGCTGGCGGCGACGGGCAAGCAGGTGATCGTGGCCGGCCTGGACCTCGACTACCTGGGACGCCCCTTCGAGCCGATTCCCACGCTGATGACCCGGGCGGAGTACGTGACCAAGAGCCTGGCGGTGTGCCACCGCTGCGGCGGGGCCGGCATGTTCACCCAGCGGGTCATCGAGTCGGACGAGCTCGTGGTGCTGGGGGCGGTGGGCGCCTACGAGGCCCGGTGTCGCTACTGCTACACACCGGGGGAATCCCGCCAGGAGCGCCTCTCGATCTAGTGACGCCGGGTGGGGAAGCGCCCGTGGTAACCTCCCCCCGCCGTCGGCGCCGGCCGTGCCAGGACCCCGGCGGCGCCCGATCCGGACCGAACGGAGCCAGCGGTGCAGAGTTCCGCGTTCCCGTCCCGGTGCCAGCCTCTTTTCCCGGCCCCGGGTCTGCACAGGTCGTCTCGCGACCAGGCTGAGACGCGTCTGTGCCGGCCCCGGGCGGTGTCCAACGTTCACACAGGGGCGCCCCCCTCTCCGGGCGCCCGAGGAGTCAGGCCATGGGTTTGTTTCGCAAGCGTCCCGCCGAGGTCGTCCGCAAGGGCGTGGGCGACCAGGCAATTGAAGAGAAGACCGTGCGCCGCGTCGGGCGACGCACCGTCGAGATCCGCCGCGTCCGCGAGGTAGAGGCACCCACCCAGGCACCGGCCAAGCCGGCCGTGTCGGACCGGGCGCGGCGCCCGAGGCGAGAGAGATCGCGCCGGGCCGCGCCCCGGCACCTCGAGGTCGTCATCCCGACGCCGGAGACGGAGCGCAAGCAGATGCTCATCCGGCGCACCCCGCACCAGACGCAGATCGTGGTCCTCGAAGGCGCCCTGCTGGTGGAGCACTACGTGGCGCGCTCCGATCGCCGCTCGCTGGCGGGCAACGTCTATCTGGGCAAGGTGCGCAACGTCCTTCCGGGCATGGAGGCGGCCTTCGTCGACTTCGGCGAGGCCAAGAACGGGGTGCTCTACGCCGGGGACGTCCAGGCCGACTCCCACGGCAACGGTGGCCGTCACCAGCGGATCGAGAAGGCGCTCAAGGTGGGGGACGAGGTGCTGGTCCAGGTGTCGAAGGACGCCATGGGCACCAAGGGCGCCCGACTGACGAACCAGGTGAGCCTTCCCGGCCGGTATCTGGTCCTCGCCCCGGATTCCGAGGTGCGCGGGATCAGCCGGCGGCTGCCCGACCCCGAGCGCGAGCGCCTCCGCAAGCTGGTGGCCGACCTGAGCCCGCCGGGATTCGGGGTCATCGTGCGGACGGCGGCCGAGGAGGCGAGCGAGGAGGAACTGCGGGCCGACGTCGACCGCCTGCGACAGGTCTGGGAGGACATCTCCGCCAAGATCCCCCTTGGGGGAGCCCCCCGCCTGCTGCACGAAGAACCGGACCTGGTGCTGCGTGTGGTGCGGGAGCACTTCACGGGCGACTTCCGCCGGCTCATGATCGACGACCCGGCCGTCCGGCGGTCGGTCGTCGAGTACCTGGAAGCCACCGACCCCGACCTGGTGAGCCGGGTTCACGAGTACCAGGACGAGATCCCCCTCTTCGACCGCTTCCACGTCCAGGACCAGCTGCGCAAGGCGCTGGATCGCAAGGTGTGGCTCCCTTCGGGCGGGCACATCTGCATAGACCGCACCGAGGCCCTCACGGTCATCGACGTGAACACCGGGCGGTTCGTCGGCCACTCCAACCTCGAGGAGACGGTGCTGCAGAACAACCTGGAGGCTGCCGAGGAGATCGCCCACCAGCTGCGCCTGCGGGACATCGGGGGGATCATCGTCATCGACTTCATCGACATGGAGATCGCCAAGAACCGGGAGGCGGTGCTGCAGCGGCTGCGCGAGTCGCTGGCCAAGGACAAGACCCGCACTCAGGTTTTCGACGTCTCGCACCTGGGCCTGGTGGAGATGACCCGCAAGAACGTCTCGGAGGGGCTGCTCGAGTCGTTCTCCCGCGTGTGTGAGCGATGCGGGGGGCGGGGGGTGCTCCTCTTCGAAGAGGCCGCCACGTCCGGCGGCCCCATACCGTGGGCCGACGAAGCGGAGGGTTAGATCTACGGTTCCGGCCCGGCGCTAACATATCTCTTTCCCCGTCCTGAAGGACCTGGACCATGTACGCGATCATCCGCACCGGCGGGAAGCAGGCGAAGGTGCACGAAGGTGACGTCATCGACGTCGAGCACCTGCGCGCCGAGGGTGAGGTCGGTTTCACGCCGCTGCTGCTGGTGGACGATGCCGGCACCGTGTTCTCCCAGCGTGACGTCCTGAAGGACGCCAAGGTGGTCGCCCGGGTCGTGGGGGAATCCTCCGGCCCCAAGGTGGATCTGTTCAAGTACAAGTCGAAGACCGGGTATCGCCGCCACCAGGGTCATCGCCAGCGCTACACGACGCTCGAGGTCATTCGCATCGACGCCCCCGAGGGGGCCAAGCGGAATCCGCCGGAGCCCAAGCCGGCCGAGCCCGCCGCTGCCGCCCCGGCCGTCGAGGAAGGCGCGGAGCGGACGGCGGGCGCCGCTCGCGCGGCCAAGCCCGCCCCCCGGCGCAAGGTGGCGGCCAAGGCCTCCGCCGGGCCGGCCCCGGCCGTCGAGAAGAAGAGCAAGAAGGAGTCCTGATGTCGAAGACGAAGGGTGGCGGCTCCACCAAGAACGGCCGCGAGTCGGCTGCCAAGCGGCTCGGCCCCAAGGTCTTCGACGGCCAGCGGGTCAAGTCCGGCGCCATCCTGGTGCGCCAGCGCGGTACTCGCATCCATCCGGGTGACAACGTCGGCAAGGGCGGCGACGATACGTTGTTCGCCGAGGCCAGCGGGCTCGTCGCCTACGGCGAGCGCCGGGGGCGCCGCCAGGTGAGCATCGTCCCCGAGGACTGATGCCCTAGGCCCTGGGAGGGCCGTGTTCGTCGACGAGGCCAAGATCCGGGTTCGCGCCGGTGACGGGGGTGCCGGTGTCGCCTCCTTCCACAAGGAGCGGGGCAGGCCGCGCGGCCGGTCCGAGGGGGGCTCGGGCGGCGCGGGGGGCGACGTGATAGTGGAGGCCGACCCGGCCGTGGCCTCGCTCCTCGACTACCAGCGGCGGCCGAATCGGCGCGCCGGAGACGGCGCCCACGGCCGCGGGGACCTGCAGCACGGACGGCGCGGCGCCGACCTCGTGCTGGCGGTGCCGGTGGGGACGGTGGTCCGTGACGAGCAGGGCACGGTCCTCGCCGACCTGGCCGAGCCGGGAAGCCGGGTGGTGGTCATGGAGGGAGGGCGCGGTGGCCGGGGCAACGCCGCCCTGGTGAGCGCCCGCAATGTGGCCCCCACCTTCGCCGAGCAGGGGGAGTACGGCGAGGAGGCGGAGATCACCCTGGAGCTCAAGCTCACCGCCGACGCGGCCATCGTCGGGTTCCCCAACGCCGGCAAGAGCACCCTGATATCCCGGGTGTCGGCCGCCCGCCCCAAGGTCGCCGACTACCCCTTCACCACGCTGGAGCCTCACCTCGGTGTGGTCGAGGTGGACGACCGCCAGTTCGTGCTCGCCGACATACCCGGCCTGGTGGAGGGGGCCGCCGAGGGGCGGGGCCTCGGGCATGCCTTCCTGCGCCATGCGGAGCGAGCTCGGGCGCTGCTCCTGCTGCTGGACCCTTCGCCGCTCCAGGAGATGCCGGTGGCCCGTCAGCTCGGCGTTCTGGCTGCCGAGTTGGAGCGGCACGACCCGGCCCTGGCCGCCCGCCCCAGGGTGGTAGCGGTCAACAAGATCGACCTGCCCGGCGCCGCCGAGGCCGCCGCCTCGCTCGGCGCCGCCCTGGGCCGCCCGGTGCACGCGGTCTCCGCCATCACCGGGGAAGGAGTGGAGGCGCTCATGCACGCCGTGGCCGACGTGGTGGACCAGGCCGTGCGGGAGGCCCCGGGGCGACGGAGCTACCTGCTGCACCGCCCGGCCCCGCCGGGCTTCGCGGTGCGCCGGGAGGGCGAGCGCTGGGTGGTCGTTGGGAAGGCGGCGGAAAGGGCGGTGGCCCTCGACGACCTGACGGTGCCGGAGGCGGCCGACTTCGCCGCCCGGCGCCTCGCCCGGGCCGGGGTGGACGATGCGCTGCGCCGGGCCGGAGCCCGGGCCGGCGACGAAGTGCAGATCGGCGACCTGGTCTTCGAGTTCCAGGAGGAGCACGAGAAGGAGCCCGGCCCGGCGGATTAGCGCCCGGCCGCGTCCCGTACACTCGGCCTATGGAGCCCTCTCTGACCGACTCTGCCCAAGTGACCGCCGCCCTGCGCGCCCAGGGCTACCTGGCCGACGAGCGCATCTCCCAGGTGGTGTTCCTGGCCATCCGCTTGGGGAAGCCGATCCTGGTCGAGGGACCGGCCGGGGTCGGCAAGACCGAGCTGGCCAAGGCCCTGGCCGGGCGCCCTCGGCCGCCGGCTGATCCGCCTGCAGTGCTACGAGGGCCTCGACGAGGCCAAGGCCCTCTACGAGTGGAACTACCGCAAGCAGCTGCTGCGGATCCAGGCCGACCGGGGCCGCGGCCTGGGAGGAGGTGCGAGGAGGACATCTTCAGCGAGGAGTTCCTGCTCACGCGGCCGCTGCTGGAGGCGATCCGTTCGCCCCGAGCCCGTGGTGCTGCTGATCGACGAGGTCGACGGATCGACGTGGAGATCGAGGCGATGCTGCTCGAGATCCTCTCCGACTTCCAGGTCTCGATCCCCGAGCTGGGGACCATGCGGGCGACGTCGCACGCCGATCGTGGTGCTCACCTCGAACAACACCCGCGAGCTGACCGAGGCGCTCCGGCGCCGCTGCCTCTTCTCTGCACATCGACTACCCGTCCCCGGAGCGGGAGAAGGAGATCCTGCTGGCCAGGGTGCCCGGCCTGCCCGACGCGCTCGCCGAGCAGGTCGCCCGCCTGGTGCGCAGCCTGCGCTCCCTGGCGCTGCGCAAGCCGCCTTCGGTGAGCGAGTCGATCGACTGGGCGCAGACCCTGCTGGCGCTCGGCGTGGAGCGGCTCGACCGGCGGGTGGCGAGTGGACACGCTGCACGTGGTTCTCAAGCACCAGCCGGACATCGAGAAGGCGGTGGCCGACCTCGGAGAGCCGGGGGAGGGGTAGGCGCGTGCTCGACCTGCTCACCGGCTTCGTCGGCGAGCTGCGGGCGGCCGGGCTGCCCGTTTCCACCGTGGAGGCAATCGACGCGGCCACCGCCCTCTGTCACACCGATCTGACGAGCCGGCCGGCGGTGCGGACCGCCCTGGCCGCCACGCTGGTGAAGAGCGCCCGGTACATGGACGCCTTCGACCTGGCCTTCGACGTCTACTTCGGCTCCCGTCCTCCCGAGCCCGGGTCGGCGGCCGAGGCAGCGCTGGAGGCGGCCGACCTGGCCGCCATCGCCGCGGCTCTCGGAGGCTGGGCCGAAGGTGACGGGGATCCCGCCCTCCTGGCGGAGGCCCTGTTCCTTGCGTTGGAGAGTGGCGACCGGGCACTGCTGGAGGCGGTCGCCCGCCGGGCGGTGCGCCTGCTCAGCGGGATGGAGGCGGGGAGGCCCCTGGGCGCGGCCTACTACCTGTATCGGGTGATGCGGCAGCTGAACGCGCCCCACGTGCGGCGGCGCCTGGGCGAGGCTGCGGCGGGGACGGACGCTCTCGCCCGGCGCCTGGAGGCGGAGGAGATGGCCCGGCGCTTCGAGGAGTTCCGGCGCGTGGTCGAGGCCGAGATCCTGCGGCGGCTGGTGGCCGATCGAGGCCCGGAGGCCGTGGCCCGGGTGCTGCGCCGGCCGCTGGTGGAGGACGCCGACCTCACCGCCGCCACCACCGCGGAGCTGGCCGAGATCGAGCGAGCCCTGCATCCCCTGGCCCGGCGCCTGGCGGTGCGCCTGTCTCGACGGCGGCGGGGGGGAAGCGGGCGCCTGGACGTGCGGCGCACGTTGCGCGCCGCCCTGTCCAGCGGGGGCGTGCCCGCTCGACCCGCGCTTCGCAAGCCCCATCGCAGCAAGCCGGACATCGTCCTGCTCTGCGACGTGAGCGGTTCGGTGGCCACCTTCGCTCGCTTCACCCTGCAGATCGTGCTACGCGCTGGCCGCCCAGTTCGCCCGGGTTCAGTCGTTCGCCTTCGTCGACGCCCTCGACGAGGTCACCGGGTACTTCGGGCCGGGCGTGGACTTTGCCGACGGCGTCAAGCGCATGGAGGCGGGGGCGCGGGTGGTGTGGCTGGACGGGCGGTCCGACTACGGGCGGGCCTTCGGCCAGTTCGTCGAGGACTACTCGGGCCGGCTCGGCCCGCGGACGACGGTGATCGTCACCGGGGACGCCCGCAGCAACTACCGGAGCCCCAACCTGGCGGCCTTACATCGCATCGCCCAGAGCTCGCCGCGCCCTGTTCTGGCTCAACCCCGAGCGGAGCCGGGCGTGGGACACCGGCGACTCGATCCTGGCCACCTACCGGAGCGTCTGCGACGGCGTGTACGAGGTGCGCACCCTGCGCCAGTTGGCCGCCTTCGTCGAGCAGGTGGCTCTTCCCAGCGCCCGCCGCGTACGCCGAACCGGCTGAGGCGGCGCGGCCCGCCGCCGTTTGTCGATCCCGGCCCTAGGTGTCTCTGCGGGGTTCTCGTTTGCATCCTCGGGTCGCGGCTGCCAGTATTGAAAACGTTCTCGATATCGTTCTCAGCAACCTGAAGGGCAGTGGGTGGCCTTGGACGCTCGGGTGACGATCGGCGACGTGGCCTCCGAGGCGGGAGTCTCCATCTCCACCGTCTCACGGGTGGTCAACGGCCACTACGGCGTCGCCCCTTCGACACTCTCCCGGGTCCGAGCGGTGATCGACGAGCTCGGCTACGAATCGAGCCTGGTGGCCCGCAGCCTGCGCAGCCGCCGCACCAACGTGATCGGGATCGTCGTCGCCGACCTCGAGCCCTTCAGCGCCGAGTTGCTCAAGGGAGCCGCCCGCGCCATTCGAGGAACCGGCTACGAACTCATCGTCTACTCGGGCGGCGGCCACATCGAGGACGACGTCGGCTGGGAGAACCGTTACATCTCTCGGCTGAGCGGCACCCTCACCGATGGGACCATCCTGGTGACGCCCACCGTGGTGGACGTTCGCGGCAACGCCCCGATCGTCGCCGTCGACCCGCACGCCGGCCCGTTGCGTCTTCCCACCGTCGATTCCCACAACCTCGAAGGTGCCATCACGGCCACTGAGTACCTCCTCGGGCTCGGGCACCGCCGCATCGGCTTCCTCGCCGGGCGCCCCGACCTCGAGTCGGCCCGCCTGCGTGAGGAGGGCTACCGGATCGCCCTGGAGAGGGCCGGGATCGACTTCGAGCCGGGTCTCTTCCGCGTCGGCGGCTACACGCCGGAATCCGCCGATGGGCCGGCCCGCGACCTGCTCGGGACGCCCGAGCCTCCGACGGCGGTATTCGCCGCCAACGATGTCTCGGCCATCCAGACGATGAAGGTAGCCCGCAGCCTCGGCATGGCTGTTCCCAAGGATCTGTCCGTGATCGGGTTTGACAACATCCCCGAGTCGGCGCTCACCGACCCACCCCTCACCACCATCGATCAGTCGATCCAGCAGATGGGCTATGAGGCAGCGAGGCTGCTCATCGGCCTGATCGACCAGCCCACCAGCGATCCAGTACATCTGACGCTGCCGACGGAGCTCGTGGTCCGGCAGTCGTGCCGGGCCATCGGCGCAGAGCACACATACACCGGGAGGAACGGAGAGTAGAAGCGGAGTCGTGAAGTCGTGTTCCGAACTTGGGCACAAGCCCCACGCCGGATGGGGGAGGAAGGAATGCACGTGAGATACACACTGAGACGGTTTCTCGTGCTGCTGGCGGTGCTGTCGCTGGTAGTCGTCGCCTGCGGTGACGACGAGCGCTGAAACCACCACCACGGCCCAAGAGACCACGACCACGGTCGCCGAGACCACGACCACGGCTGTGGAGACCACGACCACCGAAGCGACCACCACGACCGAGGCGCCACCGGAGCCGGTCACCATCCGCTGGTGGCACATCCAGAACAGTGACCCCGGGCTCACGATCTGGCAGGACGTTGCCGATGAGTTCATGGCCACCCATCCGTGGGTGACCATTGAGATCACCGTTCAGGAGAACGAGGCCTTCAAGTCGACGCTCCAGACCAACCTGCAGGCCGGCGATCCGCCCGACCTGTTCCAGTCATGGGGCGGCGGCGGGCTCGCCGAGCAGGTGGACGGCCGGATTCATCCAGGACATCACCGAGGCCTCGGCCCCGTGGATCGGGAACGTGAGCGCAGCGGGGGCAAGCCTGTTCAACCTGAACGGCGTCCAGTACGGCGTGCCGTTCGACCTGGGCGCGGTGGGCTTCTTCTATAACACGGCCCTCTTCGCAGAGGCCGGGATCGCAGCCCCCCCCACTACCTGGGAGGAGCTGCTCACCGACGTCCAGATGCTCAAGGACGCCGGGATCACCCCGATCTCCGTTGCGGCAGGGGACAAGTGGCCCGCCATGTTCTGGTGGGCGTACCTGTCGCTGCGCATCGGTGGGCCGGGACGCCATGGCCCAGGCAGTCGCCGACGGGTCATGGGACGCCGAGCCGTTCGTTCAGGCCGGTGTGGAACTGAAGCGCCTCATCGACATGGAGCCTTTCCAGGCCGGCTTCCTGGCGGCTCCATGGGACGGCGCCGAGGGTTCCGCGTCCACCATGGCCAGTCGCGACGCGGCGATGCTCCTGATGGGCCAGTGGGCCCCCGGGACGATCCGCGCCAACTCCGCCGACGGCACCGGCATCGACGACGTGATCGGGTGGTTCCCGTTCCCGGAGGTTGAGGGCGGCGCCGGGGTCATCACCGACGTGTTCGGTGGCGGCAACGGCTTCGTGGTTGGCATCAACGCCCCGCCTGAGACCATCGACTTCCTCGAGTACATCTCGAGTCTCGATGTGGCCAACCGGCACGGCGCATCCGGCGGGATGCTGCCGGTCGTGATCGGCTCCGAAGGGTCGGTCACCGATCCGATAATGGCGGGGATCGTCGCATACCTGGGTGCGGGCACCTACATGCAGCTGTACCTGGATCAGGTCACACCCCCCGATGTGGGTGCAGCGATCAACGATGCCGTGCAGACGCTCTTCGCCGGGACTGCCACCCCCGAAGAGGTAGCCGGCGCGATCGCGGCTGCGGCTCAGGGCTAGTAGACAGTCGACGGACCACTCGTGAGGGTGGTGGTGGGTCGCCACGGGCGACCCACCACCACCCATCGGTGGGGAGGAGACTCATGACGAGTGCCCGGGTCGTGGCGCGAACCCGGCGAAGGCCGGGCCGGAGGCGATGGCCGATGATCATCGCCTTCCTGGCGCCGGCGCTCATCATCTACCTGCTGTTCGTCATCTACCCGGTCACCCAGGGCATCCGCTACAGCGGCTACGACTGGAACGGTCTCCGGCCGCTCACCGACTGGGTAGGGCTCGGGAACTTCCGGAAGATCTTCGCCGATTCCACGTTCATCGGCGCCATGAAGCACAACGCCATCATCCTTGTGCTTTCACTCACCCTCCAGCTTCCCTTCGCCCTCGCCCTGGCGGTGCTGCTCAACCAGCGACTCCGCGGCCGGGCGTTCATGCGGATGATGTTCTTCGCCCCCTACGTCGTCTCCGAGGTGGTCACCGCCGTGGTGTGGCGGCAACTCCTGCGGCCCGCGGGCTTTCTCGACCGCACACTGGAAGCCGTCGGCGGCGAGGGCCTGACCCAGGAATGGCTGGCCAATCCCAAGATCGTGCTCTACTCGGTGTTCTTCGTGGTCACCTGGAAGTACTTCGGCTTCCACATGATCATCATGCTGGCCGGGCTCCAGCAGATCCCCGCCGAGTTGCGGGAGGCGGCCGCCATCGACGGAGCCAACTGGCGCCAGACATTCCGGCACGTGACGCTGCCGCTTCTCGGGCCCACGATCCGCGTCTCGGTGTTCCTGTCGATCATCGGATCGCTGCAGTTGTTCGACCTCATCTGGGTCATGACGGGCGGAGGCCCGATCAACGCCTCCAACACGATGGCGACCTACATGATCGACTGGGGCTTCCGGAGAATGCAGATCGGGTACGCCAGCGCGGTCTCGGTGGTCGTGTTCCTCATCTCGCTGGTGGTCGCCCTGGCGTACCAGCGCTGGGTGCTGCGGCGCGACATCGCTGGCGCTCTCACAACGATGGGAGCGTGAAGGCATGACGGCACCGACCCGAACCAAGCGCAAGGCAACCACCGCCGGCTACGACGAGATCAACTCCCGGCTGACGCGTGTGCTGCTCTACCTCATCGCTTTCGCGGTGCTCGCCTTGATCATCATCCCGGTGGCATTTGCCGTGCTCGGGGGGTTCCGGAGCATGGGCCAGCTTTCGGAGAACCCGGTGAGCCTGCCCAACCCGTGGGTGTTCACCAACTACGCCGACGTGCTCACCTTGGGGACCTTCTGGCGACAGCTCGCCAACAGCGCGGTGATCGCGCTCCTGACGACGATCGTCGTGCTCCCGGCGGCGTCCCTCGCCGCCTTTGTGCTCTCGCGCTACTCGTTCCGCGGCCGCGAGGCCATCTACACGCTGTTCACGTTCGGGCTGCTGTTCCCGGTGACGGTGGCGATCGTGCCGTTGTTCGTCGTCATTCGCCAGATCAATCTCCTCGACAATCCGCTGGGGGTGGCGCTGCCGCAGGCGGCGTTCGCCCTCCCGCTCTCGATCGTGATCATGCGCCCCTTCTTCCGCAGCATCCCGGCCGACCTGGAAGAAGCGGCCTCGATCGACGGGTGCGGCCCGTTCCGTTTCTACTGGTCGATCATGCTCCCGCTGTCGCGGCCGGTGCTCAGCACCATCGCCGTCATCGCCATCGTGACGCAGCTGGAACGCCTTCCTGCTTCCGCTGGTGGTGCTCAACAATGCGACCAGCTGGACCCTGCCGATCGGCGTGACCAACTTCTCCAGCCAGTACACGACCGACACGGCCCGCGTGCTGGCGTTCACCACGCTCTCGATGGTGCCGGCGCTGCTCTTCTACCTCGTGGCCGAACGCCAGATAGTGAGTGGGCTGTCCTCCGGAGCGGTCAAGGGATGAACACGAGACCCACGGCCGGTGTCGCCCCGAGGGGTACGATCCGGCCGCATCGGATGGAGGATCGATGATCAGGACCAGGGCGGGTGATCCGGCGCCGTACCGGGATCCCGCATGCACCGTCGACGAGCGTGTCGAGGACCTGCTCGGGCGGATGACCCTGTCGGAGAAGGTTGCCCAACTTGGCAGCGCCTGGGTCTTTCAACTCGTCGATGGCACCGACCTCTCCGCCGAGCGCGCCCCCAAGTTGCTGGAGCACGGCCTGGGGCATGTGACCCGGGTGTCGGGCGCCAGCAGCCTCGGGGCCCGGGATGCGGCCCGAGTCGCCAACACCATCCAGCGTTTCCTCGTGGAGGAGACGCGGCTGGGGATCCCGGCGATCATGCACGAGGAGATCTGCTCGGGTCTCACGGCTCGCCAGTCGACGGTCTTCCCCCAGGCGATCGGGGTCGCCAGCAGCTGGGATCCCGACCTCGCCGAGGCGATCGCCGACGCGCTGCGCCTGCAGATGCGGGCCATCGGGGCCCACCAGGGCCTGTCACCGGTGCTCGACGTGTGCCGCGACCCGCGGTGGGGGCGGTTGGAGGAGACCTTCGGCGAGGATCCCTACCTCGTGGCACGCATGGGAGCCGCCTTCGTGCGCGGCCTCCAGTCCGACGATCTCTCGGGCGGGGTGATCGCCACCGCCAAGCACTTCGTCGGGTACGCCGCCTCGGAGGGCGGGATGAACTGGGCACCGGGCCACATCCCGGCGCGTGAGCTGCGCGAGGTGTACCTGCATCCCTTCGAGGCCGTGGTGCGCGCCGCCGGACTGCGGTCGGTGATGAACGGCTACCAGGAGCTCGACGGGGTGCCGTGCGCCGCCGACCGGGGCCTGCTCACCGGCATCCTCCGCGACGAGTGGGGATTCGACGGGTGCGTGGTCTCCGACTACTTCTCGGTCCGCCAGCTCGCCGAGTACCACCGGCTGGTGGCGGACGCCTCACAAGCCGCCGTGGTGGCGATGACGGCCGGTATCGACGTCGAGCTACCCGGCACCGACTGCTACGGCGAGCCACTGCTGGCTGCCCTGGCGTCGGGCGACATCGACGAGAAGGTCGTCGACGTCTCGCGTGCGGCGGGTGCTGCGCACCAAGTTCGAGCTCGGCATCTTCGAGCGGCCCTTCGTCGACCTCGACGCGGTGGCGGCGGTGACCGACACCCCGCAGCAGCGCGCCCTCGCCCGCCGCGTCGCCCACAAGTCCATGGTCCTGCTCCGCAACGACGGGATCCTCCCGCTGCGATCACATCCCGGCTCGGTGGCGGTGATCGGGCCCAATGCCGACGCGGCCCGGCACCTCTTCGGGGACTACACCTTCCCGGCGCACGCCGAGTCGCTGCGGGAGATGCGGACGGAGGACAACGTCTTCTCGATCCCGATCCCGGACGGGGCCGAGTTCGGCGACGGCATGGTGGGGGCCCCGTCCGTGCTCGAATCGTTGCGGGAGCGGCTCGGCCCCGCCGTGAGGTATGCCCGCGGCTGCGACGTGAACAGCGGCTCGACTGAGGGCTTCGCCGCGGCGGTGGCCCTCGCCGCTGAGTCGGATGTGGCCGTGATGGTGATGGGCGACAAGTCGGGTCTCACCAACGACTGCACCAGCGGGGAGGGCCGCGACCGAGCCTCGCTCGACCTGCCGGGGGTGCAGGAGGACCTGGTGCGGGCGGTGGTCGCCACCGGCACTCCCGTGGTCCTCGTGCTGGTGGTCGGCCGCCCTGCGGGAAGCGTCTGGATTCACGAGCACTGCGCCGCCGTGCTGCTGGCGTGGCTGCCGGGCCAGGAAGGTGCCGGTGCCATCACCGACGTGCTGGTCGGCGAGATCAGTCCGGGGGGCAAGCTCCCCATCTCCTTCCCCCGTACCGTCGGGCAGGTGCCCACGTACTACGGGCACAAGATCTCGGGGGGCCGGTCGCACTGGAACGGCGACTACGTCGATTCCCCTTCGAGCCCGCTCTACCCGTTCGGGTACGGCATCGGCTATGCGACCTTCGCCCTCTCCGAGGTCGCCGTCGAGCAGGACGAGGTGACCTGGAGCGACACCGTCACGGTGCGGGCCCGCGTCACCAACACGGGCGACCGGAGCGGTGACGAGGTGGTCCAGCTCTACGTCCGCGACCCCGAGGCGGCGGTGACCCGTCCGGTGCTCGAGCTGAAGGGCTTCGCCCGCATCGGGCTGGAGCCGGGGGAGTCGAAGGTCGTCACGTTCCAGCTTCCGGTAGGCCAGGTCGGGTTCTACGACCGTGAGATGCAGTACGTCGTCGAGCCGGGCGTCGTGGAGGTCTTCGTCGGCACCTCGGCCCGCGATCTCGTACCGGCCGGCACCTTCACCGTGGCACCGGATCCCGCCGGACTCCCGGTGGTCAAGGTCTTCGACGGGTCGGTCTCGATCACCTGAGACGGAAGGTGGCGGCTGGCTTCGGGTCTCCTGCCCGTCGATCGACCCCCTGCCATCTGTCGGTGCCGGCCGGTAGGTTTCTCTCCGAGCGCGGATCGAGATCATGTCCCGCCTGCTCACCCTCGCCCTCATCGCCCGGCTGCTGGCGCCCGCCTGCCCGCCGGGCGGGTTCCCGGTGGGCGGCCCGGTCGTCCGGCCCTTCGCCCCGGTCGGCGCCTATGCCGGGCACTGGGGTATCGATCTGGCGGCCCCGGCGGGCTCCCAGGTGGCGGCGGTGGCCGGCGGGACGGTGACCTTCGCCGGCTCGGTCGCCGGCCGTTGGAGCGTCACAGTGCATCACGGAGGCGGGGTTCGCACGTCCTACTCGTACCTCTCGGCGGTGGCCGTCGCCGGGGGCACGCAGGTCCCGGAGGGGGCCATCCTCGGCACCTCCGGGGTCGACCACGGGCTCGAGGCGGTGCACCTCTCCCTGCGTGTCGGCGACACCTACGTCGATCCCCTCCGCTGGCTGGCCTGTCGGCTGGCCCCCCCGGCTGCTGCCGGGCGCCTCCTGCCGGTGTTCACGCCCTATTCTTCACCGCGTGCTCCGCGGCATCCTGGGTGGCACCTTCGACCCGCCGCACCTCGCCCACCTGGTGGCCGGCGAGGCCGCCTATCGCGAGCTGGGCCTCGACGTGGTCACCTTCCTACCCGCCGGCCGTCCCTGGCAGAAGGCCGGTCTCGAGGTGAGCACCGCCGCCCACCGCTGGGCCATGACAAGCCGGGCGGTGGAGGGGGTCGGCTACTTCGAGGCCGACGACCGCGAGGTGGGCCGGGACGGTTGGACCTACACCGCAGACACCGTGGGCACTTTCCCCGAGGCGGACGATCTGGTGTTGATCCTCGGTGCCGACGCGGCGGCCGGCCTGCCCTCGTGGCAGCGCCCCGGGGTAGTGCTGCGGCGGGCCCGGCTGGCGGTCATGGCACGGCCGGGAGTGGAGCGCGCGACAGTGGAGGCGGCCGTCGGTGAGGTGCACTGGCTCGACACCCCGTTGTTGGATATCAGCGGCACCTTGCTGCGGGCTCGTCACCGGGCGGGCCTGAGCATCCGCTTCCTGGTGCCCGGCGCGGTGCTCGACTACATAGAGTCCGCCGGCCTCTATACCAATGGCTGAAGCCGGAAGGCACCGGAGATGGTGGTGGGTGGCCGTGCCGGCGGTCCTTGCCCTGGCCGCCGCCGGCTGGTTTGCCCGCGGACCGCTGGCCGACGCCGCCGACTGGGCGGGGGCCAGGGCGGCGGACGCGGCGACGGCGATTCACGGGTGGGCCACCGAACTGCGCGACATGGCGAGCGCACTGCCCGAGGGCCCGGCCGCCGAGGCCCCGTCCACGGGTGTGTCCGGCTCGGCCTTGCTCGCGCTGGGCGATCAGCCTGGATCTTGCGCCTTCGCCCTCGCCTCGGTCTCCGCCGAGGGGGAGGTCGCGTTCACTCTGCTCCCGCAGTCCCTGCTCGGGGTGGTTCCCGGCTACGGCGAGTTCACCCTGGCGGAGGCGCTGGCCTTCGAGGACGCCGATCTGGTGGCGCTGACCGTCACCAACGTGCTGGGGGTGCGCGTCGACCGGGTGCTCTCCCTGGCGCCGGGCTCCCTGGCGGCGGCCCTGCCGGCCCAGGTGGCGACGGACTTGCCGGTGCCGTTGTTCGTCGAGTCGGGCGACGGGATCGTGGAAGTGCTCGCCGCCGGGCCGCAATCGGTGGACCGGTACTCCGTCGAGAGGCTGCTCGTGGAGATGGGCGCCGGCAACCCCTTCGAGTGGCTGCAGCGGCAGGGGGCGGCCTGGGCCGGTGTCCTCGGCGCCGTCGCCGCCGACCCGGCAGTGGCCGATCGGCTCGCCGAGGGGATGCTCTCCGGAGGGCCCGAGGTGGCGGCTCTGCTGAAGGCGGTGGCGGCAGCCACGGATCCGCCGGTGGGCTCGCTGCCGGTGGAACAGGTGGCCACCGCCGGCGGCGCGGCGCTGGTGCTCTCCGCCGATGCGGCGGACGGGTTCGTCGCCGTCCGCCTCGGCCACCTGCTGCTCCGCCCGGGGGAGCGGCCGCGGGTGGAGGTGCTCAACGGCAATGGGCAGATCGGCGCCACCCGCCTGGTTGCCGAAGCGGTGGTCCGCCGCGGGTTCCAGGTCGTTCGCACCGAGAACGCGGACCGCTTCGACTACGCCTCGACCGTGGTGGTGGCCCAGGGGCAGGATGCCCTGGGAGCAGCCCGGGAGGTGGCCGGCGTCGTGGGGGCCGGCTCGGTGTACCTGGAGGAGGCTTCGCCCTCTGTTGTGGTGGACGTCAGTATCATCGTGGGCCTGGACATCCCGGCCGGGGAGGCGTAGGCCCTGCATCCCGATACGACGACTGCGGCGCAGACGGCGGCCGCCGCCATCGACGACAAGAAGGGCCTGCGGGTCGCGCTCCTCGATGTCTCCGCCTTGCTGGTGATCACCGACGTGTTCGTGATCGCGACGGGCACCTCCCGGCGCCACGTGCTCACTCTCGCCGACGCGGTAGAGGAGCGCCTCGCGCATCTGGGCCGCCGCCCTCTGCGGCGCGAAGGGTTGGAGCACGCCACGTGGGTGCTGCTCGACTACGGCGACCTGGTCGTCCACCTCTTCGACGAGCCCACTCGTCGTTTCTACGACCTCGAGCGGCTCTGGATCGACGCCCCGCGCACCGAGTTCGACCCGGCCGCCACGGGCGCCTGAACCGGCTCACCACCTCGTCTGCGGTCCGACGGGCGCCGAGAGGCGCGTCCACCCCGGCTGATACAATGCCGCCCGCACCGGGGCTGTAGCTCAGCTGGCAGAGCGCTTGCATGGCATGCAAGAGGCCAGGGGTTCAAATCCCCTCAGCTCCACCGGGCCCCGTCGATCGATGGGGCTTCGCCGTTCGATGAGGATCCGTCCGATCACCGCGGCCGACGCCCCGGCTGTTGCCGCTCTCAGCGGCGAGCTCGGCTACGAGACCGAGGCCGGCGACATGGCGGCCCGCCTGGCGGCGGTCCTGGCCGCGGCCGGCCACGCCGTCCTCGGAGCCGATGCCGGCGACGGCGCCCTGCTGGGCTGGGTGCACGTGTGCGCCCGCCTGCTGCTCATCGACCCCCCGTCCGCGTTCGTGGAGGGCCTGGTGGTGGCTCCGGGGGAGAGGCGTCGCGGGGTGGGGCGGGCGCTCATGGCCGCCGCCGAAGACTGGGCGCGGGACCGGGGGGCCCTCGTGATCCGGCTGCGCTCCGCGGCTACCCGTGAGGATGCTCATGCCTTCTACCGGGAGCTGGGCTACAGCCAGGGCAAGCCCGCACTGGGCTTTGAGAAGCCGCTCCCGCCGGGCGGCTGATTCGCCTAGCCCTCCGGGGGGATGCCCGCCAGGCGCCTGGCCAGCGCCTTCCTGGCCTCCAGGTCAATCAGCCGGCGGATGACCACCCGCTGCGCCTGCGGGGAACCGGCCCCGTGCAGGGACTCGGTCAGATAGCCGACGGCGTTGCGGCCGAGGGTCATGTTCTCGATCAGGCGCAGGGCTCGCAGGCGGTGCTCGGTGGGCACGTCCGGGCGTCCCCGGAGGTACTTGTCGAGAAGGGGGCCCACCTCGGGGTGGCGCCAGTCCTGCTCGGAGGGCAGGGTGACCACGTTTCCCCCGGCCAGGTCCTGCGCCAGGCGGCTCATCTCGTAGGGGAAGCGAGTGACGTTCTGCTTGCACACGTTGGCCAGGAGCACGTCGGGCTGCCAGTTGCCCGCCGTCGTCCTCTGCCCCTCGTGCGAGGCGGCGATGCCGGCGGCGTAGATCGTCTCGTTGAGCTGGGCCATCTCGACCAGCTTGTCGCGGATGTGGGAGGCGTCGGCCACCCCGTTGTGCTCGGCCACCAGGGCGGCGGCGCCGATGAGCACGTCGCCCACCCCGGCCTTGCAGACGTAGGAGCGCCGGTGGTAGGCGGTGAAGCGCTCGACCAGGTCGCCGGCGAACTCGAACTGGCCGTCGAGGAACACGTGCTCGTCGGGGACGAACACCTCGTCGAAGATCACCAGGGCTTCCTGGCCGGCGAAGCCGGCGTTGCCCACGTCCAGATCACCCTCGAGGCTGCGGGAGTCGCACGACTGGCGTCCGTACACGAAGGTGAGGCCGGGGGCGGTGACCGGGACGGCGCAGGCGATTGCGTAGTCGCGTTCGGCCTCGGCGAGGCGCTGCCCGGGCATGACCAGCAGCCAGTGCGAGTTGACCGCCCCCGTCTGGTGCGCCTTGGCCCCGCTTATGTACAGCCCTCCCTCGCCCCGCCGTACGACGTGGACGAACAGGTCCGGGTCGGCCTGCCCGGCCGGGCCCTTGCTCCGGTCACCCTTGACGTCGGTCATCGCCCCGCCGATCACCAGGTTGAGGTGTTGCATCTCGGCCACCCACGTGAGGAAGCGCGGGTGGTACCCGGTGCCGTGGGCCGCGTCGACGTCGAAGGTGATGGAGAAGAGCGAGTTGATGGCGTCCATCCCGACGCAGCGCTGGAAGCAGGTGCCGGTGACCTGCCCGAGGCGGCGCTGCATCTTCCCCTGGGCGACGAGGTCGGCGGCGCTGCCCGCTACGTGCAGGAAGCGGTTGACCCGTTCCCCCGTCAGAGCCGACTCGGCGGTGGCCAGGTCCAGGTCCTCCGCCCCGGCGTCGTAGGTGGCGGCCATGGCGTTCACCGAGGGGCGAATCACCGGGTGGTCTACCGGTTCGGCGACGCGCTCCCCGAAGAGGTAGACGGCCAGGTGGCGGCCGCGCAGGCTCTCGATGTACTCGGCGCCGCTGGCGATGGGTTGGACGGTTGGCTCTCCGGCCGCGGTCATGGTTTGCCCCGGGGTCTCGGCTGGTCGATCGAGGGAAGGTTACCCGGGCTGGGGGGCGCGGCCCTACCGGGCGGCCCGGCCGAGGGCCCCCTCGCGAGGGGGGCCGGTGGTGGCGCGAACCACCAGTTCGCCCGGCAGCAGGGGAGCGGCCATCGCCGGCTCCCCCGCCATGAGCGAGCGCATCATGGCCCAGGCACGGGCGCCGAGATCGAATCGTTGGACGCGCACGGTGGTCAGCGGCGGATTGGCGTACCGGGCGTAGGGGATGTCGCCGAAGCCGGTGACGGAGATGTCCTCCGGGACTCTCAGGTCCAGCTCCCGCAGCCGGGCCATGGCCCCGAGGGCGGTCGGATCGCTGGTGGCCAAGAGCGCCGTGGGCTCGTACGCCAGAGCCGCGTCGACCGCGGCATAGCCGTCGTGGAGGGCGGTCCCGGCGGCCACCCTGACCGGGTCCAGGCCGAAGGCGGCCGCCTCCTGCACCGCCCGCCAACGCTGTCCCGTGGCCCACGACTGCGGGTCGCCGGCGAGGAAGGCCACCCGCCGATGTCCGAGGCCGTGCACCAGACGGCAGATCTGGAGCATGGATCCGTGTATGTCGTGGGCGAGCGCCGCGGGCGATGGCCCGGCGGGCAGGCGGTTCACGCAGAGGAGCCGGGGGCGGCCGACGGCGAGGAGTGCCAGATCGTCCTCGCGCATGCGGGGTGAGCACAGGACCACGCCGTCCACGTGGGCGTACAGGGAGGCCGCCAACTCGGCTTCGGCCCCCGCCCGGTCGTCGGATTCGAGGACCAGCATCCGATAGCCCTCCTGCCCGGCGCCGACGCCGATCGCCTTTATCACCTCGTGGAAGTAGGGGCTCCGCAGCTGGGGGACCAGCACCCCCACCATGCCGGTTTCGCCGGTGGCCAGGCCGCGGGCAAGCAGGTTGGGGCGGTAGCCCAGGCGCTCGGCCACGGCCCGCACCCGCTCGGTCAGCTCCGGGGAGACCGACGCCCGGTCGCCCATCACCCGGGAGACGGTGGCGATGGAGACGCGGGCTTCCCGGGCCACGTCGGTGATCGTCACCTTGCCGTGCGCCACCCGACTCCTCCCTGTGCCGTGCCGGACAGTCTGGCTACCGACTCGGGTGGACCGGCACTCGGCCGTCCGGCGGCCCGAAGGCTACGACTCTCTGGCCGCGGCCGACGTCTCCAGCCCGCGACGGAAGCACCCCTCCGAAGCGGAGGGAATGCTATCAGGGCAAGTGACACCGGATCGGAGCATCTCTGCTCAGATCGCGGATCGGGGGGTGCGGCGGCGTCTCCGGTCGGGGCGGCGCCCCGGTGGTACGCTGCCGCCCGTTCCAGGGGACGGATGTGGCCGGGTACGACCATCGCAGCATCGAGAGCAAGTGGCAGCGCCGCTGGGCCGAGCAAGGCACCTTCCGGGTGGCCAACCCCGGGGAACCCGGCTTCGACCCCTCCCGCCCCAAGCTCTACGTGCTCGACATGTTCCCCTACCCCTCCGGGGAGGGCCTGCACGTCGGGCACCCGCTCGGCTACATCGCCACCGACATCTACTCGCGCTTCCAGCGCATGCGGGGACGCAACGTCCTGCACCCCATGGGCTTCGATGCCTTCGGGCTCCCCGCCGAGCAGTACGCAGTGGAGACCGGGGTCCATCCCCGTGCCACCACCGAGCGCAACATCGCCACATTCGAGCGACAGCTACGCGCCTTCGGCCTCTCCTACGACTGGGACCGCCGCGTGGCCACCACGGATCCCGGCTACGTCCGCTGGACCCAATGGATCTTCCTCCGCCTGTTCTCCTCGTGGTTCGACCCGGAGCAGGGCAAGGCCCGGCCCATCTCCGAACTGGAGGAGGAGCTGGCCGTCGGCGAGCGTCTGGCGGACGGGCGCCCCTGGACGACGCTCGACGAGGCCGAGCGCCGGTCCTACCTGGACGGCGAGCGCCTGGCCTACATCGACGAGGTCTCGGTGAACTGGTGCCCCGGCCTGGGCACCGTGCTGGCCAACGAGGAGGTGACCCGGGAAGGGCGCTCCGAGCGGGGCGACTTCCCGGTGTACCGGCGCCCCCTGCGCCAGTGGATGCTGCGCATCACCGCCTACGCCGAGCGCCTCCTGGGCGACCTGGAGCTGGTCGATTGGCCGGAGTCGATCAAGGCGATGCAGCGCAACTGGATCGGGCGCAGCGAGGGCGCCCGGGTGGTCTTCCCGGTGGCCGGTGGAGACGAGGTCATCGAGGTCTTCACCACCCGTCCCGACACCCTGTTCGGGGCCACCTACATGGTGCTCGCCCCGGAGCACCCGTTGGTGGGCGACATCATCCCCGAGGCCTGGCCCCAGGGGACCCCGCCGGGGTGGACGGGAGGGGCGGCCGCCCCCGCCGAGGCTGTGGCGGCCTACCAGCGGCAGGCGGCGGGGCGATCCGAGCTGGAACGGCAGGCCGATGCCCGGGAGAAGACGGGGGTGTTCATCGGCCGTTTCGCCGTCAACCCGGTCAACGGCGCCGAGATCCCGGTCTTCATCGCCGACTACGTGCTCATGGGCTACGGGACCGGGGCCATCATGGCGGTGCCGGCCCAGGACGAGCGCGACTGGGAGTTCGCCGAGGTGTTCGGCCTGCCCATCGTGCGCACCGTGGAGCCCCCCGAAGGGTGGGAGGGAAAGGCCTACCTCGGGGATGGGCCCGCCGTCAACAGCGGGTTCCTGAACGGGCTCCACGTCGCGGAGGCCAAGGCCCGGATGACCGCGTGGCTGGAAGAGCGCGGCCTGGGGAGCGGGGCCATCACGTACAAGCTGCGCGACTGGCTCTTCAGCCGGCAGCGCTACTGGGGCGAGCCGATCCCCATCCTCCACGGGCCCGACGGTGAGCTGCGGCCCCTCGGCGATGACGAGCTGCCCCTGCTGCTGCCGGAGATCGAGGACTACCGCCCGCGCACCGACCTGCCCGAGGATGCCGAGCCGGAGCCGGCTCTGGGCCGGGCCCCCGAGCGGTGGAGTCAGGTGGCCATCGACGGAGTGGCCTACCGCCGCGAGCTGAACACGATGCCGCAGTGGGCGGGCTCCTGCTGGTACTACCTGCGCTTCTGCGATCCCCACAACGACTCGGCCCTGGTGGGCCGCGAGGCGGAGCGGTACTGGATGGGCGAGCGGGGAGTGGACCTCTACGTGGGCGGGGTGGAGCACGCCGTGCTCCACCTGCTCTACGCCCGCTTCTGGCACAAGGTGCTCTACGACCTCGGCCACGTATCCACGCCCGAGCCCTTCGGGCGCCTGTACAACCAGGGGTACATCCTCGCCGATGCCTTCCAGGACGAGCGCGGCGTCTACGTGCCGGCAGGCGAAGTGGTCGAAGAAGGCGGGGTCCTGCTCTATCGGGGACGGCCGGTGACCCGGACCCACGGCAAGATGGGAAAGTCGCTGAAGAACTCGGTGAGCCCCGATGAGGTGTTCGCCCAGCACGGCGTGGACACGCTGCGGCTCTACGAGATGTTCATGGGCCCGCTCGACGCCTCCAAGCCCTGGACGACTCGGGACATCGTCGGTGTGCATCGCTTCGTTCTCCGCCTGTGGCGCAGCCTGATCGATCCCGGCTCGGGCGAGCTGCTGGTCGATGAGGAGGAGCCCGGGCCCGACGCTGCTCGCCCTGACCCACCGCACGATCGCTGCCGTCACCGCCGACCTGGAGGCGCTGCGCTTCAACACCGCGGTGGCCCGGTTCTTCGAACTGAACAACGCCCTGGTGGGTGAGGAGCGGGTCCCCCGTTGGGTCGCCGACGTCTTCGTGCGGCTGCTCGCCCCCTTCGCCCCGCATCTGGGCGAGGAGCTGTGGGAGCGCCTCGGCCATAGCGAGTCGGTGGCGCTGGCCCCCTGGCCGGAGTTCGACCCCGCCCTGGCGGCCGAGGAGACGGTGACCCTCGTGGTGCAGGTGAACGGCAAGGTGCGCGATCGCATCCCGGTGGCCGCAGGGATCACGGCGGAGGAGGCGCAGTCACGGGCTCTGGCCTCCGAGAAGGTGCTGCCCCACCTGAAGGGGAGTACCCCGGCACGGGTGGTGGTTCGTCCCCCCGGCCTGGTCAACATCGTGGTGCCGTGAGCGGCACTCCCGGCGGGCCGGAGGGGGAGGCGGCCGGGCCTTTCGCGCCGCCGGCTGGGCAGTGGAAGGCCGTTCATGCCGTCGCCGCCTTCGCGGCGGGCATAGCGGCGTCGCTCGCGGCCGCCCTGCCGGTGGCTTCGGGGGGGATCACGCCCTTCGAGGCCTTCGCGGTGGTGGGCCCCGCCCAGTCGCTGGCCACCATCGCCGTGGTGGCTGCGCTCAAGTGGTCCTCCCGTCCCGCGCGAGGACCTGGGCCTCCGCTTCGCCCCCGCCGATGCCTGGGGACTGCCGGCGGGGGCATTGCTGCAGATCGCCCTGTCGCTGCTGCTTTCTGTCGTGGTGGTCGTGTTCTTCCGCGAAGAGGCCCCGGTTCAGGACGTGGTCCAGGTGGTGGACGAGGCGACGGGGCTGGGCACCCGGGTGGCCGTGGTGATCACTGCCGTGGTGCTCGCCCCGTTGGCGGAGGAGCTCGTCTTCCGCGGGGTCCTGCTCCGGGCCCTCGCCCACCGCCTTCCGCGCTGGGCGGCGGTCCTGGTATCCGCGGGCGCTTTCGCCGTGGGGCACCTGCTCGACCCCAATGCCGGGCTGGCGGTGCCCGCTCTCTTCGTGGCCGGCCTGGTGCTCGCCCGGCAGGTGCTGAAGAGCGGCCGCCTGGGCGGTGCGATCGCCATGCACGCCGGGTTCAACCTGCTCTCGGTCCTCCTGCTGTTCTTCACCTGAGACGGCGGGGTTCGCCGGAGAGGCCCGGCCGTCGCCCGGGACGAGGGTCTTCCCCCGGGGGCCGGGGCGTGGTAGTGGGGAGGCGCCGATCGTGGAGGCCGTCGTGGACCGCCCGCAGTGGATCGCCGCCGCCCTGGTGCTGGCGGCCGCGGGCGCGGTGGGCCTCTGGTATGCGGGGCGAACGCCGGCCGCGCCCCCGGTGGCGGTGGACCCCGCCGGTTCGGCGGAGCGGGTCATCACCGTGCACGTTGCCGGGGCCGTGGCCTCGCCGGGGGTGGTCCAGGTGGCCGCCGGCTGCCGGGTGGGCGCCGCCATCGCCGCCGCCGGCGGGGTGCTGCCTGAGGCCGACCTGGCCCGGGTGAACCTGGCGGCGCCGCTGGCCGACGGCCAGCAGGTGGTGGTGCCGCGGATCTCGGTGGACGAGGGCGCCGTCGCCGGGGACGGCCGCGTGCGCATCAACCTGGCCGGGGCCGACGAACTCGAGTCGCTGCCCGGGGTGGGCCCGGTGCTGGCCGAGCGCATCGTCGCCTACCGCGAGGAGCACGGGCCCTTCACCGTGGTGGAGGATCTGCTCGACGTGCCCGGCATCGGTGAGGCGAAGCTGGCCGCCCTGCGGGAGGCGGTGCTGGTGCCCTGACGGGGCATGCCGGGCGGCCGGCCGGCCGTCTGCAGCTGCCGGCGGGGCCGGGGGCGGCCGCCTGCGGCGCGGCCGCTCTCGCCTGGGCGGGGGCGGCGGTGGGGGCGCGTTCGTTCGTCGCCGGGCTCGGCCTGGCCGCCGCCGCCGGGTGGTGCTCGACCCGCCTGCGGCGCGGGGCCTGGCCGGTGGTGGCGGCCCTGGTGGTCGCCGCCGCCGCGTCGGGGGCGCTGGCGTCCCACCGAGAGCAGGCAACCGGGGGGGCGGCGCTGCCCTCGGGCGGGCTGACGGTGGCCGGCCTGGCCGCCGACGATGCGGTGGCCCACGGCGACGGGGAGGGCTTCACGCTGCAGCCGAGCCACCTGCTGGCGGACGGGCGGTGGCAGTCCTGGCCGGGGCCGCGCCTGGCGGTGAGGGGGCCGGCGACCGGGGTGGCGGCGGGTGAGCGAGTGCTGGTGACCGGCTCCGTCACCGCAGGTTCGTTCAGGACGGGGTCCGGGGTGGTTGCGGGGCGCCTGGCCGCCCGACGGGTGGAGCGCCTGGGCCCCGCCACCGATCCCTTGTTCGCCGCCGGGAACCTGCTGCGGCAGCGGGTGATGGACGGGGTCTCGCAGTTCGCGGACCGGCCGGCCGCCGCGCTGCTGTTGGGTTTCTTGATCGGTGACGAGAGCGGCCTCCCCGACGCGGACAGGGAGGCGTTGCGCTCGTCCGGCCTGAGCCACTTCGTGGCCGTCTCGGGCAGCAACGTGGCGATCTTCCTGGCCGCCTGGTGGCTGGCTTCCGGGCCGCTGGCTTGGGGCCCGCGGCGCCGGGCCCTGATCGGCCTGGCCGGTCTGGCCATCTTCGTCGTGGTGACCCGCTGGGAGCCCTCGGTGGTGCGGGCGGCCACCATGGCCGGCCTCGTGCTCGGGGGGCGGCTGGCGGGCCTGGCCCTCGACGGCTGGACGGCGCTGGGCGGGTCGGTCACCTTGCTGCTGCTGGTCTCCGGCGGCCTGGCCGGCGATGCCGGGTTCCAGCTGTCGGTGGCCGCCACCGCCGGGGTGCTCGCCGGGAGCCGGCTGTTCGCCGGGCGGCGGCCTCGGTGGGCCTGGACCGCCCTGGGGGCCACCGTCTCCGCCCAGGCCGCGGTGGCCCCCCTGTTGCTGGTCCTCTTCGGGTCGGTGCCCCTGTTCGCCCCGCTCACCAACGTGGCCGCGGCCCCCCTGGTGGCCTTGTCCACCGCAGTGGGAGGGGTGGGGGTGGTCACCGGGGCGACCCCGCTCACCGGGCTGGCCCTGGCGGCGGCCGACGCCGTGCTCGGGGTGGCGCGGTTCGGCCGCGACCTGCCGCAGCTGGGATGGGCGGGGTCTTGGCGGTGGGCGCCGCCGGGGCCTTGGCGACGCGACCCCGGCTGCGCCCGCTGGTGGCTCTCGGAGGGGTACTGGCGGTGGGGGCCGCCACTGTCCTGCCCGCGCGTCTCCCGCCGGGGCCCGAGGCCGTCTTCCTCGATGTCGGCCAGGGTGATGCCATCCTGCTGCAGGGGCCTTCGGGTGAGGTGATCCTGGTGGATGGTGGGCCGGACCCGGCAATCCTCCGCCGGGCCCTGCTGGGGCGTGGAATCCGGCGCATCGACCTGTTGGTGGCCACCCACGGCCACGAGGATCACCTGGCCGGACTGGCCGGCATCGGGCAATTGGTGTCGGTGGGCCGCCTCTGGCACAACGGTGACGGAGAAGAGGCGCTCGGGTCGCTGGTCGCCGAGATGGAGGCGGCTGGGGTGCCCGTCGAGGTGCCGGGTCCGGGGTGGGAAGCCCGGGTGGGGGCCTTTCGCATCGAAGTGCTCGGCCCGCTGCGTCGGTACGCATCACCCAACGACGGGTCGCTGGTGCTGCGGGTGAGCGCCGGCGGGGCCACGGTGCTGCTCCCCGGGGATGTCGAGGCGGTTGCCCAGGCCGACCTCGGGCCGCTGACGGCGGACGTGCTGAAGGTTCCCCACCAGGGCGCGGCCAGCAGCGATCTCGCGTGGCTCGCGTCTTGTGGCTCGCAGGTCGCGGTCATCAGCGTGGGCCCCAACGACTTCGACCATCCCGCGCCGGAGGTGGTGGCGGCATTGGAGGCGGGCGGGGCCTTGGTGCGCCGGACCGACCTGGAGGGGGAGGTGGTGATCGCCCTGGCGGGGGGGTGACCGCGCCCCGGCGCCGGCGCCCGCCGCCCGGAGCGCCCGTCACCGGGCCGCGCTACGGTGCCGCTGTGGATACCGCCGTCCTCCTCGTGGCCGGTGCCGGTGATGCCGGCCCGGGCGATCGCGACGAGATGCTGCGTCGCGGGCATGCCGCTCTCCAGGAGGCCGGTGTGGACGACATCGACCGCATCGACGTCCCCGCCCGGGGGGTCTCCACCAACGAGGGCGAGGGGGCTCTGCGGCCCGAGGTCGAGAGCATCGTCCCCGCCCTGCAGAGCGGGTCGCTGTTCGGAGGGCGGCGCGGCCTGCTGGTGATGGACGCCCAGAACCTGCTCAAGGGCGAGGCAGAGGTGGTGGCGGCGCTGGTGGGCGGCCTCGATGCCGCCACCACCGTGGTCTGCTTCGTGTCCGCCGGCTCCCTGCCCGCCCCGCTGGGCCGCGTGGTCGATCGGCTCGCCGAGAAGGTCACGATCAAGAAGCTGCGCGAACGCGACGCGGCCGACTGGCTGGGCGGGGCGGCCCGGCAGCGCCGGGTGAGCCTCACGGCCGGGGGGGCCGCCGCCCTCGTTCAGCGCTTCGGATCGGACATCGCCTCGTTGGGCCAGGCACTCGATCAGCTGGCCATGCTCGAGGGGCCCGTGACCGAAGCGGAGATTGCCTCCCGGTTCCGCAACCGGCCCGACGAGCCCATGTGGCACTACGCCGACGCGGTGGGGGAGGGCGATGTCGGCGCCGCTCTGCGCCGGCTCACCGACTTCCTCGCCCACGGGCACCCGCTGCAGTTGCTGGCGTTCCTCGAGAACGACCTGCGCCGCCGGGCGCTGGCGCTCGCCGCCCCCGATCAGGCCACGTTCCTCGAGTGGGCGGGCGGCAGCGCCGCGCAGTTCCCCATGCAGAAGGCCTGGAAGGCCCGCAGCCGCACGTCGCCGGAGCGCCTGGGCCGGGCCCTCGACGCCATCGCCCGGGCCGACCTGCACGTCAAGACCATGCCCGAGGCCACCCACCGCCTCACCATGGAGAGGCTCACCGTGGCTCTCTGCCAGTGGTACGGAGGGCGGGTGACCCGCCGGCGTTGAGTGGTCAGGCGCCGAAGGGGCGCACCGACACCACTTCCACGGTGAAGGTACCGCCCGGGGCCCGGTACTCGACCCTGTCACCGGGATGGGCGCCGAGCAGGGCGCGACCCAGGGGCCCGGAGGGGCTGGCCAGCAGCTGGCCGGGGACACGGTTCTCCGGGGCCGCCACCAGGTACTCGGTCTCCTCGCCGTCCTCGCGGACGGTCACCAGCGAGCCGATCTCGACCACGTCGGTGCTCTCGGCGGTGCGGACCTCGGCGGTCTTCAGCAGGTGGCCGATGCGGCGGATCCGGGCTTCCATGAGGCCCTGCTCTTCCTTGGCGGCCTCGTAGTCGGCATTCTCGCTGATGTCGCCGTGGGAGCGAGCCTCGGCCAGGCGCTCCTCGAAGTGCTGCCGCCCGGACGTGGTGAGCCGCTCCAGCTCCTCTTGCAGCTGGCGATGAGCGGCGGGAGTGAGCCAGGTGGGCTCAGACTCTTCGGGCATGGGGGGCCGGCGCTCAGCCCAGGCGCGACCGCACCCGCCGGGTGAGGCGGGACTTGCGGCGGGCGGCCGTGCGGCGATGCAGCGTCCCCTTGGCGGCCGCCGCGTCGAGGCGCTCCTGAGCGAGACGCAGGGCGGCGGCGGCGGCTTCGGCGTCGCCGGTCTCGGCGGCGGAGATCGCCGTCTTCGCCCGTGTCTTCAGCTCGGACCGGATCGCCTGGTTGCGGCGCCGGCGAGCCTCGTTCTGGCGGTTGCGCTTGATCTGAGAACGGATGTTGGCCATGAAGCAGCGGCTCTTCGGTCGGGGACGGGTGGAGGTTAGCAGGGGGCTATGAGCGGTACAATGCCGGCCCTTCGCCTCTCCGGAGCCTCTCCTTGACCCCGACGGCGCGCATCCGCAATTTCTGCATCGTCGCCCACATCGACCACGGCAAGTCCACCCTGGCCGACCGGCTCCTCGAGCGCTGTGCGGCGGTGAGCCCGCGGGACATGCGGGAGCAGATGCTCGACTCCATGGACCTGGAGCGCGAGCGGGGCATCACCATCAAGGCGCAGGCGGTGCGCCTCCGCTACCGGTCGGCCGCCGGCGAGGACTACCTGCTCAACCTCATCGACACCCCGGGCCACGTCGACTTCACCTACGAGGTCTCGCGCAGCCTGGCCGCCTGCGAGGGGGCGGTGCTGCTGGTGGATGCCGGCCAGGGAGTGGAAGCGCAGACCCTGGCCAATGCGGTCCTGGCCGTGGAAGGCGGCCTGGAAGTGGTGCCGGTGGTGAACAAGATCGACCTCCCCGCCGCCGAAACCGACCGGGTGGCGGGCGAGATCGCCGCCGTGCTCGGGGTCGATCCGGCCGAGGTGCTGCGGGTCTCCTCCAAGACCGGGGCCGGGATCGAGGAGCTCCTGGAAGCCATAGTGAACCGGCTCCCGGCACCGGGCGGCTCGCCCGACGACCCACTGCGGGCGCTGGTCTTCGACTCGTATTACGACACCTATCGCGGCGTGGTCTGCTACCTGCGCGTGCGCGATGGGCGGCTCTCCACGGGCGATCGGCTCCGCTTCATGGCGTCGGGGGAGCAGCTCGACGCGGACGAAGTGGGGGTGCTCACTCCGCCGGCGGTGCCGGTGGCCGCCCTCGGCCCCGGCGAGGTGGGGTACCTGATCACCGGGGTCAAGGAGATCGACCGCGTCCGGGTGGGCGACACCGTCACCCGGGCCGACCGGCCGGCGGCCGTGGCCCTCCCCGGCTATCGGGAGCCGAAGCCGATGGTCTTCTCCGGGCTGTTCCCGGGCGACGGGGACGAGTTCGAGCGACTGCGCGAGGCGCTGGAGAAGCTGCGCCTCAACGACGCCGCCCTCTCCTTCGAGCCCGAGACCTCCCGGGCGCTCGGGTTCGGCTTCCGCTGCGGGTTCCTCGGCTTGCTGCACATGGAGATCGTGCGGGAGCGGCTGGAGCGGGAGTACGGCCTGGACCTGGTGGCCACCGCCCCCACGGTGGGCTACCGGGCGATCCTGCCCGATGGCTCCGAGGTGGAGGTGCGCAGCCCACAGGACCTCCCCGAGGTCCGCCGGGAGATCGGCGAGCCCTACGTGCGGGCGCTGGTCGTCACCCCGGTCGCCTACACCGGGACGGTCATGGAACTGCTGGCCGGGCACCGGGGGGAGATGGGATCCATGCAGTACCTGACCCCGGAGCGGGTCGAGCTGATCTACCGGGTCCCGCTGGCGGAGATCGTCTTCGGCTTCTTCGACAAGCTCAAGTCGGCCACCCGCGGCTATGCCTCCCTCGACTACGAGCACGACGGGTACCGCCCGTCGGACCTGGTGCGGGTGGACGTGCTCCTCAACGGGGTGGCGGTGGACGCCTTCTCGGCCATCGTCCATCGCGGCGACGCCTACACCTACGGCCGGCTCATGGTGGACCGGCTGCGCAAGATCATCCCCCGGCAGATGTTCGACGTGCCCATCCAGGCTGCGGTCGGCTCCCGGGTGATCGCCCGCGAGACGGTCAAGGCCAAGCGCAAGGACGTGCTCGCCAAGTGCTACGGGGGCGATGTGACCCGCAAGCGCAAGCTCCTCGAGAAGCAGAAAGAGGGCAAGCGGCGCATGAAGATGGTGGGCCAGGTGGAAGTGCCCCAGGAGGCCTTCATCGCCGTTCTGCGCGTCGATGCCGACTGAAGACCCGGCCGGCCGGCCCGACCTGCCCGAGTTGGCCGACCGGGCCGCGGACCGGCGGGCTGCCTACGTGCACGTGCCCTTCTGCCGCCGCGTCTGTCCGTACTGCGACTTCGCGGTGGTGGCCGGGCGAGCCGACCTGGTGGGCCGCTACACCGCGGCGCTGCTCGCCGAGATACGGACCGCCGAGCCCTTCCCGGCGCCCCTGGACGCAGTCTTCGTGGGCGGGGGCACTCCCTCGCAACTGACGGCCGGGGCGCTGGCGTCGATCCTCCAGGCCATCGCCGAGCGGTTCGGCCTGGCCCCGGGAGCCGAGGTGTCCCTGGAGGCCAACCCGGAGGACTGGTCGGCGCGGCTCGCGGAGGCGCTGGTCGAAGCCGGGTTCAACCGCGTGTCGCTGGGGGCCCAGTCCTTCGACCCGGGAGTGCTCGCCGCTCTGGGAAGGCAGCATCGGCCCGAGCAGGCCGCCGGGGCGGTGGCGGCGGCCCGCAGGGCGGGTTTCGCCTCGGTGGGCCTCGATCTCATCTTCGGGACCCCGGGGGAGTCGGCGGCCTCCTGGGCGGTCTCGGTGAGGCGGGCTCTCGAGTGCGGCATCGACCACCTCTCCACGTACGCCCTGACC
Source organism: uncultured Acidimicrobiia bacterium (assembly GCA_963796115.1). GTDB lineage: Bacteria > Actinomycetota > Acidimicrobiia > Spongiisociales > UBA11373 > VGBK01. The sequence goes on from CAWCKE010000005.1 coordinate 506,354, forward strand.
GTGGAGCGAGGGACCGCGCTGTCGCGGGCCGTCGCGGCCGGTGCCCCGCGCCCCGACCCCGACCTCCAGGCCGACCGGTACGAGGAGGCCGTCCGCCTGGCCGCCGGGGGCGGGCTGGTCCGCTACGAGACGTCCAACTTCGCGCCGCCCCGGCCACGCCTGCCTGTACAACCTGATCACCTGGGCCCAGGGGGAGTACGAGGGGGCGGGCGCCGGCGCGCACCGCCATCGAGACGGCACGCGCTCGTGGAACGTGCGGCGGGTGGACCGCTACGTGGAACGGATCGAGGCGGGGGCGCCGGCCGTCTCCGGCGGCGAGACCCTGGGTCCCTGGGACAGGGAGCAGGAGAGGCTGGTGCTGGGCCTCCGGCGGGCGGCCGGTGTGGAAGGGGGCGCCGGCGGCCGGCGGCTGGTGGAGTCGCCCGGCGGCCGGCGCCTGCTCGAGGCCGGGGTGCTGGAACAGGCGGGTGGCCGCCTGCGGGTGGCCCGGCCGCTGCTGGGGAACGAGGTGGCGCGGGCCGTGTTGGCACTCGATCCCGACGACTGCTAGCAATCGCCGCCGCCTGCTAACCTCGAAGCGATGTTGGACGAGCGCAAGGCCGCCATCCTGGCCGCCCTGGTCGAGGAGCACATCCGCAGCGGCGAGCCGGTGAGTTCGCATGCCATCCTCGACCACAGCCGGCTGCAGTGCTCGACCGCCACGATCCGCAACGAGCTGGTGATCCTCGAGCATGAGGGCTACATCGTCAAGCCGCATACCTCGGCAGGCCGGGTGCCCACCGACCGGGGGTACCGGTACTACATAGACCACATCTCCCCGGGCTCGCTGCGACGCACCAGCCATATGCGCGTCGAGCAGTTCTTCGCCTCGATGCACAGCGAATTGGATCGAATGCTCAAGCAGACCTCCGAGCTGCTGGCCGACGTCGCCCGCTACCCCTCGGTGGTCATCGGGCCCGGTGTCGGGGGCCAGACCGTGAGCGACGTGCACCTGCTCCCGGTGGGGCCGGAGAACGTGCTGCTGGTGCTGGTCACCGAACGGGGGAGGGTCACCCAGTCGTTGCTGCGCCTGGGGGTCCCGGTGGCCCCGGCCCAGGTGGCCCATGCCCAGCAAGCCCTCGCCGAGATGGTGGACGGGAGGGCGCTGGAGGGGTCCGGCCCGATCGTTCCCGAGGAGGAGGCCCTCGACCTCCCCGGCCCCGTGGCCGACCTCGTCGGGCGGGCGCTGCGAGCGATGACCGACGCCGCCCGGGCCGATCGCCCGGTCTTCTTCGGGGGCACCAGCCTGATGGCCACCCTGTGGGAGGACCTCGCCAAGCTGCACCGCATCCTCGCCCTCCTCGAGGGGGAGGCCTCCGTGCTCCAGCTGGTGGACGACGCCTCGCGGCTGACCACCGTCCGCCTCGGCAGCGAGATCCAGGCCGGTGAGGAGGACCTGGCGGTGGTGTCGGCCCCCTACGAGGTCGCCGGGGCCACCGGCCGCGTCGGGTTGTTCGGCCCCATGCGCATGGACTACCGGCGGGCGATAAAGGCCGTCGAGGAGGTCAGCGACGCCCTCGGCGACTCGCTGGGTGGCTGAGGTGGTCGACTACTACCAGGTTCTCGGGGTGGGCCGCGACGCCACCCAGGACGAGATCAAGCGGGCCTTCCGGCGCAAGGCGCGGGAGACCCATCCCGACGCCAACCCGGGGGACCCCGACGCCGAGCACCGCTTCCGCGAAGCTGCCCTCGCCTACGAGGTGCTGAGCGATCCGCAGCGCCGGGCCGCCTACGACCGCGGGGCGCAGTTCGAGTCCGGCGACTTGTTCTCGTCCTTCGCCGGCATAGACGACCTGCTTTCCCGCTTCTTCGGGGGCGGGCTGGGCTTCGGCTCCGGTGGGGCGCGGGGCCCCGCCGCCGGGGCCGACGTCGGGATGAGCCTCGAGATCACCCTCGCCGAGGCGGCCGCCGATTGCTCCCGGGAGGTCAGTTTCCGGGCCCGGCTCACTTGCCCGGCCTGCGGCGGGGAAGGCGCCCCGCCCGAGAGCCCGCCGGTGGTCTGCGACCGCTGCGCCGGCCGGGGGTCGGTGCGGGTGACCCGGCAGACCTTCCTGGGAGCGGCCGTGTCGATCATCACCTGCGACAAGTGCCGGGGCAGGGGGAAGATGATCACCACCCCGTGCTCCCGCTGCGGGGGGTCGGGGGCGGTGATGGACGAGACGACGGTCACGGTCGAGATCCCCGCCGGCATAGAGGACGGCTCCCGCCTCCGGGTAACGGGCAGGGGTGCGGTGGGCGAGCCCGGGGGGCGGCCGGGCGATCTCTACGTCGAAGTGCGGGTGATCCCCGACCCCCGCTTCACCCGCCACGGGGCCGACCTGGTGCACCGGGCCCGTCTCGGGTTGGCCGAGGCCGCCCTCGGCACCACGGTCAAGGTGCCCACGGTGGATGGTGGTGAAATGGACATCGAGGTGCCGCCGGGGACGCAGCCGGGAACCGTGTTCAAGCTCTCCCGCCTCGGCATGCCCCGGTTGCGCCGGAGGGGCCGGGGCGACCTCCTGGTGGAGGTGCAAGTCGTGGTTCCCCACAAGCTGAACGCGGCCCAGGAAGAGGCCCTGCGGGCCTACGCCGCCGCTTCTCGGGAGCCTGCCGGGGCGCCGGTGCGGGCGCGGCGCCGTCGCGCCCGTTAGTGTTACATGGGTCACGACGCTGCCGCGGGGGATCAGTAGCCATCGGCTGCGGATTGTGGCTAACATGACAACACAGCGCGGTTCACCCGCCTTGGGGGGGCACTGGCGCCGGGGGAGTCGGAGGAACGCATGGAAGCGACGCCCGCTTACAGCGAGATGGTGGGGGCGCGCCTGCGATCGATTCGCAAGCAGCGCGGCCTCTCCCTGCAGGATGTGCAGCGGCTGTCGGGAGGCGAATTCAAGGCGGCGGTGGTCGGTGCCTACGAGCGCGGAGAGCGCAGCCTCTCCCTGCCTCGCCTGCGGCGGCTGGCCGCCTTCTTTCAAGTGCCTATGGGCCAGTTCCTCCCGTCGGAGGAGCCCCGCGAGAAGACCATCGCGCCCCTGCCCGACGGCGGGATCACCATCGACCTGACCGCGGTCGAGCGCCTCGGCGGCACCGAGGCCGAGATCTTCGACCGCTTCCTCCGCTCGATCCAGATCATGCGCCAGGACTTCAACGGCAAGGTGCTCACCATCCGGCGCAACGACCTCCGCCTGCTGGCCCTCCTGCTCGAGCAGAACGAGGGGGCTTTCGCCGAACGCCTGGTCGCCCTCGGCCTCGCCGAGGGCCTCTGAGGCCGGGCGCGTCCCGGCTCCGGGCTGTCGGGGACCCCGGCGGTATACTCGAATCCCCCGTGCTCCCCCAACGAGGCTCCCTGTGACCCAGGCTTCCCCCACCGAAGCCCGGCTGCGCGTCCCCGGCGACCGGATCGCCGGCCTGCTCGGCGAGCGCGACTCGCTGCTCCGCCTCGTGGAGCAGGGTTTCCCGCGTGCCCGCATCATCGCCCGCGGCGACGAGGTGCGCATCAGCGCGGACGAACGCACGGCCGGAATGGTCAAGAAGGTCTTCGAGGAGCTGCTGGTCCTCATCGGCGAGGGGCAGCGGCTCGACGAGGACCGGGTGCGGCGGGTGGTGGACCTGGTCAAGACGGCGGTGCCCAGCCCCTCCGGCGTCTTCACCGATGGGGTGCCGGTCGGGCGGGGCAAGGTGGTGCGCCCCAAGAGCCTCAACCAGAAGCGCCTGCTGGACGCCATCCGCGCCGACACCGTGATCTTCGCCATCGGGCCGGCGGGGACGGGCAAGACCTACCTGGCGATGGCGCTGGCGGTGGAAGCCCTGACCACCGGGGCGGTGAGCCGCATCATCCTCACCCGGCCGGCGGTGGAGGCCGGGGAGCGCCTGGGCTTCCTCCCCGGCGATGTGGCGGCCAAGGTCGATCCCTACCTCCGGCCCCTCTACGACGCCCTCTACGACATGCTGGGGCCTGAGGAGACCCAGCGCCTGGTGGAGCGGGGAACCATCGAGATCGCCCCGCTCGCCTACATGCGGGGGCGCACTCTCAACGACGCCTTCGTGGTGCTCGACGAGGCCCAGAACACCTCGCCGGAGCAGATGAAGATGTTCCTCACCCGCCTGGGCTTCAACTCGAAGATGGTGGTCACCGGCGACATCACGCAGGTGGACCTGCCCGACGGGCGCGGGTCCGGCCTGCGCCAGGTGCGCCATGTGCTGCCGGGCATCGAGGGGATGAGCTTCGTGGAGCTGACGGCCGACGACGTCGTCCGCCACCGCATCGTGGCGTCGATCATCGAGGCCTACCGGCGCTACGAGGAGGGAGCGAGGGCCAGATGAGGCTGGCGGCCCGGACCTCCGGGACCATCCGCGCCGTGGTGCTGGCGGTGACCGTGGTGTTCGTCGCCCTCGTCCTCGTGGCCGGGCAGGGGGAGGAGGTGGAGCCGGTGGTGCTCCAGGAAGGGCAGCCGGCCCCGCAGACCTTCATCGCCACCAGCGCCGTCCAGGTGATCGACGAGGCGGCCACCGAGGAGGAGCGGGTGGCGGCGGCGCTGGGGGTGGAGGACGTGTACACCGCAGACCCCGACGCCTCCTCGGCCGTGCTGGACAGCGTCCGGGACTTCTTCGTCAACGCCGACGCAGTGGTCGAACCGCTGGAGATCCCCGACGACGGCCCCGGGGTGACCCCCAGCCTGACCACCTCGACCACCGCCGCCGAGACGACGACCTCGGAGGGGGAGACCACCACCACCGCCACCGGCGAGACGACCACCACCGCTCCCGGGGAGACGACCACCAGCGAGGCGACGACCACCACCTCCACCACCTTGCCGCCCCCGCCGCCGGAAGAGGTGCAGATAGCCGAGTTGCGGGAGCTCCACCCCCTGCTGCGTACCGAGACCATCGATGTGATGGTGGCCATCCGCAACGACGACCTCGACCGGGTGGAGGCGGGCGAGACCGAGTTGTTCCCGTTGGTCGAGACGGAGGCCCTCACCCTGGCCAACGCCTACCTCGAGGAGGGGATCCGCTCCGGCGAGCTGGAGAGCACCCGCAACGAGCTGGTGAGCGACCCGCCGACCCTCATCCTGCTGCGCGACCTGCCCGAGGAGCAGCGCCTTGCCGCCGAGAGTGGCGTGGCCGATCTGGTGGCCACCTCCCTGCAGCCGAACCTGTTCCCCGACGCGGCGGCCACCCAGGAGGCCCGGCAGGCGGCCCGCGCCCAGGTGACGGAGATCACGGTGGCCTACGTCGCCGGCGAGAACATCGTCAGCGCCGGAGAACTGGTGACCGCGGTGCGGCTGGAGGCGATCAAGGAGCTGGGCTTGCTGGCGCCGGCCGAGGAGTCGCCGCCGCTGGCCGCCATGGCCGTCATCGCCGCCCTGCTGGTCGTCCTGGCCGCCTTCTACCTATGGCGGGTGGGACGGGAGTACTGGCAGCAGCCCAAGATGGTGGCTCTCTTCGGCCTTCTGCTGGTGCTGGCCGCGGCGGCGGCCCGGGTGCCCGGCCTGATCGCCCGCGACCGGGTCGAGCTGGGCTTCCTGATCCCGGCCGCCCTGCTCGGCTACCTGGCGGCGAGCCTGTTCGATTCCCGCACGGCGGTGGTCATGGCCATCCCCATGGCCGCCTTCACCGCCCTGGCCACCCAGAGCGCCCCTCTGGTCATCTTCGCCGCCGGTGCCACCCTGGCTCCGATCCCCCTGGTCTCGGCGGTGTCGTCCCGGGCTCAGCTGAACCTGGCGGTGGCGCTGAGCGCCGCCCTCCATGCCCCGCTGGCGGTGGCGGTTGCCTGGTTCTTCTACGGCACCGACAGCTTGCCCTGGGCGGCGGTCTTCGGCACCGTTTCGGGCCTCATCTCGGGGGTGGCGGCCCTGGGGCTGCTGCCGGCCCTCTCCTCTCTGTTCGGGATCACCACCACCCAGACGCTGCTCGACCTCACCGACCGCAACCATGCCGCCCTGCGCCTGCTGGAGGAGCAAGCCCCGGGGAGCTTCAACCACAGCCTCATGGTGGGGAGCCTGGCGGGGAAGGCGGCCCGGGCGATCGGGGGCAACCCCCTGCTCGCCCAGGCCATGGCCTACTACCACGACCTGGGCAAGACCGTCGCGCCGCAGTACTACGTGGAGAACCAGTTCGGGGTCTCGAACCCCCACGACTCGCTTCCTCCGGAGCAGTCGGCGGTAGTGATACGCAGCCACGTGGCCGAGGGGCTGCGCCTCTCCCGGGAGCACGGCATCCCGCCCGACGTGGCCCAGGCCATCGTGACCCACCACGGCACCAGCCTGATGCGCTACTTCTTCCACAAGGCCATCGAGCTCTACGGGGAGGATGAGGTCGATCCCGCCGACTACCGCCATCGCGGCCGCAAGCCCCGCTCCAAGGAGATGGTGGTGGTGATGATGTCCGACTCCTGCGAGGCGGCGGCCCGGGCGCTGGTCCAGCAAGAGGACCCCACCAGCGAGAGCCTGCGCAGCCTGGTCGAACAGGTGATCGCGGAGAAGGTGGAGGACGGGCAGCTCGAGGAGTCGCAGGTCACCTTCGGCGAGTTGACCCGCATCAAGGAGACCATCGTGGACGGCCTCATCGGCTACTACCACGCCCGCATCCCCTACCCCGGCTTCCCGGGAAGGAGCGCGCCGTCCTCGTGAGCCTCTTCATCGGCGACGAGCAGGACGAGCCGGTCGACACGGCGGGGCTGGGGCAGCTGGCCGCGGCCGTGCTGGCGGCCGAGGGGTTCCCGCCCGACTGCGAGATGGCGGTGATCCTGGTGTCCGGCGACCAGATCGCGGAGTACAACCGGCAGTTCATGGGAAGGGAAGGGGCCACCGACGTGCTCGCCTTTCCCCTCCAGGACCTGGAGCCCGGGGCGGCCCCTCCGCCGGTGGCCAACCAGCCGCCGCTCAGCCTCGGCGACGTGTTCCTCTGCCCGGCGGAGATCAAGCGCCACGCCGCCCGGGAGAGGGTGGACTTCGAGGAGTACTTCTTTCTGCTGGCCGTGCACGGGATCCTGCATCTGCTCGGCTACGACCACGACGACAGCCACTCCGCCCAGCAGATGGAGGAGCGCGAAGAGGAGCTGCTGGCCATGATGGGCAGGAGGTTGCCGTGAACGCCCTGGCCCTCGTGCTGTCCGGGCTCCTGCTGCTGGCGGCGGCAGCCCTGCGCTTCGGCGGGGCCTCGCTGGTGCGCACCCCCCGGGCCGAGGCCCTGCGCGATGCCGCCGAGGGGCGGCGCGGGGCCGCCCGGGCCGCCGCGCTGCTGGAGGACCGCCTGGCGCTGCAGCCCTCTCTCGGGGTGGCGCACACGACCCTGCTGGTGGCGGCCGCCATCCCGGCGGTGTGGGCGCTGTGCGTCCTGCTGTCGGGATGGGCGCTGCTCGCCTGCCTGCTGGGCACCGGCGCGCTGCTGGTGCTGGCGGGCGACCTGGTCCCGCGCTCCATGGGCCGGGCCCGTCCCCGCCGGCCGGCCTATCGGCTCTCCCCGCTGCTGGCGTTGGCCATCCGCGCCGGGGAGCGGGCCACCGACCTGATCCAGGAGGACGAGGAGGCGGAGGAGGAGGCCGAGGCCGAGGGGGAGGACGCCGAGGAGATCAGACTGATCACCTCGGTCCTGGAGTTCAGTGATGCGGTGGTGCGCGAGGTCATGACCCCCCGGGGTGACATGGTGACGGTGTCGCGCAACGACGACACCGACCGGGCGTTGGATGTGGTGATAGCCGAGGGGCGCTCCCGGGTTCCGGTGACCGGGGAGTCGCGAGACGAGATCGTGGGGGTCCTCTACGCCCGCGACCTGCTCTTCCTCATGGACTCGGGCAAGGGGCCGCAGCCGGTCACCACCATCATGCGGCCTCCCCACTTCGTGCCGGAGACGGAGCGCGTGCACGACCTGCTGCGCGAGTTGCAGAGGGAGAAGGTGCACCTGGCCATCGTGGTGGACGAGTTCGGCTCCACCGCCGGTCTGGTGACCATCGAGGACCTGATCGAGGAGATCGTCGGCGAGATCGTGGACGAGCACGACGTGGAGGAGCCGATGATCACCCCGGTTGCCGGCGGCGGCTATCTGGTGAACGCCCGGCTGCCGGTGGACGACCTGAGCGACCTCACCGGGGTGAAGTTGCCCGAAGGCGACTGGGACACCGTCGGCGGCCTCCTCCTCGCCCTGGCCGGCCAGGTGCCGCAGGTGGGGGAGCCGTTCGAGGTGGAGGGCCTGGTGCTCACCGCCGAGCAGGTGCAGGGGCGGCGGGTATCGCGGGTCCGGGTCGCCCGGCGGTGAGATCCGGGTTCGTCGCCGTCGTCGGCCGGCCCAACGTGGGCAAGTCCACCCTGGTCAACGCCCTGGTGGGCAGCAAAGTGGCCATCACCTCGCCCCGCCCCCAGACCACCCGCAACACCATCCGCGGGGTGCTCTCGACCCCCGACGCGCAACTGGTGTTCGTCGATACCCCGGGGCTGCACCGCCCGCGTACCGCTCTGGGCGAGCGACTCAACCGCCTCGTCGAGGGCACCCTGGCGGAGGCCGACGCGGTGGTCTTCGTGCTCGACGCCACCCAGCGCATCGGCCCGGGCGACCGGCTGATCGCCGGCCGCCTGCGGGAATCGGGTGCGGCGACGGTGGTGGTGGTCAACAAGGTGGACGCCGCCTCCCGGGACGCGGTCGGGGAGCACCTGGCCGAGGCGGGGGAGTGGGGCTTCCACGCCTACGTGCCGCTGAGTGCCCTGCAGGGGGAGAACCTGGCCCCGCTGGTGGGGGAGCTGGTGGGGTTGCTGCCGGAGGGGCCGGCCTATTTCCCGCCGGGCATGGTGACCGACCAGCCCGAGGAGCTCCTCATCGGCGAGCTCATCAGGGAGAAGTTCCTCGCCCGCTTGAGGGAGGAATTACCCCACTCGCTGGCGGTGCTGGTGGAGGGCATCGAGGAGCAGCCCGGGGGGTGATCCGGGTAGAGGCCCGGCTGGCGGTGGAGCGGGAGTCGCAGAAGGGCATGATCATCGGCAAGGGGGGAGCGCTGCTCCGGGAGGCGGGGAGCGAGGCCCGGGCGGAGATCGAGGCCCTGCTCGGCGCCCGGGTCTTCCTCGACATGCGGGTGCGAGTGGAGAAGGACTGGCAGCGCCGGCCGGGGCTGATCAAACGACTGGGTTTGTGACCCCCGGGGATGAGGGAGAGGCCGGGCCGTCCGGGTTGGGCCACACCTGCTCGAACCACTCCAGCACCATCAGGGTGTCGTCGTCTACCTCGATGCCGATCGACGCCAGGTACGAGATGTGGGCCTCCCGCCAGTAGGCCAGGCTGCGGTCGCCCTCGCCCTCCTGCCGGGCGAACTGCTCGTCCACGTCCCCGAAGCGGCGCAGCTCGACCCGGGTGGTCCGGGTGATGCACAGCGGGGCGCCGTTCCCGTCCAGGATCACCCAGTACGCCCCCGGCGCCGGCAGCGGCTCGCCCTCCGCCTCGTACTCGGCCCACACGCCGGCGGTGGCCCGCTTGGGGCCGTCGCGCACCAGGAGCCCCAGCTCGGTGGCCAGGTCGGGAGAAGTCTCGGCGAAGGCGGTGGGCTCGAAAGGGGCATCGACCCCGGCGGCGGCGGCGAACTGCGCCCAGAAGGCTTCCACCTCGTTCACGCCGGCCAGCATCGGGCCCGTAGTCGTCGGCGTCAAGCGGGGAGCCGGCTCAGCCCAGGAACCCGTCGATCGCCTCGGCCAGGGTGCGGTCGTGAGCGGAGAGCCCGCCGACGGAGTGGGTGATCAGGCCCAGGGTGACCCGCCTGCCCCGGATGTCGATGTCGGGGTGGTGGTCGAGCGCCTGGGCGGTGAGGGCCACCCGGTTGACGAAAGCCATTGCCTCGGCGAAGTCGCCGAACTCAATGGTTCGTTCCAGGGCTTCGCCGGCCGGCGACCACGCCGGGTGGGCCGCCAGGAACTCGGCCCGTTGGGCGGGGGTCAGGGGTGTTGCCATGCCGGCAGTATCACGGGCCGGGTGCGCTAGGACGAGTGGCGGCCGCTCAGGCGAGTCGGTACAGCGCCCGCAGGCCCGGCTCACCCTCGCCGGCCACCCGCCCCTCGGCGGTCAGTTCTCGCAGATGGGCAAGCACCGACCTCCCGGCCGCCGCGTGGAGGCGGGGGTCCACGGCGGCGTACACCAGGCGCACGATCTCCGGGATGGAGCACGGGCCGGCCGCCAGGGCCGCCAGGATCTCCTGCTCCCGCTCCTGGCGGTGTGCCGCCAGGGCGGCGACGTAGGGGACCGGGTCGGCGACGGAGGGCCCGTGGCCGGGCAGGTAGGCCCAGGCCCGGTCGTCCCGCTCCTGCAGGAGGCGCAGGGATTCCCGGTAGGCGGCCATGTCCCCGTCGGGCGGGATGACGACGCTGGTGGACCATCCCATGACGTGGTCGCCGGTGAAGAGCACGCGCCCGGCGGCCAGGGCGAAGCAGAGGTGGTCGGAGGTGTGCCCCGGAGTGGGCACCGCCTCCAGGTCCCAGTCCGGGCCTTCGAGGCGGTCGCCCGCCGCCAGAACCAGATCGGCGACGAGGGCCGGGTCGGCGGCCTCCTCCAGGCCGTTGCGCGGTGGCAGGGGATCTACCGGTGGCCGCCGTCCGGCGGCCAGGACGGCTCCCGTCTCCCGGGCGAAGGCGAGGGCTGTCTCGCAATGGTCGAGGTGGCGATGGGTGACCAGCACATGGCTCACGACCTGCCCCTGCAAGGCCCGCCGCAGTGCGGCCTGGTGCTCACCGAGGAGCGGGCCGGGGTCGATGACCGCCACGGTGCCCCGGCCCACCAGATAGGTGTTGGTGCCGTACAGGGTGAACAGGCTCGGATTGCGCGCCACCACCCGGCGCACCAGAGGGGAGAGCCGGTCCGCCTCCCCGTAGGTGAAGCTCATCTCCCGGACGAAGGGGATCTCGGTGGCCATCGGGGACATGCTCGCCCGCCGCCGCCGGGCGGGCAAGCCGCCTTCGGTTCAGGCGCGCAAGCGCAGCCGGTAGCGGACGGACTCGATGTCGCCCAGCGGGGAGTGCCCGACCTTGGCCACCCCTTCCGCCTCCCATCCCCAGGCACGGTAGAAGCGGGCAGCCCGGTGGTCGCCGGGTAGCGTCCACAGGATCGCCTCCTGCCAGGGCCCCGAGCAGAAGTAGTCTCGCGCGGCGGCCATCAGAGCCCGGCCGACGCCGGTGCCGACCGCCTCCGGCTCCACGTACATGCCGTACAGCTCGGCCGCCGCGGGGGCATCGGGGTCGCGGCTCGGGCCTACGTGGGTGAGGCCGATGACCCGGCCGCCGCGCTCGGCCACCCAGGTGCGCACCGGGAGCACCGAGGGGAGGTTCTCCTCCCACCAGCGCACTCGCGGCTCAACCTCCATGCCGTCGAGGAGCGCCTGAGGGACCAGGCCGGGGAAGAACGCCCGCCAGGCCGCGACATTGAGTTCCGCCATGGCCCGGGCGTCGCCGGGCAGGGCATCCCGCAGCGTGACCGGCTCCGGCTCCACGTCAGCCCGCCTCGCCGAGGCTGATCCCCGACATCTGCTCCAGGGCCTTGACCAGGGCGTGGTTGCCCTCCTGTCCCAGGCCCTGCTGTTGCAGCCCCCGGTAGAACTGGAACACCAGGGCCGTCGCCGGCAGCGGCACGCCGAGCTCGTTGGCGGCATCGAGGGCCAGCCGCAGATCCTTCTGCTGCAGATCGATGGTGAAGCCGGGGCGCCAGTCGCGTCGGGCCATCTGCGGGCCCCGGTTGGCCAGCATCCAGGAGCCGGCGGCACCCCCCTTGACCGCGTCGATGGCCGTGTTGAGGTCGAGGCCGCCGGCCTGAGCGAGGAGCAGCGCCTCGCCCACCCCCTGCTGGGTGACCACCACCAGGATCTGGTTGACGATCTTGGCGATCTGGCCGGCGCCGCTGAGGCCGACGTGGGTGATGGTGGTGCCGTAGGCCTCCAGGTAGGGGCGGGCCCGCTCGAGCTGGGCCGGGTCGCCGCCCACCATGATGCTCAGGGTGCCCCGGGCGGCTCCCTCGCTGCCACCCGACACCGGCGCGTCCAGCCAGTGGGCTCCCTCGGCCGCCGCCGCCTCGGCCAGCCGGCGGGTGGCGCGCGGGCTGATGGAGGAGTGGTCAACGACCAATGAGCCGGGGGAGAGGCCCTCGAGGACGCCGCCCGGGCCGAGGGCCACCTGCTCGACGTCGGGGGTATCGGAGACGCAGATCATCACGAGGTCGCTGCGCGCCGCCAGCGCGGCCGGGCTCTCTGCCGCGGTGGCCCCGGCCTCGAGGATGGGGGCCAGGCGCTCCGGGGAGCGGTTCCACACGCACAGGGCATGGCCTTTGGTGAGGAGGTTGCGGGCCATGCCCGACCCCATGATGCCCAGGCCGATGAAGCCAATGCGCTCGCTCATGATCGTCTCCCGCGGTCTCGGAACCCGGCCACGTTAGAGCACGCATCGACGAGCGGCCCGGCCTTCCGGCCCGGCCCACGCGCTCCTCACCCGGTACGCTGGCGGCCATGGGGCTCCGTCACGACCAGGGCATCGTCCTGCGCTCCTACCCCTTCGGGGAGGCCGACCGGGTGGTGGTGCTGCTCAGCCCCAACCACGGCAAGCTGCGGGCGGTGGCCAAGGGGGTGCGCAAGACCACCAGCCGCTTCGGCGGCCGCCTGGAGCCCTTCACCCACGTGGACCTGGTGCTCTACGAGGGCCGCAGCCTCGACACGATCACCCAGGTGTCGGTGATCGATGTGTTCCCCCATCTCCGCAATGACCTCGACCGGGTGCTGGCGGCGGGGACGATGGTCGAGGTGGTGGACGCGGTCACCGAGGAAGGGGAGGGGGCGGTGCGTGCCTTCCTGCTGCTGCAACGGGGGTTGCGCGCCCTGGAGGCCGGGCCTCGCCACCCCGACCTGGTGGCTGCCTTCCTGCTCAAGGTGGCCGACGTCGTCGGGGTCGCCCCGGCGCTGGACGAGTGCGCCGGGTGCGGCACCCGCGAGGGGGTGACCCGCTTCTCCTTCGCCGCCGGCGGGGCCCTGTGCGAGCGCTGCCGCACCCCGGCGGCGGTGACCCTGCGGGAGGGCCTCACCGCCTACCTGGCCGCCCTGGCCGCCGCCGACCTGGCCGCCCTGCCCGCCGCCGATCCCTCCTTCAGCGGTGAGGCGATGGGGGTGACCCGCCGCTTCCTCGAGTACCACCTCGACCGCCGCCTCGAGAGCCTGGCTACCGCCGATGGCTGACGACCTCCGCCCCGTCCCCCGCCACGTGGCCATCATCCTCGACGGCAACGGCCGCTGGGCCACCGCCCGGGGCCTGCCCCGCACCGCCGGCCACGCCGCCGGGGAGCCGGCCCTGTTCGACGTGATCCACGGGGCCATCGAGCTGGGGATCGAATGGCTGACGGTCTACGTGTTCTCCACCGAGAACTGGTCCCGTCCCGCCGAGGAAGTGGCCTTCCTCATGCGGTTCAACGAGGACCTGCTGCTCCGCCGCCGGGATGAGCTGAACGACATGGGCGTCCGGGTGATCTTCATCGGCGACCGGGGCGACCCGAGGGTGGGCGATCGCCTGCGGGGCCACATCGCCGACACCGAGGCCCTGACGGCCCATAATCGGACGCTCACCGTGGTCTTCGCTTTCAACTACGGGTCGCGCCTGGAGATCGCCGAGGCGGCGCGGCGCATCGCCGAGCGGGTGGCGGCCGGGGCTCTGGACCCGACTGCCATCGACGCCGGCACGGTGGCCGCGCACCTCTACCTGCCCGAGATGCCCGACCCCGACCTGGTGATCCGCTCGAGCGGCGAACAGCGGGTGAGCAACTTCCTGCTGTGGCAGTCGGCCTACGCGGAGCTGGCCTTTCCCGAGACGCTGTGGCCCGACTTCGACCGGCACTCCCTGGCCGCGTGCGTGGACGACTACCGGCGGCGCCAGCGGCGCTTCGGCGGGGTCGCCGAAGGCTGAACCGGCAACGCTCCCGCCGCGGCCTATGATGCGCCGCTCCCCGGGAGGGCCCATGACCGACGTATCACTGGAGACGATTGCCACCCTCGCGCAGAAGCGCGGCTTCGTCTATCAGGCGTCGGAGATCTACGGCGGGCTCCGCTCGGCCTGGGACTACGGGCCGCTGGGCGTGGAGCTGCTGCGCAACGTCCGCGAGGCCTGGTGGAAGGCCGTCGTTTCCCAGCGGGACGACGTGGTCGGCCTCGACTCGTCGGTGATCCTCGCCCCTCAGGTGTGGGTGGCCTCCGGGCACCTCGCCTCGTTCACCGACCCCCTGGTGGAGTGCACCGAGTGCAACAACCGCTTCCGCCTGGACAAGCTGGCGGACCCCGACCTCTGCCCCAACTGCGGCAAGCGGGGCAGCTTCACCGCACCCAAGCAGTTCAACCTGATGCTCAAGACCTTCCTGGGGCCGGTGGAGGACGAAGGGAGCGTGGCCTACTTGCGGCCCGAGACCGCCCAGGGCATCTTCGTGAACTTCACCAACGTGGTGCGCACCGCCCGGATGCGGCCGCCCTTCGGTATCGCCCAGATCGGCAAGGCCTTCCGCAACGAGATCACCCCCGGCCAGTTCGTCTTCCGCACCCGCGAGTTCGAGCAGGGGGAGCTGGAGTTCTTCTGCCCACCGGCCGAGGCACCCAAGTGGCACGAGTACTGGCTGGCGGAGCGGATGCGGTGGTACACGGAGCTGGGGATGAACCCGGAGAACTTGCGGCTCCGGGCCCACGGCGCCGATGAGCTGTCGCATTACTCGGCGGCCACCAGCGACGTCGAATACCGCTTCCCCTGGGGCTGGGACGAGCTGGAGGGCATCGCCAACCGAACCGACTTCGACCTCAAGGCCCACGCCGAGGCGAGCGGCCAGGACCTGCGCTACTTCGACCAGGACAGCGGGGAGCGCTACTTCCCCTACGTGATCGAGCCGTCGGCCGGGATCACCCGCTCTGCCTTCGCCTTCCTCCTCGACGCCTACGACGAGGAGGAGGTGCGGGGGGAGAAGCGGGTCGTGCTGCGCCTGCACCCCCGGCTGGCGCCCATCAAGGTGGCGGTGCTGCCACTCTCCAAGAAGGACGAGCTGATCGAGGTGAGCCGGGGGGTGGCTGCCCTGCTGCGGCCCCACTGGCCGGTGGAGCACGACATCACCCAGTCGATCGGTCGGCGCTACCGCCGCCAGGACGAGATCGGCACCCCCTACGCGGTCACGGTGGACTTCGACACGCTCGAGGACCAGGCGGTCACCATCCGCGAGCGCGACACCATGGAGCAGATCCGGGTGCCCATCGCCGAACTGGCAGACACGCTGGCGGAGAAGCTCGCCGGGGTGCTGTAGGCGGGCCGAGGCGTAGCAGGCCCGATCGGTACACTCGCCGCATGGCCTATCGGCGGGAAGACATCGAGGCGGTGCGCGCCGCCACCGACCTGGCGGAGTTGGTCGGCGAGGTCACCAAGTTGCAGCGCTCCGGCCGCTCCGTGATGGCCGTCTGCCCCTTTCACCAGGAGAAGGCCCCCTCTCTCTCGGTGGACCCGGCCCGCGGCCTCTACCACTGCTTCGGCTGCGGCAAGAGCGGCGACCTGTTCCGTTTCGTGCAGGAGATCCACCACCTCGACTTCAACGACGCGGTGGAGCTGCTCGCCCGCCGGGCCGGTGTCCCGCTGCACCGGGACCCGGAGGCTGCCCGGCGCAAGAGCCGTCGGGAGGCGCTCATCGGCGCGGTGGAGAAGGCCGTCGAGTTCTACCACCGGCGTCTGCGCCAGGCCCCCGACGCCGCCACCGCCCGCGGCTACCTGCGGGGCCGGGGATACGGCACCGACCAGGTGGCCGCTTACCGGCTCGGCTACTCCCCGGAGGGGGGCGACGAGTTGGTGCGCTCGCTGCGCGACGAGCAGATACCCGAAGAGGTCATGCTGGCCGCCGGCCTGGCCGCCCGGTCCCGCTCTGGACGCCTGTTCGACCGGTTCCGCGACCGGGTCATGTTCCCCATCTTCGACGTGCGGGGCGACGCGGTGGGCTTCGGGGCCCGGCTGCTGGGTGGGGAGGGGCCCAAGTACCTGAACTCGCCCGACAGCGCCATCTACCAGAAGTCCTATCTGCTCTACGGGCTGAACTGGGCGAAGTCGGAGATCGTGCGCCGGGGGATGGCAGTGGTCGTGGAGGGCTACACCGACGTCATCGCCCTGGCCGAGGCGGGCCGCCCGCTGGGGGTGGCCACCTGCGGCACCGCCCTGGGCGAAGGGCCATCTGGACCTGCTGCGGCGCTTCACCGAGCGGGTGGTGCTCATGTTCGACGCCGACGAGGCGGGGGTGGAGGCCAGCCTGCGGGGCTTCGAGCGAAGCGTCCCCGGCGACCTCGACCTGCGGGTGGCGCTGCTGCCCGCAGGTCGCGACCCCGCCGACCTGGCCAGCGCCGGGGAGACCGAGGCCATCGAGCAAGCCATCGCCGGCTGCGAGACCGCTGTTCGAGTTCCGCATCCTGAATGAGCTGGGCCGTTTCGACTACCTGCACGACCGCCAGGCCGCGGCCCGCGCCCTGAACGCGGTTGCCCGGCTGATTGCGCTCCACCCGGATCAGGTCGCCCGGCGGGAGTTGGAGGCGTTCACCGCCAACAAGCACATTTCTCTCGACGTGGCCATGGTCCACGACGCTGTGGAGAGGGCGCGTCGCCAACTCGCCGAGTCTCCCCGCCCTGTGGTTGCCGACGAACGCCTCAGCGGCCCGGAGAAGGCCGAGCAGGAGCTGCTCCGCCTGATGCTGGCCAATGACCCCGGGCTCCGTTCTGTGGGGATAGAGGAGGAGTTGTTCACCCGCCCCGAGCACCTGGCCGCCTATCGCCTGCTCGCCCCGGTTCTCGCCTCCCTCGACCCTGGTGAGCCCCCCGACCTCGGGGCGCTACTGGCGACTCCCGATGCTGCCGATGTATCAGGGATGCTGGCTGCCCTCGCCATGGTGGAACGGCCTCTGGTCGAAGAGGCCGGCGAACTCGTGTCTCGACTCCAGGCGGCGGTGCTCGACCGGCGCGTCGAGGAGCTGCGGGGCAAGCTGGCCGAGGCGGAACGGGCGCCCGGAGGAGCCCCTTCTTCCATGCTCGAGGAGTTGATAGCGTTGGAGCACCGCCGCCGCGACCTCCGGAGCCCCGAGTGAACAACGTCGCCCAAGAGGTCTTCCACGACCTCGCCCGCCGTGCCCGTCAACGCGGCTTCGTCATGATGGCCGAGGTCCAGCAGGAGCTGGAAGACGCCGACGCCCCGGCCGATGCCTTCGACCACGTGGTCGAGGCGCTGCGCGAGGTGGACATCGAGGTGCGGGAGGACTCGCCCGAGGCGGTGTACGGGTCGGTGGCCGGCATGGACGAGATCGAGGTGTCCGACCCGGTCCGCATGTACCTGCAGGAGATCGGCCGGGTGCCGCTGCTCGACGCCCAGCAAGAGGTCGAGCTGTCCATGCAGATGGAGACTGGCCGGCGGGCCATCGAGAAGCTGAGGTCGGGCGGGGAGGCGGGCCCGGCGGAGAAGGCGATCCTGGAGAGGGCCCGGCGTGACGGGGAGCGGGCCCAGCAACGTCTGGTGGAGGCCAACCTGCGCCTGGTGGTCTCCATCGCCAAGAAGTACGTGGGGCGGGGGATGCCCCTGCTCGACCTGGTGCAGGAGGGCAACCTGGGGCTGATGCGGGCGGTGGAGAAGTTCGACTACCGCAAGGGGTTCAAGTTCTCCACCTACGCCTCCTGGTGGATCCGTCAGGCAGTGACCCGGGCCCTGGCCGACCAGGGACGCACCATCCGGGTGCCGGTGCACATGGTGGAGACCATCAACAAGCTGGCGGCGGTGCAGCGCAACCTGAGTCAGGACTTCGGCCGCGAGCCCACAATCGAGGAGATCGCCGCCGACTTGGAGCTGGAGCCGGCCAAGGTGAACGAGTTGCGCCGCATCGCCCAGGACCCGGTGTCGCTCGAAGCGCCGCTGGGGGAGGAGGACGACTCCACCCTGGGTGACTTCGTCGAGGACACCGAGGCCGAGGCGCCGGTGCGGGCGGCGTCTTTCAAGCTGCTGCAGGAGTACCTGGGAGTGGTGCTCGAGGAGTTGAACGAGCGGGAGCGCCAGGTGCTGGTGATGCGCTTCGGCCTGGCCGACGGGCGGATCCACACCCTGGAGGAGGTCGGGCGGGACTTCAAGGTGACCAGGGAGCGCATCCGCCAACTGGAGACCAAGGCCCTGGCCAAGCTGCGCCAGCCTTCGCGGGCGCGCAAGCTAGAGGGCTACCTGGGCGACGGCTGACGGCCCGCCGGGGCCGGCCTCAGGTGTCCGGCGACAGGTCTATCTGCTCGTGCTCGGTGCCGAACGGCAGGTGCTCGGTGAGGCTCTTGCCCTTCTCGATGACCGCGGCCAGGGGCTCGCTGCGGACCGCGGAGCCGAACCACTCCCTGATCTGCTCGTAGCGCTCCCGGCCGGCTTTGGCCCCGAGCACGTAGCCCGCGGCGGCGCCGAATATGAGTCCGGTCTTGAATCCCACGACGCCATTGTCCCATGCCGCCGGTGGTAGCCTTCCGGGGCCTTTGACCCTTTCCGGGGTAGCTCAATTGGCAGAGCGGCGGACTGTTAATCCGTGGTTGGGAGTTCGAGTCTCCCCCCCGGAGCCACCCGATACGCCTGGTCGGCTCGCCTTTCTGCGCGGCCCCGGCTCGGGGGATCACCATCGACTCCAGTGGGAGCCGCGGTGAGGCCGTGAGTCGATCCGGCGTTGCCCGGCAAACGCTCCGAGCCTGTCGGCAAAGAGATCCTGCCTTGAGCGCGCACCAGCACCAGTCGCTAAAGTTGCGAGGTTGTCCGCGGAGGACACCGCAGAAGCCGGCGCCCCAGTCGGGGTGCCCTTCGGGACCTATAGGAGGAATCCCACTCATGAGAGGTCGCAAGACCATCATCATTGGTGTTCTGCTCACCTTCGTACTCCTGATCGCAGGATGCGGCGACGACGAGGCAGAAACCACTACCACCGTGGCGCCTGAGACCACGACGACCGCGGCCGAGACGACCACGACCACCGCGGCGGAGACGACCACGACCACCGCGGCCGAAGAGACAACGACCACGGTCCCGGAAGAGACCACCACGACGACGATGCTGATCGTCCGTGAGGATGCCGACCTCGTGATCTGGGCGGACGACACCCGCACCCCGATCTTCGAGGCGTTTGCCGAGCGAGTACGCGGCGGCGAACGGCATCACCATCGCCGTCCAGGAGATCCCCGCCATCGAGGAGATCGACGACCGGGTCGGCGAGCGTGCTCCCGCTCGGCGAGGGTCCGGACATCTTCATCAGCGCCAACGACGTGCTGGGCGGCCTGGTGGCCGACGGCCTGGTCGAGCCGCTCGACCTGACCTCGGTGGCCGACGACTTCGCCCAGGGCGCCATCGACGCGTTCACGTTCGGTGGGCTGACCTATGCGCTGCCGTACGCGACCGAGAGCGTCGCCCTGATTCGCAACACCGACCTCGTTCCTGAGGCGCCGGCGACGTTCGAGGAGCTGGAGGAGATCGCGCTGGCGCTGGTCGCCAGCGGCGACGCCGAGATCCCGCTGGCGGTTCAGGCCGGCGGTGGCGCCCCCTACCACTACTTCCCGCTGTACAGCGCGTTCGGGGGGTACGTGTTCGGCATCAACGCCGACGGATCGTTCAACTTCGAGGACGTCGGGCTCGCCAGTGAGGCCGGCCTCGCCGCCGCGGACGCTTTCGCGGGCGTGGGGAGCGAGCGGGCTGCTCGACTGGGACATCACCTACGACATCATGCTCGAGAAGTTCGGCGACGGCTCGGCGCCGTTCGCGATCACCGGCCCGTGGGCGCTGCCCAGCTTCGAGGGCGTGAACTTCGTGGTCGAGCCGATCCCGTCTTCCGGGTGGGGAGTCCGGGTGTCAGCTTGTGGCGGCGGAACCTTGGCAGATTCGGCCGCCGGCGCCGCCCACACCTCGTCCAAGGACGCGATCGCCGGGCTGACCAAGAGCACGGCGCTGCTGCAAGGCGCCTCCCCCGGTCCGGTCCTTCGGCTAGTGCCCCTCGCGTGGTTGACTGATCCGCGGCCAGGAACGAGCACCCACCGTCGAGGAGGGGAGACAGGCTGTCCTGATGACCAAGCCGGCGCGCTTCGCTCAGGAAAAGCAGGCCGGGCGGGCGGCCCGGCGGAGCGTCGGTTTCCGGCTGTGGCGGTGGGCACAGGAACTGGGCTGGCGGCACCTGGTTGCCGTGCTGGCCCTGGTGTTCGCCCTCTTCCCGGTGGTCTGGGTGCTCTCGGCCTCCCTGAACCCCATCGGGTCCACCCTCGCCAGCCAGAAGCTGTTTCCCAGCGACCCGTCGTTCGACAACTTCCGCGACCTCTTCGCCACGACGGCCTACGGCCGCTGGTTCGTGAACACCTTGCTCGTCGCCGGAGGCGCCGCCTTCCTGAACACGACGCTGGCAGCTTTCGCCGCCTACGCCTTCTCGCGGATGCGCTTCCGGGGCCGTCGCGGCGGGCTGCTGAGCGTGCTCCTCATCCAGATGTTCCCCCAGGTCCTGGCCTTCGTGGCGATCTTCGTGCTCATGGACGGCATCGGGGACGTCTTTCCGGCGATCGGCGACGGCACCCGACTGGGCCTGCTACTGGTCTACCTGGGCGGGGCCATGGGCGTCAACACCTGGCTGATGAAGGGGTTCTTCGACACCATCCCGGTCGATCTCGACGAGTCGGCCAAGGTGGATGGCGCCACCCACCTCCAGATCTACATCCGGATCATCGTGCCGCTCGTGCTGCCGATCCTCGCCGTGGTGTTCTTCCTGTCGTTCATCTTCCTCTTCAACGACTTCGTCTTGGCGAGGGCGGTCCTCGGCATCGGCAACGAGGAGAACTACACCCTGTCGGTTGGTCTGTACAACTTCGTCAGCGACCGGTTCAACGCCCGGTGGGGCATCTTCGCCGCCGGGGCCCTCGTCGCCTCGCTGCCGATCATCGTGCTGTTCCAGTTCCTCCAGCGCTACATCGTCTCCGGGCTCACCCAGGGCGCCGTGAAGGGCTGAGGCAGATCGCGCGATGACTAGTGAACCAACGCATTTGCAGGTGGACGAGGCGGCTGGGAGTACCCGGAACGGTTAGTTGCTGTTCTTTCACATTGGAGGGGTTGTGGCTGAGATCGTGTTGGAGGGTTTGGGGAAGGTGTATCCGGATGGGACGCGGGCGGTGGGGGATGTCGATTTGACGATCGGCGATGGCGAGTTTCTGGTGCTGGTGGGTCCTTCGGGGTGTGGTAAGTCGACGATTCTGCGGATGATTGCCGGTTTGGAGGTGGTGACGGAGGGGACTATCGAGATTGGTGGGCGTCTGGTGAACGATGTGGCGCCGAAGGATCGGGATATTGCCATGGTGTTCCAGAACTACGCCTTGTATCCGCACATGTCGGTGTTTGACAACATGGCTTTCGGTTTGAAGTTGCGCAAGATGGAGAAGGGGGAGATCCGCCGGCGGGTGGAGGAGGCGGCGGAGGTGTTGGAGATTGGGGATCTGCTGGGCCGTAAGCCGAAGGCGTTGTCGGGTGGTCAGCGGCAGCGGGTGGCGATGGGCCGGGCGATTGTGCGGGAGCCGAAGGCGTTTCTGATGGATGAGCCGTTGTCCAATCTGGACGCGAAGCTGCGGGTGCAGATGCGTACCGAGTTGGGGCGGCTGCATGCCCGGCTGAAGACGACGACGGTGTATGTGACTCATGATCAGGTGGAGGCGATGACGTTGGGGCATCGGGTGGCGGTGCTCAAGTCGGTGACGGCCAAGCGGCCGGACAATTTGCAGCAGGTGGCTTCGCCGACCGAGCTGTTCTACAACCCGGCGAATCTGTTTGTGGCGGGTTTCATCGGTTCGCCGGCGATGAACATGGTGGCCGGGCGTCTGGAGGGGCGGGGGGATGAGGTGTGGCGTGGTGTTCGGCCCGCATCGGCTGCGGGTGGAGGGCAAGGCGTTGGAGCGGCATCCGGGTCTGGAGGGGTTTGTGGGTAGGGAGCTGGTGGTGGGGATCCGTCCCGGGGACTTCGAGGATGAGCGGGTGGCGGGGGCGGCGCCGGAGCGGGTGATGGAGGTGCGGGTGGATGTGACCGAGGTGCTGGGCTCGGAGACCTTCGTGCACTACATGGTGCCGGTGCCGCCGGTGGTCACCCCGGAGATCGAGGAGCTGCTGGCCGACATGAAGGCTGACTCGTCGTCGCTGGGGGCGGAGACCAAGTTCTCCTCCCGGATCTCCTCCGATGTGGCTGTCTCGCCGGGGAGCACCGCCCGGCTGGTGGTGAACACCGCCAGGTGCCACTTCTTCGACCCGGAGACGGGCAAACGCATCGGCTACCGGCCCGGAGCCTCCACGCCTGCCTAGTGGCGGGTGAGCGCCGCCTGCCGCGGATCCGGGCATCTGCCGGTCCTTGGGTAGTCCTTTCCGGGCTGGTTGACTGGGCCACGGTCGGGCGGGATCGCCGCGGAAGGCGAGGACGGGTCTCTTCCGGCCTTAGGCGAAGGAGAGAGGAGTCGGCAGTGACCGCAAGGCGCCTGGTCGCCGGTGCTCTGGCCTGGGTGCTGCTGGCGCTCTCTCCGGCTGCGGCCGTTGCCGACGACCCGTCGGCGACTCCGGAGCCCCGGGCGGTGACCCTGCCGTCGTTCACCGAATCACCCGGGTGCGACGGGCCATACGGCATCGGCGGGCCATACGCCACTCACAGTGGGTACCTCACCCCGGATGAGCTCGTGCTCGGCCCCTGGGGCGGCTTCTTCGGACGGACGATTGAGCAGGTCCACGCTCAGCTGGTCCCGGTCGAACTGCCTATGGCCGATCGCCCGTTCACCCTCTACGTCCACGAGCGGGTGGTGCCGGCGCTGGAGCAGGTGATCGCCAACTTGGAACGTGAGGCTGCCGCCGGCCGGCACTACACCATCCGGGCCGGGTTCACCTCGTCGTACAACCCCATCACCATCCCGGGGAGGCGCCACCTCTCGTATCACACGGTGGGGGCGGCCATCGACGTCAACTCCGACACCAACCCTTACCGTGCGGACAACGTGCTGGTGACCGACATGCCGGACTGGTTCGTGAAGGCCTGGACCGACGCCGGTTGGTGCTGGGGCGGCGACTGGCGGGAGCTCAAGGACCCCATGCACTTCTCGTGGAGGGGGCCTCTCTACTCGGCGGGGCTCGAGGTCCCTGCGCCGTTCCCTCCGCTGACTCCTGCCTCCGGCTTCCAGACGGCGGTGGTCTTCGATACCGCCCTCGGCGACGCCCCGGCCGGGTCGATCCACCTGGTGGCCGACGTGGACCGTGACGGGGCCCCGGACGCCGTGCGCCTGCGGGATTGGACCCCGTTCGGGCACCTAGGGGTCGAGGCGGCTGTTGGCAAGCACGACTACGAGACCTGTGTGCTCCACGACATCACCGTTCGGCCCCCGGAGGGCGGAGCGGGGTACGCCCTGGTCGATTGGACCGGCGACGGCCGGCCCGACCTGTGGGCCTTCGACACCTCCGGTGACTCCGTGCGAGTGGAGGTCTACCGATGGGAGAGCCGATACCGGAAGCGGGCGGTGATCGTTTCCGCGGCGCCGTCGGACGGTGCGGCGGCCCTCCTGGCCGGGGATCACGACCGGGACGGCCGCAGCGACCTGTACGTCGTGCGGGCCGGCTCCCCGGGGAGCGTCGAGGTCTGGGCGGGCCCCCGCTTCACCCGTCTGCTGACCCGGGCCGATCTCGGGGTGGCCGTCTCGGCGGGTGACCGGGTGGCGCTCGGCGACTACGACGTGGACGGCGTGCCCGACGTCTACTTGCTCTCGCCCGGCGTGGCAGCGCTCCTGCGGGTGGCTCGCGGCGGCGGGGGCTTCGCTCCGGCGGCGACCGATCCGAACGGCGGTCGGCGCCCACCCGGGCTCCACTCTCCAGATCGCCGACTACGACGGCGACGGGCGCGAGGACCTCATGTTCTTCGATCGCGACGGGACGGTCACGGTCTACCCGGGCGGCCTCCGGGGCGCCGGCGCCGATCTGACGGGATGGTTCTCGGCTTCCTTCGCCAAGGACTGGGAGTTCGGGGAAGCATGCGCTCCCAATCCCGGTTTCGAAACCGGGCCGGGGTTCGGGGGGACCAGGCTCGCCGATGCTGTCGGCCCCGGCGCCTCCTTCGCCTATCCCAACCCGGAAACGGGCATCTGGACCCTGGCTGCCCTGGACTGGGCCTGGTCGCATCCTCTGCCGGGAGTCTTCATCGACCTGGAACCGATCACGGGGGGGTATGCGGTCCTGCTGTCGGGCGTTCGGACGAGGGTGCAGCTCCGCCGGCCCGCCGACGGAGGGATCTACTCGACCATCGACCTGCCGGCTCGCACCGACCCGGTCGATCTGGCGGTGACCACTCATGGGGGGAGCCCGGCAGCGGCCGTCGCTTTCGCCGGGGACCGGCCGGGTGTTGTGGTCGTGGACCCGGCCGGATCGGTTCTGGCGGATGCTGACCTGGCGGGCCTGGTGCCGGTCGCCCTGACTGCGGCCGGGGACACCGACGGCGACGGGAGCGGGGAACTGGCGGTGGTGGGCTACCTGCCCGATGGCGGTGTCGGGCTGCGCATCGTCTCCATCGCGGCCGGGCCCCTGAGGGAGGCCCGTGTCGCTTCCGGTTTCAGTGTGGAAGGGATCACCGCCCTGCCGGCGGCGAGCGGCTCGGCGCCCGCGGTTGCCGTGCTGCTGCGCCACAACGGGGGCCAGCGGGGCGCGGTGGCCGTCCACGACGTGGCCACGGGCGAACGGCTGGCCCTGTTCCGGACTGCCCCCATCGCCACCGGCGCGGTCACCGCCGCCGATACTGGAGGGGGGCCCATCGTGGTGATCGCGTTCCGCAACGCCCGCACCGGCCGGGTGCGGGTGGAGGGCAGGGCCCCGCTCTCGGGAGAGCGGCTCTGGACCGGTGCGGGGTCGCTCGGCTTCGACCCCGCCGACGCCGATCAGATCCAGGCGGGTTCGGTGCTGATCACCGGGCACCGCTTCGGCGACGGCAACGTCGAGGTGGCCTGGTGGGACCCCGACACGGGCCGACGGGTGGGGTGAGCGGGTGCGCCGGCCCCGTCAGCTGAACGCGGGGACGACCTCCCGGGCGAACAGCTCCAACCCGGAAGGGTCGTAGGCGGCGTCGGGGAAGTAGACGATGGCATAGGCCAGCCCGGCGGCCGCCCACGGGCGGAGGCGCTCGACCAGCTGGCCCGGCGTGCCCGCCATCTCCACGTACATGGCCGTCGCCCGCCGGGCCTGCTCCGCCGGGACGACCCGGAGGTAGCGGTCCTCGATCTCGGCGAGCGCGTCGTGGACCTCCCGCTCGGTCTCCCGGCAGACCACGAATCGGTTGGTGGAGCGGACGATCGCGTCGAAGTCGGTGCCCACGTCGCGGCAGTGGCCGGCGAGGATCTCCGATCGGCGGGCGAACTCCTCGGGTGAAGGCCCGAAGTTGGTGCAGGCGGCGTAGCGGGCCGCCACCCGCAGGGTCAGCTGCTCGCCGCCCCCCGCCACCCAGATGGGGATGAGGGGCTGCTGGACCGGCTTCGGGCGGCAGATGGCCCCCTGCAGCCGGTAGTGCTTGCCCTGGTAGTGGACCTCGTCCTCGGTCCACAGGCGCCGCATGATCTCGATGGCCTCGCGCAGTTGCCCTATCCGCACTGCCGGGCGGGGGAACTCGTAGCCGTAGCCCTCGTACTCGTGCTGGTACCAGCCGGCCCCGATCCCCAGGTTGACGCGGCCGCCGGAGATGACGTCGACGGTGGCGGCCACCTTGGCCAGGTAGGCGGGGGGCCGGTAGGCGACGCTGGTGCACATCTGCCCCAGCCGGACCCGCCGGGTGACGGCGGCCAGCGCCGCCATCAGCGTCCAGGCCTCGTGCGTGGCCTCTTGGGAGGGGAGGGGAGTGGTGTGGAAGTGGTCGTAGACCCAGAGCGAGTCGTACCCGGCCCGCTCGATGGCGCCGGCCACCGAAGCGATGGTCTCCCAGTGCCGTTCGGTGGGGATCCCCACGAGATCCATGCGCCAACCTTGCGGCACGAAGGCCCCGAAGCGCATCTCACCACCCCTTGGTCGGTTCGGTGGAGGACCGCCCGGGTGCGGCCCTCCCGCTCTGTTAGCCCTTGTTCCGCGCCCAGAACCGCTCGGCGGCCGCCTTCATCGCCTCAACCAGGGGCAGGGGCTTGCCACTCAGGTAGCGGATGAGGGCGCCGCCGCCGGTGCTGACCACGTTGATTCGGCTCGTGTCGATGAACCGCTTGGCGCTGGAGACGGTGTCGCCGCCGCCGATGACGGTGTGAGCGGAGGTGTCGGCCACCGCCTGCCACAGGGCGCGGGTGCCCGCCTGGCTGTTGGGGTTCTCGTAGGCCCCGGGCGGCCCGTTGACGAAGACGGTGGCCGCCTTCCCGATCATCTCCGAGTAGGCGTCGATGGTCCGGGCCCCGATGTCGAGGATCAGGTGCTCGGTGGGCAGGTCCTTCACGGCGACCTCGACCCTCTTCCCGTCCACCTCCATCGCCAGGTCGGTGGGCATGTGGATGATGCCCGGGTGGGCGGCGAGGTGCGCCCTTGCCTCGTCTATGAAGCCGGCGAGGTTGCGGTCGCGTATGAATCGCTCCGAGGCCTCGCCCAGGGCGACGCCCCGGGCGAGGAGGAACACGTGGCCGGTGACCCCGGCGGTGAGCACCACGTCGGCGGTGCCGTCGGCCAGCACCTTCCCCAACATGCCGAAGGCATCGGAGATCTTCAGCCCGCCGAGCAGGTACAGGCAGGGGCGGCGGGGGGCCTCGGCTACCGCCCTGAGGGCGTCGATCTCCGCCGTCAGCAGGCGGCCGGCCGCCGTGGGCAGCACTTCCTGGAAGGCGACCATCGAAGGGGAGGAGCGATGGGCGGCGGCGAAGGCGTCGTTCACGTAGTAGTCGAACAGCGGCGCCAGGTTGCGCACCAGGTAGGTGCCCGCCATCTGCTTGGGCGTGAGCTTCACGTCCCGCTCGAAGGTGGACACCTCCTCGGTCAGGTAGCGCAGGTTGTCGAGCAGCAGGATCTCCCCGGCGCCGAGACCCGCGATCGCCCGGCGGGCGGCCGGCCCGGCCACGTCGTCGATGAAGCCGACCGGCCGTCCCAGCCGCTCCTCCAGGGCGGCGGCGTGCTGGGACAGTCCGGTGAGGTTGTGGTAGTCGAGGGTGTCGCCCTGGTGGGCGATCAGCACCAGCCGGGCGCCCCGGTCGGCCAGGTCGCGGATGGTGGGCAGGCTCTTGTCGATCCGGTTGAAGTCGGCCAGGCGGCCGGTCTGCTGATCGATGGGGGAGTTGATGTCCACTCGCAGCAGGACGGCCTTGCCGGCGACCTCCAGGTCGTCGATCGACGGGATCCGGTCGGGCATCAGGCCATTCCCAGGTACCGGTTGGTCAGTGCCACCGCCTCGGCCCCGTCGGTCTGCATGGGGATGGCGGCCCGGATGGCGTCGATGGTCTCGGGGATGACCACCGACTCCTGGGGGATGTTGATGGCGAACATCAGGTCGTCGGCGGAGAAGCCGATGGCCTCCTCCCACACCCCGGTCTCGTACATGTCGCCCCGGGGGTGGCCCAGGTAGCGGGCGTAGTTGAACAGCGAGGTGTTGGTGGTGAAGCCGTCGGCCATGCGCACCACCCGCAGCCGCGGGTGCGCCCGGAAGACCTCGAGCGTCTCCTCCTTGGTGGGCTTGCGCTTGAGGGAGGCCACCAGGGTGATGATGTGCCCGTGGGTCACCGGGGTGTGGACCAGGATCCCGGTGGCGTCCACATGCGGCATGATGTGCATGAGGTCCTTGGCCTGATGGTTCGGGATCGGCTCGATCATCAGGGAGTCAACCAGCCCACGGTGGGTGTCGCCCGGGTCGGCCACCCGGCGGATGATGGTGATGGCCACCTTGGTGACCCCGAAGGCCTGGTCGAGGGCATGGACGGCCCGCACGAGGCCGGTGGTGTTGCAGGAGGTCAGCTTCAGGTAGTCCTTGCCCACGCCCTTGGCGTAGTTGGCGTACCCGTGGAAGAAGACGTCGGCGATCTCCCCCTTCTCCCCGCCCTGGAAGACGGCCTTGAGCCCGGCGGCGACGTACAGCTCCTTGTTCTTGGCTCCGACGCCACCCGGGGCGGAGTCGAGCATGATGTCCACGCTGCCGATCAGGTCGGCAAAGGAGCCCGACACCGGGATCCCGGCCTTCTCGAGGCGGTCGGCGGCGTCGGGGGCGGCGGCGAACATCCGGTAGGGCATGCCCCGCTCCTTCAGTGCCTGCACCGTCAGGGTGGGGGCGACGTCGGCGACGCCGACCAGTTCCATGTCCTCCTGGCGGGCCACGCCGTCCGCCAGGCGCTGCCCGATAACTCCGAACCCGGCTACCCCGACCCGTACCTTCGCCATCGCTCCTCCTCGTGCCTGGACACCGTCGCTGTCGCCCGGCCCTCTCCGGACACCGGTGCCCCAGCCACCGGCGGGGGCTTCATCAACTGTACTGCGCCACCGGCTCCGGCTTCCCGGCCTCGGCCGAGCGGACCACCGCCTCCAGGATGGCCACGTTGCCCAGCCGCTGCCGGTTGGTGAAGCGGTAGTCGGCCCGGCCGGCGACCGCGTCGGCCCAGTGCTCGTAGCCGGCTTTGACCGGGCTGGCGGGCTCGAAGTCGCGCCGGGTCTGCTGGGTGTCGCCGCGGCGGCGCACGAAGAAGTGGGTGGTGCCGCCCGGGTCCACGTGCTGGGTCTCGCGAGCCTCGGCCCAGGCGTGGCTGCCGAACACGGCGAAGCGGGCGAAGTCGGGGGTGGCCGACAGCGCCGCGATGTGCCCGGTGGTGCCGTCGGCGAAGTGCAGGTGCACCGAGACCACGTCGCCGGTGGGGATCGCCAGGATGCGGCGGGCGGTGTGGGCCTGCACCTCGAGCACCGGTTCCACCAGGCTGAGCATCATGTCGCTGAGGTGGACCCCCATGCCGGTCCAGCCGGCGGCCGGGGACTCCTCCTTGCTGCCCCGCCAGTTGTCGGCCGCCATGTTGAGCCAGCGGTCGTGGCTCCAGTGGGCCTCCATGTGGATGATGGTGCCGAACTCGCCGGCGTCGGCCATCCGCCTGATCTCCTCCCAGGCCGGCTCGAAGCGCCGCTCGTGGCCGATGCCCAGCACGATGCCCGCCCGGTCGCAGGCCTCGATCATCCGGCGGGCGCTGGCCACCGTCAGCGACAGAGGCTTCTCACAGAAGATCTGCTTGCCCGCCGCGGCAGCCCGCAGCACCGCATCCTCGTGGAGGCGGTGGGGGATGGTGAGGATGACCGCCTCGACGGCGGGGTCGTCGAGCACCTGCTGAAAGTCGGCCAGGACGGGCAGGCCGTGGGCGTCGCGATACCGCTGGGCAACCTCGGCCGACGGGTCCACCCCGCAGACGATCTCGATCTTCTCGCTGCCCTTGAGGACCTTGGTGACCTGGCTTCCCCACCAGCCGAGCCCGACCTGGGCCGTCTTCAGCATGTTGGCCTCTCCTTCGCTGCGTCGGCTACGGCCGTCCGGACCGGGCCGTCGGAGGCCGCAGGATACTTGCCCGCGCGGCGGCTACCGGAAGTGACGACGGCGGGGGATGGCCGGGCTACGCCGAATTGGGAGTGTCGGCGGCGGCCGGGCTCAGGCCACCCGCATGTCGTCGAGGAGGACGGCCTCGGCGCGCAGGCGGGCGAGGGCATCGTTCACGATCTGCCGCACGCGCTCCGGCGTGATCCCCAGATCGGCGGCTATCTCCGACAGCGG
The DNA here is from genome assembly GCA_963796115.1 of uncultured Acidimicrobiia bacterium. Lineage (GTDB taxonomy): Bacteria > Actinomycetota > Acidimicrobiia > Spongiisociales > UBA11373 > VGBK01. The sequence goes on from CAWCKE010000005.1 coordinate 536,094, forward strand.
CCGGCTGCGGCCGTCGGTCAGCCCGAAGCGATCGGCGACGATCTGCGCCTGCTTCTGGGGCAGCATGGCCAGGGCCGCTTGCAGCGCCTGTCTGGTCTCGCTGCGCGAGGCCTCGTCCTCGGGGTCGGCGGCGTCGGCGTCGAGTATGAAGTCGCCCAACAAGGCGCCGTCCTCGCCGACGGGCCGATCGAGGGAGAGCGTTTCGGCCACTTCCAGCGCCTCGGCCACCCGGTCGGCGGAGATGCCGGTCTCGGCGGCAATCTCGGCCAGTGTCGGCTCGCGTCCGAGGGCGGCCCGCAGAGTGATCGCACCGGCGCGTACGGCCGGCAGGATCTCATGCAGATGTACCGGGATGCGCACGGTGCGCGATTGGGCGGCGATGGCCCGCGAGATGGCCTGGCGGATCCACCAGGTGGCGTAGGTGGAGAACTTGAAGCCCTTGCGCCAGTCGAACTTCTCCACGGCCCGAATGAGGCCGAGGTTGCCCTCTTGAATGAGGTCGAGCAGATCGAGGCCGTCGGGGCCCGCATAGCGGCGAGCGTTGGCGACAACCAGGCGCAGGTTGGCCGAAATGAACTGCTCCTTTGCCGCCTGCCCGTCCTCCACTTGACGGCGGAGTTCGGCGTGCTCGACCCGGCTGGTCTTGCCGGATGCCAGTCGGCGGCGGGCCCGTTCGCCCGTCTCCATGGCCTGGGCAAGGCGCCTCTCGTCCTCGGCCGTGAGCAGCTCGTGGCCCCCGACCTCGTTCAGGTAGCGCGTGAGGGTGTCGGCGACCAGGGCCGATCGCTGTACGAGGCGATTGCGCTCTGTCTGCGGTGGCATAGGCTCATGCGGCTTGTCGGGAGCCGCCTCAAGGGAAGAACGCTCGCTCCTCCGGTTGTGTTCCCCGGCCGGCGGTGCTGCCCGTGGGCCTCGCGGTGGCCGCTGTCGGCGGTCTTGGCCCTCCCTCGGGACCACATGACAAACGCCTGCGCGGCGCGGGAGGCCATTTGCCTCGTATGTGCACACATGCGGCAGTCTCTTTGCAGCTGCCGGGAGGCCCGAGTTCCGGAAACCGGGCCGTCATCATCATCGGCCTAGCCCATCGAATCGCGATGGGATAGCATCGAATCCGTCCCGACAACCGGAGGCCCACAGATGGCAATGTCCGCCCAGCACAAGGCTGCTCTCGCCCAGGGGCGCCGCGAAGGACGAGCCGTCAAGCAGTACCTGGAGGCACTGGGCAGCCGCCGCCCCGGCCGCCCCGTTACCCCGGAGCGTTTGCGCGACAAGATCACCTCGCTCGAGTCCCGCATTGCCGAGGAGGCGGACCCGCTCAAGGCACTGGAGATGCGCCAGGAGCGCCTCGATGCCGAGGCAGCACTCGTCCGGGCGGAGGCCACCGAGGACTTCGCCGCTCTCGAGGCTGCCTTCGTCGAGCATGCCAAGCCCTACTCCGAGCGCAAGGGGATCTCGTACTCCGCCTGGAGGGAGTCGGGCGTGCCCGCCGACGTGCTGCGCCGGGCCGGCATCCCGCGCACCCGCGGCTAGCCAGCGTCATCACCACGGGTGCGGCGCGCAGGCCGCGCCGTGCCCGCAGGGGCCCGTAGCTCAGCCGGTCAGAGCAGCGGACTCATAATCCGTCAGACGCAGGTTCGAGTCCTGCCGGGCCCACGCTTCTCTGGTCGAGCCGGGTCGCCGCCTTCCCGGCGGCGACGGCGCGTGGCGGGTGCTGTTCTTCTCTGCCTCGGGGCTGGGCGGCGGGGCCGGGGGTGGCCTACTGCGTCGGGTGGGTGCGGCGTGTATCGGTTCGAGTCCTGCCGGGCCCACGCTTCTCCTGGTTGAGCCGGGTCGCCGCCTTCCCGGCGGCGACGGGCGCGGCGGGTGGTGTTCCTTCTGCCTCGGGCCGGGCGGCGGGGCCGGGGGTGGCCTCTGGAGGCGCTGGGCGGCCGGCGCCCTGGGGCCGGGTGGAGCGTTTCTGATCCGGCGGGTGGCCCGGTCGTGCTTGGGCGGAGCCCTGGCGAGCCCATTCCTGGGCCTTCTGGAAGCGCTTCCTGCAACGCCGTCCGCCATGCCCCCCGCGCCTGTTTGACGGCACCGGTCGGGCGGCTCTAGGCTCCATCGATAATCGAGTATCCCGGCGCGGACGCCGGCACGAACGGGATGGGCCATGGGTCGAGTCCCGGAGACAGAGCGCTGCGGTGGGAGCTCCCACCCCGCTCTGCCCGGGATCCCGTCAAGGGGCATCCGACGGATGGCGAGGGAGTCCGCGAGATTCGGATCGGTCGCTGGGAGAGGGCTGTCTTGACCGCTGACGATCGATCGGAGCAGTGGGTCGCCGGCTCAGCCCGAGACGGGGCAGGGCCCCGCGGGCTGGCTCGGCGCCATCAACAAGCCCATCGTCAAGTGGCCGGCTTGCCTCGCCGCACTGGTCGTCCTGGTGGCCTTCTGGGACCTCGCCCGGAAGTCCCTGGTCATCGGGGTGGTGTCCGACGCCCCGCTGGTGTTGGCGGCCATCGGCTTCGCCCTCCTGTACCGCCTGACCGGGCTGATCAACGTGGCTTACTCCGAGACCGTCACCATGGGCGCCTACCTCGGGATGTGGGTCAACACCACCTTCGAGCTCAACTTCTACGTCACTCTGATCCCGACGGCGCTGCTCACCGGGCTGTTCAGCGTGCTCACCTACTTCGCCATCTTCCGGCCGGCGAAGCAGCGGAACGTCGGAGTCGTGGAGACGATCATCATCTCCTTCGGGCTCTCGATCTTCCTGCGGTACGGCCTCCAGTTCATCTTCGGGTTCGAGTTCCGCTACTACGACGTGCCGATCCCGAAGAGCCTCTCGGTGCTTGGCGTCGGGGTGAGCCCCTTCCGGCTCACCGCGCTGGGCACCACGCTGGCCCTCGCCCTGCTGCTGATCTGGTTCATCCGGAAGTCCCGGCTCGGCGTCCAGATCCGGGCCCTGGCCGGCGACGAGAAGCTGGCGCAGGTGAGCGGCATCAACCCGCTGGCCATCACGGTGCTCATCTGGTTCATCGCCGGGATGGCCGGCGGTGCTGGCCGGGGCGTTCTACGGGGTGAACACCTCCTGCCGGGCGTGGCTCGGGTGGGACCAGTTCCTCTTCATCCTGCTGGTCGTCCTCATCGGCGGGGCCAAGGGGATCGGCGGGGTCATCGTCGCCGGGCTGGCCACCGGGGTCGCTGCTCTCCTTCCTGGAGCTGGTGCCGGGGCTCAACGCCACGCCGGTCTACGCGCAGGTGATCGTGATCGCCCTGTTCATGGTGATCCTGAAGGTGCGGGGGAACCGGATGCTCGAGACGGGGAAGGTGTAGGCGCCATGAACCTCGACTGGCTCTCGCAGTACACCGTCACCGTCCTGATCCTCATCTTCACCACCGTGGGGCTGGCGCTGCTGCTCCACCTGCAGATGGGGCTGGCCGGGATCGGCAACTTCGGCATCGTCGGCTTCTACGGCGTGGGGATGTACGCCTTCGGGATGTTCCTGGTCCACGTCCCCTGGCCGGAGAGCTGGGGGATGCTCTGGCCGTTCCTCCTCTCCCTGCTGTTCGGGACGGTGGCCGCCGGCCTGGCCGGGCTGCTGGTCGGGCTGGCTGATCGTCGACCTCGACGCCGACGGCGTCCTGCTGGGCACGCTCGGGTTCGCCACCATCGTCTACGGCGCTGTCGCAGACCAACCGGGACTGGACCGGCGGGGCGGAGGGCATGGGGACCACCGACTACCCCTTCGACATCGGCACACAGAAGGCGAACACGCTGCTCTGGCTGGGCATCCTGGTCGTGGTGGTGGCTCTCATCCTGTACTACGTGCATCCGGGTGCACCGGTCTCCCTACGGCCGGCTGCTGATCGCCACCGGCCAGAACGAGCCCCTGGCCCGCAGCCTGGGGAAGCCGACCTTCCGCACCAAGTTGGTGATGTTCGCCACCGGGTCGGCGGTGATGGGCCTGCTCGGGGCGCTGTACGGGGTCATGCTCCACTACATCAGGCCGGTGGAGTTGGGGATCGGAGTCACCCTGGCCGCCATGGTGGGCCTGGTGGTGGGAGGTGCGGCCCGGGCCTGGGGCGCGGTGGTCGGCGTGCTCCTGGTCGGGGGTGCTCTTCGAATGGTCGTTCAGGTCTGGATCCCCTTCCCCACGGACTGGCGCAAGCAGGCGATGCCCGTGGTCCGCCAGATGTCTGTACGGGGCCACGCTGATCCTCGTGCTCATGACCCGGCCGCTGGGCATCCTCGGCGGGATGCGGCGGGACAAGACGGTGCGGAGGCCCGGCCGTGGCTGAGAGGCACCGACGTGATGCCCGCCGCCCGGCCGAGCCATTCACGTCGAGGGTGCGGTGAAGAGCTTCGACGGGCGGGTGGTCGTGGACGTCGCCGACCTCACCCTGGGCCGAGCACCCGATCGAGGGCCTGATCGGGCCGAACGGGGCCGGGAAGACCACCCTGATGCGCATGATCATGCACTCGATCAAGCTCGACCGAGGGAAGATCACCTTCTTCGCCGGCGACGGGTCGTCCGGATGGGGTGGTGCTCTCGTCGAAGCCGGCCCATGCCATCGCCCGGCTGGGTGTGGTCAAGACGAACCAGGTGATCCAGGACTTCGAGCAGCTGACCATCTGGGACTCGCTGCTGCTGTCGGTGGCCAGGCCGCGGGACGAGCGGCGCCTACCGGATCTACCGCGAGCGGCGGGTCTGGTCCGAGTACGGCGACGAGATCCAGGGGTACCTGGACTATCTCCCGTTCGACAACCCCCACGGCTTCGCCAAGTCGGCGGGCGAGAAGAAGCTGCTGGACATCATTCGCTGTCTGCTGCTGCGGCCGAAGCTGCTGCTGCTGGATGAGCCGACCGCCGGCCTGCCGGAGGAGCATGCGGGAGCGGGTGATGGAGCTGATCAGGAAGAAGGCCACCGAGGAGAACGTGTCGGTGGTGATCGTGGAGCACGACCTGAACGTGATCTGGAACCTCAGCGACTACGTCCACTTCATGGCGGAAGGGAGCGTGGTGCTGCAGGGGGACCCGGGGTGGATCCGAGAGCACGAGACCGTGGTGGAGAAGTACCTGGGCAAGGGCCATGTTGGACGCTAAGGGGATTCGCAGCGGCTACCACGGGGTGACCGTGATCAAGGGCCTCGACCTGAGCGTCGGCCATGAGGTGTTCGCCATTCTGGGGGCGAACGGGGCGGGGAAGACCACCCTGCTGGCCACCCTGGCCCGCCTGCATCCCGCTGATGGAGCGGGGAGTTCTGGTTCGAGGGCGAGAACATCTCCCACGTGCCGTCCTGGGTGAGCGCGGAGCGCGGGATCGGCTACGTGCCGCAGGAGAAGGGCATCTTCCCCGACCTGACCGTGCTGGAGAACCTGTACGTGGGGGGGATGATCGGCAAGCGGTCGCGGGAGGAGCGGCTCGAGGAGGTCATCGAGCTGTTCCCCGACATCGGGGCGCGGCGCGGTCAGTTGGCGGGGACGCTGAGCGGCGGCGAGTCGCGGATGGTGGCCTGCGGCCGGGCACTGATGCAGGACCCCAAGCTGCTGCTGCTCGACGAGCCGACCGCCGGCCTGTCGCCCCTGTACGTGGACCACTTCTTCGACAAGATCAGAGAGATCCACCAGACCCGCGACGTCAGCATCATCCTGGCCGAGCAGAACGCCACCAAGGCGCTCGAAGTCGCCGACCGGGTGATGGTGCTGAGCCTGGGGGAGGCGTCCGAGGCCATGGACGCCTCGCAAGTGACGACCAAGACCCTGAAGCAGGGGTACCAGATCTAGGGCCCCTGCCCAGCTAGCAGAGGAACAACGAGGAAGGACCGATATGAGGAAGACCACACGAGTAGTGCTGGCGCTGCTGCTGGCGCTCTCGCTGATCGTCGTCGCCTGCGGTGACGACGAGGGCGAGGAGACCACCACCACCGCCGGCGAGGAGACGACCACCACCGCCGGCGAGGAGACGACCACCACCGCCGGCGAGGAGACCACCACCACCGCCGGCGAGGAGACGACTACCACCGCCGCCGGGCTGGCTGCGCCACCGACACCGACAACATCCTGGCCGGCGAGTTGGCCTACTACACCGGCGAGTTCGCTGCCCTACGGCACGATGCTCACCGGCGAGCCTCACCTTCCCGATCGAGCGAGGTCATCAACGCTGGACCCGCCGCTGGGCCGGCACTGGGACTTCGTCGCCGAGGACATCGGCACGGTCGGTGAGGCGGCGGCCGCCCACAAGCTGATCGAGGAGGACGGGGTCGACATCCTGATCAGCCCGGCGCACGGCTACGGCACCTACCGCACCTGGTTCATCGAGTGGGAGAGCCGAGCACGATTCGCCGCTCGGTCCGTCGGTGCACGGCGGGTCCATCCCGTTCGACATCGGCGGCACGGCTGCAGGAGCCGATCTTCCGGGCGCAGGGCCCGGACGCGGGCCTGGGCGCTGATCGCGACGATCTACGCCTGCGAGATCGGCGCGCAGACGGTCGTCATCTTCGCCACCCAGGTGGAGGGCTTCCAGCTGGCCGCCGACGCGGCCGAGGAGGCCGTCCCCGTGGTCGGCGGGATCGAGGTGCTGGCCCGCATCGACGTCCCCGGCTCACGCAGGACAGCTACCGGACCCAGGCGCAGCAGATCGCCGACCTGGACCCGGATGCGGTCATCATGGAGGCGGGGTCGCTCGAGTCGGCGACGCTGATCCAGGAAGTCGGCCGAGGCCGGTGTGTCGACCAACTGGATCGGCGAGACCGGCTGGTCGCAGGCCGGAGTTCCTCGAGACGCTGGGCCTGGAGACCATCGACACCCAGGAGAGCGTCGGCTACATCAGCGTCGGGTACCGGGACGACAACCCGGCCTGGGACTTCTACTCGGCGACCTGGGTTGCCTCGGACCCGTGGGGGCAGGACGACGCCACCTACCTGGGCGCGGCGCAACCCCTACAACTACACGGCCTACGACTTGCTGGTCCTGACGGCACTGGCTGTGGAGTACGGCGGCTCGTACTACTCGAGCGACTGGGCGCCGGCGATGTTCGAGGTCGCGGCCGCACCGGGCGAGGTGTGCTACACCTACGCCGGACTGCCTGGCCCTGATCAGGGCGGGCGAGGACATCGACTATGAGGGCGTCACCGGCCCCGGCGACTTCGCCGCGGGCGGCATGAACGCCGTCACCCCGGTGTTCGTGAAGCTGTTCTCGGACGATACCTCGGAGCAGGTGTATCCTGGATCCGGTCAGTACTACCTGGAGAGTCATCATCGCAGATTTCGGTACCGGGCGGCGAGGACTGGGCCGGCTAACAGCCGAGCACGATCACCGTCACAGGTCAACCGAGACACGAGACGGCGGCGGCGGGCAACGGCCCGCCGCCGCCGCGTCCGACCGCCGGGCCGCGGAGATGGGGCCACGGGACCCGCTGGTAGGCTCGCCCGGGGGCCAAGGAGTTGACATGAGGTACTACACGTTTGCCGTCGCCTCCCCGCTCGGGGCCGTCACCAGGATCGGGGCGGAGGCCGGCGGGCGGCTGGTGGATCTGACCGCCGCCTGCGCCGCCTTGTTCGCGGACCGGGGAGAGCCGGACGCCGCCGAGTATGCCCGAGTTCCTGGTCCCGCCCGACATGGTCGGGTACCTGTCGCGAGGCGACAAGGCGCAGAGGGCGGTGGCCGAGAGCCTGCGACTTCGTTGCCGACCGGGCGGGGGAAGGGAACCTGCTCGCTCCCGGCGGGGAACGGATCCTCTACGCCTTCGACGAGGTGCGGCTGCTGGCGCCGGTGCCCCGGCCGCCGGTGATCCGCGACGCCAGCGCCTTCCTGGGGCACGTCCGCTTCGGCAAGGAGTGCGTCTCCGGGGCCCGCGACATCGCCGACGTGCCGGCCGACGCCCCCGGGCCGGAGATGTTCTACAAGCTGCCGCCCTACTTCCACCAGAGCGGGGCAACCGTGGCCGGGCCCTACGACCCGATCGTGAAGCCCCGCTTCACCGAGCAGCTCGACTTCGAGTTCGAGTTCGGGATCTACATCGGCCGCAAGGGCATCAACATCGCCCCGGACGAGGCGGCCGGGCTACATCGCCGGTTACACCATCTACAACGACGTCTCGGCCCGCGACATCCAGTTCCAGGAGATGCAGCTCTACCTGGGCCCGGCCAAGGGCAAGAACTTCGAGGGCGCCAACATCATGGGCCCCTGCCTCGTCACCCCCGACGAGATCGATCCGGACGATCTCCGCATGGTGGTCCGGGTGAACGGTGAGGTGGTGGTCGACGACCACTCCTCCGGCATGTACCACAAGTTCCCCCGGATCATCGAGTTCATCTCCCAGGAGGAGTACCTGTACCCCGGCGACTTCATCGCCTCCGGCACCTGCGACCACGGGACCTGCATGACCTCCACCCTGAAGCGCTGGCTGCAGGTCGGGGACGTGGTGGAGATGGAGATGGAGGGCATCGGGGTCATCCGCAACGAGGTCGTTTCGAGCCCGCGCGCCTGAGGCGGCGAGGCAAGCGAGAGGAGACAGATCCCCCATGGCCCCCAAGAAGCGGCTGTTCCTGCTGCACACGATGCCCTTCGTGATGAACCACATCAGCGCCCCTCTCGAGCGGGAGTTCCTGGTGGCTCATCCGGACGTGGAGATCCAGACCATGCTGGACACCAGCCTGCTGGCCGACACGATGGCGGCGGGCAAGGTGACCCCCAGGACGGCAGCCAGGCTCCTCAGCTACGTCCGCGAGGCGGAGCAGGCGGGGGCCGCCCTGCTGCTGCTCACCTGCACCTCGCTGGGTGAGGGCATGGCTCACGTCAGGCATCTCACCAGCCTGCCGACTCTGTGCATCACCGAGCCCCTGGTCCAAGAGGCCCTGGACCTGGGCACCCGGGTCGGCATCGTCGGCACTCTGCCGACCAGCCCGGCGCAGATCATCGAGCCGTTGACCGTGGAGGCGCGGCGGCGGGGCCTGGGGCCCGAGGACTTGACCATCGCGGTCGAAGTCGTTGAGGCTGCTTTCCAGGCGCGGGGGCGGGGCGACACCGAGGCCCACGACCGGCTGGTGTCCGAGGCGGTGGTCAAGCTGGCGCGGGAGCACCGGCTCGACTCGATCATCTTCGCCCAGGCGTCGATGAGCGGCACCAAGCACGAGGACCCGGGGATCCCCGTGCTCAAGCTCGGGCCCTCCGCCTTCCGGGCGGCGGGTGAGATGCTGGATGCGCGGTGACCGGTCGTTCCGCGACTTCGGGCCGGCTTGAGGGCGTCGGCCGGCCAACTAGGGTTTGCCCGTCCGGATTCGACGCCAGATACCCACACGAGTAGGGGATGGAGAGGATGACCCGCATTTACGCGTTCGACCAAGACCACGGCCGGCCGCTGTCGGAGATGAGGAAGATCATCGGAAGCAAGGCGGCCAACATCGCCGCCATGGCCAACGACCTCGGCCTGCCGGTGCCCCCCGGCTTCGCCATCTCCACCGCCACCTGCATGGAGTACCTGGCCAAGGGATGGCCGGCGGGGCTCGACGAGGAGATCCGGGAGCACATGGCCCACCTGGAGGCCATTCTCGGGCGGCGCTTCGGCGACCCGGCCGACCCCCTGCTGGTCAGCGTGCGCTCCGGGGCACCCGTCTCCATGCCCGGGATGATGGACACCCTCCTCAACCTGGGCCTCAACGAGTCGACCGCCAAGGGGCTGGCCGCGTTGTCCGGCGACGCCTCCTTCGTGGCCGCCTGTCGGCAGCGCCTGGCCACCAGTTACCCGGACATCGTCGGCATCCCGGTGCCCGAGGACCCCTGGGAGCAGCTGCGGGGCGCGGTGGAAGCCGTGTTTCGCTCCTGGAACGGCGACCGGGCCCGCAGCTACCGGGCCCGCGAGGGCATCCCCGACGACCTGGGAACCGGGGTGATCGTCCAGGCCATGGTCTTCGGGAACTGGAGCGACGACTCGGCCACCGGCGTGTTGTTCACCCGCAACCCGGCCACCGGGGAGAACGTGCTGTACGGCGACGTCATGTTCCGGGCGCAGGGCGAGGACGTCGTCGCCGGGACTCATCAGACCGAGCCCATCGCCGTGCTCGACACCAGGATGCCGGCCATCGGCGCCGAGCTGCGGGGCTACGCCGACGCCCTGGAGCGCTACTACGCCGACGTCTGCGACATCGAGTTCACCATCGAGCGCGGCCGTCTCTGGATGCTGCAGACCCGCGTCGGCAAGCGCAGCCCGCAAGCGGCGCTGCGCATCGCGGTGGAGATGGCCGAGGACGAGAGCTTCCCGCTGTCCCGCGCCGATGCAGTGAAGCGGGTGGCCCACTTGTTGGCGGATCCGCCCAAGACCACCTCCGAGCGAGGCGCCGAGAGCGTGGCGGTCACGACCGGGCTCCCCGCCTCTCCGGGCCTGGGCTCCGGCGAGATCGCCCTGACGCCCGAAGCCGCCATCGCGGTGGCGGAGGCGGGCCGGCCGGTGATCCTGGTGCGGGCCGAGACCTCGCCCGACGACGTCCACGGTATGGCCCGGGCGGCCGGGATCCTCACCGCCACGGGGGGCCTCGCCAGCCACGCGGCGGTGGTGGCCCGGGGCTGGGGGATCCCCGCCGTCGTCGGCGCTTCGGCCGTGCAGGTGGGTGAGGGTACGGTCACCATCTGCGGGCACACGCTGGCGGTGGGCGACATGCTCACCGTGGACGGGAGCACCGGCGAGGTGTTCCTCGGGGCGGTGGGGGGCGAGGTGACCATCGTCCCCGAGGCGGCCCAGCTGCTCTCCTGGGCGCGGGAGCTGGGGATCGAGATTGCCGGAGCCCCGAAGAGCGAGGCGCCGGGCCCCGCTGCCGCGGCCGCGGCCGGCGGCCTGACCGCCCAGATGGCCCTGCGGGCCCTGCTCATCAAGGGCTTCACCACGCCGGAGGGGCTGAGCCCCGCCTTCGAGACCACTCCCGAAGAGGCCGGTGCCGTCCTCGAGCAGCTCGCCGCCGACGGGCTGGCCGGGATCTCCGGGGGCATGTTCAAGCTCACCCCCGACGGCACGACTGCGGCCCGCGGGCTGATCGACGCCGATCGGGAGCATTGGGGGCCGGCCAACGCCGAGGCCGCACTCGACGCCTTCGTGCCGTTCGACCACCGGATGAAGGCGGTGGTGACCGCCTGGCAGATGAGAGAGGTGGACGGCCAGCAGGCCATCAACGACCACTCCGACGCGGCCTACGACGCTTCCGTCCTGGCCGACGTGGCCGCGCTCCATCACGACGTGGCCGCCTGGCTGAGCCCGCTGGGCGCCGCGCTGCCCCGGCTCAACGAGTACTTGGCCAGGCTCGACCGGGCGGCCGCTTCCGTGCGGGACGGCGACCACCGCTACATCGCCTCTCCTCGCGTCGACAGCTACCACAGCATCTGGTTCGAGTTCCACGAGGACCTGATCCTCCTCGCCGGCCGCACCCGGGCCGACGAGGTGGCCGCCGGCCGGGCCTGAGCGGCGGTGGTGCTCAGGGGCCGCCGTTCGCGCGACGCGATCGTGCCCCCGGGATTCACCCGGGGGCACGATGGTCTGTCGGATGATGGACGGGCTCAGGTGCGGGAGATGGTCCCTTCCCAGGTGCTCACCTTCTCGCCGCGCAGGTCGGCCTCGTCGAACCAGTAGCTGGTGACTGCCTTGGTCTCGGTGTAGAAGGCCACACCGTCGCGGCCCATGACGTGCAGGTCGCCGAAGAAGCTGTTCTTGTGGCCGCTGAAGGGGAACACCGAGATCGGCACCGGGATGCCGACGTTGATCCCCACCATGCCCCCGTGGATGCGCCGGGCGAACTCGCGGGCGTAGTAGCCACTCTGGGTGAACACCGAGGCGCCGTTGGCGAACTCGCTGGAGTTGATCATCTCGACGCCCTCGTCGAAGTTGGCGACCCGCTTGATGTAGAGGACCGGCCCGAAGACCTCCTCCCAGCCGCAGGACATCTCCGGGGTCACGTGGTCGAAGATGGTCGGGCCCAGGAAGTAGCCGCCCTCGCAGCCGGGCACCTTGGGCTTGCGGCCGTCGAGCACCAGCGTCGCCCCCTCGGTGATGGACTTCTCGATCCACCCGCTCACGAACTTCAGGTGCTCCTCGTTGACCAGCGGCCCCAGCTCGGTCGATTCCTCCCAGGCGGGGCCCATCTTCCGCTGGGCGGCCAGCTCGGCGAGGGTGGCCACCAGGTCGTCGGCGACGGCCTCCTCGACGGCGATCACCGGCAGCGCCATGCAGCGCTGGCCGGCGCAGCCGAAGGCGGAGTTGATGATCCGCTGGGCGGTGGCCCGGATGGGGGCGTCGCGCAGCACCAGGCCGTGGTTCTTCGCCTCGGTCAGCGCCTGCACCCGCTTGCCGGCGGCGGCGGCGGTCCGGTACACGTGCCAGCCGACCGCCTTGGACCCGACGAAGCTGATGCCCCGCACGTCGGGGTGGACGAGCAGGTGCTCGGCCTCGTGGCGGGAGCAGGTGACCAGGTTGAACACGCCGGCCGGCAGGCCGGAGTCGGCCAGCAGCTCGGCGAGGCGCATCGCGGTCTGGGGCACGAAGGAGGCCGCCTTGAGCACGAAGGTGTTCCCGGTGGTCACCGCCAGCGGCATCATCCAGCCCATGGGGATCATCCCCGGGAAGTTCCACGGGGCGATGCCGACGAACACGCCGAGCGGCTCCCGGTAGGTCACGGTGTCGAAGCCGCGGGAGACGTTCATCAGCGAATCGCCCTGCATGGTCACCGGCAGGGCGCAGGCCAGTTCGACCACTTCGATGACCTTGAGGATGTCGCCCGCGAGCCTCGATGTAGTTCTTGCCCATCTCGGTGGCGGTGAGCACGGCGAGGTCGTGGAGGTTGGCCTCGAGGCGCTCCTTGAACCGGAACATCACCTGGACGCGCTGGGGGAGCGGGGTGTCGCGCCAGGCGGGGAAGGCCGCCACGGCGGCCGCCACGGCCGCGTCGACTTCGTCCTGAGTGCAGCGGGGCGCCTCTGCCATTACTTCGCCGGTGCTGCTGTTGGTGATCGGGTACCACTCGTTGGTCTGCGACTCGCGCCACTCGCCCCCGACGAGGTACTTCAGTCTCTTCGACATTGGCTCTCCTGGTTTCTCCTGTAGCTGATTGGCTGGTTGTCGGAGCCGTCGCCCGGTTTGGGGACGTAGGCGGCTCTGGTCAGGCCTTTCCTGCGGTCAGCGCGGCGGCGATCGCCTGGCCGACCTCGTCGGTGGTGTTGGTGCCCCCGAGGTCGCGGGTGCGGACCTCACCGGCTGCCAGCACCGCCCCGACGGCGTCCCCTATGCCGGCGGCCGCCTTCGTCTCCCCGAGGTGGTCGAGCAGCATCCGTATCGCTTCGATCGAGGCGATCGGGTTGACGCGCCTCTGGCCGGTGTACTTGGGGGCCGACCCGTGGATCGGCTCGAACATCGACGGGTAGCGCCGCTCCGGGTCGATGTTGCCCCCGGCGGCGAAGCCCATCCCGCCCTGCAGCATCGAGCCCAGGTCGGTGATGATGTCCCCGAACAGGTTGGAGGCGACCACCACGTCGAACCACTCCGGGTTCTTGACGAACCACATGGTGATGGCATCGACCATGGCCTGGTCACGCTGGACGTCGGGGTAGTCGGCCCCCACCTCGGCGTAGATCGAGTCCCAGTACACCATCGAGTAGTTGAGGGCGTTCGACTTGGTGCAGTTGGTCAGCCGGCCCGCATAGCCCGCCGCCTTGCGCTGGCGGGCCAGCTCGAAGGCGTAGCGGATCACCCGGGTGCAGCCCTTGCGGGTGAACACCCCGGTCTGCAGGGCGAAGCCGTCGGGGGCGTCGGGGTGGAACAAGCCGCCCTGGCGGGAGTACTCGCCTTCGGTGTTCTCCCGCACCACGACGAAGTCCACCGATTTGGGCGTCGCCGTCTGGACCGGGGTGGGCACCCCCGGGAAGAGGCGGATGGGCCGCAGGTTCACGTACTGGTCGAAGCCGACCCGGATCCCCAGCAGCATCCCGAGGGAGATGTGGTCGGGCACCTTGTTGGCGTCGCCGATGCAACCCAGGAAGATGGAGTCGAAGCGGCTGAGGGTGTCCAGGGCGTCGGCGGGCATCATGGCCCCGTCGGCCAGATAGCGGTCGCAGCTCCAGTCGAACCACTCCGTGCCCACGCCGAACCCGAAGCGTTGGGCGGCCGCCGTCAACACCCGCTCCGCTTCCACCGAGATCTCCGGGCCCACCCCGTCCCCGGGGATCATCGCGATCCGATACGACTTCATCCTCTCCACCTCTCGTTCCGCGTCGATCTTGTCTTGCCGCCGGCCGCGGGTGACCTCACCGATCCGGCTACCTGTATCAGCTCGATGCCAGCACCGCCTCGACTACCCGCTCCACCGACGGGATGGCCAGGTCCTCCAGGCTGGGGGTGGCAGGGAGCGGGATGTGCGGGGTGGTCACCCGCACGATGGGGCCGTCGAGATCCCAGATGCATTCCTCGGCAGCGATCGAGGCGATCTCCGCCCCCCAGCCGCAGAGCCGGGGGTTCTCCTCGACGGTGAAGAGATGGCCGGTCCGGGCCACCGATTCGAGGATCGTCCTGGTGTCCAGCGGCACCAGGCTGCGCACGTCGATCACTTCGGCCGAGACACCCGACTCGGCCAGCCGGTGCGCCGCCTCCAGGGCGACGGGCACCATGGCGGCCAGGGCCACGATGGTGACATCCGACCCGGCGTTGCGTACGACGGCGGTGCCGAGGGTGTCCACGATCTCGCCGTCGGGCACGTCCTCCTTGAGGGAGTACAGCTTCTTGTGGTCGAAGTAGACCACCGGGTCGGGGTCCCGCACCGCCGCCGCCATCAGGCCCACGACGTCCCGCGGAGTGGACGGGGCCACCACCTTGAGCCCGGGGATGGCCATGACCCAGTTCTCCAGGCTCTGCGAGTGCTGGCCGCCGAAGTGGGTGCCCCCGCCGTTGGCCGTCCTGATGACCAGCGGGAGGGAGACCTGGCCGCCGGTCATGTAGCGCGTCTTGGCTATCTGGTTGGCGATGCCGTCCCAGCACACGGCCATGAAGTCGCTGAACATGAGCTCACCGATCGGCCGCAGGCCGGTCATGGCGGCGCCCATGATCGCCCCGATGATCGCCTGCTCGGAGATCGGGGTGTCCCGGACCCGGTCCTTGCCGAAGCGGGCCTGCAGCCCGACCGTGGTCTTGAAGACGCCGCCTTCGGCCCCGACGTCCTCCCCGATGAAGACGACGCTCGGGTCCCGCTCCATCTCCTGGGCGATGCCCCGGGCGATGGCCAGCCGGTAGGTCAGTTCCGCCATTCTGATCCCCCATTCGCCCACAGGTCGGTCAAGAGGGTGTTCGGGTCGGGTGGGGGAGCGGCACGCACCTGGGCGGTCGCGTCGTCCACCTCCGCCAGGGCGAGCCGCTCGATCTCTTCGACGATCTCCTTGGGGAACCCGAGCGATTCGAGCCGGGCCCGGTAGATGTCGAGGGGATCGCGTGCCATCCAGGCGGCCACTTCCTCATCGGGCCGGTACTTGCCCGGGTCTGCCCGGGAGTGGCCCTTGTGCCGGTAGGTGAGCGCCTCCACCAGGGAGGGCCCTTCGCCCCGGCGCGCCCGCCCGACGGTCCGCACCGCGACCTCGTAGACCGCGTCGGCGTCGTTCCCGTCCACGATGATCGGCTCGAGGCCGTAGGCGCTGGCCCGGTCGGCGGCCGGGTGCTCGACCGGGATCACCGCCGAGATCGGGGTGTACTCCATGTAGAGGTTGTTCTCGCAGACGTATACGACCGGAAGCTTCCACACCGCCGCCAGGTTGAGCGACTCGTGGAAGGCGCCGATGTTGGTGGTCCCGTCGCCGAAGAAGCAGGCCGTCACCTCCCCGGTGCCCCGCATCTGCGAGGACCAGGCGGTGCCGAGGGCCACCGGCATGTGGGCGCCGACGATGGCATAGGAGCCCATGGCCCCCTTGGTGACGTCGGTCAGGTGCATGGAGCCGCCCTTGCCCTGGCAGCAGCCGATGCTGCGGCCGGCGCACTCGCCGAGGAGGGAGGCCATCGGCGCCCCTCGCAGCAGTGTGTGGTTGTGCCCTCGATAGGTGGCCAGGATCATGTCGCCCTCGCGCATGGCGACGGCGAAGCCGGCGGCGACGGCCTCCTGGCCCAGGCCCAGGTGGGTGGTTCCCTGGACGAGCCCCTCCATGAACAGGTCGTAGGCCCGCTTCTCGAGGTAGCGGGCCCGCACCATGGCCCGGTACAACTCCAGCCGGGTAGCGTCGGTGATCTCGCTGGCCGCGCCCTCTGCCGTCATGCCTCCTCACCTCCACTTGCCTTGCCGAGACCCCGCGGGGCCGGTTGCCATGGCTCGCTGCTGGCCGGCGTGAGATGGCGGAGCCGGGGGTGGCCAAACGTCCCCCCGCATCTGCTGTTCAGCACGGGCACGGGCCGCTCCTTGGTGGTAGTGTTCTGATCGATTATCGAGGATAGTCGTCCGCGGGCATGGCTATGGAGGCGGTTCCCGGGTGACGCGGTCTGTGGTGTGCCAACCCAGCAACGCCGGGCCTGCAATGGGGCGCTTCGGCGCCGCCCCGGGGCACGACGCGGCACGGTTGCCGGGGCCGACGCGCGGCCCGGCCGAGGGATGGAACCGGTAGCAGTGGCAACGGTGGTGCTGCTCGGGACGCTGGACACCAAGGGGAGAGAATACGAGTTTCTGGGCGGCCGGGTGCGTGCGGCCGGCGCCGAGACCCTGCTCATCGACGCCGGGGTGGTCGGCGATCCCCGGACCACGCCCGACATCTCCCACGACGAGGTAGCGGCCGCCGCCGGGGAGAGCCTCGCCGCCCTGGCCGCCGCCGGCGACCGGGGGGCGGCCGTGGCCGCCATGGCCCGGGGGGCAGGGACGATCCTGGCCCGCCTGCACGCCGAGGGCCGGCTCCACGGGGTGCTCGGCATGGGCGGCTCCGGTGGGACGTCGCTGGTGAGCCAAGCCACCCGGGCGCTGCCGCTGGGCGTCCCCAAACTGATCGTCTCCACGGTGGCCTCCGGCAACACACGCGCCTATGTGGGCGCCTCCGACCTCACTCTCATGTACTCGGTGGTGGACATCGCCGGTGTGAACTCGGTGTCGGAACGGATCCTGGGCAACGCCGCGGCCGCAGCAGCCGGCATGGCTCGCCACTACGCCGCCTTCCGCCCCACCGCCGGCGGCCGGCCCTGCCTCGGGGCGACCATGTTCGGGGTTACGACGCCCTGCGTCACCGAGGCGCGGCGCCAACTGGAGGAACACGGCTACGAGGTGTTGGTCTTTCACGCCACCGGTGTGGGGGGGATGTCGATGGAGGCGCTGATGCGCAGCGGCCAGATCACCGGCGTCCTCGACGTGACCACCGCCGAGCTGGCCGATGAGCTGGCGGGAGGGGTGCTGGCCGCCGGACCAGATCGCCTGGAGGTGGCGGGGGAGCTCGGCCTGCCCCAGGTGGTGACGCTCGGCGGCCTCGACATCGTCAACTTCGGGCCCATGGAAACCGTGCCCGAGCGCTACCGCCGGCGGAACCTCTACCGGCACAACCCGGCAGTCACCCTCATGCGGACCACGCCCGAGGAGTGCGCCCGGCTGGGCCGTATCATCGCGGCCAAGCTGAACCGGGCCGCCGGCCCTCTGACCCTGTTCATCCCGCGCCGGGGGTTCTCCGCCATGGGAGCCGAGGGCGGTGTCTTCCGCGACCCGGAGGCCGACGAGGTTCTCATCCGCGAGCTGCGGGAGACCATCGATCCCGCGGTGGAGGTCGTGGAGATGGATACGGACATCAACGACCCGGCCTTCGCCCACGCCATGGCGCGACGCCTCCACGAGCACTACCAGGCGTGGGCCGCCGGCCGCCGGGACACCACGGCTGCTGCAGGAAAGGAGGAGCGCGCCGAGGCCGGGGCAGAGGCCGCAGGCCCGGCCTCATGCCCTCACGAGATCGTGACTGAGAACGCGGAGCGACTCGAGGCCGTCGTGCGCCCGTAGCCTCCGACGAGAAGAGACGGACGACCAAGGAAGGAGCCAGGCCGCATGGCCGACACGAGCAAGATCGTCAAGCAGTTCCTGGGAGACGAGAAGTTCCCCGTCAAATGGGAGTCGGAAGCCGAGAAGCAGCTCTTCTGGGTCTACGACGACCTGCACTGCCCGCACCCGCTATCGCCCGATGTACTTCGACATCGGCGGCTGGTGGCTGACCTGCGACCACATGTTCCGCCGCTTCGGCACGCCGTTCGCCGCCGACTGGATCGCCAAGAACGTCAACGGCTACCTGTACACCGCGGCAATTCCCGCCGATGCCGACTGCGTCGTGGACGGTCGAGGAGTACGGGAATCGCTACGGGGCGCGCGTCCCCATTGGCGGCATGGCTGACTATGCCGGCAAGATCGGCCCCTACCTGGGCAACGTGCTGCCGGTGTACGGCCGTGAGTTCGACGGCTGGTGGCGGAACCGGCTGGTCCCCGAGATCAAGCGCAACTTCGAGTACCTCGAGAGCAAGATCGACAACTGGGAGAAGATCGACATCTTCGAGTGGGCGACCATCCTCGAGGATGCCATGGACATCCACGATCGCCACTGGAAGATCCACTGGATGCTCAACTTCGCCCAGTTCTCCGGCACCACCCTCGGCATGCCGGCCGCAGTGCAGGAAGCCCGCGGCGAGGTCGACCACGTCCTCCTGGGGCGGCTGCAGAACTCGGCCAAGGACCGCAACTGGGACCGCATCGAGGCCCTGTGGAAGATGAAGGAGGAGATCAAGAAGGACAAGGATCTCGGCGAGGCCTTCCAGGCCCCATCGGGCGCCGAGATCCTGGCTGCCTTGCAGAAGACCAAGCGCGGCCAGAAGTTCATCGAGGAGCGGGTGCGCCCCTACCAGCGTGAGTTCGGCTGGGCGGCGGTGTGGGTGCACGAGTTCAACTTCCCCACCGCTTTCGAGGACCCGTCGCCCGTTCCTCGAGACGGTCAAGGGCTACATCGACACCGACTACGACTACCCGTCGCACGTCAAGGCTCTGGCCGAGGACATCGAGAAGGCCTGCCAGGAGTTGGTCGCGGGCCTGACGGGTGAAGGCCTGGGCCAAGGTCGAGGCGGCCAACGTCATCAACCGGCAGATGGCGCCCCTTACCCCGGACCACCACTTCTACGTCGACCAGGGCACCAACGCCCACCTGCGGCTGGTGCTCATCTGCATCGGCAAGAAGCTGGTCCAGGCCGGCCTGCTCGACGACCCCGAGGACGTCATGTTCCTCCGGTACAACGAGCTGCGCTACCTGATCGGCGACCCGACCTTCGCGGCGAAGCCGCTGGTGGCGGCCGCCCGGGCGGCGTACAAGAAGGCCGAGGCCATCAAGCCGCGGGACTGGATCGGCACCGCGACCGAGTCGCAGCTGCAGTTCCCGTACCTGAACCTGTGGGGGTTCCCGGAGAAGCTCTACATCGAGCAGGCCGAGAAGCTCGACACGGTGCAGGGCCTGGCCGCTTCGCCGGGCGTGGTCGAGGGCATCGCCAAGGTCGTCATGACCATCGAGGAGTTCGACAAGGTCGAGAAGGGCGACATCCTGGTCTGCCAGATGACCAACCCGGCCTGGGTGACCCTGTTCACCAAGATCATCGGCCTGGTCACCGATGCCGGCGGTCCGGTCTCCCACCCGGGAGTGCTGAGCCGTGAGTTCGGCATTCCCGCCGTGGTCGGCTCCTCGGTCGGCACCACCCGCATCAAGGACGGGGATCGGATTCGCGTCGACGGGAACACCGGTAAGGTCGAGATCCTCGCCAAGGCCAAGTGAGCGAAGGAACGACATGACCCACCGTACGGACCCTGAGCCGGAGCCCATCGAACGGGAGGTCCTCTCTGCGCGGGTGAAGGACCGGGTCCTGCAGTGGATCCTGGAAGGAGAGCTGGCCCCCGGGTCTCGCATCGTCGAGACCCGGGTGGCCCGCCAGTTGGGTACGAGCCAGGCGCCCGTCCGAGAAGCCCTGCGGGACCTGGCCACCCTGGGTTTCGTCGAGATCCGCCCCTACCAGGGCTCGCGGGTGCGCCAGCCGAGCTCCCAGGAGCTGCGCGAAGCGATCGCCGTGCGCGGCGAGTTGGAGGCGCTGGCCGGCCGGTTGGCGGCCTCCCGGATCACCGAACCGGTGCTCCGCGACCTGGAGAGGCTGCACGTCGACATGGCCCGGGACGCAGAACGCGGGGACGCGCACGAGCAAGCCTTTCACAACACCCGGTTCCACTTCCTCATCGTGCGCGCCGCCGGCAACCGGGCTCTCGAGCGCCTCTGGGGGATGCTCGAGCCCTTCGGCCGCACCTACGTCACCGCCTCGAAGCCGGGCATCGACCTGGCGTGGCTGGGAGCGCGCCACCGGGACATCCTGGAAGCCCTCCGGGACCGCGACCCGGAGCGCGCCGCCGCCGCCCTTCGGCAGCACGCCGTGGAGGCGGCCGGCTTGATCGGAGATTGGCCTGATGGAGCCGTCGCGTCAGACGGCGGCAGGCAGTGAGTGGACCCCACTAGGCGAGGAGAGCGAATGGCCCAGCTAATCGAGGAGATGTCCGCCGGCCCGGCGCGGGTGCGCGTCGACGTGATCGGCCGGGAGGTCCCCGAGCACGTGCTCGAGAACATGGACTTCCTCAACTACCGGCTCGCCGACGTCCGGCTCGAGCCGAAAGTCACCCTCAGCGCGCCCGACATGGTCTGGGACAAGGATGCGCCCGCCAAGAAGGTGGCCTATGTGGACGGCGTGATGCACTTCGACGGAGACTGGGAAGCCGGGCCGTTGCAGAAGTCCATCGTCGCTCTGCTCGCCTTGCGGATGGAGGCCCACGGCAATCATCCCTTCCACTCTGCGGCGGTGCGCTATCGCGGCAAGACGGTCCTCTTTCTCGGCGGTGAGTCGAACCACGGCAAGAGCATGGGCCAGATCGAAGCCTGCCGCCGCGGCGGGCAGTTGATCTCCACCGAGACCACGGTGATCGACGAGGACGGTATCGCCCTGGTGGGGTCGAAGACGGTGTTCATCAAGTCCCGGGCCAAGGGCACCGAACGTGCCGACAAGGCCGCCCCCGAGGCCGGGGTGGCCAAGTTCTTCGGCGAGATGCCCACCTGGGAGGAGTACCTGGAGCCGAGCAACATCGACCTGGTGATCGTCCCCTCCATCGACGGCAACTACGCCGCGAGCACGGTCCCCATGATCCCCTTCGAGAGGCAGTTCCAGAGCCTGCACTCGCTGCAGAACTACCTGCACCTCAACGAGTTGCTGGCCCCCGGATGGCCGATGCCGATCATGGACAGCGAGGAGCTGCGCCGGCGTCGCGCCGCCTTCCTCGAGCGCTTCTGCACCCGCCCCTACTACCTCATCCGGGCGGCCACCCCGCAGGTGCTGATGGATGAGGCCGACGAGGTGATCTGATGCAGGACTTCCAGTACTGCCGGCCGCAGACCGTCGCCGAGGCGGTGGCCGTGCTCGCCGAGCACAAGGAGGGCGCTCAGATCCTGGCCGGAGGCACCGACCTGGTGATCAGGCTCCGGAATGGGGAGATCCATCCGACGGCCGTCATCGACCTCAAGCGGATCGCCGAGCTGCGCCCGGGCGTCCGCCGGGAGGACGGCTGCTTGTGCATCAGCGCCACGACGGTGATGACCGACATCGAGGAGGATGAGGAGGTCAAGCGGCACTTCCCCGCCCTGGCCGAGGCCGCCAGCGCGGTCGGGTCGGTGCAGATCCGCAACCGGGCCACGATGGTCGGGAACGTGTGCAACGCCTCCCCGGCCGCCGACAGCGCCCCGCCGCTCCTGGTCTACGACGCCTCGGCCGTGGCGGTGGGACCCGGCGGGACCAGGCGGATCCCCCTCAACGACTTCTTCGTGCGCTCCGGCCAGACCACCCTGAAGCCGGGGGAACTGGTCACCGGGCTGGAAGTGCCCTTCCCCAAGCGGCGCCTGGGGGCCGCCTACACCCGGCTGACCCGGCGCCGGGGCACCGACCTGGCCTCGATCACCCTGTGCTGCGGGGTGAACGAGGACGGGGTCACCCGGCTGGCCTACGGCAGCGTCGGCCCGCGCCCCGTGCTGGTCGTGGACGAAACCGGAGTCCTCGCCGACCCGACCGCCCCCGATGAGGCGAAGACGCCCATCCTCGAGCAGATGCTGGCCGGGGCCAGCCCCTCGCCGCGCTCCATGCGCGCCGGCCCGGAG
The DNA here is from genome assembly GCA_963796115.1 of uncultured Acidimicrobiia bacterium. Taxonomy (GTDB): domain Bacteria; phylum Actinomycetota; class Acidimicrobiia; order Spongiisociales; family UBA11373; genus VGBK01. The sequence goes on from CAWCKE010000005.1 coordinate 558,248, forward strand.
TACCGGCTGGCGATGCTCCGCGTCCTCGGGAGGCGGGCCCTGCAGACCGCGATCGAACGGCTGGCGAAAGGAGGGGCGGCATGAGCGCCCGGTTGCCTATCGAGCTCACGGTGAACGGGCGCCATTACGCCCTGGAAGTGGCCGTCCACCACACGCTGCTCGACGTGCTGCGCGACGACCTGGGCCTCACCGGCACCAAGGAGTGCTGCGTGGTGGGGGAGTGCGGCGCCTGCACGGTCATCGTCGACGGCCGCACCGTGAACTCCTGCCTGATGCTGGCGGCGGAGGCCGACGGGTCGGAGATCCTCACGGTGGAGGGGTTGGCGACCGACGGACATCTCAGCCCGCTGCAGCAGGCCTTCCTGGACCACGGGGCCGCCCAGTGCGGCTTCTGCATCCCCGGCCAGCTGATGTCGGCGCACGCCCTCCTGGCCCGCAACCCGCATCCCGACGCCCGGGGACATCCACGAGGCCCTGGCCGGCAACCTGTGCCGGTGCGCCGGGTACGAGCAGATCGCCGAAGCCGTCCTGGCCGCCGCCGAGGAGGTGGGACGATGACCACCCAGGCAATCGGAGCATCCCTGCCGCGAGCGGGGGGCGAGGGCCGGGTCACCGGCGCCCAGGAGTACGTGGCCGACATCAGGCTGACCGACGTCCTCCACGCCAAGTTGGTCACCATCGACGCCGCCCGGGCGCGTCTCATCTCCATCGACAAGACGGCCGCCGAGGCGGTGCCCGGCGTCCGCCTGGTGATGACCGCCGCCGACCTGCCGCAGCCGGTGCCACGGTTCGGCCCCCATGCCGAGGACCGGCCGGTGCTGGCCGTCGGCGAGGTCAGGTACCACGGGGAGCCGGTGGCCGCCGTCGCCGCCGAGACCAAGGACGCCGCCGAGGAGGCGGCCCGCCTGGTGAAGGTGGAGTACGAGGAGCTGCCTGCGGTCTTCACCGTGGACGCCGCCCTCGACCCCGCATCCCACCTGGTGCAGGAGCCGGCCATCCGCCGGCCCGACGACCCGCTGGCCAACACCAACAAGTTCTCCGAGCACCATTTCGGCTGGGGCGACGTGGACGCGGCCGCGGCCGACGCCGACCTGGTCGTCGAGAACACCTACGAGTACCCGATGGTGACCCAGTTCGCCATCGAGCCGCACGCCTGCCAGGCCGCCCCGGACGGGGACGGGATCGTCATCTGGAGCACCAATCCAGCACCTCTTCCAGTTGCAGAAGATCATGGCCAAGGTCCTGGCGATGCCGCTGTCCAAGGTGCGGGTGGTCGCCCCCGACCTCGGGGGCGGCTTCGGCGGCAAGCAGTGGCCCCACATGCAGCCGGTGGTCGCCTTCCTGGCCCTGCGCACCGGCCGGCCGGTCAAGCTCGTGATGACCCTGGAGGAGACCTTCCAGGCGGTCCGGCGGACCTCGGCCAAGGTGCGCATCCGCACCGGGTTCCGTTCCGACGGCACTCTGGTGTTCGAGGACGTCGAGAGCAACTTCCTGATCGGCGCCTACGCCGACATCGCCGACCGGGTGGTCACCAAGGGCAACTGGCTGGCGGCCGGGCCCTACCGGGTGCCGGCGGTGCGCATCATCGCCCGGGGGGTCCTCTCCAACACCCCGCCGGCGACCGCGATGCGCGGCTTCGGCATCCCGGAGACCGCCTGGGCCCGGGAGATGAACCTCGACGAGGGGGCGCTCGCCCTGGGCATCGACCGGCTCGAGATCCGCCTGCGCAACCTGGCTCGCTACGGCGAGGAGTTCGTGCCCGGGGAGACCCCGGCCGACGGGCAGTGGGAGCAGACGCTTCGCCGGGCGGCCGAGCTGATCGACTGGGGGAAGCCTCTCCCCGAGGGACGCGGGCGGGGCCTGGCACTCGGCTGCAAGTCCGGCCCCACCACCGGCATCTCCTACGGCACCGTGCGGTACCTGGCCGACGGCAGCGCCGTCCTCCTGTCGGGCGTCTCCGACATGGGTCAGGGGGCCCGCACCGTGTTCGCCCAGATCGTCGCCGACGAACTGGGCGTCCCGATGGAGCGGATCGAGGTGATCATGGGCGACACCTCGGTGGTGCCCTTCAACCAGCAGACCTCCGCCAGCCGGTCCACGGTCCTCATGGGCAACGCGATGCTCGACGCTTGCCGGGACATCCAGTCCCAGCTGCGTGCCGCCGCCTCGCGGCTCTACGGCGTGGACGAGTCGGCGATCGTCGTCGAGCGAGGAGTGGTGCGCCTGCCCGACCGAGAGCTCCCGATGGTGGAGGTGGCCAAGGCCGCCCTGGGCAGCCTGAGCGGCGAGTTCATCGGGAACGGGGTCGGCCGCAAGGACGCCACCCCCGGCCACCCCATCAAGGGCACCGCCTACTTCTACGAGTTCAACTGCACCGCCATCGAGGTGGAGGTGGACCGGGGGACCGGGGAGATCACCGTCCTCCGCCACGTCGCAGTGAGCGACACCGGCAAGTCCCTCAACCCCATGCAGGTGCGCGGGCAGGACGACGGGGGGGCCATCATGGGCCTGGGCCACGCCATGATGGAGCACTACATCTTCGATGAGAAGGGCCGGGTGCGGAACCTGGGGGCCATCGACTACCGCATCCCCACCAGCAAGGACCTGCCGCTGGAGTTGATCAGCGAGCAGATCGAGAACGGCGACGGCCCCGGGCCCTACGGGGCCAAGGGCGTCAGCGAGGGGACCATCCTCTGCGTCGCCCCGGCGCTGGGGTCGGCGGTGCGCGACGCCATCGGCGTCGCCATCCGCGACCTGCCCCTGTCGCCGGAGCGGGTGTGGCGAGCGATGAGGGACGGGCGATGACCCCCTACAAGGAAGTCGGTCCCATCGCCGGCCTGCCGGCGGCCAAGCTGGTCGAGGCCGCCCGGCTGGTCAAGCAGGGACGCTGCTTCTCGCTGGCGGTGTCGCGGTACCCGGGCATGCCCCTGTTCCCGGGGCACCCGCCCTTCCAGGTCGTGCTCGCCCGCACGCCGGAGGGGATCCGGGCCGAGGGGGCCCAGCCCTGGGGCCCGCCCAACGACGCCGGGCTGGGCTACATGGCCGAGTACCTGATCGCCACGACGCACTCGGGGGCGCACATCGACGCCCTGGCCCACATGACGGTGGGCCCCGACAACCACTGGTACGGCGGGGGGAACACCGCCGAGCACCTCACCGACAAGGGGCCGACGGTGGGCGATGCGGAGAAGCTCCCCCCCTTCTTCACCCGTGGCGTGCTGCTCGACGCCCCGGCCTTCCGGGGGATCGACGCCCTGCCGGCGAGTTCCCCGGTGGGCGCGGACGAGATGCAGGCCATGGCCGATGCCCAGGGCGTGGAGGTGCGCCCCTGGGACGTGGTGCTGATCCGCACCGGCTACATGAAGTACTGGCCCGACGCGGCGGCCCTGGCCGAGCACCGCACCGCCGGCCCCGACCTGTCGGCGGCCGAGTGGATGCTGGAGCGCGGGGTCGTGGCCAGCGGCACCGACACCGAGACCTACGAGGTGCAGCCGGCCCCCGACCGCGGCGTCCCCGCCAACCCCCAGCCGGTGCACACCCGGCTGCTGATCGAGAACGGCGTCTACCTCATGGAGAGCCTCTACCTGGAGGAGCTGGCCCGCGAGAAGGTGTACGAGTTCCTCTTCGTGACGCTGCCCGTCAAGATCCGGGGGGCGACGGGCTCCATGGTCGACCCGCTGGCCGTCGTCTGATGCCGTCCGATGAGGGCCCTGGTCCTGACGGCTCCCGGCCGGTTCTCGGTCGAGGAGGTCCCCCGCCCGGAGCCGGGCCCGGGGCAGGTGCTCTGCCGGGTGCGCGCCCTGTCGATCTGCGGCACCGACGCCCACCTGATCCGGGGCGACTACCCGGGCCTCTGGCCACCCTCCTACCCCTTCATCCCGGGCCACGAGTGGGCCGGGGAGATAGTGGAGCTGGGGGCGGACTGCGAGGGGCTGGGGTGGTCGGTGGGCGACCGGGTCGCCGGCACCTCCCACGACGCCTGCGGCCTCTGCCGCCGCTGCATCGAGGGCCGCTACAACCTGTGCGAGAACTACGGCAAGCCCGGGTTGCACCGCCAGTACGGGCACACCACCCAGGGCGCCTGCGCCGAGTACGTGGTGCACGGGATCAAGGCGGTGTTCCATCTGCCGGACGAGCTCAGCTTCCACGACGGTGCGCTGCTCGACCCGGCCTCGATCGCCTTGCACACCGCCAACCGGGGCGGGGTGAGCCCCGGCGACACGGTGGTGGTCATGGGCCCGGGCCCCATGGGCCTGCTGGCGGCCGACGCCGCCCGGGCGCGCGGCGCCGGGCGGGTCATCGTGGTCGGCCGGGGCGACCGCCTGGCCAAGGCGGCCGCGCTGGGCCACGAGACCTTCGACTTCCGCGACGACGACCCGGTGCAGGTGATCCGGGCTGCCACGGGCGGCAACGGCCCCGATGTGGTGCTCGATTGCGCCGGGGTCCCCGACTCCCTGCGCTGGGGCATCGCCATGCTGCGCAAGGGCGGGCGGTGCGTGGTGGTGGGGATCCCGGTCAGCGAGGTGGCCCTGTCGCTGCAGGACCTGGTGCTCTTCGAGAAGGAACTGCTCGGCTGCCGGGCCACCGCCGGGGAGATGGCCGACGTCATCCCCCTGGTGGTGGACGGCCGCATCCGGGTGCGGGAGCTGCACACCCACACCTTCCCGCTCGAGGAGTTCGCCACCGCACTCCGCACCTTCAACGAGCGGCGCGAGGGCGCCCTGAAGGTGATCGTCGAGCCCTAGGCCGTGGCGCCGGCGGGCTGCCCCGGCGGTGAGGCGTCCTCGTCCCCAGAGCCGATCTCGGGCAGGGGCACCAGCCTGCGCCGGCGGGCGGCGAAGGCCGCGCGCTCGGTGTAGCCGGCGGCCCGGGCGGCGGCGACCACCGTCCGGTGCCTCCAGGCGGCGCCGTCGGCGGTGTGGGCGTCGCTGGCCAGGGTGATGGCCAGATCGGCCTCCCGGCTCATGCGCAGCAGGCGTCGGCGCCGGGTAGACCTCGGCGCAGGGCTTGCGCAGGCCGGCGCTGGAGACCTCCATGGCCGTGTCGGTGGCGGCCGCCGCCGCCACCAGGGCCTCGTACAGGTCGAGGGGCTCGTCGTCGGGCCGCAGACCGTGGATCTTGCAGCGGTCGGGGTGGGCGAGCACGTCCACCGCGCCGGAGGCGGCCAGGGCGGTCTCCAGGTCGAAGTAGGCCTCGTACACCCGGCGCAGCGCCCCGCGCCGCGACAGTCTCCCCGGGCGAACGGCCGCTCGTAGGTCCAGCCGCCGATCCAGTGCACCGAGCCCACCAGCACGTCCCAGGGGTAGGGGGCGAGGAACTCGACGACCGCGTCGATGGTGTGCGGGAAGAAGTCCACCTCGAGCCCCAGGAGCACCGGGAGGCCGCGCTCCTTGGCCCGCAGCGACCACGTCCACGTAGCGCTCGAGCGACAGGTTGCGGTCGGCGGCCACCACGGCTCGCGGTCTGGTCGGCCAGCCGGGGGTCGTCCTCGAGCTCCCAGAACGGCCCCAGGAGGCCGGCCGACTCGACGCAGCGGCCGAGGTGCTCGGTGAAGGCGAGCTCGGTCACCCCCCGGGCGGCGGCCGCCTCCACGTAGCGCTCCAGGTAGGAGACGGGGTACTCCCCGGGCGGAGGCCCGTGGGGGGTGGGCTCGTGCGGGTGGAGGTGGAGGTGGTAGTCGCTCATGTCCGGCAGGCCGCCCGGCCGGCCCTTCGGCCAACGGTAACGGCCGGCACGGCTAACCCGCCGAACCGGCCGCGCCGCGCGGCCGGCGGGTGTAGGCGGTGATCACCGCGAACAGGACGATGGCGGCGGCGACGGCGGCCGCAGTCACGTACACCATCATCTCGGGCCGGGCGTCTGATCCCTCCCCGTAGAGCTGGCCGACGATCAGGGGGAGGATGGTCGAGCCCAGGCTGGCTCCCACCAGGAACAGGGCGGTGATCTGGCCGGTGATGGGCATCCGCTCCCCGGCGTAGTTGATGCTGCTGGGGATCATCGAGGCGATGCTCACGCCCAGCCCGACCGTGCCGATCCACAGGGCCACGGTCGAGTCGGGCAGCAGCGCCAGGAGGGCGATGCTCGCCGCCAGGCCTGCCAGGTCGAGCTGCAGCATGGCGCGCGATGACAGGCGCAGCGCCAGGGGTATGGCGACGAGCCGCCCTACGACCAGGCCGCCCCAGAAGGCCGAGTTGACCACCCGGGCCAGCGACTCGGTGTAGAAGAGGTCGTCGGCATACGAGGTGATGTAGGCGCCGAAGGAGAGCTCGGCGCCCATGTGCATGAAGAAGAAGGCCGAGATCAGGCGCGATGAGCAGCGCGTGGCGCTGCAGGGCGCTGCGGATGCCCACCTCCGGCTGATCGACGGGCGGGCTCTCCGGGCTGGGCTGCCGGGCCAGCCACACGGCCACCGGGAGCATCAGGGCGGCGTAGAGCCAGTAGGTGTTGGTCGCGCTGTCGGTGGCGGCGGCGAACCCGTTCATGACCAGGGGGCCGATGAAAGCGCCGATCCCGAAGGAGAGGTGCAGGGCGTTCATGTAGGGCGGGACCTCGGGGCCGTACAGCCACACCATCAGGGTGTTGCCGCCGACGTCCATGATCCCCAGGGCCAGCCCGATGAGCGCGAACACGACGATGAGCAGCCACAGCTCCGTCAGCCAGGGGATGGTGACCGTCACCAGGGCCATGGCCAGCAGGGAGACGGCCAGGACGCGGCCGCCGGCGAGGCGGCCGTAGAGCCGGCCGCCCACGATGGACCCGCCGATGTAGCCCAGGGACATGACGACGATGAGGAAGCTGACCGCCCCGGTCGAGGAGCCGCTCTGCTCCTCCAGGTCGTTCATGCACGGCCCGATCGAAGTGAGCATCAGGCCGAGCAGCAGGTAGGCGGCGTAGTACGACGCAGCGATGGCGAGCTTGCGTGCCTTGGGCAGTAGAGACGTGGCGGTCCCGCCTGCGGTCATGTCGGTGTGCTCCTGTGCTGTCCCGCCCCCGGCGGGGTCGGCCTGTTCTCTACGGCCGGCGGCCCGCCGTCAGCTTCTCGTAGAGGGAGGACACGTTCTCCCGCTGGATGTGCTCCATCATGTGGCCCTGGCCGACATCCACCGGGAAGCGGTCGGCGAAGCTGATCCGGGCTATGCACTCCTCCTTGCTCCAGCCCCGGGCGATGCCCAGGGCGACGGTGGTGACCCACTCCATGAGAAAGGCCTTCTGGACGGCGAGGTAGGCCTTGTCGGTCACCGGGCCGTGCCCGGGGATGACGTGGTCGACGTCGAGGAGGGCGATCCTGTCGAGGGACGCCAGCCACTGGTCCACGCTCGACACGTAGAGCCACGTCTGGCAGTTGCAGAAGACCGTGTCGCCGGTGAACACCGCCCGCTCCTCGGGGACGTGCACGGCGATCTGGCCGACTGTGTGCCCCGGCGTGTAGAGGAGCTCGAAGGTGTGGCCCCCAACCTTGAGGGTGAGGTCCTCGGTGAAGGTGATGGCCGGCCGGTTGGGGTCGCGGTAGTAGGTCTCCTCGTCGGGGAAGATGGCCTCGCCCTCGGGGTCGTCGGTGGGGAGGGCTTCCTTGGCGTACCAGTAGGGGCTGGGGACCTGGCTGGCGAGCATGAAGTTGCGTTCCACCTCGATGTGGGCCACCACCGGCCCGGCTCCCCGGAAGTAGTAGTTCCCGAAGATGTGGTCGACGTGGTGCTCGGTGTTGATCACGTAGCGGACCGGCCCGTGCGCCTCGGCCTGCCCGGCGCATCTCCACCGCCTTGGTGGGCAGCTGGGGCGTGTCGATCACCACCACCCCGTCGGAGGTCACCACGAAGCTGGGGTTGCACCCCCGGTAGGTGGTGTCGGTGAATGCGTTGGCCGTCACCTGCTGCACGGTCGCCCGCTCCCTTCTGCGGTGCTTGCCCGGTCCGCCGGTGGCCGCCCGTCCCGGTCCCGGCGGTGCATTGCTCACTGGGTGGCCGTCAACCCCCCGTCGATGGTCAGGATCTGCCCCGTGACGAACGCGGATGCGCTGGAGCAGAAGAACAGCACTGCCCCCAGGAGGTCGTCGGGGGTGCCCACCCGGCCCAGGGGGATGCGCGACACGACGCCCTCCTTGAACTTGGGGTCGTCGAGCAGCATGGCCACCTGCGGGGTGTCGACGAAGGTGGGGGAGATGGCGTTGACCGTGATGCCGTAGGGCGCCCACTCGGTCGCCATCTGGCGGGTGAGCGAGCTGATCGCCCCCTTGGCGGCCACGTAGGCCGAGTAGCCGGCGTTGATGCCGAGCTGGGCCCGGACCGAGGAGATGTTCAGCACCCGGCCCCCGTTCCCGGCGGCGATCATCGCTCGGGCCGCCGCCTGGGTGGGGAGGAGGTTGGCCCGCACGTTCAGTTCGAAGATCCAGTCCCAGGCGTCGCGGGGGTAGTCCTGGACGGGGAAGAGGACCTTGCCGGCCCCGCCGCCGATGGCGTTGATGATGATGTCGAGGTGCCCGAGGCCGGCCAGGGTCTCGGCGACGGCCCGGTCGGCGTCTTCCTCCTTGGTCATGTCGCCGGCGACCACCAGGGAGCGGCAACCCTCGTCGCGCACCCTCTGGGCGGCCGGCTCACCCAGTTCCCGCGTCCGCTCCACGACGGCCACGTCGGCCCCGGCGCTCGCCAGGCCGCAGGCCAGGGCCGAGCCGATGCCCCCGCCGCCCCCGGGGATGAGGGCGACTCTGCCGTCGAGGCGGAACCTGTCCAGGCTGCTCATGCTCGCTCCTTCTCGAGGCTGCGGTCGGCGCTTCGCCGTTGGGCCGGGTGGCCGGGCGCGAGATCGGTGTTGGCCCTCATGCCACCCGAGCCCGCACGAACGCTTCGATCGCTTCGGCCGTCTTGGCGGCCGAGAGCCCGTACTTCTCCAGCAATGCTTCGTCGGGGCCCGATTCCCCGAAGATGTCGGCCAGGCCGTGCCGCTTCACCGGCACCGGGTGGCGGTCGGAGAGTACCTCGGCCACCGCCCCGCCGAGTCCGCCGATGATGGTGTGCTCCTCGGTGGTGACCACGAAGCCGGTGGCCCGGGCCGCCTCCACGATGCCCTCCTGGTCGATGGGCTTCAGGGTGGGCACGTGCACCAGGTGGACGTCGATGCCCCCGGCCGGCGAGGATCTCCGCGGCCTGGTAGGCGCGCACGGTGTGGGTCCCGGTGGAGAACACGGTGACGTCACTGCCGGGACGGACCACGGTGGAGCGCCCCAGCTCGAACCGGTAGGTGTCGTCGAACAGGAGGCCGGAGGACTCGCGGCTCAGGCGGAGGTACGTCGGGCGGGGGTCGTTCACGATGGCCTTGATGGCTTGCCGGGCCTCGACTTCGTCGGCCGGGGCCACCACCACCATGTTGGCCATCGTCCGCATGATGGCCAGGTCGTCGAAGATCAGGTGGGTCTTGCCCGTCATGCTGGCCAGCAGGCCGGCGTAGCCGCCGGCGATCTTCACCGGCAGCTTGGGCTGCGCGATGAGCACCCGGATGGAGTCGAGGGCGCGGGCTACGGCGAAACAGGCGAAGGTGGAGACGAAGGGGATGTACCCCACCGTCGCCATGCCGGCTGCCGCTCCCAGCAAGTTCTGTTCGGCGATGCCCATCTGGAAGAAGCGCTCGGGGTGAGCGTTCTCGAAGATGTCGGCGCGGGTGGAGCTGCCCAGGTCGGCGTCGAGGACGACGATGCGGGGGTCGCTGTTGCCCAACTCCGCCACCGTCTCCCCGAAGACGACTCGCAGTGCCTTTCCGGGAGCGAGGGTCACGACGCACCTCCCTGCACCGCCGTCTCCGCCTCGCCCAGCTCGGCCAGCGCGAGGGCGAGCTCCTCTTTGTTGGGCACGCGAGCGTGCCACAGGTAGTTGTTCTCCATGAAGGAAACGCCCTTGCCCTTGACGGTGTGGGCGATGACGGCCGCCGGCCCTCCCTTGTAGTCGCGGGCCGCCTCGACCGTGGCGAGGATGTCGGCCATGTCGTGGCCGTCCATCTCCAGCACGTGCCAGCCGAAGGCCGCCCAGCGGTCGGCCAGCTGGCTCCCGGTGTAGGAGGGCTGGCGCTTGCCGGGTGTCTCCGACCGCCAGCCGAACTGCTGCAGCCGGTTGTGGTCCACGATGGCTACCAGGTTGTCCAGGGCGTGGCGCTGGGCGGCGTGCGCGCCCTCCCAGACGATGCCTTCGTTGCATTCGCCGTCGCCGAGCATCGCGTAGGTCGTGCAGGTCTTGCCGGCGAGACGGGTGCCGAGGGCGATGCCGATGGCCCCCGAGAAGCCGAGGCCGAGCGAGCCCGAGGACATGTCCACGCCGGGGGTGATCGCCATGTCGGGGTGGCCCTGCAGGCGGGAGTTGATCGCGTCGAAGGTCTTCAGCTCCTCGACGGGGAAGTAACCGCGCATGGCCAGTGCGGTATAGAGGGCGATGGAGCTGTGGCCCTTGGAGAGGACGAAGCGGTCCCGGTCGGGCCATTGGGGCTCCTCCGGGCGCACGTTCAACACCCGGAAGTAGAGGGCGGTGAGCATGTCGATGGCCGAGAGCGGGCCGCCGAGGTGGCCGCCATGCGCCCCGGCGATCGAGCGGACGATGTGCACCCGGGCCTGGCGGGCCAGTTCCTCGAGCTCGGCCACGGTCGGGCCGGCCCCTGGTGAGCCTGTCTTCACTTGCTGCCTCCTCGGCGCTGTGCCCTGGGTGTCACTCGACCTTCTTGTCCCACGAGCCGGGCACCACGGGCGGAGAGAAGGAGGTCACCAGCTCGAGCGGCCCGGGCCCGTAGGACACCGTGGCGTGGTGCTCGCCCACCGGGACGTAGACCGCCGTGCCCGGCTCCAGGGGCACGGACCCCTCGGGGGACACCAGGGCGCCGTGCCCGGACACGCAGAAGACGACCTCCTCCTGGGTGGGGTGGACGTGGCCTTCGGGGGCAGAACCGGGGGGGAAGACCGAGTAACCGACGGTGAGGTTGCGGGACCCGGCGCTCTCCGGGCCTATGTAGAGAAGCCACTCGCGTCCGGGTAGGTGGTGTACCTGAACCTCGCTGCGCGTCACAGCCTTGAGCATGCGTCTCCCATCAGCCCGCGCCAGCGCGAGGGCCGGGCAATCATCGATTATCGAGCGCTGGCCACGATACGCCGCGGCGGCAGGACCGTCAACTGAAGCCAGGCCCCGGCTGTCCCCGGCGGCTTGGCGTCCCCGGGCGGCCAACTGATGCCCTCCGGCCGGGCTATTCCGTCGGCCGCCCCGGCGAGGCCGGTGGGGCCTCGGATGGGCGGTCCTGGGGGTTGGAGGGCGCCCAGCCGGCATCCGCGATGAGGCGGGTCATCTCGGTGATGGCGAACTCGATTTGGTGCAGGCAGGCCGTTCGCCAGATGCCGCTCTGGATGAAGTCGTGATGCGCCCCGGGGTCGCGGAAGTCGTAACCGGTGAGTTCCCGGCAGTTGACGGAGCCGAACTCACGGGCAAAGGCGGCCAGCAGGCCCTCGACCAGGGCCCGGGCCTCCCGCTTGGCCTCGGCGTGATCGGCGAGGGAGCGCCCGGCCAGGCGCCCGGCGGCCAGCGCGGCGCCGGTGATGGCCCCGCAGGTTGCCCCCGAATAGGCGATGCCCCCGTTGAGGGCCATGGCGGGGGACGAGTCCCCGGCGTCGGGCAGGCCCAACTGCTCTTGGAGGACGATCAGGGTCACCTCGGCGCAGCCGTACGTGTTGGCATCGTCGAGGAACAACTCCCGGGCTCGGCTCAAGGCATCAATCATCGGCCGTCCCGGTCAGGTGGTGGCGAAGTAGTCGAACGTCAGCAGCTGCGCGACGTTCGGTCGCGAAAGGGCGATGAAGGCCTGGTGGTCGGGATGGGCCTGGTACCCGTCCCGGTCGGCCTCGGAAGCGAAGGAGACCACGAAGCAGTGGGTGAAGCCCCGGGAGAAGCCCTGGACACTCACGTCCGTGCCCCATTCGAAGGCGGCGACTTGAGGGATCTTGGCCGGCAGGGCCCGGAAGGCATCCTCGATCTCCCGCACCTTGTCGGCCGGGACCTCCGGCTTCCAGCCGAACATCACCACGTGGCGCAGCATCCCTACCTCTTCCGTCGAAGGTCACGCCAGAGTAGCGGACGACCCCCGGGCACCCGCCCGGCGGGCCCGCCTCCACGCAAAGGCCTTCTCCCGATAGCATCCGGGCGTCAAGCCGAGGTACTCCGCCCGAAAGGAAGCAGAAGCCATGTGGCGACGCCTGATCCCCATCCTCCTCCTGGTGGCGCTGGTAGCCGTCGCCTGCGGCGACGACGAGTCCGTCTTCGACCAGGGAGGGGTGACCACAACCGCGTCTTCCATTGCCGGCGAGGAGACGACCACCACCGGCGCCCAGACGACGACGACTGAGGCTGCCACCACACACCGAGGCCACCACCACCCTGGGGGGCGGAGAGCAGGCCATGGCCGACCAGATCGCCGCCGACCTGGTGGCCGAGGGCGGCGACACGGGCCTTCCCCTCGACGAGGCGTCCGCCCAGTGCCTGGGCAGCCAGATCGTCGCCACCTTCGGCGTGGCCCGGCTGCAGGAGCTGGACGCGGCCGCCGGGGGCGAGGGAGATCTGGCGGCTGCGCTCGAGCAGATGACTCCGGAGGAACAGGCTGCGCTCATGGAGGTGATCCTCAATGGAGCCGGCGGGCAGGCGCCCTGCGTAGACGTGGAGGCGCTCATAGTGGACTCGCTGACGGAGAGCGGCCTCAGCGCCGGCAGCGCCGAGTGCGTGGCCGGGGCGTTCACCGAGGGAACCGTCCTGCAGGACCTCCTGGGATCGATGGTGACGGGCGCGGACGGCGAAGGCGAGATGGACCCGGAGGTGATGACTCAGATGTTGACGGTCCTCATGACCTGCCTGACTCCGGAGGAGCTGGCCGAGATGGGCGAGCATCGACCTGGGCTCCTGAGAGCCGAGCGGTTCGGGTTCGATGGGGCGCCGGCCGGCGCCCCATCGCCGATTCAGGTTCCTTGCTGGCGCAGTTCGCGCTGGTAGGCCTTCCAGCCTGGGCACCACTTGGTGTGCCAGCGCCAGATCCGGGACATGAGCTTGTTGGGCTCGGCCTCGGCCTTGTGGCGCATCGGGCAATCGGCGCATTTGGACTGCATGGAGGGCAGGCTAGTTCGCCCGCGCGGTGCCCGCGCTTGCCGGGGAGAGCCCATCTGGCCATAGTGCAGCCGTTCGGGCAGAGGAGGAGAGCGTGCGGCAGAGACCGTGGGCGGCCGGGCTGGTGGCGGCAGTGATCCTGTTGGCGTTGGCGGGCTGCGGGGGCGACTCGAGCACTGCCACGGCCTCCATCGAGACCATCTCCGCGGCGGAGGCGGCCGACTTGCTCGCCGCCCCGCCGGACGGACTGGTGGTGCTCGACGTCCGCACCCCGGACGAGTTCGCCGCGGGTCATCTGCCGGACGCCATCAACCTCGACTACCAGGCCGCGGGCTTCGCCGACGACCTGGGCGCTCTCGACCGGGAGGCGCCCTATCTCCTGTACTGCCGCAGTCGGGGAACCGATCCGCCCAGGCGCGGGAGATGATGCGCGGCCTTGGCTTCGTCGAGGTCTACGAGATCGACGGCGGCATCAACGCCTGGGCGGAGGCGGGCGGCGCCATCGTCGTCCCCTGAACCGTCGTTACTCTGAGCCAGTGGCGACCACCTGCCTGATCGGCATCGACGCCGGCACGACGTCGGCGAGAGCGGCGGCGTTCGCCCCCGACGGGCGCCTTCTCGCCCTCGCCCGCCGACCCACTCCCACCGACCGTCCCCGGCCGGACTGGGCGGAGCACGACGCCGATGCTCTCTGGTCGGCGGTCGCCGCGGCGTTGCGCGAGGTGAGCGAGGCTCTGCCGGCCGATGCCGAGGTGGCGGGAATCGCCCCGGCCACCGTGGGGGAGGCGGGCCTCCCGGTGGACCGGCACGGCCGGGCCCTGCGCCCGATCATCGCCTGGTTCGACGCCCGGGCCAGCGGCTACGCCCGGCGCTGGGAGGAGACCGTCGGCGCAGCCCGGGTGTACGCCGTAGCCGGCCAGACCCTGGACGGCCTCTTCGGCGCCAACAAGATCATGTGGGTGCGTGACCACGAGCCGGAGGTGTGGGCACGCACCGCCGCCTGGCTCTCCACCGAGGACTGGCTGCTCTGGCGGCTGACCGGGGAGGTGGCCACCGACTACTCGATGGCGGCGCGGACCATGCTGTTCGACCGTGACAGGGGCGAGTGGTCGGCCGAGTTGCTGGCTGCGGCCGATCTCGATGGCCGCCTCATGCCGCCCGTGCTTCCTTCCGGGTCGGTGCTCGCCGGGCTCTCCGCCGAAGCGGCGGCGGCCACCGGCCTTCCGGCCGGCACGCCGGTGGTGATGGGAGGCCACGACCATCTGTGCGCCGCCTTCGTGGCGCGGGGGGGAAGGCAGATCCCAATCGACTCCACCGGGACGGCCGAGGCGCTGGTCACCCCGGCGGCGTCGCCGCCCCCCGGGGACCCCGGCCTGGCTGCCCACGTCAACTGCTACCGGGACGTCGAGCCGGGAAGGGTCGCGCTCCTCTCCTCGGTGGCGTTCGCCGGCGGCCTGGTGGATTGGCTGCGCCGCCAGGTGTTCCGCATCGGTGAGGACGATCCCGACGCCTATGCACGGATGATGGACGAGGTGCGCCGGCCGGTGCGGCCCAACGGCTTGCTCTGCTTCCCGGAGTTCGGCCGGGGGGCCTCGCCCCGCTGGGACCCGGCCGGGGCGCGCGGCGCCTTCGTGGGGCTCACCCAGGGCCACGACCGTGGGGATCTTCTCCAGGCCGCCCTGGAGGCCACGTGCTTCTCGCTCCGGCACAACCTCGCCTGGGTGGAGGAGCACCTCGTCCGTTGCCGTGGAACGGGTGCGGGTCCTCGGCGGAGCGGTGCGCAACCCGGTCTGGGTGCAGATGAAGGCCGACCTGACCGGCCGGGAGATCGAGGTGATCGACCTGCCGGAGGCGGCCGCCCTGGGAGCGGCGGTGCTCGCCGGGGTAGGGGCGGGCGTCTATCCGACCCACGCCGCCGGGGCGGCCGCGGTGGCCGCCGTCCGGCACCGTGGTCCGGCCGGATCCCGGACGGCAGGAGGCCTACCGGCGGCTGTACGAGGTGTGGCTGCGTCTCCCCGATCTGGTGGGGCCCCTGGCCCGCGCCCTGGCCGCGGAGACCCGCTGAGCGTGTCTCAGCCGGAGCGCTGTCGGTCGGTCTGCCGGTTGAGGTCGGCCAGTCGCTGCTGCAGCCTCCGGTCGGCGGCTCCCGGCTTCATCCGCCAGGTCCAGTTGCCCCCGAAGCGACCCCGGGGTGTTCATCCGTGCCTCCGACCCCAACCCCAGCAGGTCCTGCAGGGGCGCCACCGCCAGGAAGGCGCGGGAGTCCCAGGCCACGCGGATCAGGCCCCAGGCGATGCGGCGCCCGTCGCCGCCGACGGCGGCGCGCACCCGCCGGCGCTGCTCGGGGGGCAGCGACCGGTACCAGCCCACGGTGGTGTCGTTGTCGTGGGTGCCGGTGTAGACGACGCAGTTCTCCGGGTGGTACCCGGGCAGGAAGGGGTTCTCGGGGATCTCCGTCGTAGGCGAACTGCAGCACCTTCATGCCGGGGAGGCCGACCTCGGCCAGCAGGGCGGGAACCTCCGGGTGGAGCTCACCGAGGTCCTCGGCCACGATGGGCAGGCCGCCCAGGGCCTGCTCGGCACGGGCGGAAGAAGGCGGCCCCGGGCCCCGGCACCCAGCGCCCGACGGCGGCCGTGGGGGAGCCGGCGGGCACCTCCCAGTAGTCCACGAAGGCCCGGAAGTGGTCGATGCGCACCAGGTCGGTGAGTCCGAGCAGGGACCGCAGCCGGGAGATCCACCAGGCGTAGCCGTCGGCGGCGTGGCGGTCCCAGTCGTAGATGGGGTTGCCCCACAGCTGGCCGGTCTCGGTGAAGTAGTCGGGGGGCACCCCGGCCACGACCGTCGGGCTGCAGGTCGGCGTCGAGGCGTGAACAGGTCGGGGTGCGCCCAGACGTCGGCGCTGTCCCCGGCCACGTACATGGGGGCATCGCCCATGATGCCGCAGGCCCAGGCGGCGGGCCCGTGCCCGCAGCCGCTCCCACTGCTCGAAGAAGACGAACTGGCGGAACGCCTGTCGCTCCACCTCGGGGGACAGGGAGGCCCGGGCCTCGGCCGAGGGCGGCCGCGGCGACGGTGGCGCAGGGGCGCCGGCCACTCCGCCCAGGGCCCGCCGCCGTGGGCTTCCTTGAGGGCCATGAACAGGGCGTAGTCGTCGAGCCAGCCGGCGTGGGCCCGGCGGAAGGCGCGGTAGCGGGCGGCGGAGTCGCCGGGCGGGTCGGCCAGGAAGCGGTCGAAGGCCCGGTCGAGCAGGGCCAGCTTCCAGGGGATGACCTGGCCGAAGTCCACCCGGTCGCGCGGGGAAGTCGGGGCGCGTCGGCCAGGTCGGCGGCGCGAGGAGCCCGTCGGCCACCAGCAGCTCGGGGCTCACCAGGTAGGGGTTGCCGGCGAAGGCGGAGAAGCAGAAGTAGGGGGAGTCGCCGTAGCCGGTGGGGCCGAGGGGGAGGATCTGCCAGAAGGTGCACCCGCTCCCGGCCAGCCAGTCGAGCCAGCGGTAGGCTTCGGGCCCCAGGTCGCCGATGCCGTAGGGGCCGGGGAGGCTGGTGGGGTGGAGGAGGATGCCGGAGCAGCGGGTGCGGGTCATGGCGGGCGCATGCTACGGCCCGCGGGCGGCCTCGGCGGCCGAGCCGCACTTCCGGTCGCACCAGGGCGACGAGGCGGCGGTGGTGGGACCCGGGCCAGTAGACCCGCCCGCAAGCCGGGACAGCGCTGGAAGGTCGGCGTGCCGGGCGGCCACACCCGGGGGCACCCGGCCGGCGGCCTCCTCGGCGGTCGCCGGCCGCCAGGCGCTCGCCGCAGGCGCAGGCAGCGGGTGAACGGGCGAGCAGCGCCCGGCCAGGTCGAACTGGCGCACCACCTCGACGGCCTGGTCGCGGGGATCGGTGCTGCGCACCCGGTAGCCGCGGCGCACCACGCGGCGCTTGAGCAGGTCGAGGTCGCGGGTGAGCAGGATGCGGTCCTCGGCGGCCGCCGCGCCGCGAGGGCGGCGTCGTCGGCCTGCGGCCGGTGGGCGGCGTCGAAGCCGAGCAGGCGCAGGTAGCGGGCGAGGCGCCCCAGGTGGCCGTCGAGGGCGAAGCGGGGCTCGGCGAGCAGGGGCAGGTGCACCGGCGAGAC
Source organism: uncultured Acidimicrobiia bacterium (assembly GCA_963796115.1). Taxonomy (GTDB): domain Bacteria; phylum Actinomycetota; class Acidimicrobiia; order Spongiisociales; family UBA11373; genus VGBK01. The sequence goes on from CAWCKE010000005.1 coordinate 575,468, forward strand.
CGGCCGACACGTCGAGGCGGCGGAAGAGGGGGAAGGCGGCCACCCGGTCCCCGTCGGCGAGGAGCCGGTCGAATCCCGCCGGTTCGCCGTTCACCAGGAGCAGGTCGATCTCGGGGTGGGGCACTCCCAGGGACTCCAGGGCATCCTTGACGCTGCCGGGCACGCGGAAGGCGTAGGCGAAGGCGCGCTGGCGCCGGGGCAGCGGGCAGGAAGTCGTTGAGTTCGCCGTAGCAGCGGATCTCGACGGTGGGCATGGCGGCCCGATCGCGGGAGGGCAAACGGTAGCGGCGGAAGGCGACGCCTGGCATAGTCGGGGCGGAGCGAGCGAGGAGAGCCGTGCCCGTCCACAACTTCCGCCGGCCGCAGGGCCGCCTGGTCGAGATCGAGATCGCGCTCGGCCGCCCTGGAGGGGAACCTCCTGGGCGACCCGCACACGCCGGGTGGTGGCGGTCTACCTGCCGCCCGGCTACGACGACGAGCCGACCGGCGCTACCCGCTGTTCGTGGACCTGGTGGGCTTCACCGGCAGCGGCCTGGCCCACCTGAACTGGAAGGCCTTCGGGGAGTCGGTGCCCCAGCGCCTCGACCGCCTGGTCGACGAGGGGCGGATGGGCCCGGTGGTGGCCGCCTTCCCCGACTGCTTCACCTCGCTGGGCGGCAACCAGTACATCGACTCGGCGGCGATGGGCCGCTGGGAGGCCTTCCTGATCGACGAGATGCTGCCCCGCCTCGAAGCCGGAGTTCCGCCTCCTCCCCGGCCGGGAGCACCGGGCCGTCTTCGGCAAGTCCTCGGGCGGCTACGGGGCCATCGTCCACGGCCTGCGCCGGGCCGAGGCCTGGGGGGCGGTGGCCTGCCACTCCGGCGACATGGCCTTCGACCTGTGCTACCGCGTCCCACTTCCCGCCAGCCGCCGCGCTTCCTGGCCGCCAAGGGCGGGGTCGCCGGGTTCCTCGAGGCGTTCGCCGCCGCTCCCAAGACCGACCGATGAGTGGCTCCACCACCTGGAGATGGTGGCCATGGCCGCCACCTACGACCCCGATCCGTCGGCGCCCAAGGGGATGCGCCTGCCGGTCGACCCGGAGACGGCGGAGATGGACGCCGGCCCGCTGGGCGGCCTGGCAGGCCCACGACCCGGTGGTGCTGGTGCGGCAGGAGCGGTGCCGGGCCAACCTGCGCTCGCTGCGGGGCCTGTACCTCGACTGCGGGAGCAACGACCAGTACCACCTGGTGCACGGGGCCCGGGCCTTCGCGCGGGCCCTGCGGGCGGCCGGCATCGCGCACCGCTTCGAGGAGTTCGACGACGACCACACCAACGTGGACTACCGCATGGACGTGTCGCTGCCCTTCCTGTACGAGGCGCTGATGGGGCCGGCGGCAGGTGAGGGGCGGGCAGGGTAGGCTCGGCGCCGTGGACACCCTGTGGGCCGGGTGGCGCAGCGGCTACGTGCGCTCGGCCGACGAGCAGAACGAGGCGGGCTGCCTGTTCTGCCGCCTGCCCGGTGAGGACGACGCGACCGCCCTCATCCTGGAACGCGGCGCCCTGGCCTTCAGCGTCCTCAACCGCTTCCCCTACACCACCGGGCCACCTGATGGTGAGCCAGTACCGCCACGTGGCCGACCTCGGCCGACCTGACCGCCGCCGAGGTGGAGGAGGTGTGGCGCCTGCTGGCCCGGGCCCGCCGGGCGTGCGGGGAGGCGATGAAGCCCGACGGCTTCAACCTGGGCGCCAACCTGGGCCGGGTCGCCGGGGCCGGGGTGCCCGACCACCTGCACTTCCACCTGGTGCCCGCGCTGGGCGGGCGACACCAGTTTCGTGACCACGGTGGGGGAGACCCGGGTGATCCCCGAGGACCTGGCGGTGACCTGGGAAACGTTGCGCGGCGCCCTGGTCGGGACGGACTGAAGGCCGGCGTGGCCGGCGGGCGTGGGTCGTGAAGTGCGGCAACCGAGGTGTGTCGCCGGCCGGACCAGGGTGCGGCCGCCCGGGTTCCCGCCCTAGCCGGCCACCCCGAACTCGCAGCCGCGCACGATCTCGGCATTGCAGTTGTCGAGCCGGCCGGCGCCGCCGAATGCCCGGTCGAAGCCGTCTTCAGCCAGGCCCGGGTTCCCTCCGCCCAGGAGCGTGTCCCTTCCCGCGCCGCCTTTGAGGATGTCGTCCCCGGCGTCACCGCAGATGACGTCGCTTCCGGCCAGGCCGAAGATCCGGTCGTTTCCCGCCAGCCCGTAGATCACATCGTCGTCTTCGGTGCCGACGATGGTCTCGGGGAGCGTTGTCCCGATGATGGTCGCGGTCCGAAACAGGCAAGTGGGGGTCGGCGTCAGCCGGAAGTTGATGCCTCTGAGGATGGCTTCGTCCTCGGGGACCTCGAAAGTGCCGGCGGCCGCCAGCAGGCGCGGGTCGGCCACCAGGTCGTTGGCGTACGCGGTGCCGCCGGAAGGGCCCAGGTACCACTTCCACAGGTGGGGCAGCACGTCCGGGCAGCGAGGTGCTTCGGGGTCCCAGCGGGCCACGGCGGCCATGGCGCCGGCCGGGACCAGGCCGGCCGAGGTCCAGTGCCCCATCTGGTCGACTCTCCCGACGGTGCCGATCGAGATGCCGTCGGCCTCGAAGATCTCGACGCCGTAGCAGCCCCCGGAGCCGTTGATGGCGCCTGCGGCGGGTGGGCCGGAGAGGAAGACCCCCTTCACCTGGGCACCCTGCAAGACGCCGAGGGCGGCATCGACGGTCAGAGTGGCGCCGGCGCGCAGCGTCACGGGCGTGGCGGCTCCGAAAGTGGGCTGGTCGTCGTGCCAGCGGTAGCGGAGCAGGTTGCCCGCCACGTCGAGGTATCGGAAGCGGAGCTTGTAGGTCCCGGCGGGAAGCTCGCTGAGCTGGTAGCGGCCCTCCGGGTCCGACGACAAGGCCTGGTAGCGGTGCCCCGTGACCGTGTCGAAAGCCTCGGCCGAGAGGTGCTGGAGCGCTGCGACGGGGAGAGGCAGGCCCGCCTCATCGGTGATGTTGCCCTGGATCGTCCCCCCGGCACACGGTGACCCGGCCGCCGCCGGGACGACCAGGGCGGCCGCCAGGGCCACAATCAGGGCCAGGATTGCGCTGCGCCGCACTCATCCTCCTTGGGGTCCCCAACAGCCTAAACGACGGCGGCCGGCATGCCCGGTGTGGGCGGCGATCAGGGCAGAGGGGCTTCTGCCAGGACTCTGAGGCCGGCCTGCCCGCGGCTCCCCAGGTCCACCCGCAGCACCCGGCGCCCTCGGCCGGCCAGCGCCCTGTAGTCGCCGTCGGCCTGGGCGGTCACCAGGCGCCCGAAGGTGTACCCGGTGCCCGGGACGGGCAGGTCGGGCTCGGCGTTCGTCCACCACCTGCAGGAACAGGCCGGTGTCGGGCCCTCCCTTGTGCAGCTGGCCGGTGGAGTGCAGGAAGCGCGGGCCGAAGCCCAGGGTGGTGGCGAGGTGCAGGCGGTCGCCGCACCGCCTAGCCGCAGGCCCTGCAGGGCCGCCTCGGCCTGCGGGGTAGGCGCGACGAAGGCCTGGACGGCCAGGTAGTCGCCGGGCCGGGCCTGCCTCCAGGAGGTCGGCCAGCGCGGCCGCCGAGCGCGGCCGTGTCGGCGGCGGCCACGGCGGGGATGGGCTCGCCACCGGCTTCGCCCGCCATGGCCCGGGTGGCGAGCGTCCTTGGCCAGCTGCACGTCGGGCTGGTCGAAGGGGTGGATGCCCAGGACGCTGCCGGCCATGGCCACGGCCACCTCGGCGCGGTACATCTCGGCGCCGAGGTCGGCGAGGTCGGCGAGGTCGGAGGCGCAGCACCGGGTGCCCGGCGGCCTCCAGGGCGTCCACCGCCGCCGCCTGGGCGTCGTCGTCGTCGCCGCCGGCGCGCCAGGTAGACGAAGCAGGCGGTCGTCGCCGTAGGCCTCCGGGGGCCCCGCCGGCTCGTCGGCCACCGGGACGATGCCCGTGCCGTCCTTGCCGGTGCTCTCGGCCACGAGTTGCTCGATCCAGGCGGGAAGGCGGCCAGCGACGGGGAGACCAGGAAGGTGGCCTTGTCCCGGCCCGCTCGAGCGAGCTCCCCCAGGACGGCGCCGAGCAGGAAGCCGGGGTTGTCGGCGGGAGGCCGGCGGCAGGCGTCGGCCATGGCGGCGCCGCCCGGTCGAGCAGGCCGGCGACGTCGGCCCCGATCAGGGCGGCCGGCACCAGGCCGAAGTGGCGACAGGGCCGAGAAGCGCCCGCCGACGTCCGGGGTGGCGGCGAACACCCGGCGGAAGCCCCGCTCCCGGGCCAGGTCGGCCAGCGGGGTGCCCGGGTCGGTGATGGCGGCGAAGTGGCGGCCGGGCGTGCGGGGTGGCCGCCGACGCTCGCGCCCAGCAGTGGTGGAGGAACGAGAGGGGCTCGATGGTGGTGCCCGACTTGCTGGAGACCAGGAAGAGGGTCGCCGCCGGGTCGACCTGCTCGTCCACCGCCCGCACCGCCCCCGGGTGGGTGCTGTCGAGGACGAGCAGCTCCGGGTAGCCCGGCCGGCTGCCGAAGGTGCGGGCGAAGACCTCGGGCGCCAGGCTCGAACCGCCCATGCCGAGCAGCACCACGCGGGTGATGCCGTCGGCGGCCACCTCGGCGGCGAAGGCGACCAGGGCGGGGACCTCGCTGCCGCATGGCCTCGGGCAGGGTGAGCCAGCCGAGGCGGTCGTCGATCTCCGGCACGGGCTCGGCGGTCCAGAGGGTGTGGTCCTTGGCCCAGAGGCGGGCGACGGCGCCTCCTCCTGCCAGGACCGCAGGCGAGCGGCGACGGCGGGGGCGTGCCGGCCGAGGGAGAACCCTGGGGTAGCGGGGCCGCTCATCTGCTCCTGCCTCGAGGGGCCTGGCCGCGACGCTAGCGACGCGCGCGGGGCCAGTTGACAGGACGCGTTGGCATCGAACAGACTCCGGCGTACGACGAGAAGGGGGAGACTATCGCCAGCCTCATCGACCTCGTGACTTCGAAGCTCGGCTCCGGTGGCCTGTCGGCCATCGCCGGCCAGCTGGGCATCGGCCAGGACAAGGCCCCCGGGCGCGGTGCAGACCGCCCTGAGCGTCCTCACCGGGCGCCGTGGCCAGGAACGCCGCCAAGCCCAAGGGCGCCGCCTCGCTGGACGCAGGCCCTGGCCAAGGACCACGACGGCAGCATCCTCGACAAGGTGCGGGGACTTCCTCGGCAACGCCGCGGCCGGGCCCGGCGCCGCCATTCTCGGGCCACGTGCTCGGCCGCAAGCAGCCGGCGGTGGCGGCCGCCGTCGGCCAGGAGACCGGCCTGAGCAAGCAGCAGACGGGCAACCTGCTGACGACCCTGGCCCCGCTGCTCATGGGGGCCCTGGGCAAGACCAAGCAGGAGCAGGGCCTGGATGCCTCGGGCCTGGCCGGCATGCTGGCCGGGGAGTCCAAGCAGATCCAGCAGAGCGCCTCGGGCGGGCTGGGCAACCTGCTCGGCATGGTCGGCGGCGCCGTCGGGCCTCATGGGCCTGCTGGGCAAGGCCGCTGCCGTTCCTGAAGGGCCTGCTGGGCCGCAAGTAGCTGAGGGAGGAGACGGGGAACCGTCGGCCCGGCGGCCACACCGCCGGGCCCATCGGCTCGATGGGGATCAGTCGGCGGAGTGCAGGGCCGCCTTGATGGCCTCGGCGGTGCGCAGGCGGTGCACCTCGTCCTCGTAGCCCAGGCGCGGCCAGAAGAAGCCGCGCAGGCCGTCGCGGCGGCGCCGGGGCAGGATGTGGACGTGCAGGTGGGGCACGCTCTGGCTGATGTGGTTGTTGACCGCGACGAATGAGCCGTCGGCTTCGACGGCCACCCGCACGGCCCGGCTGAGGCGGCGGGCGGCGTCGAAGAGAGGGCCGACCAGGTCGGGCGGCAGGTCGTCGAGGGACTCTACGTGGCGGCGGGGGACCAGCAGGATGTGGCCGGGGAACACGGGGCGCCGGTCGAGGAAGGCGACGGCCTCGGGCTCGTCGAGGACGACGTCGGCTGGCAGCCGTCCGGCGACGATTTCGCAGAACGTGCACGCGGTCACGGGGCACGACGCTAGCCTATACAGAGCATTTCTGGGCTCGGGAAGCGACACTGACCGACGACCGGCCCCCATAGGAGGCCTCTGCCCACCATGACCGGCCGCCCTCTCCGTCTTCTCAGTCGGCGCGCTGCTGCTGATCGGCGTGCTGGCCACCCCGGCGGTGGCCGCCGGGGAGGAGGCCATCCTCTGTCAGGGCGCGGCGGCCACGATCGTCGGCACCGAGGGGCCCGATGAGCTGGTGGGCACCGACGGCGCGCGACGTCATCGCCGCGTTGGGTGGCGACGACCGGATCGAGGGGCTGGGCGGGGACGACCTGATCTGCGCCGGTCCCGGCGACGACGTGGCCTGGGGCGGTGCCGGGCGCGACCGGATCTTCGGCGAGGCCGGCAACGACTTCCTCTACGGCGACGGTGGTGCCGACTACCTGGTGGGCGCGGTCGGCGACGATGTCCTGGAAGGCGGGTTGGGGCGGGATCGAGCTCCTGGGCGGTGCGGGGAGCGACGAGCTGTGGGGCAGCTCGTGCACTCCGAACGACGGCATGGGCTACTTCTGCCGGACTGCCCCTTCGGCGGAGGCCGAGGACGAGGACGACTACGCCTGGCTGTTCGACAGCACCCGGGTCCTGCAAGCGGGGTCCAGCGGCACCGACGTGAGCGCTCTGCAGAGGCTGCTCGTCGAGCTGGGGTTCGACCCCGGCGCGGCCGACGGGGCGTTCGGTGAGGAGACCGAGGCGGCGGTGAGCGCTTTCCAGACCGCCAACGACCTGGAGGCCGACGGGGTCGTGGGGTCGGGAACCCGGGCCGCCCTCGCTGAAGCCCTCGAGACCATATCGCCGACGCCGGAGGCTGGTGCCTCGACCGAGGCGGACTCCTCCAATTCGGGCCTGGGCACCCAGCCGCTGCGGCCGGGCACGAGCGGGCAGGAGGTTGCCGCGCTGCAGCGCCTGCTGGCCGGGCTGGGGCTGGACCCCGGCCCCGTCGACGGGGTGTTCGGCGAGGCGACCGAGGCGGCCGTGCGTGCTTTCCAGACCGCGCACGACCTGGAGGCCGACGGGGTGGTAGGGACGCAGACCAGGGCGGCGCTGATCGCGGAGGCGGAAGCGGGTGAGATTCTGACCGGCGGGCCCGGCTTCGACACCTGCAATTCCCCCGACGAGGGGACCGGGTGCGAGAGCACCCGCGGCCTGCGGCGGGGCGCTCCCTGGAATGTGGCGTCGGTCGAGGAGTGGCGCTCGGTGATCACCGAGGCCTTCCTGGAGCGGGGCCTGGGAGAGGAGATCGAGCATGCCATGGCGATCGTGGCCTGCGAGAGCCTCGGCGACCCGTTCATCACCACGCCCTCGATCCCCGGGGGCACCCACGTGGTCGGCCTCTTCCAGCACAAGGACATCTACTGGGAGCGCCGGGCGGCAGCTGCCGGCCTGCCCGGAGCCAGTGCCCTCGACCCGGTGGCCAACGCCCGGGTGGCCGCCTGGATGGTGGCGAACTCCATCGCCGCGCACTCGGACGATCCCGACGTGGAACGGCCTGCCTGGGTCCACTGGGTGTGCGACGAGATCCTGGTGGAGCGGGGCCTATGGGAGTGACCACCTGATCCGCCGCAGCCTGAGTCGGGCCTCCGCCGCCTGGGCGGCCCGCCAGCGTGTGTCCGGGGAGCCGCGGTCGGCCAACGGCGCGTCGTCGTTCCATCTGATCTGGGACCTGCCCGAAGTGCCGCTCCTCCAGGTGGAGGCCACCCTCGAGGTGGTGACCGCCCCGGCGGTGAAGCGCCTCTACTTCTGGGCTCTCCAGGCTTCCTTCGCCGCCGGCCCGCGCCTGCAGGGTGGGGCGCATCTCGGCTTGCAGTGGAATCCGCGCTACCCGGGCAGCACGGCGGTGAACTTCGGGGGCTACGGTCCGACGGCGCGGGGCACCAGGGTGCTGCAGGGGTCGACCTCGGAGCTGCCGGGGCCCCGGCGTGATCCCAACACCCGGGAGTTCACCTGGCAGCTGGGCCACCGCTACCGGCTGTCGATCTTCCCGGCGCCCAGCGCCCCGGAGGGCATCCGCGCCTGGCGGGGCGGTGGTCGAGGATCGGGAAGAGGGCCGGCAGCAGCTGGTGCGCGACCTCTACACCCGGGGCGAGTACCTGCACACCCCCATGGTGTGGACCGAGTCGTTCGCCCGCTGCGAGCATCCCACCGTGGTGGTGCGCTGGAGCGGCCTCCGGGCGGTGTCGGCCGCCGGCGAGGAGTTGCGGCCCCAGCACGTGCGGGTCAACTACCAGCCCCGGGCCGACGGGGGCTGTGACAACACGACGGTGAGTGCCGACGAACTGGGCATCCTCCAGGTCACCGCCGAGCAGCGCGAGGTGCCCCAGGGCGCCTGGCTGCGCGTCCCCGGGGCCTGAGGGCCCGTCTCGTCCCACAGACAGTTGGGCCGGGGTACGCGTGCCCCGGCCCAACCCAGAGTGTGTCGATCGCCGGCTTACGGCCAGACGCCGCGCTGGTCCAGGGCGGTCCAGCAGCGCCCGACGGCGGTGACCATGGCGGCGATCCGCAGGTCGGGCGATGCCGAGTCGCGGGGCGCATCGGGCATCGCCTTGCGCCAGCGCTCCTGGTACTCGGGGAAGCTCGTCCTGCAGCCGGTGGTAGGTGTCGAGCACGCCCGTCGGTGGCCCGGCGCATCTTGGCCCGCAGGCGGTCGTGCACCACGTGCCTCGTCCCACTGCTCGTTGTCCAGGTTCTGCACCCATTCGAAGTAGGAGACGACCACCCCGCCGGCGTTGGCGAGGATGTCGGGGACCACCGGGATGCCCCTGGTCGGCCAGGATGCGGTCGGCGCCCGGGGTGGTGGGCCCGTTGGCGCGCCTCGATGACCACCTTGGCCTTGACCCGGTCGACGTTCTCCAGGGTGATCTGGTTCTCCAGGGCGGCGGGGACCAGGATGTCGCACTCCTCTTCCAGAGGGCCCTTGACGTCGAGGGCTCGGTGCCGGGGGCGCCCAGGACGGAGCCGGTGCCTTGCGGAAGTGGGCGTCCACCTCGCTCCAGGTCGAGGCCGTTGGGGTCGGCGGCCCCGCCGCCGGATGTCGCTGACGGCGACGACGCGGGCGCCCATGTCGCGCAGGATGAAGGCGGTGTGGCGGCCCGACGTTGCCGAACCCCTGGATGGAGACGCGGCTGCCCTCGATGCCGCGTGAGCGCCGGGCACCTCACCCAGGGCCAGCAGGCGCTCGAGCACGTAGGCCGAGGCCCTGGGCGGTGGCGGTGCTGCGCCCGGGGATGCCGCCCAGGTCGAGGGGCTTGCCGGTGACCACCCCGAGGTTGATGGCGTGGGGATGCATCATCTGGTAGGTGTCGTAGACCCACGCCATGATCTGGGCGTCGGTGTTCATGTCGGGCGCGGGGATGTCGGTGTAGGGGCCGATGTCGTCGCCCAGGGCGGCGATGAAGCGCCGCGTGACCCGCCGCTTCTCGTTGGTGGACATCTTCGGCGGGTCGCACTCGACCCCGCCCTTGGCCCCGCCGAAGGGGATGTCGACCACCGCGCACTTCCAGGTCATCCAGGTGGCGAGGGCGCTCACCTCGTCCTCGTCCACGGTGGGGTAGAAGCGGATGCCGCCCTTGCCGGGGCCCGCGCGCCGTGTTGTGCAGGACCCGGTAGCCGTGGAAGACGTGGACGTGGCCGTCGTCCATGACGACCGGCAGGGTCAGCTTCACGACCCGCTCGGGCTCGAACAGCCACTCGGAGATGCCTTGCCAGCCGCTCGACGTCGTCGACGTAGGGGACGGCCTCGTCGAACTGGTGGCGGGCGATGTGATACGGGTTCAAGTCCTCAGCGGGTACTGCGGCTTCGGGTCATGGAGACTCCCTTCGGAGGCGTGACGGGATTGGGCGCTTCCCTGATCGGCCACTGAGGCTAGCCGATCAGAGAGGAGCGAACTGGCATGGAGATAGGCGGCGTTGCCCCCGGTGGGCGGCGCGGCGCCGGCCGTTGCGATCGGGAGGCCGGCGGCGCGGGTCGAGCCCGGCCCACCCGCCGAGGCCCCACGCCGACGAGCCGGAACCCTCGGGCCCCGGCCCGCGCGGCAGGTTGCGCGAAGACTCGGCGCTACGGCCAGATTCCTCGCTCGGCCCGGGCCTTCCAGCAACGGCCCACCGCGGTCGCGGTGGCGGCGATGCGCAGGTCCGGTGGAGTGAGCGGTTGGGTGTCGCGGGTCGCCTTGCGCCACCGGGTCTGGTAGGCGGGGACGTGGTTCCGCAGGTCGATGGTAAGTGGACAGCACCGTCTTGGTGGCGTCGCGCATCTGCGTCCGTAGGCGCTGGTTGATCTCGGCTAGCTCGACCTGCAGCGCGTTGCTCGAGGTTCCTGATCCATTCGAAGTAGGAGACAGCCACCCCGCCGGCGTTGGCGAGGATGTCGGGAACCACGACGATCCCCTTGTCGGCGAGGACGCGGTCTGCGCCCGGGGTCGTGGGCCCGTTGGCTCCCTCGATGACCACCTTGGCCTTGACCCGATCGACGTTCTTCAGCGTGATCTGGCTTTCCAACGCCGCCGGGATCAGGATGTCGCACTTGACTCCGAGGGGGCCCTTGGCATCGAGCGGGTGAGTGCCCTGGCGCTCCGAGGACGGAGCCGGTCTTCTTGAAGTGCGCCTCCACCTCCTCGAGGTTGAGGCCGTTCGGGTCGGCCGCTCCGACCTGCAACGTCGCTGACCGCGACGATGGAGGCGCCCATGTCGCTGAGGATGAAGGCGGAATAGCGCCCCACGTTCCCGAAGCCCTGGACGGAAGACCCGACTTCCCTTGATTCCGGTGACGCCGGGCACCTCGCCGAGTTCCAGCAGGCGCTCGAGCACATAGGCCGAGTCCCTGTGCGGTGGCGGTGTTCCGGCCCGGAGATGCCGCCCAGATCGAGCGGCTTGCCGGTGACAACGCCCAGGTTGTTCGTCGTGGGGGTGCATCATGTGGTAGGTATCGAAGACCCAGGCCATCGTCTGGGCGTCGGTGTACATGTCCGGGGCGGGGATGTCGGTATGGGGGCCGATGTCGTCGCCGAGGGAGGAGATGAAGCGCCGGGTGACCCGCCGCCTCTCGGCCGACGACATGCGTGGTGACGTCGCAGTCGACCCCGCCCTTGGCGCCGCCGAAGGGGACGTCGACCACCGCGCACTTCCACGTCATCCAGGTAGCCAGGGCCTTGACCTCGTCCTCGTCGACGGTCGGGGTAGAAGCGGATACCGCCCTTGCCCGGGCCCGCGGGCGGTGTTGTGCAGCACCCGGTAGCCGCGGAAGACGCGCACGCCTCCGTCGTCCATGACGACTGGCAGGGTCAGCTTGACGACTCGCTCCGGCTCGAAGAGCCACTCGCGACATGCCCTGCCAGTCGCTGAGGTCCTCGGCGTAGGGGAGGGACGACTCGAACTGGGCGCGGGCGATGTGGTGCGGGTTCAGGTCCTCGGCGACCTGGTCCGGCTTGGGCATGGCACCCCCTTGTGATCGGAGAGCTCGAGGCATGGTCGGCCCCCGAGGCCGCGGGCTAGGGGACAAAGCCCTGCGCCCGGTCCGGACGGGCAGGACCCGAGAGCCGGGACGGGCCCGCCCCGGGCTGCTACCTCCTGGGGACTGCCGGCCGGGGGGCCATCTGGGTGTGGTCGGCGGTTCGGGTAACCTCGCGCCGCCAGGCCGAGCCGGGGCACGCCGAGCCGGCAGGTCGCCGGAGGCCTCGGCGGGCTCTCGGCCGTGCTGGGCGGCAGGAAGATCGTGGGAAAGGATGCAGGCATGGGACATGGCCGACGCGGGCAGCTCGGGGTGGCTCGCCCTGGTGATGGGGCTGGTCCTCGCCGCGTGCACCAACGGCGCCGTCGAGAGCACCACGACGGCCGGCCCGGGGACCACCACCCAGGCTCCGACCACGACGACGGCGGCCACCACGACTACCGCGGCCACCACGACGACCACCGCCCCGGGCACGCCCCGCGGCGGGGAGGCCGTGATCGGCGACGACCAGGAGCCGACGACCCTGAACCCCTACCTCCTGGGCGGCGACAGCTACTCGGTGGCCCGCATCAGCCGGGCGTGGACCTGCGGGACCCAGGAGGTCGACGGGGAGACCCTGGAGCTGGTGCCCGGCCTGGTGGTCCAGCTCCCCACGGTGGCGAACGGCGGGGTCACGGTCAACGCCGATGGCACCGAGACGGTCCGCTATCGCATCCGGGAGGAGGCGGTCTGGGAGGACGGCACCCCGGTGTCCGGATTCGACTACGAGTTCACCTACCAGACGATCATGGACCCGGCCAACGGCATCAACCAGGAGTACTACGAGGACATCGTCCCGGACTCGGTGGTGGCGGGGGACAAGACCTTCGAGTTCACCCTCAGCACGCCCACCCTGCAGGTCGAGAACCTGTTCAGCCTCATCCTGCCCAGGCACCAGATCGAGGGGACCGACTTCGCCACCGCCTACGACCAGACCGGCTGGCTGTCGTGCGGGCCGTTCCGCATCGAGTCGTGGCAGCCGGGCCAGTCGCTGAGGCTGGTGCGCAACGACAACTACTGGAAGACCGACCCGGAGACCGGTGAGCGGCTTCCCTACCTGGACTCGCTGGTCGTCCGCTTCTACCCCGACCAGGCGGCGCTGCTCGAGGCCTTCCGGGGACGCGAGGTGCAGGCGATCACCCTGCCGGAGGACGTGGCGATCGTCGAGGAGATCCGCCTGTTGGAGGCGGAGGGAGCCCTGGTGGACGTGGTGGCCGGGCCCACCTGGGAGCACCTCGCCTTCCAGTTCGGCGAGAATCGCCTGGCCAGGAACCCCGGCTCGTACAGCCTCCACCTCAACTTCCGCAAGGCGGTGGCGCACGCCATCGACCGGCAGTTGATCGTGGACGAGGTGCTGGGCGGCCTGGTGGAGCCCATGTCGTCCTACGTCGACGCCTTCAGCCCGGAGCTCTCCGGGTCCGCCTGGGACCAGTACGACTACGACCCGGCGCAGGCCCGGGAGTACCTGGCCGCCCTGTGCGCCGAGGAGGGTGTGGACTGCGAGGCGGTGCCCCCCAAGGTGGTGTTCACCGCCACCTTCAACTCACCCGCCCGGGTCCTGCTCTCCCAGCTGTTCATCGACATGTTCGAGGACGTCGGCATCGCTTTCGAGGCAGAGCTCGAGGACTCCGTGCTCTTCTTCGGTGACACCCTCGACCTCGGCAACTGGGACCTGGGGGAGTGGAGCTTCGTGGGCCGGCCGGGCCTGGCGGAGCTGGTCTGGTGGCACATCATGCTGGACCCGGAGGGGCCGCTGCCCACCGGCCTCAACTTCTACCGCTGGGGCACCCCCGAGGTCGCGGACTCGGAGGATGGCTGGTTCGACCAGCCGGCCGGCTACTCCGACGAGAACACGGCGCGCTTCGCCGAGCTGTGGGACTTGATGAACGCGACCATCAACGAGGGCGAGCTGGCCGCGTACGTGAGCGAGGCCGAGGCGATCCTGGCCGACCAGGTGGTCATCATCCCGCTCTATCAGCGCCCCGACGCCGGGGCCGTGTGGGCCGACACCCTGGGCGGGTACCGGCACGTCCCCTACTACCTGGGCGAACTGGTCCAGGGCGGGGACACCTGGAACGTCGAGTCCTGGTACCGCAAGGACCTCTAGCCTCGGGAATCCGCAACCGGCCGCTGGTACCCTCAAGGGCCGGCGCGGGCGCTTAGCTCAGGTGGCTAGAGCGCTTCCCTTACAAGGAAGAGGTCGCAGGTTCGAGTCCTGCAGCGCCCACCGAGAAACCGCTTGTCGACAAGGGGTTTCTCTCCGGTGGGGGAGCGGGATCAGCCCTGCGAGGCCGCTCAACCCCACGCCAACCCCACAGCCCGGCCGCTCATGACCTGGTCGAGGGCGTCGGCTGCGGCCTCGTCGAGGCCCTGGAGCAGATGCCCGTAGGTGTCCAGGGTGGTTCTGATCGAGGCGTGGCCGAGCCGCCCCTGGATCACCTTCGGGTGCTGGCCGGAGGCGATGAGCATGGCGGCGTGGCTGTGCCGAAGGTCGTGGAACCGGCAGGGTTCGCCTACCGAGGCCCGGACGGCCGGTGCCCAGTAGCGGTGCCGGAAGTTGGCGGCCCTGAGGGGACCTCCGTCGGCTGCCGGTGAAGACGAGGCCGTCCTTGCCGGGCGGGTAGGCCGCCAGGTGCCGGGCGAGTTCATCGACCAGGGCTTTGGGAACGGCTACCGCACGGACAGAGGCTTTCGTCTTGGGAGGCCCGTAGTGGACCCCCAGTCCAAGGAACCCAACAGCGGCCAGGGTGACCAGAACGACGAGGAACGCTGTGACCGGATGACCCAGCCGCCCGGCGACAGCGAACGGCACCCAGCCCCGATGCCCCGACAGGCCCTCAGCCAGCACCCAGTACCCCGAGACCTCGACGGCCATGTAGGTGTTGCCCTTGCCCAGGAGGGCGATCTCCTGGTAGGTGTCGGGGTCCAGGACAGGCACCGACCGGGCGGCCCTGAACCGGAAAGGGGTCACTGGCACCCGACCGTTCGGACCCCCGCCCTCAGGTGTCCACGGCGGCGGCACCGGCATCACCGCTCCCCTTCCCCGTCCGGCCCGGGTTGGGCGGGCTGGAGCCGATCCTCGGCCACCCAGCCGGTCACGCCGTCGGCTGTGGCGACAAACACCTGCGTCCCGGTCCGCCGCACCTCGGCCACCACGGTCCCGCCCGCCATCGACCGGATGATCTCGCCGCCCATGCCGCTGCGCAGGTCCGCCCCCCGGCTCGGCGACAGACCAGAACGGACCGTCACCGTGGCCGTCGTAGCGCTCCAGGTCCCGGCCGCAGGCGGGGCAGCGCTCCCTTCCCCACCTGACCAACCGGCCGCAGGCGGGGCAGCGACGCCGCCCGACCCGACGCCCACTGCCCAAGACCACGGCCCACCACAGACCACCGAAGAGAACGAGCGGGGTCAGGATCAGCGGCAAGAGGATGACAGCACCCGACCCAGCAGTGTCCCGCTCGCTGAAAGCGTGCAGGGCGGGACTAAGGACGCAAGCCACGACGCCGGCGGCGGTGCACAACAGGGTCACCAGCAGAACGAGACCCGCAGCCCAGGGATGCTCCCGCCGCTCACCGCTCATCTGCACCCCCATCACGGTCCGGCCTGGGTGCAGAAGGCTTCAGTTGATCCGCAGCCACCCAGCCGCTCAGTCCCTCGGCCGTGGCGACCAGGACCCGGCTGCCCGCCCGCCACACCTCGGTCACTACCGTCCCTCCGCTCAGATACGCCCAGGGCTGGCCCCTCCACAGCCGCTGCTTCAGGTCGGCCCCCGGCTCCGCCACCGCCCAGGTCGGCCCGGTCCGCCCGGCGAGGCGACGCCGGAACCAGCCACCCTCGTGATCGATGCTGAGCCGCCAGGCGAACCAGAGGCCGCCCAGCACCACCAGGGACAGACCCACCACCCAGGCGATGGCTTCACCTTGCGATGTCCAAGTCTCCGGGCGGCTGGAGTCATACGACAGGGTCGTCTCCACTGAGACCAGGAACCCGACCGCCCCCACCAGGCCCACGGTGATCAGGACGACCAGCAGGGCAGCAACCGGGGAACCCCCCCGATCCCGCAGGAGCACGGCCGCCCCCAGACCCAGCAGGCTGGCGACCGGGAGGGCCACCTGGGCCGTCCTCCCCATCCAGGACGGGTACTGCCAGTTCAGGATGTCGGAGGACGGCAGTCCCAGCCACGCCACCCAGAGCAGGGCCGCCATCACGAACAGGATCACGGCCACCGGATGACCCCGCCGGGCCTTGCCCATGAGCACCCCCTCCAACGCCGGAACGCTACGTCGCCCCCGGGCCTGGCCGGCCATCCGGCAACACCCGGACCCGGTCACGGCTCTACCGCCAGACACTCTTGCGGCAGTTGGGGCATCGGATCGTCTCCCGGCTGATCGGCTGCCCGCAACGAGGGCATGGGATGGAAGCCTCCGGGGGAGGAGCGGCCCCAGGTGTGGGGTGGCTCGTCCCCGGTTCGACCTCCTCCCAGAGGTGGCCCACCTCTGCGAACAGCCCCGGTCCGGGTCGGCCACGCCTTCCCCGCACCGCACTGACCCACATTGCGGCCAGGACAATGTCGCCAATCACCCAAACGATGACCGAGAACCCGATCAACGCGGCCTCCACGAGGCCCTGGTTCCCCCCCGTGCAGGTCATGTAGTTGCCGAACGGGCAGTCGATCGCCCGGTCGTAGGCGGCCCGCAGGTACAGGAACCACACCAGCATGGCGGTGTTGAAGGCCACCGCGACCAGCAGCCACGGTAGGGTCCCAGCCCGCCACTTGCGCACCACGCACACCCCCTCTCATCCGGGAACGCTACGCCGCCCCCGGCTGCCCGGCCATCCGGCAACCCCCGGAGAGGGCCCCCTGCCTGGCGCCGCGGGCTCACCGTTCGCACAGGTTCTTCCGGCAGTGGGGGCACCGGGTCATCTCCCGGTTGGTCGGGCTACCGCAGCGGGGGCGCCAGGGGAGCCGAGCCGAGCGGGACCCATCGGCGGGCCCAGCCGGAAGTCGACCTCGCCGATCCTACGCGGAGCCAGCCTGGACCCAGTGCGGGGAGGCAGTCGGGGCGGCGTCCGGGCGGCAGGGGCAAGCATGACTGAGCGTTGCTCCACCCACCCGGTGTGACCGTCCGGGGTGGTGACCTTGGTCGGCACCCAGTACAGTCGATCCGCAGCCGGTTGGCCTCACGGGGCTGACGGGGACCGCAGCCCCTCTCGGCGGGCTGCGGTCGGGCCATACAGCGGCCGTCCACCGGATATTCCTCGTTCGCGTCGACCGCAGGCCCGACGAGGTGGCCACGCGCAGGCACGCCCGGCCGCGGCTGCAGCGGCCGATCCCGCGGGCGGCGAATCCCTCTGCCTCGGCCGCCCGGGCCATGGTCGCACTCGAAGTGACCATCGGGGTGTGCCCGGTCGAGGAGGCCTGCATCAGCCGCGGTGGGCTGCTGCTCTCCACGCGCACGGCAGCGACCGCCCGCGACGAACAGATCGACGCCACGGGTCGGAATCGACGAACGCTGGTCGCCTCACCCGGCTCGACGGCGCCGGCCCAACCGTCGGCGGGCAGTCCGTGCTCCGCACGGTGCAGACCGTGAAGAGGCCGACAGCCGAGAAGCGATGAGCCCAGAAGATGAAGCCGACCACGTCCGCCAGCACGCCGACCCCACACCGCCCGGGAACGGCCGCTGGGCGACCGGATACCAGCGTCCACAGCCGCCGGCTCCACCCGCGACCAGCCAGGCTACCGGGCCGAGGACAACGAACGGCCGGAGGCCGACGTCCATCCGGCAGCACCAGCGACCCCGGCCTCTTCGACCCGGGGAGTTGGCAGGCGGGTGGGGGCGGCGGACACACCGCCGGCAGGGGGAACAGCCGGCGCGGGCGGCAGGGGCGGGCAGGTCCGCGCGCCGGTCTCCGGGCGGTGGAGGGGCCAGAGCCACCAGCAGGCCGCCGACGCGCTCGACGCCCGGCACGATCGCCGCCAGGGCCGCATCCCGACGGCTGACCGCCGAGGTCGGGTCCGCAGCGAGGGACCCATGGACGGCCAATTGGGCCATCAACCGGTCCGCAGGAGGCGACCATCCCGGGGACAAGGCGATGGATGGACGCCGTCGCCGGACTACCCGACGCTAACCGCCCTTCACGACCCGCTCCCACGGGAACGCTACGCCCCGCCGGAGCGCCCGGGCGGTCCCAGCGGCCCCGATCTGCAGCCGAGGAGGCCAGTCCCGTCCTGGGCGACTACACGGGCCTGTGCGGGCTTCTGGTGACGCTTCTGCATCGGCAGGGGGCCTTGGAGCCGCATATAGATGACGCTATGCTACAAAGCGTCGCTAAGCGACATCTGGAGGACTCCGATGCCATCCCGGCCCGCCATCACCACCAAGGGCTACCACCGGGGCCGCACCCCGGCCAACAAGGGCCTGCAACGCTACCCGGCGGAGGTGCTCACCCCCGACGAGGTGCGGGCCTTGCTAGCCGCCTGCTCCAACCGTGCCCCCACCGGGGTGCGCAACAGGGCCCTGATCGCCGTCCTCTACCGGGGCGGGCTGCGGCTCGGGAAGCGCTGGCCGTCGATGCCCAAGGACCTGGACCCGGTCCAGGGGACGATCACCGTCCTGCACGGCAAGGGCGACCGGCGCGGACGGTGGGCTTCGACCCCGGAAGCGATGGCGCTGGTGCTGCGCTGGGCTGGACCGGCGCAAGGCCCTCGGCATCGACGGCGGCGCAGGCTGTTCTGCACCTGGACGGCAGGCCGCTGAAGCCCTCCTATGTCCGCACCCTGCTGCCCCGGCTGGCCGCCAAGGCCGGGGTCGAGAAGCGGGTCCACCCGCACGGCTGCGCCATGCCCATGCCGCCGAGCTCATGTGGGAGGGGGTGCCGGTGCCGATCATCCAGCGGCAGCTCGGGGCACGCCAGCCTGGCGACGACGGACAGGTACTTGCGGTCGATAGCTCCGGCGGATGTGGTGGCGGTGATGCAGGCCCGTACCTGGCAGCCCTAGGCGCAGAAACCGTCGGGGAGGGTAGCCGCGGAGGTCGGGGCGGGGATCCGCACGCCGCAGCAGACCAGCGAGGGATGACCGTGTGTTGCGAGAAGGCTACCGAGTGAGAGGGCCCGCCCACGACATGCCGGGGGGGGTGGCCCTGCCCATCGCGTCCGCCGACGCTGAGTCGTCGGGCCAGTCGAACCATCCCGCTGGCGGGTAGATCTCCCCGATCCAGCCCCACCCTTCAAGGGAGCGCAGCTAGCTCCGTGTCACCGCCCTGGAGGGCGTCGAACACTCGTCGGTCGTAATCGACTGTTCCCCGGAGCAACTGGCAGTAGGCGGAATTGGCTCCGGAGCAGGCGTCTCCGGGAGGGATGTCCTCCACGGTGTTCTCGGTGACATGCTGACCGGGCACACCCGGCCGACCGAAGCACCTGGGTCGGCGTCAGTTCAGCGAGGAAGACCACTCCTTGCCTGCCTGTCCGGAAACGCTGCTCCCACTCCTCCCCGCAGCCATCAAACGGGACCTGCCGACCGGTGAGCGAGATGACCATCATCCCTGCGGTTGCCACCGGAGGGTCGACGGATGCGGCGTAACGCTGTCCGACGACGAACTCCCCTTCGACAACCTCACTGCCCTCCTCAAGGACCGAGACCCGCACCTTCCAGAACCCGAGGTTCCACTCCCCCAAACGCGACCCCCTCCGACGGCACCTCCACGAGGGTCGGGGGCGCCAGCACCCGGACCGAAGATGAGGCCAATCCGTTCATACAGGCTGCCGTCATCGAAACGTACCTCGTGCTCGGCGGTGTGGCTGCCCGGTAGCGCCGCCTCGTGGCACCACTCCGCTGTGGTCTGCGAGAGGCCGAGCGTCGTCGAGGCAGTCGTCGTCGGTGGGAAGGTGCCGGTGGTCAGGTACGGCTCCCACTCCGCCCACCCCTCCTCAGCCCGGGCGATGATCGTCTCCACCTGATCCACCACCCCCGCCCCCTGCCAGCGGCCCAGCACCTCCCCCCCGAAGCGGGACAATCACCGTCGGCGTGCGGGTGATCGTCTCATCCGCCGGACGAACGAAGAACGGAATCTTCCCCGACCAGCACCTCCAGGGTCGTCTCCAGCGCCGGGGCACTGGGCGCAGCCCCCGCCAATGCAGGATGATCCCGTCCAGGGCGGAGGCGGGCACAGTCGTCGTGGTCGTCGTGCTGCTGGCCGTTGTCGTCCTCGTCGGGGCAGCCGTCGCGGACGGGGCCACGGTCGTGGTCTCCTCCGCTGCTTCCGTGCAGCCGACCACCACCACGGCCAGGAGCAGGATCAGGAGCAGGCGCACGGGGCGAACCTACCCCGCTCGTTCAGGACCGGCAGGAGGCGGGGGCGTGGGCCAGCGCCAAGCACACCTGCTCGATGAAACCGTCCAGGTCGTCGAGGACCGCCGGCCGGTCCACGGGTCCCCGTAGCACCCGGTGCTGGATATCGAAGAGGAACACGGTCGGGGCAGTGTCAACCTCCAGATCCCCGGCCTCCTCACTAGCCAGATCGACCTGGCGGAGCGGCAGATCGGAGCAGCGGCGGACGGCGGCCAGCACCTGGTCACACAACTCGCAGTCGGCTTCGACCACCACGCGTGAAGCACGCAGCGGGGCAGCCAGCGACCACTGGGTCAGATTCCAGACAAGGAACACCCACCCGTGGCCTTCCGGCAGCTCCACATCCTCACCGGACATCTGGGCCAGCAGGGCCTCGTTGCATTCGGTCACGGACCCGTGGTAGCGCATGTAGTCCTGCATTCCCTGCCTCGTCGCTCCTCCGTCTCATCGAGTCAGTGGCGTTATGCCACTCCTCTTCGGCGAGGGGGCAGGGAGCGTCGGGGCACGCAGACCAGGTGAAACGATTCGGCAGATCGATGGCGTACGCCCAGCCAGGCTCGACACCGTGATATGTGCAGCCCTCCACTCACCGCCGTGGAGCAGCACATCGATGTCCAGGTGCCGGAGAAGGCGCTGCCCCACTCGCCCCCGGTGCTGCAGGAGGTGTGGGATGGGGAAAGGAGTCGCCGCCCAGGTACATCTCGCCAATCACCGGTTCACCCGTGGTCGGGTTGTCCCCGCAGAAGTACGCCGACACCATCCATGGCCACCCCGAACACCACCCGCTCCACGCCGGGATCTGACAGGCTTTGGCCAGACCACCGACAGTGACGGGTCGCTGTTCAATCTCACGGGACATGCCGCCCACATAGGCAAGATCGCCGTACCAGGACAGGCGCCTCCCCGACGGCGGCTCTGCAAAGGTCAGCAGGCCCAGGACCCCCTTGTTGCCCGCCCACAGGTAATTCGCCAGAGGGCGGACGCTGCCACCGACCCCGCCGGGCACGCCTCCGGATTACACGCCGGTCCCAGCCCGCTCACCGGCATCGGGTCCGCCGTGAACGGGTCCAAGAGAGTGGTCGTTGTTGTGGGCGAGATGGTCGTGGTGGTCGTGCTTGTCGTCGCACTGCTCGTCATCGTGGTCGTAGGTGCTGTTGTTGTCGTGGACGGAGGCAACGGTCGTGGTGGTCTCCGCCGCCTCCTGCGTGCAGCCCGCCGCCAGCAGCCCCAGCAGGATCACGGCTGCTGCCCGCCTCATCGCCACCTCCAGTGCCGACGCTACACCGGGCACCGGGGCCGTGGTCGAGGTGTGCCGGCCCGCACCTGGGCGGCGTGAGCGGGGCGCAGAGGTCGTTTCTTTCGTAATAGGGGTCTATATCTCTTCTTGTTAAGAAGAAAGGTCTCTGCCCCGGCGTGGGTGCCACCGCCACTGGTGACGGGCAGCCGCAATCGCAGAAGTCCCCCGGGAACCTGGCCGCCCGGACGGGTTCCTGTTCGCCGCAGCGGACGAGCTGGGGATGTCGCGCGGCGGTGCCGCTCAGGGGAGGGTGTGGAGGCCGTCCTCATCGCTGTACCAGACGGTGCCGTCGGGAGCGACATCGATCGCCCCGACCGCTTCCCTGCGATATGAGTGGCCTACTCGGTCCCGTCGAAGGAGGCCAGGTTGTCGCCAGCGACAAACCACGCCACCCCGTCTGAGCTCTCATCCCCTGACGGTTGGGTGTAGGGTCCGGCTGTGGGACTTACCAGGGAGGCGGTCGGGCCCACTGAAGGGGGGAGTCATGAAACGCGTGCTTGCACTGCTGTTGTTGGTTGTGCTGGGGTTCGGGCTGATGCCGGGGGTGGGCGTCCGCCGATGCTCCGGGTTCGATTTCTGGGAGGGTGGTGGAGGAGGGGACCGGGGGATCCTCTCGAGGGTGTCATCGTCGATGTGGGGTGGGGCGTCGGGACCGGCATCACCGGCCCCGACGGGCGGTACTCGGTCGGGGGATTGCCGGCGGGAAACCACACGGTGGACTTCTACCCCGCAGATGGCTTGCACGGCTACCCCTTGGACATCTTCCATGTGGATACAACGTGGGTTGGGCTTGTGGCCGTCACCGCAGGGTTGGACACGTCGGGGATCGACGGGGTACTTCCGCTCGTGGTTGGATCTCGGGACGGTGGTCGACGAGGGGACCGGGGACCCTCTCGAGGGCATCTACGTTGTTTCCTGGTGTGGTGCCTACGGCGTCGGCGTCTTCTCGCAGGCCGACGGCGGATACTGGATCAGGGTTCCGGCCGGTGACTGCTCGGTTGGGTTCTACCCCCAAGGGCCAGGCGGGGGAACCCCGTCCCCGTATGCGGGTGAGTGGTGGAACAATCGGCCGACCTCTGGTTCTGCGGATCTTGTGGCTGTCACCGCATGGGTGGAGACGTCGGGGATCGACGCGGCTCTTTCGTTCGCGGGTTCGATTTCGGGGACGGTGCGGGACGCCGACGGGAATCCCATCGAGGGCGTCGACGTAGGGGTTTGCGACAGCGGGTACTGGTGCCAAACGTGCTCACGGATGCCGGTGGGTACTACGAGGTCACGGGGTTGGAGGCGGGGGATTACAGGGTGAACTTCACTCCGGGTAGCCCGGCGTTCTTCTCCGAGTGGTGGGATGACAAGCCGGGCTTCGGTTCCGCGGAGCTTGTCGCCGTGGTTGGGGGCGCGAACACGGTGGTCGACGCGGTGTTGTCCTCTCCGGGTTCGATTTCGGGGAGGGTGGCCGACGAAGCGACCGGGGATCCTCTCGAGGGCATCTATGTCAAGGCCTTCTGTTGGGAGGATCCGCGTTGTGGCGACTCCGGGGCCGAGGGCTGGACGAATGTCAACGGCGAGTACTCGCTGGTAGGGCTTCCGGCCGGGAACTACCGGGTGGGGTTCGGCCCTCAAGGGCCGAATGGGACATCCCGTCCCCGTACATGGCTGAGGAGTGGGATGGGCTTGCGGCTGTCACCCCAGGGGTGAACACGTCGGGGATCGACGCAGCACTCTGGATCCCGGGTTCGATTTCGGGGACGGTGGTCGCGGAAGGGACCCTGCTGCCTGTTGCTGGTGTCTCGATGTCGGAGTGCTGGACAGCTCGTGCGGTCTGCGTACCTGGGGAGCGGGGAGACGGATGCGGATGGGAGGGTACGTGGTCGGGGGCCTGCCG
This sequence comes from uncultured Acidimicrobiia bacterium, assembly GCA_963796115.1. Lineage (GTDB taxonomy): Bacteria > Actinomycetota > Acidimicrobiia > Spongiisociales > UBA11373 > VGBK01. Next base: position 598,546 of record CAWCKE010000005.1, read on the forward strand.
GCGGGGACCTACAAGGTGGCGTTCTACCCCGATGGGCTTTCCCCGTTCGTAGACGGAGTGGTGGGATGACAAGCCGGACTGTGCTTCGGCGGATCCCGTTACGTGGTTGATCGGGTGTGGATACTGCCGGGGATCGCGCGTCGCTCGGGCGGGACTCCGATGCTCCGGTGGTGTTCGTGCCTGATGATGTGACGGTGCAGGCGACCGGTCCGGCGGGGCGGTCGTGGAGTTCCCGAAGGCGGCGGCGTTCGACGGTCCGGGAGGGTGTGGGAGCACACTGAACTTCCAGTTCGGCGAGAACCGTCTGGTGCGGAACCCGGGTTCGTACAACGAGCACATCGAGTACCGCAGGGCGGTGGCCTATGCTATCGACAGGGACGCCATGGTCGAGGCGCTTCCCGGGGCGGCGCTCGCCTTGGACTCCTACGTTGAGGCGTACCTGCCGGACTGGTCGCAGGGCTCGTGGGCGCAGTACGACTACGACCCGGACATGGCCAGGTTCTGGCTGGGCGCAGCTGTGCGCCAAGGGGTGGATTGTGTGGCGAATCCGCCGAAGGCGGTGTTCACCACCTCAAACAACCCCGATCGGGTTGTCATGGCTGGGTTGTTGGCGCCGATGTTCGCCGATGTGGGGATCGGCTTCGAGGCCCAACTCGAGGACTCCTCGCTGTTCTTCGGCGACACCATGTCCTTCGGCGAACTGGGACCTCGGCGAGTGGGCGTGGGTCGGGACCGTGGCGGATCTGCCGGGCCTGGTGTGGATCCACGACCTGTGGGATCCGGAAGCCCCTCCGCCGGACGGCCAGAACTACTACCGCTGGGGCACCCCGGAGGTGACCGGCCAGGACCCGGACGGCTACAACCAGGGGCCGTCGTCGGTCATCGACGAGCACACCGCCCGCTTCGCGCAGATTGTCGACCTGATGCACGCCACGACGGATGAGGCGGAGCTGCGGCTGCTGGTCAACGAGGCGGAGAACATCCTCGCCGACCAGCTGGTGTTCATCCCGCTGTACGTCAGGGTTGATCCGAGAGTGGTGTCGGGGCCGACGTGCTGATCCGGCGTCGGGATCGCTGTTCCCCGTCGGGGTGACCACGGTGACCTGCACCGCCACTGACCCTGCCGGCAACGAGGGTTCAGCCACCTTCACCGTGACCGTGACCCCTGACGGGCGAGGGGACCTGGTCGCAGGTCGCTGCAGGTGGCACGGTGTCGACGGACGGTTCCGGTGACGGCGCGACCCCGGAGATCCGGTGGAGACATCGATCACCACTCCGAACGCGGGGGCAGTGACCGTGGCGACGGGCCCGACCGGGGCGGACCCGACCGGGTACGCGCTGTTCGGCCAGGAGGTCACGATCACCGCTCCGAGCGCCACCCCGGCGGAATCCGCTGGTGTTGGTGTTCCTGATCGATTCGTCGGTGGTGCCGGCTGGGGCGAGTGTCGGTGATGTGGTGGTGTTCCGTGACGGCGTGGCCGTGGCGGACTGCACCGGTGCACCGTCGGCGGTTCCAGATCCGTGTGTCCTCGCGGGCGGTCGCCGGTGATGACTTCAAGATCACGGTGTTGACCTCGCACGCCTCCGCTCTGGGCGTTCGGGGTGCGCCAAGACACCACTCCGCCCGTCATCAGCCTGCTGGGCCCGCCGTCGGTGTTGCTGGCGGTGGGTAACCCGTATGTGGATGCGGGGGCGGCAGCCTTCGACCTCGTGGATGGTGATCTGACCGGCTCGTATTGTCAGGGTGAACCCGGTGAACACGGCGGTGCCGGGCACGTACCTGGTCACCTACAACGTCACCGACGCTGCGGGCAATAGTGCGGTGCAGGTGACCCGGAGGGTGGAGGTGGCCTACTTCTGTGGTGGTCTTAGGGCCACCATCTGGGGCACCCCGGGTGGCGACAGGCCTCGTCGGGACGGGCGGTGCGTCTGTGATCGTGGCCCTAGGTGGGCGGGACACCATCTTCGGCCTGGGCGGCAACGACACCATCTGCGGCGGGCCGGGCAACGACACCATCAACGGCGGGGCCGGCGCCGACACCGTCGACTTCGGCGGGGCCCCCGGCGGGGTAAACGCCAGCCTGGCCGTCGGGATCGCCACGGGTGAAGGCTTCGACGTGCTGGTCGGCATCGAGAACATGATCGGGTCACCGTTCGGCGACACCCTCACCGGCAGCGGGGGGCAACATCCTGTGGGGTGGCGGCGGCAACGACTGGCTGTGGGGCCTCAACGGGGACGACACCCTCTACGGGGAGGCCGGCAACGACTGGCTGTGGGGCGGCGCCGGCCGGGACATCCTCAACGGCGGCCCCGGCACGGACCACCTCGACGGTGGTGCGGGCGCCGACACCTGCACGCTGGGGGAGGTCAACAGCAGCTGCTGAGGGCTCAGCGAGACGGCGATGTGGGCGGCCCGAACGAGGCCTCCAAGCCGTCGGTCCTGCGGGTGGCTTCGGGACCAGACCTGCCGAACCGGTGCTGGTTGGAACCGAATGCTCGGTGGGAGCGGATCGGCTGGGTTCCAACTCAAGGGCTAGGTTCCTCGGGCCAGGTTCTCGTTGAGGCCCGGGCCGGACCCCCCCGACGGGTGTCAGCCCCGGCGAATCTCACCCTCTCTCCCAGGTGCTGTCGAGTGTCTGCACTGCCTGTGTCGGCTAGGTGGACAGCCGGTGAGACAGTGAGACGGATGAGACACCGGTTCCGGAACTTGGCCTAGGAGGCCGCTAGGGGCCGATTGCCGGGAGGGCCGTCTCGGCTGTCTCGCTGTCTCACCCGTCCCCGGGGCTGGGCGGCGCCTAGGCTCCTCGCAAGGGATTCCAGGGGGTTGGGGTGAGCGAGCTGCGGTTCTGCCCGTCCTGCGGTGTGGAGTTGGTACCCGGGGCACGGTTCTGCGCCTCCTGCGGCCGCCAGTTGGTGGAGGAGGCCCCGGCCAAGGCCCGACGGGGTGGGCCGCCGATGTGGGTGTGGGGGCTGGTGGGGCTGGCGGCGGTGGCGGCTCTGGCGGTGGTGCTGGTGCTGGTGCTGGGCGGAAGGGGACGATGACGGGCCGTCGGACAGCGGGGTGACCACGACCTGGGCTGGCGATGAGGGGGCGGCTCATGCGGTGCTGGCTGACGGGACGGCGGTGGCCGGGCTGACGGCCGGGGAGGCCGGTCAGCGGCCCCGGCGGAGGGGCTGGACGCGGCGGTGGCGGTGGGTGACTTCTACCTGTTTGAGGCGCCCACGACGGGGGGGCCGGTGACGGTGGTGGTGCCGTTCGACCCCGGCCTGGTGCTCCGGACGAGTCGGGGGAGGAGCCGGTGGTGTTCGCCGCCTACTGCGACGAGACGGAGGGCGGTGGGTGCCGATGGTGGGGGAGGTGGACTGGGCGGCGGGGACGGTCACGGTGGAGACGGATCACCTGTCCTGGTGGGAGGAGTGGACCTGGGACTGGGGGAGCTGGGCCAGCAGATCGCTGACGGCATCCGGGAGTACTTGCAGGGGGTGGGTCTGCCGGTGCCGGAGCAGCCCGTCTGCGAGGAGGAACCTCCTGCCGGGGTGGAGGTGCTGGTGGTTGAGAGGTCGCTGGTGGCGGCCTGCCCGGAGGCGGCCGGGGATCAGGTTCGGGTGAAGGTGGCGAACCAGCGGGGCTACGGGGTGCTGCTCGACCTGCCTGACGGGGTGGTGGAGGAGGATTCGGCCCCGGGGTCGATGCGTTCTCGGCTGTACACCTGGGTGGCCTCCAAGCTGGACCCGGGTGTCGTCTATGTGCCGCCGGTGGGGACCACCTCCCTGCTGGTTGACATGGCCGGGCGGAGCGAGGTGACGGTGGGGGTGGAGCCGTCGGAGGCGACCCTGGTGGCCGACTTCCTGTGGACCCTGTGCCGGACCACCAACGGGGTGTGCGCCGCCATCGGTGAGGGGGAGGCAGTGGCAGACTGCATGCTCAGCGCGGTGCAGCGGGGCGGGGCGGAGGCCGACTTCCAGGGGCTGATGGCGGCGGCCGGAGACTGCACCTCTTCCGTGCTCCCCGGAGGCCGACTGGTGTTCGCCGTGGCCAGCGCCGCCAGCGCCTGGGTGGGGGTCTACGAGTACCTCGGTGACTGGATCACCGGCATGACGCACAGCCTGACGGTCACCTATGAACCGTTCCCCCCCGGTGCCCAGGACGACATCCCATCAGTTCCGCTGGAGGACCCTCCCGACAAGCTGAGCGTCGGGGGGCTGTCGGCGCTGAGCAGTCTTGAGGAGAACTTGGCACTGCTCGCCGACTGGCCCTACGAGGTCATCAGGGAGACTCAAGGCTTGGGCGAGTGGAACGACGTCTATGTGTGGGACTTCGGCGGGACGGCGAGCGTGACCATCTATGGAGGAGTGGTCTCTGCCTGGTGCTCGAAGGTGGCCGAGTGCCGTTCGCCGAGATGGACCAGCCGACCGGCGAGAAGCTCAAACGCTTCGACGAGCGGCTCGAGCGGGAAGCTCGGGTACGAGTACCCGAAGAAGACGATCGCCTTCCTCGCCCCCAGCGCCGAGGCGGCGAGCTTGGCGCAGTCGGTGACCGCCGAACGGTGCTGCGGGTAGGGGAGAGGATGTGGGTGGGCAGGTTGTCGTTGGGCTTGTTGTTGTCGCCCATCATGCGGATCATCTTCACCTCGACCGCCCAGTCCCAGCTCGGCGGGGTGCCGAGGCACAGGTCGCACTTCTGGCGGCTCCCGTCGGCGTAGGGGACACCGAGCTGGTGAGCGGCGTAGCGCTCCGGCCAGGCGGCGACCAGCTCATCCATCACCGAGGGAGACGGTGAGCGGCTCAGTGTGCGGTCCCAGGCCCGGCTGGTAGGGGCCGTGCTGGGGGCGTCGGGCGTCGGCCAGTTCCATGCCGCGAGCGAAGTCGGCGGCGATCGCGCTTCCCTTACAAGGAAGAGGTCGCAGGTTCGAGTCCTGCAGCGCCCACTCTCAGGATCCCGTGTCCCTCAAGGGGATTCTCTTAGCGGCTGGGGAGTGGGGTCACCGGAAGAGCACGCGACCAGGGCACAACCGGAGGACAGGAGCACTGTCCCGCCGATTGTCCAGGCACCGATGTCCACGGTCCATCACCTGCCAATGAATATCGGCTGTCGGGGGCTGGCGGCCTGAGCGTTGACTGGCCCTACTGACAGGGAGAGCCCGTGGCCCGACACCGTGAACCGAGGGCCACGATTCTCAGAGCTGATCCGCGACGTGCTGACCCGGCACGGCGGGAAACGGTGGAGTAGGTTGTTCGCAAGCGACGGGGGTAGCGAAGGGAGGGGTCATGAGACGCCTAGTTGTGCTGCTGGCAGTGATGGGGATGGGGCTGCTGCCGGGAATCGCGTCGGCTGGGTCCCACACCTACCAGTCGGGGCCTATCGCCGTGCCGATCCCGGATCTCAGCACGGTCTTCCACGACATAGTCGTTCCCGATCGTGGGCACATCAGCGACCTCAACGTGTCGGTGACGCTCAATCACACCTTTGTCTACGACCTAATCGTGATGGTCACCCATGTCGACACGGGCACGCAAGTGATCCTCGCCAACCACGACTGTGGCTCCGAAGACAACATGTCCGCACGGTCTTCGACGATTCGGCCACGGCTGCGGTGGGAACCATCTGTCCCATCTTTGGCACCTTCCGGCCGGATACCCCGTTGAGTGGGTTCAACGGCGAGGCGATGGGTGGCACATGGCGCCTGACTGTGCAGGATGCGGTAGGAATCGACTCGGGTACCCTGACCGGCTGGAGTCTGGCCTTCGAGGCCGGCATCGGGAGGAAGACCTGCTTGGGCGAGGCGGCGACGATGGTCGGGACCAATGAGGCGGACATCCTGATCGGCACGGCCGGCCCGGACGTGATAATCGGGGCGGGCGGTGACGATGTCATCCGAGGACTCGGTGGCGACGACGTGATCTGCGGCGGGTACGGCAACGACCGGCTGCTGGGGGGTGGCGGGGACGACCGCATGCTGGGTGGCGACGGGTCGGACACTCTCTTCGGTAGATGGGGAGACGACTGGCTGGGCGGCGGCAGCGGCGCCGACGTGGCCAATGGCGGGGGAGGTACCGACCGCTGCGTGGCCGAAGCCGAAACCGCCTGCGAAACCTCCTAACTCCGAGCGACAATGAGGTGCCCCGCACCAGACCGGTGCGGGGCACCCTCGATCATCGGCTAGGCAGTAGTTCCGGGTCTACTGGGCGAGCTGGTGGTCTAGCCCCGCTCCTCGGCGAGGGTGTCCAGGCGCCCTGCCGGCTCCTTGGTCGGCTCGGAGGCCGCCTCCAGCAGGTCCCCGAAGGTTTCCGGGTCGGGTTTGCGGCCCTTGGCCCTGTCGGCCCTGGTCCGAGCCCTGTCGGTGTCGATGGCCGCCTTGACCTGCTCCTCGGGCGGCTTGTCAATCTCCGGGGGGCCAGATCTCCGGGTCGATCCACCCCGGCGAGGGCGGCTTCATCACGTCGGGCAGCTTCGGCTTGGGATTCCCCAGGGCCACCCATAAGCCGATGCCGTGCCGGGTCAGCTCCTCCTCGATGGTTGCCCGCTGAATCCCCGAGAGGTTGGTCCAAGCAGCCCCCGAGCCGGGTGAATACATGACGAACCGATCCTTGTTGGCCCACTCAGCCCGGCGCTGGTCTTCAAGCTCCTTCCGCTTGCGGGCCGACACTCCGAGGAACGGTTCACTGCCGGTGACCGCCAGGTGCTGCCCGGCGTCCCAGCGGCGTGCGTCCAGGGTGGCGCAGACCTCCTGGCCGTCGGGACGCACCGTGATGAAGCCCCAGCGGGGGGTCATCTCGGACCCGTCCGGCTCTTCCCAGGCCTCGGTCAGGAGGGCTGTGCCTCGAGTCGCCTCCAGCTTGAAGATGCGCCTGCGACCCCGGTCGAAGGTGGCCACTGCCGTGTAGGCGACATCGGATCCCAGGAGCCGGTGGATCAGGCTCAGGAACTCCACGCCCTGAGGGCTGACCCCGATTGAGTCGAGCGTCGGATGCTTGCGGGTCGGTTTCACCAAGCACGCTCTCCCCGTCCCCCCGACCCTACACCCGGGCCCCGGGGTTGGCAGCCCCGCAGCGGCCTTCAGGCGGCCCTTGGCACAAGCCCGAGCGCGGCTCGGCCGACGAGAGGTCGCCCGTTCGACCGCCGTGGGGCTTTGGGACCCCGTGCGGAGGTCCCACCGCATGCCCGCCGGGGCTGCGGGCGCCCGGCGGCGAGGTCGGTGGCCGCTTTCGGCGCTGAGCCGCAGGCCACCCGCCGCGGCGGTCGGCGTAGCGTGAACGGCACGGTGCCCGGCCCGGGCGCCCGGAGCGGGAGGTGCGGTGATGGCACGGACCAGGACGGTGTGGACGGCGCTGGTCGTGGCGCTGTTGGCGGCGATGGTGCTGAGCCTGCCGGGCGAGGGCGGCCAGGCGGTAGCGGTGGAGCCACGGCTGGCCACGGGCAAGGTCATGATCCCGGCGGCGGCGTTCAGCCCGGCGCAGTCGTTCCCCTCGGTGGCGGGGTGGAACTACTTGAACAGCGGGGACAGGCTCGACCCGGTGGGCTACGGGGGCGTCTTCGTGGCTCCCGTCGACTTCCCGAGGCCGCTGGTGAGCGTCACCGGGATCACCCTCTACGCCTGGGACAGCGACCCCACGGGGGCCGTCTCAGTCGCCCTGTACCGGTCCACTCCGGCGCAGGGAGACGACGCCACCGTGCGCCAGGCACGGGTCGAGACCGTCGACAGTGCGGCCGATCCGCAGGTGGTGTCCACCCAGTACCGCATCTATGCCGCCGCGGTGAGCAGGGGCATTCACTCGTCGTACCTCTGGCTGACCCTGCCCAGCGAGGGCATCCTGTACGGCGTGCAGATCACCTACACCTACCAGACCGGTGGCTGACTCCGGGGGCGCCGTCCATGCCTCGCCCTGCACCGAACCGGCGAGCCGGGCCCGTCGATTCGTGAGGTGAAAGATCGCTTCCGCTAGTAGCGCAGACCTCCATATCGTGTCGTCCAGCAAAGGAGACACGCATGGACAAGGCTGAACGCAAGAGTTTCGGGAAGCCGGACGAGGTCCGGGAGTTCCCCAAGGGCCGGTTGGAACTGGTCCAGATAGGCGGGGCGACCGTCGGTCATGTCGTGTTCGAGCCGGGCTGGCGTTGGTCGACGTCGCTTCAGCCGATCGTCAAGACCAAGAGCTGCCAGGCCGCCCACTTCCAGTATCACCTGTCCGGCATCCTCGGGGTCCGCATGGACGACGGGACCGAGCTCGAGTACCGGGCGGGGGATGTCTCGTTCATCCCGCCGGGCCACGATGGCTGGGTGATAGGAGACGAGCCGGTGGTCGTAGTCGACTTCCAGGGCATGCTCGACTACGCCACACAGGCGAAGTAGCGCACCGAACTGAAGACGGATTCGGAGGGCGCCGGGATGGAAGTCCGGCGCCCTCCTGCCTTTACGCAGCACCGAAGAGGCCAGTGGCCCGCGCAGCCTGCGGGGGTGAGGCGTACGCTTTAATGAGGAGCGTGGCGGTTCGATGTCGAGCGGGAGGCGAGTCATGCGAGTCCGTGTAGTCCTCGTGCTGGCGGTGTTATTGGCGGTGGCAGCCCTGCCGGCTGCGGCGGGGTCGGCGACGGTGATGTGCCTTGGCCTGGAGGCGACCCGGGTGGGCACTGCCGGGGGGGAGACGATCAACGGGACGGCCGGGGTGGATGTGATCGTCGGTTTGGGCGGCAACGATGTGATCAACGGCTTGGGGGGGAACGACCGGATCTGCGGTGGCCTGGGTAACGACACGATCAGCGGCGGGCCGGGCAACGATCAGGTGCAGGGGAATGGGGGCAATGACACGATCTCGGGTGGTCTCGGGGCCGACATTCTCAAGGGTGGGGCGGGGGCCGACACGATCACCGGCAATGCCGGGAACGACAAGCTGTTCGGGGAGGCGGGGGACGACAACCTGGACGGGAACCTGGGCACCGACACGGTGAGCGGTGGGCTGGGCACCGACACCTGTTACGGGGAGGGCAAGGCCGACCTGCGAGCTGCCGGCGCCGCCGGCGGACCTGGACTTCTCCTCGGGCAACGTTCACCTGGCGATCCCATCGGGCTTCTTGGTGAGGCCCGTGAGCAGCGTCATCAACGTGGGCGGTTCCGGGGTCATCGCCGATCTCAATGTCGAGGTCGAGATCGACCCACACGTATGTGGGTGACCTCAAGGTGACCCTCACCCATGTCGACACCGGCACCGCGGTCACCATCATCGACCAGCCGGGCCGTCCGGCTTCGACCTTCGGCTGCTCATCGAACAACATCGACGCCACCCTCGATGACGAGGCCTCGGCCCCTGTGGAAGACCAGTGCCGTACCACCTACCCGGCCATCTCCGGTTCGGTCAGGCCCAACAACCCGCTGAGCGCCTTCGACGGTGAGGACCTCGGCGGCACCTGGCGCTTGACCGTGAGCGATCACGCCACACAGGATTCCGGCTTCCTGGAGTCGTGGTCGCTGCACTTCCAGGCGTAGACGTCGGCAGGACGGGTGTGAGGGGGTCGGCCCTAGCCCGCCGCTGCCCGCAGGGTGAACGCCGAGCCCTCCCCGGCGTACGACACGACCTCGATGTAGTACACGCCGGCCTCGGGATCGGTGATCTCCACATGCTCGTCCCCGGTGCCGAACTGGTTCGACAGCCAGTCGTAGGTCTCGCCCGCTGCGGTCTTGGAATCCCTGGACGGACTCGATGGAACCGAGCCCCACGTACAGGTCGAGGTCGGCCGAGAGGCCGGTCAGGTCGATGGTCACCCGGTCGGTGCCCGGCGGCACTCCGACGCAGTAGTAGGTGGCGGTCGCCGGGTAGGGCTGGCTGGTGGCCTCCAATGCCGACTCGACGGCCGTGCCGAGGCCGATGGCCACCGCCGGCGCATCACAGGTGATGCTCTCCGCCCCGGCGGCCGTCGTGGGCGAGGAGGAGTCGTCGCCGCACGCGGCGGTCAGCAGGAGCACGCCGAGAACGATGAGAAACAGGATGCGCGGGGCCGCGACGATGCCATGGCGCCACCTTTGCGTCGAGTGCTCCGCGGCAGGCTAAGACCCTCGCCGGCACCAGGCAATACGTCGTGGACGGGGAGGGACTGGCGGCCCGGGGCCCCGGCGCCGCTAGGCGTCCGGTTCTCCCAGGGCGGCGATCAGCCGGGCCCGGCGGCGCCGGTACTCGGGGGTCTTGAGCGCCGCCGCCAGGTCCCACGACTCGGCCGACCGCCTGTTGGTCGGGGTTCATGGGCCGCAGGGCCCGCCGGATCGAGGCGACGGCCTCGTCGCGGCGATGGGCGGGGAGGAGGTCGGCGGCCGGGGGGTACCAGCGCTCCATCCAGCGCACCCGCAGCTGGTCGCCCCGCACCCGGCGGCGGAGCAGGCGCAGCAGCTGATGGCCACCGTCGTAGTGGCGGGTCGCGTAGGCCAGGACGTTCTCGTGCTTCATCCACGGCTTGCGCATCTGGGCCGTGCCTCGGGGATGGCCAGCAGGCGGTCCGCCAGGGAGTCGTCGATGCCGGTCGCGGCGACGGCGGCCGCGAGCAGGGTCTTGCGGAAGCACTTGTAGCAGTTGAGACAGGGCTCGCCGGGGCGGCCGCGGTTGCACGACTGGGCCACGCCGGCGAATTCCGAGGCAGACACGAGGCGGGTGGTCCCCACCTCGGAGATGCCGGCGGTCACCTGGTGCAGCGGCACTCCGACCGCATCGAACAGGACGCTGTACTGGCGGTAGTGGTCTCGTTGGGCGTAGTCGGCGAAGCGGGTCCGGCCCACGCTGTAGGCGGACTCCATCACGGTGCCGAAGGCGATGGAGTCGTAGCGCCGCAGGTCGGCCAGCAGCAGGGCCGGCACCGCGTTGGCGATGTCCACCGGGAACCCGAACGGCCGCCGCAGGAACTCCAGGTCGGTGGGCACCACCTGGGTGGCTCGCCCCAGGCGGCCCACTGCCTCCACCGCCGCCAGCGCGGCTTCGGAGCGGAACCTGGAATGGGAGCGGCGCCGGCCGAGCGAGAGCACGTGCCCGGCCCGCCCGGCCCAGGCCAGCGAGGGCGGGACGACCCTGAGCAGATGAACCGGCTCCGCCTCGGGCGGCAGCAGCGCCAGGGCCGCCGTCGAGTCCACGCCTCCGCTGTAGGCCAGGGCCGGCGTGCCTTGCGCCGGGAATGGGCCGAGGGTCGAGGGCCGGGTCGACGGGGCCGGCGGTCACCCGGATCGCCGCGGCCAGGGGGGCGCTGATCCCGACGGGGAAGAGCACCTGCCGGCCCACGAACGGCCTTATCGCCAGCAAGGCGGCCGTCGCCAGGAGGTCGGGATGGGTGCGGTCGGCGTCCCATTCGGGCGGCATGTCCAGCGCGCAGTGGTGCCGGAACATGCGCACACGCCCATCCTGCAGCACGTCCCCGGGCTCGGGGTGGAAGGAGAACACGAGCTGTCGGCGGTGCTGCCGCCACCACACCCTCACCCGATCCTCGGTCCCGGCATGGCCGGAAGCCTATTCGGCCGGCTTTCGCTCGGCTGAGGCCGTGGCGGCCGGGAGGCCTCAGCCGGCCGCCGGCGGGGCGCAGGAGGGCGCCGATTCACCCGCTCTTCCCGGCGGCCGCGTAACCTGAGCACCGGGAGGTGGCCATGAAGGCGAGAGGGCGGGCCGTTCTGGCGGCGGGGTTGATGCTGGTGGTGGCTGCCTGCGGTGATGACGACACCGCCGCTCGCCTGGCCGAAGCGGAGCAGCAGATCGCCGAGCTCGAGCAGCAGCTGTTCGCGGCGACGTCGACGACCACTCTGGCCGGGGAGACCGAGCAGCACCACCGGCGGCACCACCAGCAGCGTCACCGCGACGACGGTGCTCCCCGGGGCCTACGTCGTGGCTGAAGCCGACAACTGCGTGATCGGCGTCGCTCAGGGCGACGAGGTCAACGTGCGCTCCGGCCCCGGTTCCGACCAGGACCTCATCGGCACCCTGGCGCACGATGCCGTCGGAGTGCACACCACCGGCTGGGCCGCGGCCGACGACGATGGTGACGAGTGGCGGCAGATCGTCCACGACGATGCCACCGCCTGGGTGTTCGCCGCGTTCCTGATCCCCTGCACCGTCGGCTCCCCAACCGGCTACTGCGTCAACGAGGCGGGCTGCACCGACACGCCCAACGTGCGCACGGGGCTGGGTACGGGCTTCGACATCATCGGCACGCTGGCGGCCGACGCGGTGGGGATCCAGGGGACCGGGGCCACCGCCTTCGACGATCGCGACCGGCCCTGGGTGCAGATCAGCCACGAGGGAGGGGCGGGATGGGTGGCCGGTTGGCTGCTCATCTCCGAGCCTTGCAGCCCGGCCGAATGCCCGCCGCCGCCGCTGCCGTGGACCATCACCGTGGACGCGGCCGGTCCCATCGAACTCGGCATGCCGGTCACCGACCTGGGGACGGCCACCCGCCTCTCGTGGGACTTCGAGGAACCCTGCGCCGCCGGCTGCCTCACGGGGACGGCGGCCGGGCTCGACGGATACATCATCTCCCACGACGGGACCACGGTGGACGAGGTCGACTTCGACGGCGACGTGGTCACCGAAGACGGCATGCGCCCCGGCGACACGCTGGCCACCGTGCAGGACGATCTACGGGGCGCGGGTGCTGGACATCGGCGACGATGGGTTCGGCGGCACCGCGGTGTGGATCGACGCCGACGGCGACGACGACGCGGACATGATCGCCCTCCTGGACGACGGGGAGGTGCAGACCATCAGGCTGCCGGCGGTGCTGTCGGAGGGCTGCTGCTAGCGGCTGAGGCCCGGGGCTCAGGCGAGCCGCGCTGGGGGTCACCCGCCCTGCTCGCCTCAGCAGCCGGTTCCTCTTGAGCCACCTGGGCCGGCGCCACTTGAGCACCGGGTCGGCGCGGTTGTCCTCCCAGTGGTCGTCGCGCTTGTAGGCCCAGAACTCGAAGGGGTTGTCGTAGTAGGCGGCCGTCTCCACCAGGCGGAAGAGGCCGGGCTTGCCCCGTCTGACGACCCAGGTGGCCAGCCCGGCCACCAGGCCCGAGGACGAACCAGGCGACGTAGACGGCCTGGTACAGCGGCCCGAAGGTCCGGCTCTGCCAGATGTGGAGCCCCTCGTGGCGGTCGAGGAGCCGTTGGCGGTCGGCCGGGATGCCCCTGCCGGTGGAGGCGTTGCTCACCACGTTGCCGAGGGTGAAGGTGAATCCCCGCCGCAGCGTGGCGCCCCCGGTCGAAGACGTGACGGTTGCGGCGGCGGCTCTGGTCGACCCGGTAGACCGGGCGCGGGCTGGGCCAGGTTCACCAGGTGGAGGGCGCTCCCGAGGGTGGTTCCCAGCAGGCCCCAGGTGGAGTCGGCCACGAAGGCGAGCCATCCCGTCGCGCTCCGCCAGTCGTACACCTGCCGCCCACCGCCCAGGGCGCCGTTGATGCCGGCCGAGACGCCGGTGGCGATGGACAGGGGCACCCCTCCCGAGCAGTCCCACGGCGCCGCCCAGCGCCGCCCCGCCGGCGGTGGTGAGGATCGTCTCGAAGGCCCTGGCGGCGGCAGGGCCATCGGGCGGCTCATCGCGGCCCGACAGTACCCCGGTGCGCGGCTCGTGCTGCGCTCGACCGGGTCGATCAGCGCGGCTGCCGGGCCTCCGCGGCCGCCCGGGCGCGGCGGGCGGCCCGGCGCGCCGCCCGCAGGGGCTCGGGGGTGCGGGGACGCCGGGTCGCGGCCAGCACGACCTCCACCGCCAGGGCGGGGTCGGTGCCCCAGGCGGCGTGCACCGCCAGCGGGCGAGCCCCGGTCCGGGTGCGCAGCCAGTAGCCGACCAGGTGCCCCGTCGAGGAGCAGGGGAGAGGCGGCCCCCCGTTCGGCGGCAGGCCAGTCCCCGGCGGCCAGCAGAGGGCGATGGGTCACTCCGACCGTGGGCAGCCCCAGCGCCGCTCCCAGGTGCAGGGCCAGGCCGGCCCGCCGTGGGTGGTCGCGCCCCGTGCCGTCCACCAGCAGCACGGCCGGCGGGTAGGGGAGGGCGCGCACCGCGGCCTCCAGCAGCGCCCCTTCCCGCAGGGCCAGCAGGCCGGGCAAGTAGGGCCCGCCGGCCGAGCCCGGAGACGGCCACGGTGGACTGCGTCCGTCCCCGCCTGGTGAGGGCGGCCGCCGCCCACGCCGGGTCGCCGGCGGCACCGGAGCCGGTGCCTCCCCGGGCGAAGCAGACGTAGCAGGCGCCGATGGGGGCGGTGGGGTCGAAGGAGAAGCCGGGGCCGGGCGCCGCCGCCAGCGAGTCCTGGAGAGCGATCAGCGCGTCGGTGTCGTCCGGCCACATGACCTAAGCATGCCCGCTACAGGCGGTCGGTGAAGCCCCAATCGGCGGCGATGGCCTCGAGCACGAACCCGCTGAGCCGGTAGGCGCCGTTCCAGGAGAAGTGGGCACCGTCGTCCATGCGCATGTCGAGCAGGTCGCCCGAGTCGGTGCGCAGGTAGGTGGAGTACTCGCCGTTCTCGTCCTTGAACAGGTCGAAGATGTCCACGTAGACCACGCCGGGCCGCTCCGCCGCTTCCTCCTCGTAGACCCGGTTGAAGCCGATGACCCGCTGGGTGAAGCGGTCGTCGCGCATGATGGGCAGGCCCACCCAGTACACCCGGGTGGTGCCGGTGAGCAGCACGTCCATGGCCTCGCCCACCAGCCCGTGGTACACCTCGAGCCACTCCGGGGTGTCGGGCTGCAGCTCCCTGCCCTGCCAGGTGAGGGGCTGCCCGTCGTTGCCGCCGAACATGACCACCACTGCGTCGGGCTGCACCTCGGGCAGGCGCTGGGTGATGTGGGCCGGCCAGTCGAAGTAGTCCGAGCGCACCAGGCCGGAGATGAAGCGGAAGTCCACCTCGGTCTGCATCACGCCCGGTCTCGGCGGCGTCGTTCTCCAGGGCCGGCCCGAACAGCTCCACGAAGGAGTCGCCGATGATCCACAGCTTCATGGGCTCGGCGGCGGTGATCTCCCGCAGGTCGGCCGGGGCGGCGGTGGTCGTGGTGCTGCCGTCGTCGGGGATGGTCGTCGTGGTGGCGGAGGGGTCCCAGCCTTCCGGGTGGATGACCGTCGGGTCGGCGGTCCGCCGGCTCCTCGTCGGCTCGGGGGCGTGTAGCGGCCCAGCGCCCGGTCGACCAACTGGCGGGGGCGGTCGAGGAGGAGCACGCCGCTGATGTCGGCCAGCGGGTCCATGATCCCCACGGCCACCGTGCGGGTGGCGCCCAGGGGCTGGCGCTCGGCCGTGCGCAGCAGCGAGGCGGCGTTCAGGAAGGTGGCCAGGCCGAGGAAGATCAGTCCGGTCACCAGCACGTGGCCCGCCGCCGAGGTCCGGCGGCCGTCGATGGTGGTGGGCTTGCGTGGCTGGGTCATCAGAACTGGAAGTAGATGAAGGCGGCGACGCCCTCGGGCCCGAGGGCGTCGATGAGCATGAGGGTGAAGGCGAGCAGTCACGCCCTGCAGCACGGGGCGCAGGCGGCTGAAGAGGGCCAGGCCGCGCTCCATGGCCGGGCGGGGCACGTACTGGGCGCCGATGCCGATGGCGATGGCCACCAGCACCGCCGGGGTGATCAGCGTGGTGGCGCCTCCCCAGCCGGTGAAGAGCCGGCCGAGCAACTCGAAGGCGGAGTCCAGCGAGTCGGCCCGGAAGAACACCCAGGCCAGGCAGACCAGGTGGAAGGTCCCCAGCCGCTTGAGCGGCGCGCAGCCACCAGGTGTCGGGCCAAGGGGCGATGCCCAGGGCGCGCCGCCGGTCGACGACGGCTCGCTCGGCGGCCAGCCAGACCCCGTGCAAGCCGCCCCAGACCACGAAGCGCCAGGCCGCCCCGTGCCACAGGCCGCCCAGCAGCATGGTGAGCATGAGGTTCACGTAGGTGCGCAGCCGAGCCGCGCTGGTTGCCGCCGAGCGGGATGTACAGGTAGTCGCGCAGCCAACGCGACAGGGTCATGTGCCAGCGCCGCCAGAAGTCGGTGATGCTCAGCGAGGTGTAGGGCGAGTTGAAGTTCTCGGGGAAGCGGAAGCCGAGGAGCAGGGCCAGGCCGATCGCCATGTCGGAGTAGGCGCTGAAGTCGGCGTAGATCTGCACGGCGTAGGCGTAGATGGCGAACAGCGCCTCCGGCCCGGAGTGCAGACCCGGGGAGCCGAACACCTGGTCCACGATGTGGCCGGCGAGGAAGTCGGCGATGACGATCTTCTTGGCCAGGCCGATGAAGATGAGGTAGAAGGCCCGGCTCGAGTCGAGGTGGCGGGGGTCGCGGGGCGGGTGCAGCTGGGGGAGGAACTCGCTGCCCCGCACGATGGGCCCCGCCACCAGGTGGGGGAAGAACGACAGGTACACCGCGAAGTCGAGCCAGCGGGCCGGGCGGATCAGCCCCCGGAAGACGTCGATGACGTACGACATCGCCTGGAAGGTGAAGAAGGAGATGCCGATCGGGAGCACGACCTCGAGCAGCGGCACGCTGGGGTGGAGGCCGACCGACTCGAGGACGGAGGCGACCGAGGTGATCAGGAAGCCGTAGTACTTGAAGAAGGCGATGACCCCGAGGTCGGCCACCAGGGCTCCGACCAGGAACCCGCGCCGGGCTCGGGGGGTGCGGGCGGCACGGATGCGCACTGCGCAGAACTGGTTGACGACGGTGGCCCCGGCCAGGAGGAACGTGAAGCGCCAGTCCCAGAACCCGTAGAAGAAGTAGCTCGCCGCCAGGATGAACCAGCGCCAGGGCCGGGGGTGCTGCATGAGCAGCCAGTTCCCCAGGAAGACCACCACGAAGAAGATGGCGAACTGGACGGTCGGGAAGAGCATGGCTCCTCGGGGCGGCGGGCTGGTCCGGCGCCGGAACGATACCAAGGGGTCCAGGCGGGGTTGGCCCTCCGCGCCGCGGCGGGTGGCGCCCTCTCCCCGCCGCGGGGGGGGCGGGGGGGGGGGTTCTGCCGCCTCAGTAGGGCCTTCAGTGCGAAGCGGAGCGGGGAGACCGTGGGGCCCTCAGTCCGCTGGGGCCCACGACCAGCATGCCGTTGAGCAGCACGTCCACGATGGTGCGGTACACCTCGACGGGAGAAAGGCCCTGGTCCTGCACGGTGTGGTAGTCCAGGAACCCGGTGACCACCTTCCAGAACAGCATCTCCACCACCGAGCGCCTCAACCCGGGGCGGATGCGGCCCTGGGCCTCGGCGCCGGAGTACAGACGGTCGAACAGGGCGGCGATGGCCCGGCGCTCCCGCTCGACGACCTCGGCGTGCACCTCCGGGTAGGCCCGCTGCAGCTCGGCCTGGGCCGCCTGCAGGCCGGCCGGCAAGGCGGTCACCAGCTCGCCGATGTGGGCCAGGAAGGCGTCCACGTCGGGGTGCGGTTCCTCTGCCCGGTTGGCCACCAGCGCGTCGAGCTCGTCGGCCAGGTGCAGGAAGGCTGCCCGCACCAGGGTCTCCCGGTCACCGAAGTGCCGGTAGACGGTGACCCGGGTGACTCCGGCGGCCTGCGCCACCTCGTCCATGGATACCCGGCGGATCCCCCGGGCCGCGAGCAGTTCGCGGGCGGCCAGCAGGATGCGCTGACGGGTGGTTCGCTCAATTCCGGTCATCTGATACGATCGTAACGAGAGCTGTTACATCTGTCCATCGATCCCGGAAGGGTCCTCCCGGCCCGCCGGAGCGGTCGGACAGACCGACATCGAGGCTGCGCAGGGAGACATGTTCGAACGACTCGGGCGCTTCGTGATCCGGTTCCGCTTCTTGTTCCTGGTCGGCTGGCTGGCGGCCGCCGCTGGCCTGTTGGCTGTTCGCTCCCTCCCTGGAGGATGTCGGGACCTCCGACGAGACGGCCTTCCTGCCCGACGAGAGCGAATCCCGCGAGGCCAGCGTCGCTGCTGGCCGAGGCCTTCCCCTCCGACTCCGCCCCGGGGCAGGCCACCCTGGTCTTCAGCCGTCCTGGCGGCCTGACCGATGCCGACCGGGCCTACATCGCCTCCCTTCCCGAGCTCCTGGCCGCGGCCCGGTCTCCCCGAGGAGCTGCGCGGCACGGTGGACTGCGTGGTCACCGCCGAGAGCAACCCGGAGCTGGCTCCCTGGCTGCAGGAGCGAGGACGGGGTGGCGGAGATCGCCCAGGTCAACCTGTCCGTGGGCGGCTTCGAGGAGACCGCCGGGGCGGCAGTCGACGCCCTGCGCGAGGTCCTGGCCGGGAGCATGCCCGAGGGGCTGCAGGGCAACGTCACCGGTGATGCGGGCATCGCCGCCGACTACCTGGACGCGGTCATGGCGTCCACCGATCGCACCACTGTGGTGACGGTGATCCTGGTGCTGGTCATCCTGCTCCTCATGTACCGGGCCCCGCTGGCGGCCCTGGCCCCGCTGCTCACCATCGGGGTGGCCTGGGTGGTGGCTCGCGGCGTGCTGGGGTGGCTGGCCCAGGCGGGCTGGCAGGTCACCTCGACCCTCGACACGTTCATGGTGGTGCTCATCTTCGGGGTGGGCACCGACTACTCGATCTTCCTGATCTCCCGGGTGCGGGAGGAGCTGGCGCACGACGAGTGGGCCGGGGCGACCCGGCGGGCGGTGGGGCGCATCGGCGGGGTGATCACCGCCAGCGCCGCCACGGTGGTGGTGGGCCTCTCGTCGATGGCCATCGCCCGGTTCGGGTTCGTCCGCACCATCGGCCCCGCTCTGGCGGTGGCGATCGTGATCACCCTGCTCGCCGGCCTGACCCTCACCCCGGCCTACCTGGGCCTGTTCGGCCGCTTCCTCTTCTGGCCGTTCCACCGGCGGATCCGGCTCCGCGACGCCCGGCGGGGCCCCTTCGCCGGGCTGGCCCGGCTGATCACCCGCCGCCCGGCGGCGGTGACCACCGTGCTGGTGATGCTGCTGGCCATCCCGGCGCTGGCCATGCCCATGCTGCGTGTCCGACTTCAACCAGCTGCAGGAGCTCCCTGCCTCGGCCGACGGCGCGCCTCGGCTACGTGGCGGTGACGCGAGCACTTCGACGAGGGCCAGCTGTCGCCCACCACCGTTCTCATCGAGGCGCCCGGCCGGGACCTCTCCTCGCCCGAGTCGCTGGCCCTGCTGCTGCACACCCACGAGCTGCTGGCCGCGGTGCCCGGGGTGGGGAGCGTGAGCAGCCTCGTCTCGCCCGCCGGCGATGGGACCGTGCCCGACGGCTTCCGGCCCTCGATGCAGCTCGCGGCGATGGCCGAACAGCTGGTGCCTGAGGGCACCGACCAGATGGCGGCCCTTCAGCAGCTGCTGGAGGGGGACACCGAGGCCGGCATCGCCCGGGCCGCCGCCTACATAGGTGCGCTCGGCGAGGCCTTCCCCAGCCTGGCCGAGGTCCCGGAGTACCAGGCCTCCCTCGACGACCTCGACACCTTCGGCGGGTCGGTGGCCCTGCTGCGCACCGCCCTGCGAGTGAGCACCCAGCTCGACTATGTCGGCGGCCAGGTGTCCTCGGCGGCCGGCGCCGAAGACCCCGCCTCGCAGCTGGCCCTGCTCGAGGGCTACCTGGGCGAACTGGCCGCCGCCTACCCCGAAGTCGAGGGCAGCGACGCCTTCCGCGATGCCGAGGCCACTATCGGCGCCCTCGCCCAGTACGGGATCAACGCCCAACTGACGGAACGGCTGGCCGCCTCGCTCGAGTCGCTGAGCGGGGAGTTCGCCGACCGGCCGGACGCCTACCTGATCAGCACCATGATGTCGTCCTCCACCCAGGGCCAGGCGCTGCAGCAGATGCTGGAGCAGCCGCTCTCCCGGCTGCCCGGCGAGATCACCGCGCCTGGCCGCCGAGTTCCAGACGCTGCCCGACCTCTTCCTGCCCGTGGGCCTCTCCACCGACGGCGATGACGAGGTGGCCGAGCTGCTCGGCTCCTACCTGTCGGCGGACGGCGAGGTCACCCAGCTTCGGGTGGTCCTCTGCCGAGGATCCCTACAGCAACGAGGGCATCGAGGCGATCCCCGACCTGCGCCGGGCCCTCGACGGGGAGGAGGCCGGCTACGGATCCGAGGCCGCATCCTCACCGGGGGCCTCACCGCGGCCTACGCCGACATCCAACAGACGATCGGTGAGGACTTCTGGCGGGTCGCCGCCATCACCGTGGCCGGGCATCCTGGTGGTTCTCATCGTGCTGCTCCGGGCCGTCGTGGCCCCCATCTACCTCGTGGCCACGGTGCTGCTCTCCTGGATGGCGAGCATGGGGCTGGCGGCGCTGCTCTTCCAGGGGATCCTCGGGCACTCCGGGGTCAGCTACTTCCTGTCGCTGATCGTCTTCGTGCTGCTCGTCGCCCTGGGCTCGGACTACAACATCTTCCTGATGAGCCGGGTGCGCGAGGAGAGCGATCGCGTCGGCGTGCACGACGGCATCCGGATCGCCTCCGCCCGCACCGGCTCGGTGATCACCTCGGCCGGGGTCATCCTGGCCGGCACCTTCGCCGCCATGGCCGTGGCCCCGCTGCGCATGCTGCTGCAGATCGGGGTGACGGTGGCTCTGGGGGTACTGATCGACACCTTCATCGTGCGCAGCATGCTGGTCCCGGCGATCACCGCCCTGTGCGGCAAGTGGGCGTGGTGGCCCTGGCATCGGCGGCGGCTGCGGGCATCCGAGGCGGCCGTCGCCGCGGGTCGAGGGCGAGCCGCCGGGCGACTAGCCCAGAAGCTCGTCGAACAGCGCCCAGGCGGGGCCGTCCAGCGGAGGGACGAGCCGCGGCCCGGCGTTGCCCAGGGCCACGACGGCGCGGCGCCGGGGGACGTCGATGGCGAGGAAGCTGGAGCCGCCGTAGGTGCCGCCGTTGTGCCAGCAGGTCTCGGTGACGCAGCTGTGGCGGTCGCGGTTGCGCAGCATCCAGCCCAGGCCCATCGCGACCGGGTGGCCCTTGCGGTGGAAAGGCCGCCGTGCCAGGTCGAGCGCCTCGCCCAGCGTGCCGGACGGCGGGTCGAGGCAGGCGCGGGCGAAGGTGAGCAGGTCGGCCGCCGTGGAGCGCAGGGCGCCCGCCCCCTCGAGGGCGCCGAAGGTCCACGGGGGCGTCGGCTTGCCCTTGCGGAAGCCGGGGACGGGGGTGCTGCCTTCGCCGCAGGCGCCGACGGCGGTCGCTCCCAGGCCGAGGGGGCCCAGCAGGCGCTCCTCGACCAGGGTGCTGTACGGGTGGCCGGCGGCCCGGCCGAGCAGGTGCCCGAGCAAGCCCATCCCGAAGTTGGAGTAATGCGGGCGGGGCCGGCGGGGGCGAACCGTCCTGGGGCCCAGGCAGGCGAAGACCTGCTCCTCGGTGAGCGAGGCGTAGGGGTCGTCGCTGCCTCTGATCCGGCGGAGGATGGCCCAGGGGATGCGGGGAAGGCCGGCGGTGTGGGTCGCCAGGTGGGTGAGGGTGGGCTGGCGGTCGGGGGCGGGCAGCCGGGCGGCCACCGGGCCGGGGAGGTGTCGTCCGATGGGATCGTCGAGGCCGACCTCTCCCCGGATCGACATCTCGGCGAGCAGCAGCCCGGTGAAGACCTTGGTGATCGAACCGATCTCCCAGCACAGGGCGGCCGGGTCGGGCTCGCCCTGCACCGAGCCGAGGGCGGTCACCTGAGCCCGGTCGTCGGAGAGCACCCCGACCACGATGGCCGGCACCTTGCCGAGGGCGCGGGGGAAGTGGCGATGCACGGCATCCATATGGGGAGACAAGATAGGCGCGGCGCGGTGGGGGAGGACGGGCGAGGTCTCCTCCGCGGGCGGCGGAGGGGGGAGACGGGGTGCTCCCTCTCGGCCCCGGGCCATCTCCCCGCTGGGGCGGGGGAAGTGGAGACGGCGGACTGCCTCCCCCCGGCGCGCGTCGGGGGCAGCGCCTCCCGCTGTGGCGGGCCGCGGAGGGGGCGAGACGCGTGTCTTCCCCCTGCTGGGCCTCGGCTCCTGCGCGCCTCGCCCATCTCCCCCGCTGGGGCGGGGGAGAGAGGGAGCATTGCCTCCGCAGGCCAGCGGGGGAGGGGACACGTGTCCCCCTCGCGCCCTCGGCCCTCCCCGCGCGGTGCATGGGGCGGGGGGCGAGGGAGCCCGCGCCTCGCGCCGCAGGCGCGGCGCGCTGGGGGAGGCACGCGTGTTCCCGCCTCGCTGCCTCAGCCTCCGGGAGACTCCACGCGCCGCTCGTACAGCACCAACTCGAACCCGGCCGAGGTGGGGAGGCGGCCGACCTCGACGAAGCCCAGGGCCTCGTAGAAGGCGCGGGTGCGGCGGTTCCAGACCGGGGTGTCCAGGGTCCAGCGGCGGGCCTGCGGGTACGCGTCGTCCGAGCAGCGCCACCACCCGGCGGCCGATGCCCCGGCGGTGCCAGGGCGGGTCGAGGAAGAGTCCGGGCAAGGTCGCAGTCGCCGGTTCCTTTGTCCACGACGATGGCGCCGCCCGCCAGTTGGCGCGTCGACGACCACCGCGTGGTACTCGGCCCCAGCCCATGGCTTCCCGCTGCCAGTCCGGGGAGCTCGTAGCCGGGGGCCCGCCCGGACCGGGCGCGCCGTCGGCGAGGTCGCTGTCGAAGGCACGCGTCGAGGCGGCGGCCAGCGCCTGCCGGCTCTCCTCGGGCCGGGCCCGGCGGAGGACGACCTCCGGCTCCCGGCTCATCGGCGCAGCGCCGCCGGGGCGCCGTCGGGCACCGCCGGGCGACGCGGCGGCACCGGGGCCACCGGCCGGTAGGGCTCACCCGGCGCGGGCCGCGGGTCGGGGTCGCCCAGGTTGGGCCACATCGAGGCCGCCCGTTCGGCCAGGGCGGCGATGGAGAGTGAGGGGTTCGCCCCCAGGTTGGCGCTGATCGCCGCCCCGTCGGTCACGTAGAGGCCGGGGTGGCCGTACACGCGGTGGTAGGGGTCGATCACCCCGGTCTCCGGGCCGGCGCCGATGGCGGCGCCGCCGAGGATGTGGGCGGTCATCGGGATGCCGAGGAAGCGACTCGTTGAGGCTGGCGGCGGCGACCCCGCTCATGGCCTCGGCCGCCGCCCGGGCGGCCTCGTGGCCGACCGGCAGCCAGGTGGGGTTGGGCTGCCCGTGGCCCTGCTCCGATGCCACCCGGGTGCCGAAGGGCCCCTTCTTGGTGAACAGGCGCAGGCTGTTGTCGATGCTCTGCATGACCAGGAGGATCACCGAGCGCTCCGACCAGTGGCCGCACCGACAGCGAGCGGCAGAAGTCGATGGGGTGGCGCAGCGCCGTCGCCACGAAGCGCAGCGGCTGGGGGAGGCGCCCTTCGCCCTTCACCAGGATCGAGGCGATCAGCCCCATGAAGTTGCTCCCCGCCGGGTAGCGGCACCGGTTCGATGCGGGTGTCGGGGCGGGGGTGGATCATCGAGGAGATCGCCACCCCCTTCGAGTAGTCCACCTCGCGGTCCTTTGCGCCACGGCGCCGAGCAGCGACTCGGAGTTGGTGCGCATCAGGTAGCCGAGGCGGGGGGAGAGGCGGGGCAGCCGCCCTGCCGCCTGCAGGCGCAGCAGCAGCCGGATGGTGCGCAGCGCCCCGGCGGCGAAGACCACCTGCCGGGCGGTGAAGGTGCGCCGCCGCTTGCGGATCCAGGCCCCGGGGCGCTCGGTGGTCACCCGGTAGCCGTCGCCGGTCTCCTCGACGTCCACCGCCTCGTGCTCGGGGAAGACCCGCGCCCCCAGCGACTCGGCCAGGTACAGGTAGTTGCGGTCGAGGGTGTTCTTGGCCTCGTAGCGGCAGCCCACCATGCACCCGCCGCACTGGCGGCAGCCCACGCACTCGGGCCCGGCCCCGCCGAAGTAGGGGTCGGGCACCCGCTTCTCCGCCTCGCCCAGGAACAGGCCGACGGTGGTGGGGGCGTGGGTGTGCTCGACCCCGAAGTGGCGGGCGACGGCGGCGAGCACGCCGTCGGCCGGGCTGTCGGCGGGGGCCTCGGCCCTGCCCAGCATGCGAAGCGCCTGGTCGTAGTGGGGCGCCAACTCCTGCTTCCAGTCGGTGATGTGGCCCCACTGCGGGTCGGTGAAGAAGGCGTCGTGCGGCTCGAGGAGGACCGCGGCGTACACCAGGGAGCCGCCCCCCACCCCGGCGCCGGAGAGGATGAGCGCCTGGCGGAGAGGGTCGATGCGCTGGATGCCGCGCAGCCCCAGCGCCGGCATCCACAGGAACCGTCGCAGGTTCCAGTTGCGGCGGGCGTAGTCGTCGGGCCCGAAGCGTCGTCCCCGCCTCGAGGACCCCGACCCGGTAGCCCTTCTCCGCCAGGCGGAGGGCGGTGACGCTGCCGCCGAACCCGCTGCCGATGATCAGAACGTCGAAGTCCTCAGGCTGTCTTGCTGGCCATGTCCCTCCCGGCTCGGCGCGCACTCTATTGCCCCCGGGGGCCGGGCGTGACGGCGGAGGTCCCGCCCGCCCGCCCGGGGCGTTGTGACTAGCGTCCCTGTCGCCGTCCCGCCGGAGGCGGCAGGCTGGTGTCGATCCCCTGGAGGTGAGCATGGTGGCCAGGCGCAGTTGGGCGGAGCCTTGGAAGATCAAGATGGTGGAGCCGATCCGGATGACCACCCGCGAGCACCGGGAGGCGGCCATCCGGGAGGCGGGCTACAACACCTTCCTGCTCCAGTCCGACGACGTCTACATCGACCTGCTCACCGACTCGGGCACCTCGGCGATGTCGGAGAACCAGTGGGCGGGCCTGATGCTGGGCGACGAGGCCTACGCCGGCAGCCGCTCCTACCGCCACCTCTGCGAGGCGATCGAGGAGGTCTACGGCTACCCGGAGACCGTCCCCACCCACCAGGGGCGCGGCGCCGAGCACATCCTCAGCCAGATCCTCATCGAGCCCGGCGACGTCATCCCCGGGAACATGTACTTCACCACCACCCGGTTCCACCAGGAGTACGCCGGCGGGCAAGTTCGTGGACGCCATCATCGACGAGGCCCACGACCCGGCCTCCACCCATCCCTTCAAGGGCAACTTCGACCTGGCCAAGCTGGCGGCGGTGGTCGACCAGTACGGGGCGGACAAGGTCCCCTACGTCTCCAGCGAGACCAACGTGAACATGGCCGGCGGCCAGCCGATGTCCATGGAGAACATCCGGCAGGTCTGGGACTTCTGCAGGGAGCGGGGCATCCTGGTGATGCTCGACGCCACCCGGGCCCTGGAGAACGCCTGGTTCATCAAGCAGCGGGAGCCGGGTACGCAGGACAAGTCCGTCGCCGAGATCCTGCGGGAGATCTGCTCCTACTCCGACGGGGCCACCGTCTCGTCCAAGAAGGACAACCTGGTCAACATCGGCGGGTTCCTGGCGTTGCGCGACCCGGAGCTGGCCCGGCGGGCGCGGGCCCTGCTGGTCGCCTTCGAGGGCCTGCAGACCTACGGCGGCATGTCGGGGCGGGACATGGAGGCGCTGGCCCGGGGCATCCGGGAGATGGTGGACGGCGACGACCACGTGCGGGCCCGGGTCGGCCAGGTGGAGTACCTGGGCAACCTGCTCGCTCGGGGCCGGGGTGCCCATCGTGGTCCCGGTCGGGGGGCACGGGGTGTTCCTCGACGCCCGCACCATCCTGGCGCACCTGCCCCAGGACCAGCTGCCCGCCCAGGCGCTGACGGCCGCCCTCTACGTCGACTCCGGGGTGCGGGCCATGGAGCGGGGCATCGTCTCGGCGGGGCGCAACAAGGAGACCGGCGACCACAACCGGCCCAGGCTGGAGCTGGTCCGCCTGACCATCCCCCGGCGGGTGTACACCCAGTCCCACATGGACGTGACGGCCGAGTCGGTGGTGGCGGTCTACGAGCGAGCGGGAGAAGGTACGGGGCCTGCGCTTCGTCTACGAGCCGCCCGACCTGCGGTTCTTCCAGGCGCGCTTCGAGCCCATATAGAGGTGAGGGGAAGACGACCCGCGGTCCCGGGCCGCCCCGGCGGGCGGCCCGCACCGCGTCGGGGGCCGGCGGCGTCAGCGGGTGCCGGTGAGGGGCCGGGCGACGACCATGATGCAATCCCCCTGACCGGCCCGGTAGGTGAAGCCGTGGGCGGCCAGGAAGGCGAGGACCTCATCGTCCTCCGCCCCGGGCTGGACCCACACCCGGCGCAGGCCACGGTCGAGGCACTGGCGCAGCACCTGGCGAGTGACGGGGGGCGGCACCACGATGTTGACGATGGTGGGATCCTCGGGGAGGTCCGCGACCGACGGGTAGCAGGGGTCCCCGTCCACCACCGCGCGCCCGGGGTTGACCGGCCAACACCCGGAAGCCCTTGGCCTTGAGGTTGCGGTAGATGCGCCCGCCCCACTTGGCGGGATCGTCGCCGGCGCCGACCACGGCGATGCTGGTGGCCGGGTCCTCGAGCAGTGCGTCGAATTCGTCCACGGCGCTCCTCAGGATGTCTCGCTTGCGGGTTGCGCCGGCCGCCGCAGCCGCTGCCAGAGGGCCGCCGCCGCGGCCCCGGCAGCGCCCCGCCCGCCGACCAGGCGAGCGGCACTACGCGGCGCCAGACCTCGAAGGTGAACGGCTCGGGCAGGCCGAAGCGGTCGGCCAGCGAAGCCCACAGGAGGCCGCCGATGATGCCGCCGGCGATCAACCCGGGCCAGGCCGAGCGCACCGGCCGACGCAGCAACAGGGCCACCAGCAGCGCGGCCACCACGCCGAAGGCGGCCAACACGGCCAGCCAGGCGGCCGAGCGGCCGAGGAACTCGAGCACCAAGCGCAGGGGCAGCCACACGAGCGCGACGGTAGCGGCCCGACGAGCGGGGCCGGGGCCGTCGGGACGGTGGCGGCGGCCGCCCCAACGGTGAGTGCACCCATCCGCGCCCGGTAGGCTGCGTCGGGCGGCGCACCGGGGACCGGCGCCCCGCCGCCGGCACGACCGCGGGAAAGGCGGCAATGGAGGAGTTCCGCAGCCTGGAGGACCTGCTCGACCTGCAGGTGGTCGATCTCGACATCGACCGCCTCTTGCATCGCCGCCAGTCCATGGAGGAGTTGGCCCTGTACCGGCAGGCCCACGAGCAGGTGATCGCGCTGGATGCCAGCCTGGCCGAGTCGGAGGGGCGCCTGCGCGGGCTCGAACTGGCGGGCGACAAGGCGCAGGGAGAGCTCGACCTGTCCGAGCAGAAGCTGCATCGGGAGGAGCGGCGCCTGTATGCCGGGGGGCTGAGCGCCCGCGAGGCCGAGGCCATGCGGCTCGAGGTGGAGATGCTGCGGCGGCACATCTCCGAGCGCGAGGACCACATCCTGGAACTCATCGAGAGCCGGGAGCAGGCGGAAGCCGAGGTGGGTGGCTTGCGCGAGGAGCGGGCGGCTGCCCAGGCGGAGAAGGACCGGCTGGACTCGATCATCCGGGCCGAGTGGCAGGTCATCGACGCCGGCATCGCCCGGGCCGAGGCTCGCAAGCGCGACATCGTCCCGCTGATCTCGCCCGATCTGCTGGCCCTGTACGAGGAGTTGCGTCCGCACAAGGAGGGGGTGGCGGTGGGCCGCCTGGCCGAGGGCGTCTGCGGCGGGTGCCACCTGCGGCTCTCCGCTGCCGAGCGGGTCGAGGTGCTCCGGGAGTTCCCGCCCCGCTGCATGCACTGCCGGCGGATCCTGGTGCCCCAGTGAGCGGCGAGCGCCACGTGCTCCACTGCGACGGGGCGGCCCGGGGCAACCCGGGCCCGGCCGCCATCGGGGCGGTGCTCTTCGCCCCGGGCCGGCTGGAGCCGGTGGTGGCGATCTCGGAGGCCATCGGCCGGGCCACCAACAACGAGGCCGAGTACCGGGCGCTGATCGCCGGCCTGCAGGCGGCGCTGGAGGCGGGGGTGACCCGCCTGCTGGTGCGCCTCGACAGCGAGTTGCTGGTGTACCAGATGGACGGCACCTACCGGGTGAAGGCCCCCGGCCTGCAAGCCGCTGGCCAAGGAGGCGGCCGGGCTGGTGAGGCGCTTCGCCTCCGTCGTGTTCGAACAGGTGCCGCGGGAGCGCAACACCATCGCCGACGAACTGGCCAACGCCGCGCTCGACGGCTGAGAGGGCGGGCTCAGCCGGTCTGCGGCGACGGGACCTCCGCCTCGGGCAGCTCCCGATGGTGCCGCCGGGTGCGCCACAGCATGCGCAGCGCCATCAGCACCAGGAACGAGGCGAACAGCATCCGCAGCAGCGGGGCGTCGAGGGCCAGGGCGAGGCGGGCGCCCAGCCAGCCGCCGGCCAGGCCCCCGGCCCCGAGGAGCATGGCGAGGCGCCAGTCCACCTGGCCCCGCCGGCTGTGGGCGAGGGTGGCCACCAGCGCCGTGGGCACGATCACCGCCAGCGAGGTGCCCTGGGCCAGGTGCTGCTCGAAGCCGTAGAGGGTGACCAGGGCCGGCACGAAGACGATGCCGCCGCCCACCCCCAGCACCCCCCCGAGGACGCCGGCGCCGAAGCCCGACGACCACGAAGCCGATCACACCGCCCCAGGAGGCGTCGATCGACGCCGTGCCGGTGGCCGCCGCCCCGGGCGTATCGCCCTCCAGGAACATGCGCACCGCCGAGGCCAGGGCCAGGGCCACGAAGCCGCCGGCCAGCCAGACCTCCGGGATGCGGGCGAAGATGCGGGCCCCGAGGTAGGCGCCGCCGATGGAGCCGAGGAGCAGGAAGCCGCCGGTGTCCCAGTCGATGCGGTCGGCGATGGCCAGCGGCACCACCGCCGCGCTCGCCGAGGCGATCATCGCCGCCAGCGAGGTGGCGTGGGCCCGGTGCTGGGGGATGGCCAGGAAGAGCACCATGCCGGGCACCATCACCAGGCCGCCGCCGATGCCGAAGAGGCCGCCGAGGGTCCCGGCCGCGGCGCCGAGCAGGCAGGCGGTGACGATCCGCTTCACGAGCCGAAATGCTACGGCCCGGGCGGGGCGATCCGGCGCAGGCGGGGGAGGACCGCCTCGCCGAGCAGGGCGATGGTCTCCTCCTGGTGGAGCGAGGTGATCTGCACGACGACGATGTCGGCCCCTATCTCCTCGATGAGCGGGCGGTAGGCGGCCGTCATCTCGTCGGGCCCGGCCACGATGGGGTAGCGGCCGAGCACCTCGGCGCGGGGGAGGGCGTCGGCCCGGCGGCGCAGGTCCTCCGGGTCCACCGCCTCCAGGCGGCCGGGCGCTCGCAGCCCCCGCCAGGGGAGCAGCGCCTGCCAGGCCTCCTCCTCGTCGGCGGCGTGCACCGTCCACCGGGTGGCCATGACCGGCAGGGCAGGCCGCCCGGCGGCGGCCGCCGCCGCTCGGGCCGGCTCGACCACCTTGGCCAGCGACTCGGACCGGGTCCTTGACGCTGGTGATGAGCCCGTCGGCCATCTGCCCGGCGAGGGTGGCCGACTGCGGGCCCGGCGGCGGCCAGCCGGATCGGCACCTTGCCCAGCGGCGGGCTGTAGAGGCGGGCCCGGTCGGTGCGGTAGTAGCGGCCGGAGTAGCTGAGCTTCTCACCGTCGAGGAGGGGGCGCATGATCTCCAGGGCTTCGCGCATGCGCTGCGGCACGCTCTCGGTAGGGGGGGAAGGGAGTTCCGAGGGGCCCCTCGTTCAGGTTCTCCCCGGTGCCCACCCCCAGCTCGAACCGCCCGCCGGAGAGGCGGTCGATGGTGGCGGCCGCCTGTGCCACCACTGCCGGGTGGAAGCGGAACAGGGGGGTCACCACCCCGGTGGCGAGGCGCAGGCGCTCGGTGGCGCGGGCGATGGCCCCCAGGGTGGCGAGGGCGAAGCCGCCGGCGCCGGCGTCGTCCACCCAGGGGTGGAAGTGCTCGGACACCATCACGCCGTCGAACCCGGCCGCCTCGGCGGCGACGGCGTGGGCGACCAGCGTTTCCGGCTGCCACTGCTCGTGGCCGCAGAAGTAGTAGAAGGCGGTCACCGCGTTCCCCTGGCCGTTGCTCGGCGCCCACATGATCGCGTATCCCCGCGCCCATCCGGATCGGGGTGAAACCCGCGGGCCCTCTGAAGGGTCGAACCGGGTGCAGGGAAACCGAGAGGGAAGGAGCCTGCATGAGCAACTGGCAGAAGTACCTCGCCGAGGCGTTCGGCACCTTTGTGCTGGCCGGCATCGGCTGCGGCGTGCTGATCGGCTCGGGAGGCGACGCCCTCAGCGCCGCCGTTGCCTTCGGCTTCGCGTGGCTGGTGGCGCTGTACACGATCGGCCGTGTCTCCGGCGGGCACCTGAACCCGGCCCTCACCCTGGCCGCCCTCTTCGACCGGGCCATCTCGGCGAAGGACGCCTTCGCCTACATGGTGGCTCAGTTCGTCGGCGCCATCGGGGCGCTCGGGGTCATCGCGTGGCTGGTGGGGGGCGACGCCACCGCCGGAGCCGCCAACGGCTACGGCGGGCTGAACGCCTTCAAGGCATTCTCGGTGGAGGCCATCCTCACCCTGATACTGACGGCGGCGTTCCTGACCCTGCTGCGCAGCGAGTCTCCTACCAAGTACCTGGGCATGGGCTTCACGCTCCTGGCCCTCACCCTCTTCGGGTTCGGGCTGACTACGGCTGGGATGAACCCGGCCCGGTCGCTGGCTCCGGCCATCTTCTCCGGGGAGTGGAGCGGCATCTGGGTGTACTTCGTGGGCCCCATCGTCGGCGCCGTGGCCGGCTGGGTCCTGTACCGGCTGGTCGTGCGGGGCGACACCTCGTTCACCGGCGACCTGGGGGACATCAAGGAGAGCGCCTCCTAGGTCTCTCCCATCTCGACAGCCGGGGAGGCGGCCCCACGGGGCCGCCTCCCCGTTGTGGTGGGCGGGCGGCGGCAGCGCCCCGGTCGGGTGCCTAGTGTGCGCCTGTCGGGAGCCGGGCGCGACCGCGGGGCCGTCGCCGGGTGGCAGGTCAGCAGGGGGAACGAGCGAAAGGGAGCCTGCATGAAGATCTGGCAGAAGTACGCCGCCGAGTTCTTGGGAACCTTCATCCTGGTTGGCGGTGGCACCGGGGCGATCATCGGGGCGGGGCTGGGCGGCGGCGACATCCTCGCCATCAGCCTCGGGTTCGGCCTGGCCCTGCTGGTCGCGCTGTACGCCGTAGGCCGTGTCTCCGGGGGCCACTTCAACCCCGCGGTGTCGCTGGCCGCTTTCCTGGACCGGCGGATCAGCTTGCTCGACATGGCCGGCTACTGGGTGATGCAGGTGGCCGGGGCCCTGGCGGCGTCGGCGCTGCTGGCCTGGGTCTACAGCCGCCTGTACGTTTCCTACACGTACTCCAACCTGGGCCGCGATCAGGGCATCAACGAGCTGGCCGGGTTCATCGTCGAGGCGGTGCTCACGCTGGTGTTCGTGTTCGTGGTGCTGGCGCTCGGCAAGTCCGAGGCGTCCACCAAGTACATCGGCATGGCCGGGGCCTACGCGGCGGTGCAACTGGTCGGCTATGTGATGACGGGTGCATCGGTGAACCCCGCCCGCAGCCTGGCTCCCGCCCTGGTGGGCGGCGTTTGGGGCGGGTTCTGGGTGTTCATCGCCGGCCCGGCCCTGGGGGCCATCGTCGCCTGGGCGCTGTACAAGATCATCATCGAGGGGGACGTGACACTGGGCGACGACATGGTCGCCATCAAGGAAGACGTCGAAGAGACGGCGGAGCAGATCGAGGACCGCTTCGAGCGGCGCTTCGACAAGGACGACGACCGGTCCGATCGGGACTGAGCAGTCCGTCGGTTCGTTTGTGACCTCTGCGCCCGGCAACCGCCGGGCGCAGAGGTTTGTGTCGGGAGGCCGAGGCGTCCTACCCCCTCTCCCGGCGGAGCCGGGAGAGGGTTGGGGTGAGGGCAAGACCGCGGCCGGGCCTCAGTCGACCTTTGCCCTCACCGGAGTGGTCCTCCCGGGAACCACATGCCTCCCCCTAAGGGGGAGGTGGCGCCCTTCTTCCCCCTCCCTAAGGGGAGGGGGCTGCGGGGAGGGTGTTCGGCAGCTCCTCGGGCGACGGAGGGGGTGCGTCTTTCAGACCTGACGGGTTCGGCGTGGAGGACGCACCCCCCTCGCCTCGGTCGCTTCGCTCTCTCGGCACTCCCCCCTAGGGGGAGATGGGGGAGCATGGGACGCCACCACCATGCCTCCCCCGCGGGCGATGGGAAGCCCCCACCCCCCGCCCTCCCCGCTGCCGCGGGGAGAGGCGCGCGCCTTGCGCCGCAGGCGCGGCGCGGTGGGGGGAGAGACAGGTGTCCCCCGCCTCCCCTCCCGCCGGGCGGGGGACCGAACAAGACCGTGTGAGCCCGCCTGTAAGCCGGATTCTGTGCCGGTGATGAACCGGCGGCGGCCATCTATCTGGGCCCGCCGTTGCCGTCGGGCTCATGCGGCCTACCCGGGACCATTGGGCGGGCCACCCGGTCCCTGTTCGGCCTTGCTCCTGGTGGGGTTTGGCGATCCGCCGCGGTCGCCCGCGGCGCTGGTGGTCTCTTACACCACCGTTTCACCCTTGCCTGTGCCGCCTGCGCGGCCATCGGCGGTCTGCTCTCTGTTCCACTTTCCGTCGGGTCGCCCCGCCTGGGTGTTACCCAGCACCGTGCCCTGTGGAGTCCGGACTTTCCTCGACGCCCGAAGGCGCCGCAGCCGCCCGGCGGGCTCACCGAGCCAACGGTAGCGCGACGAAACCAGGGGGGATGGGGGCCGGGAGGCTCAGGACTCGTCGAGGTGCTCTTGCAGGCCGGCCACCCAGCCGGCGGGCAGGTGCCAGTGGCGGCTGCCGGACACCATCATCTGCAAGTACGGGCGGGAGGGGCGGTGCTCGCCGTCGGGGGTTTCGCACACGTGCACTACCACCTGGTGGCGCCGTCCCTCCCGGTCCATAGCCTGGGTGGTGCGGGCGATGCGCCCCTCCTCGGCCTGCCGGGCGTTCAACTTGGCCAGGGTGCGGTCGTCCACCGAGAAGACCGCACCCCATACGCAATTGCCGCACTCGGGCTTCACGGAGGGCAGGCCGCCCTCGCCGTTGGCGATGGGGAAGTGGAGGCGCCACTCGGGGAGGTGAGCGATGAAGCGGAACTCGGCACCGGGCGCGCTTGAGTTAAGCCTGGTCGGCTCCATGTTCGCGTCGTAAGCGAAGTAGAGCAGCGCTCCTCCTCGTACGGTGCCGGGGGATTGTACCGCCGCCGGGGGAGGCCGGAATCGCCCGAGCCTTCACAGGAACCGAACACGGGCCACGCATCGTCCTAACGGGAGACCCGTACAACTGGCCAGGGACCGAAGGAGTTCGTGTGGGGGTTTCCCTGCGAGAGTGGCTCGACGCCGAGCGACCCTGGGCAGCCTACGCCGCGTGCCGTGGCGCCGACCCAGCGCTCTTCTTCGCCGCGACCGACGGCGGCGACACCCACATTGCCCTGCGTATTTGCGCCGGATGCCCGGTCAAGGAGGACTGCCTCGACTGGGCGCTGACGGCCGGGATGCCCTACGGGGTCTGGGGAGGCACCACCGAGCAGCAGCGACGCCGCCTGGTGCGCCGCACCGCCTGACCCGTAGCCCGCCGTGTCCCGGCCGACACCGGGTAGGCCGGGACGGCCGGTTTCCCTGCCCGATCCCTGCCGGGTCAGATCACGCTCTCGGGGGCCAACGAAGGGCCCGCCGCGGGCCGCAGGCCGCCGTTTCGCCCGGTCGTCGTGCAAAGCCTGCATGGTAAGCTCGCCCCGGATGCCGAGTTCTTCCCCCCAGGGGGAGTATTCGTTCGCCCAAATCCATCGAACACCGAGAAGAACTGGAGGCTCCGATGGACTTCCGACTCACCCCTGAGCAGGAGCAATTCAAGAAGGCTTTGCGGGCGCACTGTGAAAAGAACATTGCGCCCTATCTCGCGGGAGATCGACGAGAAGGAAGACGGCATCCCCGACGAGATCATCAAGGGCCTGGCGGACATGGACGTCTTCAAGCTGACCCTTCCCGAGGAGTACGGCGGCCTGGTGCCGGGCGAGGAGATGACCTACGCCAACATCGCCATCCAGGAGATCGCCCGGGCCGAGATGAGCATGTCGGTGCCCGTTTACGTGCTGCTCTGCCTGGGCTGGGGCTTCCTTATCGGCCGCTACGGGACCAAGCAGTTGAAGGACGAGGTGCTGCCCAAGGTGGCGTCGGGCGAGTACTTCGTCGGCATCTACACCACCGAGCCGCAGGGCGGCTCGGACATCGCCGGCATCAAGACCTCGGCGGTGCTGCAAGGACGGCAACTTCATCGTCAACGGCGAGAAGGCCTACATCAGCGGCGTGCGGGAGGCGTACGAGCAGCGCAACGGCGGCCACATCACCCTGGTGCGCACCGACCCCAGCAGGCCGGCCACAAGGGCTTCACCTTCCTCTACATCCCGGCCCGGCTGCCCGGCACCAGCTACACCATCTACAAGGACATGGGCCGCATGGGGCTCTCCACCGGCGGCTTCACCTACAAGGACGTCAAGGTGCCCGAGTACTGCGTGCTCGGTGAGGTGAACCGGGGCTTCTACATCAACATGGAAGGCTTCAACGCCGCCCGTGTCCTGGTGTCGGCGGCCTGCGTGGGCATGGCCGAGAAGGCGCTCGAGATCTCGCGCGACTACGTGAGCCAGCGGGTGCTGTTCGGCCAGCCGCTGGCCAAGTTCGAGGGCATCTCGTTCGAGATCGCCGAGGACCACGCCAGCCTGGAGCAGCTCAAGCTCTACCTGCAGTACGCCGCCTGGGCGGTCGACCAGTACTACCAGGAGCCAGGCTTGTATCACCCAGCGCGAGCTGAGCCGCATCATCTCCATCTGCAAGATGGAGGCGCCCATGCTGGCCACCAACATCGCCCGCCGGGCGATGATGCACCACGGCGCGTTCGGCTACACCAAGGACTGCCCGCTGGAGATGGCCCTGCGCGGCGCCATGTCCTACGTGGTGGGCGCCGAGGGCGGCTATCACGTCCAGAAGCTGATCATCGCCCGCGAGTACATCGGCGACGTGGCGGTTCCCTACCGTTAGGTCGGCGACACCGGTAGACAGGGAACCGGGTGGACAAGGGCGGGTGCGTCTCCTTGCTCTACCGGTTCCTCACGACAGGACAGATGACGATGGAGAAAGTTGAGGTCGTCGTAGTCGGCGGCGGGCTGGCCGGGCTGGCGACGGCCTGCGTGCTGGCCGAGGCCGGCGTCGAGGTGCTGGTCGTCGAGCGGGGCGACTACTCGGGCAGCAAGAACGTCACCGGCGGCCGGCTCTACCTGGAGCCGGTGCGGCCCTATCCTGCCCGACCTGTGGGACGGCGCCCCGTTCGAGCGGCGCGTGGTCAAGGAGCGCCTGACGATGATGGCGCCGGAGTCTTCGCTCACCGTCGAGCTGAACAGCCGCCGCTTCCACCAGGAGCCGCCGTACAGCGTGACCGTGCTGCGCGCCACCTTCGACCAGTGGCTGGCCGAGAAGGCGGGGGAGAAGGGCGCCATCGTCATCCCCGGCTACAAGGTGGACGACCTGCTGATGGAAGACGGCCGGGTGGTCGGCATCCGCTCCAGCCGACGCCGAGATGCAGGCCGACGTCGTCGTCGCCGCCGACGGGGTTCTCTCCTTCATCGCCGAAAAGGCCGGGCTGCGCGAGCGGCACGACCCGCAGCAAGGTGGCGGTCGGCGTCAAAGAGGTCATCGAGCTGCCCGAGGAGAAGATCCAGGATCGCTTCGGCCTGCAGGCCGGGACGAGGGCGCGGCGCAGCTCTTCTTCGGCTCGATCACCGCGGGCATGTTCGGCGGCGGCTTTCTGTACACCAACCGCCAGCAGCCTCTCGCTGGGGCTGGTGCTCGGCACCCACGCCCTGATGGAGAAGAAGCCGCCGGTGCAGCCCCACGACCTGATGGAGGCCTTCAAGGCCCGGCCGGAGGTCGAGGCCCTCATCGCCGGCGGCCAGCCGGTGGAGTACTCGGCCCATACCATCCCCGAGGGCGGCCTGCGCGCCATGTCCCGGCTGGTGGCCGACGGCATGGTGGTGGTCGGCGACGCCGCCGGCCTGGCGCTGAACCAGGGGGTGACCGTCCGGGGCATGGACCTGGCCCTGGTGTCGGGGGCGCTGGCCGGCGCGGGCGATCCTGCGGGCGCGGGAGATGAAGCGACTACGGCGCGGCCACGCTCGCCTCGTACGAGCAGGCGCTCAAGGCCAGCGCGGTCTACAAGGACTTCGCCACGTTCCAGCACGTGCCGGAGGTGCTCTCCAACCCGCGCCTGTTCGAGGAATACCCGCAAATGGCCTGCGACCTGTTCGAGCAGATCATGTGGATCGGCGCGCAGCCCAAGGAGAAGATGTCCCGCACCGTCCTGCGGACGGTGCGGCAAGTTCATCAGGCCGCGCGTACATCGGCGACCTGTGGAGGATGAGGAAGATATAGCCGCCGCGCTCAAATGGCGCGGTCGGGAGAGCGACGAGTTGCTGAATATCGAAGCCAAGCTCGGGTTGGATGTCTTCCAGGTGGACGGCGAGCAGCCGCACATCGTCGTCAACCATGAGGTCTGCCAGACGCGCTGCACCGTCCGCTATTGCCTGCACGTCTGCCCGGCCAATCTGTACTCGCTGGATGAAGCACGGTCGGGTCCTGGTGAACTACGAGGGCTGCCTGGAATGCGGCACCTGCTTGATCGCCTGCCTGGCCGGAGGCGTTGACCTGGCATTACCCCCGGGCGGGCTACGGCGTGCAGTACCGGTTTGGGTAGGAAGAAGGAGCACGGATGCACATCGTCGTGTGCATGAAGCAGATACCGGACCTGGAGAAGATCCGCATCAAGGCCGACACGCGTGAGCCGGTGCTGGAAGGGCTGCCGGTCCTGTTCGGCGACTTCGACAAGTGCGCGATCGAAGAGGCGGTGCGCATCAAGGAGAAGCAGGCCGACGTCAAGGTGACGGCCGTGGCCGTCGGGTCGGCCAAGTTGAAGGACACCATCAAGGAGGCGCTGGCCATCGGCGCCGACGAGGCGGTCATCCTCACCGATGCCGCCTTCGCCGGGCTCCGACGAGGCGGGCACGGCCCGGACGCTGGCCAAGGTGGTGGCCAAGATGGGCGAGTTCGACCTGATCCTGATGGGCGAGGGCTCGACCGACGACCACACCGGCCAGGTGCCCTCCCGGCTGGCGGAGCTGCTCGGCCTGCCCCAGGTCACCTACGTCCGTGAGTTGGAGGTGCTCGAGGGCGAGCGCCTGCCGGGCGGTGCGCGACCTGGAGGAGGCGCTGGAGATCGTCGAGGTGGGCCTGCCGGCCGTGGTCAGCGTCACCGGCGAGATCAACACCCCGCGCCTGCCGCCGCTGACCGCCATCCTCAAGGCCGCCCGCAAGCCGACCACCACCTGGGGGCCGGCCGACATCGGCCTCGCCCCCGACGAGGTGGGGGCCGCCGCCTCGGCCGTTGCCGTGCTCAGCAACCTGGCCCCGGCCCAGCAGCGCAAGGAGGTCGTGCTGGAGGGCACCGCCGACGAGGTGGTGGACGAGTTGCTCAAGGCGCTGGAGCGGGAGGGGGTGCTGGCATGAGCGGCGTGCTGGTCTACTCCGAACGCAAGTCGGTGGCGCTGGAGCTGCTGACCTTCGCCGCCACCCTGGGGCAGCCCACCGCGGTCGCCCTGCTCGGCCCCGACGCCGCCGCCTGGGCCGGCGACTGCTTCGCCCACGGCGCCGGACGGGCCTACACCGGCGACGACCCGGCCCTGGCCGGCCTGCCGTGCGACGTGGTGTCGGCGGCGCTGGCGCAGATCGTCGAGCAGGCCGGCGCCGACGTCATCCTCATCGGCTCCACCCTGCGCGGGCGCGAGGTGGCCGGGCGGCTGGCGCAGAAGCTGGGCGCCGGCTGCACCACCGACGCCAACGGGCTGCGCTTCGAGGACGGGCGGATCGTCGCCAGCCGCTATGCCCTGGGCGGCAACACCATCGCCACCCAGGTGATCCGTTCGGCCCGGCAGGTGATCGCGGTGATGCCGCAGACCATCGAGGCGGCGCCCACCGGGGCCGGCAGCGGGGAAGGTGGTGCCGGTCGCCCTGACGCTGTCGCCCTCGCCGGTGAAGATGGTGGAGCGCCGGCCCAAGGAGGCGGGCAGCGTGGACGTGGAGTCGGCCGAGGTGCTGGTCTGCGTCGGCCGCGGCGTGGACCGCCCAGGAGGACCTGGCCATGGTCGAGGCGCTGGCCGAGGCCCTGGGCGGGGTGGTCGGCTGCACCCGCCCGATCTCCCACGACCGGCATTGGCTGTCGGAGAGCCAGATGGTCGGCATCTCCGGCAAGTCGTCCAGCGCCCGCCTGTACGTGGGGGTGGGCGTGTCCGGGCAGATCCAGCACGCCGTGGGGATCATGGGGGCCCGGGTGACGGTGGCCATCAACAAGGACCGCAGCGCCCCGGTGTTCAAGGTGGCCGACTACGGCATCGTCGGGCGACCTGTACGAGGTCGTTCCCAAGCTGACGGAGCGGCTGAAGGGGCGGTGACCAGGGGGTGATTCCCCCTCTGGCGCCTCGAGGACTCGGCGCCATCTCCGCCGCTGTGGCGGGGGAGACATGAGCACCAGTCCCCCTCCCCGCGGCAGCGGGAGGTTGCTCCTATGTCAAGCGGCGAGGCTTTGGGGGTGGGTGTTGTGCTGTGCGCTGTCGGTTCGGAGGGCCCGACAGGGGGTGTTGGCGAGTTGGCGCTTGAGGGCGCGGATGGCTTCGGCCTTGGTGCTGCTAAACCGCGACGGGTTCATTGGAGGCTTGGTCGTGTGACTCCAGTCGGGTGGGCTGGGGTGTTCTGGCGGTAGTAGGTGTCCTCCTTCTCGGCAGGTGGGATGTTGCCGATGGGTTCGAGGAGGCGACGGCGGTTGAACCAGTCGACCTTCATGGACAGTCACCCGGCCGGTGCCCACAGATCAACGCCAAGGCATCAAGCCAGTCATAGAGCAAGGGTCAGGCACCGACCGGATGGCACCCCAGCACCTCACAGTCGTAGGAGTCGTCGACCGATCCAACCGGCGGTGCGATGCCGGCCTCTCCGAGCCGTTCCGTAGCGGATGGACAGGTACTGCCCAGGTTCAAGTGGTCGTTGAGATGCCCGGTGAGCTGGCGCACACTGCAGGGAGTGAACGCCAACCCGAACTGCTCAGGACCCGTCGTGGCCGTCTTCACGAGGAACACCTCGCTGCCAATCGTGATCCGGCAGGGACGGCCACCCGCCCACTGAGGGTCCAAGCACCGCAGCCCCATGTCGTTGAACTGGTGAATCCCCCCCGGATCCGGTCGGGCTGGTCCGTACCAGCCGGGCGATTACCTCAACGGTACTCCCCGACGCCGACGCCAAGATCGCCATCGCTCGCCGATACCGGGTCGCTGACTTGCCGTGACCCCTACGCACTATCTGCTGCAACCGGACCTTGCCCATCACTCAGCCGTCGAACCCGAACCCGCCGCTGATAGATAGCGTCGTCAATAGGCACGGGGAGGAATCCGTTCTGGATTCGACACTCAAGGGTCTCCTCCCGTGACCCCAACAGTCACGGACCTGTCACCCCAACCCGTACACCCCAAGCACTAGTCACTTGGTGTTGGCGCGAAAGGATCGCGACTCTACGCGGCTGCCTGACTACTTTGCGTAGTAGAAGCGCCTGGGTCGCACCGCTGCCAACCCCGGCTGGGACCGATTCAGAGGAGTGCCTCGCGAGAAGGCAAAGAGTCGGTTAACCGTCACCGCGGGCTCCACTGTTGGAAGAAGCGCGCCCCGCGGCACCTGCTCCGCTTCTGGTTGAGCGCGGACGGCCTTGCCGCGGTGAGGTGCACCTCCGTCCTGACCCCCTCGACCGCGACTGGCTCGCCGATAACCGCGGCTGGAGGGCGGCGCTAGTCGGATCATCCGGGGGGCGAGATGACGCGGCGGATGACTACCCGGAAAGCTGAGGGCTTGCGGTGCTCTCGCTCCTGGCTCCCCCGGGCCGCGAGGCCAAGCTCCCCTACGGCACCGAGTGTGAGCGGCGGACCCTGGGCCTATAGCGCAGACGTGAGAGGGCATGAAGGGGCACCTGCCGGGAATCGGTCGCATGTGTCCCTATCGTGCACAGCGCCGGGTCGGTCTTCGATCCGGAAGCCCGTCCAGCCTGACAGCGCGGGACCCTGACCGTCCTGATCCGTCACAAGGTCGTGCTCGACGTCGTCATCCTGACGTATCCCCCGGTACACGTCCATGCCGCTGAAGCTCTGTACGAGGGTCAGCCCGTCCCTGCGCTGAGGGCTGCCAGTAATTCACCGTTCGGATCACCGTAGAACGGTCGGGCATAGACCAGGTAGTAGGGCTCACCCGGCCGAGTGTGAGCATCGACCAGGCCCAGCGCGTCGGTGAGGCCGAACCCCCCGTTCTTGAGGTTGGCGATGCTGGTGAGCCCGCTCGCCGTCGGGGTAGTAACCGAGACGCCCGATCTTGGGTCCCACTGATCAGGCAGTGCCAGCGCCAGCGGCCGGTCGATGTAGTACGCGATCGGACGAGCCATGTCCGGAGGCGTCAACAGCACCGGGTGATCCGGGGCATCAGACGACTCAAGGTAGCTGGCAACCCCTCTGGCATCCTCTACCTGACGGCGGGGATCAAGGTTGCGGGCCACAATCGAGATGACGGCCACCACCAGCAGCACCGCTGCTGATGCCCAGCGCCAGCGTGTGCGGAGATGCGCCAGGCCCGCTGCCAGCCAGACAGCGAGGGGAACCACCAACCATGAGAAGTAGCGAATCCCGAAGCCCTCCCCTCTCACCACTATCACCAGACCCCCAACGAGAAGACCAGAAGCAGAGAGTGCGAGAATGCGACGTCGAGCGATCCGGTCAAGAGCCCGGTATCCCTGCACCAGTAGCAGGCCGACCGGCGGCGCCAGCACGGCAATCCAGACCCAGGCCCCCTTGATGGCACCGGCGATCCCCGCGGTGAGCAGCTCCCGTGAAGGGGGGCCGAGAGAGGAGCCGGCAACCAGCCTATACCCCGCGTACATCATGTCGGCCAGCCTGATCCCTATGGCTCCACCCGTGATCTGCACCGCCATGTCGTCGCGGAGGAAGACGAGAACCGGTGCCGCCAGCACCCCGAGGGTGCCGATTCCGATCCACATCTCCCGGCGGGGCCGGCCCCGTGTCTCGACCACAGCGACAACGAGCCACCCCGTGATCACGACTGCAAATAGGTAGTGCGTGTAGATACCGAGAGCCGAGACCACGCCCCACCGCACCCAGCGGGGTGTGGAAGGGTTGTCGAGGGCAACCCAGAGCGACCACAGCCAAGCCGAGGCCAGTAGCACCATCAGCCCATAGGCCCGGCCCTCCTCAGAGGCGAACGGCCACGGGGGAAAGGGCCACGATGGAGGCGGCATAGGTGCCCACCCTGACGCCTGCGATTCGGCGCGCCCAGACCCAGGTGACGCCGACGGTCGCCACACCCAAGAGCGCCGAGAGCACTCGCCCGGCGAGGTCACCCATCGGCAGGAGGAAGTGGACGAGCAGGTTGTAGAGCGGAGGAAAGCCGTCACCGAAGGTCAGGATGTCGGCGACGCCGGCGTGGGCGATCCTCAACTCGTGGATCTCGTCGAAGCTGAAGGACTGCTGCCCGATACCGACAAGCCGAACGGTCGCGGCCATGACCAGGATAAGGGCAAGGAGCAGGTAAGCACCGAGGCCGCAATGGCGGGCGGATCTTCGACGCAGATGGCTGCCATTCGTGTCTCGGCAAGGGCTCCAGAAGCGTCTGTCACACCGAACTCCTCGTCCTCAGCGCAACAGCGGCTGTCAAAGAAGCAATCACTCTCCTAGGTGGCTGTCGAAGAAGTGGCCTTGGGCAGGTGGGTAGATCTGCGTGGATCGTGCGTCAAGAGGCTGACTGGCCGGGGGCGCGTCGGGGCGCTCAGGCAAACTGTGGACCTCCCGGAGTGTCGAGGAGGGTGAAGAGGCGTTTGAGGTTGAGGAGTCCGGCGGTGAGGCGCTCCTGGAGCAGGACCTTGCGGGCGCCTCGGTAGCGGGCCTTGCCCATCCCGTGGCGTTTGGCTTCGGCGATCTTGCGTTCAATGACGGCTCGTCGTCGGAGCGTGCGGCGGGTGAATGGTCGGGCCTGGTCGGTTCGGGCGGCTTGGAGGTGGGCCTCGTGGAATATGAGGGTTAGGGAACGGCCGTCGGGGTTGATGGTGCAGCGTTCCCGCTGGGGACATGCGGCGCAGGCTTCGGCCTCCAAGTGCAGCACGGTGATCCGGCGGCTCTTGTGGTCGTGACTTGCGGTGGTATGGGTGGCGGTTTCTCCGGCGGGGCAGGTGGCCGAGAGGGCCTGGGGGTGGACAACGAAGACGGTCTTGGTGAACTTGCCGGTGGCGGCGGGTGGCTGGGTCTTGGCCGTCACCCTGGCGCTGAGCAGCTTCGACGGCCACCCGGGTGTCCCCGTTGCCGTAGGTGGTGTCCCCAAGCATCTGTCGGACCGGGATCCCGACGTGACGGGCCGCCTGCACCAGGGGTGCCGCCTGCTTGTCCGTCGGGACAGCGTGCCCCGGTGACCGAGACGCCCAACACCAGCTCGGTGTCATCGTCGGTGAACAGGTGCGTCTTGTAGCCGTCGATGCGCCGCTAGGCGCTCTTGCGACCATGCCGCATGTCGGGGTTGACCTCCGAGATCACCTGTTCGGGGGCCACCTCCTGGCGGAAGCCGGCCCTCCACCGTCTCCGGGGTCCTCCTCTGTGTCCTGGTCGTCACGCGCCCCAGCAGCTCCCATGCCTCGGCAGCCCCCTCCCGCCCCTCGGTGACGGCCGACAGGGCCCTGACCGTTCGGACCAGGCTGCCCAGCTCCCTGGCGGCGGGCGATGGCGTCGGACCAGTCGATCTGGGCCTTACCCGCCACACAAGCCCGGGCCCGCTTGCCGAGACGGGAAGGAAGTACGCCAGGGCCCCCGGCAGCCGCCACCAGGCGGCAGATCCCCTGGCGGATCAGGTCGTAGGTGCCAGCCACCGCCGCCGCCCCCATCACCCCGGTCGAATCGGCAATCGCCAGCACCCGTGTGCGCTGAATAGGCGCGCCCACCGCCCGCTCGACGGTCCTCTGCAGCACCATCCCGTCGGCGTCACACACCAGCAGGCGGGAACGGAACACCGAGAGGGCGGCGCGACGAAGGGGACGCTCGCGTTGCGCAGGCCAGGGCCCGCTTCCAGTTCCAGAACGCCCTCCCTCGGCCGCCCCCCCGGGCCGCCTCTCGGTCAAACATGTCGTCGTGGATCTGACACAGCACCGCCCTCATCGACACAGACGACGGGATAGAAAACCGGCCCCGGCCGGCCGGTAACACCCGGCGAAATCCTCATCCGAGATGATCGCGTTCACAAGCCGCCAGGCGCGGGTGAACTGGTGGTCGTCGCCAGTGAACAGCGGCGCCAGCAACGAATCCACCCCCAACAAGCTCCCCTGACGGTCAACCCTTCCAAGCATCACAGGCACCCAAGAAAGTCGTCATAGACTGAGTCTGCACGATCGCGGCCAAGATATCGTGAGCACCAACAGCCGCCAACCCGCCGACTTCTTCAGCAGACTCCCAGCCCGCAATGCATTTGTGCACAACCTGCGCTCCTGCAACCGGGCGCCATCGACAGTACCACTGAGCGCCACCGGCCGTGCTGTAGTGGCTACCATCAGCGTTCACAAGAGGGGCGGGCAGGGATGACGCACGGGTGCGCGAGGATGCACTCGTGTCCGCGCACTGCGCCCGAGTGGCAGAGACGGCGCGGCTAGGACCGGGCACCCGGGTGTGGGCGGAGGCGACGATCGGCGAAGGCGCCGAGCTGGGCGACGACTGCATCGTCGGGGAGCGCGCCTTCATCGACGCCGGGGTGCGCATCGGCAGCCGGTGCAAGATCCAGAACTGCAGCCCTCCTCTACGCCCCGGCGGTACTCGAGGACGGGGTGTTCATCGGACCGGGCGTCATCCTGGCCAACGACCGCTACCCGCGGGCCATCACCCCCCAGGGCGAGCAGGTCCGAGGCAGGCGACTGGACCCCGAAAGGGGTAGTGGTCCGCTACGGCGCCAGCCTCGGCGCCGGGGCGGTGGTGGTGGCCGGCGTCGAGATCGGAGCCTGGGCGCTGGTCGCGGCCGGTGCCGTGGTCAGCCGGCCCGTCCCGGCCCACGCGTTGGCGGCCGGAGTCCCCGCCCGGCAGATCGGCTGGGTGGGCCGCTCCGGGCGACGCCTCACCGAGGCCCGCGACGGCACCCTGCTCGACCCGCTTTCCGGCGAGAAGTTCCGTGTGGTCGAGGGAACTCTCGAGAACCTAACCTGATCTCGCTCAATCTCCCCCCTTTGGGGGCCGAAGGACGAGGGATCCGGGAGGAGTCCGCGTGATCTCACTGCACCATCCCCTGCTGGCCGCCGAAGAGCAAGCAGCGGCCGCCCGCGTCCTCGGCTCAGGCCACCTGGCCGCCGGAGCGGAGGTGGCCGCGTTCGAGCGCGAGTTCGCCGAGTTCGTCGGAGTCCCCGAGGCCGTCGCGGTGGCCAACGGCACGGTCGCGCTCTGGCTGGGCCTCTGGGCGGCCGGGATCGGGCCGGGCGACGAAGTCATCGTCCCTTCCTTTACCTTCGCCGCCACCGCCGGCACCGTGCTCCAGGTCGGTGCTACCCCGGTGTTCGCGGACATCGATGCCCGCACCTACTGCCTGGTGCGGACACCGTGCGGGCGCTCATCGGGCCGCGCACCGCGGCGGTCGTCGCCGTGCACCTGTTCGGGCATCCGGCCCCCCTCGACGACCTGTCGGCTCTGTGCCGACAGCACGGCCTGTTGCTGATCGAGGATGCCGCCCAGGCGCACGGGGCCCGCTGGCGCGGAACCCACGTAGGCGCCGTGG
Organism: uncultured Acidimicrobiia bacterium; assembly: GCA_963796115.1. Classification (GTDB taxonomy): domain Bacteria; phylum Actinomycetota; class Acidimicrobiia; order Spongiisociales; family UBA11373; genus VGBK01. The sequence continues at coordinate 643,155 of CAWCKE010000005.1, forward strand.
GCGAGTTCGGCGCGTTCAGCTTCTACCCCACCAAGAACATGACCACCGGCGAAGGCGGGATGATCACCACCGCCAGCCCCGCACTGGCCGGGCGAGCCAGGTCGCTGCGGAACCACGGCCAGGACGGTCCCTACCATCACCAATTCCTCGGCACCAACGGGCGGATGACCGACATCGCCGCCGCCATCGGCAGGGTGCAGTTGGGCCGCCTCCCCGGCTGGGTCGAGAAGCGGCAGGCCAACGCCGCCCGGCTGAGTGAGTCCCTCGCCGGCCTCGTCACCACCCCCTGGGTTCAGCCCGGGGCCACCCACAGCTTCAGCCTCTATACCGTCCGCTGCTCCGATCGGCCTCGCCTGGTCAAGGCCCTGCAGGACGCCGGAGTAGGCTTCGGCATCTACTACCCGATGGGTTGCCACCGCCAGCCGGCCTTCGCCACCGAGGCGGACCTGCCGGAAACCGAGCGGGCGTGTGGTGAGGTGATCAGCCTGCCCGTACGGCCGGACCTGACGAGCGAGGATCTCGTTGCGGTGGCCGAGGCGGTGGTAAAGGGGACAACATGAACGACCGGGTGCGCGTCGGCGTCATCGGCCTGGGCTCCATGGGTCGTAACCACGTGCGCGTCCTCGGCCAACTCCCCATCGCCCGCCTGGTCGGAGCGGTCGACCCTCGAGGCGACGAGCAGGAAGCCCTCTCCCCGGGAGCCGCTCACCCGGACCTGGAGAGCCTCCTGCGCGAGGGCATCGAGGCCGCCGTCGTCGCGGTTCCCTCGGCGGATCACGCCCGGGTGGCCCTGCGGCTGGCCGAGGCCGGGATACACGTCCTCATCGAGAAGCCGATCGCCGCCGACGTGCCCTCCGCCCGCGCCATCTGCGCCGCCTTCGCCGGCACCGGGCTGGTGGCGGCGGTGGGACACATCGAGCGCTTCAACGCCGCCAACCAGGAGTTGCGTCGCCGCCTCGAGGGCGGGGCCCTGGGCCCGGTGATCGCCATCTCCACCGAGCGGGTGGGGCCCTACCCGTTGCGAATCCAGGACGTGGGAGTCGTGGGCGACCTGGCCACGCACGACATCGACCTCGTGCACTGGCTGGGCGGGCCGATCAGGGCGATGGCCGCTCACCTCGGCTACCGGATGGGCGGACGCCACGAGGACCTGGTGGAGGTGATCGGCCGTCTCGACAGCGGCGCCGTCGTGCGCATCTCGGTCAACTGGCTGACCCCTACCAAACGGCGCCGCCTTACGGTCCTGGGAGAACGAGGGGCCATGGTCGCCGACATGCTCTCCTCCGACCTCACCCACTTCACCAACGCCGACGTGCCGATGGAGTGGGACCAGATGCAGCGGCTGCGGGGAGTCTCGGAAGGGGATTCGATCCGCTACGCCTTGCGCAAACGCGAGCCGCTGGCGGTTGAGCTGGAATCCTTCTGCCGGGCAGTCCGGGGAGACGAGGAAGCACAGATCGTGACCCCGGAGGAAGGCCTCCAGGCGGTCGAGACGGCGGAGAGGATCCTCGACCTCTCCCCTCGCGAGGTGGGAGGGTGAGCGAGCTCAGTGTGATGACGGTGTTTGGGGCGCGTCCCGAGTTCATCAAGGCCGCCCCCCTGAGCCGAGCGCTGGCCGCCTGGCCGGGACCCCCCCGGCTGTCAGAGACCCTCGTCCACACCGGACAGCACTACGACCTCGAGATGGCCGGCAGCTTCTTCGAGGAGCTACACCTTCCGGAGCCGATCCACCTCGGCATCGGCTCGGGATCGCACGGGGAGCAGACGGGCCGGGCGCTGGAGCTGCTCGACGGGCTCATCGCCGCCCGGCGGCCGGACCTGGTGCTGGTGTACGGCGACACCAACAGCACGCTGGCCGGGGCGCTGGCCGCGGCCAAGCTCCGAGTCCCGGTCGCCCACGTCGAGGCCGGCCTGCGCTCCTGGAACCCGGAGATGCCGGAGGAGATCAACCGCCGGCTCACCGACCACCTGGCCACCCTGCTGCTGTGCCCCTGCCCCCGGGCGGTGGCCAACCTCGCCGCCGAGGGGATCCGGGGGGAGTCACGGTGACCGGTGACGTGAACCTCGATGCTTTGCTCCTGTACCTCCCCTCCGAGAGCGAACAGGAGGCGACCCTGAACAGGTTCGGGGTACGGCCCGGCGGCTACGCGCTGGCAACCGTCCATCGGGCGGAGAACACCGACGTGCCCTCCCGACTCGACGGCATCCTCGAGGCGCTCCGCCGCATAGTCACCGCCGGCCTGCCGGTCCTCTTCCCCGTTCACCCCCGCACGCTCGGGCGGCTCAAGGGCCAGGACCTGCCGCCGGGGGTGATGACGGTGAAGCCGGTCGGCTTCCGGGACCTGCTCGGCCTCGCTCGGCATGCCCGGGTCGGCCTCACCGACTCCGGTGGGGTGCAGAAGGAGCTCTTCTGGCTGGGCACCCCGTGCGTGACCCTCCGCAACGAGACCGAGTGGGTGGAGACGCTGGAGGACGGCCGGAACGTCCTCGCGGGCACCGATCCCGACGCCATCGCTCGGGCCACCCTGGCGGAGCACCTCCAGTACGGCCCACCCCCGCCGGTCTACGGGGAGGGTCACGCCGCCGAAGCCATCGCCCGTGCTCTCGCCCAATGGGCAACGGAGGCAACATGAACCGGCGAACCTGGGGTGTGGTCGGCGGGGGCCTTCTGGGAGCCACCCTCGCCCTGCGCCTCGCCGAAGCCGGGGAGCGGGTCACCCTCCTGGAGCGCGCCCCCCATCTCGGCGGGCTGGCCTCGGCCTGGAGCCTGGGCGAGGTGGTGTGGGACCGCCACTACCACGTCACCCTGCTCTCCGACGCCCGCCTCCGCAACCTGCTGACCGAGTTGGGTGTGGAATCGGAGGTGCGCTGGGTGGTCACCCGGACCGGGTGCTACGCGGGCGGCAGCCTCTACTCGGTGAGCAACGCCGTCGAGTTCGTGCGGTTCCCGCCCTTGAAGCTGGTCGATCGGTTCCGGCTCGGCGGAACGGTCCTGTACGCCTCGCGAGTGCGCGACTGGAGGCGGCTCGAGGAGATCGGGGTCGAGGACTGGCTCCGCCGTTTGTCGGGATCGAGGGCGCTCGTCAAGTTCTGGCGGCCCCTGCTGCGGTCCAAGCTGGGCGACAACTACCGGGAGGCCTCGGCCGCCTTCATCTGGGCGGTCATCCAGCGCCTGTACGCCGCCCGGCGCAGCGGCCTCAAGAGGGAGATGTTCGGCTACGTGCCGGGGGGCTACGCCCGGGTGCTGGCCCGGCTGGCCGCCCGCTTGGGCGAAGCCGGAGTCGAGGTGCGGCTGGGCGTGCCGGTGGAAGGAGTCGGCTCGGAGGGAGGGCCGTACGTGCGCCACACCGGAGGCACCGAGCGCTACGACGAGGTGGTGGTCACCATCGCCGCCCCGCTCGCCGCCCGGCTGGTGGAAGGGCTCCCGCCGGACGAGCTCGAGGCGCTCACCGGAGTCCGCTACCAGGGCATCGTGTGCGCCTCATTGCTCCTCACCCGTCCCCTCAGCCCCTTCTACGTCACCAATATCACCGACGAGGGGTTCCCTTTCACCGGCGTCATAGAGATGACCGCCCTGGTCGACCCGGCCGAGTTCGGGGGCCGGCACCTCGTCTACCTGCCCTGCTACGTGCCCAGCGACGATCCCTTGCTGGAGACCCCCGACGATGCGCTGCGGACGCGCCTCCTCTCCGGGCTGAAGCGCATGCATCCCGACCTCACCGACGAGCAAGTGCTCGCCTTCCAGGTGTCCCGGGAGCGCTACGTGCTGCCCGTCCCCACCGTCGGCTACTCGCGGCGGCTGCCGCCGCAGGACAGCCGGCTGCCGGGGGTGCACATCATCAACTCGGCCCACATCGTCAACGGGACGCTGAACGTGAACGAGACCATCCAGCTCGCGGAGGGCGCTGCCGCCCGATTGCTGGCCGGTCCCCCGCCATCGATCCAGGAGAAGCCCTCGTGAACCGACCACCGGCGAGCCTCTCACTCGACCTCGACAACCACTGGTCCTATCTCAAGACCAGGGGCGATGCCGCCTGGGAGAGCTATCCCAGCTATCTCGACACGGTCGTCCCCCGGGCGCTGGACTTCCTCAGGGAGCGATCGCTGCGCATCACCGTCTTCGTCGTCGGGCAGGACGCCGCCCACCCGGAGAACGGACGCGCCCTCGCCTCCATCGCCGGCGCCGGCCACGAGATCGGGAACCACTCGCACAACCACGAGCCGTGGCTCCACCGCCTGACTCCCGAGCAAGCCCGCGACGAATTGGCTCAGTCCCACTCCGCCATCCAGGCTGCCACCGGGTCCACTCCGCGCGGTTTCCGCGGGCCCGGCTTCAGCCTCTCCGAGGACGCTCTCGCCACGCTGATCGACCTCGGCTACCGCTACGACGCCACCACCCTGCCGACCTTCATCGGCCCTCTGGCCCGTGCCTTCTACTTCCGCAGTGCCCGCATCTCGGCGGAGGAGCGAGAGCAACGCGCCGCCCTGTTCGGAGACTGGCGCGACGGGTTCCAGCCGATCCGTCCCTATCGATGGCAGCTGGACGGGCGGTCGCTGGTGGAGATCCCGGTCACCACGATGCCGGTGTTCCGCCTGCCCTTCCACTTCTCCTACCTTCTCTACATCGCCGAGCGATCCGACCGCCTGGCGGACGCCTATCTCTGGATCGCCCTGCACCTGTGCCGGCTGCTGCGGGTGCAGCCCTCGCTGCTGCTGCACCCCCTCGACTTCCTCGGTCCCGACGAGGCGGCCGGCCTCGACTTCTTCCCCGGCATGGGCACACCGGCGGACGTGAAGCTGCGCCGCCTGGGCCGGTTCGTGGATACCGTCACCCGGCACTTCGAGCTGCGCCCCCTGGGCGAGTACGTGGCCGGCCTGCCCGACGACCTCCGCCGACGGACCCCCCGCTTCCGTCGCTGAGAGCCTCCGCGCCGGGGAACCGGTACGTCCCGGCGGGGATGGCCGGATCGGCTCGACGGCCCGCGGCAGGCGGTGGTACCGCCGGTGCCGGGCCGTGTGCCGACTAACCCGAGGGCGGCGCCGGATCGGCGCCCGATCCGGGCTCCCGGCTCGGCCGGCTGCATCGTCGACGGGACGAGCCGCTATCGGCGGCCACACGTCGGGCACCTTGAGCTGGCGATGCGTCAGCGAGCCGAGGTAGAAGAGCTCCTCGAAGTAGCGCTTGCTCTGGGCCGAAAGCACGCCGAGGCTGATGAGCTGGATGGCGACGAGGAGCGCGATCCCGCCGACTATGAAGGCGTGCGGGCTCCGGTCGAACACGTCGCCCATGGCCTGGGAGAACCGCGGGTCGAAAGCACCGGAAAGCTCTCCGTAGCGCTGCGCCACATTCCAGCCAACCCAGGCCAGCGTGTAGGCGGCGAGCAGCCCGACCAGCAGTCCGGGGAGGATGAAGAACATGAAGGGCCGGAAGAGAAAGCTGGAGAACGCCTGGCCGGACACGCTGCGCATCAGCCGCAGGTTGCTGCGCCGCCTCTTCCCCACCGCCCGCTGCGCGCTCCAGTCGAGGTGGGCGGGGACCTCGACGATCTTCGCCCGCATTATCTGCGCCTTGTAGATGATCTCCGGGTTGATCTCGGCGTCACAGGCCTTGGTGCTCAACGCCTGGATGAACGGCCGGTCGTAGCAGCGAACCATCCCGCTCAGGGTGGACAGATGCCCCTTGGCGGTAAGGGACAGCAGGGCATTCGATGCCCGGCTGAGGAACTTCCGCCACCACGGAACCGCGGTGGTTCGCCCTCCCTTGGCGTAGGGCGAGGCGATCACGACTTTCGCTCTGGTTTCGACCGCAGCGTCGAGGAGAGCGCCGACGTGTTCCGGCCCGTAGCTGAGGTCGGCGTCGAGCGTGACGATGTAGTCGCCCCGGGCGTTGTTGAAGGCGAAGCGGAGCGCCTGCCCGAGGTTGAAGTTGTGGTGGTGGTGAAAGGCCCGCACCCTGGGATCGGCAGCGGCGAAGCGGTCGATCAACTCCCCGGTGCGGTCCCGGCTGCCGTCGTTGACGACGATGATCTCCCAGGGATAGCGCCCTTCGATGGTGGCCAAGTAGGCGACCACGCGTTCCAGCGTGGCGGTGATGATCGCCTCCTCGTTGCAGGCGGGGATGACGACCGTGACGAAAGGTGCTCGAGTCATGTCGGAAGCCCGGCTCCATGGGTCTTCGAGAACGACCACTCCGGGGCATGGTAGTCGCCCAGGTCGTGACTTCCTGGGCACGGCACCTAGACGGGTGATGCCCGGCCGAGATCCCGCCGCCACCTTCGAGGGGCCAGAGGGACAAGACCGCTCCGACCACTTGCCGCCACCATTCCGTCTGGAGAGTCCAGGTATGCTTGCGGCCGGTTCGCCCGGACGCCACGGGCCCCCACCAGCAGGTGCGCCCCGGCGGGCCGCGGGCGTGCCTGTGTCGCCGTGAATCGGAAGTGGTTGTCATGAGCGTCGTCGTGGTCACCGGCTCGGCCGGCCTCATCGGTTCGGAGACCGCCCGTCACTTCGCCGCCCGTGGGCTGGATGTCGTCGGCATCGACAACAACCTGCGAGAGCACTTCTTCGGAGCGGGACGGTTCCACCCTGACGGAGCCGTGACCGCCTCATCAGGGACCTCGGCTCGTCCTACCGCCACTCCGATCTCGACGTCCGCGACACCGAGGGTGTCGACAGGCTGGTGAGGGACGTCGCCGGCGACCTGGCACTCGTGGTCCACTGCGCGGCCCAGCCCTCCCACGATTGGGCGGCCCGAGATCCCCTGCTGGACTTCGACGTCAACGCCCGGGGCACGCTGAACGTGCTCCAGGCGGTCCGCCGCGCACGCCATCGAGGCCCCGTGATCTTCACCTCGACCAACAAGGTGTACGGCGACCCGCCCAACTCGTTGCCCCTGGTCGAGCGGAGAAGCGCTGGGAGATCGAGCCCGGGCACACCTACGACGGCGGCATCCGCGAGGACATGTCGATCGACGACTGCCTGCACAGCGTGTTCGGGGCATCCAAGGTGGCCGCCGACGTCATGGTGCAGGAGTACGGGCGCTACTTCGGCATGAAGACGGCCTGCTTCCGCGGCGGCTGCCTGACCGGCCCGGCGCACTGCCGCGGCCGAGCTGCACGGGTTCCTGGCCTACCTGATGCGCTGCACGATGACCGGCACGCAGTACCGGTGTTCGGCTACAAGGGCAAGCAGGTCCGCGACACCATCCACTGCGCCGACCTGGTCGCCGCCTTCGATGCCGTCTTCGACAGCCCACGGCTCGGCCGAGGTCTACAACATCGGCGGCGGCCGCTTCTCCAACTGCTCGGTGCTCGAGGCCATCGAGCTGTGCGAGGAGATCACCGGCAAGACGCTCGATTGGGTCTACGTCAAGGAGAACCGCGTCGGCGATCACATCTGGTGGATCAGCGACAACGGACGGTTCAAGGCCGACTATCCCCGACTGGAAGCTGCAGTACGACGTGCCGGCGATTCTCCGGGAGATCTACGAATCGAACCTCGACCGCTGGACGTGACGGCTTCGACAAAGCGCAGCGTCCTCGGCGTCGGGATCGACGCCGGTGACGCCCTCGGAGGCGGTCGGCCGCGTGATCGAGGCGGCCAACGACGGCGGACCTATCGTGTCTCGGCGTTCGCCGTGCACGGGGTGATGGAGGCCCACGACGATCCGGCCCTCCTGCACCGTGTGAATGAGTTCGAGATGGTGACCCCCGACGGCCAGCCGGTGCGGTGGGCTCTCAACCTGCTGTACCGATGCGACCTCAAGGAGCGGGTGTACGGCCCGACCCTCATGCTGAACGTGTGCCGGGAGGCAGCCGAGGAAGGAGCTGCCCGTCTACCTGTTGGGCACCACCGATGAGATCCTCGCCGACCTCCAGGTCGGCCTGCACCCGGCGGTTCCCGGGCCTGAAGATCGCCGGCATGAAACCGTCCGCGTTTCGCAAGGTCGACTCCGAGGAGTTCGCCGAGATCTGCGACGGAGATCCGGGAGTCCGGCGCCAGGATCATCTTCGTCGGCCTCGGCTGCCCTCGCCAGGAGGTGTTCGCCTACGAGGCGGGACCGCTGCTTGGCGATGCCCACGATCGCGGTGGGCGCCGCGTTTGAGTACCACGCCGGGCATCGCAACGAGCCGCCCGATGTGGATCCAGAAATGGGGCTTGCAGTGGTTGCATCGCCTCCTGGGCGATCCTAGGCGGCTATGGAGGCGCTACGCCACGACCAACCCTCGCTTCGTGATAGGGCTAATCCGCCAGCGCCTCGCGCGGCCACGTGCGGACCCCCGACCCGGCCGAGCCCCGCTTCGTCGGCTGGGCTTGAGCGGTCCGCCTGTTGGGCCCAAGCGGGTTAGGCGACCCGACCGTCACCTGACCAGGTCGCGGCATATCGACTTCGCCTCGGCAATGCCGCCAGAACGCTCACCGCTGGGTGGTTCGGACTGACTCCCTCACACACACCCTGCTCGTGGGCGGCTGTACAGACGGAAGGGCGCCGAGTGGTGCCAAACCATCTTGGGGGTTGGGTGACTCTCCCGAGTCCAGTTCGGCAACCAGGTCGGCGGCGGCGCCAATGACCAGCGAGGACATCGGCCTCAGAGCGGCGGCCAATGGCCGATGGTGCGCAGGGACACGCCGGCCGACCCGACAGAGTCACGGTCGACAACGTCGCGTCCATCGAAGACGATGGCGCCCGGCAGAGAATGACCGGGCGGCAGTGGACCAGTCGATCGAGGCGAATTGGTCCCACTCGGTCAGCACCGCCACCGCCGCGGCGCCGCGCATCGCCGCCTGGGGCGATTCCGCCTGCACCAATCCCACAGGACTTCCCAGCTCTCCGGCAAAGCGATCGAACTCGACCCGCGGATCGTATGCAGCCACTTCGAGTCCGGCCCGCAGGAGACCCCGGCAGACGTCGAGGGCGGCCGATTCGCGGTAGTCGTTGGTGTCCTTCTTGAACGCAAGCCCCAAGACGGCGACACGCGCCCTTGCCCACCTGCCGGAGGACTGCCTCCGTGAACCGGCGCTTCTGCCACTCGTTGATATTGAGCACCTGCTGCCAGTAGGCGGCCACCTCGGGCAAGCCGTAGTGCTCGCACAGGTAGACCAGTGAGAGAAGGTCCTTCCTGAAGCAAGAACCGCCGAAGCCGACGGAGGCCTGCAGGAACTGTCGGCCGATGCGGGAGTCGGTACCGACGGCCCGGGCGACCTCGGCAACGTCCGCCGCCGTCGCCTCGCAGAGGGCCGATATCGCGTTGATCGACGAGACACGCTGGGCGAGGAAGGCGTTGGCCACCAGCTTGCTGAGCTCGGCCGACCAGAGACCGGTGGTGATGATGCGCTCGGGCGGCACCCAGCGGGCGTAGATCGCCGCGAGGGCACCGACCCCCTTGGCTGACTCGCCGCCGATCAGCACACGGTCGGGCTCCTCAAGGTCGCTCACTGCAGTGCCCTCGGCGAGGAACTCGGGATTGGACAGCACGTCGAAGGTGGCGTGGTTGCAGTTGCGGGCCAGGAGAGCCTTGACGGTTGCCGCCGCCCGCACCGGCATCGTCGACTTCTCCACCACGATCGTGTGCCCGGTGGCGTGCTGGGCGATGAAGCGAGCGCAAGCCTCGACGTAGCGGAGGTCGGGAGCCCTGCCGGCCCCCTCCCCTTCGGTCCTGGTCGGCGTCTGGACGCAGATGAAGACGAAGTCGGCGCCGGCAGACCAGCGGCGCGCCCTGGTCCTGAGTGAGAAAGGCCAGGTTGCGCCCGCGAGCCCGCCTGACCACGGCATCCAGGCCCGGCTCGAAGACGGGGAGCCGATCGCTGTTCCAGGCAGCGATGCGGGCAGCATCCATGTCGAGCACCGTGACGGTCACATCTGGGCAGCGGTCGGCCATGACCGCCATGGTGGGGCCACCGACATAGCCGGCGCCGATGCAGAGGATGGTGGCGGCGGAGGGGCTCATCGGGCTCACCTGGCCGGCGACAGGCGGAAGTAGGCGATCGTGCGGGCAAGTCCTTCGGAGAGAGGCACCTTGGGCTCCCAGTTGTCCAACACTCGGCGGGCCTTGCCGATGTCGGGACGGCGCCGACGGGGATCGCCGACCGGCATGGGCTCAAACAGAATCGGCAGATCGGCGCCGATCTGAAGCCGCACCTCCTCGGCGAGTTCCCGCACACTGACCTCCACGGGGTTGCCGAGATTCACCGGGCCGGGGTTGGGCTCGACCGCCAGCAGGCGCACCAGGCCCTCCACCAGGTCGTCGACGTAGCAGAAGGAACGCGTCTGGCGACCGTCGCCGTACACCGTGAGCGGCTCGCCGCGGAGGGCTTGATCAATGAAGTTCGTGACCACCCGGCCGTCGTCGCGGCGCATGTTGGGCCCATAGGTGTTGAAGATGCGGGCCACGCGAGCATCGGCGCGACCGGTGCGATGGAAGTCGGCGCAGAGGGTCTCTCCCAGGCGCTTGCCCTCGTCGTAGCAGGCGCGCGGGCTCAGAGGATTCACGTTGCCGCAGTAGTCCTCCGTCTGCGGATGCACCAGAGGGTCTCCGTAGATCTCCGAGGTCGAGGCCTGAAGCATGCGGGCGTGATGACGCTCGGCGTTCTCCAGGGCGTGCAGCGTGCCGAGGAAGGCGATCCTGGCCGTGTAGACCGGATCACGCTGGTAATGGGGCGGGGAGGCCGGACAGGCCAGGTTGCAGACCGCATCGCACGGGATGTCGTAGCGGTCCACGACGTCGTGCTGTCGGAAGGAGAATCGTTCGTGTCGCGCCAACTCGGCGATGTTCGCCTCAGAGCCCGAGTGGAAGTTGTCCAGGCCGATGACCCGGTGGCCGTCCGTCAGGAGCCGGGTGGCGAGATGAAAGCCCAGGAACCCGGCGGCACCGGTGATGACGTATTGCATGGCTGTAGGAGGAGCAACCACACCATAGCCCGGTTGACGGCCCGAATACCCGGGGCCTTCAGAGTCGCCGTGGGCGGGGGCACACCCGGTTGTCCCTCCACTGGCAAGCACGGCGGTGGTGTCACCGGCCGGCGGGCCGAGCCACAGCGCGCCGATAGGCGGTCTCCAGCCCGGCGAGGGACCTCTCCGGGGTGAACGCCTCCTCGTACATTGTCCGGGCCCGCCGGCTCGCCTCGTCGAGGGCAGACCGGTCGCTCAGCCGGGCCAGCCCGAGCTGCCAGGCCGCCCGGTCGCCCGCCTCGACCAACCACTCCGGCCCCATTCCCCGCAGCGTGGCCTCCGTGCCGCCGTGATTGCTCGCCAGCACGGGGAGGCCGGCCGCCAAAGCCTCCAGGACCACCATCGGCTGGCCCTCGTACCACAGCGACGGGAAGACCAGAGCTCGTGCAGCCAGCATCAGCTCGGCAACCTGGGGCGAGGCCAGCCTGCCGACCACGCGCACCCCGGCGGTGGCCCGCCCTTCGATCTGCTGTCGGAGCGGCCCGTCGCCGACCACGACCAGTTCCAGGCCCTCAACGGAGGCCCGCTGCCAGGCATCGAGCAATTGAAGGACGCCCTTGTCCTCCGACAGGCGGCCGACGTAGAGCACCGATCGGGAGGCTGAGGGCGGGTTGGCCCGGGGGCCCGGGTCGGCAACCGAGTTCGGCTTCACCATCACTCGATCCTCGGGCAGGCCGCCGCGGATGAAGAGCTTCCGGGCGAACTCGGTCAGGCCCAGGAACAGGTCGACGTGCCGCTGCCAGGTGCCGGAAGGGCGGTTGACGGCAATGGCGACCGCCGCCGCCAGCGACGCCACCGCCGATCCCCGATAGCACCGATAGCGCACCCCGTTCCACGGGGGTGACCCGACGCACAGCTCACACGGCTCGCCGTCCCGGAACAGGATCGCGTTGGCACAGAGCAGCCGGTAGTTGTGCAGCGTCATCACCACCGGGATGCCCGCCTGCTGGAGGGCCCTCAGGATCGACGGCGACAGCGAGAACCAGGTGTTGTGGACGTGGGCGACATCGGGCCGGGACCTCTCGGCCAGCGTCCGGACCCGGCGGCCGGCCACCGGGTTCCAGGCCGCCAGCGCCAGCCCCCCGGCAGCTCTCGAGCCGGCCGGAGGGGTTCTCGACCTGGTACTGCACGACCTCATGACCCGCGGCGCGCAGCAGCTCGGCCTCGGAGGCCACCACCGTGTCTTCCCCACCCCGGCTCCCGGTAGCGGTTGTGGATCTGCAGGATCCGCATCGGAGGCTCTCCCGGACCCGGCGACGCTCAGCCTGGCGGCGGGATCAGTAGGCGCCGCGTCCCGAGAGTACAGCCGGCACCGTGCGCACGAGCAGCTTCAGGTCGAGCCACAGGCTCCAATCGCGGATGTACTCGATGTCCATGCGGGCCCAGGTGCGGAAGTCGAGATCCGATCGGCCGCTCACCTGCCAGATACAGGTGAGCCCGGGCTTGACCAGCAGACGCTGCGCCTCCCAGGCGCCCAAGGCCGCCGCCTCCTCACCGGCAAGCGGCCGCGGGCCCGACCAGGCTCATCTTGCCCGACAGCACATGGAGCAGCTGGGGCAACTCATCCACGCTGAGCTTGCGCAGCACCCGGCCCACCCTGGTGATCCGCGGATCACGGCGGATCTTGAACACCGGGCCATCGACCTCGTTCTGCTCATCGAGCTCACGCCTCTTGGCCTCGGCGTCACGGCACCATCGTGCGGAACTTGAGGAAGCGGAAGCGCCGACCCCGCCAGCCGACCCGATCCTGTGCGAAGAGGACGGGCCCCGGTGACGACAGCGCCACCATCAACGCGGCAGCCCACCAGTACGGGGGACAGCACCGCTATCGCCAGCGCACTGATCACCACATCCAGGAGCCTCTTGGCGGCCCGTTCCCAACGCGATGCCCCCAGCAGTCCCTCATTCGGCATCAGGAACGGAGCCTCAGGCCGCAGCTTCCCTGAGGTCGAGGACCAGCTGCTCCGGCTGCCTCAGATCGATAACCACCGTGCGGCGATCGGGGACGACGTGTCGTACAGGTTCGGGCAGCAGTCGGGGCCGGTCGCGCTCGACCGTCGTCCGGGGGTCGGCGGGCAGGATCACTTCCCCAGCCTCCTGGACCCGGAGCATGCTCCCCAGATGACGCGGATCAGCCGGTCACGGCTGTACCATGCCGTTGCGGGACTCGTGGCACTCCTCCTCTACTCGAGGGCCCGTTGACGAGGTCTCGTGTGTCCGGAACCCGGCTGTCAAGACGGGGTTCCGGCCGCGGACGAAGAGCGCTCAGTTACGCACGGGCCACCTGGAACGCACCGCCCAATCCTCCTCCGCGTTCTCCCACCATACACACTTCCAGTGGTGGCTGTCAACGGAGAGTGGCGGCTCCTCCGGATGCCAGTCCGGCGCACCCTTCAGCGTGGTTCCGTGGCAGCGCAGCGACCAGCGCCGAGCGGAGTGCTTCGTCGACGACAGAGCCTGCAGAGCTGGACCATCTTCCTCCTGATCCTGTGGATCGTTGGGCCCCACCGACGTGGCAGAGCACACGACCGTGGTAGCTCTTCCTCAAGACCAAGAACGCACGGGAGGGGCCGGGGTTACGCGGCAGGCTCACGGCGGGTCCGTTGGTCGGGACCCCCTCCTGGGAGCCCGGCGCGGCGTTTGGGGCACTTCGTCTGCATCCTGCTGACGGTCGATGGGCGGGTTACGGGGAGGCCGGGCGATCTGGGCGGCCCGGCCTCCCTGTCAAGGCGTACGCCCGGTTGCCGGGGCCGCCCACACCCTCTCCGAGGTCGGTGGCCGCCTACTCGTCCCAACCGAAGACCCCCGCTGCTCGCCGCCGATCGCGCCTCCCCGACTCCCTACGGGCCGCAGCGCTCCCGGCTCTGATCACGACCACGTCGCTGTTGAGCCGCAGGACGGCATCGGGCGCCTCGCCAGCGAGGCTGTCGATGGCAGCGTCGTCGTAGAAGGTCCACATCGTTGGGATGAGGATGAGCTCGATGCCGGCGTTCTTGGCCAACTCGAGCTTCTCGGTCGTCGGGAAGGGGGGAACGAACAGATCGTTGGCGAAGGACGCCCGTCTGATCTCGTCATCGAACGACAGCCAACGCAGGGGGGATCCGTAGATGGTGGGCCGCTGGGCGATTGCCTCGACCCACCATCCGAGGGGAGCGTTGTTCAGCGATGTCACCGCGACCAGGGTCTCGGGCTCTGTGGAGTCGGCGATGTACTGGATGCCGCTGACAAGCCCCGGGCGTCAGGATGGCGTAGTGGTCCCGTTGCTGCTGGAAGAACTGCGTGCTGCGCAGGAACTGGAAGCCCACGCCTGCCGTCAGGATCACCAATCCGGCTGCGGCGACCACCCGGAGGGGCCTGCCGGAGTCGGCGGTCGCGTCGGCGTCCGTTCGCAGCACTTCCAGTCCTCTCATCACCCAGGCGGCCAGGCCGAGAGCCGCCACGAGGGTCAGGAGGTAGAGGAACCGGGCCTCTCGGTAGACCGCGGTGACCGACAGGGTGGCCAGGAGGAGTGCCGTGGTCACCCGCCAGAGCGGTGTGCGCCAGCGCCGCCAGAGGATGAGGGGCGCGAGGATGCCCAGCGGCAGCAGGATCCGCCACAACCACGGCGAGTCGCGGTAGAGGAACTCGACCTGCTCCAACAGGTTGGACCAGGTCAGCCTGTTGGGAGAAGACGGGGCCGATGACCCCAAAGTGCTTGAGGTCGCCAGGCTCCAGTACAGCGGTATCAGCCACACCGAGGGCAGGGTGACCAGAGCGAACGCGGCCACCCGCCGCCTCCAGCCTGCAGGCACACCGCCCTCCTGCAGGAGGGCAGGGCCCTGGAGGGCCAGAGCCGCAGCCGCCACGATGAGACCGATCATGTGCGAGGTGGCGAACACCGTCATGAAGGTGATGCCGCCGGCGACGGCGTCGCCCCACCGCCAGTTCCGCAACACCCGGTCCAACAACACCAGGGCGACAGGGGCCAGGCCCAGGCCGATCAGCTGAGGGAATCCCCCCCAGGCGGTGGCCTCACCGACCGAACTGGCGCCCAGCACCAGCAGCGCCGGCAGCAGGGAGGCACCCCTGAAGCTCCAGCAAGCGGAGAGCGATGAACGACACCGGCGGCGGGGGCAGCCGACGAAAGGGCCGCCAGGAGGGCCACGCCGTTGGTGAGCCCGAACAGGGACACGAAACCCTTGGTGAGCAGCGGGACGAGCGGGGGGTAGACGATGGTGGGCGACCGCACCCCGTTGCCCAGGATCTGGTCTCCGAAGGCCAGCCAGTTGCCGGCGTCGATGGTGGGCGGGGCTCCGCCTCGCCGCAGGATCACGAACCGCAGAGACGCCACGGCCAGGGCGCACAGGACGAAGGCGGTGTCCCACCAGAGGGCCCGGCCGCGTGCAACCTCGACACCCGCGGGAACGGGGCTGTCCTCTCTGGTCTGCTCCTCGCTCACCCGGACCTCACGGCGCTCAGCTCGGCCGCAGGGCGGCGAGGATGTCGTCGGTGAGGGCGACGATGGCGAGCGAATCGGCCGGGTCGACCGGAACCGGCTCCGTGCCGGCAACTGCGCCGAGGAAGCGCCGGATCAGCACATCGTGGCCCCAGAACAGCCGTCGGGTGGTCATCCTGATCCCGGAGGCAGCGAAGCCCCGCCCATGGTCGAGGATGGCCCGGGCGCTCGTCTTGAGCACGTCTGCCAGCCCGGTGTGATCCATCGGGGCGGAGCCGGACGGCGACATCACGGAACAGGTCGAGGTCCACCACTCCGTCCTGCATGATCACGGCGACGTGCCATTCGGAGACGGGCGCCCCGAGACCACGGTTGCCTGGCCGGGGCCTTGCTCTCCCACAACCTGGATCTCGGTGAGGGTCGGGTGGCCGGCAGGGGAACGACGCGACACCCGCACTCCCTCAAGCCGCAGGCGCCCGAGGTAGTGCTGCAGCAGGTACAGCAGGTGGGGCAGCTCGTCGAAGAGGAGCCCGCCGGGCAGCTGCTCGTACCAGTCGGGCAGGCGCCTCCGGTCGCTGCTCAGCTGCAGGCCCATCACGTACTGGACGGCCCCGGCCTTCTGCCTCGCCGGCTTCGGCCCGCTGCACCGCCCGGGAGAAGAGGAAGTTGTGCGACACACAGAGGAGGCGTCCTGCCTGCTGGGCGGCCGCCTGCATGGCGCCGGCCTCCTGTGCGCTCATCGCCATGGGCTTCTCGGTGAGCACGTGGCAGCCGTGCCCCAGGGCTTCGAGGGTCAGCTCGGCATGGGTGAACGGGGGGGTGCACACTGCCACGGCATCCAGCCGCTGATCGAAGAAGGCCTCCCGGTCGTCGGTGCCGAGCGGTACGCCGGAAGGCGGTCGCCGCCTCGGCGGCGCGCTCGGGGTTGCGGTCGAACACCGCCACCAGCTCGGCGCCCTTCTCGGCGGCGAATCGGGGCAGGTCGCGCGATCGGGCCACCCAGCCCGCTCCGATCACCCCGATGCGTATCGTCATCCCGTCCTCATCGGCCACCCGCTGCCTCCGCCAGCACCTGTCCGGTCTCGCGTGCGCACACCTCCCACGAGTGCTGCCAGCGCCCGCTGCCGGCCCTGAGCGGCCAGCCTATCCCTCAGTCGGCCGTCGGTCAGCAACGAGTCCAGCCGGGCGGCGAGCTGCCGGGTGTCTCCGACCGGTGCCAGCAGGCCCGATTCGCCGTCGTCGACCAGTTCGCGATTGGCGGGGATGTCCGATGGCCAGCACGCACACCCCGGCGGCCATGGCCTCGAGGATGGCCAGCGATTGGCCCTCGGTTCGGGAAGGGCGGATGAGCACGTCGGCCGACCCGAGGATCGGCGACACGTCGTCGAGGTGGCCGGTGAAGCAGACCGTTCCCCCCAACCCGAGCCGGGCGACTGCCCTCTCCAGCTCGGCCCGCATCGGGCCGTCGCCGACGAAGGTCAGCTGGGCGCCGGGGCGACCCAGGGCGGCGAAGGCAGCGAGAGCGTCGGCCGGCCCCTTGTTCTGTATCAGCCGCCCGACGAACACCACCTGCCGGCCGCTCGGGATCCCGAGCGCCGGGGGTGAAAGCGACCGTGGTCGACACCGTTGCCGACGACGACGGTTCGGCCGGCCGGGGCGCCCAGGTGCCGTAGATGGGCGGCGACGGCCTCGGAGACGGCGATCACCCGGGTGGATGATCGGAGGATCAAGCGGCCGACCGTCTGCTCGTAGGCCGTGGCTGCCGCTCGGGTCAGCAGGGGAAGCCGGGACACGGAGGCGACGTGGCCGGTGGTGACCAACGGAAGCCGCCGGCGACCGGGCCACCAGGGCCGCCGCGATCGAGCCCTGGAAGTGGACGCTGGTGGCGTGCAGCACCTGTGGCCTGAACTCGTCGATAAGTCGGCGGGCTGCGCCCAGCAGGCGGGGGGCCAGGGTGACCTGAGCGTTGAGGACCCCGGCCAGATCGAACGCGGGGACAACCTGGGTGGGTATCCCCTCCACCGACGCCACCCCGGCCGGCTCGGCCGGGGATGGCGCTGAGGACGGTCATCTCCGCTCCGTGTGCCAGCAGACGCGAGTAGACCTCGGCGGTGACCTTCTCCGCCCCTCCCGAAGAGGACTCGGTGAAGTAGTCACAGAAGCCGAGGACCCTCAGCCCGGCGAACTCGCCGCCACCGGCTGGCCTGCCACTCCCCATGGGGTCGTCCTCGGGTCGTCAATCCCGCCCGGCCGCCGACACCAGGCCGGTGTCGGCGGGGACGGAGGATTCGATGCCGAATCGGAAGGGCAGGATCTCGCCACCCGTCTGGCGGTTCCGATAGGCACTCTGGCCCACCAGGATCCGGTACAGCACACCGAAACCGCCCAGCACCACCCCCGCGATGACCAGGGCCTGGGCGATGCCGGCCAGCGCCAGTGCTCGGGAAGGAGAAGAGCCGTCGGTGATCCAGGTGGTGAATAGGGACAACGTCCAACACCAAGCCTCCCACCAGGGCGAAGGCGCCCCCGGCTGATACACCGGCCCGGGAACCTGGCTCTGCCCACCATGGCGAAGCGGGCTGCCACCCTGGGGCCGGTCAGAGTCGAGTGGTAGGCAACCACCGCGCCCGACAACACCCCCATCGTGCCCAACACGATCATGATCGGGGCCAGGAAGATCGGCTGCCAGTGCAGCGGTCCCAACTCGAACCCGACCGGGTTGAGCAGCGACAGGGCGCTGAGCAGGACACCGAACGCAAGGAGAGACAGGCCCGGCCAGAAGAGCAGGAGCTGGGGGGCCAGGAGCAGGATCAGCTGCAGGTGCCGCCAACCGTCGGTCAGCGTGTTCAGCTTCGACTGGCCCGTCCGGGGCCGATAGCCGAGCGGCCGCTCGCGGATCCGCAGCCCCTCCTGAGAGGCACGGATCAGCATCTCCGAGGCGAACTCCATCCCCGACGCCTGCAGGCCGAGCGCTCTCACCTTCTCGGCGAGGAAGGCGCGGTAGCCGGACTGGCTGTCGTGCACCCGCAGCCCCGTGCAGGCTCTGCCGCAGGCGCGAAGCTGATCACCGGGGTCCCGATCAGCCGGTGGAGCAGAGGCATGGTCCCCCGGTTGAGCCGGTCGAACCGGGAGCCCAGCACCATGTCGGCGGTGCCGTCAGCGATCGGCGCAGTCAGCTCGCCGAGACGGGAGAGGTCGTAGGTGCAGTCGGCATCCGCCATCACGATGATGCTGCCCCTGGCCTCGGCGATACCCCGGCGGAGCGCACTCCCGTAGCCTCGCTGCTCCTCGGCGACCACCCGGCGCCTGCCCGCGACGGCCAGCTCCTTCGAGCCATCGGTGGACCCGTTGTCCACCACCAGGACCTCGCCCGACAGGCCGGCCTGCGTCAAGCCCTCCTGCGCCTCTCGCACGCAGTCCGCGATCGACGACGATTCGTTGAGGACGAGGGGCCAGCAGCACCGTCACCGACAGGGGACCCGTCGCCCCATGATGCGAGCCCGTTCACCGGCCGGCCAGACCCCCCCGCGGATGCCAGTCAGTACGCCCACCTCCTGCCCCAGCACCTCGCTCTGCCTGTGTCGCGACCAGACCGACGGTTGCCGCCAGCCCGGACGCTCGCCGTGTGACGAGTCACCGGCAACCCTCTGGAATGGCTGCCAG
>CAWCKE010000006.1:0-225839 GCA_963796115.1 uncultured Acidimicrobiia bacterium
AAGCCCTCACCCCCCGCCCTCTCCCGCTGGCGCGGGAGAGGGGGGCCCGTAGGGCAGAGGGGGAAGAGACCCGTGGGTTGAGTCGGCGAGAGCCCCCTGGCGCGGCCGGTGCCGCCGCGTAGGCTCCGGGATGGACCGTGGAAGGGGGCCTGATGGGTGATCAGCGGCGTGGCCATCCGGTGGCCGGGGTTCTGATGCTGGTGCTCACCCTGGCGGCGACTCTGTTCACCGGGATCGGGGGCTGGTTGGTGGCGTGGCCGCAGAGCGATCCGGCGTCGCCGCCGAGCTGGGCGTTCGGCCCGTGGATGCTGTTCGCCTTCCTGGTGATGGTGGGTGGCCTGTGGGTGTCCTGGCGGGTCTGGAGCGGCGGCTGGTTCCGGCGGAGGGGAGCGCGTAGTTGATGGCCTCCCCCGTGGGGACGGGGGAGGCCATCAATTGGCCCGGGGTGCCGGCTACTCCCAGAACTCGTCGGCGGCGTACTGGTCGTGTAGTGACACCCACGCCTCCTTGATCCTGGCGTCGGCGATGTGGAAGACGAAGACCTGCTGCATCGTGGCCTTCTTGCCGTCCCGGGCGGCCTCGGCTTCGACGAGGGCGACGGCGTGGTCGTCGTCGGCCAGGATGGTGTGGACCTTCTGTCGGAAGGAGTCGGCCTCCTGGCTGAGGCGGGCGAAGACGCCGAGGACGTCGCCCTTGCCCTTGAAGTCGCCGCCCAGGAAGCTCCGCCCGGCGCCGTGCCAGACGATGTCCTCGGTGAACAGGGTGTTCAGAGTCGCCATGTCGCCGGCCTCGAAGGCGGCGAAGCCCTTCTTGACCAGGCTGGCGTTGGGATGCTCGGCCATTGCGTTGGCTCCCGAATCGGTGGGCACCTGGGGGGTGCCCTGAGACAGCCGAGTCTCGCCGTTTGGGTGCACTACCTGAAGGGGTCTGTCGGCTGGCTGCCTCGGCTCGGTGCCGGCTTGTCCCCTGCTCCAACGGTTCCCCCCTGCCGGCCGGAAACGGGTTGGAGGCTTGTCCGCAGGCAAGGCGGGGACGAGCATGGCGACGATGCCTGAGTCGTGTGAGAGAGGGGCGATCATGGTTGCTTCGACGAGACTATGGGCTCCGTTGGTGGTGGGCCTTCTGGTAGCCGGGGCGCTGGGCATCGGTGGCAGCGGGGCCGCGGCCGTGGAGCCGCGGGTGACGGCCGGGAGCATCATGATCCCGGCATCGGCCTTCATTCCCGCCACGGGCGGGTTGGACTACTACAACCTCGGCAGCGATCTGCACGTTCACGGCGCCGGGGAGTTCTACGCGCCGCTCTGGTTCCCCGCTCCGGTCGTCGACATCAAGAAGGTCACCATCTACGCGTACGACAACCAGGCCGCGGCTCAGGTCTGCGTTACCTTGTGGCGGACCAGACCGGCGGGGCCGAACTTCCTGGACAACGCGGGTCAGGTCTGCACGGGAGACAGCACCGCCCTTCCCCAGGTCAGGTACCTAACGGCCATCGCGCCCCGCCGGGTGAACACGGCTCAGCAGGGCTCCTATCTGGAGGTGGACTTCAGTGGTTCTGAGGTGTTCCTCGGCGGGGTGAGAGTCTCTTACTCCTACACGACTCCGTGACGGTCGCCGACACCTGTTGATCAGGCCGCCTCGGACCTTCCGCTCGAAGTGGTGGGCACGTGGTCGGGGAGCTGGGAGGTGACCAGAATCGAGTGAACCCCGCCGCCGAGCGGAGGGTTCGTCTTCTCCCCCGCGGGTGAGGGTTGCTGAGGAGGTCCCGGCCTACAGGTCCACTCGCCTCACCTCGGCCTGCTCCCCGAGCAGCAGTCGGACCTGCTCGGCCAGGCGCTGCGGATCGCCGGTGGTGAGATAGGTGGTGGCCCCCGCCCCGATCTGCGTGCCGGCGTCGGTGGCCACCCGGGCCACCTGGCGGGCCACCGCCGTAGCCGGGTCCACGATGACGACTCCCGGCCCCACCCGGGCGGCCAGGTCGGCCTGCAGGAACGAGTAGTGGGTGCAGCCGAGCACCAGGACGTCGGCGCCCTGCTCGACCAGGGGGAGGGCGAAGGAGGCGAGCAGGTCGGCGGTGGCCGGGTCGTCGAGCGCCTCCTCCACCCGGGCGGCGACGCCGGGGCAGGCACGGGTGAGCACCTCGACGCCCTCGCCGTAGCGGGCCACCAGGTCGGCGAACAACTCCCCCTGGAAGGTCGCCTGGGTGGCCAGGACCCCGATCCTCCCGGTGGAGGTGATGGTGGTGGCGGGCTTCACGGCCGGCTCCATGCCCACGAAGGCCGACTCGGGCCGGCGGGCCCGCAGGTGGCGCAGGGCGGCGGCCGAGGCGGTGTTGCAGGCGATCGACCACCGGCAGCGCCCCCCGGGAGATCAGGTAGTCGGTGATCTCCTCGGCGAAGGAGCGGACCTGGGCCAGGGAACGCTCGCCGTAGGGGGCACGGGCCTGGTCGGCCAGGTAGACCAGGTCGGCCGCCGGCAGCAGGCGGCGGGCCTCCCGCAGCACCGAGAGGCCGCCCACCCCGGAGTCGAAGATGCCGATCACGGGGCGCTCCCGGACGGGCCGGCGATGGGCGTCGGCGGCTGATGCGGCACGGGGGAAGAGGCTACCGGTGTCGCCGCAGAACGGCCGCATCCGGGCCGCCGGCTGGGCGGGGCCCGGGCCTACCGGGCTTGGGCGTCGGCGGCTTCGATCTCCCCGAAGAAGCGCTTGGAGATCCGCAGGTCCTCTCCCAGGTTGGCGGTGCGGTACCAGAGGCCGGAGGCGGGCCCGATCCGGGTGGCCCGCGGCAGGGTGCGGAGCACCGACTTGGGCTTGGCCCAGTTCATCTTGCCGGCATCGAGGATGACGATGCGGCGGTCGGTGGCCACCACGCAGCGGTACTCGTTGCTCAGTATGAAGGGGAGGTACCCCGCCATGGCGAGCCACTGGCTGGCGGTCTGGGCGGGGAAGGCGGCCTGCACCTGCTCTCCCTGGTCCAAGAACGGCCGGGCGGCGGTGGCGATCTTGTCGCGAAGCGCCATTACTGCTCCTTTGGGTGGCTGCCGTCGATGCTAGGCCGGCGGACCCGGCCGCCCGGATTCGGCGGGGGAAAAGAGCGCCCGGGCTAGGGTGCGCTGGTGCGCAGGACCTGTGTGGCGGTGCTTCTCGCCCTGCTGGCCGGGGTGGCCCCGGCCGCCCCGACGGCCGCGGCCGGCCCCGGGTCGCTGTTCACCGCGGCCCCGGCGCCCGCCGGGCGGGCGGCCGACCCGCATGCGATCCGCGAGCGGTTCGTCACGGTGAACTCAGGCGTCCTGCTCTCGGCCCGGGAGGGCGGCGGCTCGGTGGCCTTCAACTTGTTCGACGACACGGTGCTCACCGCAACCCGGATCGACCTCCAATTCCGCGGTTCGGGCGACTTCACCTGGGTGGGGCGGGTAGGGGCCGGCGGCACGGCGGTGGTGACCGTGCGAGACGGCGCCGTGGTGGGCCTCATCGCCGACCTGGATCGCGGCACCTTCAGCATCGGCCCGGCACCGGGGGGAGTGCACGTCATCGCCGAGGTGGACCCGGCTTCCTACCTCGGGAGGACGACGTAGCGGCCGCGCCCGCGACGGCCGGTCGGGCCGTCGAGCCTGCCGCCGACGCCGTCCCCGGGGCCCCCGTCGTCACCGTGCTGGTCGTGTACACAGCGAACGCGGCGGCCGACCTGGGAGGGGCCGCCGGTGTCGAGGCGCTGGCGGCCAACGCGGTGGCGGAGACCAACCTGGCCTACCAGGACAGCGGGGTCGTCCACCGCCTGGAACTGGCGGGTGTCCGACGGGCGGTCGACTACCAGGAGGCCCCCGAGTCCCAGGTGAACCTCGACCGGCTCACCAACACCGACGACGGCTACCTGGACGCGGTGCACGGCTGGCGCGACCAGGCGGCCGCCGACCTCGTGGTGCTCATCGTCGAGCCGATGAGCGACTACTGCGGGAGTGCCTGGATCATGTTCGAGGCCGACCCCGCGTTCGCCAGCCAAGCCTTCGCCGTGGCGTCCTGGGACTGCGTCCGGGACAACCTCTCCTTCGCCCACGAGACCGGGCACCTGTTCGGCGCCGATCACGAGCCGTCGCAGGCGGGCCAAGCCATCTTCCCCTTTGCCTACGCCTGGGTGGACTGCGTGAACGGCTTCCGCACCGTCATGGCCTACGGCGACGAGTGCGCGGTGAGGCCGCAGCGGGTTGCCCAGTTCTCCAGCCGGGATCACCTGTACCAGGGCTTCCCGGCCGGAGACGACCTCCACGACAACGCCCGGACGCTGAACCGGACCGCCCCCACGGTGGCCCTCTTCCGCAGCGCGGCACCCCTCTGTGCCGGGAGGACGGCGACCATCGTCGGGACCGAAGGCGCCGACGACCTCCGGGGGACCGGCGGCGCCGACGTCATCCACGCGCTCGGGGGCGACGACGTGGTGACCGGGTTGGCGAGGCGACGACGTCATCTGCGGCGGCGGCGGCAACGACACGATCATCCCCGGCGCCGGCACCGACGAGGTGTACGGGGGAGGCGGCAACGACCATTTCGAGGCCGGGGCCGGGGTGAGCGGAACCCTGGACGGGGGCTTGGGCCGCGACGTCATCGACTTCTCCGCGGTGGCCGGCGCACCGGTGGTCGGCAACCTGGCCTCCGGGCAGTTCACCGCCGGGACCGGCGCCTGCACCGTCTGGCGTGTGGAGAACGTGATCGGCTCCCCGCTCGGCGACGACATCACGGGTGACGGCCGGCGCAACGCCCTATGGGGAGGAGGGGGCGGCGACATCCTCACCGGCGGGGCCGGCGCCGATCGGCTGCTGGGCGGCCCGGGCGACGACCTTCTCCGGGGAGGGGGCGGCGACGACCTGCTCCGGGGGGGCCCGGGGGCCGACGAGGCGTACGGGCAGGCGCAGTCCGACCGGGTGTACGGCGATGCCGGCGCCGACCTCCTGCGCGGCGGCCCCGGGAACGACACCCTCTACGGCGACGCCGCCGACCGCAGCGTGGCCGGCGGCGACGGGGAAGACCTCTGCAGCCTGGGCGGCGAAGCCCCCTCCGCCTGCTGAACGGGCCTCTCACCTTGGCCGGGCGGCTTCCTAACCTGCGGTGATGACCTCCTGGCCCTTCGCTCCGCCGATCACCCCTATGGAAGCGAAGGTGGCCGACGTGCTCCCCGAGCAGGGCGACTGGGCCTTCGAGCCCAAGTGGGACGGCTTCCGGGCCATCGCCTGGAGCGGCGAGGTGCGGCTCGACAGCCGCAACCAGCGGCCGCTCCTCCGCTACTTCCCCGAGTTGCCGGGCCCGCTGCAGGCCCTCCCGGCGGGGACGGTGGTGGACGGCGAGGTCGTGGTGGTGCGCGGCGACCGCCTCGACTTCGACGCCCTGCAGAACCGGCTCCACCCGGCGGCGAGCCGGGCGGCCCGCCTCGCCCGGGAGACCCCGGCCACCCTGGTGGC
Organism: uncultured Acidimicrobiia bacterium; assembly: GCA_963796115.1. Classification (GTDB taxonomy): domain Bacteria; phylum Actinomycetota; class Acidimicrobiia; order Spongiisociales; family UBA11373; genus VGBK01. The sequence continues at coordinate 5,449 of CAWCKE010000006.1, forward strand.
CTTCGACCTGCTCGCCGCCGACGGCGAGGACCTGCGGCCCGCCCCCTTCCAGGAGCGGCGGGAGCGGCTGGTGAGGCTGGTCGCCGGGCTGCCCCCGCCCTGGACCCTGACCCCGTCCACCACCGATCGAGCCACCGCCCTGCGCTGGTTCGACGAGTTCGAGGCGGCCGGCTGTGACGGGATAGTGGCCAAGCGGCTCCGCGGCCCTTACGTCGAGGGCAAGCGGGACATGGTGAAGGTCAAGCACCGCCGCACGGTGGACTGCGTGGTGGGCGGCTACCGGGTGTCGGAGGACGGCAACGGCGTCGGGTCGATCCTGCTCGGCCTGTACGACCGGCGGGGGAAGCTGCATTTCATCGGCCACTGCTCCGGCTTCCCCGACCGCGACCGGGCGGCCCTGCTGGCCCAGTTCGCCCGCATCCGATCGGCCGATTCGTTCGGCGAGGAAGGCGAGGTGCGACGCCCGGGGGCGGAGAGCCGGTGGTCGGCGGGGAAGGACCTCTCCTGGGTGCCGGTGCAGCCGGGGGTGGTGGTGGAGGTGTCCTACGACCAGTTGACGGGGGATCGGTTCCGCCACGCCACCCGTTTCGAGCGGTGGCGGCCCGACAAGGACGCCGCGGCCTGCACCCTGGACCAGTTGGACCGGCCGGCCGGCCCGGGGTTCACGGCGATGGTCGGGGACCCGGGGGAACCCGGAGGCGCGGGCGGGCCGTCCAAAGAGCAGATCTAGTGGAGGTGTCACCTTGCGCGTCCGAACCGTCGCCGCACTGGTAGTCGTCCTGGGCCTCGTCGCCGCCGCCTGCGGGGACGGCGGAGCATCGGACTCCGGGGCCCTCATCGCCTCCGACCTGCAGCGGCGCGCCCCCGAAGCGCCCGCCGGCGACGTGGCGGCGGTGGCCGCCGGGAACAACGCGTTCGCCGCAGCCGCCTACGCCCTGCTGGCGGCGGAGGACGGCAACCTGGTCTACTCGCCGGCCAGCATCCGCCTCGCCCTGGCCATGACCTACGCCGGGGCCAGGGGCGAGACCGCTGCCCAGATGGCCGACGTGCTCCGCTTCGACCTGGCCGACCAGGCCCTGCACGCCGCCTTCAACGCCCTCGACCAGGAACTGGCCTCCCGCAACCAGGAGTTCCCGGCCACCGGGGACGGGGTGGAGCGGAAGGTGCAGCTGTCCATCGCCAACTCGCTGTGGGGCCAGGACGGCTTCGCCTTCGTCCCTGAGTTCCTCGACACTCTGGCCGAGAACTACGGGGCGGGGATGCGGGTGGTGGACTTCGTCGAAGCCACCGAGGCGGCCCGGCAGGCCATCAACGACTGGGTGGCCGGGGAGACCAACGACCGCATCACCGACCTCATCCCCGAGGGCGTCCTCAGCGAGATGACCCGGCTGGTGCTGACCAACGCCGTGTACCTGGACGCCACCTGGTCGTGGCTGTTCAACAAGGACGACACCTTCGAGGCGCCCTTCTTCCTGCTCGACGGGTCCGAGATCTCGGTGGACACCATGCACCAGGATCGCTCCTTCCTCTACGCCGCCGGCGAAGGCTGGCAGGCGGTGGAACTGCCCTACGTGGGCGGGGAGTTGGCCATGCTCTTCCTGGTCCCCGACTCCGGGCGCTTCGCCGAGGTCGAGGGGCTGGTGGGCGCCGGCCTGCTCGACGAGGTGGTCGCCGGCCTGGAGAGCACCCAGGTGGACCTGGGCTTGCCGAAGTACGAGTTCCGCTTCAAGGCCTCGGTGGCCGACCTGCTGAAGGCCATGGGCATGCCGGCGGCCTTCGACCCCGGTGCGGCCGACTTCTCCGGCATGACCACCGAGGACCGGCTGTTCATCTCCGACGTCATCCACGAGGCCTTCATCAAGGTGGACGAGGAGGGGACCGAGGCTGCCGCGGCCACCGCGGTGATCATGGACCTGACCTCCGCTCCGTCCGAGATGGTGGACCTGCAGATCGACCGTCCCTTCCTGTTCTCGCTGTACGACCACGAGACCGGGGAGATCCTGTTCATGGGCCGGGTGCTGAACCCGGCGCAGTGAAGTGACAGACTCAACGTGGTGGGCGGCCCGAGCGGGCCGCCCACCCGAGGCGGGAAGGTGAATCGATGCGCAAGGTGATGGTGGTGTGCCTGGCGGCCGCCCTGCTGGCCGCGGCGTGCGGCGAGGGGGCCGCCCCCGAGGACGGGGCGGGCACGACCGTGGGCGATGTGATCTCGCCGGCGCCGGACTCCGCCATGCTCCTCGCCTCCGATGTGGAGCGGAGCCAAGCCGAGGCTCCCGCCGGCGACGTGACGGCAGTGGCCGGGGAGGACCCGGCCTTCGGGGCGGCGTTGTTGGCCGCCCTGGGGGCGGGGAGCGACGCCAACCTGGCCGTCTCCCCGCTGAGCATCCGCCTGGCCCTGGCCATGGCCTACGCCGGCGCCGAGGGCGAGACGGCCGCGCAGATGGCCGAGGTGCTCGGCTACGGCCTGCCCGCCGGGCGCCTGCACGCCGCCCTCAACGCCCTCGACCTGGCCATCGAGGATCGCACCGGCACCTTCCCCGGCGAAGGGGGCGAGGAGCGCTCCATCGAGGTCTCCATCTCCAACGCCCTCTGGGGTCAGGTCGGGTTCCCCATCCGGCAGGACTTCCTGGACACGCTCGCCCTGGACTACGGGGCAGGGCTGCGCGTGGTCGATTTCGCGACCGCGGCCGAGGCGGCCCGGCAGACCATCAACGCCTGGGTGGCCGGGGAGACCAACGACCGCATCCCCGAACTGATCCCGGCGGGGGTGCTCGACGCGCAGACCCTGCTGGTGCTGACCAACACCGTCTACCTGCTGGCCGACTGGGCCCTGCCCTTCGACAGCCAGGCCACCGCCGACGGCGCGTTCACCCGGCTGGACGGCTCGACGGTGACGGTGCCCCTCATGCACCAGTTGCTGGTTGCCGACTACGCCGGCCGGCGACGGCTGGCAGGCGGTGGACCTCCCCTACGTCGGCGGCGAGGTGGCGATGCTGGTGGTGGTGCCCGACGAGGGGCGCTTCGAGGAGATAGAGGGGGAGGCCGCCGGCCTCTTCGGTGAGGCGCGGGCGGCCCTGGCCTCGGCCGACGTGCAGGTGACCCTTCCCCGCTTCGAGTTCCGCACCCAGGCGAGCCTGCCCGAGACCCTGCGGTCACTGGGCATGGTGGACGCCTTCGTCCCCGGCGTGGCCGACTTCACCGGGATCTCCGCCGAAGGGGCCCTGTTCATCTCCGACGTCATCCACGAGGTGTTCGTGTCGGTGAACGAGGCCGGCACCGAGGCGGCCGCGGCGACGGCGGTCGTCATGGGGCGCGGTGCCCCGCCGGTGCCGGTGGAGATCAACGTGGACCGGCCCTTCCTCTTCTGGCTCTACGACCGGGCCACCGGAGTCGGTGCTCTTCATGGGCCGGGTGCTCGACCCGGCGGCGTAGCGGGCCGCGGCCTCACTCGCCGGCGGCGGCCTTCTTCCGCTTCGACGGCTGCACCCGGGGCGGCTCTCCGGGCTGCTTGGGGTAGTGGGGCGGCCAGGGGGCGTCGCCGATGCCGTGGGCCTCGTCGGCGGCGGCCATGGCCAGCAGGCCGGAGAGGTCGCCGGCAGCGTCGTCGATGCCCTCGGTCAGGTCGCCTACCGCCGCCCAGCGCTCCCGGAAGCCCTCCAGGGTCATCGCCATCGGGTCGACGGTGTCCAACTCGTCCCAGGTGAAAGGGGTGGAGACCCGGCCGGTGTGGCGCAGGCTGTAGGCGCTGGCGATGGTCTTGTCGCGGGCGTTCTGGTTGAAGTCGATGAACACCCCGCTTCCGCTCCTCCTTCCACCAGGCGGTGGTGGCCAGGCCGGGCAGCCGGCGTTCCATCTCCCGGGCGAAGGCCAGGGCGGCCCGCCGCACCTCGTGGAAGGTCCAGCGCGGGTGCAGGCGCACGTAGATGTGGATGCCTCGCGATCCGGAGGTCTTCGGCCATCCGAGCAAGCCCTGCTCGGTGAGCAGGTCGCGACAGCCCGCGGCCGCCCGGCGGCAGTCGTCGAAGCCGAACCCCTCGGTGGGGTCGAGGTCGAGGCGCATCTCGTCGGGATGGTCGAGGTCCTCCGCCCGGCTGGTCCAGGGGTTGAGGTCGAGGCAGCCCAACTGGACCTGGTCGATGATGTCGGAGACGTCGTTGACGACGGCCATGCTCCCCGGCCGGGCCGAGGGGAAGCGCACCGCCACCGCCTCGCGGATGGTGGTGGGGGCCCGTTTGGTGAAGAAGGGAGGGTGGTCCACCCCTTCCGGCCAGCGCTTCAGCGAGCACGGCCGCCGGTGCACGCCGCGCACCGCCCCGGGGGCGCACATGAGGTAGTGGTTCACCACGTCGAGCTTGGTCCAGCCCTGGGTGGGGAAGAGCACCTTGTCGGGGCTGGTGAGGCGGACGTCCCGCCCGGCCGCCTCCACCGTGATCTGCTCGGTGGCCATGGGCCGATTATGGCCCGGCCCCGTCGTCAAGCAGTGGCCCGGATCACCGCGCTGACCGCGGCCGGGCCGGCGGGATGGGTGGGGATCACCTCGACGCCCGAGAAGCCTGCCGCTTCGAGGCCCTCCACGTACTCCCGGGCGGTGATGGCCCCGGCCACGCAACCCGCCCAGGCGGCCAGGTCGGCGCGCTCCTGCTCGGTGAAGGGTCGGACGGCCACGATGTCGGTGACGGCGAGCCGCCCGCCCGGGGCCAGCACCCGATGCGCCTCGCGGAAGGCGGCCGGCTTGTCGGCCGAGAGGTTCAGCACGCAGTTGGAGATGACGACGTCCACCGAGGCATCGGGGAGCGGGATGGCCTCGATGTCGCCCTTGATGAACTCGGCGTTGGCGACTCCCGCCTGCTGCTGGTTGGCGCGGGCCAACTCGAGCATCTCGTCGGTCATGTCGAGCCCGTAGACGTAGCCGCCGGGCCCGACCTGCCGGGCGGCGAGGAGCACGTCGAGCCCGCCGCCGGAGCCCAGGTCGAGGACCCGTTGCCCCGGCTGGAGGCCGGCGATGGCGGTCGGGTTGCCGCAGCCGAGCGAGGCGAGCCGGGCGGCATCGGGCACCTCATCGGACCCGAGATCGGCGTAGGCCGAGGCCCCGAAGCCGGCAGGCTCGCAGCACGCGGAGGCCGCGGGGGCAGCCGTGCTCGAACAGCAGCCCGCGGACGCGGTGGCACGCCGGGCGGCGGCCCGGTACCGCTCCTTGACCGCCTGCTTGATCTGCTCCGGGGTCCAGGTCACGTCACACCTCCGTGGGTGGGGTAGGGGAAACGCCTTCGTCCTTTGTCCCGGCGGCCCCCGAGCCGGCGTCGGTCGGTTGCTCCGGGGGACAGCAGGCCTCGAGCGCATCCGCCAGGGAGCGCAGGGAGGCGGCCAGGGTGGCGGGCGACAGCGTGTATCTGACCTCGCGGCCGCTCTTGGCCGATTCCACTACGCCCGCCCGGCGGAGGACCGCCAGGTGGCGGGAGACCACCGAGAGGTCCACCGGGCAGCAGGCCGCCGCCTCGCTCACCGTGGTGGGCCGGCGCATGCGGCCGATGCCGGCGAGGAGCGCCACCCGGTTGGGGTCGCCGAGGGCCTTGAACAGCCCCGGGTCGATGAGCGCCTCCAGGTCGGGGCAGCAGGAGACGCGGGCCTCGGTTTCCTTGCTCGTTTGCGTCATCGTGCAAATGATACCCCGGCGGGTAGCCGACCACAAGCGCGCTCCTTGGGGTGAGGGCCCATGGTCCCCCTAAGGGGGGAGTCCCGACCGAGCGCAGCGAGTGAGGGGAGGGGGGTGCGACAACCACGCCGAACCCGTCAGGTCTGGGAAACGCACCCCCTCCGTCCCGGGCCTGCGGCCCGGTCCACCTCCCCCTTAGGGGGAGGCATGGAGGGAGCGTGGGAGTCCCATGCGAGGGAATCACATGCTCCCCCCTAAGGGGGGAGTGCCGAGGGAGCGCAGCGAGCGAGGCGAGGGGGGTGCGTCTCACACGCCGAACGCGTCGGGCTGGGAAACGCACCCCCTCCGTCCCGGGCCTGCGGCCCGGTCCACCTCCCCCTTAGGGGGAGGCATGGAGGGAGAGATACGGCTGCGGCGGCCCACAACGCCGTCCCCGCCGGCGGTTCTGCGGGAGAATGTCGCCGTGGACGCCCTGCTGCTCCTGGTCGAGGACGACCTCTCGGTGCGCGAGGTCACCCAACTCGGGCTGCAGCGGGCCGGGTTCCAGGTGATCACCGCCCGGGACGGTCGTGAGGGCCTGGCCCTGTTCCGCTCCCGCCGCCCCGACGCGGTGGTGCTCGACATCATGCTCCCCGGCCTCGACGGCCTCGAGGTCTGCAAGGCCATCCGGGCCGAGTCGGCGGTGCCGGTGGTGATGCTCACCGCCCTCTCGGGCACAATCGATGTGGTGGTGGGCCTGGAGGCGGGGGCCGACGACTACGTCACCAAGCCCTTCAAGATGCCGGAGCTGGTGGCCCGGGTGCGAGCGGCGCTGCGGCGCGCCACCCAGATGGCGCCCTCCGAGGTTGTGAACCTGGGGCCCCTGCAGATCGACCTCCAGGCGCACACGGTGCGCAGTCCCGCCGGCGAGATCTCCCTGACGCCCACCGAGTTCCGCCTGCTGGTGGAACTGGCCCGGCGGCCCGGCCAGGTCTTCACCCGGGAGATGCTGCTGGAGCGGGTCTGGGGATACGGGTACCTGGGCGACTCCCGGCTGGTGGACGTGGCGGTGCAGCGCCTGCGGGCCAAGGCGGAGCCCGACCCGGCCAACCCCACCCTGATCCGCACCGTGCGCGGGGTCGGCTACCGGGCGGGCGCCGGCTGATGCGCGGCTTCCGGGCCCGTCTGGCGGCCACCGTCGTGGGCCTGGTGGTCCTCACCGCCCTGCTCCTCGGCGCCGGCTCGTACCTGTTCGTCTCCCGGTCGCTGCGCAGCCAGTTCATCAACGACGCGCTCGCCCAGGCCGAGTTCGACATCGCCGAACTGGCCACCGAGGAGCGCCTCCCCGCCGGTGCCGACCTGGCCACCTTCGAGGCTTCCGGCCTGGCCGGGGCTATCGAGCGCCGGGGCGGCACGCAGCTGTTCGTGGACTTCGGAACCGGGTCCGCCCCCTATGCCTCCGGGTTTGCGGTGGCGAACACCCTCACCCGGGCAGACCCGGCGCTGTTGGAGATCGTCGACGGCGGGCGCCTCGGGTGGCAGTGGCTCGACCTCGACGGCGACCCCTACCTGGTGGTGGCGGGGCGTCGGCCGGCGGCCGGCCCCGACTTCTACATCTACTTCCCGGCGGGAGACGTGGCCGGGGCCCTCACCCGCCTGTTGCAGGCGCTGCTGATCGGCGGCGGGGCCCTGGTCCTGCTGGCGGCACTGGCCGCGGGGCTCATCGCCCGCGGGGTGCTGCGCCCGGTGGCGGCGGCGGGCCGGGCGGCCTCGGCCATCGCCGGCGGCGACCTGTCGGCCCGGCTGCCGGTGGAATCGGCCGACGAGTTCGGCGCCTGGGCCGAGTCGTTCAACCGGATGGCCGCCTCGCTGGAGTCCTCCATCGCCGATCTGCAGGAGGGACGCGACCGGGAGCGGCGGTTCGCGGCCGACGTGTCCCACGAGCTGCGCACCCCCCTCACCGCCCTCGTCGGCGAGGCCTCGCTGCTCAAGGAGCACCTGGCCGCCATGCCCGGGGAGCCGGGGCGCCTGGGGGAGTTGCTGGCCGCCGACACCGAACGGCTCCGTGCCCTGGTGGAGGACCTGCTGGAGATCAGCCGCCTCGACGCCGGGTCCGACGCCGGCAACCCGGCCGAATTCGACGCGACCGCCCTGGCCGCCGCGGTGATCGCCGACCGCTGCCCGGGGGCGCAGCTCGTCGCCCCGAGCCCCCTGCGGGTGGGCAGCGACCGCCGCCGCCTGGAGCGGATTCTGGGCAACCTGCTCGACAACGCCTCCCGCCACGGCGGTGGTTCGGGCGTGACGGTGTTGCTGCGCCGCGAGGGGAGTGACCTGGTGGCGATGGTGGCCGACCGGGGGCCGGGGGTGCCCGCCGCCGATCTCGATCGTCTCTTCGACCGCTTCTACAAGGCCGACCCCTCCCGGGCCGGCACCGGCAGCGGGCTGGGGCTGGCCATCGCCCGCAGCCACGCCCGGGCGGTGGGCGGGGACCTGGTCGCCCGCCCGCGGCCGGGCGGTGGCCTGGAGTTCGAGGCCCGGCTACCTGTTACCGAACCGTTACCGGTTGGTGAGGCTCCCGAGACGGACCGCTAGGACACTGGTGGGGTGGGAAGGGCGACCTTCCCCGTGATGAGTGAAGGGAGTCGATCATGAAACGCCTGGCGATCCTCGTGGTGATCCTCGGTCTGGCCGCGGCGGCGTGCGCCGAGCCGGTGGGAGAGGGCCAGCCGATCACCACCCGGCCCGTCGGGGGCGGCGACGGGGCCACCACCACGACCACCGCGGGGACGACGACCACGAGCCCCGCCTCCACCACGACGACCACGGGCGAGGTGACCACCACCACGGTGGCCCCCTACACCACCACGACCACGGTGGCCACCACCCCTCCCCCCGAGACCATGGGCGTGAAGGTCTACTTCATGCTCGAAGGCGGCGGCACCGACTACCGGCCGGGCCCCTTCCTGGTGCCGGTGTACCGGGAGATCCCCCGGACCCAAGCGGTGGCCACCGCCGCGGTGCGGCTGCTGATCGAGGGTCCCACCGCCGACGAGCAGGCGAGCGTGCCGGCCCTGCACTCGGCCGTTCCCGCCGACACCATGCTGCTCGGTATCAGCATCGAGGACGGCCTGGCCACCGTGGACCTGTCGCGTGAATTCGAGTCCGGGGGCGGCACGTTCTCGATGGCCGCCCGCCTTGCCCAGATGGTGTTCACGGTGACCCAGTTCCCCACGGTCCAGGAGGTGGAGTTCCACCTGGACGGCGAGCCGGTGACCATCTTCTCCAGCGAGGGGATCGTCATGGACCACCCGGTGGGCCGGGACGGCTTCCGCGACCTGACCCCGCTGGTCTTCGTGGACGACCCCGCCTACGGCGCCCCGGCCACCTGCCCGCTGCGGGTGAGCGGGGTGGCGGCGGTGTTCGAGGCGGTGCTCAACTGGACCCTGGCCGACTGGGACGGCCGGGTGGTGGCCGAGGGCAACGCCATGACCGACAACGGCATGGGCTGGGGCAACTTCGAGTTCACCATCCCTTGCAGCGTCGACGAGAGGGAGTTCGCCTCGCTGATCGTCTTCGACTACTCCGCCCAGGACGGCTCGATGGAGAACATCCGCGAGCACCCGATCTGGCTGATGCCCTGAACTTGGGCCGCTCCCGCGTTCGCGGTGCGGCAAAGGGCTCCTACACCCTCTCCCGGCTCCGCCGGGAGAGGGTTGGGGTGAGGGCCCATGCTCCCCCCTAAGGGGGGAGTGCCGAGGGAGCGCAGCGAGCGAGGCGAGGGGGGTGCGTCTTCCACGCCGAGCGGTCGGGCTGGGAAACGCACCCCCTCCGGCGCCTCGAGGCTCGGCGCCACCTCCCCCTTAGGGGGAGGCATGAGGGTCGCTCCGTCCCGGCCCTGCGGGCCGGTCCACCTCCCCCTTAGGGGGAGGCAGTCACTTGGCCCCGTCGAGGCGCTCGAACGAGCGCACGACCGCGTCGACCAGGCGCTCCCGGTTGAACCACAGCAGGGTGCCGTGCCCGGCGTTGACCCAGTCCATGACCGACCCGGGCCAGTGGCGGTGGACGGCCTGGGCGGCGGCGGTGGGGACGTAGCCGTCGCGGGTGGCGGCCACCAGCACCGCGGCCCGGGTGTGGCCGGGGGCGGGAAAGCGCAGGATGCTGGCGCTGTGGAGGATCTCGCTGAGGCGCTCCCGGGTATCGGGGTTGTCGCCGCCGAGGGCCTCCCAGTCGACGGTGGCCTGCAGGATGCCGTGCAGGAAGGGCGGGCCGGGCGAGAACGGGGCGGCGAGCAGGGCGGGGGCCACCGGGAAGGGCATGGAGGCGGCCAGGAACCCGGCCATGTTGCCTCCCATGCTGTAGCCGGCCACCCCCACCCGGTAGCCCCGGCGCCGGAAGTGGTCGGCCAGCACCCGCCCCTCGAGCACCGCGCTGCGGCCCATCCACATGAAGTCGGCGACGGTGGTGATGGGCTGCTCCTCCGCGGGCACCGGCCGGCGGTCCCCGTAGAAGGGCTGCTCCAGCATCACCGAGGCGACGCCGTGGGCGGCCAGAGCGCGGGCCAGGCGCAGGCGCCCCTGGTAGCCGTGGTCGTTCCAGGAGGCCATCAACACCACGAGGCGGTCGGGGTCGCCGGAGCCCCTGACCAGGCGGGCGCGGGCGACCCGGCTCGCCTCAGGGAGAAAGCGCCCCGGGCTCTCGAAGGAGAGATCCCGCGCCGCCAGCGAGTCGAACGCTCCCTCCGGCCCTTCTTCGATGGGGACCTCGGGGATCGGGGTCGCAGAGGCCGACTCCTCCAGGTAGGCGGCCAGGGCGTCGGGGTCCCCCCACCCGCGGCGGAAGACCCTCTTGTGGGGAGGGGTGCGGGCCAGCGCCCGGGCGGAGACCCAGTCGAGCCAGTGCATGGGTGCGAAACCTTAGACCCCGCGGAGCGGCCTCCGGTAGCGTTGTCCGGGCTGTGCTCTTGCGGCTGGGGTTTCGGGAAGTGGCGCGCTGGAGCTATCTCGTGGGTTCGGTGCAGGGGCGGTGCGTACTATCGGGGCAGGAGGTTCAGGCATGACGACCGGGAAGAAGGGGATGAAGCTGATTGCGGGCGCCGGGGTGGGCGCGGCTGCTGCGGCGGCGCTGCGGCGGCGCTGGGCGCTGCGGCGAGCCCCGACCGCGGCGGAGCCGCCGGCCCTGACGAGCGTCGGGCCAGGCCCTGCTCGACCACCTGGCCGAGGCGGTGCGGATCCCCACCGTCAGCCAGGAGGACCGCTCCCTCATCGACCGGGCTCCCTTCGACGAGTTCCGTGCCTTCCTGGAGCGCACCTACCCGCTGGTGCACCAGCAACTGCGGCGCGAAGTGGTGGCCGGGTATTCGCTCCTCTACACGTGGGAGGGCGCCGACCCGGCCGCCCCGCCGGTGCTGCTCATGGGCCACATGGACGTGGTGGGGATCGAGCCGGGCACCGAGAGCGATTGGGAGCATCCGCCGTTCGCCGGCGAGCGCGACGGCGAGTACCTGTGGGGGCGAGGCACCACCGACGACAAGGGGTCGGTGATCGCGCTCTTCGAGTCGGTGGAGGGCCTGCTCGCCGACGGGTTCCGCCCCGACGTCACCCTGCACCTGGCCATCGGCCACGACGAGGAGATCGGCGGCATCGAAGGGGCGGCCGCGGTGGCCGCTCTGCTCGCGTCGCGCGGGGTGCGCCTCGACTTCGTGCTCGACGAGGGGGGCGCGGTCGTCAGCGGGTACCTCCCCCGTCTCACCAGGCCGGTTGCCCTGCTGGCGATCGGGGAGAAGGGCTACTTGAACGTCGAACTGGTCGCCGAGGGCGGCGGCGGGCACTCCTCGGTGCCCCCGCCGCACACCACCATCGGCTTGCTGGCCGCGGCGGTGCAGCGGCTCGAGGCCGCCCCGATGCCGGCGCGGCTCGAGGCGCAGGGGGACTTCTTCGCGGCTCTTGCTCCGGTCGTGGGTGGCATCCAGGGGCTGGCCCTGCGCAATCTCGACCGGCTGCAGCCTCTGGTGGAGCGGCGCCTGTCCGCCCTGCCGGCGGGGAACGCGTTGATCCGCACCACCTGTGCCGTGACCATGATCGAAGGCGGGGTGAAGCCGAACCAGCTGCCGCAGTCGGCCCGAGCGGTGGCCAACTTCCGGGTGCTGCCCGGCGACACGGTGGCCGGGGTGCTGGCCCACGCCCGAGCGGTGGTCGGGGAGGGGATCACGGTGCGCCAGGTGGAAGGTGGCTTCAGCGCCGAGCCTTCGCCGATGGCCGACACCGGGTCGGCCTCCTACCGGCTGGTGACCGAGACCATCGAGGAGGTCTTCCCCGGGGTGGTGGTGGCTCCCTGGTTGGAGACGGGTGCCACCGACTCCCGCCACTACCAGCCGGTCGCCGAGAATGTCTATCGGTTCAGCCCCTTCCGGTTCGCCCCGGAGGACATGAGCCGGATGCACGGCACGGGCGAGAGGCTGCGCCTCGCCGATGCCGAAGGCGCGGTGGGCTTCTACCGGCGACTCATCATGCGAGCCTGCGGGGTGGGGTGAAGCCAAGGGGAAGAAGGGGTGAGGGCTCCCTCGCCCGCGGCAGCGGGAGAGGGCGGAGGCGGTGAGGGCTTCCTCAGCGTCCGCGGGGGCGGGGGAGGCGCGCCCGCAGGCACCGGCGGAGAGGGAGAACAGTGTCCTCCGTCTCTCACCCCCCGCCCTCTCAGTCTCAGCCCGGGCTGTTGTTCCCCACCGAGATGGCCAGCAGGTCGCGGGCGTGGGTGGCGAAGTCGAAGCCCGGGTCGAGCATGTTCCAGAGAGCCAGGCCCTGCAGAGCGGCGAGCAGGAAGGAGGCGCGGCGACGGGCCTCGTCCTTCGCCAGTCCGGGCCGCGACCGGCCCAGGCCCTCGGAGAAGCGGTCGAGGCGGTTGGCGTGGTGGCGAAGGATGCGCCCGCGGAGGCGGTGGTCGTCGGCGCTGCCCGCCACGGCCAGTTGGATGTAGATGCGGGCCAGCACCGGCTGGCCCTCGATGAAGCGGATGTAGGCCTCGACCAGGTCCTCCACGGTGTCCTTGCCCCGGCGGGCGGGGTCGGGGTCGACCGCTTCCAGGGCCTGGCGGACGACGGTGATCACCGCTTCCTCTTTGGTCTCGAAGAGGTTGTAGAAGGAGCCGGGGAGCACCCCGGCGCGCTCGCAGATGCCCTTCAGGGTGATGCCTTCCAGGCCGGTCTCGGCGAGGAGCGACCTGGTGGCATCCAGGATCTTCTCCTGAGTCTCCAACCCTGCCCGATAGCGAGCCATGCCACTCCTCCTGCTCCGCCTCCGGCCCTGCCCCGGTCCAGATATTGAGTGTATAGTCAAATTAAGTCACACACCCTTCGAGTGCGGGGAGGGACGTCGATGCCTCACTACATCTCCAACCTTCGGGACCTGGAGTTCAACCTGTTCGAGGCGAACCGGATCCAGGAGTACTTGGGGGCCGGCCCGTTCTCCCAGATGGACCGGGACACCGCCGGCGACGTGCTTCGCGAGGTGGACCGCCTCGCCGTCGAGGACTTGGCCGAGACCTTCGCGGATCTGGACCACGAGGGGCCGAAGCTCGAGGACGGCCAGGTGAAGCTGCCCCCCGCCCTCGCCCGGACCCTCGACAAGTACTACGAGGGGGGCTGGGACCGCATCGCCATGCCCGAGGATCTCGGCGGCTTCGGGGCACCCCCGTCGCTGCGCTGGGCGGTGCAGGAGCTCTGCTCCGGCGCCAACGCCTCGGCCTTCCTCTACGTCGGCGCGCCGCTCATGGCCTACGTGGTCTACAGGTGCGGCACCAAGGAGCAGGGCGAGACCTGGGCCCGCTGGTGCATGGACCGCCGTTGGGGGGCCACGATGGTGCTCACCGAGGCCGATGCCGGCTCGGACGTGGGGGCCGGCACGACCAAGGCCATCCCCGTCGAGGGCGACATGTACCACATCGAGGGGGTGAAGCGCTTCATCACCAGCGGCGACGGTGACTACTTCGAGAACATCCTTCACCTGACGCTGGCCCGCCCGGTGGGGGCCGGCCCGGGAACCAAGGGCCTCTCCTGCTTCATCATCCCCAAGTACCTGGTGAACCCCGACGGCAGCCCCAAGGAGCTCAACGGCGTCACCACCACCATGATCGAGAACAAGATGGGCATCAAGGGATCGGTGACCTGCGAGCTCACCTTCGGCCTCGACAAGCCGTGCGTCGGCTGGCTGCTGGGCGGGGTGCACGAGGGGATCCGCCAGATGTTCCACGTCCTCGAGGACGCCCGCATGTCGATCGGCGCCAAGTCGGCCGCCACCATGTCCACCGGCTACCTGAATGCCCTGGCCTACGCCAAGGAGCGCATCCAGTCGAGCGACATGACCCAGACCCGCGACCCGGCCGCCCCGCGGGTGGCCATCATCCGCCATCCGGACGTGCGCCGGATGCTCATGGAGCAGAAGGCCCACGCCGAGGGGATGCGGGCCCTGACCTTGTTCAGCGCCTGGGTGCTCGACCAGGTGATACTGCACCCCGAAGACAAGAGCTGGTCCAAACTCGACGACCTGCTGCTCCCGCTGGTCAAGGGCTACTGCTCGGAGAAGGCCTACGTGCTGCTCGGGCAGTGCCTGCAGGTGCTCGGCGGCTCCGGCTTCACCAAGGACTACCCCTTCGAGCAGTACATCCGGGACATCAAGATCGACTCGATCTATGAAGGCACGACCGGCATCCAGGCCCTGGACCTGTTCTTCCGCAAGATCGCCCGCGACCAGGGGCAGACGCTCATGGGCCTGGCGGGCAAGATCATGGAGACGGTCAAGGGCGGCGGCGAGGGCGATCCCTTTGCCAAGGAGAGGGGGTTGCTCGGCAAGGCCATGGAGGACGTGCAGGCCCAGTTGATGGTCATGGTGGGCAACACGATGGCCTCCATGCAGGACCCGCCCCAGGTGTACAAGACCGGGTTCCACACCAACTCGCTGCTCGAGGGCCTGGCCGAGGCGGTGATGGGCTGGTTGCTGCTGCGCCACGCCGAGATCGCTCATGCGGCCCTGCCCACGGCGTCGGCCAAGGACAAGCCCTTCTACCAGGGCAAGATCGCCTCGGCGCGCTGGTTCGCCGCCAACGTGCTGCCCAAGGCGGCCCTGCGCCGCGCGCTGGCCGAGGCCGAGACGGGCGATCTGATGACTCTGCCCGACGAGGCGTTCTAGGGAGAGATAGCCTCTCCCGCCGTAAGACGAAGCCCCCACCCCCCGGGGCCGGTAGCGGGCGCGGAGGGGCCCAAGGGCCGCCTCGCCGTTGTGATTCGGCCATTATGGGGAACGACGACGGCGGGAGTGGAGGTCGTGGAGATGATCACGACCTACTTGGAGATGCGGGAGCACCCCCGGCTGCAGGTCCGATGGCCGCACCGCGGGGGGATGCTGCTGCGCCTGGACGAGCCGTCGGCCCCCTTCTACCGGTACCTGTACGAGAGGATGGGCGGGGAGCCCGATCGGCTGCGCGGCCTGTCCGACGCGGACCTTCGCGAACGGCTGACCGACCCGTCCCTGGACGTGTTCGTCTTCTTCCTGGGAGGCGCCCCGGCCGGGTTCTTCGAGTTCGATCGGCGGCAGGAGGGCGAGGTGGGCCTCACCCGGCTGGGCCTGTTCCCCGAGTTCCGCGGGAGGCGCCTGGGGAAGTGGCTCCTTGCCTTCGCGGTGGACGCCGCCTGGGACTACGAGCCCGACCGGGTGTGGACGAGTGTCACGGACCGGGACGACCCGCGCACCCTGCTGCTCTGCCAGTGGGCGGGGTTCGTCCCTTACGAGACCACGCGCCTGAGCACCGAGCCGGAGGGTTAGGCGTCCTCGGAAAGGGGCGGCGGCCAGGCGATCCGCAGGCAGGGGCAGTGGTGCTGCTCCGGCTCGCGGTGGTCCCACCCGTCGGGGCCGAAGACCACGACGTCCCCGCAGTTGACGCACAGGAGTTGAGGCACGAGTCATGGATCGGCGGCGACCTGCCCGTGCCTGAGGGTTTTGACCCAACGGCCGAAAGCCGTGGCGGACGCGCCCGCACACCACTCGCTCTGCCGGCCGGCCGAATAGGCTCATCGCCTACGAGCCGGCCGGCGCCCGTCGGGCCGGCCGTTGGGAGGTACACCGTGCCCCTCGACCCTCGCGCTGAGGCCGACACCCTCAGCGCCGCCCTGCGCCTCCTGGCGCCCGAGCGCGTGGATCCGTCACCGATCATCCGCACCGCCCTGCCCTTCTACGGAGTGCGCCTTGGCGACATGGAGAGCCTGGCCCGCACGTGGCACCGCGAACACCCATCCGCCTCGCCGCGAGAGGTGTTGGCGGTGGCGGACGCGTTGTGGGCCCGGGCCGTACGCGAGGAGATGGTGCTCGCCTCCATGCTCGTGGAGCGCCGGCCGGCGGTACGGGAGGCGTTCGGGACGCGGCGCCTCGACCGGTGGGGCGCGCTGATCGACAACTGGGAGACCGCCGACAACCTGGCCGGGCGGGTGCTCGGCCCCTGGGCGGCGGCCGACCCGTCCGTCCGCCTGGGGACGCTGGAGCGGCTGGCCCGCCGGCGCAACCCCTGGCTGCGGCGCCTGGGGCTGGTGGGCTGCGTCTACCTGGGCCGGCGGGCGGACGCGGCCGCCTGGTGGCCGCGGGTGAGCGGGCTGATCCTCACGCTGGCCGGCGAACGGCGGGCCGCCGTCCCCAAGGCGATCTCCTGGGTCTTGCGGGAGCACACGCGGCACTGCCCGGAAGCGGTCGCCGTCTTCCTGGCCGAGCACGGCCCCGCCCTTCCCGCCCTCGCCGTCCGGGAGGCCCGCAACAAGCTGGCCACCGGCTACAAGTCGGGCACGCGGCCGGGCTCGCGGCACTCCCGGTGAGGCCTGCCCGGGCGGATCCGGGCCGCCTGCGCCCCGTCTAGGGTGGCTCCCAACCGACGGCGAGAGCAAGAGGAGATGCGGGGCTTCTTCGAGCCTAAGGCAGTGGCAGTGGTGGGGGTGTCCAACTCCCTCGACAACCTGGGTTGGATCGTCTCGGCCAATCTGCAGAACTTCGGCTTCGGCGGAGCGGTCTACGAGGTGGGCCCCAGGGGCGGGTCCGTCTTCGGCCGGCCCATCTACCGGTCCCTGGAAGAGGTGCCGGGACCCGTGGACCTGGCGGTCTTCCTGACTCCCGCCGCCGTCGTGCCCGACCTCCTCGAGGAGTGCGGCCGGCTCGGAATCCGACGAGTGGTGATCGAGTCCGGCGGGTTCGACGAGTTGGGGGAGGAAGGGCTGCGCCTGGCCGCCCGGGTGAAGGAGGTGGCCGGCCGCCACCAGATCCGCTTCATCGGCCCCAACTGCCTGGGTGTGTTCAACAGCCGCTCCGGCGCTGGCCACCGCCTTCGGCCCGCTCGAGCCGGCGCATCAAGCCCGGGGGCATCTCGGTGCTCAGCCAGAGCGGCGGGGTCATGATGACCATCCTCAACGCCCTGACCAGTGAGGGCCTGGGCGTGGCCAAGATGGTCTCGATGGGGAACAAGCTCGACGTGGACGAGAACGAGCTGCTCGAGTTCCTCATCGAAGACCCCGAGACCACCGCCATCTGCATGTACCTGGAGGGGATCAGCGGAGGCCGCCGTCTCCTGGAACTCGCCCGGCAGACCGACAAGCCGATCGTCATCCACAAGTCGAACACCGGCGCCGCCGCCCGCCGCATCGCCGCTTCGCACACCGCCGCCCTGGCCGCCGACGACCAGGTGGTCGATGCCGCCTTCCGCCAGGTGGGGATCGCCCGTGTCCGCGGCATGCGGGCGATGATGCACTACCTGAAGGCCCTGGCCCTTGCTCCCATGCGGGGAAGCGGGGTCGCGGTGCTCTCCCGGTCGGGGGGCGATGCAGTGATGGCCGCCGACGAGTGCGAGCGCCTGGGCCTGGACCTGGTCGAGTTGCCGCAGGACTTCCTCGACCGGGCCCAGGGGCGCCTGCGGGCCAACGTCATTCGGCTGACCAACCCCATGGACCTGGGAGACCTGTTCGACCTCGACGTCTACCACGACCTGGCCGAGGCCACTCTGGCCATGGACCACGTGGACGGCATGGTCTTCATGAACACCTACGTCGGCGGCCCGGAAGGGTCCGGCGCGGAGGCTGCTCTTCCGCCAGATCCACGAGCTCTCCCAGGCAGGCGGGGAAGCCGGTGGCCATGCACGCAGACACCTCCGCGGCCGAGGTGAGCCGGCTCAAGCAGGTGCTGCCCGGCTCCCTTGTTCGACGAGCCGGCGGAGGCGGTGCAGGCCCTCGTCCTGCGCCGTGACCACCTGCGGGATGTGAGCGCCGACGTCGGGCGGCCCGACGGCCCGGCCGACCGCGCCCTGGTGGAGGAAGTCCTGGCTCGCTGTCGGGCGAAGGCCGTCACCTGCTGCTCCCCGAGGCCCTGGCCGTGGCGGACGCCTACGGGGTGCCGGTGGCCGCCGGGCGGCTGGCGGCGGATGAGGGGGAGGCGGCGGCGGCTGCCGCCGAGTCGGCTACCCGGTGGCGCTGAAGGTGGTGGGCCCGGATCTGTCGCACAAGTCCGACGTGGGGGGCGTCCGGCTCGGCCTGGGCAGCGAGACGGCCGTGCGGGAGGCATACCGGGAGATGCTGGCGACGGTGGCCGAACGCGCTCCCGGGGCGTCGATCCGAGGGGTGCTCGTGCAGCCGATGGCCCAGGAGGGCCGCGACCTGATCGTCGGGGCGCGCTTCGACCCCGACTTCGGGCACGTGGTGCTGGCCGGCATGGGCGGGATCTTCGTGGAGGTGCTCGGCGACGCCGCCCTGCGGGTGGCCCCCTTCGGGAAGCGCCACCGCCGGGGCCATGCTCCGGGAACTGCGCGCCTATCGGCTGCTCGAGGGAGTGCGGGGGCAGGCGCCCGGCCGACGTGCCCGCCCTGGTGGAGGTGATCGGGGCGGTCACCCGCCTGGTGACCGACTTCCCCGAGATCCGGGAGATCGACCTCAACCCGGTTCGAGTGATGGGGGCGGGTGCGGGATGCGTGGCCCTGGACGCCCGCATGCTGCTGGGGCTGCCCCCGGTCTAGCCGCCGTCGGCCTGCCGGTGATTCCGGCGACTGCGCCGAGCGGAGCGCCGGAGGCCCGGCCATATACTGCCCACGGTGCACGAGTCGGTGGCCATCCTGGGCGTCGGGGCCATCGGTGAACTGCTGGCCGCCGGGCTGGCGCGGGCGGGCTGGGAGCCCGAGACGCTGATCCTGGCGGCCCGCCGGCCCGAGCGGCAGCAGGAGGTGGAGCAGCGCACCGGCCTGCGCACCCTGCTCGATGCCGCCGAGGCGGCCCGCGGCCGCCGGGTGGTGGTGGTGGCGGTCAAGCCGGCCGACGTGCCGGCGCTCATGACGCAGATCAGGGGCTCCATCGCCAACGGCCAGGTGATCCTCTCCCTGGCGGCCGGTGTGCCCACCCGCGCCTACGAGAGCGCCTTCGGCGAGGTGGCGGTGGTCCGGGCGATGCCCAACACCCCGGCGCAGTTCAACGAGGCCATCACCGCCTACTGCGTCGGCCGCTACGCCGGCCCGGAGGCGGTGCGCAGCGCCGTCGAGGTGCTCTCCTCGGTGGGCCAGACCATCGCCCTCGACGAGCACCTGCTCGACGCCGTGACGGCGGTGTCGGGCACCGGCCCGGCCTACATGTTCCTCCTCGCCGAGGCCCTCATCGAAGCGGCCATCCGCGAGGGCATCCCCCGGCACGCGGCCGAGCGTCTGGTGAAGCAGACCGTGCGGGGGTCGGGGGTGCTGCTCGCCGGCCTGGACGGCCAGCCCCGAGCACCTGCGGGCCCAGGTCACCTCGCCCGGCGGCACCACCGCCGCCGCGGTCCACGTGCTGGAGGAGCGCGGCTTCCGCGCCCTGGTGGAGGACGCGGTGCAGGCGGCGGCCGAGCGCTCGCGTGAGCTGGGCCGCCGGGTCGAGGAGCTCCTGTGATCCGTGCCGGGAGGCCGGCCCGGTGAGCCTGCTGGGCCGTCTGGTGCTGATGGTCACCGGCTGGGGGCCGGTGCGGCGGATGTTCACCAGCGGGCGCTGGGGCCGCCGGGTGGCCATGCGCTTCGTGGCCGGGGAGACCCTGGACGAGGCGGTGGCGGTGGCGCGGGACCTCAACGCCCAAGGATTCCTGGTCTCCCTCGACCTGCTCGGCGAGCACGTCACCGACGCCGCCCTGGCGTCCCAGTCGGCGGCGGACTACGGGGTCTGCCTCGATCGCATCCAGGCGGAGGGACTGGACGCCAACATCTCCGTGAAGCTGACCCAGCTGGGCCTCGGGCTCGACGACGGGCTGGCCGAGCGCTTCCTGGGCGAGCTGGCCACCCGGGCGGCGGCGGCGGGGACGACGGTGACGGTGGACATGGAGGAGAGCGCCCTCACCGAGGTCACCCTCGACCTGTACTGCCGGGCCCAGGCGGAGCACGGGAACCTGGGGCTGGCCCTGCAGGCCGCCTTGCACCGCACCCCGGCCGACCTGGCGCGGGTGCTGCCCCTCGGCGGGCACATCCGCCTGTGCAAGGGGGCCTACGACGAGCCGGCCGAGGTGGCGCTGCGGCGGCGCGATCAGGTGACCGCCGCCTACGCGTCGCTGCTGGCGCGAGTTGATGGCCTGCGAGGGGGTGCGCCCGGCGGTGGCCACTCACGACGCCGGCTGGTGGCCCGGGCCCGGGAGCTGGCCCGGCGCCGGCAGCAGCCGTTCGAGTTCCAGATGCTCTACGGCATCCGTTTCTCGCTGCAGGCGGAGCTGGTGGCGGCGGGCTTCCCGGTCCGCGTGTACGTCCCCTACGGGGTGGCCTGGTACCCCTACCTGACCCGGCGGCTGGCCGAGCGGCCGTCCAACGTGTGGTTCTTCGCCCGTGCCTTCTTCGGGCACTGAGTCGATCGCCCGCGTCGCTCGCTCGCCGTGGATCCCAATCTAGAGTGACCGGCATGACCCGCCGTCTGCTCGTCCTGTTGTCCCTGACCGCCGTGCTACTCGCCGTGGCCCTGCCCGCGGCAGCCCAGACCCCCGACGAGGTGGCGAGCGAGGTGGCCGACCGCGGCTACTGGATCGATCCTTCCCTTCCGGCCGACGAAGACGACATCTCGGCGGCGGTGGCCGCCGCCGGCAACGCCGGGGTCCGCCTGTTCGTGGTGCTGCTCGACGAAGACCCGGCGGGCGGGGCCACCACCTTCGCCGACGCGGTGCTCGACCGCATCGGCGACGGGACGGTGTTGGTGCTGTCGGACAGCGCGGAGGGCATGGTCTCGCTGGACTTCGACCGGGACCAGATCGAGGCGGCGCTCGACGCCGGCTACGACGCCGGGGGAGGGGACGTCGGCTACGTGAACGCGGTGATCGGCTCGCTCACCGGCACCCCGGTCGACCCCGGCAACGGCGACGGCACCGGCGGCGAAGCCTCCGGCGGCGGCAGCAAGACGGGGCTCATCGTGCTGCTGGTGGTGATGGGCGGGCTGGTGCTGCTCGTGATCTGGGCCGTGCGGCGCCAGGGCAAGGCCGCCACGGCCGGCCGGCAGCGCTCCCTGGAGGAGGCCCGGCGGGAGATCAAGTCCCAGCTCGACGCCATGGCGAACACCATCCTCGAGATCACCGACAAGGTCTCCCTCTCGGACTCGCGCGAGGACAACACCTACCTGGAGCAGGCGGGAACGACCTACACCGAAGCCTCCGAGGCCTACGAGAGCGCGACCGACCTGGCCCGGCTCGAGGAGATCTCCGACCGGCTCGACGAGGCGCGCTGGCAGCTCGATGCGGCGGCGGCCCTGGCCGAGGGCAAGCCGGTGCCGGCCAAGCCGACGGCCGAGGAGCGTGCCGCCTGCTTCTTCGACCCCACGCACGCCGGGCCATTCGAGGACGCCGAGGTGCGCACCGCGGCCGGCAACAAGACGGTGCGGGTGTGCACGGCCGACGCCGCGAAGCTGCGCCGGGGAGAGCAGCCCGACACCCGCATGATCGAGGTGGGGGGACGGGACGTCCCGGCCGCCCAGGCCCCCAAGTCCTACGGCGGCGGAGGCCTGGACTGGCTCGACCTGTTCGCGGTGATCGTCGGCGGCATGGGGGCCGGGCGCTCCTTCGACTGGGGCAGCCGGGGGACCTCGGGCTCGGGGACCTGGGGGCGGGGCAGCGGCTCCGGCGGCTGGGGCTCGGGGTCGTCGCGGCGGATCCCCTCGGGCGGCGGCTCGGCTCCGCGGATGCGGGCCCGGGTGGGTCACATCCGCATGCGGCGCCGCTGAGCACCGCGGCGGGCCGGAAGGCCTGTGGCCCGGGTGACGGCGCCTCCCTACACTGAGTGAACCCGAGAGAGAAGGACACCTATGGGGTTTCTCAAGCGCCTCTGGGGATACATCAAGGCCCTGTTCCGCAGCAAGACAGAGGCCATGATGGATCCCGAGATCGAGATAGAGCAGGCCATCACGGAGGCGCGCCAGCGCGACCAGGCACTGCGCAACCAGGCGGCCAAGGTGGTTGCCCACCGTACGCAGCTGGAGAGCCAGATCGAGCGGGCCGCCGGAGACGCCGGTGAGGCGCGGGAGCTGGCCAAGCAGGCCCTTCTCAAGGCGCAAGCGGCCACCACCGCCGGGGACGCGGCCGGCACCGACAAGTGGAATCGCTCCGCCCAGGGCATCGCGATGCGGCTGCAGGCGGCCGAGAACAACCTCAACTCGCTCAAGGGCCAGTTCGAGACTGCCGCCACTCAGGCGGAGAACGCCAAGCGGGCGGTTCAGCAGAACGCCATGCGGCTGCAGGAGCTGGCCGCCAAGCGCATGGAGCTGCTCGGCTCGCTGCAGCAGGCCAAGATGCAGGAGTCGGTCAACCAGGCCATGGAGTCGCTGTCGGCCACCTTCGACGACGAGGCGGTCAGCCTCGACAAGGTGGAGGACAAGATCGAGTCCCGGCGGGCGGAGGCCATGGCCCACGCCGAGTTGCGCGAGGCCACCCCGGAGGGCGCCGAGATGGAGCTGCGGGAGACCATCTCCGTGGCCCAGGCCGATGCCAAGTTGGACGAGCTGAAGAAGGAACTGGGCATCACCGGCTGACGTTCTCTTCCTCTGAAGTGCCTCCCCCGGCCCCCTCGGGCCGGGGGAGGCGCGCCCGGAGGGCGCGGTGGGGGCTTCGTCCTGGTCGTTGCGGGCCCGGCCGCGAGGCCGGGCCCGCAGGTCTCCTCGGGCCGGGGGAGGCGCGCCCGGAGGGCGCGGTGAGGGGCTTCCTTGCTCTCCCGCGCGGGCGGGGAGGAAGGTCCTCGGCGTCCGCTGTGGCGGGGGAACGTGTGCTCCCCTCTGGCCTGCGGGGCCCGCCCTCTCCCGCTGGCGCGGACCTTGTGGAAGCCCTCACCCCCCGCCCTCTCCCGCTGGCGCGGGGAGGGAGCCCGGCCCGGTCGAGCCTCACGGACCGCTCTCTAGACTCGGGGCCAGTCTCGAGGGAAAGGCAGAATGAAGCTCCCGCGCGTGAAGATCTCGCACCTGCTGCTGGTCGCGGTGGCCCTCATGTTCCTCTTCGTCATGCTGTTGTGGTTCCTGGGCTCATTGCCCGACGAACCCCATCCCGAGATCGGGCGGGTGATCTTCGGCAACATCCCCAAGGCCCTGGTCGCCATCTTCTACATCGGCGCCGGCCTGACCCTGGCCCTGGCCGCCTACCTCTTCTACCAGCGGGGGCGCAACTGGGAGCGGGGGGCGGCGGACCACCGGCTGGGGCGCTGGGGCCAGCGCATGTGGGAGTTCCTCCGCGGGGTCTCCATGTTGTCGGTGCTGGAGGATCGGGCGGCCGGCGTGATGCACGCGATGATCTTCTTCGGCTTCGTGGTCCTGTTCCTGGGAACGGCCACCCTGGAGCTCGACCACCTGCTCCCCAACAACCTCAAGTACCTGGAGGGCGGGTTCTACCAGGGCTTCTCGTTCGTGCTCGATGTGGCCGGCCTGGTCTTCATCGCCGGCGTGGTGTGGGCGGCATTGCGCCGCTACCTGTTCCCGCCGCTGCGCATCCGGATGAAGACCAAGCCCGAGGACGCCTGGATCCTGTTCATCCTGGCGATGATCGGGATCACGGGCCTGCTGGTCGAGGCCGCCCGTCTGAGCCTGGAGGGCCGCCCGGACTACGAGGTCTGGTCCTTCGCCGGCTGGTACCTGTCCTACCTGTTCCCGCAGGGCTCGGCGAGCCTCGCCCACCAGATCGCCTGGGTGGTGCATGCCCTCTCCTTCTCCGCCTTCTGCCGTGGTGTTGCCGGTCACCAAGCTGCGCCACGTCCTCACCTCGCCGGTGAACATGGCGCTCGCCCCCCGGGCGCGCCCGAAGGGGGCCATGCGGGAGATGCCGAACCTGCTCGAGGCCACCGACATCGAGACGGTCGGGGCCTCCAAGGTGGGCGAGTTCACCTGGAAGCAGCTCTACGACACCGACGCCTGCACCATCTGCGGGCGCTGCACCTCGGTGTGCCCGGCCAGCCACACGGGCAAGCCCCTCGACCCTCGGGAGATCGTGCTCAAGCTGGGCGAGGTCATGGCCCGCAGCGGCTCGCCGGTGGTGTCGCCGCCGGTGGGAGTGGACGCCGAGATCAGCGTGACCTCGGACTCGGTGTTCGAGCGGATCACCGCGGCCGAGCTGTGGGCCTGCACCACCTGCCGGGCCTGCGAGCAGGTCTGCCCGGTGGACATCGAGATCCTCGACAAGATCCTCGACATGCGCCGCTACCTGGCGCTCATGGAGTCGGACTTCCCCAGCCAACTGGGCAACGCCTTCATCAGCATGGAGAACTCCTCCAACCCGTACGGGATGAGCCAGAAGGACCGGGCCGCCTGGACCCGGGAGGTGGACTTCCCGGTGAAGATCCTCGGCGAGCCGGGCGTGACGGCGGAGTACCTCTACTGGGTGGGCTGCGCCGGCTCGTTCGACGACCGCAACCGGAAGGTGACCCTGGCCACCGCCCGCCTGCTGCACAAGGCCGGGGTGGACTTCGCCATCCTGGGGCCGCGGGAGCTGTGCACCGGCGACCCGGCGCGGCGGGCCGGCAACGAGTACCTGTTCCAGTCGCTGGCACTGCAGAACATCGCCACCCTGAACGAGGCCGGGGTGACCAAGATCATCGCCCAGTGCCCGCACTGCTTCAACACCCTGGCCAACGAGTACCCCCAGTACGGGGGCAACTACCAGGTGGTCCACCACAGCCAGCTGCTGATGAGCCTGATCAAGGAAGGCCGACTGCAGCCGGCGAACAAGGCCAACGGCAAGGTCACCTTCCACGACCCGTGCTATCTGGGGCGGCACAACGACGAGTTCGCCGCCCCGCGGCAGGTGGTGCAGGCCTCCGGCGGCCGGCTGGTGGAGATGGGGCGCAACAAGCAGCGCTCCTTCTGCTGCGGGGCCGGCGGGGCACAGATGTGGATGGAGGAGCACACCGGCAAGAAGATCAACATCGAGCGCACCGAGGAGGCCCTGGCCACCGGGGCGCCGACGATCGCCACCGGGTGCCCCTTCTGCTACATCATGCTCGACGACGGGGTCAAGGACCTGGGCCGCGAAGAGGACGTGACGGTCAAGGACGTGGCGATGATCCTGGCGGAGCGGGTCCTCGGCGGCTGAGCGTCAAGTCGGGGCCGGATCCTGCCGAAGACGTCGCGAACCGATCTCGAGGAGTCGAGCGATGAAGTGCGTCCGCTGTGGAGCCGTGGCCGAGGTAGCGCGCGGGCTGGACTGGCTCTGCGGCAGCTGCGCCCTGGACCACGACTGGGGGGAGATCATCGCCATCGCCCAGGAGGCCGTCGCCGCCGGCAACCGGGGCACGGCGCCCCCCGCGCCCCCTCCCCTGCAGGCCACGGCCTAGGGGCGCTGCGCGAGCCTCGACCGGTCGCCCGGCGATCGCCCGGGCGGTCAGCCCTCGACCGCGCCGGTGTGGCCGCCGACGAGGGCGCCGAGGGTCGTCCCGCCGATTTCCGCGGCTCCTGTGGATAAGTCCGCTACGGTGACGGAAGGCCGCAGGTGGAGACGCGCGTGTCTACAGAGACTGCCTCATTCGGTGCCGGGAAGCGGGAGGGACACGACTCCCGGCGTTTCTATGCCCGCCGCATGCTCCACGGGCCCACGCCGATCCGCACCGGCGAGCCGGTCACCCCGCCCGCCGAGGTGCTGGATCGCCTCATCTGCCACTCGTCGGAGTCCATGGGGGAACTGCCCGACGGCTGTGTCTCGCTGATGGTCACCTCGCCCCCGTACAACGTGGGCAAGGACTACGACGTGGACCTGAGCCTCGAGGAGTACCTCGGCCTGCTGCGCCGGGTGCTGACCGAGACCTACCGGGTGCTGGAGCCGGGGGGAAGAGCGGCGGTGAACGTGGCCAACCTGGGCCGTCGCCCCTACCTCGCCCTCAACCACCGGGTAGCCGCCCTGCTCGAGGAGATCGGGTTCCTGCTGCGGGGGGAGATCGTCTGGCAGAAGGCCCAGGGGGCCGCCGGCTCCTGCGCCTGGGGGTCTTGGCGCTCGGCGCGCAACCCCACCCTGCGCGACGTCCACGAGTACGTAGTGGTGGCCAGCAAGGGCACGTTCCGCCGCCAGCGCCTCGGGGAGGACACCATCTCCCGCCAGGACTTCCTGGACGCCACCGTGTCGGTGTGGAGCATCGCCCCCGCCTCGGCGCGCCGCATCGGCCACCCGGCCCCTTTCCCCGTCGAGCTCCCCCGCCGGCTCATCGAGCTGTACACCTTCCGCGGGGACCTGGTCCTCGACCCCTTCATGGGGTCGGGCTCCACCGCGGTGGCCGCTCTCGAGAGCGGGCGGCATTTCGTGGGCTACGAGACCGAGGCCGGCTACCTGGAGATCGCCCGGGCCCGCATCGCCTCCGCCGGCGGGCAAGTCCTCGTCGGCCGGTAGCGGGGCACCCTTCCGGGGTTCTGGAGCCGGGTGTGCCGCGGCCCCGAATGGGCGGCCCTTTCGAAGTCATGATGCCGGTCCCGCGTTAGGGTTATCCCTCGTGGAAAGCGTCATTCGCCTGGAAGGGCTCACCAAGTCCTACGGCCGCCACCGCGGGGTGGCCGATCTCGACCTGGACGTCTACCCCGGGGAGGTGTTCGGCTACCTGGGCCCCAACGGGGCGGGGAAGACCACCACCATCCGGGTGCTCCTCGACCTGATCCGCCCCACCCGGGGCCGGGCGGTGGTCCTCGGGGGCGACCCCCGGGCCGACGGGACCCGGCTGCGCCGGGAGGTGGGCTACCTGGCCGGCGACCCCGCCCTCTACCGGAAGATGACCGGCCGGCAGCTGCTCACCTACCTGGGCCACCTGCGCGGCATGCCCGCCCTCGGCCCGGCCGAGGAACTGGCCGAGCGCCTGGAACTCGACCTGGAGCGCCCCATCGGCGACCTGTCGCGGGGCAACCGCCAGAAGGTGGCGGTGGTGCAGGCCTTCATGCACCATCCCCGCCTGCTCATCCTCGACGAGCCCACGGCCGGCCTCGACCCGCTGATGCAGCGGGAGTTCTACCGCATGGTGGCCGAGGCGAAGGCCGAGGGCCGCACGGTGTTCCTCTCCTCGCACGTGCTGTCGGAAGTGGAGCGCATCGCCGACCGTGTGGGCATCGTGCGGGAAGGGCGCCTGGTCGTGGTGGAGGGCCTGGAGGAGCTCAAAGCCAAGGCGTTGCGCCGGCTGGAGATCCACTTCGCCGGGCCGGTCCCCCGGGAGGAGTTCGCGTCCCTGCCCGGGGTCCGGGACGTGGTGGTGGAGGACAGCGTGCTCACCTGCACCGCGGTGGGGTCCATCGACCGTCTGGTGAAGGCCGCCGCCCGGTACGAGGTCGTCAACCTGGTCAGCCACGAGGCCGACCTGGAGGAATTGTTCCTGCGCTACTACGAGGGGACGGGCGATGCTGCGTAGCGTCTTCGGGAGCGCCCTGTGGAGCCGGCGGCGCTCCCTGGCCTGGTGGATCGGTGGCTCGTTCGTCTACCTGATCTTCCTCGGCAGCGTCTTCCCGACGTTCAGGGACAACGCCGCCGAGTTCGAGCGGGTGCTGGACAGCTACCCGGAGGCCCTTCGGGCGATGTTCAACATCGTCCAGGGTGCCTCGTTCGGCAGCGGCCCCGGGTTCCTGCACATGGAGCTGTTCTCCTTCATGATCCCGTTGGTGCTCATCGTCTTCGCGGTCGGCTTCGGGGCCCGGGCGATCGCCGGTGAAGAGGAGGAGGGGCTCCTCGACCTGGTGCTCTCGGCCCCCATCACCCGGCGCCGGGTGCTCGCCCAGCAGTTCGCCGCCATGACCGTGGGCACGTCTCTGATCGGGGTGTTCATGGGCTTGGCGATCGTCCTCGCCGGGGCCGCCTTCGACATGGGATTGGACGAGGCCAACGTGGTGGCGGCCATGCTGAGCGCCGTGCTGGTCGCCCTGGTCTTCGGGGCGCTGGCGCTGGCGCTGGGAGCCGCGACCGGCCGTCGCGGCCTGGCCCTCGGGGTGGCCGGGGCGGCGGCGGTCGCCGCCTACCTGATCTTCGCCCTGGCCGAGATGGTGCCTTGGTTGGGGACCATGCAGAAGGCCTCCCCCTGGTACTACTACGCCGCCTCGGCGCCCATGCTCAAGGGGCCGGAGTGGGTGCACCTCGGCGTGCTCGCGGCCATCGTGGTGGTTCTGCCCCTGGTCGGCCTGGTGGTGTTGGAGCGGCGCGACCTGGCCGTCTAGTCAGGAACGGCGGCGGCGGCAGCGACGCCACAGCAGCAGGGTGGTGGCCAGCGGCCACACCCAGGCCAGGTCGCCGGGCCCTCCCGCCCCGGTGCGGGCCCCGGTGCGGCGCAGGCGCAGGATGCGGTACTTGGCAGTGAGTTCGTCCAGGCGCTCGTCGGGGAGGCGGGGGTTGACCCCGAAGGCGTAGGCGGCAAAGCCGCTGCCGACGAGCACCGCGCGTAGCAGGCGGCGCCGGTCGGGGCCGTCCCCTACCTCCTCGGCCAACGCCGTCCACCACCCGTCGGGGAGCCATACCTCGACCAGCGGGTCGGCCTGGACGTTGCGGTACCAGTCGGCCACCGCGCCGAACCCGGCCGTCACGTAGAGCTCGCCGTCCACCACTGCGTAGTTGAGGGGGGTGCGGCGGACGAGGCCGCTCTTGCGGCCCTTGTGGACCAGCACCAGGATGCGGCCGCTCACCGGGGGCCAGGGCTGGAGCCAGTGGGCGAGGCCGAGGCGGTACATCACGACCATGAAGCGGTTGAGGTAGCGGAACCCCCGCCGCAACCGCTCCTCGGTCTGTGGGCTGGAGAAGGTCATGACGTGCTCCCGACCCCAGTGTCGGCCGTCGCCCGGAGAGCCGCCAGGGCCGATGGCCCCGGGGTGGTCCTCACCCCTGCGCGGGGGAGGCGCAGGCCGCGGCCGCGATCACCCGTGTCCCGGCCAGCGACCCCAGAAGCCCGGGCGGGAAAGGCTGGTGCACGGTGACACACACCCGGGCCGTCTCCGCCTCGGCCGCGGCGGACCGTCCCGCCCGCGGCCGGGCGGCCAGGGCGGCGGCGACCGCCTGCTCTTCGGCGAGGGCCGGGTCGAGGAGCAGCCGGCCCTGGTAGGCCTCCTCGGGATCGATGGCGGCCGCCCCGGCCTCCGCCCCGGCGTCGGCGGCGAAGGAGGCCTCGCGCCAGGCCGCCCCGCAGCGGCCCAGGTCGACGGCCAGGGCCACGGCCAGAGCGCCCCCGAACAGGAGCAGGGTGAGGACGGGCAGGACCGTCCCCCTATCCCTCAAGGTTGCTCCGGTAGGGGCTGATCGGCGCGCTGGCCCGGCCCACGACCAGCCGGGAGACCGCCCCGTCGGGCCCGGCGAGGGCGACCCGGAGGCGGACCACGGTGGACAGCCGGTCCGCCGTTGCGGAGACCGAGACGCTCTCGGCCTCTGGGGCCAGGGCCCGGGCCAGGGTGCCGGCGAGGGCGGCGTCGCCGTGGCGGGCCGCCCAGGTGGCGGCGACGGCGGCCGCCTCGGCCGCGGTCTCCCCGGCCGCCTGCAGGTGGCAGGCGGCGAGCGCCCCCTGCAGGAGCAGGGCGGTGACCAGGGCCGCCACCAGCGTGTCGATGAGGGCGCTCCCCCGGCTCACGGCGGGACCATTCGGGGGAAGGCGGCCTGGACCGCGATGATGATCGGCACCCAGTCCGGGCCGGGGGGCAGCCATCGGAAGCGGGCGGCGGCCAGGGCCTCCTCTCCCTCCAGCCGGACCTCCACCTGCAGGTCGCGTGCCCCGGGGAGGGCGGCAGCCAGGTCGGCGGCCAGGCGGGCCTGCTCGGCGCCGGGGTCGGCCCCGTCGCGGGCGGCCCGCCGGGCCCCGGCGCTCACCGCCGCCTCTGCGGCGTGGCGGGCCGAGGCTGCTCCCACCACCTGCACGATGAGGGCGAGCAGGAGGAAGGCGACCGCCAGGCCGGCCATGCCCTCGATCACCGCCGAGCCCCGGTTCAGGAGAAGAAGCCGGTCAACTGGCTGGTGATGGCCGCCCAGACGTCGCGAGCGGCGTTGCGCACCTGGGGGAGGAGGAAGGCGACGACGAGCACGGCGATGGCCGCCATGCCCAGCCACTCCACGGTGGTGACTCCGCGGTCGTCGCCGCGGCGGGCGGCGAGCCAGGCGAACGGTCGGCGCATGAGACGCTCCTTTCATGGGGCAGGGGAGGACAGGGCGGCGAGCCCCGTCAGGGTGGGGTACATCAGGAACAGCAGGGTGACCGGCACCATGAGGGCCAGGATGGGGCCGTAGGCGGCCAGGGCGCGGCGGCCTCCCTCGGCGGTCAGGTCGCGGGCCAGGGCGGCCCGGTAGTCCACGGCCAGGTCGGCCAGGGAGTCGGCGAGGCGGCCCCCGCTGCGATGGGCATGGCCCAGCAGGTCGTAGAGGCGCCCCGCCTCCGCGTGGGCGCTGCGGGCCGAAGCCAGGTTCAGGGCCTCGGGCAGGCCGCGGCCGGTGCGGTGGTCGGCGGCGATCGCCCGCATCTCCTCGGCGGCCACGCCCTGCGAGGCGGTGCCGAAGTGCTCGAGCGGCGCCGGCGACCGACTCCCCGGCCAGCACCGACAGGGCCAGGGTGTCGGCCACGGTGGGCAGCTCCCGGCGCAGCCGCAGGGCGCGAGCCTCGGCCGCGTGCCGGCGGTGGAGGCGCCGGCCCAGGAGACCGGCGCCGGCGCCGAGCGCCAGCAGCGCCGGGGCCGAGCCCGGCGCCGGTTCGACGAAGAGGTTCCCGGAGGCGAGCAGCCAGCCGGCGGCCGCCCCGGCCGCCGCCGCTCCGAGGCGGGAGGTGACGGCGGAGGGCATCGCGAGCCCGACCCTCGCCGGCCCCCGTGGGGCCGGAGGGGATCCGGCCGAGGGGGCGAGGTAGGCGGCCAGGCGTTCGCCGACGGCGAGGCGCCTTCCGGCCGTGCCGAGGAGGAAGACCGCCCCGGCGGTGAGAAGGGCGGCGAGGGCGCTCACGTGAAGACCCTCGGCATGCGGGAGAGGCGGGCCGCGCGGCGCGACAGCCAGAAGCCGACCGTGGTGGCGGCGAGGCCGATGAGTACCACCATCGTCCCCGTCCGGGTGGAGTAGGCGGCCGTCGCCTGCGGGTTGGTGGCGGTGGTCAGGAGGAGCAGCGCCCAGGGGGCGCCGAGGGCGACGCCGGCGGTGAGGCGCTGTTCGGTGAGGGCGGCCTGGTGGGCGCGGCGCAGGCGCAGTTCGTCGGCGACCGAGGAGGCGAGGCTGGAGAGCACCGCTCCCACTCGCTCGCCCCCGATCCCGGCCGCGGCGGCGAGGGTGGTCAGCACCCGGTCGGCAAGGGGGTCGGCCCACTCGGCGCGCACGTCGGCGAGGGTGACGGCGAAGGGCCGTCCGGCCGCCCGGCCCTCGGCCAGACGCCGGCTGAGCCCCGCCAGGCGGTCCCCGGCGCCGGCGGCGGCCACCGCGGTGGCCTCGGGCAGCGCCTCCCCGGCGGAGAGGCGCCCGCGGAGGGCGGCGAGGAAGTCGGGCCAGCGCCCTGCCGCCTCCTCGACGGCCCGCCGGTGGCGGGCGGCGGCCACCAGGGGCGGGGCCGCCAGTCCCATGGCGCCGACGGCGGCCGCCATCGCCGCGTTGCCTCCCAGGGCGATGGCGACCAGGCTCGCGACCGCCCCGGAGAGGACGGCGAGCACGAGCACGGCCGGCCGGGGCAGGGAGAGGCGGCGGGGCCCGGCGGGCAGCGGCAGCCCGGCGAGCGCCCAGGCAGCGGCCGCGGCGGTGAGAGCGGCCAGGCCTCTCACTGACGTCCCCCGGCCGCGGCGTTGAGGACGGCGCCGCCCCGCCGGAGGGGAGGGGCCTCGGGGGCGTACAGGGTCTCGGTGGTGAACACCCCGGCTTCCAGTTGCGGGGGCACCGCCGCGATCTCCTCGACCCGGCGTCCGGCGGGGGTGCGGCGCAGGAACACCACCAGGTCGGCCACCGCCGCCACCGCCCGGCGGACGAAGGAGACGGCCACGTTCTCCCCGGCGAGCACGCAGTAGCCCACCAGCTTCTCCAGTGCGTCCCGGGCGGAGTTGGCGTGCAGGGTGGCGAACCCGGCGCAGCCGGCGTTGAGGGCGAGCACCAGGTCGAGGGCCTCCGGACCGCGGACTTCCCCGACCACCAGGCGGTCGGGCCGCTGGCGCAGCGCCTCCCGCACCAGGTCGCGCAGGGTGATGGCCCCGCCCCCGTCCAGCCCGGCGGGCCGGGTCTGCATCTGGGTCATGTCGGGCAGGTCGGCCTGGACCTCGAAGACCTCCTCGCAGGTGACCACCCGGCGCTCGGGGGGCACCTCGGTGAGCAGGCAGTTGACCAGGGTGGTCTTGCCCGCCCCCGGCGCTCCGGCGACCAGGATCGTGCGGTCGCCGCGGACCGCGCCGCGCAGCAGGTCGGCGGCCGGTTCGCTGAGGGTGCCCAGCTCGACCAGCCGGGCGAGGCCGGCTGCCCGCAGCACGAACTTGCGGACCTGGATGTTGAGGCGGTCGGGGTGGGTCACCGGCGGGCCGGTGATGTGCACCCGGCTGCCGTCGGGGAGCTGGGCGGAGACGATCGGGTCGGCCAGGTCGAGCCGGCGTCCGGTTCCGGCCAGCAGCTGGTCGGCGATGCGGCGCACCTGCTCGGGTGGCATCACCTCGGGGAGGAGCTCCTTGACGCCGCCTCTGACCACGAACGTCCGCCGGCCGCCGAGGACGATGATCTCCTCCACCTCGGGGTCGGCCAGGAGAGGGGCCAGGAAGCCGTAGCGGTCCTGGCTCACGCAGGCTCCAGGCGGCGGAGGGCCCGGCAGAGGGCGCGGGCAGGCGGGCCGGCGGTTCGGGCGGCGGCGGCCACCGCCTCCCGGTAGGGAACGAGAGCCGCCGGTTCGAGGCCGAGCCAGCGCCGGGCGGCCGACACGAGGTCGTCCGCCTGCGAGGGGCGCACCCGGTTGAGCACCAGGGACGGCTGGGGCCCGGCCCACTCGGCGGTGAGGCGGGCCGCCCGCACCAGCCCGATGGGCGAGGCATCGGCCACCAGCACCACCCGGTCGGCGGACTTCACCAGCGGGTCGCCGCCGGGGCGGGCGCCCGACGTCGGCTACGACGACGTCGGCCAAGCAGCAGGCGGCGGCGGCCACGTCCTCGACCAGGTGGGAGGGGAGGGCGCCTTCGGCCCGGCGGGTGGACCCGACGAGCAGGGCCAGGGGCCCGTAGGCGGTCACCGCCGACGCGGGCAGCGCGCCGGTCTCGTGCACCCCCTCGGCGGCATCGATCAGGTCGGGGCGGGGAGGGCGGCCCAGGCGAACCGCCAGGCAGGGCGCCTCCACGTCCAGGTCGAGGAGCAGGACGCGCCGGCCGGGGGCCCACGACCAGGCCAGGGCCAAAGCCACCTCGGTGCACCCCGGCGCACCCGGCGGGCCGGTGACCACCACCGCCGAGGCGGTGCGCGGCGCCTCGGCCGGGCCCGCCGCCGGGCGCAGCAGGCGGATGGCTCGCACCACCGCCCCGGGCGGCGTGTCGTCGGGCAGCACCTCGTCGGCACCCCCGGCCACCAGCCGCTGGCGGCCGGGCCGGTCGCCGCAGGGGAAGATGCCCACGACCCGCAGCCCGCGGCGCCGCCAGGCGGCGATGCGGGCCGGGGTCACCCAGGTCGTCTCCGCCCCGGCCACGACCACGTCGAGGCGATGGGCCTCCTCCTCGACCTCCTCGGGGCGGTAGGCCCGCAGCACCATCCTCACCTCGGCGGTCTCGCGGGCGAGGGCCACCAGGCCGCTCTCCCAGTCGCGCGCCGACAGGACGGTGGCTACCCGGGGGGTCACCGCGACACCCTCACCAGGTCGATCTCCCCCTCGTGGCGGGCGCTCACCAGGGTGGCGGCCAGGGCGTCGTCCACCGCCACCAGGAGGTCGATGCGCTCGCTGCCGGCGATGCCGCCGGGGGCCGGTCCGGCCGTGATCACGTAGAGGCCGGCGGCCACCAGGCGGCTGACGGGCGGCCCGTCGAGCCCGTCGGTGGTCACGTACAGGTCGATGAGGTCGCCCGCCTGCAGTTCGCCGAGCACGGCGCGGTCGCGCTCGAGCGAGAGGGCGAGGACGTCGGGCCGGGCGCGTCGCTCGGGCGGGCGGAGCAGGGAGGGGAGGAGGGGCTCCCCCTCGGCCAGGGGGGCGGCCAGGGTCCAGCCGGCCAGGTCGGCCGGGGTGTCGCCGGCCACCAGGCCGGCGGCGTCGGGCACGCGGCGCACCCCGACCGGGAGATCCTCCAGCGCCACCCCGGTGGGGAGGGGGCCTTCGGCGACCAGGATCGCGACGGTGGGCTCGGGGCGGGTGAGCACCAGGACCAGGGCGCCCGCCACGACGGCGAGCAGCAGGCCGAACAGGGTGCGTCTGTCGAAACGCACCGCGGCGCTGCCCACCTTCATGGGGTCACCTCCACCGCGACGACGTGGGTGAGGGCCACGGCCCGGCGGCCCTCCTCCCCGGCCAGTTCCGCGTGATCGACCCCGACGGCGAGCACGGTGCCCCGGTAGCAGCGGCCGTCGTCGGCCCAGACCAGGGCCCGGCCGGCGCGGTCCTCGAGGTCGAGGAACAGGTCGCGCAGAGTGCGGCGGCGCCGGGCGGCTGAGCGGGCGGCGCTCTGCTCCGCGTCGAGGGTTTCGTCCATCTGCCGCCGCAGGCGCCGGCCCAGGGCGGCCAGGTCGGGGTGGTCCAGCGGTTACCTCTCGCTCCGGCCGCCGGGGAGACGGGCCCGGGCGGGCCCGGCGGCATCGTCTAGGTATCAGGCGGGAGCCGGCACCTCAAGAGGTCTGCCCGGCAGATGTTTCGCGACCCGGGCTCAGTCGGCCAGATCGCAGTCGGCGCCCTTGGGGGCCCGGCTCAACCGGTAGGCCTCGACGAACTCGGTCAGTTCGTCGCCTACCTCCTCGTACGCCTTGCGGCGGTCCCAGGCGGTGGCCAGGACCCCGTCGGTGACCGCCGAGCTGGGGCTGACCACGACATGGGAGGGGAAGTCGGCCGCCAGGTCGGCCAGGGCGTCCGCGGTGGCCTCGTCTCCGGTCGCGTGCCACAGGACCACCGCTCCGTTGTACAGATCGCTGTAGGCCAGCGCCGCCGTGGAGATGGGCTGGTCGAGCACCCCGCAGGCGGGCGCCGGGAGACCATCGGTGTCGATCTCCTCCGGCAGCTCGTAGCCCAGTTCGGTGACGATTGTGCGGGCGTCCACCACCTCGGCCCCGGGGATCTCGCGCTGGGGGCGGAAGAGGAAGATCGCGGCTACGACCACCCCGATCCCGATGACGGTCGGCACGATCGCCCGCCGGACGGCCTTGCGGATCTTGGTGCGCCGCTCGACGGCCTCCTCGGCCCGGCGGCGCTCCTCGGCGGCCCGGCGGCGGGCCTCCTCCCGGCGGGCGGCGGCCTCGCGGCGAGCCGGGTCCGAACGGGAGCGGCGCCTCTTCTTGGCTGGCTTGGCCTGGGCCATGACCCGTGCAGTCTACGACCGGGGCCACAGCGCTCTTGTCTCGCAGACCGGATCCCCATACGCTGGTCCCATGGAACGGGTATCGGTGGACCTGGGCAAGGAGTGGCTTTCGGTCGCCGACATCTGCGAGTACATGGGCGTCTCCACCTTCGTGGTGACCCGGGTGCTTCGCTCGGGCGAGTTGCCGGCGGTCAAGTTCGGCCGCGAGTGGCGAGTGGCCCGGGGCGACTTCGAGGATTGGCTGAACGCGCGGCGGCTCGAGGGGCTGGCCCGCGCCCCTCGGCCCGGCCGGTGACGCGTCTGGGCCCGCCCGTCGGCCGGACGGCGACCGAGGCCGTCCCCCGCCCGCTGGACCGGCCGAGCGACGAGCAGCGAGCAGAGCCCGGTCCATCCCTGGCAGGTCGTGGTGTGGAACGACCCGGTCAACCTCATGTCCTACGTGGTCTGGGTGTTCCGCCGCCTGTTCGGCTACCCGGTGGAGGAGGCGACCCGGCTGATGCTCCGAGTGCACCACGAGGGGCGGGCGGTGGTCTCCACCGGCCCGCTGGAGAAGGCAGAGCTCGACTGCTACCGGCTGCACCATCACGGCCTGTGGGCCACGCTGGAGCGGGCCCCATGACGGGCTTCCGCCGCCGCGGCCCCGAGATCGACCTCGACCTCCCCGAGGAGGAGCTGGGACTGCTGCTGCTGGCGCTGCCTTTGCTCGAGGGGGTGCGGCCGGACGATCCCGTCGACCCGGCGGCCCGACGCCTGCGCTACCGCGCCCATGCCGGGGACGAGACTGCCGAGGCCCGCTTCCGAGAGCTGACCGGCGGCTTGCTGGAGGCCGACCGGGCCGCCGACCGGCAGCGGTTCGCCTCCTCCCTGCAGCGCGGCACCCTCGGCCCGGAGGATGCCGCTTCGTGGCTGCGGGTGCTCTCCGAGGCGCGGCTGGCCCTCGCCGCCCGGCTGGGCCTCGATCGGGAGGACGGGGAGAGGCCGCCGGCACGGGGCGGGGCGGCGGCGCTGGCCGACCTCTTCGGGTGCGTGGCGGACGAGCTGGTGGGGTTGCTGCTCGCCGAGCCCTAGCGCCGGGCCTCAGCCGAGCCGCTGGCGGACCTCAGCGACCGTCGTCTTGGCATCCCCCAGCAGGAGCAGCGTCTTGGGGTCGTCGTACAGGGGGTTCTCCACGCCCGAGTAGCCGGGCCGGTCGTCGAGGTTGAACACGACCACGTGCTTGGCCTCGTGGGCCAGCAGGATCGGCATGCCGGAGATGGGGGTGCCGGTGGTGGTGACCGCCGCCGGGTTGACCACGTCGCAGGCCCCCACGACCAGTGCGAGGTCGGTGTCCTTGAGGCGGTCGTTCACCTGGCTCATCTCGTAGAGCGTGTCGGGGTCCACGTCGGCCTCGGCCAGCAGCACGTGCATGTGCCCGGGCATCCGGCCGGCGACGGGGTGGACGGCGAAGCGGACGTCGGCCCCGTTGCGGGTGAGGTGGTCGGCCAGGCCCGCCACCTCGAACTGGGCGTGGGCCAGGGCCATGCCGTAGCCCGGGATGATCACCACGGTGCGGGCTTCCCGCATGAGGTCGGCGGCGTAGCCGTAGGGGTCCTCGGGGGCGAGGCGACCGCCGGCGCCGGGACCTGCGACTCCGGCCGCCGGCCGGCATGGCCTCCTCGCCGGCGGCGGCCGGCGGCGCCGGCTTCAGGCCGGTGAACACGTTGAGGAGGCGCCGGTTCATCGCCTGGCACATGACCATGGTGAGGATCGAGCCGGAGGCCGCCACGGTGGCGCCGCAGGCGATGAGGAGCCGGTTCTCGATGACCACGCCGACGAGGGCCGCGGCAAAGCCGGCGGTGGCGTTCAGGAAGGAGATGAGCACCGGCATGTCGGCCCCGCCGATGCGCACGGCGAACACCACGCCGAGGGCCACCGACAGGACGCCTATCACGATGAGGAGCAGGTGTACGGGCAGGCCGGCGCCGGCGGCCACGGCCACGCGCCGCCCCGAGGGCGAGGATCGCCAGGCCGGCGAGCACGGGGTTGTGGTAGCGGAGGACCAGCGGGGTCCCTTTGAGGCGGCCTGCCAGCTTGCCGGCGGCCACCATGCTGGCGCTGAAGGTGGCCGCGCCGATGAGCAGCCCGAGCAGGCCCGAGACCCGTGCCGATCATCGGCAGTGCCTCGGGGCCACGGGCGATTTCGACGTAGGAAACGAGGGCGGCGGCCACCCCGCCGCAGCCGTGCTGGAGGGCGACCATGGCCGGGATCTGCACCATGTCCACCCGGAGGGCGACGGCCCAGCCGATCAGGCCCCCCACGGCGCAAGCGACGGCGACCAGGGCGACGGCCGAGATCGGGTCGCGCCACAGGGCCACGCCGATCGCGGCGGCCAGGGCCAGGGCCCCGGTCAGGTTGCCCCGCCGGGCGCCCTGGCGCGCGCGGAACTGCCAGATGCCGGCGGTGAGCAGCAGGACGATGGCGATGTCGATCAGGAGGCGCTGCCAGCCGCGTCATCAGCGGCCCTCCTCCGGCTTGGTGTGGTCGGCCTCCCGCCTACGGAACATGCGCACCATGCGATCGGTGATGGCGAAGCCGCCGACCATGTTGAAGGCGGCGCCGAGCCAGGGCGATGGCCCCCAGCGTCTTCTCCAGCGCGGTGGTCGGCGTGGCGAACAGGAGCAGGGCGCCGAGCAGGGTCACCGCTGAGATGGCGTTGGTCATCGACATGAGGGGGGTGTGCAGCATCTGGGGGATGCGGGAGATGATCAGGTAGCCCACCCCGAAGGAGAACGCGAAGAAGCCGAGCATCAGCAGCAGGTCGGCCACACCGTCTCCCCTTACCCCTCGCCCATGGCCTTGCGGGCCCCGTGGTGGACGATGCGCACCCTCGTGGGTGACCAGGGCCGACTGCATGATCTCGTCGCTGAGGTCGGGGGCCCCGGGACCCTTGGGGAAGAGGGTCTTGATGAAGTGGACCATGTTGGTGGCGTACAGCCAGCTGGCGTCCACCGGCAGCGACCCGGGGATGTTCATGCGGCCGCTGATGAACACGCCGTGGCGGACCGCAGTCGGCGCCCGGCTCGGTGAGGGCGCAGTTGCCGCCCTGGTCGATGGAGACGTCGATGATGACCGACCCGGGCTTCATGGCGGCCACCATCTCCTCGGTGATCAGGATCGGGGCGACCTCGCCGGGCACCAGGGCGCTCATGATGATGATGTCGGCCTCGGCGACCAGCGGGGCCAGGGCCACGCGCTCCTTCTCGCAGCCACTCGGCGGGCAGGGCCCGGGCGTAGCCGGTCCCCTCCTCGAGGGCGATCTCGGGGGGGACGTCGAAGCCGGCGATCTTGGCCCCGAGGCTCTCCGCTCCCGAGCGGGCGGCGGCGCTGATGTCCACCGCCTTGATGGTCGCGCCCAGGCGCTTGGCGGTGGCGATGGCCTGCAGGCCGACCACGCCGGCCCCGATGATGAGGAAGCGGGCGGGCTTCAGCGTGCCGATGGCCGTCCCGATCATCGGGATGATCCGCGGGAAGCGGTAGGCCGCCATGATCACCGCCTTGTAGCCGGTGACGGTGCTCATGGAGGTGAGGGCGTCCATGGTCTGGGCGCGGGAGATTCGGGGGATGCTGTCCAGCGTGAGCGACGGTGACCCGGCGGTCCCGCAGGACGCGGATCATGTCGTGGTTGACCGGGGCGGCCGGGTGCAGGAAGGTGACCAGGATCGATCCCTCTCTGATCATCTCGGCCTCATGGCGGCCCAGGGCCTCGTTGAGGTGGGGCTGCTTCACCTTGATGACGATGTCGGACTCGGCGAACAGGGTCGGCCGCGTCGGGGACGATGCGGGCCCCGGCGGCCACGTACTGCTCGTCGGTGACGAAGGCACCGGCGCCGGCAGATGCCTCGACGAGCACCTCGAAGCCCATCTTCACGTACTCGCGCCACAGAGTCGGGCAGGGCGGCGACCCGGTTCTCGTTCTGCAGCGTCTCCTTGGGCACTCCCAGCTTCATCGGCGACCTCCTCGCGGGTGATGTCGGGCACCCCCAAGGCGGCCACGCCCGCGCAGCATGGCCGGGGTGCAGCGATCTCGGCGGGGACCTGGCTCGGTCCTTTCCCACAGCCTGGCACGCCGCCGGGCCGCCCGCCAGTCAGGGACCATCGGTCGCCTGGCGCCCCGGGACAGGCCGGGATCGAAGGCCGGCTGCCCTGGCCGTAGGCCGGGCGGGGGGATAGGCTCGGAGCCGTCCAGCCCGGGAGGTGACTTTGCTCGATCGAAGCACCGTCGAGCGCCTGCGCGGCCTCGACACCGCCGGTCATCCCGTCGTCTCCGTCTACCTGGGCCTCAGCCCCGACCTCGACCAAGTGCGGTCGATCACCACGAGGCTGAAGGCGCTGGTCCATCCCCTGCGGGAGGGGCAGTCCGCCGGGCCGGCGGGCGACGCAGCCGGCCCGCTCCGGCAGGATCTGGACGCAGTGGTGGCCATGGCCGATCGCGTCAGTGCCGATCTCGGCCGCGGCGGGGCGGCCCTCTTCGTGTGCTCCCCGGCCGGGTTGGCGGAGCACGTCAGCCTGCCCGCCCCGGTACGCGATCGGGCGGTGGTGGACACCACTCCCTACCTGGGTCCCCTGGAGGCGATGCTCGCTCACTTCCGGCGCTACTGCGCGGTGGTCATCGACCGCCGGATCGCCTCGATCTACCGGTTCCATATGGGGGCCCTGGAGTCCTGGGAGGTGATGGGCGAGGAGGAGATCCGCAAGGACAACTACGGCGGCTTCGCCGGTTCGTTGGAGCGGCGGGTGGGGGCGCACGCGCGTGTGGTGGCCCGCCGCCTCTTCCGCGGCGTGGCCGCCCGCGTCGGTGAGCTGTACCGCGCCGGGGAGTACGACCTGCTCGCAGTGGGTGGGTTGCCGGCGAACGTGAGCGGCCTGGTGGCGGAGCTGCCCGCCGACCTGAAGTCCTGTCTCGCCGGCACCTTCACGATCGATCCACGTCCCGCCACGCCGGCCGAGATCGAGGGCCACTGCCGTGCACTGGCCGAGGGGCACGACCGGGAGACCGACCTGCGCGTGGTGGAGGAGCTGATGGAGGCCGCCGGGGCCCGCAGCCGGGGAGTGCTCGGCCTGGATCGCGTCCTCGACGCCGTCAACCAGCACGCCATCGACCGGCTGCTGCTCGATGCCGGGGAGACGGTCCCGGGGGTGGGCTGTCCCAGCTGCGGGTGGCTGGCTCGCAGCGGGGAGACCTGTGCGGCCTGCGGCGGCCCGACGCGCCGGGTGGCGGACCTGTACGACGCCGCCGCCGAGGCGGTGCGGGTGGGAGGGGGATCGGTGCGCTACGTGCTGGCCGAGACGGCCCTGCGCCACTTCGAGGCGGGAGCCGTCACCCGCTTCACCGTGGCGGCCATCGGGGGCTGAGCGTCCGGTCCGTGGGGCCCGGGCGGGTGGCGCGCCCGGGCCGGGCTATCGTGACCCGGCCCCTACCGCGAGGTGATCGAACCTGACCGCCGCTGCCCTGGTGCTCGCCGCCGGCGGCTCGCGTCGCCTGGGCCAGCCCAAGCAACTGCTCGACTGGGGCGGCCGGCCGCTGCTCGAGCGGGTGGTGGCCGCCGTGCACGCCTGGCCGGTGTCGCCGGTGGTCGTCGTGCTCGGCGCCCACGCCGACGACATCCTGGAGCGGGTCGACCTGGGCGGGGCGCTGGTGGTGGTCAACCCGGAGTGGGAGGAGGGCATCGCTTCCTCGCTGCGGGTGGGCTTCGACCTGCTGGCCCGGGAGGTGACGGCCGACTGGGCGTTCGTGGCGCTCGGCGACCAGCCGCGTATCCCCCCCGACGTCCCGCCCGCCCTGCTGGCCGCCGCCGAGGGGAACGTCCGGGATGCCATCGTGCCGGTGTACCGCTACCAGCGCGGCAACCCGGTGCTGGTCGGCCGGCCCCTCTGGCCGCGGATGATGAGCCTGCAGGGTGATGCCGGCGCCGGCCGCGTCGCTGCGGGCCCATCCGGCCTGGGTGCTCGAGGTCCGCTTCGACCATGCCGCCCCGGGCGACGTGGACTCGCTCGCCGACCTCCAGGACCTCTCGTAGGGCCCCCCTTGGCCCGGGCGCCGGGCGGTATCACCGACGGTATGCTGCGCGCGGCACCAGGCGAAGCAAGGGCGCGTGCCGCGAGTGCGGGAAAGGAGCACCATGGCGACCATCGATGCGATCGAGGGGATCGGGGTCAAGAACGCGACGACCTTGCGCAAGGCCCGCATCCGGACCACCGAGGCTCTCCTCAAGGCAGGCGCCACCCGCAAGGGGCGCAAGGATCTGGCGGAGGTGACCGGGTTCAGTGAGCACATGATCCTCGAGTGGGTGAACCGGGCCGACCTGTTTCGGGTCAAGGGAGTGGGGGAGGAGTATTCCGATCTCCTGGAAGCGTGCGGGGTGGACACGGTCAAGGAGCTGCGGACGCGCAACCCGGGCAGCCTGCTCGCCAAGATGACCGCGATCAACGAGCAGAAGCGCCTGGTGCGCCGCCTGCCCACCGAGTCGATGGTGACCCGTTGGGTGGCCCACGCCAAGGAGCTCGTCCACATGGTGGAGCACTAGCGGCCCTTTTCGGCGAGGGGCCCTGCGGGGCCCCTCGCTCGCGTCCGGGAGGCCCCGCTCCCCGGTGAGGTCGCCGCACCGGCGGACTATCGTCGCCCCGGCCGCGGCCCGAGGACCGGTGCATGACGACAGGCAAGAACGGCGACGAGTCGTTGATCATCGTGATGTCTCCCGACGCGGGGCCGGGCGACCTCGACCGGGTGCTGGGCCGCCTCAAGGAGGCGGGAGCGGAGGTGCACGTGTCGGTGGGCCAGCGCCGCACCGTGATCGGGGCGGTCGGCGACGGCCTGCAGCTCCAGCAGCTGCCCTGGGAGGCCTTCGCCGGGGTGGAGCGGGCAGTGCCGGTGCTCGCCCCTTTCCGTTTCGTGAGCCGCGACTTCCAGCCGGAAAGCACGGTGGTGGACGTCGGCGGGGTGCGGATAGGCGGCGGTGCCTTCACCGTGATCGCCGGCCCCTGCGCGGTGGAGAGCCGGGACCAGCTGTTCGCCGCAGCCGAGGCGGTCAAAGCCGCCGGCGCCTCCATCCTGCGCGGCGACGCCTTCAAGCCGCGCACCTCCCCCTATGCCTTCCAGGGGCTGGGGGAGGAGGCGCTCGACCTGCTCGCCGAGGCCAGAGAGCGTTTCGGGCTGCCCTTCGTCGCCGAGGTGCTCGACCCGCGCCACGTGGAGCTGGTGG
This sequence comes from uncultured Acidimicrobiia bacterium, assembly GCA_963796115.1. GTDB lineage: Bacteria > Actinomycetota > Acidimicrobiia > Spongiisociales > UBA11373 > VGBK01. The sequence goes on from CAWCKE010000006.1 coordinate 48,189, forward strand.
CGGGCTACGCCGACCTCATCCGCATCGGCACCCGCAACATGTCCAACTTCACGCTCCTGGCCGAGCTGGGGCGCCAACCCAAGCCGGTGATGCTCAAGCGGGGCTTCACCGCCACCATCGAAGAGTGGCTCAGCGCCGCCGAGTACATCTACAAAGAGGGCAATCACCAGATCGTGCTGTGCGAGCGGGGGATCCGCACCTTCGAGACCCAGACCCGCAACACCCTGGACATCTCGGCGGTGCCGTTGGTGCAGGGCCTCTCCCACTTGCCGGTGATGGTGGACCCCTCGCACTCCGCGGGCCGGCGGTCGCTGGTGGCGCCGTTGACCCTGGCCGCCCTGGCCGTCGGGGCCGACGGGGCGATCATCGACGTGCACCCCGCCCCGGAGACCGCCCTGGTGGACGGCCCGCAGGCCATCCTGCCCGCCGAGTTCGCCGACCTCATGGTGCGGGTGCGCTCGGTCGCCGCGGTGCTCGGCCGCTGAGCCATCCGGCCGGCTGTCAGGCCCCGGGCTTCTCGCCGAAGAAGACTCGCTCGAAGGCGCGGCGGCTGCGCCGGGTTGCCCGCCGGTAGTCCTCGCGCAGCGCCGCTCGGGGGTTCGCTCCGTAGCCGAGGGACCGGGCGAGCCGGGTCACCTCTGCCGGGTCGGCAGGCAGTGAGTCGCGGGCCCGGCCCGCCTGCAGGAACAGCCGGTTGCGCACCCGGGCGCACAGCCGGTAGGCGGCGCGCCAGGCCGCGGCGTCGGCGGGGGTGGCGAGCCCCGCCTCCTCCAGGGCGGCCAGGGCGGCCAGCGTGCCCGGTTCCCGGACGCCGAGGTGGAGGTGCCCGTGGCGGAGTTGGAGCAGCTGCACCGCCCACTCCACGTCGGCCATGGCCCCCCGCCCCAGCTTGGTGTGGAAGCGGGCATCCTCGTGGGCTGGGATGCGCTCCCGCTCCACGCGGGCCTTGAGGTGCCGGACCTGGCGTTCCTCCTCGGCGCTGAGGCCGGGCCCATAGACCCACTGCGCGGCGGCGGCCAGGAACTCCGCCCCGAGCCCGGCGTCCCCGGCGGCGTGGCGGGCCCGGAGCAGGGCCTGGCGCTCCCAGGGCTCCGCCCAGCGGTCCCAGTAGGCCCGGTAGGCATCGAGGGAACGAGCCGCCGCCCCTTGTCGGCCCTCCGGCCGGAGGCCGAGGTCGAGGGCCAGGCTGTTGCCCAGCGGGCCGCCCGGCCCCAGGGCCTCCAGCAACGACTCGACCGCCCGGCGGGCGGCGCTCGCCTCGTCGGAGATCTCCGCCGTCGAGCGGTAGACGACCAGGGCGTCGAGGTCCGAGGCGAAGTTGAGCTCCCGGCCTCCCCACGTGCCGACGGCGATCACCGCCAGGGGGGGCGGGGGCGGGCCCTGGTCGGCTGCCCGGCGCACCGCCGCCCCGAGGGCGGCCCCCACCACGGCGTCGGCCAGGTCGCTGAGGTGCCGCCCGACGGTGATCTCGTCGCAGCCCCCGACCAGGTCGCGGGCGGCGACCCAGAGCAGGTGCGCCTCGAGGAAGCGGTGCAGGCCGGTGACGACCTCTTCCCAGCCGGGGCGCACCGCCAAGCGGCGCTCGGCCTCGGCGGCCAGGGCCTCCCGGGCAGGGAAGGCGGCCAGCGCCTCGTCGCTGCCGAGGCGGGAGAGGGCCGGGGGGAGGCGGTCGAGGAGTTGCCCGAGCAGGCGGCTGGTGCCGAGCAGGGTGCACAGGCGCTCGGCGGCGACCGGGTTGTCCCGCATGGCGGCGACGAGCTCGGTGTTGTCCTCGCTGGAGGTGACCAGGAGGCGCAGCTGGTCCAGCCCGAGGTCGGGGTCGGGGGCGTCCGAGAGCCATCCCATCATCAAGGGGAGGAGCTGCTGCATCAGCCGGCTGCGGCGGGAGAGCCCGGTGGTGAGCTCCTCGAAGGCGCGCCGTGCCCCGTCGGCGTCCTGGAAGCCGAGGGCGGCCAGCTGGCGGACGGCTCCCTCGGTGGTGAGGCCGGCGGCCGGCGAGGCGGCGAAGGCCTCCAGCAGGGGCCGGTAGAAGAGGCGCTGGTGGATGGCGCGCACCGCCGCCCGCTTCTCGACCAGGTCGGCCGAGAAGCGCTCGTGGGCCGCCCCGGCCGGGCCGTCGCGGTAGCCCATGGCCTTGGCCAGCCGATCGCGCTCGGCCGGCTCGTCGGGCACCCGGTGGGTACGGCGCAGGTCCACCAGCTGCAGCCGATGCTCCACCGTGCGCAGCCAGGTGTACGCGTCCGCCAGCGCGGCGGCGTCGTCGGGGCTCACGTAGCCCGCCTCCCCCAGGGAGCGCAGGGCGGCCAGGGTGTTGCCGCTGCGGATGGACGGGTCGGCCCGGCCGTGGACCAGTTGGAGCAACTGGACGGCGAACTCCACGTCGCGGATCCCGCCCACCCCCCGCTTGATCTCGTTGGGGCTGCGGCGGGCCGCGGCCTCGGTCCGCCCCTTCATCGCGCGGATCTCCCGTACGGCGTCGGGGCCGAGGGTCTCGGGGTACACGAATCGGCCGGCGGCCTCCTGGAAGGAGCGGCCGAGGTCGGGGTCGCCGGCCGCGATGCGGGCCTTGATGAGCGCCTGCAGCTCCCAGGGCTGGGCCCAGCGCTCCCAGTAGGCGTGGTACGAGCCCACCGTGCGGGCCAGGGGGCCGGCCTTCCCCTCGGGGCGGAGGCCCGGGTCCACCCGGAAGGAGAACCCGTCGGGAGCGGGCCCTCCCAGGCACTCGAGGAAGGCCTCGGCCAGCCGCCGGGCGCGGCGTCCCGCCTCCTCGGCGCTGTCCCCGTCGGGCACCCCGTAGACGAAGAGCAGGTCCACGTCGGAGGCGTAGTTGAGCTCCCGCCCACCCCACTTGCCCATCGCCACCACGGCGAAGGGCAGCGTCTCCCCGGGGCAGCAGAGGAAGGCCGCCTCCAGGGCGGCACGGGCGGCGTCGTCGGCCACCACGCTGAGGGACTCGCCCACCGCCGGCATGTCCAGGCGGCCGGTGAGGTCACCGACCGCGACCGCCAGCAGGCCCTCTCCCGCCCGCCGGCGCAGAGCGGTGAGGTCGGTCCGCCGGTTGCCGGTTGGGGGAGGCGGGGGAGGGGGAGGCAGGGCGGAGAGGGCCCGGCGCAGGGCGGCGGGGTCGGCGGCGCCCAGGCGGCAGAGCTCCCGGGTCGCCCCGGCCAGGGCCACCAGGCCCCGTCCGAGGCCGGGGTCGGCCAGGGCATCGGCCCCCAGTGCCGGGTCGGCGCCCAGCAGGCTGCCGAGGCGGCGGAGGGCGCCTTCGGGGTCGGGGCCCCGGGCCAGCTCAGCCAGCAGCGCGGCGGCCGCCGGCACGGGGGTGCCCGCAGCCAGCCAGCCGGCGGCGGCCACGGAAGGCGGCAGGTCGGAGGGCAAGTGCAGCCGGGCCGGCCCGTCGGTCATGGGTGAAGGCTAGGTGCGGACCGCAGGGAGGGGAGGCTCGTTAACCTCTCTCCCCATGCGAGTGCTCATCGACGGTGTCGAGGTGGCCGAGGCGGAAGCCGGCGTTTCCATCTTCGACTGGGGCCTGCAGCGCGGGTTCGGCTGCTTCGAGGTGATCAGGGCGTACGGCGGCCGCCCCTTCCGGCTCGGGGCCCATCTGGACCGCCTCGCCCGGAGCGCCGCCACGCTGGGCATGCCGGCGCCGCCGCGGGAATCGGTCGAGGAGTGGGTGCGGGCGGTGAGCCGGGCCGGCGGCGACTGCCAGGTGCGGGTGCTGCTCACCGGCGGGGGGCGCGACCCGCTGCAGCCGGTCCCCGGGCGGACGGTGGTGCTGTGGGAGCCTCTCCCCGAGGCGCGTTCGCCCCTGCGTCTCCTCCCCGTCGAAGCGCCGTGGCACCCCGCCACCGACCGCTCCCCCTTCTACGCGGTCAAGTGGCTCTCGTACGCGGCCAACATGGCCAGCACCGACATCGCCAGGCGCGAGGGGTACGACGAGGCCCTGCTGCTCTCGCCCGACGGCCTGGTGCTCGAGGGGCCCACCTTCTCGGTGGCGTGGGTCACCGCCGGGCGCCTGGAGACCCCGGCGCTGTCCCTGGGCATCCTCCCTTCGATCACCCGTGCGGTGGTGCTCGGCGAGGCCGCCGGGCGGGCCGGCCTGGAGGTGGCGGAGGGGGTCTTCCCCCTGGATCGGCTCCTCGCCGCCGACGAGGGCCTGGTGCTGTCCACCGTCAAGGAAGTCGTCCCCATCGGGGCGGTGGGGGATCGGTCCCTGCCCGTCGGGGACGCGGGGCGCCGCCTGGCCGCGGCCTTCCGGGCGATCGTGGCCGAGGAGACCGGGTAGGAGGTGGCCGGGTACCTCCTGGTGGTGGCGGCCATCGACTCGCTCTTCGAGCGGGCCGCCGCCGACCCGTCCGCCGGCGCCGACGAGTTCCTCGCCGCCTGGCTCGAGGAGGCGCTGGGGGTGGCCGGGCCGCCGGTGGAAAAGGAACTGGCCCGGCAGGTGCGCCGGGCGGCTCGTCTGGGGGGCCGGCTCGCCCGCTACTGGGGCGACCCCGAGCGGGCCCCACGCCGCCCGGCCGACTGGCGGCAGGCGGTGGATGCCGCCCTGGGGAGCCGGGGCTGGGAGCCTTCGCTGGAGGTGGCCCGGCGCGGCCTCGAGATGGAGCCCTCTCCGGCCCTGTTCGAGGAGGTGCGCCGCCGCTGGCGCCAGGTGCACTTCGCCCCCTGGATGGAGGGGGTCACCTACCAGGAGTGGCTCCGGGAACGGTGAGGGGTCGTGCGACCACGGCCGCTCCCCCTATGAGCGATGACCGGCGCCCCGACTCCCTCCGGAAAATCGCGCTCTGCGCACATCGGCCGGGACCAACGCGTATGCTCTCCGCAGGAGGGGCCTCGGGCCCCAGGGGGTAGGAAGGCGGGCATCTGTTGAGCGCTCCGGTGGCGTCTGCCGAAGTGCTCCCGGCAGAGGGAGAGGGACCTATGAGATCAAAGATCTTCCGACCGACCATCCTGGGGCTGCTGGTACTGCTGGTCGTGGCGGGGAGCGCCCCCATCTTGGCGGCCGCCGACAACCCGGCCGTTGGACCGCGAGCCTCTGAGGGCTACACCGACCTGGTGGCCAACGGGACGGCCTGGGTCCCCGAGATGCGCAACCACTACCAGTTGTGGAAGTGGTTCGGCTGGGGGGTCGAGGCCAGGCTGAAGGCGGCGCGGGCGCCGGGGTACGAGTGGGTGCACATCCCGATCCCCTACATCTCGGTCGAGGAGGGCACCGCGGTCAAGCTCGACTACGTGGAGTTCTGTGCCAGGTCCTCCAACGGAGCGGCCACCAGGCCGGTCCAGATCGATCTGTGGGAAGACACAGCTGCCGGCGCCACCCGTTTCTACACGGGGGCAGTCACGTGGACGGCCAACAACAACAGGCAGTGCTTCGGCGTCGACATCAACCCAGATGACTGGAAAGAGAGTCTGGGCATGAGTGTGCAGCTGTATTTCGCCAACAGCACCGACAAGATCACCTTGTACAAGGCGTGGGCGCGCGTCAGGCCGTAGTCCCGGCAGCGTCTGGTCACTGGGAAGGGGGCCCCATCGGGCCCCCTTCCCTTGCGCCCGGGGCCCGGTAACCAGGCGACGAACCCTGAGCCCCTGCGGCAGGCAAAAGGAAGATCGGCCCGGAGCTTGCGCTCCGGGCCGATCCCGGTGGGTGTGCAGGCCCCCTAGGGGGGCGAGGGGGCCTGCGGGTGGGGCGCCACGAGGGCACCGATCCCGATAGTAGCCGGTTCTCTGGCCTCGCCAAATCCTCCCCGACAACTTCGGGCCGATCGCAGCCCCGTTCCTGAAAGCGCTTGCTACGAGGGCTTGTGGCCGATCGCGGTCCGGTTCCGGAAAGCGCTTGCGAGGCAATGCCCGGCCCCGCCGCCCTAGGCTGGCACGGTGTCCGTGGGCAGGCTGATCGGACGGGGTATCGGGGCGTGGGTGCTGTGGCGCCTGGCGGGGCCGCGGCCGGCGCCCCGCTTCCCGCTCGGGCAGGTGCGCCCGGCGGCGCCTGCCGGCCGCACGGTGGTGGTGGGCCGTCATGAGTTCTTCGTCCGGGAGGCGGGACCGGCGGCCGGGCCGCCACTCGTGCTGATACACGGGTGGGCTTTCGACTCGCTCGCCGCCTGGCACGGGGTGATGCCCTTGCTCGCCGAGCGCCTGCGGGTGACCGCGGTGGACCTGCGGGCCCACGGCAAGACCGATCGGGTGCGCGAGCGCTGCGACGTGGAGGACCTGGCCGACGACGTCGACGCCGTCCTCGATGCCCTCGGCGCCGGACGGGTGGCCGTGGTGGGCTACTCCCTGGGGGGCATGGTGGCCCAGGCCCTGGCCCGGCGGCACCCCGCCCGGGTCGAGCGCCTGGTGCTGGCCGCCACCGCCGCCGATCCCCTGCCCCTCCCGCGCCCGGTGATGACCGCGGTGTTCCTCGTCGACCGGGCCCTCGCCCGCCTCGATCCCACCGGGCTCCCCCGGGTGCTCCACCGCTACCTGACCGGTTGCGGGGCCGTCCCTCCCGAGCACTCCGCCTGGCTCTGGGAGGCGCTGCTGAGTCGGGACGTGGACCTGCACCACGAGGTCGGCTTCGCCATGACGCGCTTCGACTCCCGGCCCTGGGTCGGGAGGCTCCGCCTCCCCGTCCTCTGCCTGATCCCCTCCCGCGACCAGCTGATCGCACCCGCCCGCCAGCGGGCTACGGCGGCCCTCATCCCCGGGGCTCGGACGGCGGAGATCGCGGACGCCCGCCACGAGGTCGTCTTCACCCACCCCGGCGAGGTGGCCGCCGCCATCCTGTCCTTCGTCGCCGCGGACGATTAGTCGCGGAGGGTTGAGGCGTTGGCCACCGACGTTGCCCCCATCCGGCCGGAGGAGCGCTTCGACGAGGCGCGGGTCGCCGCCTACCTGCGCGCGCACCTCGGGGATCTGATCGGCGGCTCGGCGATCTCCTTCGCCCAATTCCCCGGGGGACGGGCGAACCTGACCTACCTCGTCCGGGCGGGGGACCTGGAGCTGGTGCTGCGCCGGCCCCCGCTGGGACCGGTGGCCCCCGGCAGCCACGACATGGCTCGAGAGCACGCGGTGCTCTCCGTTCTCCACGAGGCCTATCCGCAGGCGCCCCGCGCCTTCCTGCTCTGCACCGACCCGGAGGTGATGGGGGCCCCCTTCTTCGTGATGGAGCGGTGTCAGGGCACCGTGGTCCGGGAGACCTGGCCCTCCCGCCTGCCGGCCGACGAGGGGTTTCGCCGCCGCCTGGCGGCCAACGTGGTGGACGCCCTGGCCGCGCTGCACCGGGTGGACTATCGGGCGGTGGGGCTGGAGAGGCTGGGACGGCCCGGAGGGCTTCGTGGCGCGCCAGGTGGCCGGGTGGGTCGATCGCTGGGACCGGGCCAAGCAGCGGGACCTGTCGGCCATGGAGGACCTGGGCAGGTGGCTGGCCGGCGCGGTGCCGTCTCCGCAAGCGGCGGTGCTGCTCCACAACGACTTCAAGCTCGACAACCTGATGATCTCCGACCGGGCGGAGGTGGTCGCCGTGTTCGACTGGGATATGGCCACCATCGGCGACCCGTTGGTGGACCTGGGCACCTTCCTCGCCTACTCGCCCCGGCCCCAGGAAGCCCTGCACGTCCTGCAAGGCGACAGCGGCACGGCCCTCTCCACGGCGATGAGCCGGGAGGAGATGGTGGAGCGCTACACGGCCGCCACCGGGTTCGACACGGGCGGACTGGACTACTACCTGGCCTTCGCCATGTACCGGACGGCGGTGATCCTCCAGCAGATCTACATCCGCTACCGGCGCGGGCAGACTTCCGACGAGCGCTTCGGCCCCCTCGGGGATCTGGTGCCGCAGGTGGCCGACGAGGCCTGGAGGCTGGTCGGCGGCTGAGGGACCGGCGGTCAGTCGATGCCCTGCAGCTCCGCCTTGGCCGGGCGCCCCATCAACCCGGCGACCATGTCGGCCGGGAGGCGCTTGTCGTAAAGGACCGCGCCCACCATGGAGGCGATGGGCATCTCGATGCCGTGGCGCTCGGCGAGGGCCAGCACCGCCTCGGTCGTCTTGACCCCTTCGGCGACCATGTGCATGTCGGCGACGATCTGCTCGATGGGTCGGCCCCGTCCCAGCGCCACGCCGACCTGGCGGTTGCGGCTGTGCCGGCTGATGCAGGTGGCCACCAGGTCGCCCATGCCGGCGAGGCCGGCGAAGGTGAGGGGGCGGCCTCCCAGGGCCACCCCGAGGCGGGTGAGCTCGGCCAGCGCCCGCGTCATCAGGGCGGCGATCGAGTTGTCCCCGTAGCCCAGGCCGTGGGCCATGCCGGCGGCGATGGCCATGACGTTCTTCAGCGCGCCTGCCGCCTCACACCCGATCACGTCCGGGTTGGTGTAGACCCGCAGGGTCGGGCCCATGAAGAGGGCCTGGACGGCCAGGGCCTGCTCCTCGTCGCGCATGGCCACCACGGTGGCGGCGGGCTGGCCGTCGGCTATCTCCCGGGCGAGGTTGGGGCCGGTGAGGACCCCGACCCTGCCGGGGTCGGCCCCCGTCTCCTCGAGGACGATCTCGGTCATCCGCTTGAGGGTCCCCTGCTCGATCCCCTTGGTGACGCTGACCACCGGGGCGCTCTCGGGGAGGCCGGGGGCGGCCGCTCGCAGCACCGCACGGAAGCCGTGGGAGGGCACCGCCATCACCACCAGCTCCGCGCCGGCCAGGGCCTCGGCGAGGTCGGAGGTGCAGGTCACCCGGGAGGGCAGGGGGTGGCCGGGCAGGAAGAGGGAGTTCTCGCCCGTGTCGCGGACGGCGGCCACCACTTCGGGCTCGCGGGCCCAGAGGCGCACGTCGGCGCGGACGGCGGCGAGGCGCGCCAGGGCGGTGCCCCAGGACCCGGCTCCGATCACGGCTACCCGCACCTCGCCTCCTTCTCCGGGCGCCCACCGTAATCGGCCGGGCTGCCCTGCGCGGTTGGACATCGGGGGCCGGAGGCCGGTTACAGGCTCCAGGGAGCCGCAGTCGAGTCTGCTCGCCTGCTCGATGGCGGCCTGGTCGGTGGGCCAGATGAGGGTCACCGCCGAGGCCGCCGAGGTGCCCAGGATCGGATCGGCCGCGCCGAACCCGGGGAGGTAGGGGTAGTCGTAGCGCTCCTGGAAGTAGGTGATCCCATCCACGGTGGTCTGCCGGTACTCCCGCAGGGTGCCGTTCGCCAGGCAGGCAAGGCCGTTGGCGTTGGTGACCGATGCCCCGACGGCGAACTCGGCCCGAAGGCCCGTCTCGAGGGAGGCGATTTCCTCCATGCCGCAGGAGAGCCCGGTGGCGGGCGATCCCTCCGGTTCATACAGGGTGTAGAGGCCGACGATGGCGGCATGGGCTCCCGAGCCCACCTGCACGAAGGCCTCGTCCACTCCGTCCCCGTTGATGTCGTAGCCCCCGATCGCTCGCGCCAGCGGGGTCGGCGGCAGTGCGATGTCGGCCCCGAAGCCGCCGTCGGTCTCGATGTGGGCCGTCCATCCCATCCCCAGCCCCCACACCCAGAGGGTGTCGGGGTGGCCGTTGCCGTCGAAGTCGCCGGCGGCCGACGTCGCGTTGGTCATGAGGGGTGGGAGGGGGTCGCCGCCGCTCCCGCAGGACAACTCGACCGTTTCGCAGTTGACGCCTTCGACATCCAGGCCGAGTCCGCAGTGGTCGCGCTGCGCCCCGGCATCGAGGTCGTCGCGGTAGCCCGAGTAGATCGTGTCCCGGCCGCTTCCCCCGCGCAGCACGCTGAAGCTGGTGTCGCGGGCTTCGATGAGGTCGTTGCCGCCTCCGCCCCGCACGGTGTTCGACCCCCCGACGGCGATGATCGTGTCGGCGCCGGCCCCGCCGAGGAGGACGTTGCCCGTGCCGGGGCCGCCCCGGAGGATGTCCTTGCCGGCGCCGCCGGAGAGGCGGTCCAGGCCGCCGTTCCCGGCCAGGTCGTCGTCGCCGCCCAGGCCGCAGATGCGGTCGTTGCCGCCCAGCCCGCGGATCGTGTCGTTCCCCGCGGTGCCCACGATCACGTCCGGGCCCGGCGTCCCGAGGGTGACGACACCCGGTGCCGCGTAGTCGGTCGGTGCCTTGCCGAAGCACAGGCCCACCGACCCGGCCGGCAGGGCGGCCAGAGGAGTGAGCAGGGCCGCCAGGGCCAGGACGAGGAGAGCCTTTCCGCGCATCGTCGCTCCTTCCGTTCAGGCCCGACGCTAGGCCCTGCCGGGGCCCGATGACGGCCCGCGCGTCGCGATCCTTGCTTTTCGCGTTCTCGGGGGCGAGTCTGGGGGACGCGTGGCCGCCGCAGCCCAAACCCTCACCTACGTGCTCGACACCTGCGTGTTGCTGGCCGACCCGACCGCGCCGATCCGTTTCGAAGAGCACCAGGTGGTCCTTCCCCTGGTGGTCGTCGAGGAGCTCGACCGCCAGAAGGGCCGCATGGACGAGGTGGGAGCCAATGCCCGCCGGGCCATCCGCTTCCTGGAGGAGCTCGGTGCCTCGGAGCCCGGAGGACTGCGCGAGGCCATCGGCCTCCCGTCGGGAGGGACGCTGCGGATCGAGCCCAACGGAGTGGCGTCGGACCGCCTGCCGGAGATCCTCGACCCGCACACGGCCGACCACCGCCTGCTCTCGGCCTGCCTGAGCCTGTCGGAGCACGGGGCCGACACGGTGCTGGTCACCAAGGACGCCGCCCTGCGCATCAAGGGGGCCCAACTCGGGGTGACCGTCCAGGACTACCGGGCCGACACGGTGGCGGTGGACGAGTCCTACTCGGGGGTGGCCGAGGTCAGCGTGGGGCCGGAGGTGATCGATCGCCTCTATGCGGACGGCAAGGCGACCCTGCCCGGGGAGGGCCTCCACATCAACCAGTTCGTGGTGCTCAAGGGGAGCCCCTCCCACTCGGCGCTCGGCCAGGTGGCGCAGGACCGGCCGGAGACGGTGGTGGTGCGCGTCCCGGGATCCCGGCGCGCCTTCGGCATCGAGTCGAAGAACCTCCGCCAGGCCTTCGCTCTCGACCTGCTCCTCAACCCCGACATCCCAGCCGTCTCGATCATGGGACCGCCGGGGACGGGCAAGACCTTCCTGGCGCTGGCCGCCGGCCTGGAGCAAGTGCTCGAAGCGGAGCGCTACCGCAAGGTGTCGGTGTACCGCCCCCTCATCGCCGTCGGCCGCCAGGAGGTGGGCTACCTGCCCGGCGACCTGGACGACAAGCTCGCCCCTTGGATGGCGGCGATCTACGACAACCTGTTCGCCCTGTTCGCCGACGGAGGGCCTATGGCCGCCCGCCACGCGCTCGACGAGTTGCTCGAGCGGGAGGCGCTGGAGATGGCGGCCATCACCTACCTGCGGGGACGTTCGATCACCGGGGAGTTCGTCATCATCGACGAGGCGCAGAACCTGGAGCTGCCCACCCTCAAGGTCATCCTCACCCGCATCGGCTCCGATGCCAAAGTGGTCTTCTGCGGCGACTTCACCCAGGTGGACAACCCCTACGTCTCCCCGTTCGGCGGTGCCGCCGCCCTCATCGAGAAGCTGAAGGGCCACTCGCTGTTCGGCCACGTGACGCTGGAGCGCACCGTGCGCAGCCCGCTGGCCGAGATGGCGACCAACCTGCTCTGAACACCACCCGGCCCGGCCGATCGCTACCGTCGCGGCCGTGAGCCATCCGCCCTCCCCCGTCCCCGGAGGACCGGGGGCCCGCCCCGGTCTGGCCCGGCGCACCGCCCGCGCCGCCCTGGTGCGGGCAGATGCCGTCTTCAGCCAGAAGGGCCCGGCGTTCAAGCAGCTGGCGGTGTCGTGGGCCGCCAACGTGGCCGGCGACACCCTGGTGACGGTGGCCCTGGCCGGCACGCTGTTCTTCGACGTGCCGTCGGCGCAGGCCCGTGACAAGGTGGCCCTCTACCTGCTGCTGACCATCGCCCCGTTCACCATCGTGGCCCCGGTGCTCGGCGCCGTGTTCGGCCGCCACCCTGCCGCCTTCCGGGCGGTGCTCACCGCAGCCTCGGCCCTGCGCGCGGTGGTGGCAGTGATCATGACCTTCGGCCTCACCACGCTGTGGCTGTTCCCCCTGGCCTTCACCCAGCTGGTGTTCTCGCGGCTCTACGGCATCTCCAAATCGAGCATGCTCCCGGTGGCCCTCCCCGAGCCGGTGGCCCTCGTCTCGGCCAACGCCCTGCTCGCCCGCCTCGGCATCTACGCCGGGGGGCTGGCGGCGCTGGTGGGAGCCGGCCTCGCCCAGCTGCATGTTTCGGTCGCGCTGGTGGCGGCGGCCCTGGTCTATCTCTTCTCGGCATTCACCGGCATGGGCCTGCCCAATCCGCGGTCCTCCTCGGCCGCTCAGGCCCAGGCGCCGGCGGCGCCCTCCCTGGAAGCCTTCCGCCAGTCGGTGCGCAGCCTGCGCCTCTCCCGGCTGGCCACCGCGGTGGTGCGCCTGCTCAACGGGTTCTTGCTCGCCCTGCTTGCCTTCGAGTTCAAGGACACGGGCGGGATAGCGGACTTCGGGGCCCTGATCGGGGCGGCGGGGATCGGCTTCGGCCTCGCCTCCTTCGTCTCGCCCTGGCTGGAGCGGCGCTTGCGGGAGGAGCCGATGGTGGTAGCCGCCCTGGCAGTGGAGGCCGCGGCCGCCTTCATCTCCGGCCAGTTCTTCAGCCTGTGGGCGGCGGCCCTGCTCGCCGGGGCGGCCGGGCTGGCCTCGGGCACGGCCAAGTTCGGTTTCGACGCCCTGTTGCAGAGCAGGGTCCATCCCGATCGGCGGGGGACGGCCTTCACCCGCTCCGAGACTCTCTTCCAGCTGGCCTGGGTGGTGGGGGCGATGCTGCCGGTGGCGATCTCCATCCCGGCCGAGGTGGGCCTGGCGGTGGCCGGGGTGGTGGCCCTGGCCGCGCAGACCGTCTTCGTATCCCGCTTGCTGATGGAGCCCCGCTCGCGCTAGGCGTCCACGGAGAGGGACATGCGGCGCAGCAAGGCGGCGAAGGCGGCCAGCGCGGTGAGGCGGGGGACGAAGGCGAGGGCGACCACGGCGCCCACGACGGCGGGGACCACGCCCACCCGCAGGACCGGGCTTCCGGAGGGGGAGCGGAGGGTGAGGGTGCGGTTGAGGGCGGGGCGGGTGTCGGTCATCGCCGCCCGAGGCTAGTGGACGGCGGCCCGTGCCGGGGTCGCCATAGCCGCCGGCCGGCCGGTACGGTTAGGCCTCCATGGATGTCCCTCCCGAGATCCGCCGGGCGATGGTGGCCCACGCCCTCTTCTGCGACCCGGAGGAGGCCTGTGGGCTGCTGGCCGCCGACGAGGAGGGCCGGCTGCGCATGGCCTACTGCCTGGGCAACGCCGATCGGTCGCCGGTGACCTACAGCCTCGACCCGCAGGAGCACTTCCGGGCGCTGCGCCACGCCGAGGCCAACGGCTGGCACCTGGCGGGCGTCTTCCACTCGCACACGCACAGCCCGGCCCGTCCCTCGCCGACCGACGTGGCCCAGGCCTTCGAGCCGGACTGGCTGTATGTGCTGGTGAGCCTCGAAGACCGCGACGCTCCGGAGGTGCGCGGCTTCTGGATCAGGGACGGGAAGGTCGAGGAGGAGCCACTCGCCGCGAGCGCGAGAGCGGTCATGGAGGTGTCGCAGTGAGCGTCGAGGTGAGGATCCCCACCGTCCTTCGCCCAAAGACGGGCGGGCAGGCAGTGGTCTCTGCCGAGGGGAGCACGGTGCGTGAGGTGCTGGCCGCCGTCGAGGCCGCCCATCCCGGTTTCGGGCCCATGGTGCTGGAGGCGAGCGGCGCCCTGAAGAGGTTCGTCAACATCTTCCTGGACGACGAGGACGTGCGTTACCGGCAGGGCCTCGACACGCCGGTCCCCGACGGCTCCACCCTGGTCATCCTGCCGGCCGTCGCCGGGGGCTGAGCCCGGTGGCCGCCCGCCCACCTGCTCCCGGTCGCACCCCCCTGGTGCCCCTGCCGGCCTTCTCGCCCAGTCCGGGCATCTCGCTGTACGCCAAGCTGGAGTGGCACAACCCGACCGGGTCGGTCAAGGACCGCCCGGCGCGCTGGATGCTCGACGCCGCCGAGCGCGACGGCCTGGTCGAGCCGGGCGACGCCCTGGTCGAGCCGACCTCGGGGAACACCGGCATCGCCCTGGCCTGCCTCGCCCGCCTGCGGGGGTACCGGATGACGGTGGTCGTCCCCGATAACGCGGGCGAGGAGCGCAAGGCCCTGCTGCGGGCGTTCGGGGCGGAGGTGGTGGAGAGCCCGGGGGAGCGGGGGGCCAACGGCGCGGTGGAAGTCGCCTCCGACATCGCCGCCGCCGGCCGGCACACGATGCTCTTCCAGTACGCCAACCCGGCCAACCCGCTGTCCCACTACGAGGGAACCGGCCCGGAGATCCTGGAGCAGGCGGGCCGGGTCGATGCCTTCGTCGCCGGCCTGGGCACCGGGGGCACACTCATGGGGGTGGGGCGGGCGCTGCGCGAGGCCGACCCGGCCACCCGGGTGGTGGCCGCCGCCCCTCCCACCGGGGAGAGCGTGCTCGGCCTGCGGTCGCTGGAGGACGGCTTCCTCCCCCCCATCTTCGACCCGGCCGCCATCGACGCCCGCATCCTGGTGAGCACCGCCGATGCGGTACGGGCCACCCGGCGCCTGCTGGCGGAGGAGGGTCTGTTCGTCGGCCTGTCGTCGGGGGCGGTGCTCCACGCCGCGCTGCGCTGGGCGGAGCGACTCGAGGAGGGCACGCTGGTCTTGCTGTTCGCCGATGCCGGCTGGAAGTACCTCTCGAGCGGCGCCTGGGAGGGGACGGTGGAAGAGGCGGCGGCCCGTCTGAACGGGAGGCCGTGGTGACACCGGCACCGGCCGGTCAGGAGGCACGCACATGACGGTCGACTACGGGGCTTTCGTCAACCGGGTGCGGGGATCGGTCGTCGAGATCACCCCGGCGGAACTGGAAGCGCGCCCGGCGGGATCCGTGGAGGTCATCGACGTGCGCGAGGCCGAGGAGTGGGAGCAGGGGGCGATCCCCGGCGCCTGGTGGGTGGCCCGGGGGGTGCTCGAGGGCAACGTCGCCCTGCACCTGCCCGACCCCGACACCGAGATCGTGCTCTACTGCTCCAGCGGGCCCCGTTCGATCCTGGGGGCCCGGGCCCTGCAGGACATGGGCTACCGGCGGGTAGCCTCTCTTCTGGGCGGCTTCGACCGCTGGAAGGCCGAAGGGCGCAAATGGGAGGTGCCCGTGGGACTCGACGCAGGCCAGCGGGTGCGTTACAGCCGGCATCTGCTGCTTCCCGAGATCGGGGAGGCCGGGCAGGAGAAGCTGCTGGTGTCCAAGGTGCTGCTGGTGGGGGCGGGGGGACTCGGCTCCCCGGTGGCCCTGTACCTGGCGGCGGCCGGGGTGGGCACGCTGGGCATAGTGGACTTCGACCTGGTCGATGCCACCAACTTGCAGCGCCAGGTGATCCACAACCTGGACCAGGTGGGCCGGCTCAAGGTGGAGTCCGCCGCCGAGGCCATCCGCCGCCTCAACCCCGACGTGAAGGTGGTCACCTACCCGGTGCGGCTCTCCGCCGCCAATGCCCTCGAGATCATGGCCGGCTACGAGGTGGTCGTGGACGGCGCCGACAACTTCCCCGTGCGCTACCTGATGAACGACGCCTCGCTGCACCTCCGCATTCCGGTGGTGCACGGCTCCATCTTCCGCTTCGAGGGCCAGGCCAGCGTGTTCGCGCCCTACCAGGGCCCCTGCTACCGGTGCCTGTTCCCGGAGCCACCGCCGCCCGAACTCGCCCCCTCCTGCGCCGAGGCCGGGGTGCTCGGGGTGCTCCCCGGGATCATCGGGTCCATCCAGGCGGTGGAGGCGATCAAGCTGCTCCTGGGCATCGGGCAGCCCCTCGTGGGCCGGCTGCTCACCTACGACTCGCTGGCCCAGGAGTTCCGCACCCTGGTGGTGCGCCGCGACCCGGATTGCCCCGCCTGCGCCGACGAGAGCCGGGTGCCGGAGCTCGTCGAGTACGACGACGCCTGCCGCCCCGCACCCACTGTGGCCCGCTGAAAGACGGGGCCGCGGTCTGTCGGATTGCCTTGTCGGCGGGGGCCGGCCGCCCGGCTTTCTGAGCAGGCGATTCGTCGCCGCTACACTGTATGGCGACAAGAGCGGGGCTGATGTGCTCCAGGTCTCTCGGGCTGCATGGTTGCCGACCCGGAAGGCACGAGGTGGACCTGACCTCATTGAGTACCCCGCAGCCGAACCCGCGGTGACCGCCGCGGGGCGGCAGGACGAGAATGGTCGAGAGGCAGCAGCCCGAATGAATATCTATGTAGGGAACCTTCCCTTCAGTTACACGTCTGCCGACCTGGAGAAGTTGTTCACCAGGCACGGCACCGTGGCATCCGCCCAGGTGGTCACCGATCGCACCACCGGGCGCTCCCGGGGTTTCGGCTTCGTGGAGATGGAAAGTGACGACGAGGCCCGCGCCGCCATCACGGCGCTCGCCGAGACAGACATCGATGGTCGCCGGCTGACGGTGAACGAGGCTCGTCCTCGCGCCGAGCGGCGCCCCTCCGATCGTGGCGGCTACGGCGGCGGCTACGGCGGCGGCGGACGCAGCGGCGGCGGCGGCTACGGCGGCGGTCGTCCCGGCGGCGGCGGCCGTCCCGGCGGCGGCGGCGGTCGTGGCTACGACCGCGGCGGCAGCAGCTACGGCGATCGCGGTCGCTGAGGCTGACAAGCACTAGCGAGAAGGCGGCCCGGGCAGTGCCCGGGCCGCCTTCTCGCGTGTCCGAGGTGGCGCGGCGCCGGGTAGGCTCGGCGGCGTGACCGCCCGAGCCTTCTGCCCGACTCGCCTTCCCCTCGTCTGGGCACCCTGGCTGCGCCCGCTCGGCCGTGCTGATCGGGGGTGCGGCCCAGCCGGAACTGGGTCGAGGTGGGGCCGGACCTGCTGACGGCCTCGTTCGGCTCGCTGGCGCTGGCCGAGGTGCCGCTGGCCTGCATCCGTTCGGCTCGGCCGCGTGCGCTGGCCCTGGTGGTGCGGCTACGGGGTCCGCTGGTACGACCGGGAGGCCGTGGGCTTCGTCGGGCGGGGGAAGGGCGTGGTGGAGCTCACGCTCGACCCGCCGGTCCAGGTGCGGGCGGTGTTGCAGCGGCGGGTGCGGCGGCTGGCGCTCTCACCCGGGGACCCGGATCGCCTTCTCGCCCTGCTGGGTGAGCCGGCCGGCCCCGGGCCGTGAGGGCGCCGGCCTCCGGACGCGGCCGGCGCGGCTGCCCCGGCATCCCGGGGGTGGCTCATCCCCGGTCGAGGCGGTACAGCGACCCGTCGGCCGAGGTGAAGTAGAGCTCCCCGGCGCCGTCGAGGCCGAAGGAGGTGAGGCCGGGCACCGGGCCGAGGGTGTCGCTCCAGACCCGGGTCTCCTGGACGCCCTCGGGGCCGCGGCGGAACGAGGCGATCATCCCCGAGCAGTAGTCCCCGTAGAAGTAGGCCCCGGCCAGTTCCGGTATGGCGCGCCCGCGGTACACGTACCCCCCGGTGACGGAGCAGTTGCCGCCGGTGTGCCCGTACTCCAACTCGGGGAGGTGGAAGGCGCCGGGGTCGCAGCCCTCCGCCCGGTAGCAGTGGCTGCCCTCGGTGACCGACCAACCGAAGTTGAGGGCAGCGGGAGGCGACGGGGGCGACGTCGATCTCCTCCCATTCGCCCTGGCCACATCGCCGATGTAGATCAACTCCCCATCGAAGGAGAAGCGCCAGGGGTTGCGCAGGCCTTTGGCCCACACCTCCGGCGCGCCGCCTCCGGCGGCGTAGGGGTTGTCCGGGGGGATGGAGTAGGGGTCGCCCTCGACATCGATGCGCAGGATCGAGCCGAGCAATGCCTCCGGGTCCTGTCCGTTCGCGTGGGGGTCGCCGGCCCCGCCCCCGTCGCCGAGGCCGATGTAGAGGTAGCCGTCGGGCCCGAAGGCGATCATCCCGCCGTTGTGGTTCGCCGCTGGCTGGTCCACGGTGAGCAGCACCCGGCGGGACCCGGGGTCGGCGGCATCCGGGTCGGCGGAAACCCGGTACTCCGCCACCACGGTGTCGCCCGTCCCGGTCGGTGTAGTCGACGTAGAACCGGCCGTCGCCGGGGTAGTCGGGGTGGAAGGCCAGGCCGAGGAGGCCCTGCTCCCCTCCGTAGGCGATCGAGTCGGAGAGGTCGAGGAAGGTCCCGGTGACCTCACCGCCGCGCAGCAGCCGGATGTGCCCATCCTGTTCCACCACGAACAGCCGGTCGTCCCCCGGAGGGGCGGCCACGAACAGGGGGGCGGTCAGGCCGGAGGCCACCTCGGTGAAGGCCAGGTCGATGTCGGCCAGCGGCCTGGGGGCGATGGTCGTGGTGGTGGAGGGCGCGGTGGTGGTCGCCGCGAGGGTGGTGGAGGGGCTCGTGGAGGAAGCGGGCAGCGTGGTGGTGGAATGGTCGGGCAGCGTGGTGGTGGAAGTGGGCCCGGGCAGCGAGGTGGCGGGCTCTCCCGCGGTGGAGCAGGCTGCCCCGATCAGGGCGGAGGCGAGGAGCAGGGCAAGGGCGCGCACGGCAGGTGAACGTAGCCGGGCGCCGTCGCTATGGCGGGGGGCGGCTGCCTCACACCTTCTGCAGCGCCTGACTCAGGTCGAGGATCAGGTCGTCGGGGTGCTCCAGGCCCACCGAGACGCGCACCAGGCCCTCGGTGACCCCGGCCGAGCAGTTCTCCTCCGGCGTCGCCTCGGAGTGGGTCATGGTCATGGGGTGCTCGGCCAGCGACTCGGTGCTTCCCAGGCTCACCGCCAGGTGGATCAACTCGAGCGCGTTGAGGAAGCGATAGGCGGCCTCGACGCCGCCCTTCACCTCGAAGGAGATCATGGCGCCCGGGCCCAGGCATTGGCTGCTCGTAGAGGGAGTGCTGGGGAGTGCCGGGGACGAGGCGCCCCAGGTAGTTGACCCGCCCGACCTTCGGGTGCCCGGCCAGGAACTCGGCCACCGCGTGCGCGCCGACCCCGCCTGGCGCAGCATGCGCACCTGGAGGGTCTCCAGGCTGCGCATCAGCAGCCACCCGGTCCACGGGTCGGTCTGGGTCCCCAGCAGGGTGCGGAACGCCCGGATCTGCTCGACCAGGGCGGCGGAGCCGAGGGCGGCGCCGGCGATGAGGTCGCTGTGGCCGCCGATGTACTTGGTGGCCGAGTAGAGGACGATGTCGGCCCCGTGCTCCAGGGGATGCTGGAACAGCGGCCCCAGGAAGGTGTTGTCCACCGCCAGCGGCACCGGGCGCTCGGCGGTGGAGTGGCGGGCGGCGAGGCGGGCGCACATGGAGATGTCGATGAGGTCGTTGGTCGGGTTGGCCGGCGTCTCGATCAGCACGAAGGCGAGCCCGCCGCCGGCGGCGGCGATGCGCTCCTCGATCTGCTCCTCGTCGGCCGCGCAGCCGAAACGGACGACCCGGACGCCCAGCTGGGGCAGCAGCCAGTTGACCAGGTGATGAGTCCCCCCGTAGAGCGGCTCGCTGGCAGCGAGCAAGTCGCCGGGGCGAAGGAAGGCGAGCAGGGTGGTGCCGATGGCCGCCATGCCCGAGTTGAAGAGGGCGCAGTCCTCGGCCCCGTCCCACAGGGCCAGGCGGTCTTCGGCGATCTCCAGGTCGGGGTTGTTGAGGCGGGAGTAGATGAGCCCCTGCATCTCCCCGGGACCGGGCTCCCGCTTGCCCTGGGCCATCTCGAAGAAGGCGCGGCCCTCCTCGGCATTGCGGAACACGAAGGTCGAGGTCTGGAAGATGGGGGTCTTGGCGGCGCCCTCCGACCACTCCGGCTTGTAGCCGTAGGACATCATGAGGCTCTCAGGGTGGAGGGGCACCCCGGCGATCTCGTCCTTCCACTTCGACATGGCGCCTCCGGTGTCGCGGGCGAGGACGGGCGCGGCTGCTGCCCGGAACCAGGCTACTCGGGGGCCCCCTCCGCCGCGGGAGGCGGGCGGATGGGCTTGACTCTCCAGTGGCTCGAGGGTTCACACTGCCCTCCGGGCCTCTGCGGAGGCTCGGCGAACGGAGGCTGGGGTGTTCAAGATCGGTGACTTCTCCCGGTTGTGCATGGTGCCGGTGTCGGCGCTGCGCTACTACGACGAGCTCGGCTTGCTCGCCCCGGCGGCCGTCGATCCTGCCTCCGGGTACCGGTACTACACCGCCGCCCAACTGCACACGGTGAACCGCATCGCGGCCCTCAAGGATCTGGGGCTGGCCCTGGAGGAGATCCGGGCGGTCCTGGGCGAGGGCCTCGGAGTGGGGGAGTTGCGCGGCATGCTGCGGCTGAAGCGAGCCGAAGCGAGCCGGCGGGTGGCCGAGGAACAGCAGCGCCTGGAGCGGGTCGAGGCTCGCCTCCACCTGATCGAGAAGGAGGGCAGGATGCCGGAGCAGGAAGTGGTGGTGAAGTCGGTGCCCGAGGTGCGGGGCCTGGGCATGCGAGCGAAGGTGGCCGGCCCGCCGGGCATAGCCGAGTTCCTCGGTGACGGCTTCGCCGGCCTCGGCATGGCCGGGGTGGCCCTCGCCGGGCCGCCGATGGTGGTGTACCACGACCCCGAGTTCTCCCCCGAGTCGATCGACACGGAGATGGTCTGCCCGGTGGCCCCCGGCGTGAAGGGCCCTCTGGCCACGCCGGCGGGCCGCACTCTGGAGCCGTGCACGCGTGCCCGGGGGCGAGGTGGCCGTCATCGTGCACGTGGGCCCGTACGAGGCTCTCGGCGAGTCCTACCAGACCCTGGCAGACTGGATGGGGCAGCACGGCTACCGGGGGAGCGGCCCGCCGCAAGAGATCTACCTCAGTTCGCCCATGGAACCGGGCCCACCGGTGACCGAGATCCGCTTCCCGGTGGAGAAGGGGTGAGCCCATGGACTCTGCGGCCCTTCCCCGACTTCACGGCCTTCCCTACCCACCATTGCGTGACCGGGTCGCTCCGGCACATCTACGAGCACCATGGCTGCCCGATCTCGGAAGACCTCCTGCTCGGCCTGGGCCGGGGACTGGGGTTCGTCTACTTCCACATTGCCGACCTGGACCCCTTCTACGGGGGGAGGGCCAATGTCGGCCGCCCCGGAGAGGAGGGCCTGGAGAAGACGGCAGGGAGGCGCACCGGGGTCGGGGTGGAGGCCCACACCACCGCCAGTGCCCGGAAGGCCCAGCAGGCGCTGCGCGCCTCCCTCGAGGCAGGCGAGCCCGTGATGGTCTATCTCGACATGGGCTTCCTGCCCTACTTCGACTTGCCCGACGAATACCACTTCGGTGGCCACGTCGTGGTCGTGGCCGGCTACGACCCGGGCACCGGCCGGGTGCTGATCGCCGACCGCGACCCGGGGCTGCACCCGGTGGACTGGGACGCGCTGGAAAGGGCCCGGGGCTCGACGTACAAGCCTTTCCCTCCGCAGCACAAGTGGTTCACGTTCGACTTCTCGGGGGCGCGTGCGCCCGGCGCCGAGGAAGTGCGGGAGGCGATCGGCGAGGCGTGCCGCGGGATGCTGGAGCCGCCCATCGCCAACCTCGGGGTCAAGGGCATCCGCAAGGCACGGACCGAGACCCTGAGGTGGCCGGAATTGCTGGACGAGGCGGCGCTGCGGCGCACCTGCGCCAGCACCGCCATGTTCATCGATCATCGCGGCGGCACCGGCGGAGGGATCTTCCGCTACATGTACGCCCGCTTCCTCGGCGAGGCCGCGGCGATCACCGGGGAGCCGCGGCTGGCGCCGATGGGCGCCGAGTTGCGGGCCATCGGGGACCGCTGGGAGACCGTCGCCGCGGCCCTGGCTCGGGCCGCCCGGGCGAAGGCCCCTGCCGCGCTGCTCGAGGAGGCCACCCGGCCCCTGGACGAGATTGCCGATTGCGAAGAGGACTTCTGGGGCCGCCTGGCCGCCCTGATCGCCTGAGCCGGGGTCCGGCAACCCTCCGCGCCTGCCTGCGGCAGGCCGTTCCCATGCTCCCCCTAAGGGGGGAGTGCCGAGGGAGCGCAGCGAGCGAGGCGAGGGGGTGCTTGTCCCACCGATTCAGGCGGGAGACGCACCCCCTCCGTCCCGGGCCTGCGGCCCGGTCCACCTCCCCCTTGGGGGAGGCATGGGAGCCAGCAATATCCCGCGGCCCTTAGCGCAGCAGGGCGTACATCGCCATGTCGGTGGGGCCGGCGGGGAGGGTCAGCCGGCGGCGCAGCGTCCCTTCGTACTCGGCGCCGACCTTCTCGGCGACCCGGCGGCTGGCGGCGTTGTGCACCGCCATCATGAGCTCGAGCCGGTGCAGGCCCAGCTCGGCGAAGCCGAAGCCCGCCACCAGGCGGGCGGCGGAGGTAGCCACCCCCCGCCCCGTGGCCGAGGTGCGCACCCAGAAGCCCAGGCCGGCGGTGCCGTGCTCCCGCTCGACGGGGCAGAGCCCGCAGGAGCCCAGGTACCGCCCGGTGGCCTCTTCGCGGACGGCGAAGTAGTAGGCCGCCCCGGACTCCCAGGCCCGGTCCCAGCCGAGGGCATGGTCGGCCGCCTCCTCCAGGGTGTAGCCCTCGTGGCACCAGGTCTCGAAGGGGGCGACCTCGCCCCACGACTCCCGCACCGCCTCGAGCAGGGCGGGGCCGTCGCCGGCCCGGTAGCGGCCCAGCCGCAAGCCCTCGCCGGCCAGGGTCTCCGGCGAGCCCACGCCGCCCCTAGCCATGGAACTTGTAGCGGTCGGGGACCGGGTCGCCGCCTTCCCACACGACCCGGCGGAACTCGTCGGGGTCGGTGTTCCCCTCGGAGTTGATGAGCAGCACCTGGGAGTCGGGGCCCAGCCCGAGGACCTCGCGCAGCGGGGCGCACTCGGGGCGCTGCAAGGTGAACAGCAGGGCGCCGAGGGTGACCGCCCCCGACTCGCCGGAGACGATGAAGGGATCCCCGGCCAGGGGCACGCCGTACACCCGCATCCCCTTGGCCGCCACGTAGTCGGGGCAGCGGGCGAAGACATCGGCGCAGTCCCACAGGATGCGCCAGGCGATCGGATTGGGCTCGCCGCAGGCGAGGCCGGCCATGATGGTGTCCAGGGCGCCGGTGACGGCGTGGGGCTGCCCGTCCCCCGCCTCGGCCGAGGCGAACAGGCAGGCCGCCTTGGTCGGTTCGACCACCATCGTGCGGGGCCGGTCGGGGCCGAACACCGCGGCGTAGAAGCCGATGGTGGCCGCGGCCAACGACCCCACCCCTGCCTGCACGAGGATGTGGGTGGGACGGATGATGCCCTGGGCGGCGAACTGCTCCTGGGCCTCCGAGAGCATGGTGGTGTAGCCCTGCATCACCCACAGCGGGATGTCGGTGTACCCCTCCCACGAAGTGTCGGAGATCACCTGCCAGCCGTGCTGTTTCGCATCCTCGTTCACCTGCCGCACCGCGTCGTCGTAGGTGCCGTCCACCACCACCACCCGGGCCCCGTTCTTGGTGATGGCCTCGATGCGGGCCTGCGAGGTGAGCTTGTGCACGTAGATGACCGAGCGGAAGCCCAGTTGGGTGGCCGACCAGGCGACGCCCCGGCCGTGGTTGCCGTCGGTGGCGGCGGCGAAGGTGATCTCTCCGAGCCGGGGCCGCACCGCCTCGGCGGTCAGCTCGGCGAGCGCGAGCTGCCGGCCCTCCACCCCCAGCCGGGAGGTGAGGTGGCGGTAGATGGCGAAGGACCCGCCCAGCACCTTGAACGAGCTGAGGCTGAGGCGGGCCGATTCGTCCTTCACCCAGATGCCGCCCGAGGCCGGTCATGGCGGCGAGGCGTGGAAGGTTCTTCAGCGGGCTGATTCGGTAGCCCGGCAACTGGCAGTGGAAGGCGCGCGCCAGGCGGAACGTGCCCGGCGGGAACAGCTCGGCGACCGCGGCGCTATGGCCTATCGATCGGGCGCGCTCGTTGAGCAGCCAATCGACCGGCTTCTCTTCCGGCATCGGCTCATTCCTCGTAGTACTCCGACCCGAGGTGGGTGATGAGGTCCTCGCCCATCCAGTGGCGCAGGGTGTTCTTCAGTTTGGTGGACTGGATGAACAGGTCGTTCTCCGGGTACAGCCCCGCCGCCACCTGCGGGCTCTTGAAGTAGAACGAGAGCCACTCCTGGATCCCCTTCTGCCCGGCCCGGGCAGCCAGGTCCATGAACAGGGATAGGTCCAGGACGATCGGAGCGGCCAGGATGCTGTCCTTGCAGAGGAAGTCCACCTTGATCTGCATCGGGTAGCCCATCCACCCGAAGATGTCGATGTTGTCCCAGCCCTCCTTGTTGTCCCCCCGCGGCGGGTAGTAGTTGATGCGGATCTTGTGGAACATCGACCCGTAGAGGTCGGGGTAGACGTCGGGCTGCAGGATCTGCTCGAGCACACCCAGCTTGGAGACTTCCTTGCTCTTGAAGGAATCCGGGTCGTCGAGCACCTCGCCGTCGCGGTTGCCGAGGATGTTGGTGCTGAACCACCCGCTCACCCCGAGGAGGCGGGCCTTGAAGCCGGGGGCGAGGATGGTCTTCACCAGGGTCTGGCCCGTCTTGAAGTCCTTGCCGCAGACGGGCAGGCCGGCCTCGGCGGCCAACTCCAGCATGGCGGGGACGTCCACCGTCAGGTTGGGGGCGCCGTTGGCGAAGGGCACCCCCGAGCGCAGGGCGGCGTAGGCGTACACCTGGCTGGGGGCGATCTGGGGGTCGCTGGCCTTCAGGCCCTTCTCGAAGGCGGCCAGGCTCTCGTGCACCGCCGCCGGGGTGTGGTAGGCCTCGGTGCTGCCGCACCAGACCATCACGACCCGGTCGCAGCGGTGCTCCTTGCGGAATCGCTCGATGTCGGCCATCAGCTGCTCGGCCAGGTCCATCGTGGACGCGCCCTTCTTGACGTTGACCGCGCCCTGTGAGCTTCTTCACCCAGTCGTGGCTGAACACCGCGGGCATGGGGTTGATCGCCGTCAGCTCCTCGCGGATCCCGCTGAGGTCCTCCGGGGTCAGGACGCCGGCCCGGCGCGCCGCGGCGTAGGCGTCGTCGGGGATGGGATCCCAGCCGCCGAACACGAGGTTTTCGAGGGAGGCCAGAGGGACGAAGTCCCGGATGAGGGGGTTGCGACCCTCGGTGCGCTTGCCGAGGCGGATATGGCCGAGTTGGGTGAGAGACCCGAAGGGCTTGGCCAGGCCTTTGCGCACGGCGAACACGCCGGAGTAGAAGGTGGTGGCGACTGCCCCCATCCCCGGGGTGAGCACTCCCAGGGTGCCCGAGGCGGGACGGATATCGGTCACGGGCGGCTCCTTAGGGTCGAGCGGTTCCGGCCCAGGGTACTCCACGGGGCCGGGGCCGATTCCGGGCGGCGGCGATCCGCGCCGCCTCACAGGCCGACGATGTCCTCGGGGCGCACCGGCACCCGGGTGAGCGGGCGCCCGGTGGCGGCGCGGATGGCCGCCACCACCGCCGGCGTGGCCGAGATGGTGGGGAGCTCCGCCATGCCTTTGGCGCCGAACGGGCCCCCCGGCTCGGGTTCCTCGATGAGGACCGCCTCCACCTCCGGGGCATCGAGGATGGTGGGGATCAGGTAGTCGGTGAAGGAGGCGTTGCGCACCACTCCCTCCTGCAGCACCAGCTCCTCCATGACGGCCAGCCCAACTCCCTGCAGGATGCCGCCCTCGATCTGGCCGAGCACGGCCCGGGGGTTGAGAGCCCGCCCCACGTCCTGGGCGGTGTCCACCCGCACCACCCGGACCAGGCCGAGCTCCGGGTCCACGTCCACCACCGCCCGGTGGGCGGCGACGCAGAAGCCGGCGTGCACGTTGCCCCGCCCGGCGGCGTCCGGCTTCTCGGTGGGGGCGTGGCGGTAGCGGGCGAGGTGGGTGATGGGCCCCTCGGCCAGCAGCTCGTCGAGGGTGGCCACCAGCTCGCTGCCGCGCCAGGCGCCGGCGTCGTCGAGGCGGTCGCCCCCGGCCCGGCGCAGGGCCTCGGCGCGCACCGCGGCAGCGGCCTCCAGGGCGGCCCCGCCGGCCATCTGGGTCTGCCGGGAGGCAGAGGTCGAGCCGGCCGAGCCGATCTGGCCGGTGTGGTCGAAGAAGACCTGCACCCGGCTGAGCCCGGCGGCACTGCGGGCGATCTGCTGGAGCACCGTCACCATGCCCTGGCCGACCTCGGCGGCGGCGGTGTGTATCTCCAGGCCCTCCGGGGTGAGCACCGCCCGGGCCTCGGCGTAGTCGTCGAAGGCCTCCGAGAAGAAGATGTTCTTGATGCCGACGGCGAAGCCGATTCCGCGGCGCACGGCCGACCGGGGAGTGGTGAGCCCGAGACCGCCGGGCAGGTGGAGCGGGTCGTCGTCGGGGGTTTCGTCGGGGAGGGGAAGGGCGGCCACCGAGCGGATGACCTCGGCGGTGGGCAGGCTGCCGGTGATCTCCTGGTCGCTGGTGGGCAGGCGGTCTCCGTGGCCGAGGGCGTTGCGCAGGCGCAGGGCGACCGGGTCCATGCCCAGGGCGGCGGCGAGCCGGTCCATCTGCGCCTCGTAGGCGAAGCACACCTGATTGGCCCCGAAGCCGCGCATCGCCCCGGCCGGCGGGTGGTTGGTGCGAGCCGCGATGCCGGTGACGTGCACCGACGGGCAGCGGTAGGGGCCGACCGCGAAGTAGGCCGAGTTGGCCAGCACGGCCGCGCTGGTCTCGGCGTAGGCGCCGCCGTCGAGGATCACCCTGGCCTCCACCCGGACCAGGTTCCCCTCCGCGTCGGCCTCGTGGCGGTACCACAGGCGGGCCGGATGGCGGTGGACGTGGCCGGCGAAGGACTCGGCCCGGTCGTAGACCATCTTCACCGGACGGCCGGTGTGCAGGGCGAGCAGGCACAGGTGGATCTGCAGGGTCAGGTCCTCACGTGCCCCGAAGGCCCCGCCGATGCCCGCCAGGTGCAGGCGCACCTGCTCGGGGCGCAGCCCCAGGCAGGCGACGACCTGGCGGTGGTCCACGTGCATCCATTGGGTGGAGACGTACAGGTCCACCCCTCCCTCGCCGTCGGGCACGGCCAGGCCCGACTCGGTGCCCAGCATCGCCTGGTCCTGCATGCCCGTCTCGTAGTAGCCCTCGACGACCACCTCGCCGCGCCGCGCCTGGTCGCCGTTGACCACCTCGATGGTGCGAAAGGTCTCGCCGCGCCTCGCCGCCTCCTCCGGATCGGTGGAGGGCTCGAGCGGCTCGTAGGAGACGACGACCGCCGCCGCCGCCCGCCGGGCGGTCTCCCGGTCGTCGGCGGCGACTATGCACACCGCCTCGCCCCAGAAGGCGACCTCGCTCGAGGCCAGCACCGGCTGGTCGGTGCGTTCCTGCCCGAAGCGGGGGTTGCCGGGCACGTCGCCGGCGGTGAGCACGGCATGCACCCCGCTGATGGCGAGGGCCGGGGCGATGTCGATCGAGACGATCCGCGCCCGGGCGTGGGGGCTGCGCACGGTGGCGCCCCAGAGCTGGCGGTCGGCCTGCAGGTCCGAGGAGAAGGCGAACTCCCCGCGGAGCTTGGGGATGCCGTCGGGGCGGGTCGGCGAGGCGCCCACGCCGCCTTCCACCCGGATGGGGGTGTCGAGGCGGGTGCTCACGACGCCTCCCCGGCCGGGCCGGCGAGCGCCCGCACGATGGCGCCGTAGCCCGTGCAGCGGCACAGGTTGCCGGCCAGCGCCTCGCGCACCTCGTCGGGGGTGGGATGGGGGTTGACCGAGAGCAGGTGGGCGGCGCTCATCACCACGCCGGGCGTGCAGAACCCGCACTGCACCGCCCCGGCATCGAGCAGGGCCTGCTGCACCGGGTGCAGGGCGCCGCCGGGGCCGGCCAGGCCTTCGACGGTGACCACGTCGGCGCCGTCGGCGTCGGCCGCCATCACCAGGCAGGAGCAGACCGGCTCCCCGTCGAGGAGCACGGTGCACGAGCCGCATTCCCCCTGCTCGCAGGCGTTCTTCGACCCGGGGAGGCCCAGGCGCTCCCGCAGGGCGTGGAGCAGGCTCTCCGGGCCGTCCACCTCGACCGATTGCCGGGTGCCGTTGACGGTGAGGCGGATGATCATGCCAGGCACCTCTCCAGGAGGCGCCGGGCCAGCACCCCGGCGGCGTGACGGCGATAGGCCTCGGTCGAACGGTGGTCGGTGATCGGCCGCACCTCCTCGGACACCAGGCGCCCGAACTCGGCCACGGCCGCCGGTGAGGGCCGCCGCTCGGCCGAGATCATCTCCTCGGCGCGCCGGGCCCGCAGGGGGGTGGGCCCCACCGAGCCGAGGGCCAGGCGGGTGGTGCCGTCCTCCTCCCGCAGCAGGCAGGCGGAGGCGACGGCGATCACCATGGCATTGCGGGCCCCGACCTTGGCGAAGCCCTGCATCCGGGGCAGGGGCCCGGGCAGCCGGGCGCCCAGGATCAACTCGCCGGGGCGGAGGCCATTGCGCTTGGGCCCAACCAGGAACTCGTCCCAGCGGAGGCGGCGTACCCCGCCCGCCCGGGAGGCCACTTCGACCACCGCGTCGGCGGCGGCCAGGAAGGGGAGCCCGTCGCCGGCCGGGCTGGCCGTCCCCAGGTTGCCGCCCAGGGTGCCGGCATGGCGTATCTGCGGGGAGCCGACGGTGCGGGCCGCCTGGGCCAGGGCCGGCCAGGGGGCCTGCTCGAGCCGGGACCAGGTGCACCCGGCCCCGATGAAGCTCCCGTCGATCTCCCACAACTCGGGGACCCGGCGCACGGCCACCACCGCCTCGGGGCGGAGGCCGAAGTAGTTGACCGCCACCATGAGGTCGGTGCCCCCGGCGAGGATCGTCGCCCCAGGATGGGCGGCGAGCGTGTCCAGGGCCTCGTCGAGGCTGGTGGGGTGGAAGACCTCCATTAACCGGACAAGCTACCGCACCGGCGGTGCTGGAGTGGGCCCCGGGTCCCTCAGTCCTCCCGCCCGAGCAGCGCCCGCAGGGCCTCCATCGCCCAGGCGCGATGGGGGGATGGGTCCCCATCCGGATGGAGGCCGGCGACTGGCTTCTGCCGGGGGGCGGGATCGGGGGGCAGGACTGCCGGCTCCTCTGGGTGCTCTCCGGCCGGCTCGACCCCCGACGCCGCCCAGAAGTGGTCCGGCCCGGCCGGCACCGACGGCGAATCCTCCGGCGGGGCGGCGGCCGCACGCGAAGGGAGGGGCTCGTCCAGGAGGGAGATGGTGGTGTGCGCTCCGATGGGGGGTGAAGGGGCGACGGCGGTGGCTGCGAGGTCCGCGGTCTGGTGCACGGGCTCGCGGTCGGCCGGAGTGGGCGGAGGGGGCGGCGGAGCAGGCTCGCCGGCCGGGCCCTCCGGGGCGGGAACCGCCGGTGCCGCTCCCAGCGCCCTCCCTGCCCCGGGCGGGGCGCCCTCCCCGCCGGGCAGGGCGAAGGAGCGGGCGTCGTCGTGGAAGAGTGCCCAGGAGGCCATGGGGCTCCCCTCGGCATCCACCCACAGGAGAGAGCCCAGGTTCAGGGGGGACAGCAGCAGCGCCGGAGGGATGCCCAGGCTCAGCCCCAGGGCGATCAGCTCGTCCACCCCGATCCGGCCCTCGCCTGCTTCGATGTGCAGCAGGGCCGATTCGGTCAGGGGCAGGCCGACCCCGGTCACCCGGTGGGCGAGCTCGTGCGTAGACACGCCCGCTTTGATGCGAGCGCGCCGCACATTCTCACCGACCAGTTCATCGATGTTCAAGGGAGCGGATCACCTGTGTGGCTATGTATCGCCACGCGGGGCCTCACTCTTGAATGGCCCCGGCCGTAGCGGGCGCATTCGGCCTGCTCAGCCGTCCCCCACCAGGCGCCGCGCCGCCCGGTTGTGATGCTCGATCAGCTCGTGCTCACGGTGCAGGCAGGTGCAGCGGCCCTCCCAGATGACCGCCCTGCCGTGCACGAAGAGGTGGTGGGCCGGTGCCGGGGCGCACAGCACCGCCGCGGCCACCGGGTCGTGGAGGGCCCCGGCGAACTCGAGGCGGTTGAGGTCGAGTGTGAAGAAGTCGGCGCACTTCCCCGGCTCGAGCGAGCCGATGTCGCTGCGCCCCAGCACCCGGGCGCCGCCCAGGGTGGCCAGCTCGAGGGCGGTGCGGGCGGCCATCTGCGGCCCGGGGGTCAGGAGGGGCGCCGCCGCCAGGCGGGCGAGCAGCATGGCCTGGCGGGCCTCCCCGAGCAGGTGGCTGCCGTCGTTGGAGGCCGACCCATCCACTCCCAGGCCCAGGGGCACCCCGGCCGCCAGGTAGCCGGCGACGGGGGCGATGCCCGAGGCGAGGCGCATGTTCGACGTGGGGCAGTGCGCCACCCCGGTGCCGGCGGCGGCCAGGCGGCCGATCTCGTGGTCGTCTACGAAGACCCCGTGGGCAAACCAGACGTCGGGGCCGGCCCAGCCCAGGTCCTCGGCGTATTGGACGGGACGGGCGCCGAAGGTCTCCAGGCAGAAGCGCTCCTCGTCCATGGTCTCGGCGAGGTGGGTGTGGAGCCGCACCCCCTTGTCCCGGGCCAGTTCGGCCGAGGCCCGCATCAGGTCGGGGCTCACCGAGAAGGGGGAACAGGGGGCGACGACCACCTGGGTCATCGACCCGGGGGAGGGGTCGTGGTAGGCGTCGATGGCCTGCAGGCAGGCCTCGAGGATGGCGTCTTCCTCCTCCACCACCGAGTCGGGCGGCAGGCCGCCCCGGCTCTGCCCCAGGCTCATCGAGCCGCGTGAGGCGTGGAAGCGCAGGCCCACCTCGTGGGCGGCGGCGACCTGGTCGCCCACCGAGGAGCCGTTGGGCCACAGGTACTGGTGATCGAAGCAGGTGGTGCAGCCGCTGTGGGCCAGCTCCAGGAGGCCCGTGCGGGTGGCCAGCCCCACGTCCTCGGGGGTGAGGCGCGCCCAGATGGGGTAGAGGCGCTGTAGCCACGGGAAGAGCCCGACGTCCTGGGCCCCGGGGACAGCCCGGGTCAGGGTCTGGTAGAGGTGGTGGTGGGCGTTGATGAGGCCGGGGAGCAGCAGCTGGCCGGAGGCGTCGAGGACCTGGTCGGCCTCAACCGGCAGGTCGGAGGTGGGGCCGACCTGCTCGATGAAGCCATCGCGGGCGAACAGGCCGCCCCCGGGGATCTCCCGCCGGGCGGCATCCATGGTCACCAGGATGTGGGCGTTGCGGACGAGGAGCGTGGCCATGGGGGAAGGGTAGGACGCGGGGGACTCGGCGTGCTCCTCCCGAGGCGCCGCCGACTCAGGTCGAGGTTGCAGGTTCTGCCTTCAGAAGTGTGGCCATCGGACTGGCGGGCCGGCCGCCACCTATTCGCGTCGGGGGTAGGGCAGGTGGTGGTGGGCGGCCCGATGATGCCTGCGGCACAGGAGCTGCAGGTTGGCCAGACTCGTCGAGCCGCCGTCGGCCCAGTGCCTGAGGTGATGGGCATCACACCAGCGGACCGGCACCTCGCATCCCGGATGAGCACACCGCTGATCTCGCAGTTCCAGGGCTCGGCGCAGCGCCGGAGGCACCACCCGATGGGCTCGTCCCATCTCCACCGGCACCGAGTGACCGTCAAGGATGACCCGGGATACCGAGGCGTCACAGGCCAGGCGACGCACGGCTTCGGCGCTGATGGGCCCGGTCTCGGTGTCGACTACCCCCGAACCCTTCTGCAGGGCGCTCCAGGGGATGGTGACGGTGATCTGAGGACGGGGCCTTGAGTCTCCGTGACCGCCCTGCTGATACCGCCGGCAGACCTCCACCAGAGCATCCGCCCGGCACTGAGCGGGAGTGCGAGGGTCATCGGGGTCGAGCGCGTTCCCTTCGGAGAGGGAGCGTATGGCGGCAAGCACGATGGCGCCGCCCTCGGGGTCCAGGTCCCCGTTCAGATGAACCATCCCCGACCAGGCCGGAGAGATGTGCAGAGCCCGGAGAGCATGCAGCCGCTCCGTATCGGCCACCGCACCTTGAGGATCAGTGGTGCGTCTCCATTCGGCCAGCACCTGAGGCAGACGCTGGGACGAGACGGAGGCTGCCTGAGCCACCAGTTGGGCCTCGTCCTTCGAGAACTGCTCGGGGGCAAGCTGCTTGACCTGGGTGAGCAGCCTCACGCGAGACTCCGGCAACGCCCCGGCGGCGAACGCTGCCTTCGTCTCCGGCATTGCCCGCAGGGAGGCGGCCAGGGCCACCCGACTGCGGCAGACGGCTGCCGGATCGCCCGACACCGCCATCAGCCAAGCCGTGGTAGATCCGAAACCCTCCCGGCGGGCCAGGTCGCGCCGCTCTGCTTCGGCGATCAGATCTGCCCGGCGGGCGTCCCCCTGCGCCGTCAGATGTTGCCAGCGGCGCAGGTCCTCCTCCAACCCCGCATCAGACAGACCCCCCACTGGGGCCAGCCAGGCCGCCGGCACGCCGGGCGGCTCCACTGAAGACACGATCTCGACACCCATACCCGCCATGTACCACTAGGGGGTGACAGAACCCCTACCCGGAGCCTCCAGGGTCTGGCTTCCCTGACCGGAACATCGAGCGAAACACGTCATGATGCCTGGCCCGAGTCCGGGGCGCTGTGGAAGGGTCGGGGGCCGCGGGGTAGGCCGGCCCGGCCCGCGCGCTGGTGCCGGGCCCACAAAGGTGCGGGTGGGTTCGGGGGGGAAGCCCGACGGACGCGCGCCGTGCTTCGCCCCCCTCCCCCGCGTTGGTCTACATGAGCCCGAGTTCGGACCCGACGGCCGCCCACAGACCCATGGAGGTGACGGCACCCTCACCAGCAGGCATGATCTCGTGGCACAGGTCGGGAATGGCGAACCCGGCCTTCAGATACAGCCGCTGGTACTCCTCACTGCCCATCAGCTCGACCAGGCCGTCCCGCTCACCCTGCACGATGACCATGCCCCCGCCCGATCCCATAAAGGACAGCGGAGCCTCAACCGCACCGGCGGCTGCCTTGGTCCCGAAGAAACTGAGCGCCGCGCCGAACGCCTCGAACGCCAGCTTCTCACGGCCCGGGTGAGGGCGGCCATAGCGGATCACGATGGCTGCCTTCATCGGCAGAACACCCCCTCTCTTCGACAGGCCGCTGGATAGGGCCTTGTCTGCCGTGAAGTATGGACCCTGCTGAGCTGCTCTGCCGGGGCGACTGGCGGCCCGGGAGAGGAAGCGTGGAACGGGCCAGCGTTGGAGGGCGCTGGCGGCCTTCGCCGCGTCACGCTGCTGCGGCGGCGCGTATGCTTCGACGTGGTTCAGGTCCGGCCGGAGGCTCCCAGCGGGAGCCCATGCACCGGCGGTGCCTGATCCCAGAAAGGGGGCTCGGCATGAGGCCGCTGCGTATCCGCCTCATGCCTCTTCTCGCCGTTGCCCGTTCACCGCACCGTTGACCGCGCAGGTCAGAAGGGACGTGCGTCATGGCGATGTTCTTTGCACTGCACACACCCATAGGAGACCCGGCAGCCGGCTGGGAAGTCTTCGCCAAGGGGGCACCGGCACTGGCGGCCGCGATGGAAGCCGGAAAGATGCCGGCGAAAGCCCTCACCACCTGGAATCCCTTTGCCTACGGCCGAGGCGACTACGTGTTCTGCCTCTGGGAAGCGGCGAAACCCGAAGACGTGATGACCGTGCTTCGCGAAAGCGGCCTCAGCGACATTGTCACCACCGACCTCATGCAGGTCGACGCGATCGACTGGAAGGAGCTCGCCAAGGCGGCCCAGTAGGACACCAGGCTCCCTCAGCACCCTGGCCACCGCCTTCCCATCAGGGCAACGTGGCGTCGGCAGTCCCTCAGCGCCCTGTCGCTATCTTCCCGCGCTCGCGTTCAGGATCAGGGTGGCGGCGTAGCGATCAAGGGGCGCCGGCGGCCGGGTCGGGGCGACATCGCTGTCCCCCAGGCGGGTTGTCTGTCACCGGATGTGGCAGGTGATGGTGACCGAGGCGCAGCGCCCTTCACCTACCTCGACCACCTGCGGTTCACAGGCATGGCCACCCACCATGTCCGCTGCCAGCACATAGGTGCCCGGGGGCAGGTGAATGACGAACTCGCCGGTCGAGTCCACGGCGGATTCGGTGATCGGCTCAGCACCGAGCGGCCGCCCGACAGGAGGCGCTTCGCTGTCAGCGGTGTCGGGGTACACCCACACGATCCCAGCGGTCGGCTGGTCCAGACCCGGATGCCGCCCCCCGACCACCCAGAGGATGCCCTCGACGCGGGACGGCCCCTCGTCCCCGCCACAAGCGCTTGGCAGACCGGTCAGATCAAGTTCCGCCCCGAGAGCGCCGGTAAGCAGGTCGATGGCCGCTTCGTCGTCTCCCAGGTACATGATGATCACCCGGCCTCGGATCCAGTAGTGCGGCGACCCAATCCACTCCACCGGCGTGTGATTGACGCTCCACCCCTCCATCAGGATGGTGGCCGCCTCCGCTTCCTGCTCCGCCACATCGGCGTACTCGTACACGAGACAGCGTCATGACCCGTCCGCCGTCAGCCGCTTCTGGGGCACCGAGAACGGGAACCCAGGGGCTTGGCCGGCCTGCTCGACGGACGCACCTGTGCCGGCGAGAGCCTCCACAACCTTGTCGAACCCGAAGTCCGCTTCACCCAGATCGCCGCAGGCGCTTGCTGCTGCCAGAACCACCACCGCAGTGACAGCCGCCCACGCTCTCATGGGCCTCCCCTCTCCGCCACATCGTACGGGACAGCCCAGTCCTGCAATGGTGCACTCGGTGAGCAGCACCCCAGGCGATGGCGAGGTCAGCGGCCCCTCAGGACCCCTGTCGAAACATGCCCACACGCCACCGTATCGTTTGCGCTGTCGATCCACGACGAAGCAGCTAGCGCAGCGCTACCCCTGACCGCCCGCTCGGAGCACTACCAGACGCTCCCGCAGAGTGCTTCACCAGGGCGGCTCGGGATTGCCCGGCGGAGGATAGCGTCTTTCTGCTGGCCGACCTCGGGTGCTGGAGGTGAGGTCCGTGTGCTGACCCAGCCAAAGGGAAGTTAGGTTCTTTCATGCTGCAGCAGACTTTGATCTGGGCCTTCGTGTGCGTAGCTGCCGGGCCTGTGACGCATGGCGACGCCCGAACCGGGGCCGTGAGGTCCTGCGGCATCGTACATCATCGTCGCCGCGCGCTCGGCGTGAATGTCGTGTACGTGCTGGAAGCGCCCGACGGCTTCGGGAAGCCTCGGCACCGACGCTCGCTGCTCCCCTTCTAGCGCAGGGGGTTCGAGCTCTCATAGCGAAGGCGTCGGCCGTGCTCGGTCTGCTCGCGGCAGCCTTCGAGATCACCGTCGGGCTCCTGTTGATCAAGGGCGGTCGCCGCACCGAATGGGGTCTGATCGGCGGCCCAGTGGCGTCTTGCAGGCTGGAGAGCGGTGGCGGGGTCACCTTACCCCTCACGAGGCGAGCGTGGACGCGCCGCACGATTCCTGCTCGAATACCATCGGCAGCCTCGACTCGGCCTCTCATCCGCTCCGTGGGTGTGCATTCGGTAATGCACGTGGCGTGGCCACACGCGAGCGCACTCGACTTCCTCCGCGCAGCTCTACACAGCCACCCGCCGACCGCTTCCGGCGCCCTGTGATGCTCTCCTTCGAGTTGACCAACCAGCGAGGAGGTGTACGGATGTGGCGGTTCGTGTTACATTGCGTTTCTGATCCTGCACGGTGCTCTCCATGCGGCGATCTGGGCCACGCCCAGAACAGGAAGGCCGGGACATCGATCTGTCGGACGCGTCGATTCCTGGCTGCAGGGCGGCCTGAGAGTCCTGGCGGCTGGCACACGGCATTGCCGTCGCTGGTCGCTGGTTGCCTCCAGTGTCGGATTGTGGGCCCACGCCGAGTGGTGCGAGACCGGTTGCCGTGACCGGCCTGGCGGGTTCTTTCATCCGATCGTCTCACTTCACCCGATAGTTCCTGCTGATCCAGGCGGTGAACCTGGCTCTCCTTGCGGCTCTCGTCTCGGGCACATGGCCCACGAAGTCCATGCTCGGCGTCTGAGGCGATAGGTCATACAGCTTCTTCAAGTGACGTCTACCAGCAGTTGCGCAAGGGGCGGCGATCCGTTGCGGAGCCTTCAGCACCCCTGACCTCTCCCCAGTGGATGTGCTGTTGAGCGGTACCTCGGACCTCTGGTGCCTCCCTCTTCTATCGTGCGATCGGGGTCGACCGCCGGGGAAGGTTGGCTGAGAGCAGTCGGGCAATCGGCAGGCGGTGATTGCCGGATAGCGGCTCCGCTCGACGGCGGAGGCCTATGAGCGCTCGGGCCAGATCACCGGACACCGTCCACTGGATGCCGGCGCCAGCAGGCCCCGGTTGCCGTGATTGACGAAGCACAGCACCGGGACAACGGGCACGGCGGCCGTCTCATGGACCTGCCGGCCTTTGGCGGCCTCCCCGTCGCGCGACCCCGGCTCACCCCCCGGTCGGTTCCCGTTCCCAGAGGCGGCGGAACTCGGGGCTGTTCGCCAGCAGCTCTTCGAGGGTGCCCACGGCCGAGACCCGGCCGTCCTCGAGGAGCACGATCCGGTCGGCGCGGCGCAGCGCCGGGCGGCGGTGCGACACGACCAGACTGGTGGCGCCGGCCCGCTCGGCCACGAGCCGCTCCCACAGCAGCCGCTCGGTCTCCACGTCCAGGGCGCTCGACAGGTCGTCTACCACGAGCAGCTCGGGGCGCCGCAGGAACATGCGGGCGGCGGCGGCGCGCTGCACCTGCCCGCCGGAGAGGCGCACTCCCAGGGGGCCCACCATCGTCCCCAGGCCGGCGGGCATCGCGGCGAGGTCGGGTTCGAGCACCGCCGCGTGGATCGCCTCTTCCACTCGCTCTTCGGATTCGGTGCGTCCCAGCAGCAGGTTGTCCCGCAGGGTCAGGGAGAACAGGCGGGGCACCTGCGGCGTGTAGGCGGCGCGGGGCGGCACGAAGAACGAGCCGGGGTCGGCCACGGGCTCCCCGTTCCAGAGGACGGTGCCGCGATCGGCCGGCAGCAGGCCCAGGATGGCTCGCAGCAGGGTGGTCTTCCCCGAGCCTATGCGGCCGGTCACCACGGTGAACGACCCGCCCGGCAGCAGCCAGGCAGACATCTTCGATGCCCACTTCCGTGCCCGGGTAGTGGAAGGTGAGACCCTCCACCCGGAGCTCCCGGAGGGCATCCGGCGCCGCGGCGTCCACGGCCGGCTCGGGCAGGGGGCCGGTCAGGTGCAAGTCGTGGGCCTCCACCAGCCGCTGCGGAGGCGCGCCGGCCAGCAGGGTGGTCATGCGCTGCACCGACACCCTGGCCTGCTGGTAGCGGGCGATGAACATGCCGAGGATCCACACCGCCTCGCTGACGAAGCCCAGGAAGTAGACGAAGAGGGCGAAGTCGCCCACGGTGAACTCACCTGAGGTCATCGCCCGGGCGGCCACCACCAGGATGATGCCGGTGCCGATCGACACCGAGTTCCAGAAGAGCGACTCCAGCACCTGGGTGAGGGTCTTGTCGCGCACCAGGGCGTGTCGGCGGGTGTCGTTGAGCCGGCGGAAGTGGGCGATCATCGGCTCCTCGGCCCCGGCCACCTTGACGGCCGCCACCGCGCCGAACATCTCGGCCAGCGACCCGGTGACCTGCCCGGTGGCCGCGCGCGCGGTCTCCCGGTAGCGGCGGATGCGGTCCCTGGCCAGGGCGGCGAGGTAGATCACCACGGTCATCGGCAGGAACACGAAGGCGGTGACCCGGGCGTTGATGGACGCCATGATCCCCAGCGAGAGGGGGGCGAAGAAGGCGATGCCGGCCAGGTCCACCGTCCAGCTGAGGGTCTCGTCGGCCTCCTCCACGTCCTCGCGGAAGCGGGTCATGGCCTCGCCCGGGGTCTCGGCCAGGGCCTGGGCGCCGGGCCGCTCGTAGATGCGGGCGAGCAGGTTGCGCCGCAGCAGGGTCTGGTTGCGGAAGCGGAAGTGGATGTCCACCCACATCCCCCAGGCCATGATCGAGATCCGGACGACCCCGTAGGCGGCGAGGAGGCCCACCAGCAGCGGCACGCCGAAGCCGCCGGTGGTGGCGCCGGAGATGCGGTCGAAGAAGGCGCGGGTGATCAGCCCGGGCACCACCGGCATCACGTAGATGGCCACCCAGATGAGGGCGTTGAGCGCCCAGCGACCCTTCTGGCGGGCGATGAGGCTTCCCCCGAGCCGGGCGATCGGCAGGCGGGCCGAGGTCATGCCAGCACCTCCTCCATGCCGGTGCGCAGCAGCGCCGAGAAGCGCGAGTTCGGGTCGGCGGCGAGCGCGGCCCGTTCGCCCCACTCCGCCACCTTCCCCGCCTCGAGGATGAGGATGTCATCGGCCCGCTCCACCGTCGCCAGGCGGTGGGCGATGATCACCCCGGTGCGGCCGGCGAGCAGGCGGTCCACCGCCCGCTCGATGAGCGCCTCGGTGGCCGGGTCGAGCCGGGAGGAGGCCTCGTCGAGGATCACCAGGCCGGGGTCGCGCAGGAACACCCGGGCGAACGCGAGCAGCTGGGCCTGGCCGGCGGAGAGGCCGGCGGTCCCCGCCTCCAGCACGGTGTCGAGGCCCGAGGGCAGCGCCGCCGCCCAGTCACCGATGCCCAGCGAGAACAGCACCTCCCACAGGCGCTCGTCGGGAACGCCGGGGGCGAAGAAGGTCAGGTTGTCCCGCACGCTGCCCCGGAACAACTGCACCTCCTGGGTGACCATGGCGACCCGCGAGCGCAGGGCCTCGGTGGCCAGGGCGGGCAGCGGGGTCCCGCCGACGGCCACCTCGCCCTCACCCGGGTCGTAGAGGCGGGTGAGCAGGCGGGCCAGGGTGGACTTGCCGCTGCCGGTGCGCCCCAGCACGCCGAGCACCCGCCCCGGGGCGAGGGCCAGGTCCACACCCTCGAGCACGGTCTCCCCGTTGGACTCGTCGTCGCGGTAGGCGAAGCCCACCCGGCGGAACTCCACCGAGAGCGGCCCCCGGGCCAGGGTGGCCCGGCCGTTCTCTTCCAGGCGGGAGCGCAGGGCGAGCAGGTCCTGGACACGGGAGATGCCCGCCCCGGCCTTCTGCAGGACCTCCATCTGCTGGCGGATCTGCTCGAGCGGCTCCCGCATCATGTCGCTGTAGTGGAACACCAGGTAGACCGCGCCGATGGTGAGGGTGCCGGCCTGCAGGCCCTGCCACCCCAGCCAGAACACCAGGGCCATCCCCACGATGAGGTAGGTGAGGATGCTCCAGCCCCACAGGGCGGCGAAGCCCATGCGGGCCCGGACCTGTTCGGGGAGCCAGGCGCGCATCACCCGGGTGAAGCGGTGCATCATGAAGGGGACGCCGCCGCTGGCCCGCACGTCCTCGGTGCCGGCCAGTTGCTCTCCCAGGAAGCCGAAGAACTCGGCGCTGCGGGCACGCATCGCCTTCCACCAGGGGATGGCCACCGTCTGGATGGCGAGCATGCCGACCAGCACCAGGACCGCCCAGCCGGTCATCGTCAGGCCCACCCAGACGCTCTCCCGCCAGAGCAGGGCGAGCACGGCCACCACCAGCACCAGGTTGCCCAGGACCCGGATGACGAACGAGGCGAAGAACTCGGACAGGGTGGTGACGTCGCCGTCGACGCGCTCGATCAGCTCCCCCGGGGTGTGCCCCTTGTGGAAGCCCATGTCGAGCCGGAGCAGGTGCTCGGCGAGGTCGGCTCGCAACTCGTTGGTGGCCCGCCACCCCACCTGCTCGGCGATGTAGGTGGCGGCCACGTTGAGGATCTGATGGCCCACGGCCAGGGCGGTGAAGCCGGCCGCCAGGGTGAGCAGACCGCCCAGGGAGCCGCCGGAGGTGGCCCGGTCGATGAAGGCGCGGATCAGCTGCGGGTTCACCGCCTGGCAGGCGATGCCGGCGAGCAGGACCGCGCTCAGCAGCGCCACGCGGGCCCGCAGGGGCCGCAGGTATCTGCGGAGCAGTCTCAGGTAGGCACGGATGGGGACCATGGGATTCCTCGGGGACGGCCGCGCGTCGCGGCGCGGTGGGGGGAGGGGAGAGCGACGACCAGCGCGGGCTCAGCGCCCGGGCGGGCTGGATCCGGCGACCGATTCGGTCAGCAGGACCCTTCTGGCGTCTTGAATCTCATGCAGGTCTCCGCGGCGGGGACTCTCCCAGGCATCGGGGAATCTGTCAAGCCGGGGGTCGACGGAGGTTCCCCCCGGCCCCGCTACCCTCCCGCCGGTGACCGACATCCTCAGCCTGCACATCTCCCGCGAGCTGATCGCCGACGCGCGTCGCCGAGCTGGCGCAGCGCATCGATGCCGACTATCGCCGGAGCAGGGCGAGCTCGTGCTGATCGGCGTGCTCAAGGGGTCCTTCATCTTCCTCGCCGACCTGGTCCGCCGCCTCACGATCCCCCATCGGGTCGAGTTCATCGCCGTCTCCTCTTACGGCGACCGGGAGAGCACCGAGTCGGGGGCCGTGCGGCTGCTCATGGACGTGCGCCACGACATCGCCGGCTGCCACGTGCTGGTGGTGGAGGACATCATCGACACCGGGCTACACCCTGTCCTACCTGCTCCGCCTCCTGGGGGCCCGCGGCCCCGCCTCGCTGCACGCCTGCACCCTGCTGCGCAAGCCGGACCGCAGCCAGGTCGACGTGCCGGTGGAGTACGTGGGCTTCGACATCCCCGACGTGTGGGTGGTGGGCTACGGCCTCGACTATCGCCGAGCACTACCGGACGCTGCCCGACATCT
The DNA here is from genome assembly GCA_963796115.1 of uncultured Acidimicrobiia bacterium. Taxonomy (GTDB): domain Bacteria; phylum Actinomycetota; class Acidimicrobiia; order Spongiisociales; family UBA11373; genus VGBK01. The sequence goes on from CAWCKE010000006.1 coordinate 88,704, forward strand.
GCGCGGTGCGGCAGGAGGAGGGCTAGCCGGTGAAGCGGCTGGCGGCCGTCCTCGTGCTGTTGGCCCTGGCGGCTCTCGCTCCCGCGGCCGGCGCCCAGGAGCCGGTGGTGGAGGCGGTGCTCTTCTACTCCCCCGACCTGCGGTCACTGCGACTACGTCATGAACGACCTGCTCTTCCCGGTGTGGTTCCCCCAGTACGGCGGGGAGCCGGAATGGCGTTACGACGCAGTCCCTGGGAGAAGAGGTGGCGTTCTACCTGGTGGCCAACGGCACCCTGGAGATCCTGCTGGTGGACCGCGACATCCCGGCGGGGCGCGAGTTCTACGACGCGGCCACCGAGGCCCTCGCCGTCCCCCAGGAGCGGCTCGGGGTGCCCCGGCTGGTGGTGGGCGATCGGTACCTGGTGGGCTCGGTCGAGATCCCCGAGCAGTTCCCGGGATCATCGAGGAGGGCCTGGCCGCGGGGGGCATCGGCTGGCCCGACCTGCCGGGCCTCGAGGAGATACTGGCCGGCATCCCCGCCGAGCCGGTGACCGGCACGACCGTTCCGGCGACGACCACGACCGTGCCTTCCCCACGACCACCCTGCCGGCCGACACCACGACCTCCGTGCCCGACGGCAGCGGCGACCAGCGCGCCGGGCACCACCGCCGCGCCGGGCACGACCTCGGCCGTGACGACGACGGTCGCGACCACGCCGAGCGAAGTCCTGTCCTTCGGTGGGGACTCCCCGTGGGACCGCTTCCGGCGCGACACGGTGGCCAACTCGCTGGCGGTGGCGGTGCTGGTGCTGATGGTCCTCAGCCTGGGCGGGGTGGCCTGGCTGTCGCGCCGGGGCGGGGAAGCCGGGCCCCCGGGGCATCGCCGTGCCCCTGCTGGCGCTGGCCGGCCTGGCGGTGGCCGTCTACCTGTCCTTCGTCGAGACCAGCGGCCCCGAGGCGGTGTGCGGCCCGGTGGGGAACTGCAACGCGGTGCAGCAGAGCAAGTGGGCGGAGGTGCTCGGGGATCCCGGTCGGGGTGATCGGGGTGGCCGGGTACGCCGTGGTGCTCGTCTCCTGGGCGGTGGCCCGCTTTCGGTCCGGGCGCTCTCGCCGACTGGGCCCGGGTGGCCCTCCACGCCGGGGCGGTGGCCGGCACCGGGTTCTCCATCTACCTGACCTTCCTGGAGCCCTTCGTCATCGGCGCCACCTGCATGTGGTGCCTCTCCTCGGCCGTGATCGTCACCGTGCTGATGTGGCTCACGGCGCGTCCCGCCGCGGCCGCCTGGGAGCGGCTGCGAGCCGGCGACTGAGTCGACCCGGCGGAGGGCTAGCCGAGCCCCCGGTCCACCGCCCAGCGGGTCAGCTCGTGGCGGTTGGACAGCTGCAGCTTGCGCAGCACCTCGGAGACGTGGGTCTCCACGGTCTTGGGGGCGACGGAGAGGGTCGTCGGCAGTCTCCCGGTAGGTGTAGCCCTTGGCGATGTAGCGGAGCACCTCGCGCTGGCGGGGGGTGAGCCGGTCCAGGTCGGGGTCGACGGCGGCCACGTCCACGGCGGGGAAGGCCTCGAGCACGAAGCCGGCCAGTTGCGGCGAGAAGACGGCGTGGCCCGCGGCCACCAGGCGCAGCGCCTCTATCACCTGCCGGGCGGTGGCCGTCTTGGTCAGGTAGCCGGAGGCGCCGGCCCGGATCACCGCCACGACGTCCTCGGGGGCGTCGGAGACCGACAGGGCCAGGAAGCGCACGCCGGGGTGGGTGCGGCCCACTTCTCGGGCCACCCGGTGCCCGCCGCCTCCCGGGAAGGTGGACGTCGAGGAGGACGACGTCGGGCACCCGCTCCCGGATCAGTTCGACCGCCGGGTCCACGTCGTCGGCCTCGCCCACGATGTCCACCTCGCCGCCGATGGCCGCCCGCACCCCGGCGCGGAAGAGGTCGTGGTCGTCCACCACGAAGACCCGCAGGCGGGGCCCGGTCTCAGCCATCGCCCCTGCGCCAGGTGCAGATCGACCTCGGTGCCCTCCCCCGGCCGGGAGCGCAGGGCGGCGGTCCCTCCGTGCCGTTGCATGCGGCCCACGATCGATTCGGCGATGCCCCGGCCCGCGCCGGGCTGGGCCGGGTCGAAGCCGCCGGCCGCGGTCGCGCACGGTGACCGCGACCGCCGCCGTCGCTCACCTCACCGAAGAGGGAGATGGTCTCGGCCCCCGAGTAGCGGGCGGCGTTGACCAGCGCCTCCCGGGTGGCCCGGACGAGGGCCTCGAGGTCGGTCGTCCATCTCGCAGTCGCCGACTACCACCATGTCCACCTTGACCTGGTGGAGGTCCTCGACCTCCCCGGCGGCCCGGCGCAGGGCGGCGCGCAGGCTGCGGGTGTGCGGGGAGGCGATCTGGTCGAGGTACTGCCGCAGCTCCCGTTCCTGGCCGCGGGCCAGCGCGGCCACCCGGCGCGAGTCGGCCGGGCCCTGCTGGATCAGGGCCAGGGTCTGCAGGACCGAGTCGTGGAGATGGGCGGCGATCTCCGCCCGGTCGTGGGCCTGGCGCCGGGCGGCGCGCTCCTCCTCGAGCTCCTCCTCGGCCCGGGTGCGGGCCTGGTCGTAGCGGCGCAGGAGCGCCGAAGCCCCAGCCGGCGGCGAGCGCGGTGGCCACGAAGACGCCGATGTCCCCGGCGACCTGGGTGGAGGTGCGACCCACCTCGCCGAAGGCCCCGACCAGCTGCCCGGCGGCGAGCAGGATCGCCGCCGCGCCGAGGGCCGGCCAGGGCCCGCCGGCGTAGGCCATCATCAGCAGCCAGGAGATGGGGTAGCCCCCGAAGAAGCAGGTCCTGGGAGCCGGCCACGAACGGGGAGATCGAGATCCACAGCGCGACCAGGCCGTCGGCCACCACCCAGGGGATCGTGCGGAACCAGCGGGGCCGCAAGGCGTGGGCCACCGTGACCCCGGTCCAGGCGACCGCCAGGGCGAGGGTCCCGGCGACCACCGCCCGGTTGGCCCCCGGGTCGTCGAGGAGGGTGGCCCCCGCCAGGGCTCCCATCCAGGCGAGGGCGAGGACGCGGAACCCGACCACCACCCAGCGCAGGGTGTCGTCGATGGGGGGGACGACCCGGGTCTGCGAGCTCATGCGACCGCCTCCGCCCTCGCGCAGCCTACCGGCGGCGGCGCCGCCGGGGGCGGCCCGCCTACTCCTGCCACGGCAGGCCCTGGACCCCGGAGGGGTTGAGGCGGACGGCGGTGTAGTAGATCCGGGCGGTGGTGTCGCAGCCGATGCGCAGGATCGGCGACAGGGAGGCGCAGCGGGTGCGCATGTCCCAAAGGAACCCGGCGTCCACCCGGTCCTTGTTGCCCACCGTCCACACGGGCACCTCGTCGGCGTCGATCGCCTTCAGGTTGCGCCACCCGAAGTCGTGGCGGTGGCAGGCCAGGGAGAAGTCGAAGGGCCCGCTGCCCAGCACCGGGGCCGAGCAGCCGTCGCTCTCCCACACCAGGTAGGCGGGGTGCGCGGTGGCGGGGCCGGCGGGAGGGCCGGGCGCCTTGAGGACCGCCTCGAAGCCGTCGGTCCCGCCGAGGGGCAGGCCGAGGTCGGTGTCGATGTCGGTGCAGACCACCTCGATGCTCACCTCGGCGTAGGGTGGTGGCGAGCCCCTCCGTCCCGACCTGGTGGCATACGCTCGGCGGCCGGGGGCGGCCCGATGGAGCCGGTGAAGGCGTAGGCCAGGGCAACGGCGGCGGCCAGGCCGCTGACGATGCCCAGGCCGGCCGCCCGCAGGAAGCGGCGGAGCCGGCGGCCGCGGGGCCGGTTCCTCCGGGGGCGGGGGTCCGGCACCGGGCGGCGGGGGCGGAGGGAGCGGGGCGCGGTCATCGGCCCTCGTAGGTGAGGTCGATGGTGATCTCCTGCCCGGGCTCGATGGTGGAGTCGACCCGTCGGGCTACCTCGCCGTCGAAACGGACGGTCAACTCGTATGCCTGGGCGGGCTCGGTGCCGCAGCCGGTGCGGTAGGTGACGGTGACCCGATAGGGGCCGGGCGGGGCGCCGCCGGGTGGCCAGAAGATGTTCTCCACCGGCGAGGTGGTGGCGGAGCTGCACGGGTAGTTGGCGTCGCGGTCGAGTCGTCCGCCGGAGGCGACGGCCGGCTGGGAGAAGGAGACGCGGTCGCCCGACGGGTCGGTCACCGACAGGTCCAGGTCCACGGTCGACGACCAGCGCAGCGTCACCTGGACGTCGCCGGTGCCCAGGCCCTGCTCCTCGCCCTCGCCGGCGGGAGGGGGGATGAGGCCCGCCAATTGCTGGTGGTTGGCATCGACGAAGGCCGGGGCCAGGTCGGCGGCGACCTCTGTCCATCGCCCGGTCGAGGGTGCCGGCCCGGCAGGCGAAGTCGGCGGCGGCCACCTGCCGCTCGTGGTCGGCCAGGGAGCGTGCCTCGTCGGCGGAGGCGGCGGCCAGGGCCGCGGCCTGGTCCGCCACCAGCTCGTCGGGGGAGGTGGCCTGATAGCCGCGCGCGGCCATGCACGCCGACCACTCGGCCAGGGCGGCGGCATAGGCGGGGTGGGCCAGGGCATCGGCCTCGAGCTGCTCGATCGAGTAGGGAAGGGCGTCGAGGGCGGCCAGCGCTCGGTCGAGGGCGGCGCGGCCGGTGGCGGCGCACCCTGCCCCGGTCTCTTCGGCGGCCAGCCCCGTGCCGTACAGGGCCGCCTCGTAGGCGCCGCCCTCGCCTGCGCCCGGCCCCCCCGTGCCCAGGCGGGGCCGGGCCACCTGCGGCCCGGCGGCGATCCCGTAGCCGTCGGCGGCGGGGTCGAGCAGGCCGCCCAACTCCTCGATCAGCGCGGGGCCACGGTAGGAGAACCCGGCCTCTTCCATGCAGGCCCGCACCGCCTCGGTGACCCGCATCTCGACCGCTGTGCCGAGGATGCCCGGGTCGGTGAACAGCAGGGTCGGGTCGGCGTAGAGGTCGGTGGGGTCGGCGCGGCCGGCCAGTTCGGGCACGCGGGTGGCCAGGTGATAGGCCAGCAGGGCGGCGCCGGCCACCAGCACGGTGGTGACGAGCCAGATCCCGACGGTCAGCCTGCGGGTCGCGCTGCATGGATGCCTCCGACCAATCATCCTACGCGTGGGTCAGGCCGGGCAGGTGATGGGCGCCGCCGCGTCGGCCAGGCGGAGCACCCGTGCCGAAGCCTCCTGCAGGCGCTCCAGGGGCAGATCCCCGGTGGCTACCGCGGCGACGATGGCCGCCACCGTCTCCTCCACCACTGCCGGGTCCACCACCAGTAGCAGGTCCTCCCCGGCGGCCAGGGCAGCGACCGCCAGGTCGCCCGGCTCCCGCCCGGCGGCCACCCCGGCCATGCTGAGGGAGTCGGTGACGGCCACCCCGTCGAAACGGAAGCGGCCGCGGAGCAGGGCGAGCACGGTGGGCGAGAGGCTGGCGGGAAGGCCGGGGTCCAGTGCTTCGTAGATGGGATGACCCACCATGACCGCGGCCGCCCCGGCGGCGAATGACGGCGTCGAAGGGCGGGAAATCGACTGTCGCCAGCTCCTCGAGCGAGGCGTCGATGCGGGTGACCACCCCGTGCGGGTCTGTGGTGGAGCGGCCGTGGCCGGGGAAGTGCTTGGGCACGGCGACCACCCCTGCTTGCTGCAGGCCTCGCAGGAAGGCGGCCCCCAGCTCGCCGACCAGCCGTGGGTCGCCGCCCAGGTGCCGGTCGGCGAGCGCCGGGTTGGGCCCCTGCACCACGTCGATCACCGGGGCCAGGTCGACGTTCACTCCCAGGTCGAGCATCTCCTCGCCCAGCAGCTGGCCGGTGAGCTCCAGTTCCAGCGGCGACATGGCCACGGCCTCGGCGGTGGTGGGCAGCGGGGTGACCAGGTCCCGCAGGCGGGCCACCGGTCCTAGCTCCTGGTCGACCGCCACCAGGACGGGCGCGTCGGCGGAGCAGGCGACCGCCCCGGTGAGGGAGCGCAGCTGCCGGGCGCCATCGATGTTGTCGCGCGAAGAGGACCACCCCGCGGGTCCCCGCCGGCGAGCACGGCGGCGGTGGCCTCGTCCAGTTCGGGACCGGGCAGGCCCACCATGAGCACCGAATGCGCCAGGCGGCGAACGTCCACCGCCTCGGTGGTGGTGGGTGCCATGGTGGTGGTCGTCGGGGCGGTGCGTCGTGGTGGGGGTGGGAGCGGTCGTGGTGGTGGTCGGGGGCGATCGTGGTGGAGGGGGTGCCGGCGTCGGGGGCGGAGCAGGCGGCGGCCAGCAGCAGCGAGCGCCAGCAGGAGCGCGGCCGGGCTCTTCATCGGCTCACAGCGGCGACGAGTAGGCGCCCGGGTCCCGGCCGGCCTCGTCCTGAGCGCGCCGCACGATGTCCACGTAGCGGGTGCCACCCAGGATCTGGCGGTCGAGGAGGGCGCCGAGGTGCTGCACGGTGTAGGCGGTGGCGTCCTCGAGATGGACGTCGATGTCGGCCGCCCCCTTCACGTAGAGGAGGCGGGTCCAGTAGGAGTTGACCACCACCGTCAGGAAGGACTGCACCACGCGTTGCGCTCGAGGGCGGCCAGGGGCCGCATGTAGAGCAGGAGGAGGAAGAGGAGCACCGCCATCACCCCGACCCTCCCACCACCCCGGCGTGGGCCCAGTTGTAGTCCCCCTCGGGGAGGTCGGTGGCGAGGCGGATGGTGGCGATCATCGCCCCGAGGGCGAGGAGGAAGATCACCAGGAACAGCCACTTCATGATGGCGAAGGCGAAGCGCTGGCCGCGCGCCGCCCGCAGGAACTCCCGCTGGTTGGCCTGGAGCACGGCCTGGGCGACCGCCTCGACGCCGCCCGGCGGGGGCGGCCGGCGCCGGGCCGCGGCGGGATGCGGCGGAGCCGCGCGGGCCGGGGCGGCGGGCCTCTCTTGGGACGGACCGGGCGTTACTGTTCCATGGCACCCTCCTCGGGCGCGGCGGCGAGGCCGAATCTAGTGGGATTGGCCCGCCGGGCGGGGCGGGGGCCGCGGCCCGCTCGGCGGCGAGGTCCGCGGGCGAGGCGAGTCCAGGCCGGGGAGATGCCGACCGGAGGCGGCGGCGCGGCCTCCAGGGAGCGCAGCGGCGCCGGCAGCGACGCCAGGCCGGCCCGGCAGCGCTCCCGCGCCGCGGCCAGCGGCTCGGGCGGGTCCAGGCGCCGGCCCTCCGCCATCACCCGGTGGAGCAGGGGCCGCCCCGGCATCGCCGCTCGTCGGCCAGGGCGATGGTGTCCGCCGTGAGCAGGCCGGCCTCCTCCACCCGGTAGACCTGCTTGACGCCGGGGAGGGTCACCTTGCCGGTGGAGGTCTTCATCCGGGGCCCGTGCTGGTCCTCGACCAGCTTGTAGATCGCGTCGAGGCTCGGGTCGTCGCCGCCGGTGGCCAGGCGGGTGCCCACGCCGAAGGCGTCGATGGGGGCCCCGGTGGCGACCAGGCGCGGCCACGCGAGTGCTCGTCGAGGCCTCCGGAGGCCAGGATGCGGATGCCGGGGAAGCCCGGCCTCGTCGAGGATGCCGCGCACCCCGCGGGCGAGGGCGGCCAGGTCGCCGGAGTCGAGGCGCACGCCGGCCACCGTGATGCCCTCGGCGGCCAGCACCCGGGCGGCCTCGGCGGCGGCCCGGGCGCCCTGCGAGGGTGTCGAAGGTGTCGATGAGGAGCACCGCGTCGTCCGGGAAGGTGCGGGCGATAGCCGAGGAAGGCCTCCCGCTCTCGAAGCGGTGGGAGAGCACGTAGGAGTGGGCCATGGTGCCGGACACCGGGATGCCGTGCTCCCGCCCGGCGAGCAGCAGGGAGGTGGCCGCGGCCCCGCCGAGGTAGGCCGAGCGGGCCGCCTTCAGGGCGGCGTCGGCGCCGTGGGCGCGGCGGGCCCCGAAGTCGACCCAGGGCCGGCCCGCCGGCGGCGAGGGTCACCCGGGCCGCCTTGGAGGCGATCAGGGTCTGGAAGCCGACCGCGTTCGAGCAGGAAGGTCTCGACCATCTGCGCCTCGATGATGGGGGCGGTCACCCGCAGCAGGGGCTCCTGCGGCGAAGGCGAGCGTCCCCTCGGGCATGGCCCACACCTCGCCGGTGAAGCGCAGCCCGGCCGAGGAACTCGAGGAACTCGGGCCGGAAGCGGCCCAGCGAGCCCGAGGTAGGCCAGGGCGGGCTCGTCGAAGCGGAAGCCCTCCAGGTACGTCAGGGCGTCCTCGAGGCCGGCGGCGACCAGGAAGTCGCGCCGTGCGGGGTCGCCGCACCGGAGAGCTCGAAGGTGGCGCGTGCCGTGGTTGCCGTCGGCCAGGTAGGCGGCGGCCATGGTCAGCTCGTAGAGGTCGGTGAGCAGGGCGGCGTCGGCCGCCGCTCGGGGCAGCGGCGGCGCCCTCACCGCATCTCCACCCCGTGCCGGCGAGGAGCGTGCAGGGCGTCGCTCGCCGTCGCCCGGGCTGCAGGTCGACGGCCCGCACCGCCTCGGTGAGCACCGCCGCCGCGAAGCCGAGGCACACCGCGTCGAGGGCCGGTCTCCTTGACGCAGTAGTCGGTGGCCAGGCCGGCGATCACCACCCGGTCGATGCCCCGCCGCGCGCAGCGCCTCCTCCAGGCCGGTGGAGCGGTTACGCTCGCCGGCGATGGGGTCGCGCATCGAGAAGGCCCGGAGTAGCCGTCCTCCTCGCCGGTGCCCTTGCGCGATCGAACACGCGCCCCGTCGGCCACCGCCGCAGCGTCCGGGTGGAACTCGGCCCCGCGGGTGCCGCCGACGCAGTGCACCGGCCAGGCCCCGCCGTCCTTGGCGAAGTGGGGGGTGGTGGGCGGGTGCCAGTCCTGGGTGTAGACGATGGTGGCCCCGCCCGCCGGGCCCGGGCGATCTCGGCGTTGATCACCGGGACCACCGTCTCGCCGCCCTTGACGTAGAGGCTGCCCGGCGGGATCGGCGAAGTCGTTCTGCACGTCGACGACGACCAGGGCGGTCGGCGCGTCGTAAACGGGGCCGGGCGGCAGCCGCGGATGTGGTCCGCCATCGCCGCCAGGTCCGCCGGGGGGCGGGGGACGGGCTCGGGAAAGGCGAGATGGCCGCCGGCTTCCAGGGGGATCAGGTGGACGTGGGCGTGGGGCACGTCGGCCCCGTAGACGACGACCACGACTCGTTCGCAGTGGGTGGCCCGGCGCAGCCGGTCGGCCACCACGGCGCACCGGCCTGCCACAGGCGCCACGGTATGCGGTCGGGGTCGAGGTCGAAGAGGCGGGGGCCTCCTGGCGCGGCACCACCAGGGTGTGCCCGGGTCGCGCCGGGTTGATGTCGAGGAAGGCGTAGGTGTGCTCGTCCTGGTACACCCGGTGGGAAGGGATCTCGCCCTCGGAAGGAGGGGGCCGCCCACTTCCGGGAGCACGCCGGTGAGGCGGGCGCGGAGCAGATCGTCCGCCTGGTGGGCAGGGCACTGGGCCGACCGGTGGGTCTGGGCCAGGTGCTCGGCTGGATCGACCACCGGGGCGGCGACTCGCCGTACACCTGGGTCATCGACCCCATCGACGGCACCAAGGGCTTCCTGCGCCGGGACCAGTTCGCGGTGGCGGTGGGCCTGCTCCACGAGGGCCGGCCGGTGGCCGGGGTGCTCGCCTGCCCTCATCTGCCCGTGGACCCGGCCGGTCCGGCCGGGCCGCGCGGGCCTCCTCTTCTGGGGCGGGGACGGGCTCGGGGCCTTCGCCGAGGCACTCAACGGCGGGGTCGCGCAGCCGATCGCGGCGAGCGGCACGGACGACCCCGGGCGAGGTGCGGGTCCTGGGGAGCGTCGAAGCCGCCCACGGCAACCAGGCCCTCCTGCAGGCGGTGATCGACCGGGCCGGCCTGGGTGGGGGCTGGGTCCGCCTCGACAGTCAGGTGAAGTACGGGGCCATCGCCTGCGGTCTGGCCGAGGTGTACCTGCGGCCCCGGTCGCGGCCGGAGTACCGGGACTGCATCTGGGACCACGCGGCGGGCACTGCGGTGGTGGAGGCGGCGGGCGGCCGGGTGAACGACCTCGATGGACGCCCCCTCGACTTCACCCGGGGCACCCGTCTCGAGGGGAACCGCGGGGCTGGCCTCCTCAATGGGGCACATCCACGGCCCGATCCTCGAGGCGCTGGCCGCCCTCGGCGGCTGAAGAAAGCGCCCCCCGGCGGGTTCCCTGCGGCGACGGGGTAGCGTGGTGGGCGACACCTGGGGGTCACATGCTCGACTTGGAGAACCTGGAACACCGCGCCTGGGAGCGCCTCTCCGCCACGATGTACAACTACTTCGCCGGCGGGGCGGATGACGAGACCACCCTGGCCGACAACCCGCTGGCCTGGCAGCGGATCCGCCTGGTGCCCCGGGTGCTGCGCGACGCGGGTGACGTTTCCATCGCCACCGAGGTCCTGGGCACGCCGATGTCCATGCCGATCATGGTCGGCCCGTGGGCCTTCCAGGGACTGGCCCACCCCGAGGGGGAGCCGGCCACCGCCAAGGGCAGCGGCCGCCGCCGGCGGCGGAACGGTGGCCTCCACCGTGGCCACCTTCTCGCTGGAGGACACGGCCCGGGCGGCCGCCGGGTCGCCTCTGTGGTTCCAGTTCTACCTGCTGCGCGACCGGGACTACCGCCGACCTCCTGCACCGGCAGGCCGCCGGTTAACCGGGCGGTGGTGATGACCGTGGACAAACTGCCCATCGCCGGCCGCCGCCGCCGTCTGGCCGCCGACCGCTTCAGCCTGCCCGAAGGCACGCCCATCGCCAACTTCGGCTACGTGGTCCCCGAGGACAAGGACACCGGCCCGGACGGGTACCTGCGGGGCCTGCTCGACGCGGCGCACCTTCGCCGACCTGGAGTGGGCCTGCGCCGAGTGCCGCCTCCCGGTGGTGGCCAAGGGGATCCTCAGCCCCCACGGCGACGTGGTGGCGGCGGTGGAGGCCGGGGCCTCCGCCGTGGTCGTCTCCAACCACGGGGGACTGGCAGCTCGACGGGGCGATCGCTACCGCCCACGCCCTGCCCGCGGTGATCGACGCGGTCGCCGGCCGGGTGCCGGTGCTGGTGGACGGCGGGATTCGCTCCGGGGCCGACGTGGTGAAGGCGCTGGCCATCGGGGCGGCGGCGGTGATGGTGGTGCGTCCGGTGATCTGGGGCCTGGCGGTGGACGGCGCCCCGGGGGTCGAGGCGGTGCTGCGGGAACTGGCCGCCGAGATGGCCCACGCCATGGCGCTCTGCGGGGCGGGCAGCATCGCCGACATCGACCGCACCCTCGTCTGGGGCAAGGGCCTCTTCTAGCGCCTATCCGGCGCGGCGCCTACCCGTCGCCGCGGGCCGCCTAGCCTGCGGGGGAGACAACCCGGAGGCGCAGGGTGCAGTATCCGACCCACGAGGTCGTCAACCAGCCCCCGCCGCTGGAGGGGCACGACCTGTTCACCCTCGACGGGGCGCTCGGCGAGGCCCTGGCGCGGGAGGGGGCGGGCTGGGCGTCCGACTCCCTGGAGGAGCTGGGGGACCTGGCCGGCTCGCCGGAGGTGATCGAGTGGGGCCGGGTGGCCAACGCCAACTTCCCGGTGCTGGACACCCACGACCGCTTCGGCCACCGCGAGACCGCATCGAGTTCCACCCCGCCTACCACCACCTCATGGAGACGGCCATCGCCTCGGGCCTCCACGCCGCTCCCTGGGTGGATACCCGCCCCGGTTCCCACGTGGTGCGGGCCGCCAAGTTCATCGTCTGGACCTCGGTGGAGGCGGGCCACCTCTGCCCGATGTCGATGACCTACGCGGTGGTGCCCTGCCTGGCGGAGTCGCCCGACCTGCTGGCCGAGTGGCTGCCCCGCCTGGCCTCGCCGGTCTACGACCCGGCCTTCCTCCCCGCCACTCAGAAGCGGGGGATCACCGCGGGCATGGCCCTCACCGAGAAGCAGGGCGGGTCCGACGTGCGCGCCAACAGCACGGTGGCCGTGCCCGACGGCGACGGTGCGTACTTGCTCACCGGCCACAAGTGGTTCGTGTCGGGGACGATGGCCGACGTGTTCCTGGCCACCGCCCTGGGGCCCGAGGGCCTCACCTGCTTCTTCCTGCCCCGCTGGAAGCCGGACGGGTCGAAGAACAACTTCTGGATCCAGCACCTCAAGGACAAGATGGGCGACCGGTCCAACGCCACCAGCGAGGTGGAGTTCGCCGACGCCTGGGCGCTGCCGGTCGGCGAGGCGGGGCGGGGGGTGCGCACCATCGTGGAGATGATCAACCGCACCCGCCTCGACTGCTCGCTCGGCTCGGCCGGCCTCATGCGCGACGGGCTGACCCAGGCCATCCACCACGCCCGCCATCGCGCCGCGTTCGGCAAGGTGCTGGAGGACCAGTCGCTCATGGTGCAGGTGCTGGCCGATCTGGCGCTCGAGTCGGAGGCGGCCACCTCGGCGGCCCTGCGCCTGGCCGGCGCCTACGACCGGGTGACCCGGGGCGCCGAAGCCCCCGGCTTCTCCCGCATCGCCACCCCGGTCGTCAAGTACTGGATCTGCAAGCGCAACCCGGGGCACTCCGCCGAGGCGCTCGAGTGCCTGGGCGGCAGCGGCTACGTCGAGGACTCGGGGATGCCTCGCGTGTTCCGCCAGAGCCCGCTCAACGGGGTCTGGGAGGGCTCGGGCAACGTGATCTGCCTCGACGTGCTGCGGGCGATGCGCCGCGAGCCGGAGTCGCTGGAGGCCTTCCTCGGCGAGCTCGAGCTCGCCGACGGGGCGGACGCCCGCTACGACGCCGCCCTCGAGGGGCTGAAGAAGGCGCTGACCGAGGTGACCGAGACGGGCGCCCGGCGCCTGGTGGAGAGCATGGCCCTGCTCCTGCAGGCCTCGCTGCTGCTGCGCCACGCCCCGGGCTTCGTGTCGGACGCCTTCGTCGCCGCCCGGCTCGAAAGCCCCGGGGTCGCCTACGGGGCGCTCCCCGAGGGGTCGACGCCGCGGCCATCGTGCATCGGGCGATGCCGGAGTAGGCAAGGCGCCGGTCAGACCGAGTACGGCAGGAAGGCGGCCGCCTCGGCCGCCGGGAGGCGCGCCTCGAGCCGGACCCCGTCCTGCTCGTGCGACTTCGCGAGCACCTCTCCGAGGCGGTGCAGGGAGGCCACCAGGTCGCCGCGCTCGTGGGGCAGGAGCAGCTCCAGTTCGACCATCACCGGGGTGAGGCGCTCGTCGAGCGCCTCCAGCAGCCCGTCGATCCCCGCCCCGGTCGCCGCCGAGACCGCCACCGACCCTGGGTGGAGGGCGAGCAGGCGCTGCACCACGGGGGCCGGCGCCGCATCCACCTTGTTCACCACGAGCAGCTCGTCGTGCCCCGCCCCGCCGACCTGGGCCAGGGTGGTGCGCACCGCCTCGATCTGCCCGTCGGGGTCCGGGGCGGCGGCGTCGACGATGTGGATCAGCAGGTCGGTCTCCACCGCCTCCTCGAGGGTGGAGCGGAAGGCCTCGACCAGCTCGTGCGGCAGGTGGCGCACGAAGCCGACGGTGTCGGAGACCAGGACGGTGCGGCCGGAGGGCAGCGGCAGGCGGCGGACGGTGGCGTCGAGGGTGGAGAAGAGGCGGTCCTCGACGAGGACCCCGGCCCCGGTGAGCCGGTTGAGCAGGCTCGACTTGCCGGCGTTGGTGTAGCCGACGAGGGTGGCGGTGGGCAGGCCGGAGCGCCGGCGGGCCTTGCGCTGGGTGGCCCGGCTGGTGCGCATGTCGGCGATCTGGTGCTCCAGGGCGGCGATGCGGCTCACCACCCGGCGCCGGTCGGTCTCCAGCTTCGTCTCGCCCGGGCCGCGGCGGGCGCCGCCCAGGCCGCCGGCCTGCTGGCTCATCTCCTTGCCCCTCCCCCGGAGGCGGGGGAGGCGGTGGCGGAGCAGGGCCAGCTCGACCTGGGCCATGCCCTCGCGGCTGCTGGCGTGCTGGGCGAAGATGTCGAGGATCACCGCCACCCGGTCGACGACGTCGCAGCCGAAGGCCTCCTGGAGGTTGCGCTGCTGCACCGGGCTCAGCTCGCCGTCGACGACCACCACGTCGACGTCGAGCTGGCGGCCGAAGGAGGCGAGCTCGGCCGCCTTGCCCTTGCCGATGTAGGTGGCCGGGTCGGGCCGGGAGCGCTGCTGCACGACCTGCCCCACGGGGTCGGAGCCGGCGGTGTCGGTGAGCCGGGCCAGTTCGAGCAGCGACAGCTCGGCGTCGGCGGAGGAGCGCCCGTCGGCGGCCAGCGAGACGAGCAGGGCGCGCTGGCGCCGCACCGCCAGGTCGGTGACGGTGGCGGTGAGCCGTCGCCGGTTGCGGGAGGCGTGACGGTCGGGCACGGGGCCATGTAACCACGAGCCGGCGGAGGCGGCGGCGCCGTCGCCGGTGCCGGGCGCAGGCTGCGGCGGGACGCCGGTGGCCGGCCCCGGCCTACGCTGGGGCGAGGCATGGACCCGACGACCCTGGCTGCCATGGGGGGCGAGCTGCGCGCCCGGCGGCGCGCCCGGGGGCTCACCCGCGCCGCCCTGGCGGACGCCGTGGGGGCCCGCCCGGTGATCGTCGGGCGGTGGGAGCGGGGGGAGGCGGTCCCCACCCCGGGCGCAGGCCCGGGCGCTGGCCGAGGGTGCTGGATCTCCCCCCGGCGGTGGCGGCCGACTGGGTGGCGGCGGCGGAGCAGGCCGGGGGCGGGGCGGGCGACGGGCCGGCGGGACTGGCGGCTCCCGGCCGGCCGAGTAGGCGGGCGCCTGGCGGCGGCCTGACCCGGCGGCCCGGGCGCCCTCCCGTCCCGGCCGGCCCCGCCGGCGCCCACCGCTCCTACCTGGACGACCCGGCGGAGCAGCGGCGCTACACCCTGCGCTGGGCCCTGACCCTCGTCATCCTGGGGCGTTGGCGGTCTGGCTGATCTGGGCGCTGGGGGAGCTGGCCGATGGATGGCGGGCCCTCGTCGAGCTGTTCCGGGCCGGCCCGCCCACCGGCGACCCGGCGGCCGCCTTCGGCCTGGCCGGGGCCGTTTGACCGGAGGCAGGGCAGGGGCGCGCTACCGTCGGGCCATGGCCACCATCACCTTCCTCGGCGGGACCGACACGGTGACCGGCTCGAAGTTCCTGCTGGCGGCGGGCGGCGGGTCCCTGCTGGTCGATTGCGGCCTCTTCCAGGGGCCCCGGGAGATGCGCCGGCTCAACTGGGAGGACCCCGCCTTCGCCGGGGGCCTCCCCGACGAGGTGCTCCTCACCCATGCCCACATCGACCACAGCGGCTACCTGCCCCGCCTGGTCGGCCACTACGGCTACGCCGGCCCGGTGCGCGCCACCGCGGCCACGGTCGACCTGCTCGGGGTGATGCTCCCCGATGCCGCCCGGCTGCAGGAGGAGACCGCCGAGTACGCCAACAAGAAGGGCTACAGCCGGCACCGCCCCGCCCTCCCCCTCTACACGGAGGAGGACGCCGAGCGGGCGCTGCGCCTGCTGCAGCCGGCCCCGTACCACGAGTGGTTCCGGGTGCCCGGCGGGCGGGCCCGCCTCACGGGCCGGCCACATACTCGGCTCGGCCCACGCCGTGGTGGAGACCGAGGGGCGCCGGCTGGTGTTCTCGGGGGACGTGGGGCGGTGGGGCGTCCCGGTGCTCAAGGACCCCGAGCCGCCCACCGGGGCGCACCTCCTGCTGCTGGAGTCCACCTACGGCGGGCGCAGCCACCCCGGCGACGCCGACCCGGACGCGGTGCTGGCCGAGACGGTCAACCGGGTGGCCGAGCGGGGAGGAGTGATGGTCGTGCCCGCCTTCTCGGTCGGCCGGTCCCAGGAGATCCTCTTCCGGCTGCGCCGCCTGGAGGAGGAGGGCCGGGTGCCCGCCCTCCCGGTGTACCTGGACAGCCCGATGTCCATCGAGGCCACCGAGCTGTACCGCAACCACGCCGAGGAGCACGATCGGGAGATGCACGCCCTGCAGGAGGCCGGCACGAGGCCCGTTCCGGCCGGCTCGCCTGCGCCTGACCCGCACGGTCGAGGACTCCAAGGCCTCAACGACCTGGAGCCGCCGGCCATCGTGCTCTCCGCCTCCGGCATGGCCACCGGCGGGCGAGTGGTGCACCACCTCAAGCGGCGCCTGCCCTACTCCCAGAACCTGGTCGCCTTCGTCGGCTACCAGGCGGAGGGCACGCTGGGGCGCTCTCTGGTGGACGGCGCCCAGCGGGTGCACATCCACGGGGACGAGGTGGAGGTGCGGGCCGAGGTGGTGATGCTCGACGCGTTCTCCGCCCACGCCGACCAGGAGGAGCTGCTCCGCTGGGTGGGAGAGGCGGCCCCCGAGCGGATCGCCCTGGTGCACGGGGAGGACGAGGGGAGGCGCGCCCTCGCCGCCGCGCTCTGGCCGAGTCCTTCGCCGGGGAGGTGCTGCTCCCGGCGCGCGGCGACGTCCTCGAGGTGTGAGCCGGCGGCCTGCCGCCGGCGCCGGTCAGAACCGGCCGCAGGAGTCCGGCGAGTAGATGCCGGTGACCAGGGCGTCCTCGTCCTGCGACTCCACCGGGCCCCACAGCAGCAGGTCGCCGCCGAGCTGCGTCCCGCAGCTCGAACACCAGGCCGACGTCGGGGTCGACGACGAACTCGATGGCGAGCCCGGAGTAGATCTCCTGCAGCTGCCCCACGTTGTCGCCCGACCCGCAGGCCGCTCCTGGTCTGGATGTCGGTGGTGGGCGAGGTGATGCCGCCGTAGCGGAGGTCTATGCGGTAGGAGACGAAGAGGCTGTCGCCGGGCTCGCCCGACGACCACGATGTTGAGGGGGCCCCAGCGCACCACCCGGACCGGGTCGCCGGCGCACTCGCCGAAGGAGCCCGAACCCACGACGAACCCGGTGTCCTCGGTGGGGTCGCCGAAGGTGGCGGCGAGCGGCCCGAGGACCTCGTCGCCGTCGTCGCCGAGGTCGAGGGGGCCGATGTCGTCGGTGGTCATCTGCAGCTGCGGTGATGGGGATGGCCTCGCCCACCGGGGTGATCGGCGGGGTGCCGCCGTCGGGCAGGCTGGTGGTGGTCACCGTGCCGCTCGCCGTCGGTGGTGGTGGAGCCGCCGCCGTCGGTGGTGGTGGAGCCGCTGCCGTCGGTGGTGCTGGTGGACCCGTCGGCCGCGGTGGTGGAGGTGGTGGAGGTGGAGCCGGCCGTCCCGCCGTCGGGCGAGAGCAGGCCGAAGGCGATGACGCTCACGGCGGCCGAGCACTACCGCCACCGCCAGGCCCACCAGCCACGGGTTGACCTGGGCAGGGCCCCCGGTGCCGCCGCCCCCGCGTCTGTGCCACGCACCGACGACGCGACTGCCCCGGCTCGAACCGCGGGAAGGGCTCGTCTCCGGGGGGCTCAGCACCTTTGGTGTTCCACGGTGGCTGGTCCACGCCTCCCCACAATGTCGCGTTGGCCGAATCATACGGTCCGCCGCCGCTTCCCGCCGGGAACGGGCCCTCCGGCTCAGCCTCCCGCCAGGATCGAGGCCGCTCCCGGCCGTAGGCCGACTCCAGCACCTCGGCGAAGGAGGCCTGGGGGAGGAGCACGTAGGCGCCGCCGGAGGTCACGTAGTCGGCCACCGGGATGTCCGGCCGCTTGATGGAGCCCACGTCGATGCTCGCGCATGTCCCAGGCCAGGTTGATGGCATCGCCCAGCGAGAGGCCTTCGTCGATGGTGAAGGTGCCGGCGAGGTCCTCCACCAGGGCGCCGAACTCGGTCAGCGACCCGAAGCTCTTCAGGCGCCCGAGCGCCTCGAGCAGCAGCTCTTGCTGGCGCTGGTGCGGGCCAGGTCGTTGACCCCCTCCATGCGCCGCCACACGCCGTCGACGAGCTCCCGGGTGTGGCGGGAGCGGACCCAGGACAGCGTCATCGGCCCGTCGGCCACGGTGCAGCCGGCGGGGAGGTACAGGTGGAGGGTCGGTCTTGGAGTCGCGGACGGCGTAGTCGACGCAGATCTCCACCCCGCCCACCCGGTCGATGATGGCCTTGAACCCTTCGAAGTCGAAGAGGGCGAAGTGGTCGATCTGCACCCCGGTGAAGTCCTCGACGGCCACGGTGAGCAGCTCGGGGCCGGTGGCGGCCTCGCCGCACCCGTTGAGGGTGGCGTTGACCCGGGTCGAGGCCGCCGGTGCAGGGATTGGGCAGGTAGAGGTCGCGGGGGATGGAGACCATCACCGGGTCGGCGCCGTCGGCGGGGAGGATCACCAGGAGGATGACGTCGGCCCGGCTCGAGGTGCCCAGCTGGGGCCGGTAGTCGCTGCCGATCACCAGGAACGCCTGGAGGGACTCGGGCTCCAGGCGCGGCGAGGTGGGGATGGTGATGTCGGTCGGCAGCGTCCCCGGGCGTCTCGTCCTCGCCGGCGGTGTCCCCGCCGTTGGCCCGGCCGCCGTCCACCGCGGCGGTGACGACCGTCCCCAGGGCTTCGCGAGCGTCGCTGACCTGGAAGGGGATGCGCTCGACGCTGCTCCACGCCCGCCACGCCCGGACGGCCTGCCAGCCGGCCCAGCCCACGACCAGGATCATCAGGATGACGACGCCCCTGATCAGATTGCGGCGAAAGTGGGTCCCCAGAGTCACGGGCGGACTCTACGCCCGGGGCGGCGCAACGGGAAACCGCTCGTTGAGCATTCGTCTCAACTCCGCCGGGTCGGTGGTGGGCGGCGCGCGAGGAGAAGTCGTGGCACAGGTAGGCGGCCGGGCGCCCGTCGAGCAGGCCGGCGGCCCTCGAGGAGGGAGACCCCGCCGGAGGTGACGCCGTCACCCGGGGCGACGAACAGCTCGGGCCGGTACTGCTCTTCGGCGACGGCGAGGAGGGACCGGGTGCCGGGATGGCCGGGCGGGCCGACGACCGCCAGCTGCCGGGGCGGCGACAGGGCCACCAGCAGGGTGCCGAGAAGGTGGCCGACCGCCGCCGGGGCCCGCTCCATCCAGGGCCCGGCGGCCCGGAAGACCCCTTCGGCCTGGTCCCGGGCGGCCTCGTCGCCGGTGTAGGCGGCCAGGGTGAGGAGCGCCTCGGCGGCCAGGGCGTTGTCCGACGGGGCCGGGGTTGTCGGCGAAGTCCTGGCGGCGGGCGGGTGGAGGGGGAACGTCGCGGCCGGTGCTGAAGAAGGCGCCGCCCTGCGGGTCGCGGAACAGGTCCACCATGTCCTCCACGAGGCCGGCAGCCGCGGCGAACCAGGAGAGGTCCGCCGGTCGCGGTAGAGGGCGAAGCAGGCCGAGGGCGACGGCGGCGTAGTCCTCGCAGAACGCGGGTATCTCGTCCGCGGCCGTCGCGCCGGGACCGCAGCAGGCGGCCGTCGGGGCGGCGCAGGTCGCCGAGGACGAAGCGGGCCGCCTGCTCCGCCGCCGCCAGGTAGCGGGGCTCGGCGAGCACGGTGGCCGCCTCGGCCAGGGCCCTGATCGGCCAGGCCGTTGCCGGCGGCGACGACCTTGTCGTCCAGGCGCGGGCGCACCCGTCCGGCGCGGCGGCCGGCGAGGGCGGTGAGGGCGGCGGCCACCGCCTCCTCGACCTCGGCCGACGGTGGCTCCGGCGGCGGCCGCGATCTCGGCGGGGCGGCGGTCGCGACGCAGCACGTTCCTCCCGTCGAGGTCGCCCTCCGGGGTGACCCCGAGCACGGCGGCCGCCAGGGGGGCGTAGGGGCCGGCCGCGGCGAGAACTCGTCGTAGGAGAAGGTGTAGAAGCGCCCCTCCTCGCCCTCGCTGTCCGCGTCCTCGGCCGAGGCGAAGCCCGCCCCCGGGCAGGGCGAGGGCGGTGAGCAGGTAGTCCAGCGTGCGGCGGGACACGATGGCCAGCCGTTCGTCTCCGGTCAGCTGCCACGCCCGGGCGTAGAGGCGGCCGAGGAGCGCGTTGTCGCCGAGCATCTTCTCGAAATGGGGCACCCGCCAGGCCGCGTCCACGGCGTAGCGGGCGAAGCCGCCGCCGACCTGGTCGTGGATGCCGCCGTCGGCCATCGCGGCCAGGGTGTGGTGGAGCATGGACCGGGCGTCGGGCGCCCAGGGGGCTCCCGACGCGCGGAGCAGGAACTCGAGGGTGGCCGCCTGGGGGAACTTGGGAGGGCCCCCGAACCCGCCGTGGACCGGGGTCGTAGGAATCGGCCATCGACCGGTAGGCGGCCGCCAGGACGCTCGGGGCCGGGGGCGTCGCCGGGCGGCGGGAGCGGGGCGGCGAGGCGCCCGGCGAGGTCGGCGGCCGCCGAGGCCACCTGTTCCCGTCGCGTCCTGCCACGCCTGGTGGACGGCGGCGAGCACGCGGGGGAAGGCGGGGAGCCCGGGTCGCTCTACGGCGGGGAAGTAGGTACCGCCGAAGAAGGGCTCACCGGCCGGGGTGAGGAAGGCGGTCAGCGGCCAGCCACCCCGCCCGCTCGAGGGTCTGCACCGCCTCCAGGTAGTGGCGGTCGACGTCGGGCCGCTCCTCCCGGTCGACCTTGACGTTGACGAACCAGCGGTTCATCAGGTCGGCGGTGGCCGGGTCGGCGAAGGACTCGGCGGCCATGACGTGGCACCAGTGGCAGGAGGCGTAGCCCACGGACAGCAGGATGGGCACGTCACGGCGCGCGGGCCTCGGCGAAGGCCTCGTCGCCCCATTCGTGCCAGTCCACGGGGTTGTCGGCGTGCTGGAGGAGGTAGGGGCTGGCGGCGCCGGCGAGGCGGTTGCGGGAGGTGGTGGGCACGGGCGGCGATGCTACGCCCGGCGCCCCGCTATCGGCTCGCCGGGCGCGAAATCGCGGGAATCGGACGCGCGGATTCGGGGGTTCACAAGACGGCCGCTTTGTGACATAGTGTGGCAGAGGCCGGCCTTGTGAAGCATTTCACAAGGCCTGCGGCCGCCATCACGGGCCACAGGAGAGGACGCAACCTTCCCCATGACGGTAGGCAATCGGACGCGGCGGGATCGAGAACGGGCCAAGCTCACCGACGATCGCGGCCGGCTCACCACCGACCTGGTCAGCCAGTACCTGACCGCCATCGGCGAGTACGAGTTGCTCACCGCCGAGCTCGAGGTGGAGTTCGCCCAGAAGATCGAGGGCGGCGAGGAGGCGCAGCGCCGCCTCGACGAGCAAGGGGGCTTCGTCCAAGGCGGAGGAGGTCGAGCTCAAGCGCCTGGTGCGGCTGGGCAAGCAGGCCAAGGACGACTTCCTGACCGCCAACCTGCGCCTGGTGGTGGCCAACGCCCGCCGCTACGCCAACACCTCGGGCATCGACTTCCTCGACCTGATCCAGGAGGGGAACCTCGGCCTGATCCGGGCCGTGGAGAAGTTCGACTGGCGCAAGGGCTTCAAGTTCTCCACCTACGCCACCTGGTGGATCCGCCAGGCGATCACCCGGGCCATCGCCGACAAGTCCCGCACGGTGCGCATCCCGGTGCACCTGCACGACACCCTGGCGGCGGTCCGGGCCGCCCAGGCGAGCCTCAAGGCCGAGCTGGGGCGCGATCCCCGGCCGGCGGAGATCGCCGAGGAGGCCGGGGTCACCGTCGACAAGGTGGAGCTCGCCCTGGGGGTGGCCGACACCGTCTCCCTCGAGCAGCCGGTCGGTGAGGACGGGGCCCAGCTCGGCGACTTCATCGAGGACGAGGACGCCGTCGACCCGGTGCGGGTCACCGAGGAGCTCGACATCGCCGACAGCCTGCGCCGTTCCATCTCCCGCCTCCCCGACCGCGAGGGCCGCATCCTCGCCCTGCGCTACGGCTTCCTCGACGGGGTGCCCCGCACCCTCGAGGAGATCGGCGACGAGTTCAACCTGACGCGGGAGCGCATCCGCCAGCTCGAGAAGCTGGCCCTGTGCCGGCTCCGCCATCCCTCATTTCGGGATCCGCGAGCAGGACCTGGTCTGAGAGGGCCCCAGGGCCCTCGTGAGGCAGCGGGCGAGCCCGCTAGCCTCGTGGCGACGGCGCGGGGAGGACACCGCCATGAAGCTGGGCTCACTGGTCGGGGGCAGCGCCACGGTGATCGGCCCGGAGGCCACCATCGCCGACGCCGCCGAGGCCCTCATCCAGGACGGGGTGGGCAGCCTGGCGGTGGTCGAGGGGCGCCGGCTCGTGGGGATCATCACCGAACGCGACGTGGTGCGGGCGGTCGCCGAGGGGGTCGACGCCGAAGACGAATCGGTGGCCGACTGGATGTCGGACGCCCCGGACACCTTCTCCCCGGACGTGGAGGTGGAGGAGGCGGCCGCCTGGCTGCTGGAGATGGGCTACCGGCACATGCCGGTCATGGACGACGGCGAGCTGCTCGGGATCGTCAGCATCCGCGACGTCCTCTGGGCGATCATCTCGGGGAGCGAGCCGGGCCCGAGACCGGCCGAGGCGGCCCGCGCCTCGGGTCCGCGTGCCCCGCCCGGCCCGCTCAGGCCACCGGGATCCAGACGACGGCCACCTCGTCGACGGTCACGTCGCCCTTCTCCAGGGGGATGTCGAGCGCTTCGATCTCGGCCGCCTTGGCCGCCCAGTCGGCCTCGATCCCGGCCAGCTCCTCGGCCAGGTCGCCGCTCCAGCTCCTCGAGGTCGTCGACCTTGTCGGTCAGCCGGGCCGCGGCCCCCGCCCGGCGCTGCTGTGCCTTGCGGGTCATGGAGCGCTTGGAGGCGATGGTCCCCAGCGAGCGGGTCGAGCGGCGGCCGCCGAGCAGCACCCCGATGAGGCTGCCCATCCGGAGGCACCTCCTCGGTGCGCCGGCTCTCGGTGTCCAGCTCGGCCTGCTCCACCCGAAGCGGGCCTCCTCGATCTGGTCCCGCAGCCGTGTCCAGCCGGCCCTCGAAGCGGTCGCGGATCTTGGCCGCCTCGGCGTCGGCCCCGGCCTCGGCGGCGGCCCGGCAGCGGGCGGCGAAGGCCGTCCCGGTCCTCGCCGACTCGGGAGAAGAGCTTCAAGGGCCTGGTTGCGGAGCACCTCCATGGTGCGCTCCCGGGCCAGGTGCTCCTTCAGGTCGCGGGCGACGCCGGTGAAGAACGCCTTGTCGCGCAGCGGCGCCGCCGGGAGCCGGTAGGACGCCCCGGCCGGGGCCTCGGGGAGGAAGTCGCGCCGGTCGTAGTCCACGGCGATGGCTGCGGCCGGGTCGAACTGCTCCCCGAGCGGGTGGAAGACGGCCTCCCACTCCTCGACCTGGCGCAGCCCGGCGGCGGTGTCGTCGTAGGTGAGGTGGACCCGGGCGGCCAGCGCTGCGGCCAGGCCGGTGCCGCCCCGCTCGGCTCCCGCCTGCTCGGCCCAGGGGGCGGCGGGGTCGAGGTAGTACACGGCGGTCCCGGCGGCCACCTGCGGGGCGGCGGCCACCTGGTGCGCGCCCGCCGGCGGCGCGCCGGCGCGGGGCGGCGCGGCGGCCGGCGGCGGCGCCGGCCGCCCGCAGGGGGTCGTCCGGCGAGTGGCAGGCCACCTCGTCTCCGGGTGAGCGGGCCCCCGCAGGTAGGACATCGCCCAGCGGGTGGTGAAGATCACCGGCTCGGGGTCGCGGGTGTTGTGCAGCAGGAACTGGCGCTTGCCCAGGCCCGGAGATCAGGGCGTCGAGGCCGGCCAGGTCGCGGTCGCCCGCGGCCGACTGGAGGGCCTCCATGATGCGGGCCTTGTCCCGCTCGGTCTGCAGGCGGCCGATGCACCAGGTGCCGGCGTTGGACATCGCCTTGTAGTCGAGGTCCACCGGGTTCTGGGTGGAGAGCAGCATCCCCACCCCGAAGGCGCGGGCCTGCTTGAGGATGGTGAGGATGGGCTTCTTGGCCGGGGGGACGGCGGTCGGGGGCACGAAGCCGAACACCTCGTCCATGTAGACCAGCGCCCGCAGCTCGGACGAGCCGGGCTGGGAGCGCATCCAGGTGACCAGGCGGGAGAGGGCCAGGGTGACGGCGAACTGGCGCTCGGCGTCGGAGAGGTGGGCCAGGTAGAGGATGGCCGCCCGCGGCTTGCCCTCCGGCGTCCACAGCATCGACGGGATGTCCAGCGGCGGCCCGCTCCGCCAGGCGGCGAAGGAGGGGGAGGCCACCAGGTTGTTGAGGCGCAGGGCGAGGGCGAGGCGGTCCTTCTCCGGGAAGAAGGTCTCCAGCTCGAACACCCCCAGCTTGCGCAGCGGGGGCCGGTGCACCAGCTCGATCAGCGCCTCGAGGGTGAGGTCGGCGCCCCTTGGCCCAGGCGTCCTCGACCAGGTTGGCGAGGAGGATGTGCTCCCGGCTGGCCAGGGGGTCGGCCTCGATGCCGGCCAGCCCGAGGAGGCCGGAGACGAGGCCCTCGATCTCGTCGCGGTAGGCCTCGGTGTCGGCCCCGGCCTTGCGGGGCGGAGAGGGAGCCGAGCACGTTGAGCGGCACTCCCGGCCTCGGAGCCCGGGGTGTAGATGGTGAAGTCGGCCGCGGCGCGGCAGGGCGGAGATGTCGGCGCGTGCCGAGGCCCCAGCCCTCCAGCCCGGAGGACCAGGATTCGGCCGCGGCGGCGGCGGCCTCGTCGGGCGTCTTCCCGTCCCGCCGGGCGGCGGCCTCGTCGATCCAGGGGCGGAAGTCGGCGGGGGCGAGGTCGGGGAAGGTGAGGAGGAGGTTGGTCATGTCCCCCTTGGGGTCCAGGATCAGGGCGGGGAGGCCGGACGCGCAGCGCCTCCTCCAGGAAGATGATCCCCAGGCCGGTCTTGCCCGACCCGGTCATGCCGACGATGACGCCGTGGGTGGTCAGGTCGCCGGGCTCGTAGCGGACCTGCTCCTCGGTGCGCTTGCCCGTCTCGGGGTCGATCACCCCGCCCAGGTAGAAGCCCTCGCTGCTGCCCATGGCCACCTCCGCGCCTCTCCGGGCGAGTGTAGATGGGCCGGCGGCGGCGCCTCCCGAGGGACGGGGGCGCGCCAACGGCGGGCGGGCACGCTCTAACCTGGGGCCACGGAGGAGAGACCGATGCTGAGAACGCGTCTGATGGCGGCCCTGCTGGCCGTCGCCCTGCTGGCCGCCGCCTGCGGCGGGGAGCTCCGAGGAGGCCCCGTCCGCCCCCGACCTGGCCGTGGAGCGGCAGGCCGGCTACGCGGTGGTCGTGGACCAGTCGGGCGGCCGCATCCTGATCGGCTTCAGCGCCGACCGCAACGCCACGTCCGGGGACTCCTACGACGTCACCCAGTCGGTGTGGCGGGTGCAGGACGGGGCCTGGAACGAGCCCCCGGTGACCTGCCTGGGGAGGGGCCAGCGCCTCGAGCTGGGCATCAGCAAGGTGCAGAACGCGTCCCAGCCCGGGCTGCTCAAGAACCGGGTGATCTGGCTCAGCTGCCTGTCCCCGGCCCAAGAGGGCTAGGCCGCCGGCGGCACCCGCCGCTGCACCTCGGCCACGGCCGCGGCCACGTCGGGGACCAGGGTGACGCCGGCCGGGTCCGAGCCGGTGGCCGCGGCCAGGTAGGCGACCACCGCCGCCCAGGTGGGCCCCACGGCCACCACCGGGCGGGCCGGGCGCCCCGACCAGGCCGGCCACGAAGGCCAGGTTCCAGGCCATCACCAACTCGGTGAGGGTGCCGATGCTGCCGTCGAGGGCGATGCAGGCGGCGCTGCCGCTCAGCATCAGGTGGATGCGCTCGGTGATGCGTGCCGGCGGGGATCTCCACCTGCACCCAGCGGTTGGCCCCCGGGCGCCCGGGGAAGGCGGCGGGGGCGGTCACCCCGATCACCCGCCCCCCGGCCTCGGCCGCCCCCCGGGAGCAGGCCTCCATGGTCCCGCCGTAGCCCCCGGTGGCCACCGTGTAGCCGGCTTCGGCGAGCAGGCGCCCGCACTCACGGGCGGCTTCGTAGGCGGGCTCCCCGGGCCGGCCCGCCGAGGAGCCGAACACGGCGACCACCGGGGCGCCGGCCGCGTCGCCGAACGGGAGGGTCACTCGGTCGGGTGGGGGCGGGCACCGGGCTCCTTCGGAGCGACGGCGGAATCCAAGCCGATGGCCCCGGCCGGGGCAAGGCGGCCGGCCGGCCGGCCTAGGGTGGAGCCGTCCGCCCAGAGGAGCGCCATGCCCTACCGCACGATCATCGAGCCCTTCCGCATCCACTCGGTGCAGGCCATCGACTTCCCCAGCCCGGAGCGGCGGGAGGAGGCGCTGCGCCGCGCCGGCTACAACCTGTTCGGCCTGCACGCCGACGAGGTGATCATCGACCTGCTGACCGATTCGGGCACCGGCGCCATGTCGGACGCCCAGTGGGCGGCGATGCTGGTGGGCGACGAGTCCTACGCCGGCAGCCGCTCCTTCTACCGCTTCCAAGACCGGGTGCGGCGCCTCACCGGCCTCCCCGAGGTGATCCCCACCCACCAGGGGCGGGCCGCCGAGTGGATCCTGTTCTCGGTGCTCGTGCTCGGCGGGCAAGGTGGTCCCCAACAACACCCACTTCGACACCACCCGGGCCAACATCGAGTACCAGGGGGCACGAGGCGGTGGACCTGGTGATCGCCGAGGGGCGGGACCCGGCGGCGGAGCATCCCGTTCAAGGGGAACATGGACGTGGCGCCCTGGAGCGCCTGATCGCCGAGGTGGGGGCGGAGCGCATCCCGCTGGTGATGGTCACCGTCACCAACAACTCCGGCGGCGGGCAGCCGGTCTCCCTGGAGAACCTGCGGGCGGTGCGGGAGGTCTGCGACCGGCACGGCCTCCCCCTCTTCCTCGACGCCTGCCGGTTCGCCGAGAACGCCTGGTTCATCAAGATGCGGGAGCCGGGCCAGGCCGGAGCGCAGCCCCGAGGAGATCGCCGTCGAGATGTTCTCGCTGGCCGACGGGTGCACCTTCTCGGCCAAGAAGGACGGCATGGCCAACATCGGGGGCTTCCTCGCCCTGAAGGACCCCGAGGTGGCGGCCCGCTGCCGCAACCTGCTCATCCTCCACGAGGGCTTCCCCACCTACGGCGGGCTGGCCGGCCGCGACCTGGAGGCCATCGCGGTGGGCCTCGAGGAGGTGCTCCACGAGGAGTACCTGCGCTACCGGATCCGCTCCACCGAGTACCTGGCGGAGAAGTGCCACGCGCCGGGCGTGCCCACGGTGCGCCCGCCCGGCGGGCACGCGGTGTACCTCGACGCCAGGGCGCTGCTGCCTCACATCCCGCCGCATCGCTACCCGGCCCAGGCGCTGGCGGTGGAGCTGTACCGGGACGGCGGGGTGCGCGGGGTGGAGATCGGCTCGGTGATGTTCGGGCGACCCGCGCCCCGACGGCACGCGAGGAGCCGGCGGCCATGGAGCTGGTGCGCCTGGCCGTGCCCCGGCGCACCTACACCCAGAGCCACATCGACTACGTGGCCGAGGTGATCCTGGCGGTGGCCCGGCGGGCGGGGGAGATCCGCGGCTACCGGATCGTCGAGCAGGCGCCCTGGCTCCGGCACTTCACCGCCCGCTTCGAGCCGGTGTGAGGCCGGGGGACTGGATCGGCGCCGCGGTGGCCGCGCCGGGGCGCCGGGCCTCAGCAGGCGTGCGTCGTCGAGGGCGACCAGGTCGGGGGCGACCTCGCGGAGCCAGCGGGAACCCACCCAGCTGCAGACGTCGGGGGCCCCGGCCAGCTCCCCGGCCTCCACCAGGTAGGCCGCGTAGGCCTCCAGCATGGCGAGCTGGCCGTCGGTGAGGTCGGCCGCCCAGGCGCCGGGCCAGTCCCGCTCCTCCCAGAGGCTGGCGACCTCGTCGGCGGTGAGGTGCAGGCGGCCGGCGGTGATCGCCGCCGCCTCCGCGGCGGTTGTTGCGGGTGTACTCCTTGCCCTCCAGCCAGGCGCGCACCAGGCGGGTCATGCCGTCGTCGCCGTAGGCGCTCGGCCCAGGTGCAGGTCGACGCTCAGCGGCACCACCTCGCGGTAGGAGGCGGCGATGTCGCCGACGTAGCGGCAGGCCTCCTCGCCGCAGGCGGCGAGCGCCTCGGCGGGCACCGGCTCGGTCCAGATCGACCGCGTCGACCCGGCCGTCGGCGAGGGCCGCCGGCATGTCCTCAGGCCGGGTGGGGACCACCGTCGACCTCGTCCCAGGGCACCCCGGCGTCGCTCAGCCACATGCGCAGGGCGACCTCGCCGGCCTCGCCGGGCACCGTCCCCACCTTGCGCCCGATCAGGTCGTCGGCGGTGATGAGGTCGCTGCGCCCGACCAGGCGCATGACGTCCCGCTCGACGAAGGTGAGCGGGCGCCTGCAGGCAGGCCCCCTCGGCGAGGGCGGCGAGGCCGGAGAGGCCGTCGGGGAAGGCGACGTCGACCTCCCCGGCGAGCGGCGGCGGCCAGGGCCGCGGCGGGGTCGGGGTAGATCTCGACGGTCACCGCCAGGCCGTTGGCCGCGCCGATGCCCGGTTCCGGCGTCGGCGAGCACGAAGGGGATGGCGTAGGCGACGGAGGCGGTGACCCCGATGCGCAGGGGGAAGCCGGCGGCCGCCGAGGTGGTGGTGGCGCGGGGCGGTGGTCGAGGCGGTCGTGGTGGTCGAACTGGCCGGGACGGGTGGTGGGGAGCGCCGGGCCCTCGGCCACGCAGGCGGCGCAGGAGAGCGCCACGCCCGGCAGGGCCGCGGCGGCGCGGCGGCGGCGTTGCGGGCGGGGCGAGGCGGCCATGCCGGCCCCACGTTAGGGGCGGCCGCCCGGCCCGGCGGCGCGCCGGTGACCTCCGCCCCTGGCAGCCGGCCCGGCGGGGTGGCAAGCTTGGTGGGGATGTTCCGAGATCGGCGCCACGCCGGCGTGCTCCTCGGCGAGCGGGTCCGCCCGCTCGGCCTCTCCGACCCGGTGGTGCTCGGCCTTCCCCGGGGCGGGGTGGTGGTGGCCGCCGAGGTGGCCCGGGCGCTGGGCGCCCCGCTCGACGTGCTCGTGGTTCGCAAGCTGGGTGCCCCCGGCAACCCCGAGCTGGGCATCGGCGCCATCGCCGAGGGCGGGGTCACCGTGCTCAACGACGGGCTGATCGCCCGCCTCCGGGTGAGCCCGGCCGAGCTGGCGGCGGTGACGGAGCGGGAGCAGCGCGAGCTGGTCCGGCGCACCGCCGCCTACCGCCGCGGCCGGCCCCCCTTGCCGCTGGAGGGCCGGTCGGCGGTGGTGGTCGACGACGGCCTGGCCACCGGCTACACCGCCCGGGCGGCGGTGGCCGCCGCCCGGGCGCGGGGGGCGGCCGTGGTGGTGCTGGCGGTGCCGGTGGCCGCTCCGGAGACCGCCGCCGAGTTCTCCTCCCTGGTCGACCGGGTGGTGTGCGTCGAGGTGCCCGACGCTCCTCTTCGCCGTCGGGCGCTGCCTATGCCGACTTCTCCCAGACCGGGGACGACGAGGTGGAGGCGCTGCTGGCGGCGGCCGCCCCGGCCGGGGCGGCGGAGGAGCAGTGAGGTCGTGGTGGACGGCGGCGGCATCGGCCTGCCGGGGACGCTCACCGTGCCGGCCGGGGCGGCCGGCGTGGTGGTCTTCGCCCACGGCAGCGGCAGCAGCCGGCACAGCCCGCGCAACCGGGCGGTGGCCGCGCGCGCTGCAGCAGGCCCCGCTGGCCACCCTGCTGTTCGACCTGCTGTCCCCGCGGGAGGACGGCCGACCGGGAGGCGGTGTTCGACATCCCGCTCCTCGGGGCGCCGCCTGGCTGCGGCCACCGCCTGGCTGCGGGCGACGCGCCCGGAGGTGGGCGGGCTCCCCGTCGGCTACTTCGGCGCCAGCACCGGGGCGGCGGCGGCGCTGTGGGCGGCGGCCGAGGACGGGGAGATCCGGCGCGGTGGTGAGCCGGGGAGGGCGGCCCGACCTGGCCGCGCCCCGCCTCGGGCAGGTGCGGGCCCCCACCCTGCTGGTGGTGGGCGGGGACGACCGGGTGGTGCTCTCGCTCAACCGCCAGGCCCAGGCCGCCATGACCGCCGAGTGCCGGCTGGAGGTGGTCCCCGGGGCGACCCACCTGTTCGAGGAGCCCGGCGCACTGGAGCGGGTCTCCGAACTAGCGCGCGACTGGTTCCTACGCTGGCTGCCGCCGGCGGGCGCATAGCCGCCCCGGCTCCGGAGACGATTGAGCCGGCACAGGAAGGATCTCGATGACGGCCAACCTCGACGAGTACCTCAAGCAGACCGCGCTGTTCGCCGGCTTCAACGACCGGCAGATCGACGGCGTGCTCGCCATCGCCAAGGAGCGCCGGTTCGCCGCCGGGGAGACAGATCATCCGGCAGGGGGACGAGCGCGGTCGGCTTCTACCTGATCGTGGAGGGGCGCACCGAGGTGCAGGTCCGGCGACGCGGTGCTCGCCCGACTCGGCCCCGGCGACTACTTCGGGGAGATGGCCCTGCTGCTCGAGGACACCCCCCGCACGGCGGACGTGGTGGCGCTCGAGGACACCTCCTGCCTGGTGATCACCCAGTGGGCGTTCAAGGTCGCTGCTGGCCGCCCACCCCGACATGGCCGCCGGCCGTCATGACCGAACTGGCCCGCCGGCTCCGCGAGACGCCGCGCACCCTTTCCGAGTAGCCGTCGTGCCCGAGGTGCGCTTCCTGCCCGACGAGGTGACGGTCGAGACGCGTCCCGGGGAGACGCTGCTCGACGCGGCCCGCCGCTCCGGCATCCCCATGGTGTCGGCGTGCGGCGGGGAGGCGGCCTGCACCACCTGCCGGGTGCTGGTGGTGGAGGGGGCGGAGCGGATGGCCGCCCCGCCTGCCGAGGAGGCGGCCGTCCTGGCTCCGCTCGGCTCCGACGGCGGCATCCGCCTGGGCTGCCGGGCCGTCCCCGAGGGGCCGGTGACCGTGCGCCGCCTGGTCATCGACGAGGACGACGTCGCGCTCACCGACCGGCGCCAGGTGGCGCCCGGCCCGGCGGGCGAGAGAGCAGGAGGTCGGGGTGCTCTTCGCCGACCTGCGGGGCTTCACCTCCTTTGCCGAGTCGCTGCTCCCCTACGATGTGGTCCACGTGCTCAACCGCTTCTACGCCCTGGCGGGCGGGGTGATGGAGCGGCACGGGGGCACCATCGCCACCTACATGGGGGACGGGTTCATGGCCCTGTTCGGCGTGGCTCCGGGCGACGGGCCGGCCTTGCGGGCGGTGCGGGCCGGCCTGGACCTGATCGAGGCGGTGGCCGGCTGGCGGAGCTACCTGGAGTTGCTGCACGGCAAGGGGCTGCAGGTGAGCGTGGGGGTGCACGCCGGCCGGGCGGTGGTGGGCGTCGCTCGGGGCCGGCCCCTCGCGCATCGTCACCGCGGTGGGCGACGTGGTCAACACCGCGGCCCGCATCGAGCAGGCCAACCGCGAGCTTCGGCACCCGGCTCCTGGTGAGCGACGAGGTGGCCCGGGCCCTGGGCGATCGCCTGGTGGCGGCCCCCATGCCGGCCATCCCCCTCGCCCGGCAAGAGCGGCGTCTACGAGCTGCACGCGGTCGAGGCGGTCCGCTGATGGCCCCCGCCTTCACCGTCTGGGGCGCCCGGGGCTCGATGGCGGTGAGCGGGCCCCGCTACCTCCGCTACGGCGGCGACACCTCGTGCTACCACGTCGAGGTGGAGCCCGGGCCACCACCTGGTGATCGACGGCGGCACCGGCCTGCGCCGCCTGGAGGCGGTGCTGGGGCCCCCGCCGCTGCGCTTCACGGTGCTCTTCACCCACTACCACCTCGACCACCTGCAGGGGCTGCCGGTGTTCGCCCCCCTGTACGAGCGGGCCAACCGCTTCGACTTCCTGGGGGTCCGGCGCGGCGGCATGGGGCCGGCCGAGGCGCTGCACCTGCTGCTGCGGGCCCCGCTCTTCCCGGTCCCCTACGACGAGGTGCCGGCCCGCTGCCGGTTCGCCGACCTGGAAGGGCCGCTGGAACTGGGCCCGGTGCGGGTGACCTGCGCGCCGCTGCGCCACCCGGGAGGCGCCACCGGCTTCCGCCTCGACGGGGAGCGCGGCTCGGTGGTGCTCGCCAGCGACCACGAGGCCGGCGACGAGCGGATGGACGCCGCCCTGGCCGCCTTCGCCCAGGACGCCGATGTGCTGCTGCACGACTCCCAATACACCGAGGACCAGGTGGCGGGGCCGCACGCCGGGTGGGGTCACAGCGCCTGCCTGGCGGCGGCGCCGGGCCGCCGAGCGGGCCCGGGTGGGCCACCTGGTGCTCACCAGCCACGACCCGGGGCGCAGCGACGACGAAGTGGATGCCCTGGTGGCGCGGGTCCGCACCCTGTTCCCCTCGACCGAGGCGGCCCGGCCCGGCTTGTCCTTCCCCCTCTAGCCGCTACTCGCGCGGGAACCAGTCGGCCTCGTAGGCGCTGGTCGCGTTCCAGAGGATCCAGCCCAGTCCGTCCTGCTCGGCGCGGGCGATCTCCTCGGCGATCTGGCCGGCGTCGTAGAAGAAGGCCTGCAGCCAGGGGCGCAGCATTGCCCCCTGCATCCGCGGCATGCCGTAGTCGAGGGCCTGGTCGACCACCTCCGACGGGTGGTCGTTGGGATCGTCGAAGCCCAGCCAGCCGGGGGAGTAGTGGCTGGGGTAGATCATCGGGCTGAGGGCATCCACCGCCGCCGACAGCTCCTCCACGCGCTGGCCGATGCCCTGGTCGTCGTCGACGGAGAGGATGATGGCGAAGACGTCGGCCGAGACCGGGCACCCCTCGGCGTGGAGGCGCTCCCGCGCCTCGGCGAGGAAGGCGGCGACGGTCGCCACCCGGACTTCCTCGTCCACCGCCTGGTCGTATCCGATCACCCCCACGTCGCCGTCGCTGGGGAACCGGACGTAGTCGAACTGGACCTCGTCGAAACCCAGGCGGCAGGCCTCGACGGCGAGGGCGAGCGGGTACTCCCAGGCGTCCCGATCGGTGGGGTCCATCCAGGTGAGGCCGCGGTTGTTCTCCCAGATCTCCCCGGTGCTGGTGTCGATGGCCGCGTGGTCGGGGTTGGCGGGCACCCAGTAGCCGTCCTGGAAGGTGACGATGCGGGTGATGGTGTACAGCCCACGCTCCCGGGCCGCCGCGAGGACCGTCTCCACGTCGTAGGTGTTGAGCACCGCCCCGGCGGCCTGGGCGTCGGGGACCTGGGAGTCGTAGAGGACGGCCCCGCTCTCCTCCTTGGTGTCGAAGACCAGCGTGTTGATGACCGTGCCCTCGATCATCTCCAGCAGCCGGGAGAAGTCCTCGGATGAGTGAGCGGTGGCCGCGTACACCCGGACGCCCTTGACGATGAAGGGCTCCATCGGGACCACCAGCCGGCTCGGTGAGCCGTCCCACTCGGCCTGCGGCTGTCTCCCAGGCCGGCTTGCTCACCTCGACCGTGCCGGGCACGGCGGCGATCAGCTCGAAGGAGCCGAGCTCGTCGGTGGTGGTCTCCCGTTCGCCGGTGTGCACCGCGGCCTCGGCGATCCCGTTGCCCTGGGGGTCGGTGACCCGCCCCTTGAGCACCAGCGGCTCCAGTTGCAGGCCGAGGTCCCCGCCCTCGGGCACGATCTGCACGTTGAACACCGCGTCCTGGTACCCGGGGGCCGCCACGGTCAGGGAGGCAGGCGCCACGAAGGAGAGGCTGGCGGTGCCCTCCTCCCCGGTGGTGGCTGTTTCCCCGTCGGGCCCGGTGATCACCGCCCCGGCCACCGGCCCGTCCACCCCCAGCACCATGAGGGGCACCGAGTTGTCGGGGTTCAGCCGCTGGTAGAGAACCCATCCCCCGGCGCCGACCAGGGCCAGCACCACCAGGGCGGTGACCGCCAGGGTGAACGGGCCGGGCCCCCGGCGCCGGGCGCCGTAGCCCCCGGTGCCCTCGAAGATGTTGAGGCCGCGGCCCCGTAGCCGACGAGTCAACTGGTCCTCCGCTTCGCCGGCGCCGGGCCGGCAGGCCGATAGGTTAGGGCGCCGGGCCGGATCCAGGGCCCGTTTGGGTGGGGCCGCCCTAGAGTCGCCGGGTATGCGAGCGGCACTGGAGACCTGTCGGCAGTGGGAGGCAGAGGGGAAGCAGGTGGCGGCGGCCACGGTGGTGGCGGTGTCCGGGTCCACGCCGCGCCGGGAGGGGGCCCGCCTGCTGGTCTCCTCGGCGGGCGACACCTGGGGATCGGTCAGCAACGGGTGCGTGGAGGGGGACGTGGCCGCCCACGCGGCCGAGGTGCTGCGCACCGGCCGGCCCCACCTGGCGGCCTACGGCATCACCGACGAGTTCGCTTTCAACGTGGGCCTCTCGTGCGGGGGGAGCATCGAGGTGTTCATCGAGCCCTGGGCCGGCCTGGCGGGACTCCTGGCCGGGGGCCCCGGGGAGGGCTTCGTCGGGGCGGTGGCCACGGTCATGGACGGGCCGGGGCAGGGGGCCCACGGCCTGTTCGACCGGGAGCGGGGATGGGTGGCCGGCGACCTGCCCGCCTCCCAGGCAGAGCAACTGGCACCCGCGGTGGCCGCCGCGGTGGACGCCGAGCGCTCCCACATCCTCCCCGCTGGGGAATCGCGAGTGTTCATCGAGGTGGTGACCCCGGCGCCGCGCCTGCTGCTGTTCGGGGCGGGGCACACCGCCGAGGCCCTTGCCCCAATGGCGGCCGCGGCCGGCTTCCGGGTGTTCATCTGCGACCCGCGCCCGGCACTCGCCGTGCCGGAGCGGTACCCGGAGGCGGCCGAAGTGCTGGTGGGCTGGCCGGACCAGCTGGTGCCGATGGTGGCCCCGGACCGGCGGACCTACGCCGTCCTCCTGGCCCACGACCCCAAGATCGAGATCCCCTTGCTGCCCCTCCTGCTCGCCACCCCGGCCCGCTACATCGGAGTGCTGGGCAGCCGCAAGACGCAGGCCGACCGGGTGGCGCGCCTGACTGCGGAGGGCTGGCCCGCCGAGCAGGTGGCGCGCCTGCACGGGCCGGTGGGCCTCGACATCGGGGCGGTGACCCCCGAGGAGGTGGCCGTGTCCATCGTGGCCCAGGTGGTGGCGGTGCGGCGGGGCCGGCCGGCCGGCGGGAGAGCCGCGGCCGGTTGAGTGCCTGGTGGCCGGAGGCGGTCTTCGCCCGGGTCTACCCGCGATCCTCCCAGTAAGGCAACGGCGACGGGGTGGGCGACCCGCCGGGCATCACACCCCGCCGGCGCTGCCCCCGAAACGGCCGCGGTGGGCCAGTTCGTTCAGCGGGCGGCGCCCCTTGAAGCCGGCGGCGGCTGCCTGGCGCCGCTGCTCCACCTCGGCGGCCTCGTCCGGGTAGCCCAGGGCCACGGCCCACGTGCAGTTGTGGCCCTCGGGGAGGCCGAGCATCTCGGCGGCCTGGTCGGGGCGGTGAAAGGCGATGGGGCAGGAGCCGATGCCGCGGGCGGCGGCCGCCAGCATGATGCTCTGGGCCGCCCGGCCGATGTCGAAGTCGTTGCCTCGGGGCAGGCGGACCAGGGCGACGGTGGCCGCCGAGGCGAGGATGGGGCCGGTGAAGTCGCCGGCGGTGGCCAGGCGCTCCAGGCCGGGGCGGTCGTCGACCACCACGAAGGCCCAACCCTGGCGGTTCTTCGAACTGCCCGTCCAGCGGCCTGCCTCGAGCACCGCTTCCATCTCCGCCGGGGGGATGGGATCGGGGAGGAAGCGGCGCACCACTCGCAGGGCGAGGACGTGGCGGTAGGCGGCGGGGTCGCGGTGGACGGCGGGCATCGGCCTGTCTCCCTCGGTTCGGCGGATGTGGTTCGGGGCGAACGCTACCCGCCCCGGCGCCGGGAGGCGCCCAGCAGCAGGCCGATGACCGCCCCGGCCAGCGAGAAGGCCACCGACTCGGCCGGCGCCCCTCCGGCGCGGAGCAGCGAAGGCCCGGCGAGGTGCCCGCCCAGCGCCAGCGCGGCGGTGGCGGCCAGGGCGACGGCCGCCCCGATGGCAGCGGCGGCCAGCCGGCGGGGGAAGGGGGGCGGCTCGGCAGCCAGGGAGGCTCCCAGGGGCACGACGGCGGCCACCAGCAAGCGGGGCGAGATGGAAGGTGGTGTCGTAGAACCAGGCGACCGTCACCCAGACGGCGGCCAGCGCCGCTCCGTACAGGCCGGCCCGCCAGAGGGGCTGCATCGAAACGACGGTACCCGGCGGGAGCGGCCTACTGCCCGCCGTCGGCGGGCAGCGCGGCCAGCCTCTCCAACCAGGTCGGCGGCGAGGGGGGCGGCCACCGTCCCCCCGGCGCCACCTCCCTCCACCAGCACGGCGAAGGCGTACCCCTCCCAGTACCCGATGAACCAGGCATGGCTGCCCAGGCCGCTGCCGGTCTCGTACTCGGCGGTGCCGGTCTTGCCGTGCACCTCCTCCCCTTCCACCGCCGCCGCCATGCCGGTGCCGTAGGCGACCACCCGCAGCATGAGATCGGCCAGGTCGGCGGCGACCTCGGCGGAGAGAGGCGTCCGTTGGGGTGGCTCCCCGGCGAGGAGCGAGGGCGGCTGCCAGCCGCCCCCGGCCACTGCCGCCGCCACGGTGGCCAGGTGGAGCGGGCTGGCCAGCACCCGGCCCTGCCCGATGGCGGCGGCGCCCTCCTCGGCGTCGTCGGCGGGCTCGGGGAAGACCGGGGTGGAGGCGGGGACGGGCAGGCCCGGGGCCGTGTTGAACCCGAAGCCGGCTGCGGCGGCGGCCAACTCCCCCGGGTCGAGCAGGGCGGTGGCCAGCGGGGCGAAGGTGGTGTTGCAGGAGAAGGCGAAGGCATCGACGAAGGGAATCTGCCCCAGGGCCGCTTCGCCGGCGTTGGTGAAGCGGCGGCCCCCCAACGTCACCTCCTCCGGGCAGTCCACCACCTGCAGCGGGGTGACCCCTTCGCCGAGGAGGGCGGCGGCGGTGACGACCTTGAACGCCGATCCCGGCGGGTAGAGCCCGCTCAGGGCGCGGTCGAAACCGTCGAGGGGGCGGGAGGCCACCCCGCGAATGCCTCCGGTGGCCGCGTCCACCACGACGACGGCGGCGGGTTCCGGCGCGGTGGCGATCACCGCCTCCACCGCCTCCTGAACGTCGATGTCGAGGGTGGTCGTCACCGCCTCGGGCGCCGCCCCGGGGAAGGTGGCCAGCACCTCCACCATGCGCCCGTAGCGGTTGACCCGCTGCACCTGCTGGTCGGGCGTGCCGGCCAGCCGCTCCTCCAACGCGAGTTCCAGGCCGGAGCGGCCCACCGTGTCGGTGGCGGAGTAGGGGGGGCCCAGCGCCTCGAGGAGTTCGACGGTCATGATCCCGGTGCTGCCGACGACGTGGTCTGCGAAGGGTGAAGGCAGCCGGCTCCTTTCCGTCCCTTCGCGCACCAGCACCCCCGGCAGGGCGTCGAGCGTGTCCGCCACGGCCGGGTAGGCGGACTCCGACAGGGTTCCCACCGGCACGAACCAGTCGGGCTGCACCGCCGGCGCCTCGATTGCCTCCCGGGCCTGTTCGGGGTCGATGCCCGCCGCCTCGAGCCCGGCCAGCAGCTCCGTCAGGTCCTCGACTTGTTCGGGGACCACCCCGATCACCTTGACCGGCTGCTCGGAAGCGATGGGCCGGCCGTCGACGGCGAGGATGGCGGCCCGGGTCGGCCAGGTCCGCACCACCCGCAGGGTGTCTCCCTCCTCCAGCGAGGGGTGGAGGACCGCCGGCGACCAGTCGACCAGCCAGCGCTGGCCCGCCCGCACCACCGGCACGCTGCTCTCGTACTCCCAGGCACCGGCCCCGGCCACCTCGATGGTGGCGGTGAAGGTGACCACCGCCCCGGCCCCGTCGTCGGCCGGGAACACCTCCTCGACGGTGAAGGCTGCCGAAGATGCGCCGACCCCTTCTGCCCAGTCCTGGTGGGCCGCGGCGAAACCGGCGGGAGGGCCGGTCACGAAGCGGGAGGCCAGGGCCCAATCGAAGGAGGCCCAGGCGCCCAGGTAGTCGGCCGCTGCCGCGGCGGCCGCGGTGCGGTCCTGCGGGGTGAGGCCGGCCGGGACCGAGGTGGTGGTCCCGGCCGGCGCGGTGGTGGAAGTGGCCGGCGGGCTGGGCTCGACGCCGGCGCCGAAGGAGCACGAGGATGCTGCCAGCGCCAGCACGGCGGCGAAGGCGGCGCGGGCCCGCATCGGGCGATCGTAGGGCCGTACCCGGGGAACGGCCGGTCATGCCGCCGGGGACGGCTATGGGGTGCGATGGGGGCGGCTACCTCGCCGGGAGCGATCCGCCGCCCCCATCTGGGATTCGTCTGTCAGTCGCGCCGGGTGAGCAGCATCAGGATGCCGCCGCCGAGGGCGACGTAGGGGGCGTAGCTCATGCCGTCGGTGAAGGCGTCCCCCGCCCCTCCACCGAGGTCGCCGGCCCACAGCATCATCTGGACGGCGAACACCACGGCGATCACCACGGTGAGCAGGCCGAGGAGCCGGATGACCGCCACGCTGGTCCGCGGCAGCACCGCCAGCAGCACGGCGCCGATGCCGATGATGAGCGTGAAGATCCCCAGGTTCGGGTCGTCCCCGCCGTGCTCCCAGCCTCCCCAGAGGAAGGGGAGCCCGATGTCGAAGCCGTTGGACGAGCCCATCTGCAGCCAGTTGAGGAAGGTGGACACGATCAGGGCGATGCCGCCGATGAGCGGCAGCGGACGGATCTTGAGCCCGCCCAGGGCGAGGCCCCCTGCCCTGCTCGGAGCCACCGCTGCCCCCAGGGCAGCGAGGCGCCGGCCGTCCACCCAGCCGGTCCAGCCGTTCTCCGCGCTGACCCGGGACCAGGCCCCGCGGGTCTCCTCCACTCGCAACTGAACCCGCTCGGCCAATTGCGCCACCGGGGCCTGCGCCGGGTCGGGGGTCGCCCAGGCGGGAAGCCCTCCCGCCGGGACCTGGCACGCGGCCTGCCAGATGGCCGGCATCGGCGCCGTCACCGCCACCGCCGGGGTCACCACGGGTGCCGGGGTGGCCACCACCGGCGTCGTGGCGATCGGCGGCACCGCCGCGCCACCGAGTGGCGCCAGGCGGCGGGCATCCACCCATCCCGTCCAGCCGTTGCTCCCGGTGACCCTGGCCCAGGCGCCGCGGGTCTCGTCGACCCGCAGCTGCACCCGGGCTTCCAGGCGGGCGGCCGGCTGCAGGCTGGGGTCGGGGCGGGCCCAGGCCGACATCCCTCCGGCGGGGACTTCGTGGGTGGGCGTGAAGGCCGCCGGCTGCGCCGGGGCGGCCATCTCGATGGTGTCGGATGCTGCGGCGATGGGGGTGGCTGCCGCGGCCGCCAGCACCTCGGGCACCACCGCGGGCTCGACGGTCACCGGCTGCTGGGTGATGACGGGTGCCACGGCCTCCGCCCGGGCGGCGGCCTTGCCCCCCAGGGCGTTCACCGCGTCGACCGCCCCCGCCACTTCCTGGGTGGCCAGGAGGAAGTTCTGACGGCTGAGGCCGTCGAGGTAGATCGGGTACTCGACGGAGACGCCGAGGCCGTCACCTTCGGGCTGGACGGTGCCCCGCATCAGGGATCCGCGCTTGTTCACCAGTGCCAGCGCCTCGGCCGCGGCCTCCTTGCCGGCGCCGGCGAGCTCGAGGCGGTGGGAGAGGAGGATCTCCTCCTCGCCCAGCCCGAGCCCCAGACGCAGGGGAGGCTCTCCGGCGACTTCGACGGCGGGACCGTCCTCTATGAAGGTCAGCTTCGGGTCGGCCGCACACCAGCCGGCGATGCGACTCAGGACGTCGTCGCTCACGATGCTCCTTTCCCGTGCCGCCGGCGGCCCGCGCCGTCTGCGGCCGTGCTGGTCGTAGCGGGCACAAAGGTACTCCGCTGCGGGGAGCGGTGCGGGCGGCTGGGGGGTTGGAGCTAGGCGCGCTCGGGCGTGGCGCCGGCCGATCCGGCCTGCGCCCGGTCGCCGAGGAGGCGGCTCACGGCCGCCCGGAGGGCGTCGGGCTCGAAGGGCTTGGTCATGAAGCCGTCGGCGCCGCGCCGGTCGGCCTCGAGCCGATACTCCTCCTGGGCGTGGGCGGTGAGGACCAGCACGGGCAGCCGGCCGCACTGGGGGTCGAGCCGCATGCGGCGGAGCAACTCCCAACCGTCCATGCCGGGGAGGCCGATGTCGAGGATCACGAGGACGGGCGGGTCGGCGGCCATGTCCTCCAGCGCGGCTGGGGCCGTCGAGCATTCCCCGGACCGGTCGCCCGAGGTCGCGCAGGCACACGGCCAGCAGCCGCTGGACGAGGGGGGAGTCCTCGACTACCAGGATGTGCTCGGACACGCGGTTGCCTCTCGCTGCTTGCCAGAAAGGTCGGCCGATGGTCGCCCGACCTTTAGGGGAGTTGGACGTATAGTCGGGCGTCATGGGTGGGCTCGGTTCGGCAGATCGGGAGGGCGCCGTGGCCTGGGGAAAGGTCAAGGGCTACTTCTTCGCCACCCGGCCCTGGTCCTTCAGTTGCTCCGCCCAGCCCGCCTTCCTGGGCAGCCTCCTCGCCTTCTACTACCTGCAGGACGCCCCCGGCTTCACCTTCAACTGGGTCACCCTGGCGCTCACCGTGGTGGGCATGGTGGTCGCCCAGGCGGCCTGCAACCTGATCAACGACTACTACGACCATCGCTGGCGCTGCGACCTGCCGGGGAACTCCGGTGCTCGCAATCCCTTCTTCGAGGGGGGCCTCTCCACCCGAGGCCTGCTGACCATGCTCGCGGTGCTGATGGCGGTGGATCTCGCCATCGCCGCCTACTTCCTGGCGACGGTCGGGGGATGGTTGCTCTGGCTCCTGGTCCTCTTCGGCGGCTTCATGGTCGTCTTCTACACCGCGCCGCCCGTCAGCCTGAAGTACCACGCCCTGGGCGACCTCTTCATCATCCTGACCAACGGCCTGGCCGGCACCTTCGGGGCCTTCTACGTGCAGGCGGCGGGCACTCCCTTCACGTTGCGGCAGGCGCTCAGCGTCCTGCTCTTCTCGATCCCGGTGTCCTTCATGGGCGACGTCATCCTCAACGCCAACAACACCCGCGACGTGTCCGAGGACCGCAAGGTCAAGGCGGTCAGCTTCGCCGGCCTGGTGGGAGAGGCGGGCGGGGTGGCCCTGGAGCACTTCCTGGTGTTCGGCTCGTTCCTGGTGGCGCTGGTGCTGGCTCCCATCTTCCTGACGCCTCTGACCCTGGTGACGCTGGTGACGGTTCCCATGGCGCACCGGTTGCTCCACAAGCTGCGGAACCGGGCCGCCGTCGACCCCGCTGCCTACGACCGGGTGGACCTCGACGGCGCCGCTCTCAACCTGGTCTTCTGCTCGCTCTACGTGGGCGCGCTGGCGGTGGGCCTCACCGTCCTCTGAAGGCGGGGCTTCTCACTCCTCGGCGACATCGGGCGGCCGCCGCCGGCGGCGGACCTCGGCGCGGTGCCGCTTGTCGGCCAGGCGGCGCAGGCGGGAGGCGGCGGTGGGCCGGGTGGGCCGGCGGTGACGGGGGACGCGGAGGGCCTCGGCCAGCAGCGTCGCCAGGCGGCGGCGGGCGGTCTGGCGGTTGCGCCACTGCGAGCGTGACTCGTCGGCGGAGACCCGCACCACCCCGCCGGGGGCCCGGGCGCCGAGGCGCTCCAGGAGCCGCGACCGCAGGTCCTCGGGAACCGAGGGGCTGCCGGCCAGGTCGAAGGTGATCTCCGCCCGGGTGGCCGAGCGGTTGGCGTGCTGCCCGCCCGGCCCTCCGGTGGTGTCGAAATGCCAGCGCAGCTCATCGGCGGGGATGGCCAGGCCGGGGGCGACGCGGAGGGGCTCGTCCATGGGGCTGAGGTTAGGGGTGCCGTGGGGGGGCTCAGCTGTGGCGCGCGGGTGTGCCCCGCGGCCAGCCGGTAACCTCCCCTCGTGGTCATCGCCGACCCCTTCTGGCCGCGCGCCGACACCTGGCTGGCCTCGGCGGCCGAGGCCCCGGACCTGGTGGTCGCCGGGGTGCCGACCTCTTCCGCCTCGCTGACCCCCTCCGAGGCCTGGCGGGCGCCGGCCGCCTTCCGGGCCGCGCTGGCGCGCCTGGCCACCTTCGACGGGGAGACGGGGGTGGATCTCGGCCGCCTGGCGGTGGCCGACCTGGGGGACTGGGAAGTGGCCGGCCTCGACATGCATCAGGCCGCGGCCGTGGTCGAGCGCCGTGCCCGCCGCCTGGCGGGGGGGCCGGTTGGCGCCTTCGTCGGCGGCGACAACAGCATCACCCGCCCCCTGGTGGTGGGGCTCGCCCAGGGCGACCTCTCGGGGGTGGGGGTGCTCACACTGGACGCCCAGCACGACGTGCGCACCCTCGACGCCGGCCCCACCAACGGCACTCCCATCCGCGGGCTCATCGAGGACGGCCTTCCCGACGGCCGCGTGGTGCAGGTGGGCATCCACTCCTTCGCCAACTCGGCGCCCTACCGCGCCTACTGCGCCGAGCACCGCATCGAGGTGGTCACCATGGAGACGGTGGACGAGGTGGGGGCCGGCTGGGTCGTGGCCAGCGCGTTGCGCGACCTGGCGGAGCGCTGCGAGTGGATCTTCGTGGACGTGGACGTCGATGTGCTCGACGTGGCCTTCGCCCCCGGCTGCCCGGGGGCGCGCCCCGGCGGGATGACCCCTCGCCAGCTGGCCGCCGCCTGCCGGGCGGCGGGGGCCCACCCGAAGGTGCGCGCCGCCGACTTCGTCGAGGTGGACCCGGCGCGCGACCCGTCCGGCTCGACCGTGCTCAACCTGGCCACGGCCTTCCTCGCCTTCGCGTCGGGCGTGGCCTCCCGGGAGGTAACCGATGCCTGACGAAGTGGTGCTCACCGGCGACGCCCTGCGGGCGGAGGACGTGGTGGCCGTGGCCGAGAGGCGGGCGGCGGTGCGCCTCGGCCCCGGGGTGGCGGCCCGCATGGCCCCGGCCCGGCGCCTGGTGGAGGAGGCGGTGCGGGACGGCCGGGTGGTCTACGGGGTCACCACCGGCTTCGGGGCGCTGGCCAACACTCGCATCGACCCGGCCCAGGCGGACGAGGCCCAGGTGGCCCTGCTGCGCAGCCACACCTCGGGGGTGGGCCCGCCGCTGCCCGACCCGCTGGTGCGGGCGATGCTCCTGCTGCGCGCCCGGACCCTGGCCCAGGGCCATTCGGGGGTGCGGGTGGAGATCGTCGAGCGGCTCCTCGACTTCCTGCGCCTCGACCTGCTGCCGGTGGTCCCCGGGCAGGGGTCGGTGGGCGCGTCGGGTGACCTGGCCCCCTTCGCCCACCTGGCCTGGCCGCTCATCGGCGAGGGCCTGCTGCGCGTCGCGGGGGAGGCCCGCCCGGCGGCGGAGGTGCTGGCCGAGCACGGCCTCGCCCCGCTCACCCTGCGCGCCAAGGAAGGGCTGAGCCTGCTCAACGGCACCGAGGGGATGCTCGCTCACGGGGTGCTCGCCCTGCACCGGGCCCGGCGCCTGGCCGAGGCGGCCGACCTGGCGTGCGCCCTGTCGGTGGAGGCGCTGCTGGGCAGCGTGCGGCCTTTCGACCCCCGCCTGCACGCCTTGCGGCCGCATCCGGGCCAGGCGGCGTCGGCCGCCGCCCTGCGCCGCTTCCTGGCGGGGAGCGGCATCGTGGCGAGCCACCGGGATTCGGGCCACGCGGTGCAGGACGCCTACAGCCTGCGCTGCGCCCCCCAGGTGCACGGCGCCGCCCGCGATGTGCTCGGCTACGCCGACGGCGTGTTCGCGGTGGAGTTGGGCTCGGTGGTGGACAACCCGATCGTGCTGCCCGAGGCCGGCGAGGTGCTTTCGGGCGGCAACTTCCACGGCCAGCCGCTGGCGTTCGCGCTCGACTTCACCGCGATCGCGGTGACCGAACTGAGCAGCATCTCGGAGCGGCGCACCGATCGCATCCTCGACCCCGAGCGCTCCTCCGGGCTGCCTCCCTTCCTGGCCTCCCGCCC
Source organism: uncultured Acidimicrobiia bacterium (assembly GCA_963796115.1). GTDB lineage: Bacteria > Actinomycetota > Acidimicrobiia > Spongiisociales > UBA11373 > VGBK01. The sequence continues at coordinate 132,134 of CAWCKE010000006.1, forward strand.
CGGCCTGAACAGCGGCTACATGATCACCCAGTACGTTGCCGCCGCCCTCGTGGCGGAGAACCGGGTGCTGTGCCACCCCGCCTCGGTGGAGAGCATTCCCACCTCCGGGTCGCAGGAGGACCACGTGTCGATGGGCTGGGGGGCGGCTCGCAAGCTGTGGGACGTGCTGGCCAACACGGCCCGGGTGCTGGCGATCGAGGTTCTCTGCGCCTGCTCGGGCATCGAACACCGCCGCCCGCTCGCGCCGGGAGGAGGCACGGCCGCCGCCCTGGCCGCGGTGCGCTCGGTGGTGCCGCCCCTCACCGAAGACCGATCCCCGGCGCCCGACATCGAGGCGGTGGCGGCGATGATCGAAGATGGGACCCTGGTTCGGGCCGCCGCAGCGGCGGCCGGAGGGGTACGCTGAGGTCCAGCCACTCAGGAGGACCGACAGTGACTACGGGCGAAGAGAAGAGCGGGTTCGCCATCTTCTGGGAGAAGACCAGGGTCTTCTTCGGCAAGGCCAAGGAGAAGGCCGCCCCGGCGGCGGAGAAGGCTTGGGTGAAGACCAAGGAGGTCGCCGGCGACGTCAAGGAGAAGGCAGCCCCGGTCGCCGAGAAGGCTTGGGAGAAGACCAAGGAAGTCTCGGAGAAGGCCTGGGAGAAGACCAAGGACGTGGCCGAGGACGTCAAGGAGAAGATCGACGATCGGCGGGAGTCGCACGTCGACGCTGCCGCCGAGGCGGTCGACAAGGCCGCCGAGGAGATCAAGCCCGAGGAGTAGGCATGTCTCCCCCGCGGGTGCGGGGGAGACGCGCTCGCGCAGCGAGCGCAGAGGGGGTAGTCACCTCTCGATGCCCCGCAATCACTGTGAGGCCCGCCGACCGGCGGGCCTCACAGTCTTGGCTGGGGAAGCCCTCACGCCGCTGCCGCGGGAGAGGGGCCCTCAGGCGGCCGGTGAGATCGCCACGCCGAAGGGTGGGTACTCGTCGGTCAGTCCCAGGAACCACGACAGCACCCGGGTGTACCACTGCATGGCCCCGGCGATGAAGTCCTGCATCCCGGTGGGGAAGCGCCCCGTGAAGAAGGTCACCACGTAGCCCACCCAGGTGACCACGACGACCGCGATCATGACGAACCAGAGCAGGAACAGGTGGGGAATGGCGCAGATCGCCTTGGGGAACACGAAGATGCCCGCCACGGCCCATCCCTTGCTCGGGCTCTCGTTCACCGGCGTGCGGGCATCGATGGGGAAGCCCTGCGGATCGGGGTCGAACGGCGGGTACTCGTCGGTGATGCCTGCCAGCCACCCGTAGGCCCGGGCCCCCCAGCGCAGCCACATCGTGATGAGGTCCTGCAGGCCGCGGGGGAGCTCGCCGGTGAAGGCCACGATCCAGAATCCGATGTACCCCACGGCATAGGCGACGTATCCCAGGACCCCGACGATGATCAGGTGGGGAATCAGCAGGATCGCCTTCACGCAGAAGATCGCCCCGGCGAGCGCCAGGCCCCTCCGGGGCTGCTGGTTGTGGCGATAGACGATGGCGGCTTGGGTCATGGGTCTCTCCCTTCGGGTGCTCGGGTGGATGGTACGCGGGTAGTGGCCGCCCTGCCCGGAGTACGCTGACCCCAGGCTCGAGAGAGGTTGCCCGGTGAGCGGACCACGAGTGGTGCGGGCACCGCGGGGCTCGCAGTTGCGCACCCGCGGCTGGTTGCAGGAGGCGGCGCTGCGCTGCCTGATGAACAACCTCGACCCGGAGGTGGCCGAGCGCCCCGACGAACTGGTGGTCTACGGGGGCCGCGGCAAGGCGGCCCGCAACTGGGAGGCCTTCGACGCCCTCGTGCGCTCCCTCGAGTCACTGGGTGACGAGGAGACCCTGCTGGTGCAGTCGGGCAAGCCGGTTGGGGTGTTCACCACCCACCACATGGCGCCGCGGGTGCTCATCGCCAACAGCCTGCTGGTGCCCGATTGGGCCGACTGGGAGCACTTCTGGGACCTGGAGGCGGCCGGCCTCACCATGTACGGGCAGATGACCGCCGGGTCGTGGATCTACATCGGCACCCAGGGCATCCTCCAGGGCACCTACCAGACCTTCGCCGCCGCGGCCGAGCAGCACTTCGGCGGGAGCCTCAAGGGGACGCTCACCCTGACCGCCGGCCTGGGGGGCATGGGCGGTGCCCAGCCGATGGCGGTGACCATGAACGAGGGGGTGGCGCTGATCGTCGAGGTGGATCCCGCCCATATCCGCCGCCGCCTGGAGACCGGCTACCTGGACACCGTGGCGAGCAGCCTCGACGAGGCGGTGGCCCTGGCCCTGGCGGCCAAGCGGGAGAAGCGAGCCCTGTCGATCGGGGTGGAGGGCAACGCCGCCGACGCCTTCCCCGAACTGCTGCGCCGGGGCGTGGAGATCGACATCGTCACCGACCAGACCTCGGCCCACGACCCGCTGAACGGCTATGTCCCCGCCGGGCACTCGCTGGAGGAGGCGGCCGAGCTGCGGGCCAAGGACCGGGGCCGCTACGTCGAGGAGGCCCGGGCGTCCATGGCCCGTCACTGCGAGGCGATGGTCGGCTTCCAGAAGGCGGGAGCCGAGGTCTTCGACTACGGGAACAACCTGCGCGGTGAGGCGCGCCTGGGCGGCTTCGCCGATGCCTTCGCCTATCCCGGCTTCGTCCCGGCCTACCTGCGGCCGCTGTTCTGTGAAGGCAAAGGCCCGTTCCGCTGGATCGCCCTGAGCGGCGACCCGGCCGACATCGCCGCCACCGACCGGGCGGTGGCTTCGCTCTTCCCCGACGACCGCCCCCTGCAGCGGTGGCTGCGCATGGCCGGCGAGCGGGTGGTCTTCCAGGGCCTGCCGGCCCGCATCTGCTGGCTCGGCTACGGGGAGCGTGACCGGGCGGGCCTGGCCTTCAACGACCTGGTTCGCTCGGGCGAGATCAAGGCCCCCATCGTCATCGGGCGCGACCACCTGGACGCCGGCTCTGTGGCTTCGCCCTACCGGGAGACCGAGGCCATGGCCGACGGGTCCGACGCCATCGCCGACTGGCCGATCCTCAACGCTCTGCTCAACACCGCCTCCGGGGCCGCCTGGGTGGCGGTGCACCACGGTGGAGGGGTGGGCATGGGCAAGTCGATCCACGCCGGCGCGCAGGTGGTGGCCGACGGCACCGCCGACGGCGCTCTCCGCCTGGAGCGGGTCCTCACCAACGACCCCGGCACCGGGGTGATGCGCCACGCCGACGCCGGCTACGACCGGGCGATCGAGGTAGCCCGGGAGCGGGGCGTGCGGCTGCCCATGCAGGGGACATGAACCGGGACCTGCTGCTCACCGGCATCGGCGAACTGGTCACCAACAGTGCCGAGGCCCCCGGCGGGCTGGGGCTGGTCCGCGACGCGGCGGTGGCGATCAGGGACGGGCGGGTGGCCTGGGCCGGGCCGGCGGCCGACCTGCCCGCAGCCCACCGCGGTCTGGACCCCTTCGACGTGGCGGGGCGGGCGGTGGTCCCCGGCTTCGTCGATGCCCACACTCACCTGGTCTTTGCCGGGGACCGGGCGGACGAGTTCGCCCGGCGCCTGCGCTGGCGAGGACTACGAGGCGATCCTCGCCTCGGGCGGCGGCATCCACTCGACGGTGACCGCCACCCGGGCGGCTTCGTTCGACGAGCTGGTGGCCGCGGGCCGGGAGCGGGCGATGCGCCTGCTCCGCCAGGGCACCACGACTGTGGAGGTCAAGTCCGGTTACGGCCTCGATACCGACACCGAGGTGCGGATGCTGGAGGCCGCCCGGGCCGTCGGGGAGCGCACCCCCATCGACGTGGTCCTCACCTACCTGGGAGCGCACGTGGTGCCTCGGGACATCGACCGCGGGGACTACCTGGACCTGGTGACCGGAGAGATGCTCGACGCCTGCGTCCCCCTGGCCCGCTACTGCGACGTGTTCTGCGACCGGGGAGCCTTCACGGTCGAGGAGGCGCGCCGGGTGCTGCTGGCCGGGCTGGAAGGGGGCCTGCGCCCGCGCCTCCACGCCGAGCAGCTGGCCCACACGGGCGCGGCCCGGCTGGCCGCCGAGATGGGGGCGGCCAGCGCCGACCATCTCGACCATGCCACTCCCGAGGACGCCGCCGCCCTGCGAGAGGCGGGGGTGGTGGCCGTCCTGCTGCCCGCCGCCTCGTTCTCGTTGCGCACCCCGCAGGCTCCCGCCCGGATGCTCTGGGACGCCGGGGTGACCGTGGCCCTGGCCACCGACTGCAACCCGGGCACCTCCTACGTGGAGAGCATGCCCTTCGTGATCGCCCTTGCCTGCCTGGAGATGGGCCTCACCCCCGAGGAGGCCCTGTGGGCGGCCACGCGGGGAGGGGCGCTGGCGCTGGAGGAGCCCGACAAGGGCCGGGTGGTGGAGGGGGCGGTGGCCGACCTGGCCGTCCTCGACGCCCCGTCCTACCGGCACCTGCCCTATCGCCCGGGGAGCGACCTGGTCTGGGCGGTGGTCAAGGACGGGACGGTTGTGGTGGAGTGAGGTAGCAGTACCCAGGGGAGGCCGACGCCACCGGCTTCGGGACCTCTCCAAGCAAGAGTTCCTGGGCGACTGTGCCCACAATGGCCAGCAGCGTGCCATCCTTCAGGGCACGTAACCGGGGGGTGACGGATTGACCACTTCCACGAGGTACGGCTGGATCCCCTTGTTGGCAATGGCCCTGCTCATGGCCGCCTGCAGCGGCACTGCCGCCCCAACGTCCACTACCAGCGCACCCCCAGGGCAGTCGTCCGACCTTCAGCAGCAGGTCGCCAGCCAACAGGCCCAGATCCGCGAGCTCGAGCAGACCGTCACCGAGCTGACAGATGAACTGGCAAGGGTCCGCTCCCAACTCACCCGAAACCAGTTGCACTGGGACGCCTGCGCGGCCCAGCTCGCAAACAGGCAATACCAAGAAGCCACATGCCTCGAACAACGCGATGCTTTCTCCGATTGGGTGCAGCAGGAGCTGAACCGCTACCGGTCCGACGCTCGAACAGCTCAGAGGCCTGGTACCCCTCCCCGACACCCCAGAAGCCCGCCAAAGCCTGCAAACCTTGGAGGCATTCCTGGCCGCAGTGCGAGACGGCCGCTACACAACCGCGGTAAGCCTGTACGGCGGGACCTACGAAAGCCTCATCGGCTCGAACCCCTCGGTGGACCCGACTGACAAGACAGCCCTGTTCCAATCTGCCTGCGAGTACCAGTTGCGCTGCGACCTCGCCCTGCGGCGAGTGCTCGCCGGGTCCGTCGTGGCTAACGGCTATGAGTTCTACGTCGAATTCCAAACCGACGACGGCCAGCTTTTCTCACTCGGCCCGTGCTGCGGAAGCGACACCGACCCCACTGTCTCCCAGTTCGCATTCGTCGTAACGCAGACGCCGGAAGGACCTCGCGTGCTGACTCCCCCCCTCTACGTCCCGTAACAGCCTCCTTGCCCTCCCGCGTACTGTCTGTCATGGAGCGGAGCAGACGTCATGCGAGCTGCAACCCTCATCACAATTGCTGCTCTTCTCCTGAGTGCTTGCGGGGCAGAGCCAGAGGAGGGCACCCCAAGGGATGATCCAGGGCTCATGGGTTCTTGAGGAGGTCGTCGTCTCCGGCGAGCCCTACGCGGTACCGGTCTCTTCCTCCCGCTGGGAGCCCGACATCAGGGCATGGGCCGAGGCGGTCTTCATGCGGCGCTTCCGAGCGCACCCCGACGGCTGGGCTGAGGGCACGCGCCGAATGGTGTACTCAGCTGAGCAGCACCCCAAGGTGATCTCTGCCGAAGGGCATGCCTCTGACATGGGATGGCCGGGACTGGAGTCTCCGGAGGCGGGATACTCTGGTTGCCATGCCCCCGACCATTCCCACAGGAGCCGTCGACACCGGTGCGGGGTCGGTGCGGACGGCCCCTCTCCGACGACTTCGGCTAGGCATCGAGATCGCCTCGGCACTGGCGCTCATCGTCTTCGGACTGTGGTTCATCGGGGCCGGCTGGGGTGAGTTCACCAATGTGGCCGCCATCGCTGCTCTCGCCACCGTCGGCTTGGTCGGTGCGGTCCTGGTGATTCCGTTCGCGCTCACCGCTCGGCACTGGGCGGCAGCCGGCGCCGCTGTCTTGTCGATTGCGACGCCTACCGGGTTCGCCTATCTGCCGAACGTGCTGATGGTTGGCGTAGCGATTCTGGAGGTTCGCCTCGCGGTTCTCGCCCGAGCCGGCGGGCAGTAGGGGCCAGCCAGCGGACCCGAGTTCCCTGCATCGAAGAAGAGGACCCCTCCGGCAGACGTGGCAGCTCGACGCGGGCTAACCTCGATTCACATCAGAAGGAGGTCAGGGTGCTTGCGAGTGTGCTCCTCGCCTCGGTCACCGTACCGGTACTTTGGGCCATCGGCGCGGTCCTCATCGTCGCCGGAATCGTCTACATGTTCCGGCGCAGGATGCTCCTGGGGGTGGTGCTCCTCATCATCGGGATCCTCCTCGGCGGGCTCAACATCTTCGGGGTCTTCGACTAGGCGCCGAGGAGAGATTCAATGAAGCTCAAACTGGGCAAAGGCAAGTTCTGGCAGAAGGCTCTGGCAGCAGTGCTGGTGTATTGGGCGCTGATGCTGTTCGGGGTCTTCGACTTCAGCGCTGCGGACGAGATCCTGGCGGTCGGCGCCCTCATCACGGCTGCCTTGATCCTCTTCGACAAGTAGGGATCGCCCCCCGCACCGCCGACATCTCCGCCTGGGTTCAGGTGGCGTTTCGCAACGCCCGGCCAGGCCGGGGTGGTGCTGGCGGGGGTGTGGGGTGGTGGCTGGGGATCCATCGTTGGATGCCTGCTCACTCGCGTTGCGGGTAGGGCTGGTGTTCGTGGGCAGTCCGGTGGTGTCTCCGACAGAGCAGCCGCAGGTTGGCGAGAGTGGTGGCGCCGCCGTCGGCCCAGTGGTGGAGGTGGTGGGCGTCGCACCAGTGGGCCGGCGTGTCGCAGCCGGGGTGGGTGCAGCCCCCGTCGCGGAGGTCCAGGGCCCGCCGCAGGGCGGGGGAGACTACCCGGCGGGTTCGGCCGACCTCCACTGGCTGGGAGCCGTCTTTGACGATCACCGCAGACAGGGAGGCGTCGCAGGCGAGGCGGCGGACCGCTTCGACGCTGACCGGCCCGCCCTCCAGGTCCACCACCCCGGCCCCGTCTCGGAGGGCCTGCCAGGGGATGGTGAGGGTCAGATGGGGCCGCCGCCCGTGGTGGGGGTGTCCGCCGTCGAGGTGGCGGCGGCAGATCTCCACCAGCGCATCGGCCCGGCACTGCTGGGGGCTGCGGGTGTCTTGGGGGTCGAGGGCAGCGGGTTCGGACAGGGAACCCAGCGCGGCCAGGACGACACTGCCGCCTTCCGGGTCCAGGTCGCCTTCCAGGTGGACCATGCCCGACCAGGACGGCGACACGCGAAGAGCCCGTCGAGCGAACACCCGGGCGGTGTCGGCTTCTGCCCCCTCGGGGTCGGTGTGGCGCCGCCATTCCCCCAACACCGCCGGCAGGCGGCGGGAAGACACCGACACCGCCTGGGAGACCAGCTGGGACTCGTCGCGGGCGAACTGCTCCGGGGCCAGCGCCCGCGCCTCGGCCAGTAGCCGCACCCGCGGCTCGGACACTTCACCGGCGGCGAAGGCGGCCTGGGTCTCCGGCATCTCCTGCAAGGAGGTGGCCACTGCCAGGCGGCTGCGGCACACCGCCGCCGGATCCCCCGACAAGGCCATCAGCCAGGCTGTGGTCGAACCGTACCCCTCCTGGCGGGCCACTCCCCGCCGGTCCGCTTCGGCGATGAACTCGGCCCGGCGGGCCTCCACCCGGGAGGACAGGCGGCCCAACTGCCGCAGACCCTCAGCCAGGCCGGCATCCGGCAGACTCCCCAGCGGGAACCCGAACACCGCCGACAAGTCCGGCAGCACCCCCGAGGACAGCGCTACGACACTCACACCCCCTATGTATCAGGTGCCTATGACATCACCCGCAGGCCCGGCCGTGCCCCGGCATCACAGGACCCCAGCGTCAGCGCCGAAGCGAGCAGCGCACCCGGTGGGGAGGCCCACCGACCCGGCCCGCCGCTCACCGTTTCGAGGCCAGTTTCTCCGCCTCGATCTCGGCCAGGGTCTCGGCGGTGGCGCCGGTCGGGTACTCGCCGGAGAAGCAGGCGTAGCAGCAGGGCAGGTCGCGGTAGAGGTCCTGCAGGTCCTCCAGCCGCTGGTACACCACCGCGTCGGCGCCCAGGTAGGTCTCGACGTCTTTGATCTCGTTGTGGGCGGCGATGATCTCGCCGCGAGCGCTCATGTCGATCCCGTAGATGCAGGGGTGCTTGATCGGGGGCGCGGCCGACACCACGTACACCTCCGTGGCGCCCGCCTTGCGCAGCATCTCCACCAGCAGCCGGGCGGTGGTGCCCCGCACGATGGAGTCGTCCACCACCGCCACCTTGCGGCCTCGGATGATGTCCCGGATGGGGTTGAGCTTCTTGGAGACCATCGCCTCGCGCTGGCTGCTGGCCCGGGGTGATGAACGAGCGCCCCACGTGGCGGTTCTTGGCCAGGCCCCTCCGGTAGGGAACCCCCAGTTCCTCGGCCAGACCGGAGGCGAAGAAGTAGGCGCTCGCGGGGACGTCGATGACTATGTCCGGCTGAAGGCCGGTGGCGCGGAACGTGGCGGCCAGGCGCTTGCCGAGGCGGACCCGCTCGCTGGCCACCAGCCGCCCGTTCATCACCGCATCCTCGCGGGCGAAGTAGATGTACTCGAAGACGCAGTAGGCCTGCTGCCGCTGGCGGCAGATCCGGGTGTGCACCTGCTGGTCCCGGTCGATGAAGACCGCCTCCCCGGGCTCCAGGTCGCGCACCATCTCGAAGTCGAGATGGTCGAAGCAGGTCGTCTCCGACGCGAAGGCGTAGCTCACCCCTGTACCGGTGACCTGGCGGCCCATGACCAGGGGGCGGATCCCGTGGGGGTCGCAGAACGCCAGCAGGCCGTGGTTGGCGATGATCGTCACCGCCGAGTAGGCGCCCTGGACCTCCTCCTGGGTGGCGGCCACGCAGTCGAACACGTCGTCGATGGAGAGGTGCTTGAGGTCTTTGGTCTCCAGCTTGGAGGCGAAGGTGTAGAGGATGAGGGCCACGTCGTTGGAGGTGTCCACCAGCCGGTGGTGCTCCTCGTAGAGGTGGCGGCGCAGGTGGGCGAAGTTGACCACGTTGCCGTTGTGCACCATGGCCAGCCCGAAGGGGTAGTCCACCACGATGGGCTGGGCGTCGAGCACGTCGCCGGTGCCGGTGGTGGCGTAGCGCACGTGACCCAAGCCCACCGGGGCGGCGAGGCCGTCCAGGCTGCCGTCGCGGAACACCTCGGCGGCCAGGCCCAGGCCCTTGCGCAGGTGGAAGGTCCGGTCGAAGGTGACGATCCCGGCGGCATCCTGGCCCCGATGCTGGATAGCGGCCAGCCCCTCGAGCAGTTGCCCCGACACGTCGCGCCGGCCGCTGATGCCCAGGATCCCGCACATTTGGTGCCTCTCGCCCGCGCCGAACCGACGGGTCAGATGCTACCGGCGAACAGGTCCGCCAGAACTGCACTGTAGAAACGGTGCTCCACCGCCAGGCCCCGCCGTTCCACCTCGGATAGCGAGCCCGCCCCCCGCAGGTCCACCTCGGCCTGGGCCAGGATGGGCCCGGTGTCCATGCCCTCGTCCACCAGGTGCACGGTCACCAGGGTCTTGGGCAGCCCTTGCTCGAACGCCCACTGGTAGCCGTGGATGCCCTGGTAGGCGCGGGAGTCGGCCGGGTGGATGTTGACGATGCGGTTGCGGTAGCGGTCGATGACCACCGGCGAGAGGAGCCGCATGTAGCCGGCGAGGACCAGGTAGTCGAGGTGGTAGGGCTCCAGGAGATCCACCAGGTCCCGGTCGAATTCGCGCCGATCTCGGCCCCGTGAGATGAGGCAGGCGGTGGGGACGCCGCGCTCCCGGGCGATGGCGAGGCCCGGGGCTCGGGGATCGTTGGCGAAGACCAGGGCCACCTCGCAGACCCGTCCCAGGTCCCCCTCCTGCACATTGCGCAGGATGGCCGCCATGTTGCTGCCCCGGCCGGAGATGAGGATGGCGATGCGCCGCCGGGCCGGGACCGGCCCGGCGGCCCCGTCGTCGCTCACGTCAGGCGCCACTGGCGCCGCCCGATGTCGCTGCGGTAGAGCATCCCCTCGAAGGAGATGCGACCCACCCCGCGGTAGGCACGCTCGATCGCCTCGTCCAGGCTGGCGCCGCTCCCCACCACGTTCAGGACCCGCCCGCCGCTGGTGGCGAGCGACCCGTCCGGCCGGCGCTGGGTGCCGGCATGGAAGACCAGGCACCCCTGCTCCACCTCGTCCAGGCCGCTGATGGGCAAGCCCGTCCGGTAGGCGCCGGGGTAGCCGCCCGAGGCGAGCACCACGTCGACGAAGGCCCCCGGGTGGAAGGTGGGCCTCACCCGTCCCACCGTGCCGTCGAGGCAGGCGAGGATCAGATCGATCAGGCTGGATGACAGCGCGGGGAGAACGGCCTCGGTCTCCGGGTCGCCCATGCGCACGTTGTACTCGAGCAGCCGGGGCCCGGTGGCGGTCACCATCACCCCGAAGTAGAGCACCCCCCGATAGTCCAGCCGTTCTGCCTGGAGGCCGGCCAGGGTGGGCTGGACGATCCGCCGGTGGATCGCCTCCAGCAGTGCCTGGTCCACCTGTGGCACCGGGCAGAAGGCCCCCATGCCGCCGGTGTTGGGCCCGCGGTCGCCGTCGCCGACGCGCTTGTGGTCCTGGGAGGTGGGGAGCAGGGCCACGTCGCGTCCGTCGGTGAAGGCCAGCACCGATAGCTCCTCCCCGACCAGGCGTTCCTCGAGTACGAAGCCGGCTCTGGGCCCGTAGCGGTCGCCCACTTCGGCGATGGCGGCTGCGGCCTCCGCCTCGTCGGAGGTCACGAACACGCCCTTTCCCGCCGCGAGGCCGTCGTACTTGACCACCGCCCGGCCGCCCAGCTCCCGGATCCGCCACGACGCCTCGTCGGGGACCCGGTGGACGCTGAAGGGGGCGGTGGGCACCCCGTGGCCCATCATGAACTGCTTGGCCCAGATCTTGGACGATTCCAGGCGGGCCGCCTGCCGCCCCGGGCCGAAGACCCTGATCCCGCTCCCGGCCAGGTCGTCCACGATGCCCTCGGCCAGCGGGCCCTCCGGGCCCACCACCAGCAGCTCGATGCCCAGCTCGCGGCAGGCCCTCACCAGCCCCTGGCGGTCGGTGGGGTCCAGGGCCAGGTTGTTGGCGGTGCCTCCGTTGCCGGGGATGACGAAGACGGCATCCGGCCCCAGATCCTGGGCCAGCTTCCAGGCGATGGCGTGCTCGCGGCCGCCGGAGCCGATGACCCCGACCTTCATAAGCGAACCTCGTCGTCGTCCGCCGCCAGTGAGGCCTTCATCTCGGTGATCTCGCCGGAGAAGCGCTCGCGCAGGCGGGGCAGGTTGAGGCTGCGCAGGGCGGCGGCGGCGGCCTCGGCCGGGCGCAGCACGGTCATCGCCGGGACCCGCGAGGGCATCATCAGCGACGAGCCGATGTTGAGGAGCAGGTCCACCTGGTCGCGAAACGGCGGGCAGTTGATGACCGGGAGGTTGAGGTTGGCGGCCAGGGCGCCGCCCAGCCCGTTGGAGCCACCGGCCACGGCGATCACCGCCCCCGGTTCGACGGAAGCATTGAGAGCGGCCGCCAGGGCCGGGATCGCCTCGGGGACCTTGTGGGCCGAGATCACCCTCATGAGCACCGCCACGTCGTAGGGCTCGAGGGCGGAGGCGATCGCCCGAGCATGCTCCATGTCGGAGCGCGACCCCATGACGATGAGCACGAAGCCGTCCCGGATGAGCCCCTCGGCCACCAGGGCGTCGGCGATGCGGCGGCGCGGGTCGTCTGCCCGTTCGGCCGGCGCCGAACCAGTCACTCGGCGGCACAGCTCGGCGTAGCGGCGGCTGGTCTCGGCGACGATGTCGTCGGGCAGGGCATCGGGGACTGCCCCCGCCTCGCCCGCCCGGAGCAGCCAGCGCCGCACGAACTCCTTGTCCAGGGGCTCCACGCCTGCAGGGTCGGCCCGGTAGGCCTCGCGATCCCAGATGCGTGACGAGTCGGAGGTGTGCAGCTCGTCGATCAGGATCAGGCCGCCGCCGGCCGTCCCGAACTCGTACTTGGTGTCGACGAGGATGAGGCCGCGTTCGGCGAGCAGCTCGGTCCCCCTGCGGAACAGCTCGCGCGACAGACGCTCCATCTCGCGGTACTGCCCGGCCGAGGCCCAGCCCCCGGCCACGATCTCCTCGGCGGTGATCGGGCGGTCGCTGGCCTCCTTGGTGGTGGGGGTGACCAACGGCTCGGGGAAGGGGCTGTGCAGGCGCGAGCCCGTCGGGGAGGGTGGTGCCCCAGAAGTCGCGCTGCCCCTGCTGGTAGGCGCGCCACATGGAGCCGGCCAGGTAGCCGCGCACGACCATCTCCACCCGGATGGGGGTCGCCTCCTGCACCAGCATCAGGTTCGGGTCGATGAGCCGCAGCAGGTGGTTGTCCACCACGTCGCGGGTGCGCTCGAACCACCAGGCCGACACCGCGTTGAGGGCCGCCCCCTTGAGCGGGATGGGAGTCGTGAGCACCTTGTCGAAGGCCGAGAGGCGGTCGCTGACCGCGATCAGCCGGGTGGAGTCGTCCACCCGGAAGGACTCGCGCACCTTGCCGTGATGCAGGTGCACCAGTTGCGGCGTGGAGATGGTCGCCAGCGTCCTCATGAGCCATCCTCCCCCGAGCACCGTAGTGCCTCTGTGCGCACCGTTCCCATCCTCGCGCCGCTCCTGTCTAGTGCTTGAAGTGGCGGATCCCGGTGAAGACGACACACACTCCCAGCTCGTCGGCCCGCTCGACCACTTTGGCGTCCCGCAGCGAGCCGCCCGGCTCGTACATCGTCCTGATGCCCGCCGCCGCGGCCGCCTCCACGTTGTCGGGGAAGGGGAAGAAGGCGTCGGAGACCAGGACGGCCGATCCCAGCACCGAGCGGATGTAGTCCTCCCGTCCCTCCTCGGGGCCCCGGTACTCGCGGGCCAGGTTGTCCCGGCAGCGCCCCACCGCCAGCCGAATCGAGTCCAACCGGTTGGGCTGCCCGCCGCCCGCCCCCAGCAGCTGGAGGACCCCGTCGGGCCGGCGGCGTACCACGGCGATGGCGTTGCTCTTGACCTGGCGGGTGGCGACCAGGCCGAGGCGCACCAGATCGGGGTCGTCCACCGCCGGGCTCACCCGGGTCTGCACGGCGAAGCCGGCCTCGAGGGTGGTGTCGGCCTCCTGCAGCAGGCAGGCCCCGGGCAGCGAGCGGAAGGTGAGGCGAGGGCGGAGGGCGGCCGGATCGACCTGAACCACCCGCAGGTTCGAGTGCACCTTCAGCCCCTCCAGGGCGCCGTCCTCGAAGCCCGGGGCGGCCACCACCTCGACGAAGCGGCGGCGGGAGCGGTCGGGGTGGCCGAGGTCGAGGAAGCCCACGGTGTCGGCCCGCACCGGGGCGTTGAAGGCGATCACCGAGCCGAAGGCCGACACGGGATCCCCTTCCCAGGCGGCGGTGAGAGCCGCCCGCTGGTCGGCGGCCACCGCCAGCCCGCAGGGGTTGGCGTGCTTGACGACGGCGCAGGCCTCCACGGGCAGGTCCTGGACGGCTTCCAGGGCGGCGGCCAGGTCCACCATGTTGTTGTGGGAGATCTCCTTGCCGGAGAGCACCTCGGCGTCGGCCAGGGAGACCGGCGGCCGGCCGCTCCCGGAGCAGCCAGGCGCCGCTGGTGGGGGTTCTCGCCGTAGCGCAGGGCGCGGCCGCCGTCGAAGGCGAGGCGCAGCGAGTGGACCCCCATCCGCTCGTCGACGGCCTGGGCGATGGCCGAGTCGTAGTCCGCCGTGTGGTTGAACGCCTCGCGCATCAGCCGCTCCCGGGTCGCCGGGGAGAGGGCGCCGGCGCCGGCCGCCAGTTCGGCGATCACCCCGGCGTACTGCGTCGGTGAGGTGAGCACCGCCACCCAGCGATGGTTCTTGGCCGCCGCACGGACCATGGTGGGGCCGCCGATGTCCACCTGCTCCATGAGGGCCTCCAGGGGCTCACCGGCGTCGGCATGTTCCCGGAAGGGGTAGAGGTTGCAGGCCACCAGGTCGATGGGGCGGATCCCCAGGGCGGCTGCCTCGCCGGCATCGCGCTCCCGGTCGTAGAGGAGCGCCGACTCGATGGCGAAGGAGATGGTCTTCATCCGGCCGCCGAAGGCCTCGGGGTTGCCCGACACGGCGGCCGCCTCGGTCACCGGCAGGCCGGCGGCCTCGAGGGCGGCGCGTGTGCCCCCGGTGGAGATGAGCTCGCAGCCCTGGGCCGCCAGCGCCCGGGCGAGCTCGACCACCCCCGTCTTGTCGGTTACCGAGAGCAGGGCCCGTCGGATGGGCACCCGGCCCTCGGGGTCGGCGATTGGCGTCACTTCAGCTCCCTGACTCGATGTGGCGGACGATGTTCCGGAAGACGGCCAGCCCCTCCCCGTCTTCGCTTCGCCGCGGATCGCGGCGCTTGAGCAGGGGCCAGTTGGGATGGTTGTAGAGGGAGAGGTGGGCCTCGGGGTGGGGCATGAGCCCCAGCACCCGCCCGGTGGGGTCGGTGAGGGCGGCGCAGGAGAGATCGGACCCGTTGGGGAGGGCCGGGTACTCGGTGGCGGGCGTGCCGTCCGGGTGGCAGTAGGCGAGGCAGGCGAGCCCCCGGTCGACCACCGCTTGCCGCACCGCAGGGTCGGTGATCACCAGGCGCCCCTCGCCGTGGCGGATCGGGAGGGCGATCACCCCGATGCCGGCGAGGAACGGCGTGGCGGTGCGGCCCCCGGTGGTGCAGTGGACCCAGCGGTCCTCGAAGCGACCGGAGGCGTTCCGGGTGAGGCTGACCTCCTGGCGGCACTCGCCGCCCACATTGGGGAGGAGGCCGGTCTTGACCAGGACCTGGAAGCCGTTGCAGATCCCCAGCAGGAAGCCGCCGTCGGCGAGGAAGCCCTGCAACTCGGCAAAGAAGGGGCGGCCCGACGGCAGGCGCCGGTAGCTGACCCGGTTGGCCAGCGCCTTGCCCGCCCCCAGGTCGTCCCCGAACGAGAAGCCGCCGGGGAAGACCACCACCTGGCTCCGGCGCAGCTCGACCCTGCCGGCGAGCAGCGCGTTGAGGCTGGCGACTTCCGCCTCGGCCCCGGCGAGCCGGAAGGCGGCCGCGGTCTCCTCCTCGCAGTTGATGCCGGAGCCGCTGATGACCAGGGCGCGCACGGTCACAGGCCGAGCCCTCCTTGCCAGGCGGCGAGCAGGTCGCCGGTCGCCAGGTCCACCAGCGGCTCCCCCTCCCAGGTGACGGAGAGCCGGGGGTCGGCGGTGACCTCCCCGATGAGGACGGCCTCGGCCCCGAGCAGGCTCTCGAAACCGGGCCGCGACGCGGGGTCGACTCCGACCAGGAAACGGGAGTGGGACTCGGCGAAGAGCGCCGCCCACCCGGCCCGGCCGCCGGCCCGCGCCTCCGGGTCGAGGACCGCCGCCGGCAGCGAGATACGGGCCCCGAGGCCGGAGCCGAAGCAGCTCTCCGCCAGAGCCACCGCCAGGCCGCCGTCGGAGAGGTCGTGGCAGGAGGCCACCAGGCCCCCGGCGGTGGCGGCCGACAGCGAGCGGTAGCGGGCGGCCGCGGAGGAGGGGCGGACGCGGGGCACATTGGCCCCCAGGGCGCCCAGCAGCCGGTAGAAGGCCGAGCCGCCCATCTCGTCGTAGGTGGGGCCCACCTGGTAGATGAGGTCACCGGGGCACTTGAAGTCGCTGGTCACGGTCCGGCGCACGTCGTCGATGGCGGCCACCATCGAGTAGAGCACGGTGGGGGGGACGGAGATCTTCCGGCCGTCGGCGACGAAGTCGTTCTTCATGCTGTCCTTGCCCGAGGTGAGGGGGACCCCGTAGGCCACGGACAGGTCGTAGAGGGCCCGGCACATGCGCACCAGCTGAGCCAGCTTGTAGCGGCCGTCCGGGTTGGTGTCCGGGTGGTAGGCGGAGTCGGGCAGGCAGAAGTTGTCACAGGCCGACCAGAAGACGCGGTCGCCTTGCGCCGGCTCCGGGAGCCGCCCGCCCACGGCGATGATCTGGCGCACCGCCTCGTCGAAGGCACCGGCGGAGGAGTGGTAGGCGTCGATGTCCCCGTAGCGGGGGGCGATGCCGCAGGCCACGGCGATCCCCCGGTAGCCGGTGAGGTCCAGGCGGAGGACGGCGGCGTCCTGGGGGGCTACCCCGGAGGGCCCCATCAGCGGCTTGATGACCGTCTTGCCCTTCACCTCATGGTCGTACTGGCGGATCACCGGCTCCCGGGAGCAGATGTCCGGGGTGCCCAGCAGCCGGAGGAGCGTTTGGCCGTGGTCGAGGTCCGGGGGCAGCGCCGGCTCCGCCAGCGCCGGCCGGCTCCACTCCGCCTCCAGGTGCTTGCGCGGCACCCCGTGGTGGAGGAACTCGAGGTCCAGGCACGCCACCGGGCTCTGCCCGAAGGCCACCTCGAGGGAACCGGTGTCGGTGAAGGCGCCGATCTCGGTGAGCTCCACCTCGTACAACGCCGCCAGCTCCGTCATCCGGTCCCAGTGCTGCGGGGGAACGACCAGCGTCATGCGCTCCTGGGCCTCGGAGAGGAAGATCTCCCAGGGCCGCAGCCCGGCGTACTTCAGCGGCACCGTCTCCAGCTGCACCCGGGCACCGCCGCTGATGGTGGCCAGCTCGCCGACGGAGGACGCCAGCCCGCCCGCCCCGCAGTCGGTGGCGCAGCAGACCAGGCCCTCGGCGCACGCCACCTCCATGAAGTCGGCCACCAGCTTCTGGGTGATGGGGCTGCCGATCTGCACCGCCTGCCGCGGGGAGTGCCGGTCGATCTCCACCGAGGAGAACGTGGCGCCGTGGATGCCGTCCTTGCCCACGCGGCCCCCGGCCATGACGATCAGGTCGCCCGGGGCCACCTCCTTCTCCCACGAGGGCCGGCCCCGGTAGGTGGCGGGCATCACCGAGCCGGTCCCGCAGAACACCAGGGGCTTGCCGGCGTAGCGGTCGTCGAAGACGATGGCCCCGTTCACCGTGGGGACCCCGGACTTGTTGCCGCCGTCCTCGATGCCGCGGCGCACCCCGGCGAAGACCCGCTGGGGGTGCAGCTGGCCGGTGAGCAGAGGCGCCGAGTAGTCGGGCGGCCCGAAGCAGAGCACGTCGGTGTTGAACAGCAGCCGGCCGCCCCCCTTGCCGGTGCCCAGGGGGTCCCGGTTGTTGCCCAGGATGCCGGTGATGGCGCCCCCGTAGGGATCCAGGGCCGACGGCGTGTTGTGGGTTTCCACCTTGAACACGAAGAGCCGCTCGTCGTCGATCCGCACCACCCCGGCGTTGTCGGCGAACACCTTCACCAGCCAGTCGGCCCCGGCGGCCTGGAGACGGCGGCGCACCTCGTCGGTGGCGGCGCGGATGAAGGTGTCGAACAGGGAGTCGATGATGGTGGTGGTCCCCTGGTCGCGGTCGGTGTAGGTGATGAGGGCGTTGAACTCCTTGTGCTTGCAGTGCTCCGACCAGGTCTGGGCGAGGGTCTCCAGCTCGCAGTCGGTGGGCAGCGGGGGCAGGCCCCGAGCCGTGCGGGCAGAGCGGACGCCCGGGTCGCGGTAGTGATCCTGGATGGCGTGCCATTCCGGGCGCGACAGCGAGAGGACCATCTCCTTCGACAGGCGGTCGAGCTCCTCGTCGGCGACGAAGATGTCGATCACCTCGACGGTGGAGTCGGCCCCGAAATCCAGCGTGGGAGCCGCACCGAGCGGGTCGAGGCCGAGCCCGTAGTCGAAGCGGTTGACCAGCGGGTTGCCGAGCAGCTCCCCGGCGAGCCGGGAGAGGTCGCCGGCGCTCAGGGGCCGTTCGATGAAGTAGAGGTCGGCGGTGAAGATGCGCTGGACCCCCGCCCCGCCGCCCCGCCCGGTGAGGTCGGCCAGGGTGCGCTGGGCGCTCACCCCCTCGTCGTCGGTGACGCCCGGGTAGCGGCTCACCCGTATGCAGGCCTCGAAACCCGGGGGAGTGAAGGGGTGGTCCACGAAGACCTCATGCAGCACCGGGTCGCTCAGCCCCTCATGGGCGAGGAGGGCCAGGTCCTCCGACCCGATGGGGCAGGTGATCGTGAACTGCCGGGCGGTGCGCACCTCCCCGGTGTCGATCCCCAGGAAGCGGCGGGCGTCGGCTGCCGCCGTCCGGCCGGCAGGGTCGGCGATCCCGTCGCGGAGGAAGACCTGGACGAAGTGGGCCTTCACCGGCGCCCGCCCGGGAAGGCCAGCTCGCTCCCGTCCTCGGTGTGCAGCACGATTGCCGGGTCGGGGGTGACCGTCCCGGCCACCCGGGCCGGGTAGCCGCGGGCCTCGGCGGCTGCGAGGCAGGGGCCCACCTGGCCGGGGGGCATCGTCAGCAGCATCCCGTTGCCCATGTTCCACAGCCGGTAGGCCTGCTCGGCGGGGACCCCGCCTCGTTGCATCACCTCCCGCATGAAGGAGTGGGGAGGGAACAAGGTGCCCAGGTCGGCGCCCAGGCCGTTGGGCCGGAGCAGCCGGGCGAGGTTGCCGGGCACGCCTCCCCCGGTCACGTGGACCACTCCGCTGACGGCCACCCCCTCGGCGGCCAGGTCCACCACCAACGGGGCGTAGATCCTCGACGGGGTCAGCAGCACCCGGCCCCAGGTCGAGGCCTCGCAGGGCTCACGGTGCCAGTCGGCGCCGAAGGTGGCGGCCATCACCCGCCTCACCAGGGAGAACCCGTTGGAGCGGAAGCCGTCGCTGCGCAGGGCGACGACGGCGTCCCCGGCGGCGACCAGGCGGCCGTCGAGGGGCGGCCGGCCCGCGGGGAGGACCCCGATGGCGGTGGCACACCAGTTGAAGTGCATGCCGTCGCCCCAGCCTCCGATGCGGTCGCCCAACTCGGCGATCTCCCCTCCTACCACGGCGACCCGGGCGACGGCGGCGGCCTCGTGCAGACCGTGCATCAGCTCGTCCACCACCGAGGGGTCCACGGTGTCGACGTCCAGGATGTTGGTGACGTTCACCGGTTCGCAACCCACGGCGACCAGGTCGTCCACCACCATGGCCATGAGGTCGAAGCCGAGGGTGCGGTAGATGCCGGTGCGCTCGGCCAGCTCCGCTTTGGTGCCGATGCCGTCGGAGGTCATGGAAATGACCGTGCCCGGGAAGTCCATGAGGTTGGCGAAGAAACCGCCCGTGCCCAGGATGGGGAGGCCGGCCCGGCCCTTCCGGTTGGCGAAGGTGCGCTGTGCCCACTCGTAGGCGACGGCGGAGGCCCGGTCCTGCCGGTTCAGATCGAGGCCGCTGTCACCCGGGCCCTGGCTCACGACTCACCCACGGCGGTCCCGCCGGGCTCCGCATAACGAGATCATGGCCGCTCCCTCGCCGCCGCCTGCGCTCGCCGGCCGCTTCTGCAAGGTACTCGCCGTGCCGGATCGCCCGCAAACTGCGAGGCCGATTGGGCTGTCGGCGGTGTGGGCGATGCCGGGGGGGTGAGCGCCTTCAGGGGCGGTCGCCTCGAGCCCAAGGTGCTCGGCCAGCGCGGCGAAACGCCGCGCTGGGCGCAGGTGCCGACAGGGGAGCAGCTCGCGTGCCCGTTGGCGACCGGCGGGTCCTGTTGCTCGGCATCCCCGCTCCGGGTTGCCTTCTGGCCGGCGCCGATGAAGGCCGGAGAAGTGGGCGTTCTCTGGGCGTGGCAGCAGGACAAGCATGTCGGCGTGTCCACGGCAGGATGCGCACACTTGCCTTCACCCGGCGGTGGCTCCCGCCGATACAGGGTCATGCCTCAGAGAGGCCGCGGCGCCCGTTCTGTGGGCGCCCAACCCCCACACTCCAGCGCGCACGCCGTTGAGGCCGCAGCCGACGACGGCGAGCGCAGGTTCCGCCACCTGGTCGAGACCTCGACCGATGTGATGTGGACCACGGACTTCGACGGTCGCTTCACGTATGTAAGCCCATCAGTGCAGAGGCTCCGGGGCTACACGGTCGACGAGGCGATGGCCCAGACCATGGACCAGCGGACGACCCCCGAAGGGCTGAAGATGTTCTACGAGGAGCTGGCCCCGCTCCTCGAAGCCGTCGCTGCGGGCAGAGCGCATCGACGGGAGGCGAGTGTTCGAGGTCCAACAGCCCTGCAAGGACGGGTCGTTGGTGTGGACCGAGGTGTCGGTCTCCATCATGAGAGACGAGAGCGGCGAGGCTGTTGGGATCCAGGGCGTGTCTCGCGACATCACCAAGCGGAAGCGTGTCGAAGAGGCCCTGCGCATGTCGGAGGAGAAGTTCTCAGCCGCCTTCCGCTCGAGCCCCGATGCCATCTTCCTCTCGTCCGTGCCGGAAGGCCGGATCATCGAGTCCAACGAGGCCGCCTCGCGGCTTGACCGGCTACACGGCTGAGGAGATGCTGGGCCGCACTGCCACCGAGCTCGGCCTGTGGCTGGATCCCGCCGCCCGTGAGGAGTACACGGCACGGGTCCAGCGTGAGGGTCGC
Organism: uncultured Acidimicrobiia bacterium; assembly: GCA_963796115.1. GTDB lineage: Bacteria > Actinomycetota > Acidimicrobiia > Spongiisociales > UBA11373 > VGBK01. The sequence continues at coordinate 152,687 of CAWCKE010000006.1, forward strand.
GTCCTCGACTTTGAAGCGGCAGTTCCGGACGCCGACCGGCGCCATCGATGGGTTGATCTCCGGCGAGATCATCCAGCTCAAGAGTGGTCCCCACCTGCTGAGCATCATTCGCGACATCACCGAGCGCAAGCGGGCGGAGACGGCGCTGGCGGAATCCGAGCGCCGATTCCGCCTGTTGGCCGAGAACTCGACCGACGTGGTCTGGGCCATGGGGCTCGACGGCCGCTTCACCTATGTGAGCCCAACGGTGCTGGGCCTGCGGGGTTACACGGTCGACGAGGTGATGGCACAGACCATGGACCAGGTGCTGACCCCCGAAGGGCTGAGGGTGCTCCAGGAGGGAATGGCCACGATCTTCGAACCGGTTGCCCCGGGCGAGGATGTCGACAAGCGGCGTGTGGTGGACCTCCAACAGCTGTGCAAGGACGGGTCGCTGGTGTGGACCGAGGTGTCGGTCGGCATCATGAGAGACGAGAGCGGCGAGATCGTCGGGATCCAGGGTGCGTCTCGCGACATCACAGAGCGAAAGCGCGTCGAAGAGGCCCTGCGCATGTCGGAGGAGAGGTTCTCAGCCGCCTTCCGCTCGAGCCCGGACGCCTTCTTCCTCTCGTCCGTGCCGGAAGGCCGGATCATCGAGTCCAACGCGACCGCGTCGCGCATGACCGGCTATACGGCTGAGGAGATGCTGGGCCGCACCACCACCGAGCTCGGCCTGTGGGTGGATCCCGCCGCCCGTGAGGAGTACACGGCACGGGTCCGGCGTGAGGGCCGCGTCCTCGACTATGAAGCGCAGTTCCGGACGCCGACCGGCGCCATCGATGGGTTGATCTCCGGCGAGATCATCCAACTCAAGGATGGTCCGTACTTCCTGAGCATCGTTCGCGACGTCACCGAGCGCAAGCGGGCCGCAGAGTCTCTCATGGCCCAGAACCGCCTCCTGGAGAAGGCTCGGCAACGGCTGAGTGCTCAGGTGGAGGAGAAGGCCCGGTTCGTTGCCACGGTTTCCCACGAGCTTCGCACGCCCCTGGCGGTGGTGCTCGGCTTCGCCTCCGAGCTGTGTGACCGGGCTGGCACTCTCCCCAAATCGGAGGTCCTCGAGTTCGCCAACCTGATCCGGGACGGCGCCGCCGCGGCCAACAACCTGGCCGAGGACTTGCTGACCGCCGCTCGAATCGGCATCGGCCCGATCGCCCTTGCCCCGGAGGCTGTGGACCTGGAGAGTGCGGTTGTGGCGGCGGCCGCGGAGGCGGAGACCGCCTCCCACGTCCGCCTCAAGTCCCTTGAACTCGCCGGGGCGGGGACGGTGGCCTGGGCCGACCCGCAGCGGGTGCGCCAGATAATGCGCAACCTCCTGGTCAATGCCGGGCGCCACGGTGGGTCCCACATCACCGTGGCGAGCGGCGTCTGCGGCGACTCCCCGGCGGTCTTCTGCCGGGTGGCGGACGACGGACCCGGTGTGCCCGAGCACCTGCTCGACGTTCTCTTCGACCCCTATCAGCACGGCGCCCGCGAAGCCGGCCTCACCGAATCGGTGGGTCTCGGTCTCTACCTGTCGCGCAACCTGGCCCGTTTCATGGGCGGCGACCTCACCTACCATCGTGACGGTGCTTTCACCGTGTTCGAGCTGACCCTCCCGGGCAGCCGGGTGGCTGCTGCCGTCTAGGCGCGCACTGGAGAAGGCACCTCTCTGCCTTGCCGGATCCATGCCGTCATAACCGCAACCTCCCGGCCCGCCGACTCGGGTAGCCTCCCGTCTGCAGGGGTTTGGCCGGAGGCGCTGTGTGCTTCTCACCTGAAGCCGATCTGTTGACGGGGATCGTGGTGAGCGGTGTGGGCATCGACGCCCTGCGCCACACGAGGCACCGGCGTTACCTGCCGCTGGCCCTGCTTCCTTTGCTCTTCGGCGTGCATCAGTTGGTGGAGGCCGTCGCCTGGTGGGGGTTCGAAGGGCGGGTGCCCGTCCGGGTGGGCGAGATGGCAACCTGGCTCTACCTGGCCTTTGCCTTTGTGGTCGTCCCGCCCCTGGTGCCGTGGGCGGTGCGCTCGGTGGAAGTGGACCCGGCCCGCCGCCGGCGCCTGCTGCCCTTCGTGCTGTTGGGGGCGGCGGTGGCCGCCGCTCTGTTGCCCGGCCTGCTGAACGGGGAGGCAGGAGGAGAAGTGGCCTGCCGCTACATCGCCTACGACACCGGCGCCCCCTACAGCGGCTACGTGCTGCCGTTCTACGTGGCCGCCACCTGTGGGCCCATGCTGGCCTCCGGTAACCGCCGCTTCGTCCTCTTCGGGGTGGCCAACCTGGCCGCGGTGGGCGTCCTGGGCTGGCTGCTGGCCGGTGGGGTCATCTCCCTGTGGTGTGTGTGGGCGGCCGCCACCAGCGTGGCCATCGCCCGGGAGGCGCGAGTCGCGGAGCGCCAGGAGAACTGGACGGCGGCCGCCGCCCCCGGCTGACGCCGGCGCCGATCCGCGCTCGCGGGACCTCAGGCGGGAGGGTCCGAATGAGGGAGACCTTGCCTGGGGTGCCGCCTGGCAATGTCACCCCCGCTCGGATCGATCTCTCCCCCGCCCCAGCGGGGGAGATGCCCGCAGGGCAGAGGGGGCAGCCTCCCACCCAGGCCTCACCGGGTGCGGCCCCGACCCCAACCCTCCCCCACCGCCGTGGGGGAGGGAGAAATCCCCTGGTGCTCACTGAGTACACCCACTGTGGAGCGGTCAGGGGTGCCGAGGGGCCGTGAAGCTGCCTACCCCATGTAGAGGATCGTCGGGTCCAGCACCTGGGGCCCTCCGGGGTCAGCGCCACGGTGAATGGGAACTGGGATACGGTGGGATCCGTGTTGCTGCCGCAGCAGGGACCTCTCGAGAACAGGCGGCCGTCGCTGGTTTGGAACTCGACGTAGAACTCGTACCTGTCCGGCCCGATGGACCCGGCGAGTATGCGCCGCACGGTGAGGTCGCAGTACAGCTGGTTCTCGCAGGCAGACTGGAGCAGCGCGGGTTCGTCGGCCGGGTCGACGCCGGGGTTCCAGTCGATCAGAGCCTCGTAGTTGCCGCAGCACAGGCCCGCCGCGGTGGCGTAGTCGCCGTCTCGCAGTGCGGTCAGGAACGCTTCCAGGGTCTGCAGGCTCCGGCGGGCTTCGGGGCTGTCGGGGAGAGGCACTTGGCCCCTCAGCCCTTCGAGGTCCGCTTGATACCGGTTGAACTCCTCCTGGACCCAGTCGTTGATGCCTGCTTGCCGTTGCTCGCTGTCTGCCAGTCGGTAGGCGAGGGAGTCCCTCTGCGCCAGGACCCGGGCGAGGTCGGAGAGGACACCGGTCAACTGCTCCGTCAGCTCGCTCGTGTTTGCCTCGAGCTCCCGAATCCGAGCCGACTGATCGGCCACCTGCTGCTCGAGATCGGACAAGTCCGCCGACGGCACCGTCGTTGTGGGAGCGGCACAATCGCTGCAAGCAGCCGCCAGGACCGCGACCGCCGTCAGGGCCACCCAACTCCAACCGGCACGGCAAACCACGCCGTCACCCCCTGATTCCGTGACTCCAAGCATGGCACGTGGTGGGCCAGCCCGCATGAAGACTGAGCAGGAACTCCACCCTGGCGCAGTCCCGACAGGGGCGCTGAAGGGCTGCTGACGTCACCGAGGTCTGGGCCAGAGTGCGGGAGTGTGCCCCGGCCTACGTAGCACGGTGTGGCCGTTCCTTCACGGGCATCGACTCTGAGGGGCTCGGCGTTGGCGGACGGCCACCCGCGTGGTCTCAGCGGGGTCCCGAGAGGCTACTCACGTCACCCTCGCCTATGACTCTCCCTGCCCGCCGAGTCTCTCCTCGATGGCGGCCAGGATTGCCGCCTCCCGTGCCCGGGCCTGCTGCTTCCAGAGCGGCCGCCGTCTCCAGGTAGCCGCGGCGGGCGGCTGCGTCGGTCAGGGTGGCGGCGTTGATACGCACGTTCAGGTGGGCACCCCGCACCGCCGCCGCGGCCAGGAGCGCCCCCACCCCGGCGTCGGAGGCCGAGGAGGGCAGACCGGTGCGGGCCATCGCCTCGATCACCTCCATCGCCTCGAGCGATTTCTCCATCACCTCGAGCGGCACTTCGATGGCCCGCCGGGTGGCGGCCTCGATGGCCTCGGCCCGGCCCGCCTGCTCCTGGGGCAGCCGGAAGGCGGCGAGCAGGGAGTCGAAGGCCCGGGTGTCCTCGTCCACCAGGGCGAGCAGGGCCTCGTGGCAGTCTTTGCCCTTTGCCGCCCGGTCGGAGAACTCCTCCCAGCGGTGGTCCCATCCCCGCTTGTGGGCCGAGAGGTTGGCCACCATGGTTCCCAGTGCGGCCCCCAGCGCCCCGGCCAGGGCGGCGGCGGACCCACCCCCCGGGGCGGGCGACTCGGAGGCGGTCTGGTGGACATAGGCGGTGACCGTGCACCCGGTGAGGCCGGGGCGTTGGCCGGCGGCGAGCCGCCACTCGATGATCTTCTGGTACGGGTCGAAGGGCTTGAGGTCGTCGAGGCCCAGCGAGCGCACCGCGATTCGCACGATCTCCTCGTCGGGGATGCCGTGGGAACGGCGCTGGCGGGCCAGGTAGTAGCGGCCGGCGTCGAGCATCGCCCGCAGCGGCACCAGGCCGACGATCTCCGAGCCGGTGACCCGGATGCCGCGAGCCGCGGCCTTCTCGCACACCTCTTCGAAGGCGAGGTGGATGGGGGTCACCGAGATGTCGGTGAGGTTCATGGACACCTGGGCGATGCCGTACTCCTCGATGAACCAGCCGATGGCCTTGACCGTCGCCAGGGTCCCCGGCTCCCACATGGGGTTGCCCTCGGCGTCGCGCACCACCTGTCCGGTGAGGGGGTCGCCCTCGCGCAGCAGGCGCCCCCGCTCGCGCACGTCGAAGGCCACGGCGTTGGCCCGGCGAGTGGAGGTGGTGTTCAGGTTGACGTTGTAGGCAACCAGGAAGTCGCGGGCGCCCACCGCGGTGGCTCCCGAGCGCGGGTTGAACTCGGCGGGACCGAAGTCGGGCGCCCACGCCGGGTCGGCCAGCCGGGCGGCCAGGCCCTCGTACTCCCCGGCCCGCACCGCCGCCAGATCGCGGCGGTCGGGGTGCCGGGCCGCGTGCCCGTAGCAGTAGACCGTCAGGCCCACCTCCTCGGCCAGGCGGCGGGCGAGAACGTGGGCGTGCGCCACCGTCTCGGGCATGCCGATGCCCCTGACCGGCACCAACGGGCAGACGTCCATGGCCCCGAAGCGGGGGTGCTCGCCGCGATGGTGACGCATGTCGATGGTCTCGGCGGCGGCTCGGCCGGCCCGCACGGCGGCCTCGACCACCGCCTCCGGCGCCCCGACGAAGGTGACCACCGTGCGGTTGGTGGCCCGCCCGGGATCGACGTCGAGCAGGGTCACCTCCTCCACCGATTCGATGGCCTCGGTGATCCGGCGGATGACCGCCGGATCGCGGCCCTCCGAGAAGTTGGGGACGCACTCGAGCAGCGGGCTGGCAGCCATGTCGCCAGGTTATCGGCCCGGCCCGGCCGGGGCTGAGCGCGGAAAGAGCGGCGACACCTACCAGTACTGATGCACCAGGGGCCGCACCCGGCGCTCGTAGAGGTCGGCTATCGCCGCCATCGTCTCCGGCGGCAGGGGGGCCAGGTCCGCGGCGGCGGCGTTGCCGCGGGCCTGGTCCGGGTTCTTCGCCCCGGGGATCACGGTGCTCACTGCCTCGAACATCAGGATCCAGCGCAGGGCGAACTGGGCCATGGTCGCCCCCTCCGGGACGAGGGGGCGCAGTTGCTCCACGATGTCGAGGCCGGTCTCGAAGTCGACGCCGGAGAAGGTCTCCCCGCGGTCGAAGTACTGCCCCCTCCGGTTGAAGACCCGGTGGTCGTTCGGGGCGAAGCGGGTCTCCCGCGTCATCTTCCCGGTGAGGAGGCCGCTGGCCATGGGGACCCGGGCGAGGACCCCGATGTCCCGAGCGGCGGCTTCACGGAAGAACAGGCCGGCGGGGCGCTGGCGGAAGATGTTGAAGATGATCTGCACCGTCTTCACGCCGGGGAACTCGATGGCCTTGAGGGCCTCCTCTACCTTCTCGACGCTCACCCCGTAGTGGCGGACTTTGCCCTCGGCGACGAGGCGATCGAGCACCTCGAAGACGGCTGGTTCGTAGTAGACGCCGGTCGGGGGGCAGTGCAACTGCAGCAGGTCCAGGCAGTCGGTCTCGAGGTTGACCAGGCTGCGCTCGACCCAGGAGCGCAGGTTGGCCTCGCTGTAGCCCTCGACCGTCTGCTCTGGCAGGCGGCGTCCCGCCTTGGTCGCCACGATGAAGGCCTCCCCGGGCCGCTCGCGGCGCAGGCGGGCCAGGTACTTCTCGCTGCGGCCGTCGCCGTACACGTCGGCGGTGTCGAAGAAGGTGACTCCGGCGTCGAGAGCGGCGTGGAGGGCCCCCATGGCGTCGGCCTCGCTCACCTCACCCCACTCGCTGCCGAGGGCCCACGATCCGAAGCCGACCTCGGATACCTGATAGCCGGTGCCGCCGAGCCTGCGCTGCTTCATCTGCCCGCCCTCCCGCGTGGATGAGGCGGAGGCTGCCCAGCGGGAGCGGGCCGCTCCAGGCGCACCAACGGGCGCGCCCCCATCCGGGCCACCTCGACGAAGCCCGCGGCGAGGAAGGCAGGCAGGTAGCCGACGAACAGGTTGTCGGTGGTGGGGGCCTGGGCGGCCGGGTCGATGGGGTACGCGTCGATGCGCTCCGCCCCGTGGGCGAAGGCGTAGTCGATGGCGCCGGCCAGCAGGGCGGTGGCCACTCGCTGCCCGCGGGCGGGCCGGGTGATGAAGAAGCAGTTGATCACCCAGGAGGGGAGGTCGTCGAGAGGCCGGAAGGTGCGCGAGCGGGGCGACATCATGCGGGCGTAGCGCTCCCGCGGGCCCACCGCACACCAGCCCACCGGCTCGCCCTCCAGATAGGCGAGCAGGCCCGGCTCCTCACCGTCGGCCACCAGGCGGCGGAGGATGGCCCGACGGCCCTGCGGAGCGGTGGCGTCGAACTCCTTGGCGGTCAGCACCCACCAGGTGCACCAGCAGTTCCCGTAGGCCCCGTTGGCGCCGAAGCAGTGCTCGAGGTCGTCCCAGCGGTCGGGGGTGACGGGGTGGATGGCCAAACCGCTCATGCCCGCAGCGTACCTCCCAACTATCCTGCCCGCCCCGTGAGCGCCCCTCCGGAACCGGTGACCGCCCGGCCCTATCGGGATGACAGGGACTTTTGGCTGATCCACGCCCTCGCCATCGAAACCTACCCGATCACGCCGGTGTACTGGAACTGGGATATCCGCCGCTGGGAGGGCCAACGCTTCTACGGCGAGAACCCCGCGCCCGATCCCCGCTGGGCCGACTGGATCCGGCTGTGGCAGGCGGCGGGGGGTCGTCTCGTCGGCGTGGCCCACCCCGAAGGGCGCCTGGGCGAGGCTTTCCTCCAGCTGCATTCGGACTACCGCTTCTTGGAGGAGGAGATGGTCGCCTGGTGCGAGGAGCACCTGGCTTCGGAGGGCGAGGGCGGTCGGCGCCTGCGCATCTACGTCCACGACTACGACACCCCCCGGCGCCGATTGCTCACCCAGAGGGGTTGGCAACAGGAAGTCGAATGGGGGACGGCTCGCCGCCTGCGCCTCGGGGCCTTCCCTCTCCCGGTCCCCGTACCCCCGGCGGGCTACCGACTCCGGGAGACGGCGGACGACCCCGCCGACGACGAGGCGCTCGCCGACCTCCTGACGGTTTGCTTCCACCACGCCCACACCGGTGCCGAGTTCCGCGGCTTTGCGACCCATGCCCCGTCGTTTCGACGCGATCTCGACCTGGTGATGGAAGGGGCCGGCGGCGTCCTCGCCTGCTACGTCGGGGTCACCTGGGACCCCGCCTGCCGCCGGGGCATCTTCGAGCCGGTCTGCACCCACCCCGATCACCGGGGCCGGGGGCTGGCCCTGGCCGCGATGCGCGAGGGGCTGCGTCGCCTCCGAGCCCTGGGGGCCGAGTACGCCTTCGTCGAGACGGGCGACCGGGAGCCGGCCAACGCCCTGTACGACGCGGTCGGTTTCGGCGAGGCTCACCTGGGGCACTACTGGTCGAAGGCGCTATAAGGCCCGGGCCTCCCGGTTCCCTACGCTGGTGCCGATGCGGCCGTTCCTCTCCCAGGAGCACCCCCTTCGCTTCGGCCACCGGGGCAGCAACCTGCTGTGGCCGCAGAACACCATGGTCGCCTTCCAGTGGGCCATGGACCTGGGACTCCGCTACCTGGAGACCGACATACACGCCACCCGCGACGGGCGGGTGGTCGCCTTCCACGACGACCGCCTCGACCGCCTCACCGACGGGCGCGGCCTGGTGGGGGACCGCGACTGGGAGGAACTGCGCACGCTCGATGCCGCCTACCACTTCGCCCCCGAGCGCGGATACCCGCTGCGGGGCACCGGGGTGCGCATCCCGCTGCTCGAGGAGGTGCTGGCCACCTTCCCCCGGTGCCTGCTCAACCTCGACCTCAAGCAGGCGGGCATCGAGGGTTTGCTGGCCGCCGAACTCGCCCGCCTCGAAGCCGAGGAGCGAGTGCTGGTGGCGTCGTTCCACGACGGGCGGCTCACCCGCTTCCGCCATGCGAGCGGTGGTCGGGTGGCCACCTCGGCGGGGCCCCGGGAGGTCATCGCCGCGCTCACCGCGGCCCGCCTGGGCCGCCCGGTCGTCGGCGCCGCCGACGCCTTCCAGGTGCCGGAACGGTCCGGGCCGATCCGGGTGGTGGGGGGCCGCTTCCTCGAGGCCGCCCACCGGGCGGGCAAGCAGGTGCACGTGTGGGTGGTGAACGACCCGGCGGACATGCACCGCCTACTCGACCTGGGGGTGGACGGCATCGTCACCGACCGGGCCGACCTGCTTCTCCAGGTGCTGGCGGAGAGAGCCGGCCGCTGAGGGGGATGGGATCCTCAGCCCGCCCCCAGGGCGGCGGCGAAGGCCTCCTCGACCGTCTCGTTGAAGCCGACCAGGCGGATCTCTCCCAGGGCGCCGGGGTGCTCCCCGGCCCAGGCGACGCAGGCGGAGGCGATCACCGCGGCGGCTTCGCCCAGGGGGTAGCCGAAGATGCCGGCCGAGATGGCCGGCATCGCCACCGTGCGGCACTCGCGCTCGAGAGCGGCATCCAAGGCCGCCCGCACCGCGGTGCGGAGGAGGCCCTCGTTGTCCTGCCCGGCCCGATAGCGGGGCCCGGCCACATGGATCACCATTCGGGCGGGCATCCGTCCCGCGCCCGGTGACCGCCGCGACCCCGGGCGAGAGGGGCCCGTGCTCGGCCACCCAGCGGTCGGACTCCTCCTGGATCTCCCACCCTCCGGCCGCCACGATGGCCGCGGCCAGGCCGCCGCCGTGGGCGAGGTACTCGTTGGCGGCGTTGACCACCGCGTCCACCTCCTGGAGGGTGAGGTCGGCCCGCAGGGCGGAGATGGTGGTGCCGGCGATCACCACGGAGTGCATGCGACTACGGTACCGGCCGCCCCGCGGCGAACCTCCCGGGTGCTTGCATGGTGGACCCTCCCTCGGAGGGGGAAGCTCAGGACTGAAGCCCCACCGGGCAGGACACCCCGGTGCCGCCCAGCCCGCAGTAGCCGTCGGGGTTCTTCGCCAGGTACTGCTGGTGGTACCCCTCGGCGTAGTAGAAGGGCCCGGCCGGGCGGATCTCGGTGGTGATCGCCCCGTGCCCCGCCGAGGACAGGGCCTCCTGGTAGGCGTCCCGGGAGCGGGCTGCCTCCTCGGCCTGGGCTCGGCTGAGGTGGTGTAGATCGCCGAGCGGTACTGGGTGCCGATGTCGTTGCCCTGGCGCATCCCCTGGGTGGGGTCGTGCCCTTCCCAGAACACCCGGAGCAGGTCCCGATAGGAGACCAGGGATGGGTCGTAGGCGACCAGCACCACCTCGGCGTGGCCGGTGCGCCCGGTGCAGACCTCCTCGTAGGTGGGGTTGGGGGTGTAGCCGCCGGAGTAGCCGACGGCGGTGGCGAAGACCCCCGGCACCTGCCAGAAGCGCCGCTCCTCCCCCCAGAAGCAGCCCATGGCGAACAGCGCCGTCTCCACCCCCTCGGGGAAGGGCGGCTTGATGGGGCGCCCGTTGACGAAGTGGGTGTCGGGGCTGGGGATGGGCTCGGCCCGCCCGGGGAGGGCGAGGCGCTCGGGGACCATCTCCCGCGTCTTGCCGGTGCCGAATGCCATGTGCCGGTCAACCGCGGGAAGGGGGAGGGTGTTCCCGAGCCAGGGCGCAGGGGGGCCGCAGACCGCCGGGCAACACTCTTGAGTTCGGCCTCATCGGCGCGTACCTTGCCGCTGCCCGACCGCCGAGGTCCTGCATGCCGGCTCTGGCCATATGGACGCCGGAGGACGGAGTTCTCGGCGCGCTCGCCCCCCTCGGCCTGGCCGCCTCGGCCGGCACCGCCCTGGTCATCGACCTCGACCCGCTCGGCCCCCGCTACCCGGGGGAGCCCTCCCTGGCCGACCTGGTGCGGGAAGGGCCCCGCCGGGCCGACCTCAGCCCCGCCCGCCGCGGGGTGGCGGTGCTGCGCAACGGCGGGGTGGGCCCGGCGTCGGCGGCCGAGGTGGTGTCCGCCCTATTGGCGGGTTGGGAGCGGGTGGTTCTCCGCCTGCCGCCGCGCCCGGCGCCCGTCGGCCCGGGTGCGCCGGTGGTGCCGGTGCGCCTGCTCATCCCGGGAGGCCTGTTCGCCCCCGCCGGGGGACCGGCGGTGTACCAGTCCACCCGGGCAGTCCTGTCCCTCCCCGGCCCGGGGGTGCGCCTGCCGGTGCCCTCGCCGGGGACGGTGGCGGGGCTGCTCAGGGGGCGCCTCCCGGTCCTGGGCGACCGATGGGTCCGGGCATGGCGCCCGGTGTGGGAGGCGCCGTGGGGGCGCTAGAGAGGGTGGTGGCCCGCCTGGTGGACTCGGCCGTGCCGCTGCGGCGGGCCGACCTGCTGACCGCCGCCCGGGATATCGCCGCCGACGAGGCTCCCCTGGAGGCGGAAGCGGTGGCGCGGGCGGCGGTGGACGCGCTCGCCGGGCTGGGCCCGCTGGAGGCACTGCTGGCCGACCCGGCGGTCAGCGACGTGCTGGTGAACGCCCCCGACGAGGTGTGGGTCGAGCGCGCCGGGCGACTGGAGTTGACCACCGCCGGCTTCCCGGACGAGGCGGCGGTGGTGGCCGCGGTGGAGCGGGCCATCGCCCCCCTGGGCTTGCGCCTCGATCGGGCCTCCCCGGCCGTGGCCGCCCGGCTGCCCGACGGGTCCCGGCTGCACGCCATGATCCCCCCGGCGGCGGTGGACGGCCCGGTGGTGGCCATCCGCCGCTTCACCCCGGCCGTGCCCGACCTGCCCGCCATGGTGGCCGCCGGGTCGCTGCGGCCCGAGGGTGCCGAACTGCTGCGGGCGGCGGTGACCGGGCGGCGCAACCTGTTGGTGAGCGGGGGGACCGGGTCGGGGAAGACCACCCTGCTCAACGTGCTCTCCGCCGAGGTGCCGGCCGGGGAGCGGGTCGTGACCATCGAGGACGCCGCCGAGTTGCGCCTCGGGGGGCACGTAGTGCGCCTGGAGGCCCGGCCTCCCAACGCCGAGGGAGCGGGGGAGATCACCCTGCGCACGCTGGTCCGCCACGCCCTGCGCCTCCGCCCCGACCGCATCGTGGTGGGGGAGGTGCGAGGCCCCGAGGCCCTCGAGCTCATCCAGGCGATGAGCACCGGCCACCCCGGGTCCATGGGGACGGTGCACGCCAACGGCCCGGCCGAGGCGCTGTGGCGCCTGGAGACGCTGGCCCTCTCGGGCGAGAGCCGTCCCGCCGCCGACGCGGTGCGCCGCCAGTTGTACGCCGCCGTGGACCTGGTGGTGCACATGGCCCGGCACGGGGAGCGGCGCCTGGTGGAGGCGGTGGCCGAGGTGACGGGGGAGGGCCTGCGGGAGGTCTACGGGTGCTGAACGCGGCGATCCTGGCCCTGTCCCTGGCCGCCGGTGCGCCGCCGGTGGTGGTCGCCGTCGCCGCTCTGGCCTTCTGGCGCCCCCTGTGGCTGCTGGCGGCGGCGGCCCTCTGGGCGGTGCTGGCCCGGCGGCGGCGCCGTCGTGCCGGGCCCGGCGACGAGGCCGACTTCCTGCAGGGCCTGGCGGCCGAGTTGGGGGCGGGGGCCGCGCTGCGCAGCGCGGTGGTGGCGGCCGCCGCCCGGGCCCCCGCCCTCGACCTGGGCCGGGCCTGCCGCCTGGCCGGGGCGGGCCTGCCCGCGGCGGAGGTGGGAGACGCACTGGAGGGGGCGTTGCCGGTGAACGGGCGCCTGGCGGCGGCGGCTCTGCGCCTGGCCTCCTCCACCGGCGGGCGGGCGGCAGGGTTGTTCCACAGCCTGGCCGGGCGGGCGGCCGAGGTGGGGCGTCTGGAGCGGGAGAGGCGCGCCCTCACCGCTCAGGCCCGGGCCTCCGCCTGGGTGGTGGGGGGCCTGCCTCTGGCCCTCCTCGTCATGCTGGTGGCCACCGGGAGGGCGGGTGCCCTGCTGAGCGACCCGGCCGGGCCCGTGGTCCTGGCCGTCGGCCTGGGTCTGGAGGCCGCCGGGATCGGGATCGTGTGGCTGATGGTGAGAGGGGCGGGCCGATGACCGCCACCCTGGCCGTGGTGGCGGGGTTGGCCGCCTCCTCCGTGGCCCGCCGGGTGCGGCGGGCGGGGCGTCCCGCGCTGATCGGCACTCTGGCGGCCACCGCGGTCCTGGCTCCCTTGCCGGCGGCGGCAGCGGTGGTCGCCCTCGTCTGCTGGCGCCTCTCCCGGCGCCTGCGCCGTCCGCGGTTGGAGGGGGCGGCGGCGGAGGCCGACGTGGTCCTCCTGGCCGACCTGGTGGCGCTGGGCCTGGGGGCGGGCCTGAGCCTGCCGACGGCCCTCGACGAGGCCGCCGGGGAGGTGGCGCCGCCGCTGGCGGGTGAGGTGCGCCGGCTGCGGCGGGCCATGGACCGCCTCGGGGTGGCGGCGGCTCTGGCCGCGGCGGGTGGCCGGGGGGAGCGCCTCTACCGCCTCACCGCCCGCGCCGCGGCGACCGGGGCGCCCCTGGCCGCCGCCGTCGAGGCCTTCGCCGCGGAGCGCCGCCATGCGGAGCAGGCCCGCCACCTCGAGCGGGCGCGCCGGCTCCCGGTGCGGCTGCTGCTGCCGCTGGCTCTGCTGATCCTGCCCGGCTTCGTCGTGCTGGTGGTGGGGCCGGCCCTGTTGGAGTCGCTGGCGCGGCTGGAGGTCCTGCGTTGAGGGGGATCGTGCCGGTTGGAAAGGAGCGAGCGTGTTCAGGTTGAGAGACGACTCCGGCCAGGCCACCGCCGAGTACGCCCTGGTGATCGTGGCGGCCGCGGTGGTGGCCCTCGCCCTCATCGTCTGGGCGTCTACCAGCGGGGTGCTCCCGGAGTTCTTCGAAGCGGTGATCAGCAAGGTGCGCGGGGTGGTGGACGGGGCGCCTACCCCGTGAGGGGAGGGCAGGGCAGCGCGGTGGTCGAGTTCGCCCTGGTCCTGCCCCTGGTGCTGGTGGTGCTGCTCGGGGCCGTCGAGGTGGCGGTGGTCGCCCGCACCCAGCTGGAGGTGAGCCAGGCGGCCCGGGAGGGGAGCGCGTGAGGCAGCCACCACGCCCGACCCGGCAGCCGCGGTGGCGGCGGTGCGCGCCTTCCTGGGCGCGGACCTGGGCGGGCGGGCGCTGGTCTCGGTGTCCCGGGACCATGTGGTCGGGGGCCGGGCGACGGTGACGGTGCGCCTGCCCCACACGGTGGCCGCCCCGCTGTTCGGGGGGTTCACCGTCCAGTTGGAGGGTCACTGCACGATGCGGGTAGAGCGGTGAACGACCGAGGCGGGGCGGCGGTGCTGCTGGCCGCCGTGGCCGGGGTGGTGCTGCTGCTGGCTGCGGTGCTCGGAGCCGTCGGGTCGTTCCTGCTCGCCCGGGTGGAGGCGGTGGCCGCCGCCGACGCCGCCGCCCTGGCCGCCGCCCCGGTGACCTTCCTGCCCTTCGGGGCCACCGGCACCCCGGCTCAGGAGGCCGCCCGCTTCGCCGCCGCCAACGGGGCCCGCCTCGTTTCCTGCAGCTGCCCCCTGGACCCGTCGTGGGAGCCGCGTACGGTGACGGTGCAGGTCAGCCGGGAAGCTCCTCTGTGGCCGGCGGGGTCGGTCACCATCACCGCCACCGGCCGCGCCGAGTTCCTGCCGGCCCTGCTCCTGACCGGTGAGTGACGCTCGGCGAGCGAGGTGGGTCCGCCTTCGGCCAGAATGGGCGGCAGCCACTTCGGGAGGCGAGCCACGCCCGGAGGCCCGGGCGCGCTGTCATTGCAGCAGGAGGGTCGATGATCAAGTTCAGCGACAGGCAACTGAAGATCCCCAGGCTGGCCAGGCCGGTCTACCTGGTCACCGCGGGGCAGTCGAAGTTCGACCGGGCCTTCCCGGACAAACGCACCGAGGAGCTGTGCATCGATGCGTTCGTCGAGGCGGCCGCGCTGATCGACAAGACGCCGGCGGAACTGAAGCGCTACATCCACACCGCCTACTACGGCCACTTCGCCGATCACTTCGGCGATCAACTGCTCGGCGAGGCCGTCATCCACGACCGCCTCGGCCTCGACCCCCTGGGCAACATCGGCGTCAAGACCGGGGGCGCCACGGGCGGCTCGACCCTCTGGGAGGCGGTGAAGGCGGTGGCGTCCGGCTACTCGGACTGCGTTCTTGCCATGGGCTGGGAGCGCATGGACGAGGTCCCCACCGACGAGGGGAACTTCCTCATCTCCTGCGCCGCCGACAAGGACTGGGAGTCCCCGCTCGGGCACATCTACACCGGCTACTACGCGGTCATGGCGCAGAAGTACTGGCAGGTGTTCGGCAAGGCGGAGGAGTCGTTCCGGCGCACGATGGCCGAGATCTCCGTCAAGCACCACGGCTACGCCCGGTTCAACCCCTATGCGCAGGGGCCCATGAAGATCACCGTCGAAGACGTCCTCGCCTCGCCGGTGGTGGCCTACCCGCTGCGCGCCCTCGACTGCTGCCTGATGAGCGTGGGCGCCGCCTGCGCCATCATCTGCGACGAGGCCACGGCGATCGAGCTGACCAGGGGCACCGGGAACAAGCCGCTCCGCATCTGGGTGGCCGCGGGCTCCCACACCCTGCGCCCGGCCGACCGGATGGACATGGAGATCCCGCTGCTGCCCAACGAGACCGCCGAGCAGTACGCGGATCTGGGCGAGCGCTTCCCCGGGGGCGAGCGCTACCCCGGCTTCACCGGGTTCCTCGCCGCCCGCATGAGCGCCTACTACGGCTACCGCATGACCGGGATCGTCGATCCCATGGAGGATCTCGACGTCATCGAGCTGCACGACGCCTTCACCATCAGCGACATGCAGACCTACGAGGACATCGGCCTGCGGCCCTACGGCTACGGCCGCGACTTCGTCGAGTCCGGCGACTGCTACCACACCAACCCGAAGACGAACCAACCGGGCCGGCTGCCCTCGAACCTGTCCGGCGGCCTCATCGGCTGCATGCACGCGGTGGGCGCCACCGGGATCATGCAGGTCTTCGAGATCGCAACCCACCTGTGGAACCGCTGGGGTGAGATCCACGGCGACGAGGAGCGGTGGCGGCGCTACGGCAGGCAGAAGCCGGCCGATTGGACCGATCTCCAGGTGAAGGGGGCCAAGCGCGCGCTGGCCATCAGCCACGCGGGCGTCGGGTCCCACGTGACCGCGACGATCCTGATGGACCCCGACAGCCTGCTCAAGGCCGATGCCTAGGAGGATGAGATGAGCATTTCCGGAACCGTGACGGTGCGGAACAACCGCTACCAGCCCCAGGGCGACTTCCATCGCATCGAGCCGCAACACCCCGATCCGCGACGCCGACGAGGGGTGGAGGCTGCTCGGTGTCACCAACCCCCGGGACATGGTCTACATCCACTCCTACGGCGGCGAGGCGGTCTTCTTCGAGTCGCTCGGCCGGGGCAGGCTGATGGCCACCCGGTGCGACAACCCCGGCTGCGAGAGCCGGGGCACGGTCTACCAGCCCTTCCGCATCCACTGCTCCGACTGCCTGGGCCGCAACACCGTCTTCGACATGACGGAGCTGGCTCAGAAGACGGCCAGGGTCCACACCTTCATGGTGTGCGAGCGGTCGGGCGCCTTCAACGTGCTCGAGAAGCCGATCAAGTTCATCAACATCGAGTTCGACGGCGTGGCCACGATCCTGATGAGCTACCTCTCCGTGGGCCGGCCCGAGATCGGGCATGCGCGTGGTGCCCATCTTCCGCAAGGTGGACCCGACCTACACCATCCTCGACCTGTCCTGGGTGCCGGAGGGCACCACCGAGGCCGACCTGCCCCAGGGGTTCGCCTTCTAGGCGCTGAGGAGGGGGTCGTTCAGCCAGCCGCGGCCTTGAGCACCGTGCAGGCGCGCAGGGTGACCCACTTCGAGGGGGCGCCCTGCGCCTCGATGGGCACCGTGGTCTTCCTCGCGTAGGCGTACCTGTTCGCCCAGCGTCCCCTGGCGTCCTGCTGGGCGGCCACCCAGGCCACTGCCCGCTGCAGCCGCGGGTCGCCAGCGACGCCTAGCTCGGCCAGCACTTCGAGGATCTGGAGCACGTCGGCCACGTAGCCCGAGGGGAAGCCGAGCTTGAACCACGACGACGACGGCCGGGCGTTGCCGTAGCCCATGGGGTAGTCGGCGTCGGCCGGGTCGCGGGAGAGCAGGAACTCGCCCCCGGCTTCGATCGCCCGAGATGGGCACCGTGGTCTTCCTCGCATAGGCGTACCTGTTCGCCCAGCGTCCCCTGGCGTCCTGCTGGGCGGCCACCCAGGCCACCGCCCGCTGCAGCCGCGGGTCGCCGGCGAGGCCTAGCTCGGCCAGCACTTCGAGGATCTGGAGTACGTCGGCCACGTAGCCCGAGGGGAAGCCGAGCTTGAACCACGACGACGACGGCCGGGTGTTGCCGTAGCCCATGGGGTAGTCGGCGTCGGCCGGGTCGCGGGAGAGCAGGAACTCGCCCCCGGCCTCGATCGCCCGGCGCACCCGGGCGCTGCGGCGGCGGGGAGGGATGGCAGCCAGGGCGCGCAGCTCCTTCACCGCCCCCCAGGCGCAGGGCAGGCCCTCGTTGGCCCCGCAGGCGAAGCCGGGGCCGGGGGTGGCGGCATACCAGCGCTCCACGCTGTCGCCGAGGATGGTCCGGGCCGCCCAATCGACGGCCGCCTGGGTGCGTGGATCGTCGAGGTGCCCGAAGTCGATCAGGGCGCGGAGGAGATTGCCGTTGAGGCAGTGGAGCCCCAGCGACGGGGGCGGGTTCCTCTCCAGGTGCGACCCCGAACAGCCGAGACCGCCGGCAGTGGTCGGGCACCACCGCAGCACGTAGCGGCAGGCGGCCTGCACCCCCTCGTCGGCGGGGTCGGCGCCCATCTGGTCGAGGAACATGAAGTTCCACACCGTCCCGGAGTACTTGGGGGCGTAGCCGGGGCCCGGCTTCACCCACCAGCCCCGGGGGTCCTGGGCGGCGAGGATGCCCTTGATCGGATCCACCAGCATCGCCCGTGCTCGCGCCTCGGCGACCTCGGGGTCGTCCGGCCCGTGGCCCAGGAGCCGGACCAGGGTTGCCGCCCGCACGGCCGGCGCCGACTCCTCCAGCAGCCAGGGAACCGGGTCGTCCTTGAGGAGGCTGAGCCAAGCGTTGCTCTGCGCCATGCGGATCACCCCAGTGCGACGTCGAGGATCATCATGACCATGAAGCCGCCGATCGTGGCGAGGGTGACGATATCTTCGTTCCCGTTGCGCTGCGCCTCCGGGATCAACTCCTCGACCACCACGTAGACCATCGCCCCGGCGGCGAAGGCGAGCGCGTACGGGAGGATGGGCCGGAAGGCCACCACCGCCGCGGCCCCGATGACTGCGGCGATGGGCTCGACGATCGCCGACAGCTGGCCGTACATGAAGGCCCGCAGGCGCGACAACCCCGCGGCCCGGATGGGCATGGCCACCGCCACCCCCTCGGGGAAGTTCTGGATGGCGATGCCGAGGGTGAGGGCCACCGCCCCGGTGAGGGTGATGGCCCCGTTGAGCTCCAGGCCGGCCCCGACCGCCCCGAAGGCCACCCCCACCGCCAGGCCCTCGGGGATGTTGTGCAGGGTGATGGCGGTGACCAGCAGGGTGGTCCGGTGCCAGTGGGTGGGCGGGCCCTCGGCCGCCTCCGGCGGGAAGCCCAGGTGCAAGTGGGGCAGGACGGCATCCATCAGGCGCAGGAACAGGCCGCCCAGCGCCAGGCCCGACGCCGCCGGGAGCCAGGAGGGGATGCCGAGCGAGCCGGCCAACTCGATGGCCGGGGCGAGCAGCGACCAGAAGCTGGCCGCCAGCATGACCCCGGCGGCGAAGCCCAGCATGACGTCGAGGAGGCGCTGGTTGATCCGGCGCAGCAGCACCACCCCGGCGGCGCCGGCCGCGGTGACCCCCCAGGTCACCCCGCCCCCCAACAGGGCCTGGACGACCGGTGGCTGTGCTTCGAACCAGTCCATCCAGGCAGGTTAGTGAGCGGGGTGCGGCGCATCCTGAGGCTGAGGCGCCGGGGGCACTTCGGCCGCAGGGCGGCGTCGGCCTGGGTGTCACACCTCGTTGATAGGTTGAGGTATGAGCGTCGGAGCTGTCACTTCTGGCCGGGCTGTTGTCTTGGAGGGTCTGGGGTCGGTGCCGGGGGATCTGCTGGGGGATGCGGAGGTGGTGGGGGAGCTGCGGTGGCTGGTCGGCTTGGCGGCCCGGGTGGCGGCCCGCTCGGCGGAGCTGATCGACGTGGCGGCGCGGCGGGGCATCCCGGAGTCCGAGGGGTTCGGTTCGCCTACCGGGTGGCTGATGGCTCTGACTGGGGATCCGGCGGCGGTGTGCCGCAGCCGGGTGGGGGTGGCCCGGTCGCTGCGGGAGATGCCAGCTGACCCGGGAGGCGTTCGCTGCTGGGGAGTTGTCCGAGTGCCGAGGGTGCGGCTGCTGGCTGCGGCTCGGGACTCGGCTCCCGGGCTGTTCTGCTCGGGACGAGGGGCTGCTGGTCTCCCAGGCCCGCACTCTGCCGTCCCGGGTGTTCCCGCCGGCGCTGGCGCATTGGCGGCGGCTGGCCGACGCCGACGGTGCTCTGGCCGAGGCGGAGCGGGCGTTCGATCGCCGCCGGCTGCACGTGTCGGCCACCTGGGCGGGGATGGTGCGCCTGGACGGTGATCTGGACCCCGAGTCGGGGGCGGTGGTGATGACCGCCCTGGGCTCCCTGGCCGACCCGGCCGTCTTGGATCCGGAGGATGGGCGCAGTCCGCAGCAGCGCCGGGCGGACGCCCTCGCTGGAGATCTGCCGCCGCCACCTCGACTCAGCCGACCGGCCCCGGGTGGGCGGGGAGCGCCCCCACCTGGTGGTCAGCGTCGACCTGGCCACCCTGCAGGGCCGGGGAGAGCAGCTGGTCGACCTGGACACCGGCCCGGTCACCCTCGAGGCGGTGCGCCGCCTCGCCTGCGACGCCTCGCTGACCCGGGTGATCATGGGGCCCGGCTCAGAACCCCTGGACGTCGGCCGCCGCACCCGGGTGGTCCCCGCCTCCCTGCGTCGGGCCCTCAGCGTGCGGGACGGGGGCTGCACCCACCCGGGCTGCGACGTCCCGGCCCGCTGGTGCGACACCCATCACCTCGTCCACTGGGCCCAGGGTGGGAGGACCCAACCCGCCAACCTGCGGCTCCTGTGCCGAAGACACCACCGACTCGCCCACGACAACGCTCCCTACCCCCGCAGGGAGTGAGCGGCGGCGGCGTGCCCGCTACCTTCCCACCGCGATGCCCATCGGGTCGATCTCGTGGAGCAGGGCGCGCTCCTCGGCGGTGGGGGGGACGCTGGTGCCCACCTGGGGCGCCAGCAGGATCTCGAACTCGCTCTCCGCCTGCACCTGCTCGACGGTGATCCCCGGGTGCACGGCGAGCAGCTGCATGCGCTTGGAGGTCTCCTCGAAGCCGTAGACCCCCAGCTGGGTGATCACCCGGTAGGGCCCCGACCCGGCGGGGAGCCCCGCCGCCTCCCGCGCCCCGGGCCCGGTCAGGTAGCCGGGGGTGGTGAGGAAGTCGATCTTCTCGGCGAAGCGCCGCTTCTCCTGGCGCATGATGACGATCGTCTGCCAGCAGAACGAGCCGACGTCGTTGGCCCCGCCGCTGCCGGGGAGCCGCGCCTTGGGGGCGGCGTAGTCGCCGATGACGGTGGTGTTGATGTTCCCGTAGCAGTCGATGGCCGCCGCCCCCAGGAACCCGTAGTCCAGGTACCCGGCCTGGGAGAGCGACATCACCTCGTGCATGCTCGAGGCGGCCACCGCCCGGTGGAAGGTGCGCGAGTCCCCCACCGAGATGGGCAGGGTGGGGACCTGGGGGCCGATGCCCCCGGCCTCGAACACGATCAGCAGGTTGGGGGCATGGGTGCGCTGGGCGAGCATGGCGGCGATCATGGGGAGGCCGGTGCCCACGAACACCGAGCGGCCGTCCTCCAGGGTGCGGGCGGCGATCACCGCCATCATCTCGGTGGGTGAGTAGTCGGGGGCCATCGCCTACCTCTTCCCTTTCAGCCAGGGGGCGGTCATCGGGGCTCGCAGGTGCTCCACGTCGGCCAGGTGCGCCATCCGCTCCGGCCCGCCCACCAGCTCCAGGTAGGCGGCGAAGTCGGCCACCCCGTGCACGTAGCGGTCGAAGTACTCGGCGGTGCCCTCCGGCGAGCGGGACATCGCCAGCCACTCCCCGATGTGCTCTTCGTCGAAGAAGTAGAGGAGGGGCATCTGGCAGGGATGGCTGCCGAAGGGGACCTGGACCACCGCGTCGACCAGGAAGAAGGGGATGGCGGTGTGCCAGGGCTTCTGCCGGATGTCCTCCTCGGGGATGATCTGCTCGGTGGTGACCACCAGGCGCCGGGCGGCCCGGGCCAGCTCGAAGTCCTCGATCAGGGTGCCGTCGATCTGGGCGTTGCCGAAGCGATCGCAGCGGGGCACGTGGATGAAGGCCACGTCGGGGTAGCAGGCCGGCAGCAGGCAGATGGGGCGCCCGGTGAAGGGGTCGGTCACCACCTTGGCCGGGCTGTGCTTCAGGGTGTCGGTGCCCAGCAGGTTGCGGGCGGGCATGAAGGGCACGCCCATCATCGCCGCCAGGAAGCGCCACTGGAAGACGGCGTTGCTCACCTCGCCGACCACCCGGCAGGACCCGGCCTCCACCGCCCGCCGGGAGGCCGGCGACAGGCCGCGCAATTCGTGCCCGAAGGTGTAGGCCACCTCGACCCGGTCCACGCAGCCGGAGCCGATCAGCAGGTCGGCGTCGTGCACGGCCGTCTTGCCCAACAGGGCCAGGTGCCGCCGGTGCCGGCGGATGATCTCGTAGACCGCGGCCATGGAGACCCGGACGTGACCGAAGCCCCCCATGGCCAGCACCGCCCCGTCGGGCACGAAGCGGTCCACCGCCTCGGCCATGCTCATTTGCTTGTCGCGCAGGTCGCGAGGCTTGTTCTCGCGCACCCAGGCCCGCTGCTCGTCGGGGTCGTGCCACCCGAGCAACTCGCCTTGGCCCTCCGCCAGCACATCCACGCCCGGCCTCCCTTCGGCTGCGGCCGCCATGTTGCCAGGCGCAGAGGCCGGGGGGCAGCCGTCTCCGGCGATTTCCGGGCAGCGGTGGCGGCCTTAGCATGAAACCGGTGCGCCCCTGGCATTCCCTTCCCGCCGATGAGGTCGTCGCCGCCCTCGCAGGTGACCCGGAAGACGGCTTGACTTCGGTCGAGGCCACCCGCCGCCTGGCCGAGGTGGGGCCCAACACGCTCGGTGAGGACGGCGGGCCGGGCCGCCTCTCCATCCTCGTCCACCAGTTCACCGACGTGATGATCTGGATCCTCATCGTGGCCGCCCTGGTGAGCGGCTTGCTGCTCGACGAATGGATCGACGCCGGGGTGATCCTGGCGATCGTGGTCCTCAACGCGGTGCTCGGCTTCGTGCAGGAGTCGCGGGCCGAGAACGCCCTGGCCCGGCTCAAGGAGATGGCGGCGCCGGAGGCGGTGGTGGTGCGCGACGGCGGGGAGCGCCGGGTGCCCACCGCCGAGGTGGTCCCCGGCGACGTGCTGGTGCTCGAGGCCGGGGATCGCGTCGCCGCCGACGCCCGTCTGATCTACGCGGTGCGCCTCGAGGCCGAGGAGTCGGCTCTCACCGGTGAGTCCTTCCCCTCCGCCAAGCAGGTCGCCCCGGTCGAGGAGGGGGTCTCGCTGGGGGACCGGCGCTCCATGCTGTTCTCGGGCACCTCGGTGGCCACGGGCCGCGGGCGGGCGATGGTCACCTCCACCGGGGGAGCCACCGAGGTGGGGCGCCTGGCCGAGGTGCTCACCCAGGAGGAGGCCCCGCCGCCGCTGAAGATCGAGCTGGCCCGGGTGGGCCGGCGCCTGGCCGTCATCTGCCTGGTCGCTGCCGGCCTGATCTTCCTCACCGGGCTGCTGCGCGGCAAGCCGGCCGAGGCGATGTTCCTGACTTCGGTGGCCCTGGCGGTGGCCGCCATCCCGGAAGGCCTGCCGGCGGTGGTGACCATCACCCTGTCCGGCGGGGTGCAGCGCATGGCTGCCCGCAATGCCATCGTCCGCCGCCTCGCCGCCGTCGAGTCGCTGGGCGCGGCCACCGTCATCTGCACCGACAAGACGGGCACTCTCACCCGCAACGAGATCCGGGTGCAGCGGGTGGTGCTCGACGGCCTGCACGGCTCGCCGGCCGAGCTCCCCGCCGACGACCGGCGGGTGCGCCGCTTCATCGAGGTCAGCGCCTTGTGCAACGACTCCCGGGACGCCGCCGGCGGCGGCTACCTGGGCGACCCCACCGAAGTGGCCTTGCTCATGGCCGTCTCCGACCTGGGGGCCGATGCCCACCAGATCCGGCACCTCTACCCCCGGGTGGACGAGTTCGCCTTCGACTCGCGCCGCAAGCGCATGACGACCATTCACGAGGTGCCCGGGGGACGCCTGGCCGCGGTCAAGGGGGCCCCCGAGGTGGTGGTGGAACGCTGTCGGGGGGTCGAGGGTGCCGACGGCCCGGTCCCCCTCGACGAGGCCCGGCGAACGGCGGTGCTGGAAGTGGCGGCCGACCTGGCACGCGGCGGGCTGCGCACCCTGGCCCTGGCCTACCGGGAAGCTGCCGAACTGCCGTCCGAGGACGACGAGGTGGAGAGCGAGCTCGTCCTTGTTTCCGTCGTGGGCATGAGCGATGCCGTTCGGCCGGAGGCCGCCTCGGCGGTGGCGGAGGCGCAGCGGGCCGGCATCACCGTGGTCATGGTCACCGGCGACCACGAGGTCACCGCCCGGGCCGTCGCCGGCGAGGTCGGCATCCTCGGCCCCGACGATGAGGTGCTGCCGGGGGAGCGCCTGCGTGAGATGACGGCCGAGGAGTTGGCCGCCGACGTGGAGCGCTATCGGGTCTACTCGCGCATCGACCCCCTCGACAAGGTGAAGATCGTCGAGGCGTGGCAGAAGCGGGGGGAGATCGTGGCCATGACGGGCGACGGGGTCAACGACGCCCCCGCCCTGCACGCCGCCGACATCGGGGTGGCCATGGGCAGCGGCACCGACGTGGCCAAGGACGCCTCCGACATGGTGCTCACCGACGACAACTTCGCCAGCATCGTCTCGGCGGTGCGGGAGGGGCGGGGGATCTTCGCCAACCTCAAGACCGTCGTCTACTTCCTGCTCTCCTGCAACCTCAGCGAAGTGCTGGTCATGTTCCTGGGGTTCCTGGTCTTCGGCGCCCTGGGGGATCCCCTGCTGGCCGTGCAGCTGCTGTGGGTGAACCTGGTCACCGACGGGCTGCCGGCTCTGGCGCTGGGCATGGACCCGCCGGCGCCCAACGTCATGCTGGGGCCGCCCGACCGCAGCCGCGACATCCTCAGCGTCCGCCAGCAGCTGGTGCTGCTCCGCTTCGGCAGCGTGCTCACCGTTGCCAGCCTGGGGGCCCTGGTGATCGGGCACTACGCCCTCGGCTACGAATGGGTGGTGGTGCGCACCACCGTGTTCGTGACTCTGGTGCTCACCCAACTGGCACACGCTTACGTCACCCGCTCCCGCCTCACCGGCAAGTGGGGCAAGGGTCCGGGCCGCAACCGACTGCTCATCCTCGGGGCTGCTGGGCTCGCTGGGGTTGCAGGTGGCGGTGGTCTACGCCCCGATCGGGCAGACCCTCTTCGACACTGCGGCCCTGCCGGCCGTGGCCTGGGGAGTGGTGCTCGGCCTCACCGCGTTTTCGTTCGTGACATCCAACATGCTCAATCTGTTGGCGGCCCGCAGGCGGGGGCGCCTCACTCGGCCGGCGTGAGGATCCCGTCGTCGAGATCGCGGTAGAACTCCTCGGCCTCGGGGTCCAGAACGACCACGCTGGCGCCGGCGATCATCTGGATGGTGCCGGGGAGCACCCTGTTGGCCACGTTGGCCGGGTCGATCTCGTAAGCCCCGGCGGCCAGGGTGAGCAGGCTCTCGGCGGAAAGATCGGTCCAGGTGTACTCGCAGAGGAGCTCGAGCAGGGCGGGCAGCTGCAGGATGCCGGCCGCCTGCGCCTTGTTCAGGGCTCCGAGTATCACCAGTCCCTGGTGGTAGGACCGCGTGAAGTCGCTGCCCCAGATGGAGCGGTTGCGGGAGAAGGCCAGGGCGTTGGCTCCCCAGAGGGTCTGCTCCCCGGCGCTGAGGAACGCCTGGGACTTGGGATCGGCCATGGCGAAGGGGACGTTCACCACCACCCCGCCGAAGTTGTCCACCAGATTGGTGAAGCTGGCGAAGCCCGTCACCACGTAGCCCTCGACGGGCAGTCCGCTCAGGTCGCGGACGATGTCCACCACCGCCTCGGAGCTGGCGCGGGCGTTGACGCTGCTCAGTTTGTCCTTCCAACCGTAGGGGGTGTCCACGTAGCTGTCGCGGGGGATGCCGAGAACCCCTCCGGCCCCTTCGCCGATGTTGGAGGACAGCACGTGCAGGCTGTCGCCGCGGAACACTCGCTCGATGTAGCCCGGGCGGGCGTCGGTGCCGATGATCATCACGTAGCGGATGGGCTCGCCGTACCAGGCCCCCAGCCCGAGGCTGGGCAGCTTGGCGCCGACGATGCGCCAGCCTTCGCCGTCGTCCACGGCGAGCAGCACGTCCTCGTCGGCGGTGACCACCGCCACCCGGCTCCCGTCGTCGAGGTCGGCGGTGGCGAAGGTCCCGTCGAGGTCGAATCCCTCCTCCGGCTCGACGTCGGCCAGGAAGGCGGCCAGGCCCTCTGCCATGGGAGGCGGCTCCACCTGGTACGGGGCGCCGAGCCACCCGTAGAAGTCCTCGGCCGCCGCCTGCAGCCGCCCGTCGCCCTCGAGGTTGAGGGTGATGGGCACCCCCGGCGGCAGGGTGGTGGTGCTCGAGGTGGTGGTGGGGCTGGTAGTGGTGGTGGCGGTGGTGGTGCTGGTGGTGGTGCCGGCCGCCTGGGTGATGGAGGTGGAGGCTCCTTCCTCGGAGCCGCCGAAGAGCACCAGGCCCCCTACCGAGGCCACGATCAGGGTGGCGGCCACAGCTCCGGCGATGAGAAGCGAACGTTTGGGCACGGCCGCGGACTCTAGCCCCGGTTCGGGGAATCCCGAGGCGCGGCTCTCAGGCGTCCTCAGCCGTGTCTTGCCCTCCGTCGGGTGGGGTGAGGCGAAGGACGACGTAGCCCAGCAGGCCGGCGAGGAGCGACCCGGCGAAGATGCCCAGCTTGGCCTGGTCGGCCAGCAGGGGATCGGTGAAGGCGAGGCCGGCGATGAAGAGGGCGACGGTGAAGCCGATCCCGGCCACCGCCGCCAGGCCGACCACGTGGCGCCACCCGGTGGCGCGCGGCAGGCGCCCCCAGCCCAGGCGCACCGCCAGCCAGGTGAAACCGGTGATGCCCAGGAGCTTCCCGGCCAACAGGCCGATGGCCACGCCGAGGGTGACGGGGTGGGTGGCCGCCTCGGCCAGGTCGATGCCGGCGAACCGTACGCCGGCATTGGCCAGGGCGAAGATGGGCACCACCGCGAAAGAGCTCCACGGGTGGAGGGCCCGGTCGAGCCGGTCGAGGGGGGACACCGATTCCCGGGCGATCGCCGCCAGCGCCAGGGCAGCCTGGTCGATCCGCTCGTCCCCGTGGGGCGCGGCGGCGTCGGTCTCGTAGCGTCCGAGGATCCGGCGCGTCCGATCTCGGTACTGCTCGTCGCCGTACAGAGCCGCGGCAGGGGTGAGGAAGGCGAGAGCCACCCCACTCAGCGTGGCATGCACCCCCGATTCCAGGAGGCAGAACCAGGCGGCGAAGGCGGCCAGGCAGTAGAAGGTGAGCGCCCGCACCTTCACCCGGCCGGCCGCCCACACCGCCACGAGCGTGGCGATGGACCCCAGCAGCCACCAGACGCGCACCTGCTCCGTGTAGGCGAGGGCGATGACGACGATGCCGCCGATGTCGTCGGCGATGGCCAGGGTGAGCAGGAAGAGCCGGGCGCCCACCGGGACTCGGCTGCCCAGCAGGGCCAGCACCCCCAGCGAGAAGGCGATGTCGGTGGCAACCGGCACCGCCCAGCCGTGGGCGGCGCCGCTGCCGGCGGCGAAGCCCAGGTAGATGGCGGCGGGTATCACCATCCCGCCGACTGCGGCCAGCACGGGCAGGGCCGCGGTCTTGGGGTCCTGCAACTCCCCGTGCACCAACTCCCGTTTGATCTCCAGGCCGACCACGAAGAAGAAGATGGTCATCAGGCCGTCGTTCACCAGCCCCCGGAGCGTCTCGTGGAGAGCGCCGGCGCCGATCCGGATGTCGACGGAGCTCTCCCAGAAGCGCTCATAGGAGTCGGTGAAGGGAAGATTGGCCCAGACCAGGGCGGCGACCGCGGCGAGCAGCAGCACCAAGCCCCCGGCGGCCTCGACGCGAGTGAAGCGCAGCACCGGGCGCAGGAACCGGGCCGGGATGAACCGATCGGAGTGCAACCAGGTGCTGTGGAGACGGTCGTCCGGCACACCCGAAGGCTAATGGGGCGGGCGCCCGGCGCGCCGGGCCGTCCCTACAATCCCGGCAGGTCATGCGCGTAGTGATCGCAGGTTCGGGCAGGGTCGGCCGCGAGGTCGCCCAGGCGCTCAGCGCCATTGGGGACGACGTTTCCGTCCTCGATGAGTCCGAGGAGGCCGTCGAGGCGCTGGGCCGGACCTTCGACGGCACTGTGCACGTCGGGGTCACCTACGACGTCGACGCCCTGCGCGCCGCCGGCATCGAGGAGGCCGACGTCTTC
This sequence comes from uncultured Acidimicrobiia bacterium, assembly GCA_963796115.1. GTDB lineage: Bacteria > Actinomycetota > Acidimicrobiia > Spongiisociales > UBA11373 > VGBK01. The sequence goes on from CAWCKE010000006.1 coordinate 179,940, forward strand.
CTGGCACTCACCCCTTCCGACAACGCCAACCTGATGGCGGTGCAGTTGGCGGAGCGGGTGTTCGGGGTGCCCCGGGCCATCGCCCGCCTCGACGACCCGGCCCGGGAGGCGGCTTACCGTGCCCTGGCCGTGGACTTCGTGCCGACCGCTCGCCTGACCGCCCGGGTGCTGGTGGAGCGGGTCCACGAGCCCGAGTTCGCCTATCACCTGGAGTTCGCGGCGGGGGACGTCCAGGTGGTGGAGATGGTGCTCGGCGCCGGTGCCGCCGGCAGCACGGTGGCGGACCTCGAGGTCGAGGGCGAGCTGCGGGTGGCGGCGGTGCAGCGGGAGGGCACCGTGCTCATCCCCCGGTCGTCCGATCCGCTGCGCCCGGGCGACCTGGTGGCGGCGGCGGTGCGCCGGGGGGTCGCCGGCCGGGTGGGCCGCTTCCTGGCGGCGGACGAAGGCGGGAGCGAGCCGTGAGGGTCGTCATCATCGGGGCCGGGAAGATCGGCCGCCACCTGGCCCGTGAGCTGGCCGACGCCGGCCACGCCGTCACCGTGGCGGAGATCGACGGGGAGGTGGCCCGCCAACTCGCCGAATCGGTGGACGCCCTGGTGCTGGAAGGCGACGGCACCAGCATGAGCATCCTCAAGGACGCCGAGGTCTCCCGGGCCGACTGGCTGCTGGCGGTCACCGGGCAGGACGAGGTCAACCTGACGGCCTGCGAGCTGGCGGAGACGATGGGTGCCAACCGGGTGCTGGCCCGTCTCAACGATCCCCGCAACCGGGCCACGTTCGATGCCCTCGGCATCCCGGTGGTGGCGGTCACCGACCTGATCAGCCAGCTGATCTCCCGGGAGATCGACTTCTTCCACCTGGAGCGGATCGCCCTGCTGGCTCGCGGGCGGATCAGCCTCATCGAGGTGGAGGTGGGCCCGGACATACCGGCGCGCAAGGTGGTGGACCTGGGCCTGCCGGCGCAGACGGTGATCGTCGCGGTGACCCGCGAGAAGGACGGGGGCGAGGTGCTCGTCCCGCGGGGCGACACCGTGATCGAGCCCGGGGACCGCGTGCTGGCGGTCACCTCGGTGGACCACGAGCCCGAGGTGCGTGCCGCCCTCCGCCGCCCGGCAGCCGCGCAGGGCAATGACCACTGAGCCCCGGCGGCGGCGGGGGATCCTGCGCGAGGCGGCGGGGGAGGCCTGGGGGCTGTTGGTGGAGGTCATCGTGGTGGGCCTGGCCGCGCTCGTCGCCCTGGCGGTGGCCGCTCTCGTGCTGCTGGTGGCCTGATGCTGCTCCGCCCCGACCCCGAGGACCTGCGGGTCATCTCGTACTACCTGGGCCGCGTGCTGCTGGTGATGGCCGGAGTCGCCGTCCTGCCCCTGGCCTGGGCGGTCATCGGCAGGGAGTGGGCTCCCGCCTCCTCCTTCCTCCTCACCGTCGGCGCCTTCGCCCTGGTGGGCGCCCTGGTGTCGGCGGCGCCGCCTCGCGAGAACCGCCTCGGCCTGGGCCACGGCATGGTGGTGGTGGCTCTCGCCTGGCTCATCGCTCCGGCGCTGGGGTCCATTCCCCTCGCCCTCTCCGGCCACTTCGGCAGCTTCCTGGACGCCTACTTCGATGCCATGAGCGGGCTGACCGCGAGCGGGTCGAGCCTGGTCAACGACGTCGACCACCTGGCACCCTCGCTCAACTTCTGGCGGCACCTGCTCCAGTTCATCGGCGGCCAGGGGATCGTGCTCGCCGCCGTGTCGGTCTTCGCCGGCGGGGTGGGCCTCAGCATGTTCCATGGGGAGGGGCGGGAGGATCGGATCCTGCCCTCGGTGACCTCCACCGCCCGGTTCATCTGGCTGGTGTCCGGGATCCACCTGGTCTTCGGCGTCCTGCTGCTCGGTTCGGTGGCGTACTTCGGGCTGGGCTTCACCCCGGCTCGCTCGCTGTTCCACGGCCTCCTGACCTTCTTCTCCAGCTTCGTCACCGGTGGCTTCACGGTGCAGAGCACCAGCATCGGCTACTACCACTCGGTGCTCTTCGAGGCGGCCACCATGGTCTTCATGCTGGCCGGGGCCATGAGCTTCTCGCTGCACTACGCCCTGTGGCGGCGCCGGGGCCGGCTGCAGCTGCTGCGGGACCTCGAGACCCGCACCCTGGCCGTGACCATGGCCGGCACGATGGTGCTGCTGATGCTGGGCCTGGCCACCCTCGGCCTCTACCGGAGCGTCGGCTCGCTGGCTCGCCAGGGGCTCTTCCACATCGTCTCCGCCCACACGAGCAGCGGCTTCACCCTGGTGCCCTCCACCGAGATAGCGCAGTGGGGCGGGCTCGCCTTCGTCGGAATGGTCACGGCCATGTTCCTGGGCGGCATGGCTTCCTCCGCCGCCGGCGGGCTGAAGGCACTGCGGGTGGGGCTGGTGGCCAAGGTGCTCAAGGACCAGGTCAAGCGGGTGCTCCTGCCCGACCGGGCGGTGGTGCCCAGCGTGTACCAGCAGGGTGGGCGCCGCCGGCTGACCCAGCAGGCGGCCCAGGCGGCGCTGCTGGTGACCCTGTTGTTCGTCGGACTCTGTGCGGTGGGCACCGCGGTGGGGATGGCCTACGGCTACCCGCTGCAGCAGGCCCTCTTCGATTCGGTGTCCGCGGCTCGACCAACGGGGGGCTGTCGGCGGGGATCTACGGCCCGCACATGCCGGTGCGTGCTCGAGGTCACCTACATCCTGCAGATGTGGCTCGGGCGCCTCGAGTTCGTGGCGGTGTTCGCCCTGTTCGGATTCGTGGTGTCGGGGGTGAGAGGACGATGACGGCCCGCCGCCTGCTCTCCGATCCTGGCGATCGTGGCCTCGGCCCTGCTCGGGTTGGCCCCGGCGGCCGCCGCCCAGACGGCAGGAGCCGTTCCACTCGGAACGGGTCACCGTGGCCGACCTCCTCGCCGACCCGGAGGCCTACACCACCATGGAGGTGGAGGTCTGGGGCGAACTGGTGGGCGACTTCGGCCGGCGCGACGACGGCACGGTGTGGACCCAGCTGAACGGCGATGCCTACGCCGAGGCGCCTCTCCTCGCGGACGGGAGCCTGGCCGGGGCCAACCTGGGGATCGGGGTGCGTATCCCGGCCGAGCTCTTCCCCGACCTCGACCGGCCGGGAGGCTACCGGGTCAGGGGCCCGCTGGTGGTGCTGCAGGGCATGTGGCGCTACCACGACCCCGACCGGGGCGGGGAGTCGTACCTCGACGTCACCGGCCTCGAGCTGCTCGAGACCTCCCTGGCCCTCGAAGAGGGCGTCCGCTGGGTGCCCTCTGGGGCTCGGCGCCGGGTTCCTGGCCCTCGCCGGGCTGGTGGCTGTGCGCACCCGACGGCGGGCCGGGTAGCGGCCCGCCGCGCGCCGCCGGCTCGTCGAGGCACGGGGACACGGGTGATTCGGCCTGGCGGGCAGGCTGTACCCTTCGACGCCGATGATCGAGATCTGGTTGGCCCGCCACGGGGAGACCACCGCCAACGCCGAGTCCGTCTGGCAGGGCCAGGGTGACGCGAGCTTGAGCGCCCGGGGTGAGGAACAGGCAAGGCTGCTCGGTGCCCGGCTCGCCGGGCACTCCTTCGACCTGGTGGTGGCCTCCGACCTGGAGCGGACGATGGCCACGGCGGCCGCCGCCGGCCTGCTCGGCCGAGCCCGGTCCGTCCTTCCGGGAGCTCGACCTGGGCCGCTGGGAAGGGCTCACCCAGGCCGAGGTCATGTCCCGCTACCCCGACGAGTTACGGGCCCTGATGACCGGCGAGGACCTGCCCATAGGGGGCGGGGAGTCGTGGGGAGGGTTCTGTGCCCGGGTCGACTCGGCGGTGGAGGCGCTGGTGGCTCGCCTGCGGGACGGCCAGCGGGCGCTGGTGATCACCCACGGAGGGCTGATCGGGGCCTACTTGTCGGGCCTGCTCCGCTTCCGGGCCCGCAGCCGCCCCTGGCCGGTGGAGCATCCGCACAACACCGCCCTGACGGTGATCGTCGCCGAGGATGCGGCCCGGCGGGTGCGGGTGCTCAACGACGCCACCCACCTGGGCGCCCCGTCGGCCGGTGCGCTCGACACGGTGGTCGGCCTCGCCCGCCACGGGGAGAGCGAGGCCAACCGGCACGACGTGTGGCACGGGGTCACCGACGGGCCGCTGAGCGCCCGGGGCCTGCAGCAGGGGACGGAGCTGGCCTACCGCTACGACTCCGTGGACCACATCTACACGTCTCATCTGCAGCGGGCCCGGCTGACCGCCGCCGCCTTCGCCGCCGGCCGGGCGGTAGAGCCGACGGTGCGGCCCGACCTGTACGAGATCGACTTCGGGGCCTGGGAGGGGCTGACCACGGCGGAGATCCAGGAGCGATTCCCCGACGAGTGGGCGGCCACCCACGAGGGTGGGTCGGACGTCCCGCGGGGCAAGACCGGGGAGACCGTTGCCGGGGCGGCCGCCCGCCTGCGCCGCGCCGTCGAGGAGATCGCCGCTGCCCATCCGGGGGAGCGGGTGCTGGTGTTCACCCACGGCGGCATCATTCGCGCCCTGGTGGGATCGGTGATCGGCCTCGGCCCGGCGACCCGCGTGCTGTTCGACGGGCCGGTCAACGCCTCGGTCACCCATCTGCGGGTGGGTGAGCGGGGCACGGCGGTCGTCGACTACAACCTCGGGGGAGCGTGACCCCGGTGCGCGTGCTGTTGATCACCAACGACTACCCGCCCAAGCCGGGCGGCATCCAGCAGTACCTGGGCAACCTGGTGGCCGCCTTCGGCGGGGAAGTCCGGGTGGCGGCCCCGGCCGACGAGGGCGACGACCCCCGCGTCGTGCGGCACGAGCGGACTTTCCTGTGGCCCACCCGCCCGGTGCGGCGGCTGGCTGGAGGAGCAGATCGGCGGCCTTTGCCCCCGACGTGCTGCTGTTCGGGGCGCCCCACCCCCTGGCGCTGGCGGGGCCCGCCCTGCGCAAAGCCACCGGCGTCCCCTACGCGGTGATCTGCCACGGGGCGGAGGTCACCATCCCCGCCGCCATCCCGGTGGCGCGCCAGGTGCTGCGCCGCCCCCTGCGCCGAGCCGACGTGGTGTTCGGTGTGAGCCGATTCACCTGCGGCCGGGTGGAGCGCCTGGCCGGCCGGCCGGTGCGTTACCTGGGGGCCGGGGTGGAGGCCGCCTTCACCCCCGGCGAGCCGCCGGCCTCACCGGTGGTGGGCTGCGTGAGCCGCTTCGTCCCCCGCAAAGGGCAGCGCCGGGTGCTGCAAGCCGTCGCCCGCCTGCGGGCCGAGGGCCGGGACTTGAGCGTGCTCCTGGTGGGCAAGGGGCGCGATGAGGAGGACCTGCGCGCGCCTGGCCGCCCGGCTGGGGGTGCCCACCCGCCTCGAGGTGGCGGTGCCCTGGGAGCGCCTGCCCGGGCTGTACCGGGAGATGACGCTGTTCGCCATGCCCTGCCGCTCGCGCTGGTTCGGCCTCGAGGTCGAGGGCCTCGGCCTGGTCTTCCTGGAGGCGGCGGCGGCCGGGCTGCCCGTGCTGGCGGGCGACTCCGGGGGCTCGCCGGAGACGGTGATCCCCGGTGAGACCGGCTTCATCGTGGCGGACGAGGAGGCGCTGGACGAGGGCATCCGCCTGCTCCTCGACGACCCGGCCCGTGCCCGGGAGATGGGCCGGAAGGGCCGGGACCGTGTTCTCGCCGAGTACACCTGGGAGGCGGTGGCCGGGCGCCTCGCCGAGGGCCTCGCCGCCGCGGTGGAGGGGCACCGCGGCCGGGCGAGCGTCTTGACATAGGGCGGGCGGTTGGGTCATCCTCTGGCCGTTCCCCCCATCCGCCGGTGGTCCACTGCCGCCGGCTGAGGTCCCAATGCCCTCCAAGCTGGTCATCGTCGAATCGCCGGCCAAGGCCCGCACCATCGCCGGGTTCCTCGGGCGCGGCTTCGTGGTCGAGTCCGTCGATCGGGCACGTGCGCGACCTGCCCAGCGACGCCACGGAGGTCCCCGCGGAGCTGAAGGGCGAGGACTGGGCCCGGCTCGGCGTGGACGTCCACCACGGCTTCAAGCCCCTCTACGTCGTCCACGAAGGCCAAGCAGGCGCAGATCGCCAAGCTGCGCCGCCTGCTCAAGGAGGCGGACGAGCTCTACCTGGCCACCGACGAGGACCGCGAGGGGGAGTCGATCGCCTGGCATCTGCTCGAGGTGCTGCAGCCCCGGGTGCCGGTGCGGCGCCTGGTCTTCCACGAGATCACCGCCGGCGCCATCCGCCAGTCGCTGGCCCAGCCGCGCGACCTCGACCGGCTGCTGGTCGACGCCCAGGAGACCCGCCGCATCCTCGATCGCCTCTTCGGCTACGAGGTGTCGCCGGTGCTGTGGAAGATGGTGCGCCCCGGCCTCTCGGCAGGGCGGGTGCAGAGCCCGGCCATCCGCATCGTGGTGGAGCGGGAGCGGGAGCGGATGCGCTTCCGCTCCGCGTCGTTCTGGGACGTGGAGGGGATCTTCGCCACTCGCTCTGCCGAGACGGGCCGGTTCGGTGCGGCGCTCGCCGCGCTCGAACGGGCAGCGGGTGGCCTCGGGGAAGGACTTCGACGCGGCCGGCCGCCCGCGCAACGGCAACGCGCTGGTCCTCGACCGGGCGGCGGCGGAGGCGCTGGTCGCCGATCTGGCGGGGGCGGCCTTCGTCGTCCGCGTCGGTGGAGCGCAAGCCCTACCGGCGCTCCCCTTACCCGCCCTTCCGCACCGCCACCCTGCAGCAGGAGGCGGGCCGGCAGCTGCGCTTCTCCGCCCAGCGCACCATGCGGGTGGCCCAGCACCTCTACGAGAGCGGGTACATCACCTACATGCGCACCGACTCCACCGCCCTCGCCGACTGCGGCGGTGGCGGCGGCCCGGACGGTGATCGGCGCCGCGGTACGGCGCTGACTACCTGCCCGACCGCCCGCGGGTGTACCGCAGCCAGGTGAAGAACGCCCAGGAGGCCCACGAGGCCATCCGGCCGGCCGGGGAGGCCTTCCGCGATCCCGAGGAGGTGGCGGACCAGGTTCCCGCCGACGAGGCCCGCCTCTACGACCTGATCTGGAAGCGGACGGTGGCCTCGCAGATGGCCGACGCCGTCGGGGAGAGCGTCCAGGTGCGCCTCGGGGCCCTGGCCGCCTCGGGGGCCGATGCCGAGTTCGCCGCCGCCGGCAAGATCATCTCGTTCCCCGGGTTCCTGCGGGCCTACGTCGAGGGCTCCGACGACCCCGACGCCGAACTCGAGGACCAGGAGCGACGGCTGCCCCCGCTGGCCGAGGGGGACCCCCTCGACGCCGAGACGCTGGAGGCCAAGGGCCACGAGACCAAGCCACCGCCCCGCTACACCGAAGCCTCGTTGGTGCGCCGGCTCGAGGAGCTGGGAATCGGGCGCCCCTCCACCTACGCCTCCATCATCGCCACCATCCAGGAGCGCGGGTACGTGTGGAAGAAGGGCACGGCCCTCGTGCCCACCTTCACCGCCTTCGCCACGGTGCGCCTGCTCGAGAGCTGGTTCGCCGACCTGGTCGACTATGCCTTCACCGCCCGGATGGAGGACGACCTCGACCGCATCTCCAACGGGGAGCAGGAGCCCCTTCCCTACCTGAGCGACTTCTACTTCGGCGACGGGCATCGGGGCCTGGTGGATCTGGTGGCCAGCAGCCTGGCCGAGGGCGACCCGCGGGAGATCAACGCCGTTCCGCTGGGTGAGGGCGAGGATGCCCTGGTGGTCAGGGTGGGCCGCTACGGCCCCTACCTGCAGGTGGACGGGACCTCGGTGAGCATCCCGGACGACCTGGCCCCCGACGAACTGACCCCGGACAGGGTGGCCGCCCTGCTCGAGAGGCCCAACGACGAACGGGTGGTCGGCACCGACCCGGAGACCGGGCTGGAGGTGATCGCCCGCCTCGGCCGCTTCGGCCCGTACGTGCAGCTGGGGCGGGCCGAGGACGTGGCGGGCAAGCCGAAGAGCTCCTCGCTGTTCACCTCCATGACTCCGGAGACGGTCACGCTGGAGCAAGCCCTCCGGCTGCTGTCCCTGCCGCGCCTCCTGGGCACCGACCCGGACACCGGCGAGGAGGTCTTCGCCCGCAACGGCAAGTACGGGCCCTACCTGGAGCGGGGCAAGGAAACCCGCAACCTGGACTCCCCGGAGGAGCTGTTCACCGTCACCCTCGAGGAGGCCCGGCGCCGCTTCGCCGCCCCCAAGACCCGGCGACGCTCGGCCCGGGAGGCGGCCGGGCCGCTGCGCTCCCTCGGGGCCGACCCGGCCACGGGCTGCAGCGTGGAGGTGAGGGAGGGGCGCTTCGGGCCCTACGTGACCGACGGCTCGGTGAACGCCTCGCTGCGCCGGGAGGACTCGGTGGAGCACATCACGCTGGAACGGGCCAGCGCCCTGCTGGCGGCCCGGCGGGAGCGCCTGGTCGCCGAAGGCAAAGAGGTCAAGCCCTGCCCGCCCGCGAAACGAGGCCCGGCGGCCGAGTGACCGCCGATCGGAAGGGCGACACAGCCCCTCTGATACGCTCTCGCCGTGATCGAGGCGCCGCCCCGCAGCACCTGGACCCTGATGCGTTCGGGGCCCTTCGCTCGCCTGTGGAGGGCCGGCCTGATCAGCAGCGCCGGCGACTGGGTGGCCATCCTCGCCACCCTCTCCCTGGCCGACAACCTGGCCGGGGGCAGCGGCATGGTGCTCGCCCTGGTGTCCCGCATCCTCCCCGGGCTCTTCTTCGCCCCGGTGGGCGGGGTCATCGCCGACCGGGTCAACCGCAAGTACGCCATGGTGGCGTGTGAGGTGGGGCGGGCGGTCCTGGTCTTCTCGCTGGTGTTCGCCCGCAGCATCCTGTTCCTGGTGCTGGTCAGCCTGGCCATGGAGGGCCTGACCCTGGTCTTCCAGCCGGCCCGCGAGTCGAGCGTCCCCAACCTGGTGAACCGCAACGAGCTGGTGAAGGCCAACAGCCTTTCGCTGAGCGCCGCCTACGGGACCTTCCCCGTGGGGGCGGCGTTCTTCATGATCCTGGCCCCGATCAGCCCCAAGGTGACGCTGGGCGGCCTGCTTCCGGGCACGGCCGAGGGCCTGGCCTTCATGGCGGACGCCGGGACCTTCCTCGCCTCGGCGGCCATCCTCTGGACCATCCCCATGGCCGGCCGTCGGCTCCCCGAGGCGCGGCGGCGCACGGGGCGCCTGAACCTGATGGCGCCGCTGCGCGACCTGCGTGACGGGGTGATGTTCGTGGTCAACCACCGGCGGATCCGCCTGGTGGTGGCGGCCATGGGAGTGGCCCTGGCCGGCGGGGGCATCATCACCGTGCTCGGCAAGCCCTTCGCCACCGACGTCCTGCTGGCCGGGGGCGCGGGGTTCCCGGCCCTGCTCACCTCCTTCGGCCTGGGCACCGCCCTGGGGATCGTGCTGGTGACCGTCTTCGGACAGCGCATCATCCACAAGGACGTGGTCTTCTCCCTGGCGCTGCTGGTGACGGGGGCGGGCCTGGCGGCCGGCAGCCTGGTGAAGACCCTCTTCGGCGGCATCGGCTGGATGGCGGTCATGGGGTTCGGCACGGGTGCCGCCTACGTCCTCGGCTTCTCCCACCTCCACGAGCAGGTGGTGGACGAGGTGCGGGGCCGGGCCTTTGCCGCCCTGTTCAGCCTCATGCGCATCGGCCTGCTCCTCTCGATGACTGTGGCCTTGCCCTTCTCCAAGCTGTTCGACGGCGTGATCCCCGGGATGCTGTCCGAGGGGTCGCGGGTGGTGCTCCTGCTGGGGGGCCTGACCATCTTCTTCGCCGGGCTGGCCACCCTCTGGCGGCTGCGCCGCCTGCTGGTGCAGCTCGGTCACGCCGACCGCCTGGCGGACATGGAGGCGGTGACCCGCGCCTTCCGGAGCTACCGGCGATCGGCGGTCGGCGAGCAGCTCACCGAGGAGATCAACGTGGTGCCGAACGACGACGCCGAAGGCGAGCAGTCGTGACCCGCCGCTATGTCGCCTTCGAGGGGGTGGACGGGGCGGGCAAGACCACGGTGGCCGCCCGGGTGGCGGATCGCCTGCGCGCCCGCGGCTTCGACGTGGTCTCGGTACGGGAGCCGGGCGGCACCCCGACGGGGGAGGCCATCCGGGAGATCCTGCTCGGCCTGGGCAAGGTGGTGAGCGACTGGGCCGAGGCCCTGCTCTTCGCCGCCGCCCGGTCGCAGCTGGCGAGCGAGGTGGTGGGCCCGGCCCTGGCGGCCGGGCGGGGGGTGGTGAGCGACCGCAGCGTCTACTCGTCGCTGGCCTACCAGGGTGGGGCCCGCGGGCCTGGGCGTCGAGGTGGTGCGGCGGGTGAACGAGGCCGGGCTGGGCGGTGTCTGGCCGGAGACGGTGGTGCTGCTGCGCCTCGACCCGGCCCGCGGCCTCGCCCGGGAGGAAGAGGCCAACCGGATCAGCGAGGCCGGCCTCGCCCTTCAGATGGGCGTGGCCCGGGCCTACGACCTGCTCGCCGCCCAGGAGCCGGACCGCTTCGTGGTCGTGGACGCCGGGGCCGGGCTGGAAGCCGTGGTGGAGGCGGCCGAGGGCGAGGTGTTGCGGCGGTGGTGAGCGCCTTCGCCGGGGTCATCGGGCATCGCCCCCTGCTCCGCCTGCTCGAGGGGGAGGCGTCGGCGCCGGCCCAGGCGTACCTGTTCGTGGGGCCGGCCAGCGTGGGCAAGGCCACCGTCGCCCGCCGCTTCGCCGCCCTGCTGCTCGGCGGGGAGGAGGACGAGGGGTGCCGGCGCCGGGTGGTGGCCGGGCTCCACCCGGACCTCACGCTCGTCGAGCCGGACGGGAGCACCTCCCTCACCGTGGACCAGGCCCGGGCGACCGTGGCCCGGGCGGTGCTCGCTCCGGTCGAGGGCGGGCGCAAGGTGTTCCTGTTCGAGGAAGCCGGCCTGATGACCGAGGAGGCGGCCAGCGCCCTGCTCAAGTCCCTCGAGGAGCCGACCCCGACCACGGTCTTCATCCTCGTGGCGGAGGCCGAGGACGACCTGCCGCTGACCGTCGCCAGCCGCTGCCGCACGGTGCACTTCGGCCGGGTCACCGACGACGAAGTGGTCGCCGCCCTGGGCGAGCGGGGGGTGGAGCCGGAACAGGCGGCGCGGGCCGCCGCCGCCTCCGGGGGACGCCCCGGCCTGGCCCTCCTGCTGGCCACCCGCCCGGAGGTCGCCGCCTTCCGGCGGGCCTGGCTGTCGGTGCCCTCCCGCCTCACCGCCCAGCCCGGGGACGCCTTCCGCCTGGCCGAGGAGCTGGCCGCGGCGGCCGGCCCGCTGCTCGAGGCGTTCGACGACCGCCACCGCCAGGAACGCGAGCAGGCGGACGAGGAGAGCTCGGTGGGGCGTGCTCTCAGGGAGCGGCAGGAGCGGGAACGGAAGCGGGCGAGCGGGGTACTGCACGTCACCGGCCTGGAGATCCTGGCCTCGTGGTATCGCGACGCCGCGGCCGCCCAGTTCGGGGCGCCGGTGCGCAACCGCGACCTTCCCAGTTCGACACTGACCGCGCTGACCCCGACCGCGGCGGTCTCCGCCGCCCGGCGGGTCCTGGCCGCCATCGCCGCCCTGGAGGCCAACCAGCGCCCGGAGCTGGCCTTTGCCGCCCTCTTTGCCGACCTTGGAACCGCGCACTAGCCCCGGACTCCCCCGGGGGGGATACACCGCCTCGCGCGGGGTAGTGGTCGTGGGCCGGGTCCTGCTCGGCCGCTTCTTCCCCTTGACCTGCGAGGGTGGTGAGCGGGTGCCCGACGGCCCGCTGGTGGTGGCCGCCAACCACTTCTCCCATCTGGACCCGGTCTTGGTAACGCTGGCGGTCGGCCGGCCCATCCGTTACCTCGCCGTCGATGAGCTCTACGGCCGCTCGGCCTTCTTCGACAATCTGACCCTCTGGCTGGGGGCGATCCCGCTGCCCCGGACCCGCGCTCCGATCGGCGCGTTGCGCCTCGCCCTGGCGGAGCTGGAGGCCGGGGGCTCGGTGGGGTTGTACCCGGAGGGCATGCGGGTATGGACCTGGGGCGAGAGAGAGCCCAAGCGGGGCGCCGCCTGGCTGGCCCGCCGGGCCGCGGTGCCCCTGCTGCCGGTGGCGGTGGCCGGCTCGGAGGAGGCGCTGGGGCGCGGCACCACCCGCGTAGTCCGCCGGCCCATCCACGTGGCCGTCTGCGAGCCTCTCCACCCGGCCGACTGGAGCAACGCCGCCGACCCGCTGGGGGCGATGACGGAGGAGTGGAGGAGGCGGGTGGCGGAGGCGCTGGGCCGGGTGTACGGCCGGCACAGCGGCCTAGCCTCGGGGGCAGACGGGAGGCGCACGTGCGGGTAGTGGTCGCCGGCTCCAGCGGGCTCATCGGCTCGGCGCTGCGGGCGGCCCTGGAGGACGCCGGGCACGTGGTGGACCGACTGGTCCGCCCCGGTGCGGCCGCCCCCGGGGGGATCCCCTGGGACCCCGGGGCCCGCCGCCTCGAGCCCGCCGCCCTGGAAGGCGCGGATGCTGTGGTGAACCTGGGAGGGCGCAGCATCGGCGAGCGGCGCTGGGACGAGGCCGAGAAGCGGCTCATCGGCGACAGCCGGGTGGTGCCGACGAGGCTCCTGGCCGAGACCGTGGCCGGGTTGCACAACCCTCCCCGGGTGCTGCTCAACGCCTCGGCAGTGGGCATCTACGGGAACCGGCCGGGGGAGCGGCTCACCGAGGCGAGCGTGCCCGGCGAGGGTTTCTTCGCCGGGGTGTGCCGCGACTGGGAGGCGGCGACCGCCCCGGCGGCCGAGGCCGGGGTTCGAGTGGCATGCCTGCGCAGCGGCCTGGTGCTCTCCCGGGAGGGTGGGGCCCTGGGGCGGGTGCTGGCGCCGCTGGGGCCGCGCTGGCTGAGCCCGTACCGGTGGGGCCTGGGCGGGTGGCTGGGCGACGGCTCTCAGGTGTGGTCCTGGATCACCCTGGAGGACGAGGTGCGGGCGATCCTCCACCTGCTCTCGTCCGACCTGGCCGGCCCGGTGAACCTGACGGCGCCCGACCCGGCCGACAACAAGCGCTTCATGAAGGCGGTGGGGCGGGCCCTGGGCCGCCCGGTGTGGCTGCCCATACCGCGCCTGGTGCCCCGCGCCCTGCTCGGCCGGGGCCTGGCCGACGCCACCCTCTTCGACAGCCAGGCGGTGTACCCGGAGCGCCTGGAGGGCGACGGGTTCCGTTTCGCCTTCCCGGACCTCGTGGGTGCCCTCGAGTCGGTCCTGGGGAGGTAGCGGGCCTACCCGGCCGGCCGTCGGGTGCTTGCTTTGCGGCATTGATCAACCCGGTTTAATATCAACGGGGTTGCCGAGTGCGATCGGCTCTGAAGGGCAGGGTGGCGTGGCACGGCGTGCCGAGACACTTGAGGCCATCAACGATCTGCTGGCCAGCGCCACCATCTTCACCTCCACCTCCTCGGATCTTCTCGCCGCCGAACTGCAGGGCCTGGTAGGCGACCGCCTCACCTTCACCCAACTGAGGTTGCTGCGCCTGGTAGCCCGCCAGGATCCGCTCACCGTCGGTGACGTGGCCACCTTCCTCGGCATCAGCAATGCCGCGGCCAGCAAGGCGGTGGACCGCCTGGTGAGGGCGGGGTTCCTCCAGCGGGCGGAAGCCAAGGGGGATCGGCGGACGACCGAGGTATCGGTGACCGGAGCAGGCCGGGCCCTGCTCGACGAGTTCGATGCCCGTAGCAACGCGGCACTGCTGCGGCTGCTCGCCGAGGTGACCCCACGTCTGATGCGAGACATCTCGGGCGGGCTCGACCGCCTCTCCCTGTCCCTCTCCACGCCGATGCGGCCCGGCAGAGATGTCTGTTTCAGGTGCGGGTTGTTCTTCCGGGATGAATGCCTGCTGCGGACGATGACCGACCGGCAGTGCTACATGCACCTGGGTTCGAAGCGTCGGTCGGGGGAGAAGGCGACGAGCGGCCCTGCCTATCAGGCGGCGCCGACAGACCGGTGTGACGACAGGAGGAGGCAGCTGATGGCCCAGGCGACCGTGATGGAGGCTCCGGCTCCAACCTTGGCAGGGCTCCTGGCTTCACCGGCGGGAAGGCAGTTGCTGAGCTGTATCCAGTGCGGCACCTGTGCCGGGACATGCCCGTACGGGGATGTGATGCGCAACACGCCGCGCCGCCTCATCGGCATGCTGCGTGAGGGCTTCATCGAGGAGGTCATCGCCAGCGACGACCTGCTCAGCTGTGTCACCTGCTACGACTGCTGGGCCAAGTGCCCACGCGGCCTGCGCCTCACCGATGTGCTCCTGCCCTTGGTCAAGGAGCAGGTGCTGCTCCGGCTTCCCCAGGTGCCGGCGGAGCTGCAGAGCGCCCTCTCCAACACCCTGCGCTACGGCAACCCGATGGGAGAGTCGCCGCGCAAGCGGGCGGCCTGGGTGGAGAGCGCCCCCGTTCCGGTGCCGCTGCTGCGGGACCTGGGGCGTCCGGTCGACGTGCTGTGGATCGTCGAGTGCTATGCGGCGTATTACCCGCGCGGCCAGGACAACGCCCGGGCGACGGCCCGGGTGCTCGGCGCCCTGGGGGTGGACTTCGCCATCCTCGGCAACGAGGAGAAGTGCGCCGGGGAGTGCGCCCGGCTGGTGGGAGAGACGGGCTTGTTCGACACCCTGCGTGAGCAGAACCTGGCCACCTTCGGCAAGTACGAGTTTGCCCGGCTGCTCACCTCGGATCCGCACGCCTTCGACGCATTCTCCTATGTGTACCCCATGCTCGGGTTCCGCCGGCCCGTGGAGCACACCACGCCCTTCGTGGCGGCCCGGCTGGACGACCTCAAGCCGCGGCTCACCCGGGAGCTCGGGTACCGGGTCACCTATCACGACTCCTGTGTGCTCGGGCGGCACAACCACATGCACGACCAGCCGCGGCGCATCCTCGAGGCCCTGCCCGGGGTGAGCCTGGTGGAGATGACCCACAATCGGGACAACACCATCTGCTGCGGCGGGGGCGGCGGGGGGATGTGGCTCGACACCTTCTACAAGGCGAAGGGCCATCCACGCCTCTCCGACCGGCGGGTGGAGGAGGCCGCGGCGACCGGGGCCGACGTGCTGGCCGTGTCCTGCCCGTACGAGGTCCCGCGTTTCGAGGACTCGCTGAAGGTGCTCGGATGCGACGACCGCATGGTGGTCAGGGATGTGATGGAACTGGTCGCCGAGGCGCTGGCCGAATGAGGGGCCGGCGCCGGGCAGCGCTACACGAGGAGGACGGCTGGCGCCATGAAGATCCTGGTACTGATGAAGATGGTGCCCGACATCGTGGAGGAGTTGGAGGTGGCCGCCGACGGCAAGTCGCTGGACCGGGAGTACCTCCGCTTCATCGTCAACGAGCGTGACGACTACGCCCTGGAGCAGGCTCTGCTCCTCAAGGACCGCCTGCAGGCGACGGTGACGGTGGTGGCGCCGGAGGCCCCCGAGATCGACGATGTCCTGCACACGGCCCTTGCCAAGGGGGCCGACCGGGCTATAAGGGTGTCGGGCATCGCTGAGGCCGCCGGCACCCGCGCCACAGCGGCGGCGCTGGCCGCCACCCTGTCCGGCCTCGATGGCGTGCTCCCGGTAGATCTGATCCTCAGCGGCTGCCAGGCCATCGACGACCTCGACGGCTTCTTGGCGCCTCTGCTCGCCGAGGCCCTCGACCTCCCATACCTGGGCTTGGTGAGCCGCATCTCGGTCGACCCGGGGGCCGGGACGGCGGTGGTGTCCAAGGAGTACTCGGGGGGAGTGATGGGGCGTTTTGAGATCGCTTTCCCGGCCTTCCTCGGCGTTCAGGGCTGTGAGAAGCCTCCCCGCTACGTCCCTGTCGCCAAGGTGCGGGCAGCCATAGCCGCCGGGGGCGTCGAGGTCGTGGCGGCGGCGAGTGGTACCGCCGTCAACCCGCTAGAGGTCACTTCCATGGCCAAGCCGGAGGAGACCGGCCACGCCGAGATGCTGGAGGGATCGGTTCGGGATGTGGCTGAGAAGGTGGCCGAGGTCCTGGCCGCCCGGGGATTGCTCTGAGGAGATGCCAATGACAGGCAACGTCTGGATAACGGCGGAGCACTGGAGAGGGAGCATCTCGGATGCCACCTACGAGCTGCTGGCCCTGGGGCGCGACCTGGCCGACTCGCTGGGGGTGCGACTCGAGGCGGTGCTGCTCGGCCATGGGGTGCAGGGCTCGGCGGCGTCGCTGGGCAAGGCCGATGCCGTCCTCTACGTAGACCATCCGGCCCTCGCCGACGCCACCGGGGAGCAGGCCAGCCGGGCACTGGCGGCGCTGGCCGCCCAACGCGCCCCGGCGCTCATCCTGGTGCCCATCACCAACGTCAGCTGGGATCTGCTCGGGCTGCTGCCCGGGCGCCTGGGTGTGCCTCTGGTGAACTTCTGCCGCGACGCGACGGTGGCCGGCGGGGTGGTGCAGTTCCAGAGCATCCTCTACGGCGGGAAGATGGCGGTGAGCGTGGCCGGAGGGAGCGGGCCGATGGTAGTGGCCGTGCTGCCCGGGGCCAGGTCTCCTGAGGCGGGCCGCAGCGATGCGGCCCCGGCCGTCGAGGAGGTTGCCGTCGAACTCGCCGAGGGGCCGCGCCTGCGCTTGCTCGAGTACGAGGAGCCCGAGGCAGGCGATGTGGATATCACGCAGCAGGATGTGCTCATCGCGGTCGGGCGAGGGATCGAGAACGAGGCCAACCTGGAGGTCGCCGAGGACCTCGCCGCCGCGCTCGGCGGGGCGGTGTGCGGATCGCGCCCGGTCATCGACCAGGGCTGGCTCCCGCTGGCGCGCCAGGTGGGCAAGTCGGGGGCGACCGTGAAACCGCGGCTCTACGTGGCCGCTGGCGTCAGCGGGGCCCCCGAGCACGTGGAGGGCATGAAGGGCTCCGAGCTGATCATCGCGGTGAACACCGACCCGGGTGCGCCGATCTTCTCGGTTTCCCACTACGGGATCGTCGACAACGCCACCGACTTCCTGGAAGCGCTGGCCGAGGCCGTGAAGCAGCGGAAGGGGTAAGCCTCCATGCCCGATCCGACCGCGTCGACCCTGCTGGGCGTCCCCGCGTACGTCTTCCTGTGGGTGCTCACGCTGGCCGCCGTCACCCTCTTCGCCTGGCGCGCCTACCGGCTGGTGGCCGCGCTGGCCCGGGGCCGCTCCGAGCCGCGTTGGGACCGGCTGCCGCGCCGCCTGTGGAGCGTGGTGGTCAACGTGGCCGGGCAGCGCCGCATGTTCGACAACCCGGGGATCGGCCTGGCCCACCTGGTCATCTTCTGGGCCTTCCTGTTCTACGCCACCAGTTTCGCCTGGAACCTGCTCCGGGGCCTCTTCCCGTTCCTGCCGATCCCCTTTGCCGACGAGGTCGCCTGGATGTCGTTCCCCATGGAGCTGCTCACCGTGGCCGCCATGGTGGCGCTCGCCGGGGCGGCGATCCGCCGTTACTTCTTCACCCCGCCGCGGCTGGAGCGATCGCGCGACGCCTCGATCATCCTCATCCTGATCTCTCTCCTCCTGGTGACCTTCCTGGTGGGTCAGGGGGCCAAGGCCGCCGCCGAAGAGGGCCCGGCGGCGTGGAGCCCGGTGGGCGGCCTGGTGGGGAGCTGGCTGGGCAGCCTGTCGCAATCGGCGGCCGAGTCGCTGTTCCTGGCCATGTGGTGGGTCCACATGGTGGCGGTACTGTGGTTCCTCGCCTACCTGCTGTACTCCAAGCACCTCCACCTGCTCGCCTCCCCCTTCAGCGTGTTCGCCGCCTCACTGCAGCCGGGGGCTGTGCCGCCCCCCTCCGAGGGGGCGGGGAGTCTGGAGCAGTTCACCTGGCGGGAGCTGTACAACGGCCTCGCCTGCGCCGAGTGCGGCCGCTGCGACCGGGCCTGCCCCGCGTTCGCCAGCGGGCAGGTGCTGTCGCCGAAGGACCTGATCCACGAGGTCAAGCTCATGCTCCTGGCGGCGGCGGCCAGCCGGGACGGCGAACACCGCATCATCGACGCCGTCGGCGCTGAGGCCATCTGGGCCTGCACCACTTGCCAGGCCTGCATGCAGCGCTGCCCGGTGTTCAACGAGCACATCCCGCTCATCGTCGAGATGCGGCGCTACCTCATGTCCCAGGGCGAGGTGGGGTCCGGCGTGCAGGACATGCTGATGGGCCTGACCAGGTATGGGAACTCCTTCGGCCAGTCTCCCCGGAACCGGGCGAAGTGGGTCAGGGAGCTGGGGTTCGAGGTCAAGGACGCCCGCAAAGAGCCGGTGGAGTACCTCTGGTTCGTCGGCGACTACGCGTCGTTCGATCCCCGGGTCCAGGAGGTCACCCGGGCCACCGCCCGGGTCTTCCACCGGGCCGGCCTCGACTTCGGGATCCTCCACGAGGGCGAGCAGAATGCCGGCAACGACGTTCGCCGTCTGGGCGAGGAGGGCCTCTTCGAGATGCTGCGGGAGCGGAACCTGGCTGCGCTGGGCTCCTCGCAGCACCGTACGATCGTCACCACCGATCCCCATACCTATCAGGCCCTGAAACACGAGTACGGGCTCGACGGGGAGGTGCGGCACTACACGGAGGTCATCGAGGACCTGATCTCCTCGGGCCGCCTGTCCGTCTCCCCCAATGGCGGAGGCGCAGTCACCTACCACGATCCCTGCTATCTGGGCCGTTACGGTGGGATCTACGAGCCACCGCGCCGGGTGCTGGCGGCGCTCGGCCTGCCGGTGACCGAAATGCCCCGCAATCGCTCTCGGGCGTACTGCTGCGGTGCCGGGGGC
Source organism: uncultured Acidimicrobiia bacterium (assembly GCA_963796115.1). GTDB lineage: Bacteria > Actinomycetota > Acidimicrobiia > Spongiisociales > UBA11373 > VGBK01. Next base: position 198,609 of record CAWCKE010000006.1, read on the forward strand.
GGGCGGATCTGGATGGAGGACGCCGCCGCCGGCGGGGAGCGCCCGGCGGAGAGCCGGGTGCGGGAGGCGGCGGCCCTCACCGGGGTTGTTACGCTGGTGGTGGCCTGCCCCAAAGACCTGGTCATGTTCCAGGACGCCTTGAAGACCACCGGTCTGGAGGGGGCACTCGCGGTGCGAGATATCGTTGAGTTGGTGGAGGAGGCCATGGGCCGGACACAGAGGAGTGACACATGAAGCGCGCGGGGACAGACGGCAACGGCCAGCCCAGGATCGGCGTGTACGTTTGCCACTGCGGCACCAATATCGCGGCCACGGTCGACGTCGAGGGCGTGACCCAGTACGCGGCGGGCCTCCCCGGGGTTGCTGTGGCCAAGTCCTACAAGTACATGTGCTCCGATCCCGGCCAGGAGCTGATCAAGGAGGACATCCGGGCCAACGGCCTGGAGCGGGTGGTGGTTGCCTCCTGTTCCCCCAGTCTGCACGAGGCCACCTTCCGCCGGGCGACGGCCGAGGGGGGCATCAACCCGTACTACTTCCAGATGGTCAACATCCGCGAGCACGACTCGTGGGTGCACACCGACGTCGCCGAGGCGACCGCCAAGGCCAGGGATCTCATCCGGGCCGCCGTGCACCGGGTCCGCTTCCACAAGCCGCTCGAGCGGTCGCGGGTGGCCATCAACCCGGCGGTCATGGTGGTGGGCGGGGGCATCGCCGGTATCCACGCCGCCCTCACCCTGGCCAACGCCGGCAAGAAGGTCTACCTGGTGGAGCGGGAGCCCTCCATCGGCGGGCACATGGCCCAGTTCGACAAGACCTTCCCCACCCTGGACTGCGCCGCCTGCATTCTCACCCCGAAGATGACCGAGGTGCGCGCCAATCCCAACATCACCTTGTGGACCATGGCCGAGGTAGATCGGGTGGACGGCTACGTGGGCAACTTCACGGTGACCGTGCGCCACAAGCCGCGCTTCATCGTGGAGGACGCCTGTGTGGGGTGCCTGGAGTGCATCGAGGCGTGCGTGTTCCGGCGGGGGAAGACCCCCGACGAGTTCAACCTGGGCCTGAACATGCGCAAGCCGATCTACATCTCCTTCCCCCAGGCGGTGCCGCAGGTGGTGGTCATCGACCAGGACGCCTGCATCGAGTTCCGTACGGGGCGCTGCAAGAAGACCTGCGTCGAGGTATGCGCCGACCGCAACGCCATCGACTTCACCCAGACCGAGACGTTCGACACCGTCGAGGTAGGGGCGGTCGTCCTCGCTACCGGCTTCAAGACCTTCGATCCCAAGCGAGTCCCCTCCTACGGGTACGGGGTGTACGACAACGTCTACACCGCCATGGAACTGGAGCGGCTGGTCAACGCCTCCGGACCTACCGAGGGCCACGTGACCCTGCGCGACGGGCGCACCCCCGAGACGGTGGGGATCCTCCACTGCATCGGGAGCCGCGACGTCAACACCAACGTGTACTGCTCCCGGGTCTGCTGCATGTACTCGCTGAAACTCGCTCACCTGGTCAAAGAGAAGACCGGGGCGGAGATCTACAACTTCTACATCGACATCCGCGCCCCCGGCAAGGGCATGGAGGAGTTCTACAACCGGGTTGCCGAGGAAGGGGTCCACTTCATCCGCGGCAAGGTCGCCGATGTGTACCCGGAGGCCGGCAACACCGGGCGAGTGATCCTCCAGGCCGAGGACACCCTGCTCGGCCGGGTGCGCAAGATCCCGGTGGACATGGTGGTGCTGGCCACCGGCCTCGAGCCGCAGGCCGACGCCGAGGAGGTCCGCCGCACCTTCAACATCACCTGCGCCGGCGGCGGCTTCTTCATGGAGCGCCACCCGAAGCTGGCGCCGGTGAGCACCTTCACCGACGGGATCTTCCTGGCCGGCGCCTGCCAGGGCCCCAAGGACATCCCGGACACGGTGGCCCAGGCTGGGGCCGCCGCCGCTGAGGCGCTCGCCCTGGTCGACAAGGGCTTCGTGGAGATGGAGCCGAACACCGCCTACGTGGTGACCGAGGAGTGCTCGGGGTGCAAGACCTGCATCCCGCTCTGCCCCTACACCGCCATCACCCGGGTGGACGGCAAGGCCCAGATCAACCCGGTGCTGTGCAAGGGCTGCGGCACCTGCGTGGCCGCCTGCCCGTCCGGATCCATCCGACAGAACCTGTTCGAGGACGAGGAGATCTACGAGGAGATCCTGGGGGTGCTGGCCGATGCCTGAACCGACCGAGAACTCGCACCGGAGCGCCACCGACGGCTGGGAGCCGCGGATCGTGGCCTTCTTCTGCAACTGGTGCACCTACCTGGCGGCCGACCTGGCCGGCACCTCCCGCATGAAGTACGCGCCGAACGCGCGGGTCATCCGGGTGATGTGCTCGGGGCGGGTCGACCCCCAGTTCGTCATGGAGGCCTTTGCCCAGGGCGCCGACGGGGTGCTCATCGGCGGCTGTCACTTCGGCGACTGCCATTACCAGGCGGGCAACCACAAGGCGCTGCGCCGCTTCCGGCTGCTGCAGCGGGTGCTCGCCGGCCTGGGGATCGAGGAGGAGCGCATCCGCCTCGAGTGGATCTCGGCGGCCGAGGCCGACAAGCTGCGCGACGTCATGAACGACATGGTGGCGAAGTTGAAGGCGCTCGGGCCCCTGGAGTTCGCGATCCCCGCCGAGGGCTTCCCCGAGACTCGCCGACCTGGAGGAGGTGACGGCATGAGCGACAAGCCCAAGGTCGCCTTCTACTGGTGCTCCTCCTGCGGTGGCTGCGAGGAGGCGGTGGTCGATCTGGCCGAGAAGATCCTCGACGTGGTGGCCGCGGTGGACATCGTCTTCTGGCCGGTGGCCCTGGACTTCAAGAAGTCCGACGTCGAGGCCATGGAGGACGGCTCGATCCTCGCCGCCTTCGTGAACGGCGCCATCCGCACCACCGAGCAGGAGGAGATGGCCCACCTGCTGCGCCGCAAGGCGAAGGTGCTGGTGGCCTTCGGCTCCTGCGCCCACCTGGGCGGCATCCCCGGCCTGGCCAACCTGTGGGACCGGGATTCCATCTTCGAGGCGGTCTACCTCAAGAACCCGTCCACCGTGAACCCGGAGGGCGTGCTGCCCCAGATCAGCGTGGCCTACGACGGCGACAGGGTGACCCTGCCCGGCTTCTACGACACGGTGCGGGCCCTGGACCAGGTCACTTCGGTGGACTACTACATCCCCGGCTGCGCCCCCACGCCCAACATCATCGCCGGGGCGGTGCAGACGCTGCTGAGCGGCGACCTGCCGCCGGCAGGGACGGTGCTCGCCCCAGACACAGCGCTGTGTGAGGAGTGCCCCCGTCTGGACACCAAGCCGGAGGATCTGACTATCGAGCGTTTCCGGCGACCCCACGAGGTGCTCATCGACGAGGAAACCTGCCTGCTGGCCCAGGGGCTGCTGTGCATGGGGCCGGCCACCCGCGCCGGGTGCGGGCAGCTGTGCATCCGGGGGAACATGCCCTGCACCGGGTGCTTCGGCCCCACCAGCAAGGTGCGCGACCAGGGCGGGAAGTACCTGTCGGCCATCGCCTCGATGCTGGTAGCGCTGGAGGAGGACGCCATCGCCACCGCGCTGGACGGCATCCCCGACCCCATCGGCACCTTCTACCGCTACGGCTTGGCCGGCTCGCTGCTGCACCGGCGCAAGATGACAACCGTCGAGGCGTGAGGAGCCCACATCACATGTCCCAAGATATGACCACCCAGGAGGCATGGCACAAGGGCTCCGAGGGGGCCAAGGCCGCCTACGCCCGCCGCCGCATCACCGTCGATCCCATCACCCGCCTGGAGGGGCACGGGAAGATCGACATCTTCCTCGACGAGGCGGGGGAGGTGGACCGCGCCTTCTTCCAGGTCCCGGAGCTGCGCGGCTTCGAGAAGTTCGCCGAGGGGCGCCCGGCCGAGGACATGCCGCAGATCACCTCGCGCATCTGCGGGGTGTGCCCCACGGCGCACCACATGGCCGCCACCAAGGCACTCGACGCCCTGTACCGAGTTGACCCGCCGTCGCCGGCGAAGAAGATCCGGGAGCTGGTCTACTCGGCCTTCATGACCGAGGACCACGCCCTGCACTTCTACTTCCTCGGCGGCCCCGACTTCGTCGTCGGGCCCGAGGCACCGGCCGCCCAGCGCAACATCCTGGGGGTCATCGCCACCGTCGGCGAGGAGGTGGGGCTCCGGGTGATCACCATGCGGCGCCGCATCCGGGAGATCATCAGCCTGGTCGGCGGCAAGGTGATCCATCCTGTGCTCGGCCTCCCCGGCGGGGTGGCCAAGCGGATCACCGCCGAGCAGCAGGCGCAGATCAAGGAGACGGCGGCCGATGCGGTCGACTTCGCCCGCTTCACCCTGGAGACGTTCCGTTCGGTGGTGCTGGCCAACTCCGGCTACGTCGATCTGATCCGTCTCCGACGCCTTCACCCACCGCACGTACTACATGGGCCTGGTGGACGACAAGAACCGTCCCAACTTCTACGACGGGCGCATCCGGGTGGTGTCCCCGGAGGGAGGCGAGTGGGCCGCCTTCCCGGCCGCGGACTACCTGGAACAGGTCGCCGAGCACGTGGAGCCCTGGTCCTACGTCAAGTTCTGCTACCTGAAGAAGGTGGGCTGGAACGGCTTCACCGACGGTGCCGGCAGCGGCATCTACTCGGTGGCCCCGCTCGCCCGGCTCAACGTCGGCGACGGGATGGCCACCCCGCTGGCGCAGGAGGCCTACGAGGAGCTGTTCTCCACCCTCGGGGGCAAGCCGGTGCACCACACCCTGGCCAACCACTGGGCGCGGGTGGTCGAGCTGCTCTACGCCGCCGAGCGGCTGAAGGAGCTGGCCGAAGACCCGGAGCTGATCGACCCCAACGTGCGCACCCTGCCCACCGAGACGCCGCGCGAAGGGCGTCGGAGTGGTGGAGGCCCCGCGGGGCACCCTGCATCCACCACTATCGAGACCGACTCCCGCGGGATCATCGAGCAGGCCAACCTGATCGTGGCCACTCAGAACAACTCGGCGCGCATGGCCATGAGCGTGGAGAAGGCGGCCAAGGGCCTGATCTCCAAGGGCCATGTCTCCGAGGGCATCCTCAACAAGATCGAGATGGCCTTCCGCGCCTACGACCCCTGCCACGCCTGCGCCACCCACTCCCTGCCGGGGAGCATGCCGCTGGTGGTGGCGGTGCGCGGGCCCGGCGGCGAGACCCTCTCGCAGCTGCGCCGCGACTCGGATGGCAGCGTCCACCGCGAGTAGCCCTCCGCCGAGCGCGGGGCCGACCCGGGTGCTGTGCCTGGGGAACGACCTCATCGCCGACGACGCCCTGGGGATCGTCGCCGCCCGCTGGCTGTGCCGGCGCCTGGCCGGCGTGGGGGTGCCCCTGCCGCCCGGCCCCGGCCTCGATCCGGCGACGACCACCCGGGTCTTCGATCACCCGCGGGCCGGCGCCGTCGAGGTGGTGGAGACCGCCCTGACCGGGATGTACCTGCTCGAGGCGGTGGTCGGCGCCTCCCGGCTCATCGTGGTCGACACCGTGGTGACCGGGGCGAGCCCGCCGGGCAGCGTGCAAGTGCTGTCCGAAGGCGACTTCACCGGCCCGCCCGGAGGATCGCCGCACTACGTCGGCCTGTTCGAGACGCTGGAACTCGCCCGTGGGCTGGGCTTGCCTTCCCCCAGCGAAGTGGTCATCGTGGCGGTGGAGGCCGCCGACTACCTGACCGTGGGCGGGCGGATGACCGCCTCGGTGGGGGCCGCAGTGCCGGTGGTCGTGGAGAAGGTGCTTGCGCTCCTGGAGGGGGAGGCGGCGCCGGTGGCCTGACTTCACGGCAGCGCCTGAGGGCGCGGCGCGGTGGGAGCGGGGGGGGCCGGCCGAGGCGGCGGTGGGGCTCGGGGGCCGTGGCAGAATCCGCTGGTCAACTCACACGGGAGGGACGATGGCTAGCGCCGATGAGCGCCTGGTCGAAGAGCGCCTGGAACAGCTCCTTTCCGAGAACGACCCGCGGGGCGATACCGCCCGGTTCCTGGGCGCGAGGTTCGATCTCGGTCTTGCCTGGGTCTGGTTCCCGCAGGGTCTGGGCGGCCTGGGTGTCGATCCGCGCCTTCAGTTGAAGTTGGACGACCGGCTCGACGCGGCGGGCGCCCCCGACCCGAGGCGCGTGAACCTGCTCGGGGTGGGGATGGGGGCCCCGGTGCTGCTGGCCCACGGCACGCCGGAGCAGCAGCACCGCTGGCTGCGGCCCCTGTTCATCGGCGAGGAGATCTGGTGCCAGCTCTTCAGCGAGCCCGGCGCCGGTTCCGACCTGGCTTCCCTCTCGACCCGGGCGGTGCGCGACGGCGACGAGTGGGTCGATCAACGGCCAGAAGGTGTGGACGAGCCTGGCTCACGTGTCCCAGCGAGGCATGCTGCCGACGCGCTCCGACCCGAGCCTCCCCAAGCACAAGGGCATGACCTACTTCGTGCTCGACATGCAGAGCCCGGGCATAGAGGTTCGCCCGTTGCGCCAGATGACCGGCGGGGCCGAGTTCACCGAGGTCTACTTCGACGGCGTGCGCATCCCCGACGCGGACCGAGTCGGCGACGTCGGCGACGGGTGGCGCGTCGCCCTGGCCACGCTCATGAACGAGCGCGTGCTGCTCGGCGGAGACGTCGTGGCGCGGGGCGGCGGCCCTATCGGCGCGGCGGTGGAGGCCTGGCACAAGTACGGCCATCGGGACGCGGCGCTGCGCGACCGGCTCATGAAGCTGTGGGTCGGCGCCGAGGCGGCCCGACTCACCAACCTGCGGGCGGCGATGATGGCGCGCCGGGGCACTCCGGGCCCCGAGGGGTCCACCCTCAAGGTGGCATTCGCCTCTCTCAACCAGCACGTGAGTGAGCTGACCGTGGAGCTGATGGGCGCGCAGGGCATGGGCTTCGACGACTACGCGATGGTCATGACCGACCACGTCACCGATCCTGCCGACCCCCGCAAGGCCTTCGTCCGGTACCGGGGCAACTCCATCGAGGGAGGGACCTCGGAGATCCTGAAGAACATCCTGGGGGAGCGTGTCCTCGGCCTGCCCGGCGAGCCGAGGGTCGACAAGGACCTCCCCTGGAGCCAGGTGCCGAGGTCCTGACACCGGCGGGCCCGCGCGGCTGATCGCGGCGCGCCTTCCCCGAGCGGCGGGAGGCCGGTGCCCGTATCTGAGATTCTTCCCGCCAATGCCGTCATCGGCGCGGCCCGGGGCGTACAATGACAACGGTGTAATTCCCGCCAAGGCGGGGGAGAATGACGCTTCTCCGGGAATCTCGGCGAGCCTGGCGGCGAGACGTGGCCGCCTATCTCGTCCAGCAGGTCGACGAGCGGGGCCGGGCCCGGTTCGTCGGGCACACGCTGGACGCTCGACGTGAGATGCTCAAGGTCGCCCGCCTCCTGCCCACCGAGGTCGTCACCGAGATCTTCGCCGATCCTCGCTACCCGCTGCGCACCTACATGGAGCTCTGGCTGGCCCCGGTCCAGGCCGAGTTCGAGCCGAGCTTCCGGCTGGTGTACCCGGACAGCGCTACCGGGTAGCAGCAGCCCCGTCGGGGACGGCGGGGTATCGTGCGCGCACGCCAGCGCCCTCTGGAGGATCGGTGACCGACGGCCCAGTGATCCGCACCCCCACCGGTGGAGGAGCGACCGCTGGGCGCGGCGGCGCCGGGTCCTGATCCCCGTCCTCATCGCCCTGACTTCGGTGCTGGGCTCGGTGGCCGCCTGGCGGGCCTCGGCGGCGTCCGGCGCCGCCGGCCAGCGCCGAGCGTAAGGCCTTCGCCGACATCCTGGCCGCCGAGCAGCAGGACTGCCGCATCGAGACCGAGGTCGACTCCATCGAGTTCGACGTACGCCCGCCGCGCCGCCCTGCGAGGCGGCGGCCGCGCGCCCTGCGCGGCGGGCGGCCGAGGTCGGCGAGGCCGAGGCGGCGCGGCTCGTCGCCCTCGCCGAGGCCTACGAGGTGCAGCCGCCGCGCGGGCTCATCATCGATGCCGACGCCGTGGCCCCCGACGGCAGCCTCGACCTCGAGGCGATGCGGGAAGTGCAGTGGGCCCAGGCCGAGACCTGCCCAGGACCTCGACCCGGCCGAGGAGATGGCCGAGGCCGAGAGCCTGCGCGGCAAGTCGGAGCGCCTGGTCGGCCTGACCGCCCTCCTCATCGCCGCCGCCCTCTTCCTCACCCTGGCCGAGGTGAGCCGCCGCCGGCGGGTGGCGGACCTGTTCTGGAACGGCGGGGTGGTCGTGCTGGTGGTATCGACGGTGCTGCTGATCGTGGTGGAGGTCCTGTGATCGGCGACGTGGAACCGCGTCGGGTCGGCACCGGGGGCGGCGTCTGCGCGCCTCCGAAGCCGGAGGACGACCTGTCCCGCGCGGGTGGCGGTGCTGATCATGGTGGTGACGCTGCTCGGGCTCGTCTTCACCTTCCTGCAGAACGCCGCCTCGAACCGGGCGGCGCTCGCCGTCCGTCGTTCCGAAGCGGCCGCAGTGGAGGCCGAGGGTGAGGCGGTCTGGCGCGGCGGAGCACATCGCGGTGCAGGGGCGCATCTGGACGCTGTTCCTGGAGGAAGGGGCCAGATCAGGGTGTCGCTGATGGGCTCGGCGGGAGGCGACCGGGGGAGACCGCCACGATCGCTCGCCGAGGCCTTCACCGCCGCGGGCGCATGGCCATGCGTCCCCTTCGCCGACCTCGACCTCGAGGACCAGTCGGCCGAGGGCATGGTCAACGGAACCTGTTCGTAGGAGAGCCTGGCCCCGTTCGATCCGCGCCGGCGGAGTTCCAGAAGGCCTACGCCGCCGAGCGCAGCAGCTGGGGGGCCAAGGGCGGGCAGTCTACGTGGCGGTGGTCACGGTCCTGGCCGTGGCCCTGTTCCTGCTCGGCCTGAGCCGCACCGGTGCCGCATCCGGGTCGGGCCGCCCGCTGGTGGCGGCCGGGCGATCCTGGCCGGGGTCGCCGCCCTGTGGGGCTCTCATCGTGCTTCCTGCGGCCCGTGGCCCCCGCCCTCGGCCGAGGCCATCGACGCCTACGTGGAGGGTGCAGGTCGCCTTCAACTCGGTCTTGGCGGACCCGAGCCGGCCCGAGCCCGCCCGGCGCTGAGGATGCCGCGGGCCTTCACCCGGGCCATGGACGCCCGCCCCGACTACTCCGACGCCTACTTCGGGCGCGGCCTGGCGACCCTGTTCCGCCTCGACCTGCTACCGCGACGGCGGGCCCGCTGGGCTCGAGGGAGCCGCCGGAGGACTTCGGCCGGGTGGTGGCGCTGGACAACCCCTCAACCCGGTGGCGTGGAACAACCTGGCGGTGGCTCGGTTCTGGCTGGGAGACCTGGACGGGGCGGTCGGGGCCAGCCGCAGAGGCCCTGGCCATCGGCCCGGATGACCCCACTGGCCAACCTGAACCTGGCCCTGTTCCTGCTCTCGACGGCGACGCCGAAGGCTACGAGGCGCAGCTGGCGGCGGCCCGGGCCCTCCTCGGCGGCGGGGACGTGCACGACCCGGCGCGCCGCGGCGGTCGCCAACGTCGTCGGCGAGACCTACCTCGCCGAGCCGTACCGCCCGGAGATGCCGACGCGGTCCGCCGGTACCGGGAGGACGTGTTGCGCCTCGACCACCAGATCACGGTCGGCAAGCGGTACTTCGGCACGGCCACGCCGGTGCCGGTCGATGCCCGCATCTCTTCGTTCACCTTCGCTCTGTCCGAGGATCGCACGGAACTGCAGGCCACCTTCGACGCCACCGGCGTGGCGGCCGGGCAGCGCTGGCTGTGGCGTACCTACCGGGGCGGGATCGAGGATGCTGCCTTGTCCCATGAGCCGGAGGTCTGGCCCTTTGCCGTCCCCGACTACCAGGTGGCGATCACCCTCACCGTCCCCGAGGGCTTTGCCGCCGGGGTACCGGTGCGCGTCGAGGTGTTCATCGAGGGCAACCTGCTCCAAGCCGGGGAGTTCACCCCGTAGCCTCAGCTCAGGTCGGTGCGAGCGAGGAGGCGCTCCAGCACCCGGATGTCGCCGTGCGCCTCCAACGCCTCGCGGCCGATGCGCCTGTAGAGGAGCAGCAACAGGTCGGAGGCGGTGCCCCGCACCGCGGCGTCGCCGTGACGGTGGCCCCGTTCCACCGCCAGGGTGCCGGTGGCGTCCTCGCCGATCGTCCACTCCCCGTCGGCATCGGTGGCGTGCAGGTGAACGGCGCCGCCGACGGCCTCGGCCCCTTCCCGGCGGGCAACACCGGTGTGCTCGAGGAATTCGTCGATGGCATCGGCGGCGATCGCCGGGTCGATGGCGAAGGTCCGCCCGGCCGCCCGCTCGGCGTCCCAGCGATGCACCGCCGTCTCCTGGGCCTGGTGGCGGATGACGAAGGCGGCATCCTGCTGGCGCGCCCAGGTCCACACCGGGGTGGCCGGGTCGGCCGCGGCGAGCACCCCGGCGATCCACTGGACCCCGCTGCGCAAGCGCGCCAGCAGGGCGTCGAACCCCCCGGGCCGCTCGAGGGGCGGCACCTGCTCCGGGTCGAGGAGCCGGCCGGCGACGATGGTTCCCCAGAAGTAGTGCACCTCGGTGAGGTGCCAGACGAGCTCGGCGGTGTCCCAGCCGGGGCAGCCGGCGATGGGGGCCGCCGGGCCGGCCGCCTCGGCGGCGTCGGCCATGGCCAGGCCGTCGCGCAGAATGGCGGCCGTGGTAGTCGAGGTGGTGGGGCATCGGATGGTCCCGGTGGTCAGACCTGAGCGAACGCCACGACGTAGTTCTTGCCGTACTGCTCGGCGCACTTGGGGCACGTCGTGAAGTAGAAGAAGAGCCGGTTCATCTGCCGGCCCTTGGCCCCGGCGAACTCCTCGGTCTCTTTGGCCCACTTGCCGGCGTCACGGAAGGGCCCCTCGAAGACCTTGGTGAGGAAGTCCCCGCTCAGCCTGACGTTGTCCAGCCCCTCGACCTCCTTGTCCACCCAGAAGTAGTGCTCGCCCCGCCAGGGCGAAGGGTCGCAACTGAGCAGCACGAACTGGTCGGGCGAGGCGGCGCCGGCCGCCTGGATCTTCCCCCACGTCTTGGTCATCATGCCCTTCATGTTCAGCGGCATGTGCAGGAAGTTGGCCGTCTTGCCCCGGACGAAGAGCTTGTCCCGGAAGTGGAACTCCTTGTCGTCCCATTCGGTCGGGTCGAACCTCGGGCAGCAGCCGGTCTCCGGCGCGCTCATGTCCTGGATCGGCACCCGGTTGGTGTCCACGCCTTTCCCCTCTCCGCGTTGACGATGGGCCCTTGCCCGAGCGCGATCCTATCCACGAGCGGCCGGCCCCGCCGCGGCCGCCTTCCCCTTCAGGTGCGCCGCCGGCTAGCGCGGCCCGTGGCGCCGGACGAACTCCCCGAGGATCCCGGTGAGGTTGGGGGTGCCGATCTCCTCGAGGTCGTAGAAGACCCGGGTGTGGGGCCGTTGGATGCGGATGACGCGGGCGAGGTCGATGGGGGTGCCGATCACCACCGTGTCGGCCTCGGTGGCCGCGATGGTGGCCTCCAGGTCGGCCAGCTGTTCCTCCCCATAGCCCATGGCCGGGAGCAGGGTCCCGATGTGCGGGTAGGCGGCGAAGGTCTCGCGGAGCCGGCCGACCAGGAAGGGACGCGGGTCCACCAGGGCGGCCGCGCCGTAGCGCTGCGCGGCCACCGTCCCGGCTCCGATCTGCATGCCCCCGTGGGTCAGGGTGGGCCCGTCCTCCACGACGAGCACTCGCTTCCCGGTGATGAGCGAGGGGTCGTCCACCCGCAGGGCCGAGTTGGCCGAGACCACCAGCGCCCCGGGGTTGACGGCGGCGACGTTGGCCCGCACGGTGGCCACCCCGGCCGGGTCGGCGCTGTCGATCTTGTTGATGACGACGACGTCGGCGGTGCGCAGGCTCACCTCGCCCGGGTAGTAGCCGATTTCGTGCCCGGGCCGGTGGGGGTCCACCAGCGTGATGGCCAAGTCGGGGCGGAAGAAGGAGAAGTCGTTGTTGCCCCCGTCCCACACGACCACGTCGCATCCGTCGGGGTCGGTCTCGGCCGCCCGGAGGATGGCCTCGTAGTCCACCCCGGCGTAGATGGCATTGCCCCGCACGATGTGCGGCTCGTACTCCTCCATCTCCTCGATGGTGCAGTGGTGGCGCTCCAGGTCGTCGAGGGTGGCGAACCGCTGCACCTTCTGGGCGACCAGGTCGCCGTAAGGCATGGGGTGGCGGACGGCCACCACATGCCAGCCGTGCCCCATGAGGATCTCGATGACCCGCCGGGCCGTCTGGCTCTTGCCGCAGCCGGTGCGCACCGCGCACACCGAGACGACCGGCTTGGTGGAGGCGAGCTGGGTGTCCCTGGGACCGAGCAGGGTGAACGAGGCGCCGGCGGCCTGCACGATGGCCGCCACCCGCATCACCTGCTGGTAGGAGACGTCGCTGTAGGAGAAGGCGCACTCGTCGACTGCCAGCTCCTCGATGAGGCGGGGCAGGTCTTCCTCACCGTGGATGGGGATTCCCTCGGGATAGAGGGGGCCGGCCAGCTCGGGCGGGTAGCGCCGGTCGTCGATGTCGGGGATCTGGGCGGCGGTGAAGGCCACCACCTCGAATCCCTCGTCGGCGCGGTAGCGGGTGTTGAAGTTGTGGAAATCCCGCCCCGCCGCCCCGATGATTACCACCCGGCGCCTGGGCATGTATGGTCTCCTTCTGTCCGGCAGCTCGGTGAGGCCCACAGTCTGCCAGGGTTGGGCGGCTCGAGGGTGGGCCGCCAAGCGCCCGTAAGATCAGGGCGGCATGCCCACCATCCGCGTCCCCGACGCCCTGCGGCGCTATAGCGGCGGGGCGGCCTCCTTCCCGGTCGCCGGAGGGACGCTAGCCGAGGCCCTGGCCGACGCCTTCCGCCTCCACCCGGACCTGCGCATACGCCTGGTGGACGAGGCCGGCCGCATCCACCGCCACCTGGTCGTCTTCCGCAACGACGAGGTACTGCCGCGCGACGGGGCGGAGGCCGCCCCCCTCGCTCCCGACGACGGCCTCACCTTCCTCGAGGCCATAGGGGGCGGGGCCCGGACAGGAGGGGGCCGGCGGATGCCCCGGCTCATCGGAGCCGGAGTGATCGGGGCAGGTTTCGCCGGCCGTATCCACGCCCGGTCGGTGGGGCTGGCCGGCGGGCGCCTGGTGGGCATCGTCGGCTCCTCGCCCGAGCGGAGCGAAGCCCTCGCCGGGGAGTTCGGCGCGTCCCGAGCTTTCCCCTCGGCGGAGGAGCTGATCGCCGATCCCGAGGTCGAGGTGGTGCACGTCTGCACCCCGAACCATCGGCACGGGGAGCTCGCCGAGGCGGCCCTGCAGGCGGGCAAACACGTCGTCTGCGAGAAGCCCCTCGCTGTGGACTCGCCGACCGCCGAGCGGCTCGCCTCCCTGGCCCGGTCGTCGGGGCTGGTGGCCACGGTCCCGTTCGTCTACCGCTACTACCCGGTCGTGCGGGAAGCGAGGGCCCGGGTTCGGGCCGGCGACCTGGGAGTGGTGCGCCTGGTGCACGGCACCTATCTGCAGGACTGGCTGATGGGGAAGGGCGACTACAACTGGCGCGTCGACCCGCGCCTGGGGGGCCCGTCGCGCGCCTTCGCCGACATCGGCTCGCATTGGTGCGATCTCATGGAGTTCGTCACCGGCCAGCGGATCACCCGGCTGTGCGCCCGCCTGACCACCGTGCTGCCCGAGCGCCTCGGCGCCCCGGGGAGGGTCGCCTTCAGCCCCGGCGGGGAAACGGGGCCGAAGGTCGAGGTGGCCACCGAGGACATCGCTCTGGTGCTCTTCGAGACCGACGGCGGGGCGGTGGGCTCGGTGGTGGTGAGCCAGGTGTCGCCGGGCAGGAAGAACCGGCTCTGGTTCGAGATCGACGGGTCGCAGCGCTCCGTGGCGTTCGATCAGGAGCAGCCGGAGACCATCTGGATCGGCGGGCGTGAGGAGTCCACGATCGTGGCGCGGGGCGCCTCCGGGCTCGGGGGATCGGCCCGTTCCTTCGACCTGCTCCCCGCCGGCCACCCGGGCGGGTACCTCGAGTGCTTCGACGCCTTCGTGGCCGACACCTACTGGGCGATTCGCGGTGAGCCCCCCGAGGGGATGCCCGTGTTCGCCGACGGGCTGCGGGCGGTCCGGGTCACCGAGAGCGTGCTCGACTCGGCGCGAACCTCGACCTGGTGCGCGGTGGAGCCGTGAGCACGGTCTCCTAGGCCAGGGTCATCGCCCGGTCGGGCGACAGCAGAAACGGTGGGAGGTACGCCGGGAGGTTGGAGAAGGGCAGGACGTCGGGGTGCAGGCGGATGCCCAGCGCCTCGTCCATGAAGCGGCGCCGAGCCCGGATCCGCCCCCACGCCTCGGGGAAGCGAGCCTCGAACGCCGCACGCAGCGCCTCATCGGCCAGGGCGACGCCATCTTCGACGTTGGTAGTGAAGTACTCGGTGCCGGTTGCCGGGATGATGTCCACTTGCAGCGCCATCCCCGACCGAAGCTCGACGGGCGACCCCGGCGACATGGGGGAGTTGACCCATTCATCGAGGTGGATCTGATGGCCCGGGTTGAGGGAGACTCCGAAGAAGGGGTCGCCCAGGCGCCGGTGCACGATCTCCCAGAGCGCGCCGCCGGTCTGGCCGATGCGCAACTCCCGATACCACTCGGCAACGGCCTCGAAGTAGGGGGCCACCAGCCGCTCCACGTAGTCGGCGATGCCGGCCGGGAGCTCCGTGGAGTCCTCGACGACGAACCCCGCCCGGCAGTTGAGGGCGCCCCAGAGGCCGAAGGCGACGGTGAAGCGGTCACCCCGCTCGATCCGACGACGGGTCGGCCCGAGGAGACCGAGGGATGCCCGTTCGCCGCCGGCCAGCATCAGGTGGCACGACAGCGGCATGCCGTTCCACTGGAGCAGCCGGACGGCCTCGTCCTCCCGCAGGCCGGGCTGCAGGCCGAAGAGCAGCCGCCGCACCCCCTGCGAGGTGTGGCAGGCGGCGTACTCGAAGGCCGCCAGCTGCTCGACTTCGTTGATCATGCGCAAGCCCTCGGCGGCGTCGATGAGCAGGCCGGCTGCGTTCTCCACGACTCCGCCGGGCCCGGTGAGCGCCCGCAGCGCATCCACGATGTACGCCGGCACGTCGAGCGCGGCCGGGTCCGCGTACTGCTTCCACCCGATGACCCCCACCCGGGCCCCGGCCCCGATCCCCTCGTCGGCGAGGACCTCCCCGAGGGGGCGGGACCGGTCCCGCGGCTGGCCCGGCAGGCTGAAGTCCTGGAACAGGTGCCGGCGCAGCGGGACCGGGGCGGCCCCGGCCAGGCCGTAGCACTCGTTGCCGGCGAGCACGGCGGGGTCGCCCTCGGGGGCCAATACCAGCAGGGCCTCCTCGAAGCGGGGGTCGAAGCCGGTGAGATAGGAGAGGTTGGCGCTGTGCTCGCGGTCGGCGTAGACGACCAGGCGGTCCCAGTGGTGGATCGCGGCGCGCTCTCGGAGCCGGTGAAGGCGCTCTCGGTACACCCCCGAGGAGATCTCCGGCATCGCCTCCGGCATGCCGAAATCGGGGAGCTCGATCCGTGCCAGTCGCGCGGTCAGCCTTCGTCCCCTTCGCCGGCGAGCCCCTGGGCCGGGCTCCAGACGCGCAGTTCCGGCGCGTCCCGCTCAACGATCACGAAGGTGTTCGCCTCGAGGTGCTGCCACTCCCCGGTCGTGCCGTCGGGCCACTGGACGCGTATCTCGGCCGAGTCGGCGTAGCCCAGCCCGAAGTGGAGCCAGCCGAGCTGTCCGCCGGCATGCCCGCCCCCGACCGTGAGCTCTCGTAGGGAGGTGCGGCCGCCCACCTCCACCTCGATCCACGAGCCGACCGCATCTACGTTGGGAGCCGGCTGTTCGAGCCGCACCGCGACCCAGTTGCCCATGGCCGCGGGCGAAGCCGCCTCGCCCCACCCGACGTTCCTCCACACCTTCACGTTCTCACGCCGGTTGACCTCGACCAGATCCAGCATGCCGTCGAGGTTGAAGTCCGCCAGGGCGGCGCCCCGGCTCCGCCCGAAGCTCAAGAGGCCGGCCGCTCGGGCGCTCTCCACGAAGGTGCCATCGGGCTGGCCCAGCAGCAGGTTGCTGGGGTCGTCCGCCGCGTACTCCACCATCGCCTCGACGTTCCCCTTGGAGATGAACAGGTCGATGAAGCCGTCGTTGTTGACGTCCTGGAACTCGGGATGCCAGGCGGTCGAGGGCAGCGTGTTGTCTCCCATGAAGGGCCGATGGGCCGTGACCCCGCGCCGGATGGCGATGTCGTGGTAGCTCGGCCCGACTGCCGCGTCTTCGAGGGTCTGCAGCTTGTTGTCGCCCTGGCTGGCAATGAAGACCTCGGGGAGACCGTCGCCGGTGAGATCGTGGCTGGCGATGCCCATGCCCCAGATCTGGAGCCGGCGCCAGCCCTCATCGTGGGTGTAGAGGCGCGGGGTCTCGCCGGGTGCGACCCGCCACAACTGCTCCTCGCCATCCCGGTAGTAGTGGCGGTCGTTGGCCATCCTGAGGTCGGCTCGGCCCGATCGGTCCCAGTCGCTGAACAGGATCGACAGCGTGCACCAGCCGGGAGAGAGGGGAGAGGCCACGGGGTAGCCACGCGTCGCCGTCGGGGCGCAGCAGCAGGCTGTCCTCGCAGGCACCCGTGGGCTGGTTCTGCTCGTCGAGCGACAGGTAGTTGCCGAAGGCCAGCGTCGGCAGGGGCTCTGTCCCCTCCCACTTGGCGCTGAAGCCGACGGTCCAGGCGTCGCCGCCGTCGAAGGCCCAGGCTTCGTTGGCCCGCTCGAAGCGGCACTCGCCCAGACCCCTGAGCAGCACGTTCTCGCCCAGGCGCAGCACGGCGAGGTCGAGGTGCCCGTCGCCGTCGATGTCCAGCGGATAGGCGCCGGTGACCTCGGTGAGGTCGGTGGCCGGGTCGGACAGCCGGGTGAACTGGAGGGCACCCCCGACGGTGCTCTCGTTGCGGAACAGCGACGCCGGGTTGGCTCCCCCCGCCAGGTACAGGTCCGGTCGGCCGTCGTCGTCGCAGTCGAACACGGCGACTCCGCCGCCGACGAAGAAGAGGAAGTCCCCGTCGTAGGTGTGCTCGATCCCCGAGGTGGCCGTCTCTTCGACGAAGTGGGGTGCCTCCAGCGCTGCCGGCGGCTCGTCGGCAGCCAAGAGCGCTCGGGCGGTGAAGACCCCGGCCAGCGCCACCGCCGCGCCGCCGACGAGGCCGATCGAGAACCAACCGATCGCTCTCCTGCTAGGCATGGGGCTCCCCGGCGAAGTACTGCTGGGCCTGGGCCCACGCCGCCCGGCCGATGGAGGCACCCAGGATGCGCCCGGCGAAGTCGTCTGCCCGGACGTGGATCCCGCCGTAGAGGCGGGACAGGCCGGCCTGGTCGGCTGCGTCGGCGTAGGTCGCCCATTGCAGCACGACGTCCTGGTCGGGCCCGGCTTCGAACTTGAACGCCCCTGCCGCCACCGTCCACTCTGCCAGCCCGCCGGGGAAGTACTCGCTGCCGGTGAACGCGGCCAGCACCTCGGCCGAGGCCCGGCTGAAGGTGCTGTGCCCCGACACGTACCCGGGGAAGGACGGGGTCACGAAGGTGGGCAGCTGGTAGGGGACCCAGTCGACGGCGCGGATCCACGCCGCGCCGCCCACCTCCGTCTCCGGGTCGTCCGGGCGGCCGGTCCAGGCGTACACGGCGATCTCGCCCTCGTGCCCGGCGAGCGCCTCATGGCGCTGCCCCGGGGCGGTGGTCTCGGCGGTGATCACCTCGACCAGGCCGGGGACCAGCGGGAGGCCCTCGGCGTCGTAGGACGGCCCCTCGGGGTCGCTGGACTGACCCAGGCCGCCCATGTAGCGGATCATGGAGATGGGGCGGGCACCGTCGTAGTACCCCTTGATGCCCCAGGCGGCCACGGCCGCGTCGTGGTTGGCGCCGTTCAGGGCCAGATACAGCTTCACGTCCCACTCGAGCCGGTCGACCACGCTCCCGCCACCGCCGATCCGCAACTCGGGGTCGAGAGCGTCGGAGGCAGAGTTGGCCAGCGTGTTCCAGTGCCCCGGCGGCGTCTCCGAGCGCGGGCCGTCCGCCCAGAACTCGGCCAGGGCACGGGCGAAGTCGGCCTGGTTGACCAGGTTGGGCTCGTAGGGGAGACCGGTGCTGGGGTTGACCGCGTGCCCCGAGCCGTCGTTGGTCCCGAGCGAGTTGGCGCCCAGCGAGCCCGGCGAGATGTCGATGATCACCCCGGCGGCGGGATCGAGCAGGCTGCTGTAGCGGATCACCTCGACGGCCTGATCCTTGAACTCCTGGTCCGACTCAGGATCGCCGAGGTAAGGCGGGTCCCCGGGATCGATGGGAAGGCCGTCGGCGCCTCCGTCCGGTAGGGCGAAGCCGGCGACGTGGCCCCAATGGGGATCGATGCACCGCTGAGGCCCCGAGGTGAGCAGGATGCCGTTCTGGGAGACCATGTTCTCGATCTCCAGCGGCTGCCAGCGGTTCGGGTCGGTCATCTCCGCCCCGGGCTCCTTCACCACGAGCGGCTCGTTCACCGGTTGGTAGTGGTTGCTGTAGCCGTCCGACTCGTTCGACCCGTCGGAGAGGCCTGCCTCGATGATCGTGGCGGCGATGCGGTTGCCGACGGCGGCCGGGCTGTCGCCCTCCGTCGTGGTCACGTCGATGGGATAGCAGAGTGCCTCCATCAGCGCATCGAACTGGGCGATGGAATCCGGGGCCCCGACCGCGTTCATGTAGCGGTGCTCGAGGATCCGGTAGGCGGCGTAGCTGATCGCCTCGTTGCGGGCGGCGGCGACGTCGGCGGCCGAGTGCTCCTCGTCTACGAAGACGCCGGCGGCCTGGACGTCGTAGGCGGCCCAGGCATCCCACATCGCCGCCGAGACGTGGAACAGGTTCCGGGCGTGCCTGGTGGGTGCGGGGAGATCGCGCCGGATGGCGTCGAGGAGCGCCTCGTCCCAGCGCCGGGCCACCGACCACTCGGGATGCTCCGCGATAGGGGGGCAGGACTGAGCCTCGGTCCGATCTCGGCCCAGGGCGAAGTAGGGCACGAGCACCAGCGCCACCCCGAGGATGGCTCCCAGCAGCACCGGCCGCGTGGGTCGGGCGGACGGCATCAGCGGTTCGCCGGTGGCTCCGGGCTGGGCCTGTCCGCCGCCGGGAAGTGCCCGCCGGCCGATGCGGCCGGGCGAGGCCGACCCGGGCGGGATCGGCGAGGACTTCGGAGAACGCGAATTCGGCCGCCCCGATGAGCGGGGAGTCGATGCCGAGGCCGCTGGGGACGATGGTCACGCCCGACCAGGGAGCGTCGAGCGCCTGGGACCGGGCGCCCTGTACCACCGACGCTTCCAGGAAGGGGTAGAAGCGGTGGAAGAGCCCACCCAGCACCACGACGTCGGGGTTGAACACGTTGATGAGGTTCCCGATGCCGAGGCCGAGCCAGCGGCCGATCTCGGCAATCGCCGCCAGGGTGGCTTCGTCACCGGCGGCGGCCCGTTTGCGCAGCGTGTTGAGGGCGCTCAGGCCGGTGGTGCTCACTTGTGAGCCGACGTGCCGCAGGAGCGCGGTCTCCCCGGCTTCGGTCTCCCAGCAGCCGATCGCCCCGCACCGGCACGCCCGGCCGGCGGGGTTGATCAGGGTATGGCCGGCTTCGCCGGCGCAGCCCGCCGCACCGAGCAGCGGCTCGCCGTTCACGATCACCCCGGCCCCGATCCCGACCTCCCCAGAGACGTAGATGAGGTTGGGGGCGCCGGGGCGGACCCCCCGCCGATGCTCGGCCAGCGCCCCGAGGTCGGCCTCGTTGGCCACCGGCACGGGGTGCTCCACCTGGAGCTCGGCGGCGAGCAATTCCCCGAGGGGCACGTCCCTCCAGCCCAGGTTCGGGGCGAAGTGCAGGAACCCATCGGAGCGACGGGTGATCCCGACGACTCCCACCCCGACGCCCACGAAGGTGTGTTGGGTGGGAAGCGAGGCGATGAGCGGTCGTGCCAGGTTGGCGATGTCGTTCACCGCCTCTGCCGGTGAGAGGTGCTCTCTGGGCCGCTCGACCCGAAGGTGGTTGTAGACGTGGCCGCCCAGGCCGACGGTGGCCACGGCGATCGAATCCACGGAGAGTTCGACGGCGAGGACAACGGCGCCATCGGGCCGGGTGCGGACGACGGGGGACGGCCGCCCCGGCCCGGACACTACGAGGGCGGGCCCTTCCTCGACCAGCCCGAGCGCCAGCAGCTCCCCGACCAGGTCGGCGATCGTCGAGCGGTTGAGGCCGGTGCCGGAGGCGAGCTCGGAACGGGAGACCTTCCCCCGAGATGGAGACGGCTCAGCACGACCGCGAGGTTGTGGCGCCGCAACTCGTCGGCCGCTACCCCTCGGCCGGGAGGGCCTGAATTGCCGTTGATGTCGGGGCCGGACACCCGGGGGCTCCTGAGTTTGTTGGCGGCTCCACTATATCGTTGCCGAGCACTGATGAACGAAGCAGAACCCTTTGGAGACATGGCGATTTCGTGGGCAGCGCCTGCGGCAGCGCGGGCGGCCGGCGGCGCCGCGCCCCCACGTAGGGTGGTTTATGTTGCACGACCGAACATATTCAGGGTATGCTCTTGCACAGGGATCTGCGGGTAGGCGGCTTGGCCGCCCGCACGTCACGACGACGAGGAGGTGACGGAGTTCGTCACACAAGCCGTGTGAGCGGGGGCCGAGCACGGACTCACCACCGCTCATGTATCCGATCCTGGACAGCTATCTCTTAGGGAGGAATCCGAGAGTGCGCAATCGCAAACTGGTGGCCATCCTCGCCATCCTCGCGCTGGTGCTGGTAGTAGCAGCATGCGGCGACGACGAGGGCGAAGAGACCACGACTACAGCCGCAGCAACCACTACGACGGCCGCCGAAGAAGGATTCATCGTCGGCGTCTCGTGGAACAACTACAACGAAGAGCGCTGGGCCAAGTGGGATGAGCCGGACATGAAGGGGGCCATCGAGGCCGCCGGCGGCACCTACATCAGCACCGACGCCGGTTCGTCTGCCGAGCAGCAGATCGCCGACGTGGAGCAGCTGATCGCGCAGGGCGCCGACGCCCTCATCATCCTGGCCCAGGACGGCACCGCCATTAAGCCGGCGGTGGCCAGCGCACTGGAGCAGGGCATCCCGGTCATCGCGTACGACCGCCTGATCGAGGACCCGGGTGCGCTCTACATCACCTTCGACAACGTCGAGGTGGGCCGGATGCAGGCGCGGGCCATCTTCGCGGTGATGCCCGAAGGCAATTACGTCTTCATCAAGGGCAACTCGGCCGATGCCAACGCCGACTTTCTCCGTGGGGGCCAGCAGGAGATCCTGCAGGAGGCCCTGGACTCCGGCGCCATCGTCAACGTGGGCGAGATGTACACCGACAACTGGGATCCGGCGGTTGCCCAGACCAACATGGAGCAGATCCTGACCCAGAACGACAACAACGTCGACGCGGTCGTCGCCTCCAACGACGGCACCGCCGGCGGTGTGGTCACCGCCCTGGCTGCCCAGGGCCTGGCCGGCATCGTGCCGGTGTCCGGCCAGGACGGCGACGCCGCCGCCCTCAACCGGATCGCACTGGGGACCCAGACGGTCTCGGTGTGGAAGGACGCTCGTGAACTGGGCCGGGCCGCCGGCGAGGCAGCAGTGCTGCTCGCCCAGGGCACTGCCCTCGCGGACATCCCCGGCACCGTGATCTTCGACTCGCCGGGCGGGAACCAGATGGTTTCCATCCTGCTGACCCCGGTTCCGATCACCATGGACAACTTGGACGTCGTGGTCGATGCCGGATGGATCGACGTGGCGACGCTCTGCCAGGGCGTCACCGCCGGTACCGTCGAAGTGTGTGGCTAATCGACTCAGGTCGATGGCAAGTTGACCAGGACGCGCCGCGCTCACGGGACTCCCGGAAGCGCGGCGCGTCCTATTCTTCGATGCTCACCGGCCGGGAGGTGCCATGAGCGTGAGTGAGGGCCCGCCCCTCTCACCGCAGCCCGCGGAGG
The DNA here is from genome assembly GCA_963796115.1 of uncultured Acidimicrobiia bacterium. GTDB lineage: Bacteria > Actinomycetota > Acidimicrobiia > Spongiisociales > UBA11373 > VGBK01. The sequence continues at coordinate 220,637 of CAWCKE010000006.1, forward strand.
CCACGCGACCCAGATCGCGTTTCGGCTCCCTCCTGCGGATCGCCGAGGTCGACACGCGCCTGCTCGGCATGCTGGGGTTGCTGCTGGTCATCTGGGTCGCTTTTCACTTCTGGTCCGGTGGGACGTTCCTCACCCCCCGTAACTTGTGGAACCTCTCGGTGCAGACCGCCACCGTCGCCATCATGGCCACGGGCATGGTGCTGATCATCGTGTCCCGCAACATCGACCTCTCGGTCGGGTCTGTGCTGGGCGCGGTCGGCATGGCGATGGCCATTCTGCAAGCCAAGATCCTCCCCGACTGGCTCGGGTTCGACCACTGGGCGACGTGGATCATCGTCCTGCTGGCCGGCCTTCTCATGGGAGCGCTGATAGGTGCGCTGCACGGCTTCCTGGTCGCCTACGTCGGTGTGCCCGCGTTCATCGTCACGCTCGGAGGCCTCCTGGTGTGGCGCGGCGTCGCCTGGGCTATGGCCAGCGGGCAGACGATCGCCCCCATGGACAAGACGTTCCAGCTGATCGGGGGCGGCTCCCGCGGCAACATCGGCGGGTTCTGGAGCTGGATCGTCGCCGCCGTTGCCTGCGTGGGAATCGTCGCGCTGTTGGCCAACAGCCGGCGCCAGCGCCACAAGTATGGGTTGCGCCTCCGTCCCCTGTGGGCCGAGATCTCCCTCGGCGTCCTCTTTTGCGGCGTGGTCCTCGGGGCCGTCGCCTACCTCAACCGTTACTACCTGCCGCCGCTGGTCGCCGCCGACCGGGGCGGCGGCGACATCCCGTTCGGGTTGGCCATCCCGGTGCTCATCATGATCGGGGTGACCCTGGTCATGACCTTCGTCGCCACCCGGCTCCGCTTCGGCCGCTATGTGTTCGCCATCGGCGGCAATCCCGAGGCCGCTGAGCTGGCCGGCATCAAGACCCGGGCCACGGTCATGTGGACCTTCATCGTCATGGGGATCCTGGTGGCCCTGGCTGCTGCCGTGCAGACCGCCCGCCTCAACGCCGCCGTGAGTGCCCTCGGCACCAGCGCCGAGCTGTACGTGATCGCCGCGGCGGTGATCGGCGGCACTTCGCTTCTCGGCGGTGTCGGCACCGCGGCGGGCGCCGTGCTCGGCGCCCTCGTGATGCAGTCGCTGCAGTCTGGGATGGCGCTCGTCGGTGTCGAGGCCCCGATCCAGGACGTCGCCGCCGGCATCGTCCTGGTCGCGGCCGTGGCCGTCGACTCGTACTACAGGCGGAGAGCGAAATGACCATGACAACCGAAGCCACCAGAGAAGGAGAAGCCTCCCGAGGGGTCCCGCTGGTCGAGTTCCGCGACATCCGCGTGTCGTTCGGCGGCGTTCACGCGGTGGACGGCGTCAGCATGGACCTCTATGCCGGCGAGGTGGTCGGTCTCGTGGGCGGCAACGGGGCCGGCAAGACCACTCTCATCAAGACCCTTTCCGGGGCGCACCCGGCCGACTCGGGCGAGATCTACATCAACGGCGAGAAGGTCGTCATCTCAACGCCGCGCGACGCCAAGAAGTACAACATCGAGACGATCTACCAGACCCTCGCCCTGGCGGAGAACATCGACGCGCCCTCCAACATGTTCCTCGGCCGTGAGCTGCGCACCAGCTGGGGGACGGTGGACGACCGGGCAATGGAGCAGGCCGCCCGCCGGATCATGGGCCGGCTCAACCCCCAGTTCCAGAACCTCATGACCCCCGTGCAGTCGTTGTCCGGCGGCCAGCGCCAGTCGGTGGCCATCGCTCGGGCGGTCCACTTCAACGCCAGGATCCTGATCATGGACGAGCCCACGGCGGCGCTGGGGCCGGCCGAGACCGCCCAGGTCCACGACCTGATCCAGCAACTGAAGGCCGAGGGCATCGGCATCTTCCTCATCAGCCACGACATCCACGGCGTCTTCGACCTGTCCGACCGGATCAGCGTCATGTTGCAGGGCCGCCTCGTCGGCACGGTCAACAAGAGCGAGGTGACCAAGGACGAGGTGCTGGCCATGATCATCATCGGCAAGCTCCCGGGGACGGCGACGCGCAGCGAGCTCGAAGAGCTCCACTGATAGCCCGCCTCACGGGCATGAAACTGACGGGCAGGACGAGGCAACGCGGATGAAGAACCTCCGCTGGGGGATCCTCAGCACCGCCGATATCGGGATGACCAAGGTGATCCCCGCTATCCAGCGCGCCGAGCTCTGCGAGGTCGTGGCCATCGCCTCGCGCCGCAGCGACCGCGCGGCCGCGGCCGCCGCCCGGCTGGGGATCCCCACGGCGTACGGCAGCTACGAGGAGCTGCTGGCCGCCGGCGACGTGGACGCGGTCTACATCCCGCTCCCCAACGACGCCCACGCTGAGTGGACGATCAAGGCGGCCGGAGCCGGCAAGCACATCCTCTGCGAGAAGCCGCTGGCCCTCAGCTCCGCGCAGGCGGAGGAGATGGCGCGAGCCTGCGCCGCGGCCGGGGTGAAGCTGGGCGAGGCATTCATGTACCGGCACCACCCCGCCTGGGTCGAGACGGTTCGGCTGGTGCAGACCGGCGCCATCGGCCGGCTGCAAGCCGTGCAGAGCTTCTTCAGCTACTACAACGACGACCCGGCCAACATCCGCAACCGGGTCGAGCGCGGCGGCGGGGCGACCATGGACATCGGCTGCTACTGCATCAACGTGTCGCGGATGCTGTTCGGGTCGGAGCCGTCCCGGCTCGAGGCGGCGGTGCGTCGTGACCCCGAGATGGGCGTCGACATCGTCGCCTCGGTGCTGCTGGAGTTCCCGGGTGGCGGCCAGTCGGCCTTCACCTGCAGCATCCGGGCCGAGCCCTATCAGCGGGTGCATATCTTCGGCACCTCCGGGCGGATCGAGGTCGAGATCCCGTTCAACATTCCCCCCGACCGGGAGACCCGGATCTTGCTGACCTCGGGGGAGATCCTCCGGTGGCGCCGACCACCGAGGCGCGCACCTTTCCCCCGGCCGACCAGTACTCGATCCAGGCGAGCCTGTTCGCCCGGGCGGTGCTGGAGGGCACCGGGGTCCCGGTGCCGGCAGAGGATGCCGTGGCCAACATGAAGGTGATCGAAGCGATCCTGGCGACAGGATGAAGAGGTGACGACCGACCGGCCGGTCGCCGACGGGCCGCCTACACAGGAAAGCAGGAGAAGCATGACGGAGTTCTTCCCCAACGTTCCCGAGCCGATTCGGTACGGCGGTCCCGACGCAGAGGCCGAGTTGGCCTACCGGGTGTACGACCCGGACCGGATCGTGGCGGGCAAGCGCATGGAGGATCACCTCCGCATCGCCGTGGCCTATTGGCATTCCTTCGCCGCGCCCGGCGGCGATACGTTCGGCCAGGGCACATTCGACCGCCCATGGCTCGATCCGGGGGCAGACCCGATGCAGGCCGCCCGCCAGAAGATGGACGCCGCCTTCGAGTTCTTTGCCAAGCTGGGCACGCCCTTCTTCTGCTTTCACGACCTCGACATCGCGCCGGCCGGGGCGACCTTCGCCGAGACCAAGCGCAACCTCGAGGAGATGGTCGCCTACGCCGAGGAGCACATGCGGCGCACCGGCGTCCGGCTCCTGTGGGGCACCGCCAACCTCTTCGGCCACCCCCGGTTCGCCGCGGGGGCGGCGACCAACCCGGACCCGGAGGTGTTCGCCTACGCGGCGGCACAGGTCAAGAACGCCATCGACGCCACCCACCGCCTGGGCGGCGCCAACTACGTGCTGTGGGGGGGCCGGGAGGGCTATGAGACCCTGCTCAATACCCGCCTGCGCCGGGAAGCCGATCAACTGGCCCGATTCCTGACGATGGTGGCGGAGTACAAGCACGAGATTGGGTTCAAGGGCATCCTGCTCATCGAGCCCAAACCTCAGGAACCGACCAAGCACCAGTACGACTACGACTGTGCGACGGTGCACGGTTTCCTGGAGCGTTACGGCCTCCTGGGTGAGTTCTTCGTGAACATCGAGGCGAACCACGCGACGCTGGCCGGCCACAGCTTCCATCACGAAGTGGCCTACGCGGTCGACAACGGCATCTTCGGCAGCATCGACGCCAATCGGGGCGATGCGCAGAGCGGGTGGGACACCGACCAGTTCCCCAACTCGGTCGAGGACATCGAGCCTGGCGCTGTACGAGATCCTTCGCGGTGGCGGCTTGACCACCGGCGGCTTCAACTTCGACCGCGCACCTGCGCCGCCAGAGCCTGGAGCGCGATGACCTGTTCCACGCGCACGTTGGCGGCATCGACACCCTCGCCCAGTCGCTGCTGGTGGCGGCCCGGCTCCTCGAGGACGGCAGGCTTGAGGCGGCCCGCGACCGGACGGTACGCAGGTTGGGCCGGTCCGCTCGGGAAGTCGATCGTCGACGGGAGCCTCTCCCTCGGCGATCTCGAGCAGAAGGTCGCCGCCGGCGACATCGATCCGCAACCGGTCTCGGGCGGCCAGGAGCGGCTCGAGAACCTCGTCAACAGGACTCTGTGGCAAGCGATCAGGTCTGGCCGGTGACACCCGGCCGGCGCCGGGAGGAGACGCAATGAGTGACCTCAGCGGCAAGGTAGCTGCCATCACCGGGGCTACCTCCGGAATCGGCGCAGCCACGGCCCGAGCGCTGGCCGGTGAGGGCGTTTCGGTCGTGGTGGCCGGGCGGCGCCGGGAACGGCTCGACCGCCTCGTGGCCGAGATCGGCGGCGCGGCCGCGGCCGTGGAGATGGACGTGCGCGACCCCGACGGGGCGCGCCGCCTAGCGAAGACGGCCCTCGACCGCTTCGGGCGCCTCGATGCGCTGGTGGCCTGTGCGGGCATCGGGGCGTACGGGGGCATCATCGGTCTCGACGAGCAGCTCAAGGCCATGATGAGCATCGACGTCGCCCGGCACCGTGTGGCCCATCCGAGCAGTGGTGCCCCTTTTGCTGAAGGCGGCAGCAGCAACATCGTGATCATGGCCTCGGTCGCCGGGTGCCGCGGCGAGCACGACGAGGCCGTCTGCACGCGGCGACGAAGCATGCCCAGGTCGGCCTGGCGGGGAGCCTCGATCGCGAGCTGCAGGAAGAAGGCGTCGGTGTCGGCGATCTGCCCAGGGCGGGGTCGCCACCAGTTGCCCCATGGGCGCCGGGCGCACCCCGACATGCCGGGCCTGGCCAGAATGCTGCGGGCTGAGGACGTCGCCGCCGCGGTGGTGACGGTACTGAAGCAGCCCCAGCATGCGCACCCTG
>CAWCKE010000007.1:0-356062 GCA_963796115.1 uncultured Acidimicrobiia bacterium
TGAACGAATCCCCATCCCTGGGCACCACCTGCTGACGCCGATGCACCCCCGCCTTGATGACAAACGTCGTCCCCCCCGGATTGGCGTTCACCAGCGCCTGGATCGAATCACCGGGAAACACCGACACCCCCGCCGCCGCCTCCGCCTCCCCCAACCCAGCCCCGGCAGCAAACCAGCCACCAACACCCCCACCAGCAACAGAACCCCACCCCGCCGGAAGCCCGGAGGGGGAGGAGGCTCCATGGCGGCCGAGGGCTTCAGGAGAGCGGGCATCGCACCTCTGCAGGGTGATGGGGGGCGGTCCCGGGCGCCGTCCGCCGGTACCGCCGGTGCATCCGACGGGGGAGGGACAGGCTCCTGCCTTCATCGACATCGGGGGATCCTGGGGTTTTCAGGGTGGTCCGCTCTGTGGAAGGAGGCCGGTGAGCGACCCGCCGATTCTACCCGGACCGGGATTATCGGCGACCGGAGCGGCAGCCCGAGGCACGGGCGGCGTCGAGAGGGTGATGGAGCCCGATAGACTCCGCCGAGCCTTCGCCCTGATCGGTTGCCTAGTGAGACCAGTCTTCGGGATCGCAGCATCGACGATGCCCTGTAGCCCCTACTTCCCGTCCCCGGGGCGCCGACGGGCGGTGCGCCTCTATGCTCGCGGCACTGGCCGGCCGGTGATTCATGGTGCCCCGTCGTCTTGGGGTGGTGCGCGGCGTCTCCAGGTGGGTGGCGGACCATGACCGGCCTCTTCTGGACGCTTGGGGTATATGCCCGCGGCCGTTCTGGCCGTCTGGCGGCTGGGTCTCGTCTCTCTTAGGGCACGCGACGACCGTCGCCTGCTCTACGCCTTGCTGCTGCTGCTCGCGGGGGCGCACTCGACCGCGAGCCGCACCGGAGCCGAGGACGTAGTGGCCAACCCGGTCGTGCTCGAGACGGCAGTGCGGGGGCTCTTCGATGTGCTCGCCCTTCTCGTCGTGGTGCCGATCGTCGCCCGCACGCCGTGGCGAGACAGGCTGCGCGGTGCCACCGGCACCGGCTTTCTCATTGTCTACCTGGGGGTGGCCGGGATCTCGATCCTCTATTCGGCTGCGCCCATCGTGACTGCAGGGAAGGTCTTCGAGTTGGCCGTCGGGATACTGGTGATCCTGACTGCCCTCCGTCCGGGGCCGGGCAGCGCCGCCGGGCAGCTGCAGGCGGCGGTGAGGGTGATTGTGCTTTCCGAGGCGGCACTCGTGCTTGTCGCCGTCGTCGGCTTCTTCCTGATGCCCGGAACGTTCTCCCAACTCGAGAATCGCCCCGGCTTCATCCTGCCCCAGACTCTCGCCAGCCCGTATGCCCATCCCAACGGGCTGTCGTCGATGGGGGCACTGGTGAGCGTCTATGCCTTTGCCGAGCTCTTGACCGGAGCCACCGGCCGGTTTCGTGGCGTGTGGGCAGTGCTTGGGTGCGGCGGGGCGCTTGGAGTCCTCCTGGCGTCGGGGCGCCAGGGCGTGGTGATCTGGGCTGCCTCGATGGCCGTGCTCCTGTGGACCTGCCGGCGCCAGTGGTTCGTGCTCTTCGTCGCTCCCGCGACGCATCGGGCTGATCGTGGCCTATCGCGAAATCATCATCGCCGCTCTGACGCGCCAGCAGCAGAGCGTGACTCTGGTGACCTGGAGCGGCCGCTTCGACTCTCTGGGATGCGGCTCTCGAAGTGTGGGGACAGCATCCGTGGCTCGGGTACGGGTTCGGCGCCGGCGGCCGCTTCGTCGCTCTGAAGAGCATCGGCAGCGACGAGTCTCGTCGCTGCACTCCGGGTACATGGAGGCACTCACCGGTGTGGGCCTAATCGGAGTGATACCGCTGGGTGTGGCAATCGTACTGGTGGTCGTGTGGGCGGTCCGGTCTCTGCGGGCAGGCCAGCAGGTGCCGCTGGCGATCCTGATGATCCCCCTGCTCCTCCGGACCCTCGTCAGCCAGGGATTCGGGGCGTGGCTCAACGGGGAGTTCCTCGTCTTCGCCGCTCTGGTCGTGGCAGCAGACGAGGCGCGACGGACCCGGGGGCGCCGACGTTCAGCGCCGATCGAGCCGGGAGAGCTCGCGGAGTACAGCCTCTCGTAGCCGGCTCGCCTCCTGCTTCTCGAATCGCGCCTGCCAGAAGCCCACCGGTTCGCCCGTGGTCCCGGCGACGGTTCGCCGGGGCAACCCGAGCGCGGCGCTGGTGGCGGCGTAGTAGACCTCGTCGGCGCCCGGGGGCCCGAAGCCGGCCTCTTCCCAGTCGAAGAGGACCGATCGGCCGGCCGAATCGGTCCGCAGGTTCCAGGGGCTCAGGTCGCCGTGCATGGGCCTCCAGTGCGGCGGCAGCCCGGAGGGTCGGGGCAGGTGCCGGAGGCGCGTTGCACGTCGTCGACGACGGCGGCGAGCGGCGGGCGCGCCATGGGGCGGTGCTGCCGTGGAGGAGCACCGTCATCACCGCCACCCGGGTCTCGCCGATGGTGTGGAAGCCGAGCGGTGCAGGGGCCTCGAACGCCGGGGAGCTCCCCGATCTGTCCAGCTGGGTCAAGACCCGGTGCTCGTGCTCGATGCTGGAGTCGGTCCCGATCTTGACGAAGGCGACGGGATCTCCCTGCAGCAGCAGCAGCATGGCGGCACCGGGTCGATGAGGGAGGCGGCGAGTGTGCACCGCCAACGCGTCGAATGCCCCGACTGGTCCTGCAGGAGGCCCTCAATCTGGTCCCAGTCCCCAACCTCGGAGATGGGTGCTGCGTCGGCCCTCCGACCCGGCAGGGCAGCGGGTCCGAACAGCCTCACCATCCACTCGGCTGAGGACCGGAGGATCAGACCGCGCCGCCGACACGGGGAGTAGAGCGAGAGCCCGGCCAGGGCCGCCCGGGTTGATGCCGTCGGGACGTAGATGTGGCCGACGAAGGGCGGGAACCGTTTGTAGCTCACAGCTGCTCCAGGACCCTGGCGGCCAGCACCTCAGGGGGGTCGAGTGCTAGCAGCGTGGTCTTGCGCCGGGCCGGCACCGACTGCCAGGTGAGGTTCTGAGCCTCCACCTGCTCGAGGGTCAGCTCGGCCTTCCTGGCCACCACGACGTGCGGAGGGGCGGTTAGGCACACCACCAGATCGGGCTCGGGGAGCATCCAGATGACGGATCGAGCGAGCCATTCGGGTCCGTAGTAGTGGACTTGGGCGGGCGCGGCCAGGTAAGGGTAGGCCCACCTGTCGCCCACGACCAGGGCACCGCGCCGGAGTGCAGGTCGGATGGAGAACAGGTGGCCGGCGCCGAACAGAACCAGGTTCTGCAGTAGGCGAAGCCAGCCCAGGAGCCGGCTTCCGTTCCCGGCCGGGTCGGGCTTGGCGGCGACGAAGCCGCCGGCTGGAGGTGCCTGCGGCGGCAACGGACCACGGATCGGGGGCCGGAAGTGGAAGTACCCTCGCTCGCCGGGCCAGCTTCTGAGCAGTTCCGCGGCCAGCGTCGTCTTGCCGACTCCGTCCGGCCCGACGATCACCACGAAGCGCCCCCGCCGGGGCCGTGCCCGTTCATGCCGGCTGCCGATCCCCGAGTAGGCCCGGAAACCCATGCCGCACCGAGACGCCGACAGAGGGCTCGGCGGCGTCCACCCGCCGCAAGGGCCGCATTCCGTAAGGTTACCTGTCCATGAGAGGGTCCAACCGATCACCAAGAACCGGCTGCCGAGGCGGCAATCGGGAGCCCGAGCCTCGGCTCGGCAGCTGCGTCGGGTGATCCTGCTGCGCCCGCAGCCGGGCCAGGCGGGAGGTGGTTCCACGGCGGAAGCGCCCCAGCTCTCGGGACTACCATCCCAGTGCCGTTCGGTCGGCCGGGGTTCTGCTGCGATGTCTGCGGGCTCCATAGCGATGCGTCTTCTGATTTCCGCCTACGCGTGTGAGCCCGATCGCGGTTCCGAACCGGAGGTCGGCCTGCAGGCCGTCCTTGCCGCCGCCGCCCAGCACGACGTCTGGGTCATCACCCGCGAGAACAACCTGCCCTCGCTGCGGTCCTTTCTGGAGGAACACCCGCTCCGCTCCCGCATCCATCTCGTGGGCCTCGACGTCGAGGGCCTGGCTCCGCGGGTCAAGAAGCGCTGGGGCTTGGCCGGGATGCATTGGTACTACGACCTGTGGCAGCGGCGGCTTGGCGATCTGGCCGTACGGCTGGATCGGGAAGTTGGCTTCGACGTGGTGCACCACGTCACCTTCGCCACCTACTGGACGCGCACCGGCGTTGCGCGAGTCGACAAACCCCTGGTCTGGGGGCCCATAGGGGGCGGTGTGCAGCCGCCCTTGGGACTGCTGCCCGTGATGGGGCTTCGAGGTGCCGTTGGTGACGCGTCACGAGTTCTGATGCGACCCGTCGTCGGTCTGGTCAATCGAGCGCGACCCACGGCCCGGAAGGCGGCAATCGTGCTCGTCCAGAACCCGGACACGGCTCGCCGCCTCCGTGTCCAAGACACTGCGATCGTGCTGCCTAATGCACTCGTCGTGGGGCGATCTACCGTCCGGGGGGCCGGCAGCTGGGGAGGGGCGTACCCCCGACTCGTCACCGCCGGGCGCCTCATCGGATGGAAGGGGACGGCCCTGGCGATTGGCGCCTTGCGTTATGTTCGAGACCCTGAGGTCATGCTCGATGTGTACGGGGCTGGTCCAGAGCACGCCCGACTGCGAAGGATTGCGGACAGGCTCGGGCTGGCGGACAGGGTCCGGTTCATGGGCCGGGTCCCCAGAGGCGCTCTGCTGTCGGCGCTGGAGGGGGCAATGGCCCTCGTCCATCCGGCGTTGCACGAGGAGGCCGGCTTCGTCGTCGCCGAGGCTCTGGCGCTCGGTATCCCGGTTGTGGGGTTGAACCACGGGGGCCCGCCGGTCGTTGCCGGGTTCTTCCCCGGACGTGCCGTCGCGCATGGTCGAGCCGTCGACCCCTCGGAAGACGGCTCGGAGGATCGCGGAGGCCATCGATGACCTCATCGTCGGTCCGCGGGTCCCTCCTCCGATAGCGTACGAGGATCTCTTCGGGCAGGCTCTTCTCACTGCCTATCAGAAGGCCGTTCGGGCGCGGCGCTGATCGGCCCGGGTGGCTCGCTGCTCTCCGCCCGCCTCAGGCTGCCGGGAGTCATCGCAGCCGTCCCCAAGGCGAAAAGGAGAGCGGGGAGCGCCAGGGCCCAGGCGGCGCCTGTTATCCCCAAGGGCGAACAGACTGCGGCAACGGCCGCCAGACCCCAGCCCGGCGCTGATGGCCCGAACGGCGGCCAGGGTTCCACCCCGGCGGTGGACCATGAAGGCGGTGACCGGGCCTACGGCCAGCGCATTCGCGGTGAACTGCACGGCTACGGGGAGAAGGAGGTCCCGCCCCGGTTGCAGATCGGATCCGAAGAGGATCCGGGCGAGCGGGAGGGCCGACCCAGACCAGGGCGGCTGAGACCGCACCCACGAGGAGGACCGCTCCTCCGGAAGTCGCCAACACCGACCTCGGCGAGACGCCCCTGGCCGCCTGGGACATCCGGGGGATCGCCACCATGTTGAAGGCGGCGAGGCAGATCATCGCGGGTTGCAGGATCGTCTGCCCGGCCTTGAGTAGCCCGAGGTCGCTGCCGCCGACCAGCACGGCGATGACCCATAGGCTGGCCTGGAAGCCAAGCGAGTACGCGGCGCTCTCCAGTACGAGGCCCACGCCCAGGTGGCGCGCCTGCGGGCGCCACCATCGGTAGCGCCTTGTCGGAGACACCGGGCGAACCTTGAGGATCACCAGGCCAGGGATCGTGCCGAGCAGGGAGCCTGCACCCCAGAGAAGGACCGCGGTTGTGGGCGACTCCTGTGAGGCGATGATCGGGAAGGCGGCGAGGCTGGCGAGCAGCCAGATCGCGTCGAGGAGGGTGGCCCGCCAGGGGCGGTCGGTCTGGAAGAAGGCGAAGCGGAGGAGGTCCTGTACGCAGAGAGGAACCATGAAGAGCCCGACGGCGACGAACTCGGGGCGTTGCAGCCCGAGACCCACCAGGATGCTCAATGCCCCGGCGGCGATGCCGAGCCAGGTCACGGCCGTTGCCGACGCCTTCACGGATTCATCGCCCGCCTGGATCTTCTCGCGCAACGTCAGCAGAGGCTGAGCCACCAGTGCCCGGGAGAACCCGACGGCAATCACGTAGGCGCTGAAGGCGAGGGTGTACCGCCCCAGGCCGGACGCTCCGCCTCCTCGACCCATGGCGATCACGATCACCACATTGGAAAGGGAAGACAGCACCTGCGCCGTGCCGGCTCCCGCCAGCCGACCCAGGGGACCGAGGCGGTCACGAGTGCCCACGGATGACCTCCGGTGACTCAGCCCGCACCCTCGCCTGCCATCCCGACAGGCGGCGCGGTGAGGGGCGCCGACGCGAGGTCGCGGGGGCGCTCATGATGCCCCGGTCATCCGGGCAGCCCTCGAAGGCCGTGCGGCCTTCTCGTCTCGGGGCCGCGACCTCTCCGGTCTCAGCCGAGCGTTCATGGCCGAGGTGAGTTGCCGGGCCGCTTCGTCGGCGGACGACGCGGTCAGAACTGCGTCCGGAGCCCGCCATCGTGGGAGTGGACCGTGGCTGACGAAGACCCCGGGACGAAGCCGAGTCGGCATGACGGTGGTGACCCACCAGGCCGGTTGTCGCATCAGGGATGGCGTGGGTTGCGAGGCGGCGCACACCAGGAACCTCGAGAAGCGTTGCGCCATCTCGGTCCCGATCTCGGCCCGGGCGGTGTGGGCCCAGAACCCGATGGGGTTGGCGAGGCGCTGCCTCAGGCGGAGCGCTCGCACGGAGCGGGTGGTGTGAGCGGCGGGCCCGCGATCCGGGCTTGCCCTCGAGCATGTGCTCGGGCGGCCACGAGAGGAGCCGGTGACGGCCTCGGACGTGGCGAGCAGTACGCGAGGGTCGACGGTGCTGGCAAGCCTTGTCAGGTCATCCAGTCGCGCCGCGTTCGCGCTTGGCAGTCCGCTTTTGCCATTGGTAGACCAGGCTGGCAGGCGTCGGAGACCGTCGGCAGGGCTGCAGCCTGGGTGGCGGAGGCGAGGAGGGCCCCGGACTTCACGCCGTACTTCCCGACACCCTCGGGGTCATGGAGTAGGTCCAGCTGGACTCCCTCCGAGGCGTCCGGGGTCGCCAGGAAGACGGTCGCGGTGCCACCGATGTCGTACGGCCAGAGCACGACCGGGACCAGGCCCCGGGTCTGCCACGACACGGCCGCCCGCTGGACCACTGACACCGGATCCTCCGCCACGACGAGATCGACATCCGATACCTCGCCGCCCGACAGACGATCGGCTCCGTGCAGGAGGGCGAAGCGCACGCCCGCCGCTCTCATGCCCTCGAGCGATGCAAGCGCCAGACGGGGATCTGTGGTTGCCATGGTGGCTACCTGTCGTTGAGGCTGTTCCGATTGCAGAAGATGACCAGCGCAACCTGTTGCGGCTCCGGTGCTCCCGGCTCAGGGTCGTGGGCGGTCGAAGCGGGCGGGCGCCCGTCCGAGCACGTCTTTCAGCGAACCCTCGGCTCGGATCATGTCGTCGCGCAGCGGCGCCCGGTTGTAGACGTATCCGGCTGCCTCCGCGCCGAGCAGGGCCAGGCGCTCTTCGACCTCCTTGACCGCCCTCACGTCTCCCCGGTGCCGGACGACCACCAGGGCCCCGTCGGCATATCGCACGATGGTGCTGGTGTAGGCCACCTGGAGGAGCGGCGGGGCATCGATCAGCACGAGGTCGTACTCGTCGCGAACGGCCAGTAGGAAGGCCTGGGCGGCGGGCGACCCGAAGAACTCGGGGGCCGTCACCGCCTCCAGGCCACGGGAGAGCAGGTCGATGGTGACTCCTCCCGAGAGATCCACAGTCTGCACGACGCCCACCAAGGGCATTCCCTGTTCGATCATGTCCGTCAGCCCCGGGGCGGCTGTTTCTCCCGACAGGAGAGCCGCCAGACGCTGGTTCCCGAAGTCGGCGTCGATCACGAGCACCCGGTTGCCCTGCCGGGCCGAGGCCAGAGCCGTGTTTGCCGCGACCACGGTCTTGCCGTCTCCCATGCCGCCCCGACACGATGACCAGAGACCGCACCGGCCCGGCGGCCGGACGCGGGCCTTGCCCCGCCGCCGAGGCTCGCCGGGTCGCGATCCCCGAGTTGGACGTCGAGAGCGGAGGCGACGAAGCGGAAGGCCTCTGCTGAAGCCGAAGCGGGCACGGCCTGGACCGGCAGCTCCGACTTGATGCCCTCGTCCCGGAACTCGGGTATTTCTCCGAGGAAGGGCGCGCCGAGGATCGGCCCGGGCTGGAGGCGGTCGCTGAACGGGCGACGGCGCAGAGCCAGCAGGTAGGACGCCGCCGCTCCAAGGAACCCTCCGAGGATCAGCCCCACGGCCAGCGAGCGCGGGAGTTCCGAGCTCTTCATCTCGGCTTCCAGAGCGGGGGCGAACACCACGATGCCGGTGCTCTCGAGTTCGGCGTCGACCTGGAGCTCGTCGCGACGCTGGATCAGGACCGACTGGCGTCCGATCGCCTCCCGTCTGCTGCTCGAGCAAGGCGGTGACCTCCGGGCTCTGCTCTTCGAGCCCGCGCAAGCACCTCGAGGGTCTGAAACTGCCGCTGGAGATCGTCCAGGGCCGCCCGAGTCGCATCGACGGCTTCGGGTCGGAGTCGACCGATGTCTGGGCAAGGGCGTCCTGGAGCTCGGCCAGACGGACGAGGGCCTCGGCGAACTGCCGGTTCAGCTCGTCCCTCGCCGGGTCCGGAGCGAGCCGGGCGGAGATCTCCTCCCCAATGCTGAGAGTTCCTCGGCAACCCCCGCGATCGACTGGTCGAGCTGCTCGAGAGCCGACGCGTAGTTCTGGGCAGCGCTCTCGCGCCGGATGGCCTGGTAGGCGTCGGCGATGGAGTTGGCGCCCGACACCGCCGACTCAGGAGTGTCGGCCTCGAACCGGATCTCAATGTGGTCGCTGTCGGAGTTCGAGATCGACCTTGCTGTACTCGAGGAGATCCTCCGCGCTCAGGGGCACTGCCGGATTCCGCGGCATTCTGGGCGGCCCGTTCCGCCACGACCGTCGACTCCAGGATGGCCACCTGGTCGGCCACGAATCGGGCCGGTTGTTGGCCGGCTGCCGTGTCGAAGACGGACGCTGGTCCGGGGATCCTGCACGACGAAGGAGGCCATCGCCTGCGTACCGCGCCGGCTGCAGCCTGGCATAGACGACGCCCAGCGCCGCGCTCCCGATCAGCAGCACGAGCATCAGCCACCGGAAGCGCCACATGGCTGCCGAGCATCGTCGGCTCGAATGGCGCCGTGTCGTTGCCCTCTGGCATCGGCTGCATCCTTCTTCGAGTCTTCCGAGCAAGGCTAGTAGGGCCGAGGCTCGCCGATCCCGGCCGATGGGTCTCCGCCCTAGCCGGAGCGATGGGGAGGTTAGACGGCTGAGCCGCGGGTTCCCTGACTTCAGGGGGCCGAGCGCCGCCTGCCTCAGGGTTGTCACCCGGATCGGGACACGGCAAATGGGGGCAGGTCGCGCCGGGCGCAGTGCCTCACCGGCGCGGGGCCTATCCTCACCCGAATCGTGCAGGCGACCACGAACGCACCGGACCGGCCTGCCGACCCCAGAGGCGGGGATTGGCTCATGACCGGGAGCGGCCGACTCAGCCGTCGGGCGTGGGAAGTGGCGGTGTTCGTGTCCGCGATCGGCGGTGGCCTTCGATGGTCTGCTGCTGAGGGTCGACCTGGCCAACGGCTCACCGGTGGCGGGGATCGGAGGCCCGTTCCTGGACGCATGGGGGTTCGCGCAAGGCGCTGCTCGCGGCCGCCGGGCTGGCGCTCGTGGCCTGGTGGGCTCGGTCTGTGGGCTGGGGGGTGTTCGCCGGCATCTTCACGCTCGTGGCCATCCAGGATCGGCTGTCGTGGCACGGCGAGCTGGGCGGCCGCCTGGCGCGGGTGATCGACCTCGACGTGGCTGACCCGCCTGGTCCCGGCATCGACTTCGGCATGGGGGTCGTTCCTGGTGCTGTGTGGGGTAGCCGACCATCGGCGCGGCGGCCGCCTACTCGCTCGCCGCAGCCACCCGTCCCTGCGACGGCCGGCCACGGTGCTCGGCGGACTCCTGGCGGCGCTGTTCGTCTTCGCCGCGGTGGTCAACCTGTGGGGCTCCGCTCGCCCGGATCTGCCGCTGGGCTGGGTGGAGGAGCTGGGCGAGTCGCTGGTGTTGTCGCTGTCGCTGGGCTACGTGGGCGGCTCTGGTGGCCCTGGGTCCGGGCTGGTTGTCATCGGGCGTGCACACGGGCGGGGCCGGGCGGACCCGCTGAGTCGTCGTTGCGGACGGTCGGAGGCGGTCAGGATGAGGCCCAGCGGTGCGGCCGAGCCTCCGACGGCCGTGACCGACCGGAGGGCTGCATGCAGACCGCCGGACGAGTCCCTCGAGCTCCTCGGCGAAGCGCTCATGGATCTGGTGTCGGTCGGCAGCGGTGCTCTGCCCGCGACCGCCACCATGCCGATGAGGAGGATGAAGGCCAGCGACTCGCCGACGAGGAAGGCCCACCCCACCCGCAGCGAAGGGCTCATCCCGCCGGCGGACGACGACCACGAGCGCCGCCGCCGCCAGCCCGCAGACCCAGGCGACGGCGAGACGGCCGGTGGATCGCATGGCGACGAGGATCTGCTGGGCGAAGACGGCCACGGTGGCCAGCGCAGTCCCCGCCGCCGCCAGCGCCGCCAGCAGCGGCTCGGGCCGGTACTCGGGGCCCATGAGCCAGCGCCACCAGCGCCCGGCCCGACGAGGTAGCCGGCCGCGAAGCCGGCGGCGGCGGCGGCGAGGCCCCCGCAGACCCATCCAGATCCCCAGGCGACGGATCCGGGGCCACTGGGCGGTCTCCACGAAGCGGGTGAGCGGCGGCATCACCCGGGAGGTCATGTTGAAGGCGACGGCCAGGGGGGCCCGCAGCAACAGGAAGGTCTGCCCCAGCACGCTGACCGCGGACGGCGCCGCCTCCCAGGCCCCCGACCACCAGCGGGCCGGCCGCGAGCAGGGTCTGCGAGGCGGCGGTGGCCGCGATGAAGGCGCCGAGGGCTGCCGTCGCCCCCTTCTCTGGTGGCCTGCCGGCCTCGAGCTGCCGCCGCCCCCGCAGCGGGCGCCACAGCCAGATGACCAACGGGGCGGCCGCCATGGTGGCGGACAGGCCCAGCGCCCCTACCCCGGCCGCCAGCAGCGCCCCGGCCAGACAGAGCCGGAGCAGCGACTCGGCGGAGATGGCGTAGGCGTACTCCTTGAAGCGGCGCTGCCCGGCCAGGTAGCCGCGGCCCAGGGCGAAGCCGGCATAGCCGACGACCAGGGGGACCAGCGACGAACAGGAAGGCGGCATCGCCGGCGAAGAAGCGGTCCAGGGTGAAGAAGCCGAAGGCGAGGGCTCCCAGCGGTGCAGGCGACGGTCACCCACAGGTAGAGCGCCCAGGGGGTCGCTTCCGGGTTCTCCCGGCTGAGGCGGCGCACGGTGAGCTGCTCGATGGGCACGTACACCACGGTGATGACCAGGTACTGCAGCGTCCACAGCACGGTGATGGGGGCGAAGTCGGCGGGCCCCAGCGACCCGTGCCCACGATGACCAGGTAGAGGAAGGCGGCGCCGGCGCTGACGAAGGTCGCCACCACCATGTGGGCGGTGCCGGAGCCCAGGCGGAGTCGGGCCGTCTCGGGAGTGGGGGAGTCGCCTGTCATCGAGGGCGCCGCGGCGGCAGGGGAGCGGATGGTAGTGGCAGCCGCCGCCCGTTCGGGTCGACCTCCGCCCGCCGGCCGAGCCAACCGGCCGCCGTGGCGCAACGGCCGGGTCGAACCGCCGAGGCGGCGTCCGGTGGTGTACGAGCCGAGGGGCCGTCGGCCAGCACTCGCACCCGGCGTCCGATCCAGCCGCGTCGAGGTCGGGATCCAGCAGGCCAGGTTGGATCGCGCCGTGCCGGCTCGCCGGTGTGGCGGCTCGGCGGTCGCCGCCCGGCTCAGTCGAGGAGCTTGGTGTCCAGCTCGCGTATCTTGCCGGCCAGGTGGGCCAGCAGCTGGGTGGCGAGTTGGCCGTCGGACTCGATCAGGCCGCGCAGGGCGGTGCCCTCGATGGCCAGGGTGACCACCCTGGTGTCGGCTGGACACCGTGGCCGCCCGCGGCCCCTTGTCGAGGAGGGCGATCTCGCCGAAGAAGTCGCCGGGCTTCAGATGGCTCACCACGCGGTCGGTGACACGCACGGTCGCGGTGCCTTCGACGATGACGTGGAGGGCGTGGGCGGTTGCCCCCTCCCGGACAATGGCCTTGCCGGGCTCGTGGATCGTTTCTCGGCCGAGGGCGGCGAGGCGGCGCAGCGTCCCCTTCGACACGCCCGAGAAGAGCGGGATCCGGCTCAGCAGCTCGATGCGACGTGCGGCGGTGATCATGGCGCTCCTTGGAGGCTTTGCTGAATCGTATACGACCGGCCGACGGCCGTCGGTGCCGCACCATAGGCGCGGCTGCTCGCGTAGTCCCAGCCGATCGGGTGAGGGCTGCCGGAGGTTGATTGCCCGCCGGCCCGCCGTACCCTGCGTGGAGGCTTCGCGGAGGCTCGGCCAAGGAGCGGTGGATGGGCAGGATGGTGACTCGGGTGGCTCTGCTGACCCTGGCCGCGGTCACGGCCGGGTGCGCCGCCGCCGGCACCGGCGATCCGGGGCCCACGACCACGGCCGGCGGATCGGGCTCGTCCCCGTCGACCTCGACCAGCGTGGCGTCGCCGCCGGAATGCCCCCCTCCGCCGATCACGACCCCGACCCTGCCGGAGCAGATCCCCGGCTACACCGAGGTGGATCCCGCCACCGGCTTGCACGTGACCGGCACCCCCGTCGAAGTGGACCTGAGCACCTACCGGCTCGAGGTCACCGGCCTGGTCGACCGGCCGCTGAGCCTCACCTACGACGAGTTGCGGTGCCTGCCCAAGGTGGAGTCGAGCCCCGAGCTCATCTGCCCCGGGTACTTCGTGGACGTCGCCTGCTGGGCGGGGGCGCCCCTGCGGGAGGTGCTGGAGCTGGCCGGGGCCGGTGAAGCCGCCACCTCCCTGCGCCTCACGTCCGCCGACGGCTACTCGCTGAGGATCGACCTGACCGAGGACGCTCTGGCCAATGCGTTCCTCGCCTATGAACTGGAAGGCGAGCCGCTGCCGATCCTGCACGGGTTCCCGGTCCGTTTCGTGTGGCCGGGGCACCAGGGCAACGTGTGGGTCAAGTGGCTGGTGGCCATCGAGGTGAGCTGACCCGCCGCTCTCGGCCGGCAGCCCGCTCAGCCGTCAGCCCCCTCCAACTGGACGAGGACCAGCTCGAGCGGGCCGGTGCCCAAGTTGGTCAGCCGGGCACTGGCCCCGGCCGGGACCCGGGCAGCATCGCCGGCGGTCAGGGTGCGGACCGAGTGGCCCACGGTGAGCCGGGCCCGGCCCCGGGTCACGATGCAGTGCAGGGTGCCGTGGGCGCCGAAGGGGGCCTCGTTCCCCGGGTCGACGGTCACCCGGCGGACCAGCAGCCCCGCCTCGCGGAACACGGTGGCCGAGGTGCCCCAGGTGTGCCAGTCGGTGCCGTCGGACTCGAACTCGGGCCGTCCCTCGGCCTGCAGGCGCTCCACCAGGGCCTTGACCTCCTGGGCGTGGTCGCGGGCGGCCACCAGCACGGCGTCGCCGGTCTCGACCACCACCACGTCGTCGAGGCCGATCACCCCCACCAGCCGGCTCGAGGAGCGCAGCAGCGAGTGGCGCACCCCGAGGGCGATCACGTCCCCGGCGATGGCGTTGCCGTCGGCGTCGTGGTCGGCCAGGTCCCACAGGGCCGCCCAGTCGCCCACGTCGCTCCAGCCGGCGTCGAGGCCCACCACCGCCGCCCGGTGCGGTCTTCTCCATGACCGCGTAGTCGATGGAGATGGACGGGCGCGCGCGGCGAAGGCCGCCTCGTCGAGCAGGATGAGGCCGTTGCGCCGCTCCGCCCCGTCCAGCGCCTGCCGGCAGGCGGCCAGCACCGTCGGGGGCGTGGCGGCCCAACTCCTCGATGCAGCGCCGGCGGCGGAGAACACGAACATGCCGCTGTTCCACAGGTAGCCGCCGGAGCGCAGGAAGCGGGCGGCCACTGCGCCGCTTCGGCTTCTCCACGAAGCGGGCCACCGCCCGCACCGACGGGCTGAGGCGGTCCCCGGTGCGGATGTAGCCGTAGCCGGTGGCGGGGAGGGTGGGGACGATGCCGAAGGTGACCAGGTACCCCTGCTCCGCCTGGGGGACGGCCACGCTGACGGCGCGGGCGAAGGCCTCCTCGTCGGCGACGACGTGGTCGGCGGGCAGCACCAGCAGCACCGCCTCGCCGTAGCGCTGCGGCCAGGTGGAGGGCGGCGGTCGCCCACCGCCGGGGCGGTGTTGCGGCCCACCGGCTCCAGGATGATGGTGGCGTCGTCGTAGCCGGCGCGGTGCAGGTCGCGCTGGATGCCGGGCCGGTGGTCCTCGTTGCAGGCGACCAGCGGGGCGGCGACGCCGGCCAGGCCGCGGGTGCGCTCCACGGTGAGGCGGAACATGGTCCGCTCCTCGCGCAGCGGGAGCAGGTGCTTGGGCTGGCGCTTGCGGGAGGCCGGCCACAGGCGGGTGCCGAAGCCACCGGAGAGGATGACCGGGACGACGGGGGTGGGGGCGCTCATGCTGCGGGGCCTCACCCTAACGCGCTCGGCCGCCCGGCGGCGGGGAGGCGGGCCGGACAGCGGCCGGGCCCCCGCCGGATGGCGGGGGCCCGGCGGGTCGTTGATGGGCTACTTGACCTCGGCCGGCTTGACCACGCCGAGGGGCAGGACCTGCTGGCCGTAGGTCTCGTTGAGCACCTGCGCCGCCGCGGCGTAGATGGCCGAGAACCCGCAGAAGATGCCCTCCCAGCCGGCGATCTTGGTGATCACCTCGCTGTCGGCCCAGCGGCCGATGGCGAGCAGCCAGAAGAGGATGGTCAGGCTCAGGAACACCACCTGCAGCGCCCGGTTCAGCTTGAGGGTGCCGATGAACATGTAGGCGGTGAACAGGCCCCACATGAACAGGTACCAGGCCAGGTAGTTCGTAGTCCTCGGCGATGAACCCGCTCGTCTCGAGCACCCAGATCAGGCCCAGGCTGATCCAGAACAGGCCGTAGGAGGTGAAGGCCGTGGTCCCGAAGGTGTTGGCCTTGCGGAACTCCATGATCCCGGCGAACACCTGCGCCATGCCGCCGTAGAAGAAGCCCATGGCGATGATCATGGCGCCCACCTCGAAGAACCCGGCGTTGTGCAGGTTCAGCAGCACCGTGGTCATCCCGAAGCCCATCAGCCCCAGGGGGGCGGGATTGGCGCGATCTCATGTCTTCCCCTTCCTGTCTCGCTGCCGCCGGAAGACTAGACGGGCGGAGGGGAGGGCAACGTCGGCGGCCGGGCGCCGCTCGCGGCCTGTGGCCCTCTCCGCTCGGGCCGCGGCGGCCCTCGCGCCTCCCCCCGGCGGCGCGGGAGAGGCGAGTCTCCTAGTGCGAATCCCCGCCTCCCGCAGCGCCCGCCAGACCCGCTCCGGGGTGAACGGGGTGCGGGTCAGGCGCAGGCCGACGGCGTGGTAGATGGCGTTGGCGATGCTGGGGGCCGGGCCCGTTGATGCCGATCTCGGCGATCGACTTGGCGCCCATGGGGCCGGTGGGCTCGTAGGAGTCCACCAGGATCACCCGGATGGGGGGCAGGTCGAGGGTGCCGGGGATCTTGTAGCGGGACAGGTCGGCGTTGCGCACCTTGCCCCCGGGGGTGAAGAGGTACTCCTCGGTGAGGGCGTAGCCGATGCCGTTGGCCACCGCTCCCTCGACCTGGCCCTCGGCCAGGCGGGGGTTGATCGGGGTGCCGCAGTCCACCGCGGCCACGTAGTCGAGCACGCGCACGTGGCCCGTCTCGACGTCCACCGCCACCTCGGCGAAGGAGGCCAGGAAGGGCGGCGGCGACTCCTCGGGCACGCAGGAGGCGGTGGCCCCGATCTGGAACTGGTCGGCGCCGTAGTAGGCCCGGGTGCACACCTCGGCCAGGGTGACGCTGCGCCCGTCGGGGGCGCCGTCACCCGGCCGTCGCCCAGGGCCAGGCCGGCGGCGTCGGCCTTCAGCATGGCCGCCGCCACCCGGCAGGATCTGCTCCGCGACCTCGCGCGGCCGCCCGCTCCACCGCCTTGCCCGGAGACGTAGGTGGTGGACGAGGCGTAGGCCCCGGTGTCGAAGGGGGTGAAGTCGGTGTCCGACGAGTAGACCACGATGCTGGTCGAGGCCGACGCCGAGCACCTCGGCGGCGATCTGGCCCAGGATGGTGTCCGACCCGGTGCCGAGGTCGGTGGCCCCGACGAGCAGGTTGAACGAGCCGTCGTCGTTCATCTTGATGGTGGCCGCCCCCATGTCGATCAGGGGGATGCCCGAGCCCTGCATGTGGAGCGACATGCCCACCCCGCGCCGGATGGGCCCGGTGTCCGCGGGGCCGGGCGCGCTTCTCGGCCCAGCCGAACGCCTCCATGCCGGCCGTCAGGCACTCGGTCGACGGCGCACGACTTGATCGTCATGGGCACGCCCTCGCGCCCTTCGCCCAGCTCGGCGAAGATCGGCGAGGTCTCCCCGGTGCGGATGTGGTTGCGGCGCCGCAGCTCGACCGGGTCGAGGCCGAGGCGCTCGGCCATCTCGTCGAGGGCGGTCTCCAGGGGGAAGGAGGCCTGGGTGCCGCCGTAGCCGCGGTAGGCCCCGCCCACCGGCAGGTTGGTGTACACCGAGCGGCCGGTGAAGCGCAGGTGGGGGGCCTTGTTGTAGAGCGGCAGGGTCTTGGACCCGGCGTTGGAGAGCACGGTGAGGCAGTGGGTGCCGTAGGCGCCGGTGTTCTGGGTGGCGTCCATCTCGACGGCGTGGAGGACGCCGTCGGCCTTGGCCCCCACCTTCACCCGGATGCGGAAGGGGTGGCGGGTGCGGGCGGAGACGAACTCCTCGGCGCGGGTGTACTCCCAGCGGGCGGGGCGGCCGGTGCGCATGGTGACCAGGGCGCAGACGTCCTCGACCAGCACCTCCTGCTTGACCCCGAAGCCGCCGCCGATGCGGGGCTTGACCACCCGGATGCGGTGGATGGGCAGGTCGAGGATGCGGGCGATGATGCGCCGCAGGTGGAAGGGCACCTGGGTGCTGGTGTGCAGCACCAGGCGCCCGTTGTCGTCGAGGTAGGACTGGCAGACGTGCGTCTCGAGCGGGGCGTGCTGGGCGTACTGGGTCTCGCAGGTGGTCTCCACGACCACGGCGCACTCGGCGAAGGCGGCCGGCGGCGTCGCCGACGGCGATGTCCACGCGGCCGCCAGGTTGTGGGCGGCGTCCCAGATGCCCTCGGCGTCGGCCTCGTCGTGGACGACCGGGGCACCCGGGGCCAGGGCGGCGTCGAGGGAGAGCACCGGCCGGCAGCACCTCGTAGTCCACGGCGATGAGGCTCAGCGCCTCCGCGGCCAGGCGGCGCGACTCGGCGGCCACCACCGCCACCCGGTCGCCCACGAAGCGCACCTTGGGGTCGAACATGCGGGCGTCGTAGGGGCTGGGCTCGGGGTAGCCCTGGCCGGCGGTGGTGAAGCGGATGGACGGGGTGTTCTCGTGGGTGAGCACCAGCGCCACCCCGGGCAGGCGGGCGGCGGCGCCGGCGTCGATGCGGCGGATGCGGGCGTGGGCGTGCGGGCTGGCGAGCAGGGCCAGGTGCAGGGTGCCCGGGAGGTCGAGGTCGCCGGCGAAGACGGGGCGGCCGGTGACCAGGGCCAGGCCGTCCACCTTGCGCTCGCTGGTGCCGACCACCTCGAACTTCTCGCTCACTCGGGCGCCTCCCGCATCTCGGCGGCGGCGGCCAGGATCGCCTCCACCGGCTTCACGTAGCCGGTGCAGCGGCAGTAGTTGCCCGCCAGCGCCCGGCGGACCTCGGCCTCGTGGGCCGGGGGTTGTGCGCCGAGCAGGTCGAGGGCGGTCATCACGATGCCGGGGGTGCAGAAGCCGCACTGGACCGCCCCCAGGTCGAGCACGGCCCGCTGCACCGGGTGGAGGACCCCTTCCCGGGCCAGGCCCTCGAGCGGTGTCCACCCGGCGCCCGGCCGCCCGCGGCGGCGAACACCAGGCAGGCGTTCACCGCCCGCCCGTCGAGCAGCACGGCGCAGGCTCCGCAGTAGCCGTCGTCGCAGCCGTTCTTGACGCTCTTGCAGCCGAGGCGGCGGAGCAGGTCCATGAGGCTCTCGCCGGGGTCGATCTCCACCGATGCGGCGGGCGCCGTTGAGCACCAGGTCGAGGTTCATCGGCGGCGCTCCTCGAGGCGGCGGCGGGCCTCGTCCAGGCAGCGGCGCACCGCCACCCGGCACAGGGCCCGGCGGTAGTCGGCGGAGGCCCGCTGGTCGTCCTGGGCGAAGGGCACGGCGGCGGCGGCCGCCTCGGCGGCGGCGGCGATGCGCTCGTCGTCGAGGGGGCGTCCCGCAGGACGTCGTCGGCCGCGGGCGACGGAGGCACCCAGCGCCGGGGTCTCCCCGACGACGATGCGGCACTCGGTCCACCCGCCCGTCGCCGCCGCGGCGGACCAGGACGGCGCAGTTGAGCAGGGCGAAGTCGAAGACGGTGCGGGTGAACTTCAGGAAGGCGGCGGCGGTGTCGGTGCCGGCCGGCGGGGATGCTGCACCTCGGTGATCAGGATCCGCGGCAGCGGTCCGGGCCCTCGGCGTAGAAGGCGGCCAGCGGCAGGGTGCGCTCGGTGCCGTCGAACACGGTGACGGTGGCGTCGAGGGCCAGCAGGACCGGGACGATGTCGCTGTAGCGCCGCCGCGCCAGGTGCCCGCCGATGGTGGCGGCGTTGCGCAGCAGCGGGGAGCCCACCGCCGCGCAGCATGCCGGCGATCACCCCGTCGAGGTGGGCGGCGAGGCCGGGGTGCTCCAGCATGTCGGTGAGGGTGGCGTTGGCCCCGACGGCGAAGCCGCGGTCCTGGCGGATGTAGCGCAGAGGCAGGGCGCCGAGGTCCACCAGGGTGTGAACGCCGACGTGGGGGTGGCGGATGCACGTCGGTGCCGCCGGCCACGGCCAGTGCCCCGCTCCCCAGGCAGGAATAGGCCTCCTCGAGGGTCTGCGGCCGGAGGTAGGCGGTGATGCCGGTGAGCGACATGCCGGCACCACTCTATGGCATCGGCGCCGGCTGGGGCGGGCCTTTCCCGCTCAACGGGCCGAATGCCGGTGGCACAGGCGCCGGGTTGCGGGCAGACTGTGGCCGTTCTCCCGTGGAGGTGTGTCGGATGAGGAGTTTCGCCGGGCGCGACATCCTTTCGCTGAAGGACTTCGAGCGTGCCGAGTTCATGCACGTCTTCGAGGTGGCCGGGGGCATGGAGCCCATCGCCCGCGAGCGGCGCAACACGGACCTGCTCGCCGCCAAGACGCTGGTGACTGCGTTCTACCAGCCGTCGACCCGCACCCGCCTGGCCCACGAGGCGGCCATGCACCGCCTCGGCGGGCACGTGGTCGGCTTCGCCGACCCCAAGATGACCCGGGCCGGGGACTTCTACCAGGAGTCCATCAAGGACACCGTGCACATGCTGGAGTACTACGGCGACGCCATCGTGATGCGCCACTTCCAGCAGGGGGCCCCGGCCGAGGCGGCGCTCTGGGCCAGCGTGCCGGTGATCAACGCCGGCGACGGCTGGGGGGAGCACCCCACCCAGGTGCTCACCGACCTGTTCACCGTGCAGCAGGAGATGGGTCGCATCGACGGTCTCACCTTCCTGTGCATCGGCGACATGCGGATGCGGACCATGCACTCCCTCGGCTACGCCCTCACCCAGTTCGACGCCCGGGCCATCTTCGTGTCGCCGCCCGAGATGTCCCTCACCGAGGAGTTCAAGGCGGAGCTGCGGCAGCGCAACCTGGTGTTCGAGGAGGCCGACCACGTGGCCGAGGCGATCGGCGAGGCCGACGTCATCTACATGGAGCCGGTGGTGCAGGCCGACTACACCCGGAGCCGGGAGGAGGCGGGCGGCGACAAGGGGCTGACCCCGGCCAACTACCAGGTCACCCGCGAGCTGCTGGCCGACAAGGCCCGCAGCCACGCCATCATCCTCCACTCGCTGCCCCGCATGGACGAGCTGCCCCCCGACGTCGACGCCACCCGCCACGCCCGCTACTGGGAGGAGGCCTTCAACGGCGTGGTGATGCGCATGGCGCTGCTGGCCCTGGTCCTGGGCGCCACCGAGTAGAAGGCGAGGGAACCATGCAGACCGGCTTGCGCGGCCGAGACCTGATCACCTGCCAGGAGTGGACCCGCGACGAGATCGACACCGTCATCGAGGTGGCCCTCGACCTCAAGCGGCGCCGGGCCCTGGGGGAGCTGCACCCGCTGCTGCGGGACAAGGTGCTGGCGATGCTCTTCTTCTTCTCCAGCACCCGCACCCGGGCCTCCTTCGAGGCGGGCATGGCCCAGCTCGGGGGGCACGCCCAGTTCATCGAGTCGCAGACCACCCAGATCGCCCACGGCGACACCGCCAAGGAGATCGGGGAGATCCTGGGCCGCTACAACGACGGCATCGCCATCCGCCAGGTGCGACTGGGGGGTGGGCAACGGCTACATCCGCGAGGTGGCCGCGGCCTCGCGAGTGCCGGTGCTCAACATGCAGTGCGACGTCTACCATCCCTTCCAGATCCTGGCCGACCTGCTGACCATCATCGAGAAGAAGGGCGACCCTCGGGGCCTCACCATCAACGTGTCGTATGCCTACGCCGCCAGCTACCAGAAGCCGCTGAGCGTGCCGCAGAGCCTGATCCTGCTGATGACCCGCTACGGCATGAACGTGCGCCTCACCCACCCGCCCGAGTTCCGCCTCATGCCGGAGATCGTGGCCCAGGCCGAGGCCAACGCCCGCGCCTCCCACGGTTCCTTCGAGATCCTCGACGACTTCGACGCCGGGTTCAAGGGGGCCGACGTGGTGTACCCGAAGTCGTGGGGGTGCATGCTCACCACCGACGACAAGGCGGAGTCGGCCCGCATCGGGGCCAGTTACCAGGACTGGATCTGCGACGAGCGGCGGATGGCCCTGGCCAAGGACGACGCCATCTACATGCACTGCCTGCCCGCCGACCGCAACATCGAGGTCGCCGACGCGGTCATCGACGGGCCGCAGAGCGTGGTGTACGACGAGGCGGAGAACCGCCTCCACGCGCAGAAGGCGGTGATGGCCCTCACCATGTAGGCGGGCTTCGCCGCGGAGGTGCGTATGCGAGCCAAGCGGGCAGTGGTTGCCATCGGTGGCAACTCGCTGATCAAGGACAAGCAGCACCAGACCGTCGCCGACCAGTACGAGGCGATGCGGGAGACCACGGCCTCCATCGCCGACTTGGTGGCGATCGGCTGGGAGATGGCCATCACCCACGGCAACGGCCCGCAGGTGGGGTTCATCCTGCGCCGTTCGGAGCTGTCGCGTCACGAACTGCACGAGGTGCCTCTCGACGCCTGCGGTGCCGATAGCCAGGGGGCCATCGGCTACGCGCTGCAGCAGAACATGCGCAACCACCTGCTCGCCCGGGGGTTGGAGATCCCGGTGGCGACGGTGGTCACCCAGGTGGAGGTGAGCCCCGACGACCCGGCGTGGCAGAACCCCTCCAAGCCGATCGGCTCCTTCATGACCGCCGAGGTGGCCGCCGAGCGGCGGGCGGGCGAGGGCTGGGCGGTGGTGGAGGATGCCGGCCGGGGCTGGCGCCGGGTGGTCCGCCTCGCCGGAGCCGGTGGCCATCGTGGAGGCCGACGTGGTGCGGATGCTCCTCGACGCCGGGGTCATCGTGATCACCGTCGGCGGCGGCGGCATCCCGGTGGTGCGTCGATCCGACGGCACCCTGCAGGGAGTCGATGCGGTCATCGACAAGGACCTGGCGTCGGCCATGCTGGCGACGGTCATCGAGGCCGGCCTGTTGGTGATCACCACCGCGGTGGAGAAGGTGGCCCTGGGCTGGGGCACCCCGCAACAGCGCTGGGTGGATCGGCTCACCCTGTCCGAGGCCAAGGCCTACCTGGCCGAGGGAACCCACTTCGCCGCCGGCAGCATGGCTCCCAAGATCCAGGCGTGCATCAACTACCTGGAAGCCGGCGGCGGCGAGGTGCTCATCACCGATCCGGCGCACCTGCCCGCCGCCATCCGCGGCGAGACCGGCACCCGCGTCGTGCCGTGATGGACCACGTCCTCGGCCTGCGCTGCCTGGTCTGCGGCGAGGTGTACGCCCCCGGCGAGGTGGACTACGTGTGCCCTCGGCATGGGGTGGACGGCAACCTCGACGTTCTCTACGACTACGAGCGCATCGGGGCCTCGTTCTCCCCTGTTGATGCCGCTCGAACCACGGGCATGTGGCGCTACCGGCCCCTGCTGCCGGTAGAGGCCGGCGCGAAGGTGCCCCCGCTGCTGGTGGGGGACACCCCGCAGTACCTGGTGCCCCGCCTGGCGGCCACACTGGGCCTGCGCCGGCTCTGGGTCAAAGACGACGGACGCAATCCCACCGCCTCCCTCAAGGACCGGGCCAGCGCCCTGGCGGTGGTCAAGGCAGCGGAGAGAGGGGCGGGCCTCATCACCACGGCGAGCACGGGCAACGCGGCCGCCGCCCTGGCCGGCCTCTGCGCCGCCGCCGGGCGTTCCTGCCTGATCTTCGTGCCCGCCTCGGCGCCGCCGGCCAAGGTGGCCCAGCTGCTGGCCTATGGGGCCACGGTGCTTTCGGTGAAGGGGAGCTACGACCAGGCGGTCGGACTGTGCCTGGCAGGGGTCGGCCGCCCACGGCTGGTACAACCGCACCACCGGCTTCAACCCCTACATGAGCGAGGGCAAGAAGACGGTTGTCTTCGAGATCTGCCAGCAGCTGGGCTGGGAGGCGCCCGACGCGATCTTCGTGAGCGTCGGCGACGGCTGCATCATCGGCGGGCTGCACAAGGGCCTGCGCGACCTGCTCGCCCTCGGTTGGATCGACTGGATGCCCCGCCTCTACGGGGTGCAGGCTGCCGGGTCGAACTACCTGGCCGAGGCGTGGGAACGGGGCGAGGACGTGCTCACCAAGCCGCCGATCGCCGCCCATACGGTGGCCGACTCCATCAGCGCCGGCCTGCCCCGCGACCGCCTGAAGGCGATGGCCGCGGTGCGGGAGACCGGCGGGGCCTTCGTCACCGTCAGCGACGAGGAGATCTTGGCCGCCATCCCCGCCCTCGCCAGAGGGTCGGGGGTGTTCGCCGAGCCGGCGGGGGCGGCGGCCTGGGCCGGCCTGGTGAGGGCGGCCGAGGTGGGCCTGGTGGGCCCGACGGACCGGGTGGTGGTGATCAGCACCGGGAGCGGCCTGAAGGATGTGGCCTCGGCGCGTCGGGCGGCGGAAGAGGCGGGGGCGGCCACCATCGAAATCGAAGCGGATCGGGAGTCCCTGGAACGGGCCCTGGCAGACCACGGCATCGGCCGGGGGGAGGCTTGACATGATCGACCTGACCGTCCATCCCGAAGTGCTCAAGCGGACAGTGGCCCGGGCGCGCGAGCGGGGGATCACTATCCCGACCTTCGCCCAGATGGTGGACCCCACCCGAGTGCCGGGCGAGGTGGTCGATCGCCTGGCCGATGTCGGCCTGTGGGACGTGAACCCGCTGAACCTGTACCGCATCAGCTGGCACAACGAGCCCGTCCTGCACGGGGGCGGGTTCGGCCCGGTCAACTACCTCGAGTTCCCCCCGGCCCTCACCGGGGTGGAGGCGCGGATCATCGCCCTGGTCGGGAAGTGGTTCCCCACCGGGGCGCACAAGGTGGGGGCGGCCTTCGGCTGTCTGGCGCCCCGCCTGGTCACCGGCCAGTTCGATCCCACCAGCCAGAAGGCGGTGTGGCCCTCCACCGGCAACTACTGCCGGGGCGGGGCCTACGACTCGGCGATCCTCGCTTGCGACTCGGTGGCCATCCTCCCCGAGGGGATGAGCCGGGAGCGCTTCGAGTGGCTGCAGCAGGTCGCCGGGGAAGTGATCGCCACCCCCGGCTCCGAAAGCAACGTCAAGGAGATCTTCGACAAGTGCTGGGAACTGCGCCGCTCGGGCGAGGACGTGGTGATCTTCAACCAGTTCGACGAGTTCGGGAACTACCTGTGGCACTACGCGGTCACCGGCCCGGCCATCGAGGAGGTGCTGAAGCGGACGATGCGCCGCGGTGACCGCTACGCGGGATGGTGTCCTCCACCGGGTCGGCGGGGACCATCGCCTGCGGCGATCACCTCAAGCAGCGCTTCCCCTCTTCGAAGATCGCCGCTTCCGAGGCGCTCCAGTGCCCGACCCTGCTGCTGGGCGGCTTCGGCGCTCACCGAATCGAAGGCATCGGGGACAAGCACGTTCCCTGGGTGCACAACGTGCGCAACACCGACCTGGTGGTGGCCATCGACGACGCCGCGCCCATGGCCCTGCTGCGCCTGTTCAACGAGGACGCCGGCAAGGAGTACTTGGTGGGGGCCGGGGTGCCCGACCCGCTGGTGGGGAATCTGCACCTGCTCGGCATCTCGGGCATCTCCAACCTGCTCTCGGCGGTGAAGATGGCCCGCTGGTTCGAGCTGGGGCCCCGGGACGTGGTGGTGACCATCCTCACCGACTCGATGGATCTCTACGGCTCCCGGCTGACCGAGCTGCGCGAGGAGGAGGGGGCCTTCGACACCACCAGGGCCGCCGTTGCCCACCAGCGCTGGATGCTGGGGGCCTCCACGGATCACATGGCGGAGCTCGGGTACTGGGAGCGCAAGCGCCTGCACAACTTGAAGTACTTCACCTGGGTAGAGCAGCAGGGCAAGACCAGCGAGGAGCTCAACGCCCTGTGGGACCCCGGCTACTGGGAAGCCATCCAGGCCCAGGTGCCCGCCATCGACCGGCTCATCAAGGAGTTCAACGCGGCGGTGGCGACCTAGGCGGCAGCGCGGTCCGGCCCGCACCGAGCGGCGCAGCCGCCTCAGCCGCCGGCGCAGTGAGCGGCTATCGCCTGGGTGAGGGTCTCGGCCTCGGCCCTCCAATCGGAGAGGCGGCCGGAGATCTCATAGGGCGGGCCCCAGCCTCCTTCCGGGTCGGCGTAGTCCTGCTCGTAGTCGCGCCACGCCGTCTCCAGCGCTCCTTGCTCCCCAACCAGACCGGCGAGGGCCAGTGCAGTGACCCCTGCGACCCGCACATCCTCGGCGTAGGTGTCCGGCTGATCGGGGGAGACCCATGTCGTCGTAGGCCATCCCGACACGCGATGCCCCACCAGAGAACGCACCTGCTCTGCCGCCTGCTCGGCCGCCGCCAGCACGATGTCAGCATCACCGTCGGCGGCGAGGCAGACCGCCGCCGGCAGCTCCCAGCTCTCGCCGCCGACCTCGATCCGGACCGTGCCGGCCGACTCGACGGTGCCCGGGGTCCCTTCAAAGGGGAAGCCATCACCGCCGTCGTCGCCGCAGGCGCCCACCACCAACAGCAGGGCCGGGATCATCAGGAATGGAGCCAGTCTTCTCCTCATCGCACCCCTCCTCGAGCCTGCTCGGCGCCCGTCGGGTCGGGATCCCGATGGCGAACCGGGAGCGCCTCTCTGTCGATGCTATGCCGGCGCACGGTCGAAGTCAGTGCCCTTGCGGCCCTGTTCGGGTAGGTTGGGAGTCGTGCCGTCTTCGGGGAGGCCTCCCGTGACTGCAACCACGCCGGGCCTGGTCTGCGCCCATCACCACCTCTACTCCGCGCTCGCCCGGGGCATGCCCGCCCCGCCCCGGACGCCCACTTGCTTCCAGGAGATCCTCGAGCAGGTCTGGTGGCGCCTCGACTGCGCCCTCGACCTGGAGATGATCCGTTGGTCGGCGATGCTCGGCGCCCTGGAGGCTCTGGAGCAGGGGACCACCGCGATCATCGACCACCACGAGTCCCCTCACGCGATCGAGGGCTCGCTCGACGCCATCGCCGCCGCCTGCGCCGAGGTGGGGGTGCGGGTGTCGTGCGCCTACGGGGTCACCGACCGCCACGGGCCCGAGGGCGCCCAGCGCGGCCTCGAGGAGAACCGCCGGTTCCTCCTGGCCGGCGGCCGGGGCCTGGTGGGCGTCCACGCCGCCTTCACCTGCAACGACGAGACGCTGGAGTCGGCGGCCGGCCTCGCCACCGACCTGGGGGTAGGGGTGCACATCCACGTCGCCGAGGGGCCGGGCGATGTCGCCGCCGGCGACCGCCTCGCCGGGCTGGCCCGCGACGACTGGCTGCTGGCCCACGGCGTGCACCTGCCCGATGACCACCGGCTGAGGGGCACCATCCTCCACAACCCCCGGTCCAACCTGAACAACGCCGTCGGCTACGCCGACCCGCGCCGGTTCCGACAGCGGGTGGCCCTGGGCACCGACGGCATCGGGGCCAACATGCTCGAGGAGTTCCGCCTGGCCTACGTGTTGCATCGCTCGGTGGACGTGACCGCCACTCCGGACACCGCCTGGCGCTGGCTGGAGGCCGGGTGGGACCTGGTTCCCGAGGCCCGGGAGGATCGGGTCACCTGGTCTTACGAGCCCATGGACCCCTGGCACATCGCCTTCACTCCCGGCATCCGCCCGCTGCGGGTGGAGGTGGGGGGCGAGGTGGTGTACGAGGACGGGCGGCCTACCCGGGTGGACGCCGCCGAGGTGCGCGCCAAGGCCCGCGAGCAGGCGGCGCGTCTTCACGCGCGGCTGTGAGAGGAGGCTGAGTGTCCGACCGCTTCCACCCGATCTCGATGGAGGACCTCTCCGCCTGGGTCTTCGGGGAACTGGAGGCCAAGGGGGCCATCTTCGGCATACCCCGGGAGCTGTTCTTCACCCCCGGCGCCGCCGACCGCTTTCGCACGGAGGCCTACGGGCATCCCCTCGAGGCCCCCTTCGGCCCCGCCGCCGGGCCGCACACCCAGATGGCGCAGAACATCGTGGTGGCGTGGCTGTGCGGGGCGCGCTTCATCGAGTTGAAGACTGTGCAGACCCTCGACCGCCTCGACGTCAACAAGCCGTGCATCGACATGGAGGACGAGGGCTACAACGTCGAGTGGTCCCAGGAGCTGCGCATGTACCAGTCGTTCGATGAGTACCTGCGGGCCTGGGTGCTCATCCACGCCCTGCATCGGCGGCTCGGCTTCCCCGGAGAGCGGCCGGGGGTGGTCTTCAACATGAGCGTCGGCTACGACCTGGCCGGCATCCTGCGCCCCAACGTGCAGTGGTACCTCGACGTCATGCGGGACGCCTCGCCGTACCTGGGCCGGCACCTGGAGATCGTCGCCCGCCACTTCCCCGGGGTGCGCGACGTGCAGGTCCCTGCCGGCCTCAGCGACAGCGTGACCCTCTCCACCATGCACGGCTGCCCGCCGGGTGAGATCGAGCGCATCGCCGCCTACTTGCTGGAGGAGCGGGGGCTCCACACCAGCGTCAAGTGCAACCCCACCCTGCTCGGCGCCGACCGGGTGCGGGAGATCCTCCACGGCGACCTGGGCTACGACGACGTGGTGGTGCCCGACGCCGCCTTCGGCCACGACCTCCGCTGGGAGGACGCCGCCCCCATGTTCCGCCGGCTGCAGGGCGTCGCCGAAGGACGGGGGCGTTGCTTCGCTCTCAAGCTGAGCAATACCCTCGAGGTGGAGAACTGGCGGACGGTGTTCCCCAAGGACCCGATGATGTACCTGTCGGGCCGGGCCCTCCACGCGCTGACCGCCAACCTGGCCCTGCTCCTCGCCGAAGAGTCCTCCGGCGGCATGGCGCTCTCCTTCGCCGGGGGCGCCGACTGCTTCAACGCGCCTCATCTGCTGGCCTGCGGCCTGTGCCCGGTGACGGTGTGCAGTGATCTGCTGCGCTCCGGCGGCTACCTGCGCCTGGGCCAGTACCTGGAGATCACGGCCGCCGCCATGGAGGCAGCGGGGGCGGCCGACCTGGACGACTTCGCCCGGCGGACCGCCGGGGCGGCTGATACCACCGAGGCACGCCTGGCCAACCTGCGGGCCTATGCCGCCGCGGTGCGCGCCGAACGGCGCTACCGCAAGGACGCCTTCGACACGGCCCACTCCAAGACCACACGGCCCCTGGCCCTCTTCGACTGCATCGCGGCTCCCTGCACCGACGCGTGCGCGGTGGACCAGGACGTGCCCCGGTACATGGCGGCGGTGCGGGAGGGGCGCTACGCCGACGCGGTGGCCATCACCCGGCGCGACAACCCCCTGGCCTCGATCCTCGGGCACGTGTGCGACCACCTGTGCGAGCACGCTTGCATCCGCACCCACTACGACGAACCGCTGGCCATCCGCCACATGAAGCGCTTCATCATGGATCAGGAGGCCGAGCCGGCGGTGGGGGAGCGGGCGCCGGCGGCCCGGGGGAAGGTGGCGATCATCGGCGCCGGGCCCGCCGGCCTGGCCGCCGCCCGGATGCTGGGCCACGCCGGGTTCGAGGTGACCGTCTTCGAGAGGCAGGCCTACCCGGGGGGCATGGTCGGCGGGGCCATCCCGGCCTATCGCCTGCCCCAGGAGCGCATCGAGCAGGACCTGGCAGGGCTCGACCGTCTCGGGGTGCGTATCGAGTACGGCCGGGAAGCGGGCAGGGACTTCACGGTGTCCGCCCTCCGCGCCCAGGGCTTCGGGGCCATCCTGGTGGCGGTGGGGGCGCAGATAGCCAAGCGGCTGGGCATCCCGGGGGAGGACGCGGAGGGGGTGCTGGACGGCATCGCCCTCCTACGCAGCGTGCGCGAGGGGAAGCCGCTGTCGATCGGCCGGCGGGTAGCGGTGGTCGGGGCGGGCGACACCGCCATGGACTGCGCCCGTACCGCCCGGCGCCTCGGCGCCGAGGTGGCCATCGTCTACCGGCGGACGATCGACCAGATGCCGGCGGACCGGGAGGAGGTCCGGGCGATGCTCGAGGAGGGCGTGGCCGTCCAGGAGCTGACCCTCCCGGTGCGTCTCCTGGTGGAGGACGGGCACCTGGCCGGGCTCGTCTGCACCCGCATGGAGTACCGGGGGGACCGGGACCCGAGCGGCCGCAAGGTGCCTCACCCGGTGGAGGGGTCCGAGTTCGCCCTGCCCTTCGACACCCTGCTCCTGGCCGTGAGCCAGCACGCCCTGCTCGACTTCTTCGACGGCGAGTACCCGGAACTGTCACGCTCCGGGTACCTGGCCTGCGACCCCGAGACCCTGCAGACCTCCCTGCCCGGGGTCTACGCGGCGGGCGACGCGTCCGCCCACGGCCCGTCGTCCATCGTGCAGGCCGCCGGTGATGGCAAGCGGGCTGCCGCGGCCATCATCGGCCGGGCGCTGCCGCCGCCCGCGCCCCACGTCCCTCCCGACGATCTCCCGGCGCTCATCGCTCGCCGGGCCAGGCGGGAGTGGCGGGTGCCGGTGCGCCGCACTCCGCTCGCCATGCGCCAGGGCTTCGCCGAGGACGCTCTGGGCTACACGCAGGAGGAGGCTCGCGCCGAGGCGAGCCGGTGCCTTGACTGCGACCGGTACTGCAGCATCTGTGTGGGTGTCTGCCCGAACCTGGCCATCCTCACCTATGCCTCCGAGCCCATGGCGGTGGACCTGCCCGGCCTGACGGTGCGGGGGGGCCGGGTCGAGCCGGGGCCGGCGACACCGTTTCGCGTGGACCAGCGCCTGCAGGTGGCGGTGCTCACCGACTTCTGCAACGAGTGCGGCAACTGCGCCACCTTCTGCCCCACCGCGGGGAAGCCGTACCGCGACAAGCCTCGCCTCTACCTCGACCGGGCCGACTTCGAGGCTCAGGAGGACAACGCCTTCCTGCTCGTGGAGTCGACGGCAGGCCGGGCGATCGAGGCACGCTGGGCGGGGGAGACTCACCGGGTGGAGATGGACGGCGCCATCACCTGCCAGACGCCTCGTCTGAGCGTGCGCCTGGACCCCGCCACCTGGGAGGTGCTGGAAGCCCGCGCTGAGCCGGGGGCGGCGGAGGGCGAGGAGGTGTCGCTGGCTCCCTGCGCCGCGGCCTACGCGCTGCTCATGGGCCTGGACGACTCGGCACCCTTCCTGCCGACGGCGGGTGTCGCGGGGAGCCGTATAGGCCATCCGGGGTACGAGGAGTAGGAGGCGCCGGCGTCGCGCTGATGGGCGGCGGCGGGCCCGGCCTGCAGGCCGGGCCGCTCGTGCCGCTGTGGAAGCCCCCTCCGCGCCCGCCTGCGGCGGGCGCGCCTCCCCCGGCGCGAGGGCGCCGGGAGAGGCAGAAGATGGCACGGATCGCCCGTGGAGGGGCGGACGGGGCGCCCGGCGCCCTAGCCGCAGTCGTAGGCGCCGAGGTGGGCGGGGGAGGGATCCCCGTTGAGCCGGGCCGACCGGCGTGGCGCTTCCTCGAGCACGTGCCGCCTGCCGCCCGCGGCGGCGGGGATGCGGCGCCTGGGACCCGGAGGTGCCGTGAAGAGCGCCTCTCGGGCCGCGCCCGACGCCCCGCTCGCCCGTCCTTCTCCGCCCATCGCCCGACCCCTCCACGGGTCGACGATCCGTGAGCCGGAACATGCTCCCTCCGGCAGCCGCCGGTTAGGGTCAAAGGTCCCGGGACTGTGAGCGGCCGAACCCGGCGCGACGGTGCGGCCCGACTGCCTGCGAGGGCGCGCTACCCTCGCCACGCCATGGTGTTCGCAGACCGTCCCCTGCCGTTGCGCGCGAGCTCTCTCGCAGGGGCGTTGCTGCTCGTCGGGGTGCTGCTTCCTCTGGGGGCGACGGCGTCCGCCGAGTCCGCCGCCGCGCCCGGGGACCTTGCACACGATCGGGCTGTTCGACCCGGCGGAGTCGCGCTGGTACCTGCGCGATGCGGAGGGGGGCACGACCACGTTCACCTTCGGCGCCGAGGGGGACGTGCCTCTGATCGGGGACTGGGATGGCGACGGCGTGGACACTCCCGGGGTGTATCGGCCGGATGAGGGGCGGCTGGCGGTGCGCAACGGGACCGAGCCGATCTCCTTCGTGTATGCGATGCCCACCGGCGGGCTGCCGGTGGTGGCCGACACCGACGGCGATGGCCGGGACACCGTGTCTATCGCCCGGTTCGGCCGCCTGTACGTCATGGACGGGCTGGGGAGTGGCCCGGCTTCCCTGGAGGGGCCCGATCCCCTTCCCATCAGCCTGCCCGCCCGCACCGACCACCTGGTGGGGGGTGACTTCGACGGCGACGGCATCGACGAGATTGCCGCGGTGCACGGAGGGGTGGTCGAGGTGGTGGGCCCCGGCCGGGGCGCGGTCCTGGGCGAGGTGGGCCCGGGGCTGGCCTTGGCCGGCGATTGGGACGGTGACGGCGTGGTCACCCTGGGCGCCTACGACGCCTGGCAGTCGGAGTTCACCCTCTCGGGGGGTGGGGCCGGGGGAGCCTCGCTCGAGTACGGCTCCACGGGCATGCTGCCGGTGGCGGGCCGCTTCGGGGAGCTGCCCGGCGACGACGACGCCCCGCCCTATCGCTCAGGTGTGCCCGCGCTGAGCCGAGGTGATGAGGGGCCTGCCGTGCTGGCCCTGCAACACGAACTGGCCCGGCTTCACCTCTACCGCGGCCCCCTCGACGGGGAGTTCGGGGAGGCCACCGCCTACGCCGTGGTCACCTTCCACAAGGTGATGGGGCTGGAGCGCACCTGGGCCTGGGAGGAGGAGGACTCAGCCCACGTGGCCGACTTCGCCCTCCCGCTGCTGCCCGACCGGCCCGACGAGCCCGATCGTCTCGAGGTGGACCTCGGCCGCCAGGTGTTGTTCCTGTTCGAGGACGGCGTGGTGACCGAGTTGGTCCCGGTCTCCTCGGGAGGGACCTACCTCTACTGGAGTGCCCGCCAGGGGGCCTGGGTGTGGTCCGGTACCCCCCGCGGCGACTACACCCTCTGGCGTCACTCCCTCGGATGGAACTGTGACCCCGTGACCGGGTGGTGCATCTACAACCCCTGGAACTTCACCGAGTACTACGCCCTGCATGGCTACCGCTCCGTGCCCGAGTACCCGGCGTCGCACGGGTGCGTGCGCATCCCCACCTGGGAGTCCGACATCCTCGAGAGCCGGTTCTTCATCGGGATGCCCATCCACCTCTGGGACGAGTACCCGGTCGCGGAAGACGGCTGATCCGGCGGCGGAGCGCCCGGCGGGCCTCACCGCCTACGATGCCGGTGCCCACGAGAGGGAGAGGCCGTGGCCGCCGACACCATCCCTGCCAGGCTGTTCCGCAACGCTGCTTCGGCGGCCGGGAGCGCGGGGTACCTGGAGAAGGTGGACGGGGCTTACCGGCCCGTGGACTGGCAGGGGTACGCCACCGCGGTCCGGCGGGCCGGCCGGGCTCTCATCGGTCTGGGCTTCGCACCGGGGCAGCACGTGGCCATCCTCGGGTTCAACCGCGCCGAGTGGGTGATCACCTACCTGGGGGCGATGGTGGCCGGTGGGGCGGCCGCCGGCATATACACAACGTCTTCGGCCGACGAGGTCGGCCTACATGGTCGGCCACGCCGAAGCGCCCGTGGTGGTGGTCGAAGGGACTGAGCAGTTGGCGAAGGTGCTCTCCCGCCGAGCGGACCTGCCCGGTCTGCGCTGGGTGGTCACCATGCGGGGGGCCCCGCCGGCGAACGACCCGATGGTGCTCTCGTGGGAGGAGTTCCTGGCCAAGGGGGAGGCGGGTGCCCGACGACGAGGTCGATGCGCGGGTGAGCGCGCTGGCGGGCGGGGACGCGGCCACCCTCATCTACACCTCCGGGACCACCGGCCTGCCGAAGGGAGTGGTGCTCACCCATGACAACCTCACCTGGACCGCCGACCAGGCGCAGGGCGTGTTCTCGCTGAGCCCCGACGACGTGTTGATCAGCTACCTGCCCCTCAGCCACGTGGCCGAGCAGATGTACGCGGTGCACGTGGCGATCTCCTTCG
Organism: uncultured Acidimicrobiia bacterium; assembly: GCA_963796115.1. Lineage (GTDB taxonomy): Bacteria > Actinomycetota > Acidimicrobiia > Spongiisociales > UBA11373 > VGBK01. The sequence continues at coordinate 32,838 of CAWCKE010000007.1, forward strand.
GCTACGCGGTGGCCTTCGCCGAGTCGATCGAGGCGCTGCGCACCAACATCGCCGAGGTGCGCCCCACCCTGTTCTTCGGGGTGCCCCGGGTGTGGGACAAGTTCGCCGCCGGGGTGGGGGAGCGCCTCGCCGAGGTGCACGGGGCGCGGGCCCGGCTGGCCCGGTGGGCGATGGGCACCGCCGCCCGAGTGATCCACCTGCGCAACGAGGGACGCAAGCCCGACGGCGCCCTGGCCCTGCGGTACGGCCTGGCCCGCCGCCTGGTCCTCGACCGGGTGAAGGGGGCCCTGGGGTTGGACCGCTGCCACTTCGCGGCCAGCGGGGCGGCCCCGGCCAATCCCGCCACTCTGGAGTTCCTCGCCGGCCTCGACCTCCCGGTGTACGAGGTCTACGGCCTGTCGGAGACGGCCGGCCCGGTGACGTGGAACCGGCCGGGGCTCGCCCGGTTCGGCACGGTGGGCCCGGCCTACCCGGGCGTGGAGATTCGCCTCGGCGACGACGGTGAGATCCTGGTGAAGGGCGGCAACGTCTTCGCCCGCTACCACCGCGACCCGGAGGCCACGGCCGGCGCCTTCCAGGACGGCTGGTTCGCCACCGGGGACCTCGGGTCGCTGGACCCCGACGGCTTCCTGTCGATCGTGGGCCGCAAGAAGGAGCTGCTGGTCACCGCCGGGGGCAAGAACGTCGCCCCGAGCCCGCTGGAGACGGCCCTGAAGCAGCACCCGCTGATCGGGGAGGCGATGGTCATCGGGGACCGCCGGCCCTACCTGACGGCCCTCATCTCCCTGGATGCGGACGCCTCGCCGCCTTCGCCGCTGCTCACCGGCTCACCGGGCCGCGTGCACGAGGCGGAGGCGGTGCACACCGAGGTGTCGGGGGCAGTGGCCGTGGTGAACGAGCAACTGTCCCGGGCGGAGCAGATCAAGCGGTTCTGCATCCTCGAACGGCCGCTGAGCATCGAGCAGGGTGAGCTGACCGGGACCCTGAAGGTGAAGCGCCGGACGGTGGAGGAGCACTTCTCCGCCCAGATCGAGGCGATGTACCGGTAGCCGCCGATGGTCGGACCGGCGGTGAGGTGGCCGTCGGGTCAGTGGCCGGCGCCGGCCGTCAGGAGCGGTGAGCGGTTCGGCCGGGGGGCCAGGGTCACCAGCCAGTAGCCGGGCGGGTAGGGGCCGTCGCCGCCGAGCAGCTCACGGAGCAGCACTCCATCACCCAGGTCGTGGGAGCAGCGCTGCTCGCAGGAGCGGTAGGGGTCGGCTCCGGGGTCTTCGGCCACGCACAGCGCATCGGCGCGCTCCGGGCGCGGCTTGACTCAATCCCAGCCGAGCGCTTCGAGCCGGGCGTCGTCGATGCCCAGGTGGTGGGCCACCTCGTGCAGCACGGTGCGGCGGATCTCTCGGCGGAGCTCGTCGGTGGACAGGCCCAGCTCCAGGTGGGGCCCCATGAACACCACGATGCGGTCGGGGAGGGCACCCGAATACCAGTCGCCCCGCTCCAGCAGGGACACGCCCTCGTAGATGCCCAGGATGCCCTCGTCGTTGGGGTCCTGCTGCCGTGTTGGCCAGTCCTCCACCACCACGTGGAGGTTGTCCACGTGTTCGAGGACCCACGTGGGGAAGCTCCTCCAGAGCCTCGTCGACGATCCGCTCGAACTGGGCCCGACGCACGGGAGGAGGTTAGGGCGCCGTTGCTACACTCGGTGGGCGCCGGGCGCTTAGCTCAGCGGAAGAGCGCTGCCTTCACACGGCAGAGGTCACTGGTTCGAGCCCAGTAGCGCCCACTTCAAGGCCCCTTGCCCGGCAAGGGGTTTCGTCTATCGGTGGGGAAGAGAGCCGGCCACTGGCCTCCTGCACCGGCGCCACACGCCGCGGCCCGGGTGCCGGGCCGGCGGGCCACGTCCGGCCAATGCCCCAGGGACATGCGCCCTCCTCTGCCGGGCGCAGCCGGACATGATGTGGGGGGCCGGGGGCCTGTCCAAGGGGAGCCGTCGGCTTGGCGGCGGGCCGGGCAGCCTGGCCGGCAATGGGGCTAGGGTTGTTCGGCGGCTGTTGTGGAGGAGTGCTGGCCATGGCTGAGAGCGACGCGTGGTTTCAGGCGCTTCCCCATTCCCATTGCTTCGGTTGCGACCCCGATCATCCCAAAGGGCTTCGGCTCGGCTTCGATGTGGCGGGGCCGGACCGTCTGCGCAGCGAGTTCACCCTCACCGGGGACTATGCAGGCGCCGAACAGCTCGCTCACGGGGGGATCATCGCCACGGTCTTCGATGACCTCATGGCGTGGTGCGTGGTGCGATTCCGGCGTCGCCCGTGCGTCACCGTCCAGATGGAGCAGCGGTTTCGGCGGCCGATCTTCGTTGACACCCCGCTGATCGCAGAAGCGGTGATCGTGGAGGATCTGCCCAACGGGCGGATACGGCTGACGGCGAACCTGGTGGCCGCCGCTGACCCCGGGACGATTCTGGCGGAGGGGTCGGCGGTGTTCGCGGCGGCCCCACCGGCTCTTCTCCGTCTGCTCCCTGAGGAGCATCGCGCAGAGATGGAGGCGCTCATCAGCACCTTCACCGAGTCGAAGCCATAGCCTGCCGCCGGCCAATCTGCCGGAGCCGGCGTACCCCTCAAGGGCAGGGGGTTGGGCAATAGCCGGGTGGCAAGCCTCCACAACCTCCCGGCCCACGCCCCCGAGACCGGGCCGGGCCCGTTCGGTAATGGGTGGATCCGGTCGACATCGGATCGGTCCTTGGGTTGGGCGCGTGACATAATGAAGGCCTTCGAGCCTTGTGGCGCCTTCACAGGCCGTTGAACGACCGCTATCCCGTTCCCGGAGAGGACCCGGCGTACCCATGGCAGTTGCTGGTCGAACGCGGCGCGATCGACACCGGAACAAGCTGACAGACGATCGGGGGCGGATCACCACCGATCTGGTCAGCCAGTACCTGAGTGCGATCGGCGAGTACGAGCTGCTCACCGCCGAGTTGGAGGTGGAGTTCGCCCAGAAGATCGAGGCGGGCGAGGGCGCCAGAGCGCGCCTCGAGGAGGGCAACTTCAAAGGCAAGGTCCAGGAGGTTCGAGCTCAACCGGCAGGTCCGCCTCGGCCGGCAGGCCAAGGACGATTTCCTGACCGCCAACCTGCGCCTGGTGGTGGCCAACGCCCGTCGCTACGCCAACGCCTCGGGCATCGACTTCTTGGACCTGATCCAGGAAGGGAACGTGGGCTTGATCCGGGCGGTGGAGAAGTTCGACTGGCGCAAGGGCTTCAAGTTCTCCACTTACGCCACCTGGTGGATCCGCCAGGCGATCACCCGGGCCATCGCCGACAAGTCGCGTACGGTGCGTATCCCGGTGCACCTGCATGACACCCTGGCGGCGGTGCGGGCGGCGCAGGCGAGTCTCAAGGCGGAGTTGGGGCGTGATCCCCGGCCGGCGGAGATCGCCGAGGAGGCCGGGATCACCGTCGACAAGGTGGAGCTGGCTCTTGGGGTGGCCGACACGGTGTCGCTGGAGCAGCCGGTGGGTGAGGACGGGGCGCAACTCGGCGACTTCATCCAGGACCAGGACGCTCTGGATCCGGTGCACGTGGTGGAGGAGCTCGACATCGTCGAGAGCCTGCGCCGTGCGATTGCGCGGCTCCCTGATCGTGAGACCCGTATCTTGATGCTCCGCTACGGCTTCCTCGACGGGGTGCCCCGCACCCTCGAGGAGATCGGTGAGGAGTTCGACTTGACGCGGGAGCGCATCCGGCAGCTCGAGAAGCTGGCCCTGTGCCGGCTGCGCCATCCCTCCTTCGGGATCAGGGAACAGGACCTGATCTAGACCCGTCCGCCCGGAGACGGCTGCCGGCGTTCCGCCCCGAGCTTCGGGGCAGGGTCCCAGATCCCCCAGCGCCGGTTCAGGGTGCGGGCCGGCCGTTGCCGGCGGCCGCGCCGATGCCCTGGGCGATGCCTCGAGGCTCACGCAGCCTGCGCCTCTTTGCGGGGCTAGCCCAGGGCCGCGATGCAGAACTCGTTGCCCTCCGGGTCCGCCATCACCGTCCAGCGGATGCCCGGCATCTCGTGGTCCGCGAGGTGCGAGGCGCCCAGGCTGATGGCGCGGGCTACGACGGCCTTCGGGTCCTCGGCTTCGAGGTCGAGATGGACCCGGTTCTTGACTGTCTTGGGCTCCGGCACCTGCTGGAAGGCGAGGCGCGGCCCCTTGGGGCTCACCCTCCCCAGGAAGACGTAGCCGGGGAATCGGGCCTTCTCCTCGAGGCCGAGCAGGTCCTTCCAGAACCCGACGGCCCTCTCGAGGTCGTTGCAGTCCACCATCACGGAGCCCACCAACGGGGTGTCGGCCATGCGTGCTTCCCTCCTGTGCTCGGCTCGATTCTGGCCGCTGGGCGGTTAGCGTGCCGGCCGGAAGGAGGTGCCGCGTGCCCAGGGTCGATCACCAGCAGCTGAGCGAGCGCCTCGAGAACGCCCTGGCGGGCGAGCCGCGGCCGCTGCGCTCGTTCCTGCGCGAGCACAGCAACCTGCCCGGTCCCCGGGGCAACCTGGAGCTGGCCGGTCAGTTCGCCGACCTGGTGGCCACCCGGGCCGCCGGGGACCGGGGCGCCGCGACCTGGGAGGTCGTCGCGGGCCTGGCGGCGGTGGGGCCCGAGGAGGCGCCGGTCGGGGACCCGGGGGAGTTCGTGGCGTTCTGCGGGACGCTGGCGGCCGCCGGGTTCGCCGCCGATGCGTCCCGCCGGCCCGGCGTGTGGGAGACCGTGCGGCGCGCGGCCGAGGACTCGCGCTGGCGTCTACGGGAAGCGGCCGCCCAGGCGATCCAACGGGCGCTGGCCCTCGAACGGCAGGAGGCGCTGGCGGTCCTGGAGGAGTGGGCGGCCGGGGGCGGGTGGCTGCTGCTGCGGGCGGTGGCCGCGGGAGTGGCCGACCCGCCGCTGCTGGCCGACCCCGTGCTGGCCGCCGCCGCCCTGGGTCTGCACGAGGTGGTGTGCGGCCGGTTCATCGGGGCGACCGACCGGCGGGACCCCGACTTCCGGGTGCTGCGCCAGGGCCTCGGGTTCACCTTGAGCGTCGTGGTCGCCGCCGCCCCCGGGCCCGGCTTCGCCCTGCTGCGCCGGCTCGCCGCCGCGGCCGACCGCGACCTGGCCTGGGTGCTGCGCTCGAACCTGGGGAAGAAGCGGCTGGCCCGTTCCCACCCTGAAGAGGTGGAGGCGGTCGGCCGACTGCTGGCCGGGTAGCCCGTCTCAGGCTTGCGGTGGCGCCTCGCCGCGGCGCTTCTCTTCGGCCTCCAGGTCCCGCCGCTGCTCCTCCGCCGCCAGCTCTCGCCGCAGCACCTTGCCCACGAAGGTCCGGGGCAGGGAGTCGCGAAACTCGATGAACTTGGGGACCTTGAAGCGGGCCAGGCGCTCCCCGCAGAAGGCCTGCAGCTCCTCCACCGTGGAGGAGGTTCCCTCCTTGAGGACCACGAAGGCTTTCACCCGCTGGTCGGGGGAGCCCACCGGCACGCCGATGACGCCGGCCTCGGCCACCGCGGGGTGCTCGTAGAGGACGTCCTCAATCTCCCGCGGGTAGACGTTGAGGCCACCGCCGGCCAGGATCAGGTCCTTCTTGCGGTCCACGATGTGGAAGAAACCGTCCTCGTCCATGACTGCCACGTCGCCGGTGTGCAACCACACCTTGCCGTCCGGGTCGCTGCGCAGGGCGGCCGCGGTCTCCTCCGGGTTGTTCCAGTAGCCCTTCATCACCTGCGGGCCGCTGACGCACAACACCCCGCGCTCCCCGGGGCCCATCACCCGTGTCTCGGTCGCTTCGTCCACGATGCGACAGTCGGTGTCGGGGAAGGGGATGCCGATCGTCCCGATGCGATCCGGGCCGGCCAGGGGGTTGGCGTGGGTGACGGGCGAGGTCTCGCTCAGCCCGTAACCCTCCACGAGGCGGCCTCCGGTGACCTCCTGGAAGCGGCGCTGGACCTCGGGCGGGAGCCCGGCGGCGCCGGACATGCACTGCTTGATGGAGGTGAGGTCGTACTTGCCCTTGACTACCCCGGGGTGGTTGGCCAGAGCGGCGTAGAGGGCCGGCACTCCCGGCACCAGGGTGGGGCGCTGGCGGTCGATGACCTTGAGCAGACCCGTGATGTCGCGGGGGTCGGGGACTATCACCTGGGTGTACCCGCGGTCGATGGAGTGGTTCATGCACACCGTCATCGCATAGGAGTGGGTGAGGGGGAGCGCGGTGAGCATGATCTCGGCCGCCTCGATCAGCCCGGTGGACCACGCCTGGCCCTGGCGGGAGTTGGACACCAGGTTGCGGTGGGTCAGCATCGCCCCCTTGGGCACGCCGGTGGTGCCCCCGGTGTACATGAGGCAGGCGAGGTCCGCTGGCTCCGTGGCCACCGGCTCGGGCTCCTCGGGGGCCGAGGCGACGACCTCCTGGAACCAGTAGGTGTCGGGATCCCCGCTGATGTCTACCCGGTGCCCCTCCTTGCGCTCCTTGGCGACCGTGAACAGGGTGCGCAGCACCGGCGGGAAGTACTCCTTGATGTTGGTGACGATCACGTGCTCCAGCGCGGTGTGGGGCCTTGCCTCGCGTACCCGCGGGTAGTTGAGGGTGAGGCAGAAGGCCACCTTGCTGCCGGCGTCGGCTGCCTGGTGGGCGAACTCGGCCGCGGTGTACAGCGGGTTGGCCGGCACGGCCACCCCGCCGGCGCGCCAGATGGCCTGGTAGGCAATCACCGTCTGTGGGCAGTTGGGCAGGAAGATCGAGACCCGATCTCCCTTGCCCACCCCGAGCTCCTGCAGGGCCGCGGCGAGGCGATCGGCCAGCACCTCCAACTGGCGGAAGGTGAGGGCGCGGTTGAAGAAGACGAGCGCGCTGTTGTCGGGGTAGCGAGAGGCGGTGCGCGTGAGCAGGTCGGGGAGGGTGATGTTCGGGTAGTCGAGGGTGGTCGGGACCCCAGGGTCATACCAGCGGTGCCAGGGCCGTGCCTCCATGTCGGGCCTCCTTCCTGCCCACCGGCGGGCGCATGCACCGCCGGGCACCATCCCCGGTGCGGCGGCCATTCCACCACGAAAGCCGCCGCCCTGCCTGGCCCCCGAAGGCGGGGCCCCGTTCGGCTAGGCGCTGGAGGACGCCCACGGGCGAAGTGAGGCGGCCAAGGCCGCGACTGCCGAGGCGGCGGCGGCCACGAGAAAGCAGCCCAGACAGGTCATGGAACCACAGATGAGAAGTGGAGCCTCCCCGGGTGGGGAGGCTCCGCGGTCCATGCGGCGGGGGGGTCTCAGCCGAAGCGGCGCCCGCAGCCCGGGCAGAGCGGGTCGTCCTCGCCGGTCTGGGTGTAGCACCAGGGGCAGGGAAGGTCTGTTCCCTCCGTCTCCCAGACCAGGCGGGAGAGTGGCACGAGGCGCGAGCCGCTCACGGCCGCCGTCCCGGCGCCACCAGTGTCGGTGCCATCGCTGCCACTCCTTGCTCGGTATGCCGGGCGCAGGCTAGGGCGCCGCGGGCCGCCGACCGAGGATTTCCCCTTCCGGGGCAGCGCACCCGGAGGGCGCCCGGGTGTGATTACCCTACGTCGCACCCTCCGGAGCGAGCACGAATGCCCATCACGATCACCCTTCCCGATGGATCCCCCCTGCACCTCGCCGATGGGGCCACAGGCCGCGACGCGGCCGGCGCCGTCGGGTCGCGCCTGGCCAAGGCGGCGGTGGCCGTCAAGGTCGATGGGGAGTTGCGCGACCTGTCGACCCCGCTGGCCGACGGCGCTTCCGTGGAGGTGATCACTGCCGACAGCGACGCGGGCCGCCACATCCTGCGCCACTCGGCCTCCCACGTCATGGCGCAGGCGGTGCTCGCCCTGTTCCCGGGTGCCCGCTATGCCATCGGGCCGGCCATCGAGGACGGCTTCTACTACGACTTCGACATCGGCCGGGCTTTCACCCCCGAGGACCTGGAGGCGATCGAGGCAGGGATGGCCGAGATCGTGGCCGCCGATCAGCCCTTCGATCGGGAGGTGGTCTCCAAGGAGGAGGCGTTGCGCATCTTCGCCGACCAGCCGTTCAAGCGGGAGATCATCGAGTCGGTGGACGAGTCGGAGCTCGCCGAAGGCGTGCGGGTGTCCCTGTACCGCAACCGCGAGTTCGTGGACCTGTGCCGCGGCCCCCACCTCCCTTCCACGGGAAGGCTGGCCGCGTTCAAGCTGCTGCGCACGGCCGGGGCCTACTGGCGCGGTGACGAGCACCGGCCCCAGCTGCAGCGCATCTACGGCACCGCCTGGGAGAGCCGTGCCGTCCTCGACGACTACCTGCACCGCCTGGAGGAAGCTCGGCGGCGTGACCATCGCCGCCTGGGCCCGGAGCTGGATCTCTTCTCGTTCCCGCCCGACCTGGGGAGCGGGCTGGCCATCTGGCACCCGAAGGGGGCGCTGGTGCGCGAGCTCATGGAGGGCTACAGCCGCCGTACCCACCGGGCCCACGGGTACCAGCCGGTTGCCTCGCCCCACATCGCCCGGGCGCACCTGTGGGAGACGTCGGGGCACTTGGGCTTCTTCGCGGAGAACATGTACCCGATCATGGAGACCGACGACGGCGAGCGCTACGTGCTCAAGCCGATGAACTGCCCTTTCCACATCCTGATCTACCAGAGCAAGGGGCGGTCGTACCGGGAGCTGCCGGTGCGCTACTTCGAGCTGGGGACCGTCTACCGCTTCGAGCGCTCGGGTGTGGTCCACGGGCTCCTGCGGGCACGGGGGTTCACCCAGGACGACAGCCACATCTTCTGCGCGGAGAGCCAGATCGGCGAGGAACTCAAGAGCCTCCTCGACTTCTCGCTCATGGTGCTGCGCGATTTCGGCTTCGAGCAGTTCGAGGCCGATCTCTCCACCCGGCCCGAGAAGTTCGTGGGCCGGCCCGAGCTGTGGGACCGGGCGACGGTCGCGCTGGGCGAAGCCCTCCAGGCGGCGGGCCTGTCCTATGAGGTGGCGGAAGGGGAGGGGGCGTTCTACGGCCCCAAGATCGACCTGCACGTCCGCGACGCCATCGGCCGGCGCTGGCAGCTGACCACCTTGCAGCTGGACTTCGCCGAGCCGGAGAACTTCCAGCTCGAGTACGCCACCGCGGCAAACACCCGGGAGCGCCCGGTGATGATCCACCGGGCCCTATTCGGGGCGGTGGAGCGCTTCTTCGGTGTGCTCCTCGAGCACACCGCGGGGGCCCTGCCCGGCTGGCTCTGCCCGGTGCAGGCGACGGTGGTGCCGGTTGCCGACCGCCACCGAGGTTACGCCGGTGAGGTGGCCTCCTCCCTCGAGGTCGCGGGCCTGCGCACTGAGGTGGATGAAGCCGACGACACGGTCGGGGAGAAGATCCGCCGCGCCATCACCCAGAAGCACCTCAGCGTGATCGTCGTCGGCGACCGCGACGTGGCCGCCGGCACGGTGGGCCTGCGCATCCGGGGCGAGGACGAGGAGCGCGGGGTGGCGCTGGCCGAGGCGTCCCGCCGGCTCGTGGAGCTGTGCCGGCCACCGCGGTGAAGTGCTCCCCCCTAAGGGGGGAGTGCCGAGGGAGCGCAGCGAGCGAGGCGAGGGTGGTGCGTGTGGTCGGCTGAACGCGCGCTGCCGGGGGATCCAGCGTTCTGAGCCCCTGGACAGCCGGTGGGATCTCGGCTCCCTCTCCCGTGGCGACGGGAGAGGGCGGGGGTGAGGGCTTCCGCAGCGCCCCGCCCCCGCGGGGGAGGCGATCAGAGCACGAACACCTCGCCCTCGGCGTCCTGCACCTCGAAGGCGATCGCGAAGCTGGGCCGACGCGGCCAGCGCTCGAGCAGGGTCACCGCCTGCAGGTTGCAGCCGGCCAGGAAGGTCGGCCAGGGCTCCCCGCGGAAGGCGTCGCCCAGGTCGGCGGAGCATCCTCCGACGGGGTCGATGCGATCGGGATGGAGGGTGAACCCCTCCATGGAGACGACCGCCAGGCCCAGGTCGTTGCAGCGGGCGATGATGCCGGTGGCGACGTCGTAGGGGTAGAAGCCCTCGTCCTCGGGGCCGCGCCGGGCGGCCCGCCGGTCGAACTGGGCGGCGAGGGTGTCCACCGGGTGCTCCTCGGGCCGCCCGGTCCCGGGCTCGCCCGCCATCTCGGGGGCAGGCTCGGGGGCTCCGTGCCGAGCATCGAGACCACCGTGTCGAGCACCCGCTGCAGGTCGGCCACGTCGTAGAGCCGCGACTCGCCGTCGGCGTCGGGGTAGAACTCGACGAACAGGTCGCCCTCGTCCTCGTAGGCGAGGCCGACCACCTCGTCGTCCTCGATGAGGTCGGCCACCGGGCGGCCCCACTCCGGGTCCTGGCGCTCGCGAGCGTGAAGGTCGGACATGCCCGCGATGCTACGCCGCGATACGCCGAGAACCGGCAGCAGGGGTAGAAGGAGAGGCCGCCCTGCGCCCTACTCCTTCTCCTCCTTGGCCGCCGCTACCACCTTCTGGGTCTCCTGGGGCGGGGCTTCCTCGTAGTGGTCCATGACCATCTCGAAGGACCCCCGGCCGCTGGTGATGGAGCGAAGGTCGATGCTGTAGCGCTGCATCTCGGCCAGCGGCACCTCGGCGGTGATCACCCGCAGGCCGCTTCGGAGTCCATGCCCAGCACCCGGCCCCGGCGCGAGTTGAGGTCGCCGATGACCTCGCCCATCTCGTCCTCGGGCACCCGGATGGTGACCTTCATGATCGGCTCGAGGAGGGTCGGCCTGAGGCTGGGGGCGGCGGCCTTGACGGCGAGGATGCCGGCCATCCGAAAGGAGAGCTCGTCGGAGTCCACCGAGTGGTGCTTGCCGTCGTAGACGGTGGCCTGGATGTCCACCACCGGGTAGCCGGCGAGGATGCCCCGGCCCAGCGCGTCCTGGATGCCCTTGTCCACCGCCGGGATGTACTGACGGGGGATGTTGCCGCCCTTGACCGCGTCGACGAACTGGTAGCCGCTCCCGGCCGGGAGCGGGCGCGAAGCGGACGTAGGCGACGCCGAACTGCCCGCGGCCCCCGGTCTGCTTCTTGTGCTTGCCCTCCACGTCTGCCGTGCCCCGGATGGTCTCCCGATAGGGGATGCGAGGCAGCGCCGTGTCCACCTCGACGCCGAAGCGAGCCGACAGCCGAGAGACGGCCACCTCCAGGTGGGTGTCACCCAGCCCGGCGAGGACGGTCTCGTTGGTGTCGGCCCGCCGCTCCATGTGCAGGGTGGGGTCGTCCTCCGCCGCCCGCTGCAGCGCCAGGGAGAGCTTCTCCTCGTCCTGCTGCGAGCGGGGGAACACCGCCAGCGTCATGGCGGGCCGGGGCAGACGGACCGGTTCGATGGCGACCTTGACCCCGGGGGAGCGGAGGGTGTCGCCGGCCAGCACCGATTCGAGCTTGGCCACCGCGGCGATGTCGCCGGCGGCCACCTCGGTGAGGTCCTGGTGCTCCTTGCCCCGCATCGTGAACAGGTTGTGCATGCGGCCGGTGCCGCCCCGGGTGGGGTTCTCGAGGGTGGTGTCCACGGGGATCGAGCCGCGGAACACCCGGAACAAGGCGATCCGCCCCACGTACGGGTCGGACTGGGTCTTGAACACGTAGGCGACCACACCCGAGTCGGGCAGGGCCTCACCCTGGGACAACGGCGGGCTGGGCCGCTCGGCCGGGCTGGGGCCGTAGTCCACCAGGAACTGGGCCAGGCGGTCGACACCGACCATCCGGACCGATGCCCCGCAGAGGACGGGGAAGGCGGTGCCTTCCAGCATGCCCCGGCGCATGGCGGCCACCAACTCCTCGTCGGTCGGCTCGGTGCCCTCCAGGTAGCGCTCCAGCAGGGAGTCGTCGGTCTCGACGACGGCCTCGATGAGGGCGGTGCGCAGGGCGGCGACCTCCTGGCGGACCTCGGAGGGGATGTCGGTCTGGCGGCCCTTGGGGGAGCCGTCGTAGGTGAAGGCGGTGCCGCCGATGAGGTTGGCCACTCCGGACAGCTGGTGCTCCACCCCGATGGGTACCTGGAGAGGGGCGATCGCGGTGCCGAAGGCGGCCTTCAACTGGGTGAGCGTCCGGCTGAAGGAGGCGCGCTCCCGGTCGAGCTTGCTGACGAAGAAGGCCCGGGCGATGCCCTCTTCGCCCGCCATGCGCCACAGGGCGGTGGTCTGCACCTCGACGCCGTCCACCCCGGACACCACGAAGAGGGCCAGGTCGGCGGCGCGCAGGGCCGCCCGGGCCTCGCCCACGAAGTCGGAGTACCCGGGTGCGTCGATGATGTTCACCTTGTGCCCCGCCCAGTCGAAGGGAGCCATGGCCAGGCTCACCGAGGACCCGCGGCTGATCTCCTCCGGTTCGAAGTCGGTGACGGTGTTCCCGTCCTCGATGCGGCCCAGGCGGGTGGTGACCCCAGCGGCGTGGAGGAGGGCCTCGGCGAGGGCGGTCTTGCCGCTCCCGCTGTGGCCGACGAGCACGACATTCCGAATTCGATCCGGGGTCAAGAGAACCTCCTCAGGGCCAGACGAGTGTAGTTGCCGGGAGCCGCCGGCCACTCGTGTGCTACTTTCGAGCCTGCCGTGCTCGACATGAGGGCCCGCCGCCGGGTTTCGCGCGCCTTTGACCCTATCGCCCGTGGGGTAGCCCGCTTCGGGTTGACCCCCAGCGCGGTCACCTTGCTGGGCGTGTCCGTGGCGGTCGCCGGGGGCGGTGCTCATCGGCTTCGGCTATCTGGCGGTGGGTGCCGCAGTGGTGGGCTTCGGCGCCACCCTGGACATCCTGGATGGCATCCTCGCCCGGCTCACCCGCACCGAGACCCGGCGCGGGGCCTTCCTCGACTCGTTCACCGATCGAGTCGGCGAGGTGGCGGGCTGGACCGGCCTCGGGTTCTACCTGACCGAGGAGGGGAACGCGGTGCTGGTCACGCTGTGCCTGGTCGCGGTGGCCGGTTCCCTGCTCGTTCCCTTCCTGCGAGCCAAGGCCGAGGGGGAGGGGATGCAGGGCAAGGGCGGCCTCATGGGGAGGGCCGAGCGGACACTGGTCTTCTGCTGGGGGGTGGGCCTGGCCGGAATGGGGCTGCCCACGCTGACGGTCACGGTGTGGGCGCTGGCGGTACTCACCTGGGTCACCGTGCTGCAGCGCTTCTACAACACCTGGGTACAGCTCAAGGCGTGAGCGGGTTCTTCGGCTACCTGGTCTTCCGAGGGCTCTGGGGGTTCGCCGGCCTGCTCCCCGAACCGGTGATGCGGCACCTGGGCTACGGGGCCGGCTACCTGCTGTCGTTCTTTCAACGGAACCGCCTCGCCATGGCCGAGCGCCACCAGCGGCGCATCCTCGGCCCGCAGGCGGACGCGCCGGCGGGCGGCTCGCCGGGTCTTCGGCTACTACGGGCGCTACTACGCCGAGGTGTTCTGGATGCGCCCCCGGCGGCGTCGCCGGGTGATCGAGCGGTCCGGGGTGCCGGGCGCGTCCTACCTCCTCGAGGCCGTTGCCGCCCCGCCCGGGGTCATCCTGGCGGTGGGCCACCTGGGGAACTGGGAGGCGGCCGGGCTCAAGGCCGCCGCGTTGGGCGCACGGGTGCTGGCGGTGGCGGAGGCCCTGCCCAACGAGCGCCTGGTGCGCTGGTTCGTGGAGATGCGGGCGATGATGGACATCGACATCGTGCTGACGGGGAGGGGCGCCCGGGTAACCGATGCACTGGTGCAGCGTCTCGAGGAAGGCAAGGTGGTGGCCCTGCTCTGTGACCGCGACCTCAAGGGGACCGGGATCCCGGTGACCCTCTTTGGGGAGGAGACCACCTTGCCGGCGGGCCCACTGACTCTGGCCTGCCGGACGGGGGCCACGGTGCTGCCTGTGGGCACCTACTTCACGGAAGGCGCAGGCCACCGCTTCGACATATACCCGCCGCTCTCCGTTCCGACCGAGGGGACACTCGAGGAGCGGGTGCGGGAGGGCACCCGCCGCCTGGCCGCCGCCCTGGAGGGCCTCATCGCGGAGGCACCCGAGCAGTGGCATGTCATGGTCCCCAACTGGCCCAGCGACAGGCAGGCCCGGTGAAGATCGCCATCGTCTGCCCTTACGACCTCGGTGCCATCGGCGGGGTGCAAGGGCAGGTCATTTCCCTGGTTGCCTGGCTCACCGAGGCCGGGCACGAGGCCTGGGCGGTCGCCCCGGGGAGCGGGCGGCCCGCCGGGCACCCGCCACGTGGGCCCGGTGCTGTCGGTGCCCGTCAACCGCTCTCGGGCCCCCATCACCCTCCACCCGGCGGCAATGGCCCGGGTGCGGGAGGCGGTGGCCGGCGCGGAGGTGGTCCACGTGCACGAGCCCCTGGTGCCGCTGATCGGCCCGGCGGCCGTGCTGGCCAGGGGGGCGCCACGGGTGGGCACGTTCCACGCCGACCCCGGCGCGGTGGTCTCCCGCTTGTACCGGGGGGCGGCGCCTCTGCTGCGGCGCATGCTCGGGCGCCTGGCGGTGGCGACCGCGGTGAGCCCCGTGGCGGCCGCGGCGGTGCGCCCCTTCGTCGACGCCCGGGTGGTGCCCAACGGCCTCGAGGTCGGCTCGCTACCTGCCCACCGGCGGCAAGGTGCGTGGCCGGGTGGTGTTCCTCGGGCGCGACGACCCGCGCAAGGGCCTCGACGTGCTGCTGGGGGCCTGGCCCCTGGTGCGCGCCGCGGTCCCCGGGGCCGGGCTGCACGTGTTGGGGGCCTCCCGGCCCTCCGGCCCCGAGGGGGTCTCCTTCTTGGGGCGGGTGAGCGAGGACGCCAAGCTCCGCGAGTTGGGCGAGGCCGAGGTCCTGTGCGCCCCGAACCTGGGAGGGGAGAGCTTCGGCCTGATAGTGGCCGAGGGCATGGCCGCGGGGTGCGCGGTGGTGGCCAGCGACCTTCCGGCCTTCCGGTACGTGGCGGGCGCCTGTGCCCGGCTGACACCGGTGGGCGAGGTGGCCGCGCTGGCCGGGGCCCTGGCGGACGTGCTGTCGGATCCCGCGGAGGCCGCCCGCCTCTCCCGGGAGGGCCTGCGGGAGGTGGCCCGCTTCGACCGGGCGGCGGTCCTCGACGGGTATCTGTCGGCCTACCGGGACGCCTTGGCCGGGTCGTGATCCCCGCCCCCGGGATCAGCCCTCACGCGGAAGTAGACTGAAGGCGTTCCGGGCAAGGAGTTGAGTTGGAGCAGGGGACGGTGCGCGTCAAGCGGGGCCTCGCCGAGATGCTCAAGGGTGGCGTGATCATGGACGTCACCACCGCAGACCAGGCGAAGATCGCCGAGGAAGCCGGGGCGGTCGCCGTCATGGCCCTGGAGCGAGTGCCGGCCGACATCCGCCGCGAGGGCGGGGTGGCCCGCATGGCCGACGCGACCCGCATCGAGGAGATCATGGCCGCGGTCACCGTCCCGGTCATGGCCAAGGCCCGCATCGGGCACTTCGTGGAGGCTCAGATCCTGCAGGCCCTGGGCGTGGACTTCGTGGACGAGAGCGAGGTGCTCACCCCGGCCGACGAGGACAACCACATCGACAAGTGGGCCTTCACCGTCCCCTTCGTGTGCGGTGCCCGCGACCTCGGCGAGGCGCTGCGGCGCATCGGCGAGGGAGCGGCGATGGTGCGCACCAAGGGCGAGGCGGGAACGGGCAACGTGGTCGAGGCGGTGCGCCACATGCGCAGTGTGAGCAATGAGATCCGCCGCCTGCAGACCCTGGGGGGCGACCAGCTGTCCTCGGCGGCGCCGCGAACTGCGCGCCCCCTACGAGCTGGTGCGGGAGGTAGCCGAGACGGGGCGGCTCCCCGTCGTGAACTTCGCCGCCGGGGGCATTGCCACCCCGGCCGACGCCGCGCTGATGATGCAGCTGGGCTGCGACGGGGTGTTCGTGGGCTCGGGCATCTTCAAGAGCGAAGATCCCGCTCAGCGGGCGACGGCCATCGTCGCCGCCACCACGTACTTACCAGGACCCGGCCGTGCTGGCCCGGGTATCCCGGGGGCTGGGCGCGCCCATGGCCGGCCTGGAGATCGGCAAGATCGACCCGGCCGAGATGCTGCAGACCAGGGGCCGGTGAGCGTGCGGGCAGGGGTGCTCGCCCTGCAGGGCGACTTCCGGGAGCATGCCGCCGCCCTCGCCCGGCTGGGGGTAGAACCGGTGCTGGTGCGGTCCCCGGGCGATCTGGAGGGCCTGTCCGCCCTGGTCGTCCCCGGGGGGGAGTCGACCACCATCGGCTCCCTGGCCGAGCGCTACGGCCTGCTCGAGCCCCTGCGCCGGGCCATCGCCGGCGGCCTGCCCACGCTGGGCACCTGCGCCGGCATGATCTTCCTGGCCGCGGGCACCAACGGGGGCCGTCCGCAGCCCCAGCTGGGGGTGCTGGACGTGGTCGTCGATCGCAACGCGTTCGGCCGGCAGGTGGACTCCTTCGAAGCGGACCTCGAGGTCGAAGGCCTGGAGGGGCCGGTGCACGGGGTGTTCATCCGCGCCCCCCGGGTGCACCGGGCCGGACCGGGGGTGGAGGTGCTGGCGGCCGTGGACGGTCACCCGGTGATGGTCCGCCAGGGCCACTTGCTCGCCACCGCCTTCCATCCCGAGCTCACCGGCGACCTCCGGGTACATAGACTGCTGCTGGCGATGGCAGGAGAGAGCTGATGTCCGGTCACTCGAAGTGGGCGACCATCAAGCACAAGAAGGGGGCGAAGGACATTCGCCGGGGCCAGCTGTTCGCCAAGCTGGCCCGGGCGGTGGAGGTCGCCGCGCGCCAGGGAGGCCCCGACCCGGCGGGCAACGCGATGCTGGCCCAGGCCATCGAGAAGGCCAAGAGCCCAGTCGCTGCCCAACGACAACATCGAGCGCGCCATCAAGCGCGGCTCGGGGGAGGGCGGGGCCGCCAACTACGAGGAGATCTGGTACGAGGGCTATGCACCCGGGCGGAGTGGCGCTGTACGTGGAGGTGCTCACCGACAACCGCAATCGTGCGGCCTCCGACGTGCGCTCCACCTTCTCCCGGCACGGGGGAAGCATGGGCGAGCCCGGGTCGGTGGCCTACCTCTTCGAGAAGAAGGGCTACATCCTGGTCACCGGCGAGGAGGACCAGGTCATGATGGCCGCCCTCGACGCCGGCGGCGAGGACGTGCGGCCCTCGGGTGAGCAGTGGGAGGTGATCGCCGCCCCCGGCGACATGCGGGCGGTGCGCAAGGCTCTCGAGGAGGCCGGGGTTCGCATCGATTCGGCCGAGGTGACCTATCTCCCCCTCACCGTGCTCACGCTGGGGGAGGAGGCGGCCCGCAAGGTGCTGCGCCTCGTCGACGCCCTCGAGGAGCTCGATGACGTGCAGAACGTCTACGGCAACTTCGACATCAGCGACGAGGTGATGGCCGCCCTGGTGGGATGATCCCGGCGGCCGGGCCGCCGGCGTCTAACCTGGCGAACAAGTGTTTGTGCTCGGCATCGACCCCGGCCTCTCCCTCACCGGGTATGGCGTGATCGCCTCCCGGGGAGAGCGCCTGCAGGCAGTGGCCGCCGGCGCCCTCCGCACCTCGCCGGGGTTGCCCGACTCCGTCCGCCTCGCCGAGCTGTTCGCCGACCTCGAGAGGCTCCTGGCCGAGTACCGGCCGGCCGAGGTCGCGGTGGAGCAGGTGTTCGTGAACCGCAACCTGCAGACGGCCACGGCGGTCGGCCGGGCCTCGGGGGTGATCCTGCTGGCCGCCGCCCGGGCGGGGGTCCCGGTCTACGAGTACACGCCCTCGGCGGTGAAGCTGGCCGTCACCGGGAGCGGCGCCGCCGCCAAGGACCGGGTGCAGGCGCTGGTGGCCCGGCGACTGGGGCTGGAGGCGGCGCCCGAGCCGGCCGACGCCGCCGACGCCCTGGCCGTGGCGCTGTGCCACCTGCAGTCGGCGGGGCTGCGCCGCGCGGTGGCCGGAGCCGGGCGATGATCGGCCGCCTGCGGGGCACGGTGGCGGCCAAGGGGGCGGAGGGGCTGCTGCTCGAGGCCGGGGGGGTCGGCTTCGAAGTGGTCATGGCGCCTCGCGGGCTGGGCGAGCTGCCGCCGGTGGGGGAGACGGCGGTGGTGCACACCCACCTGCACCTGCGCGAGGACCAGGTGGCCCTGTTCGGTTTCTCCACCGCTGAGGAGCGCGACCTGTTCCGCATCCTGCTGGGGGCGACCGGGGTGGGCCCGCGGCTCGCCCTCGCCATGCTGGGGACCCTGCGGCCCTCCGACCTGCGCCGGGCGATCGTGACCGCCGACGCCGACGCCCTCACCGTGGTGCCCGGGGTCGGCAAGCGCACCGCCCAGCGGCTCATCCTCGACCTGCGGGCCCGCCTGGAGATGCCGGAGCTGGAGGAGCTGCCCGGCGCCGGCAGCCTGGCCGAGGTGCGTTCGGCTCTCGAGGGGCTGGGCTATCAGCCGGCGGAGATCCGCCAGGCGCTCGAAGGCCTTTCTGCGGAGGGAGAGATCGAGGTGCTGCTGCGCAGCGCCCTGCAGCGGCTGGGGCGGCGATGAGGGAAGAGGGCTTGCTCTCGGGGGCGCTGCAGGCCGACGAGGCCGCTTTCGAGGCGGGCCTGCGCCCGCGCCGCATGGAGGAGTTCATCGGCCAGGAGGAGCTCAAGGAGCGCCTCGCGATCCTCATCGAAGCAGCCGCCGAGCGGGCGGAGCCGGTCGACCACCTGCTCTTCAGCGGCCCCCCGGGGCTGGGCAAGACCACCATGGCGGCGATCGTGGCCAACGAGATGGGCGCGCAGTTCCGGGCCACGTCGGGCCCTGCGCTGGAGAGGGCGGGCGACCTGGCAGCCATCCTCTCCAACCTGGAGCGGGGCGACGTCATGTTCATCGACGAAGTTCACCGCCTGCCCCGGGCGGTCGAGGAGGTCCTCTACTCGGCCATGGAGGACTTCCAGCTCGACATCGTCGTGGGCAAGGGGCCGGCCGCCCGCTCGATCCGCCTCGACCTTCCCGGCTTCACCCTGATCGGGGCCACCACCCGGGTGGGCCGGGTCTCGCCTCCCTTGCGTGATCGCTTCGGCTACCTGGCCCGCATCGACTACTACCCGGCCGGGGAGTTGGAGGCCGTGGTGCGGCGCTCGGCCGGCATCCTCGAAGTCCCGATCGACACGGAGGGGGCCCGGGAGATCGCCACCCGCAGCCGGGGCACCCCCCGGGTGGCCAACCGGCTGCTGCGGCGGGTGCGGGACTACGCCGCGGTGCGTGCCTCCGGGATGGTCGACCTGGCCACTGCCCACCGCGCCCTGGAGGTCTTCGAGGTGGACCGGGCCGGCCTGGACCGGGTGGACCGGGCCATCCTCGACGCGGTCGTGAACAAGTTCGGCGGCGGGCCGGTGGGCCTCTCGACGCTCGCCATCGCCGTCTCCGAGGAGCCGGAGACGGTGGAGGACGCCTACGAGCCCTTCCTGCTGCAGCAAGGGCTGCTGCAGCGCACGCCGCGCGGGCGCATCGCCACCGCGCTCACCTACCGCCACCTGGGGGTGGAGCCTCCGCCTCCAGGCCCGCAGGCCCCGTTGCTGTAGGGCCCGCTTGCCGCGGCGGCCCTCGCGGCCCCAGACTGGTGGCGGTGAGGACCTCCGACTTCCTCTACGACTTGCCCGCCGCGGCCATCGCCCAGGTGCCCGCCGAGCCGCGGGACTCGGCGCGGCTGCTGGTGGCCGATGGCCTGCAGGACCGGCGGTTCGCCGACCTGCCCGACCTGCTGGCGGCCGGTGACCTGGTGGTGGTGAACCGCACGAGGGTGCGGCGCGCTCGGCTCCTGGGGCACAAGGAGGGCAGCGGCGGGCGGGTGGAGGCGCTCCTGCTGCGCCCCACCCCCGCCGGGTGGGAGGCTCTCGTGCGCCCGGCCCGCCGCCTCCACCCGGGTTCGCGGCTGCGTTTCGGGGGCATAGGGGCGGTGGTGGTGGCCGGCCCCGACCGGGGGCAGGCGCTGCTCTCCCTCGACGCCGGCGAACTGCCCCTCGAGGCGGCGCTCGATCGTTGGGGGGAGGTGCCGCTGCCTCCCTACTTCACCGGCCGGCTCGACGACCCGGAGCGCTACCAGACGGTGTACGCCGAGCGAGCCGGGTCGGCGGCCGCCCCTACTGCGGGCCTGCACTTCACTCCCGAGGTGCTCCGCCGGCTGGGGGAGCGGGGGATCGAGATGGCCGCGGTGGATCTGGGCATCGGGGTGGACACCTTCCGTCCCATCGCCGCGGCTCACCTCGAGGAGCACCGCATGCACCGGGAGGACTATCTGATCGAAGAGCCGGCGGCGGCGGCGGTGGCCGCGGCGCGCCGGCGGGGAGGCAGGGTGGTGGCGGTGGGCACCACCGTGGTGCGGGCCCTGGAGAGTGCCGCCGAGGGCGGTGGGGCCGTTCGACCCGGGCCCGGTTCGACCGATCTCTTCATCACCCCGGGCTACCCCTTCCGAGCGGTGGATCTGCTGGTGACCAACTTCCACGTGCCCGGGTCGACCCTGGTGGTGCTGATCGCCGCCTTCATGGGGGAGGGCTGGCGCGAGGTCTACCGCGTGGCGCTGGAGCGGGGCTACCGGTTCCTCTCCTTCGGCGACGCCATGCTGGCCCGGAGGGCGGGATGAGCGAGGCGGTGTCGTTCCGCCTGGAGCACGTGGACGGGGCGGCCCGGGCGGGAGTGCTGGCAACTCCCCACGGCAGCGTTCCCACGCCGGCCTTCATGCCGGTGGGGACCCGGGGCACGGTGCGCGCCCTCGACTCCCGCGACCTGGCCGAAGCGGGGGCGGTGATGCTCCTGGCCAACACCTACCACCTCATGCTGCGCCCCGGCAGCGACGTCGTGGCCCGGCTGGGCGGGCTGCACGGTTTCATGGCGTGGGAGGGGCCGATCCTCACCGACTCGGGCGGCTACCAGGTGCTGTCGCTGGAGCCCCGGGTCGACGAGGATGGTGTCGGCTTCCGGTCGGCCTACGACGGATCGGCGGCGCGGCTCACCCCCGAGGAGGCGGTGGCGGTCCAGGAGCGCCTCGGTCCCGACATTGCCATGGCCCTCGACGTGCCGGTGGCGCTGCCGGCGGAGAAGGAGCAGGTTCGCCGGGCCATGGAGCGCACCCTGCGCTGGGCGGAGCGGTCGGTGGCCGCCCACACCCGGGCCGACCAGGCCCTGTTCGGCATCGTGCAGGGAGGGACCGACCCCGAGCTGCGGGCGGAGAGCGCCGCCCGCACGGCGGCGCTGGGATTCGCCGGGTTCGGGATCGGGGGTCTGGCGGTGGGGGAGGGGACGGTGGAGCGCGACGCCGCCCTCGAGGCGGCCGCGGCCGCCTTGCCGGGCGGCAAGGTGCGCTACTTCATGGGCCTGGGCGATACCGAGGGTGTGCTCGCCGCGGTGGCGCGGGGCTGCGACCTGTTCGACTGCGTCTGGCCGACCCGCCTCGCCCGGCACGGCAAGGTCCTCTCCCGTCTCGGCGACTACGCGGTGCGGCGGGCCGAGCTGGCGGCGGAGAGCGGGCCCATCGACCCGGAATGCCCGTGTCTCACCTGCCGGCGCTACTCCCTTTCCTACCTGCGGCACCTGCGGGTCACCGGGGAGCTGCTGGGCCACCGTTTGCTCAGCATCCACAACCTCACCTACACCCTGGGAGTGCTCGCCGATGCCCGCCGGGGGGTGGAGAAGGGGGAGTTCGCCGCCTACCGGGAGCGGCTGGCGGCGGCCCGCGGCACTCGGGAGGCCCCGGGGCGGCTACGATGATTCGGCTCTCGCCCCGGCGGCGGGGGCCCTGGTTGCCGGATCTCGGAGGAGTAATGCTGAAGCACCGTGCCCGGGGCCTCTTGCGGTCCCTGGGTCTTCTCGTCCTGGTCGTCGCGCTGAGCGCCATGACGGCGGCCTGCCTGCCCGTCGGCGATGAGACCACTGATCCACGACCGGCGACACCACCGGCACCACCACCGAGGAGACGACCTCGAGCAGCAGCATGATTCTGACCATCGTGATGTATGCGGTGGTCATCGGCGGCCTCTTCTACTTCCTTCTCATCAGGCCGCAGCGAACCCGGCAGAAGAAGCAGCAGGAGCTGCAGTCCTCCCTGTCGGTCGGCGATGAGGTGCAGACCATCGGTGGCATCTACGGCACCATCGATTACTTCGACCAGGAAACCGACACGGCGATCATCCAGACCGAAGGCGGCGGCAAGCTGCGGGTGGCCCGGCGGGCTCTCGCCGGCAAGGTGACCCCGAAGGGCCGATAGCAACCATGTCGCGGCGCGCCGCGCTGATCACGCTCATCATCACCCTCATGGTGTCGTGGGGTTCCCTGGCCGTCACCCTGGGCCTGGGGATCACGCCCCGGCTGGGGCTCGATCTCCAGGGCGGCTTCTCGGTCCTGCTCGAGGCACCGGAGGGCACCGACTCCGCGGTGCTCGACATGGCGGTGGACGTCATCCGCCGGCGGATCGAGGCCCTGGGCGGGGTGCAGGAGCCGGAGGTGGCCGTCGCCGGCCAGCGGGCCATCGAAGTGCAGCTGCCCGGGGTGACCGACCGGCAGCGGGCCCTGGAGGCCGTGGGCACCACCGGCCAGCTCGCCTTCCGGCCGGTGCTGGAGGCGAACCCCTACGGGGTGAGCCCGTTGCTGGTCAAAGCCCAGGAGTACGTGGACTCGACTTCCACCACGACGACCACCACGACGGTGCCGGAGGAGACCACCACGACGACGGCCGGGGACGGCTCGACCACCTCCTCGTCCTCGACCTCATCTACGACCACCACCGCGGCCACCACGACGACCACCGAGGCGGGCACCACGACCACCACCACGACGGTGCCGCTGGATCTGGCCCCCGTGCTGCCCGAAGGCATCACCATCTGTGACCCGGACCAGCCCCTCAACGAGCAGCCCGGGTGTGTGGACGGCGAGACCGGCCTGACCCTCAGCGACGACCCCACGAAGGAGGCCTGGCTGGCGGACTCCGACACCGGCGAAGTGTTCCATTGCGGCCCGGCGCGGGTGCTCGGCGGCGACCTGGCCGACGCCCAGGCTGCCTTCATCCAGACGGGCTCCGGTAGCACGGGCGTGCCCTTCGGGGTGAGCACCGGCGGAGTGGGCCAGTGGGTGGTGTCGCTCCAGTTCAACGACGTGGGCGCCGCCAAGTTCGAGGAGGTCACCAAGGAGCTGGCCGGATACAGCGTCGGCGACGACCGGCGCCGGTTCGCCATCGTGCTCGACGGCGACGTCCAGTCGGCCCCGGAGATGGACGAGGCGATCACGCCCGAGACCGGCATCCCCGGCGGCCGGGCGGTGATCACCATGGGCAGCGGCGGCAACGTCGAGCAGGCGGCCCGGGACCTGGCGGTGGTGCTGCGCTACGGGTCCCTGCCGGTCGCCTTCGAGCAGGCCGCCGTGGAGTCGGTCTCGGCCACCCTGGGATCGGATTCCCTGCGGGCCGGCCTCATCGCCGGCGTTGTGGGCCTGGTCCTGGTGTCGGTCCTCATGGTCCTCTACTACCGGGCGCTGGGCCTGATCAACCTGATCGGCCTGACCATCTTCGGCTCGATCGTGCTGGTCGTCTTCTCGCTGCTCGGGGAGGCGCAGGGGGTGACGCTCACCCTGGCCGGCGTCGCCGGGGTGATCGTGGCCATCGGCATCACCACCGACTCCTACGTGGTCTATTTCGAGCGCATCAAGGAGGAGGTGCACCGGGGTCACTCGCTGCGGGCCGGCATCGAGCACGGCTTCGGCCGGGCCTTCCGGACGATGGTCACCGCCGACACCGTGTCCCTGGCCGCGTCGGTGCTCCTGTTCATGCTGGCGGTGGGGTCGGTGAAGGGCTTCGCCCTCGCTCTGGGCATCGCCACCGTCACCGACCTGGTGGTGACCTACTTCTTCACCCGTCCCGCCGTGGCTCTCCTCGGGCTCACCCGGCTGGGGGAGGGAGGCTGGTTCAGCATCCGGGGCGCTGCCGGCCTACCCGAGGAGGTGGCGCCATGAGTCTGGCGAGCCGCCTCTACCACGGCGAGACCCACTTCGACTTCGTCGGCCGGCGCCGCTGGTGGTTCGGGCTGTCCGCGGTCCTCATGCTCATCTCTGCCCTCGCCCTGGGCTTGCGCGGCCTCAACCTGAGCGTGGACTTCGTCGGCGGGTCGCTGATCGAGTCCGACAACCCGGCCGGAGCCTCGGTGACCGACGTGCGCAACGTTCTCGCCGGGCATCGGGCTCGAGGGCGCCAAGGTCCAGCTGATTGGGGACGGGAGCGGCATCCGGGTGCAGACCGCCGAACTGACCCCGGAGGCCGAGGACCGCATGGTGGCGGCGGTGGCCGAGGTCATCGGCGTCGACGATCTCGACCAGATCAGCCGCCAGACGGTGGGCCCTACCTTCGGCCGGTCGGTGACCGAGTCCGCGGTGCGCGCCCTGGTCGTCTTCCTCGTCGTGGTTTCGCTGTTCATCTGGTGGCGGCTGGAGTGGAGGATGGCCGCCGCCGCCATCATCGAGCTGTTCCACGACCTGGCCCTCGCCGCGGGCATCTACGCCTTGACCGGCTTCGAGGTGACGCCGGCGACGATCATCGCCGTTCTCACCATCCTCGGCTACTCCCTGTACGACACCGTGGTCGTGTTCGACAAGATCAAGGAGAACATCGCCGAACGCGGCGAGCAGCACACGATCTCGGCCATCGCCAACATGTCGCTCAACCAGGTGCTGATGCGCTCCATCAACACCTCTCTGACCACGCTGCTCCCCGTCGGCAGCCTGCTGTTCGTGGGCTCCTACCTGCTGGGGGCGGCCACCCTGCGCGAGTTCGCCCTTGCCCTCTTCGTCGGGATCGCCGCCGGCACCTACTCCTCCATCTTCCTCGGCGCCGAACTGGTGGCGATCTGGAAGGAGCGGGAGGAGCACTGGCAGCGGGTGCGGCGGCGCCTGGGGCGCAAGGGGGTGGAGGACGAGTTCGCCGACCGGACGCTGGTGGCCCTCCCTGAGGCCGAGACGGCGGCGGTCATCGCCGGAGCCACCGGGGCGGTGCCCCGGCCGCCCAAGAAGCGCCGGCGCCAGCGCTGATTCGGGCCGTCGTACAATCCCGGGATGGACGCGCCCGGGCCCCGCGTGTTCCGCTCGACTCCCCGGCACCGGGGGTGAGGCCCCATGACCCTGCCCGAGGACTCCGCGGCCGGCACCGAGGAGGTCCCCGCCGAGCTGGAGCCGGTGCTCTCGGAGTTCCGCAGGCACTTCCCCGCCGGCGACCGGGACCTGGTCCTGCGGGCCTACGCCGCCGCCCGGCAGGCCCACGAAGGACAGGTGCGCCGGACCGGCGACCCGTACATCACCCATCCGCTGGCGGTGGCGCACATCCTGGCCGGCTACGGCCTGGACGCGGAGACCATCGCCGCCGCCCTGCTGCACGACGCCCTCGAGGACACCGCTCTCACCCTCGACCAGGTGCGGGCAACCTTCGGCGACACCGTGGCCGACCTCATCGACGGGGTCACCAAGCTCGACCGGGTCAGCTACGGCAACCTGGAGGAGGCCCAGGCGGCCACGATCCGCAAGATGGTCATCGCCATGGCGCGCGACGTCCGGGTGCTGCTCATCAAGCTGGCCGACCGCCTGCACAACGTGCGCACCCTGTACGCCCTGCCCGAGGAGAAGCAGCTGCGAATCGCCGCTCTCACCCTGGACGTCTACGCCCCGCTGGCTCACCGCCTGGGCGTGCAGCGCATCAAGCACGAGCTGGAGGATCGCTGCTTCGCCATCCTCCACCCGCTTCGCCACGCCGAGATCCAGGAGCTGTTGCGCACCCGGGCGGCCAAGCGCGATGCGTACATCGAGGAGTTCGTGGCCGAAGTCGAGAGGCTGCTGGCCGAACAGGACATCCCCGCCATCGTCTCCGGCCGCCCCAAGCACTCCTACTCCATCTACCGCAAGATGGTCGATGCCGGCCGCCCCTTCGAGGAGATCCACGACCTGATCGGCATCCGGATCATCACCAAGCGGGTGGCCGACTGCTACGCCGCCCTGGGCATGGTGCACACCCACTGGCCGCCGGTGCAGGGGCGCTTCAAGGACTACATCGCCATGCCCAAGTTCAACCTCTACCAGAGCCTGCACACCACGGTGCTCGGGCCCGACCGCAAGCCCATCGAGGTGCAGATCCGCACCGAGGAGATGCACGAGCGGGCCGAGCGGGGCATCGCCGCCCACTGGGTGTACAAGGAGGGCACTCCCCCTGAGGAGGTGGAAGGGGTCCGCTCCATCGCCTTCCTGCCGCACGAGTACGAGAACCCCGAGGAATTCCTGGCCAACCTGAAGCTCGACCTGTACCAGGACGAGGTGTTCGTGCTCACCCCCAAGGGTGAGGTGAAGAGCCTGCCCCGCGGGGCGACGCCGGTGGACCTCGCCTACGCGGTGCACACCGAGGTCGGGCACCGCTGCAACGGCGCCCGGGTCAACGGGCGCCTGGTACCGCTGAGCACCCGGCTGGAATCGGGCGACATCGTCGAGATCCTGACCACCAAGTCGGAGGACCACGGGCCGAGCCGCGACTGGCTGGGCTTCGTCCGCACCGCCCGGGCGGCGGCCAAGATCCGCCAGTGGTTCAGCCGCGAGCACCGCGAGGTGGCGGTGGCGGAAGGGCGGGAGCAGGTGGCCCGCCTGCTGCGGCGGGAGGGGCTGGGCCTCAGCGCCGCAGCCCGGGACGCAGCGATGGTCGAGGTGGCCGCCTCGCTGGGCTTCCACGACGCCGAGAGCCTGTACCAGGCGGTCGGGGAGGGCGGGGCCCAGGCGGCCACCGTCGTGCTGCGCGTAGTGCGCCTGGTGCGCCCGGAGGAGGAGGCGCCCGAGGAGGAGCTGCCCGAGCGCCTGCCGCCCCCGCGCGAGCGGCCGGTGGGCAAGGGGATCATCGTCGAGGGGCTGGAGGACATGTGGGTGCGCCTGGCCCGCTGCTGCTCGCCGGTCCCCGGCGATGACATCGTCGGCTTCGTGACGGTGGGGCGGGGGGTCTCGGTGCACCGGGCCGACTGCACCAACATCGGGGCCCTGGGGGCCGAGCGCATGGTCGAGGTGGAGTGGGGGGCCCAGCAGACCGGCGCCTTCTCGGCCTGGATGCAGGTGGAGGCGCTCGACCGGCCCAAGCTGCTGCGGGACGTCATCGCCGCCCTCGGCGACGTGGGGCTCGACATCACCGCCTCGTCCTCCCGCTTGGCGCGGGACCGCACGGCGGTGCTCCTCTTCCAGGTGGAAGTGGCCGCCCGGGAGGACCTGGCGCGGGCCCTCGCCGAGGTCAAGGGGGTCGAAGGCGTCTTCGATGCGTTCCGGGCCCCGGCACCCGGGGGCGGGGAGCGCTAGGGGGCCTGGACAGCGCTTCTTCGGCTCTTCCCTGAGGCGATCTGTCGGCCCTGTCCACCGGCCGGTGAAGACCGAAGCACTCAAGGCAGCGGCGCCGACTACCGAAAGTAACTCCATGCGCCTACGGTGCCGGTTCCGGCGCGGGGATGAGGGCTTCACGGTGATTGAGGCCATGGTGGCGGTGACGCTGCTCGCCCTGGCCCTCGTGCTGAGCATCCAGCCGGTGGTGGTCGCCCTCCACCAGATCACCGACGCACGCCGCATGTCGGTCGCGGAGCACCTGGCGCAGACGGAGTTGGAGGCAATCCGGGCCATGGACTACGCCGACGTGGGGAACCCCGGCTACACGCCGTCAGGCGTGGTGCCGGCGAGCAGGGACGTCGCCGTGGAGGGAGATGACTACCACATCGAGGTCGTCATCTCCTACGCCGGGTCGCTGACCGGGCTGGACATCATCCCCCAGGGCGGGGATGGGGTGCAGGGGGCCTGGGATCCCGGGGTGGACTACAAGGTCGTCGAGGTCACCGTCACCTGGGAGGGCCAGCGGGAGCCTCTGTTGGTGCAGACGATCGTGGCTCCGCCGGCGATTGGCACCCATGAGGGCATTGCCAACGCCCGGGTGACCCTCAGCGCCCACGAGCCGTTCGCTACCAGCACCTTCCAGCTCCCGGAACTGCAGGTGCGGTCCGCCCCCGCCGCGCCCATTCGCTCCCGGACGCGCACCGCCGAGCAGGTGTTCCCGGCCATCAATCCCGGCAACTATGTGGTCGAGTTGGCGGTCGCCGACGGCTGGGTCCTGCACCCGGAGGACATCGCCGCCGGGCTGGACGAGATCGTTCTGAGCGCCGGCAACACGACCGAGACGGGCCTGCGGGTGTATCGGCCGGCCAACTTGCACGTGACGGTGACCGACCAGGAGACGGGCCTGCCCATCACCAATGCGGTCGTCACCCTCCGGCAGAACCCGGACGGTGACCAGGTGGCCTACCCGGCGGGGCAGTACACCATCTCCGGTCTGGTGCCGAACGCCTTCGACATCACGATATCGGCATGGGGCTACGCGCCCTACTCGGCCCTCTCGGTCAACATCCCTGCGGACTACCCCAGTCCCGAGCACTACCTGGACGTTTCGCTGGTGCCGGCGCCGGTGCAGCAGAGCCTGGTCACCTTCATTGTCAAAGACAACACGGGGCGAGTGGTGAACGGGGCCACGGTGAGCGTGCCCCTTCCCACCGGCGAGACCCTGATGGGCACCACCGGGGCAGACGGAACGGTGTCGCTCGCCTTCGAGGAGGGGAGGTCCTACCCCGCCACCGCCTCCACTCCATGGGGTCACGGCTCGGTGACGGTCCCCTTCGACCCCGAGCTGACCACCAGCGTGACCCTGAACCTCACGCGGCCCTCCGGCCAGGGCACGATGGTGCTCCAGAGCGGCTATGGAGCGGAGTTTCGCTACCGGCAGGGATCCGGCACCTGGAGGTACATGCCGGTCAATGTCAACGGCGAGGCTTCCTTCGTGGGCAGTTCCGGCTACTGGCAGGTGGCCAAGGTCTGCCTCAACGGTGGCGCGGTCCTGGGGGCGAAGACGGTGACGGTCTACTCCGGCCAGAACCGCTACTCCACGATCTACGGGACTTGCCCATGAGGGGCCTGGGCCGCCGCTTCCCGCATCCCCGCGCTTCGGCCGAGGCCGGGTTCACCCTGGTCGAGATGTCGATCGCCGCGCTGTTGTCGGCCCTGGTGGCCGCCTCACTGACGGGCGTGCTCTACAGCCTCGGCCAGAACGCGGGGGACGCCGGGCGCAACTCCGAGCTGCAGAGCGCCGGGCGGCTGGTGATGGCCGAACTCGTGCTGGATCTGCGCCAGGCGGAGGCGGTGTCGGAGAACGGGTACCCCGTGGAGTCGCTCACCGCCGACCAGATCACCTTCTACAGCGACCGCGACGAGACGGAAGGGCCGGAGCGGATCGTCTACGAGCGTGTCGCGTGCGCCGCAGGGACTGTGCGAACTGCGGGTGACCCGCTATGCGGCCGTGGCCGGCTCGGGACCGGAGTGGGCCTTCCAGAGTGCCGCCTTCCAGGACCAGGTGGTGATGGAGCGAGTGCTCAATGACCAGCCCTTGTTCCGCGGGGCATCCTGGACCGGCGCGCCGGCCACCAAGACCTACGTGACGGCGTGCGCCGGGGATTGCTCGTTCTCGCTGGTGGCCATCCGGCTGAGGGCAGTGCCGGACCGGACCTCGGTCGGCGCCTCCCAGCCCTTCGAGATCACCGGGGAAGTGGAGTTCCGCAATGCGGGCTGAGCGCGAAGGCGGCTTCGCCCTGGCGTTGGTGGTGATGGGCATGGGCGCCCTCATGCTGATCATCATCCTGTTGTTCAAGCAGGCCTCCGGCGACTACGACGACTCGCAGTACCAGCGCCGGGAGGATGCCATCCTGGCCGGAGCCGATGGGATGCTGCAGCGCTACGCAACCAAACTCACCATCGACCCCCTGTACTACCGGCGGTTCGTCGACGAGGCCGAGCTGACCCGGGTCTGCACCGATACCTCGTCGCCCCACTACGGGACAGTGGTGCAAGCGGGCGGAGCCTGGTTCTACGACTGCCGCCTCTGGGACTATCAGGATCCCGGCAGCTTCTTCGATCACCCGCTATTGAGCGGTCGGGACGACATCTCCGCCGATGACGTCGCTTCCCTGATCACCGTGCAGCCCAACGAGGAGACCGGGGCGGTGACCGTCACCGTCCTGTCCCAGCAGACCGATTTCCGCCAAACCCGGGCGATCGTGGCGGACATACTGCCCGAGCCCATCTCGGAGTTCGCCTGGCTCCAGGAGGAGGATCTCCGCTTCGGCTCGGGCGTGGTGATCACCGGGAAGGTCTACTCGGGGGGAGACCTCGATTTCTCCCTGACCCCGGTGCGGGGCATCGTCCACCGCAACATCTACTCCGAGGGGGCCATCGGTCGGAACTACGGCTATGGCACTCCGATCTTCGCCAGCGGGGCCCAGGCATATGACACGTACGGGGATTTCAACGACATCCGCGAGGTGTACCCGGAGCCCCTCGACTTCGAGCGCTTCTGGAACGACCTGGACCTCATCCGGGACGTGGCCTGCGGCGGGGGTGGGCTGTGCCTCAGCCGAAGCCTCAATCCGGGCCTCGGGCTCTCGACCAACCCGACCGCCTGGCTCATCGAGCCCGTGGTCGTCGGGGGTGTCGGCCAGCTGCGGGTGTCGGCCGCCTACTCGAACAGCAGCTACTACTGCGTCACCGCAGAGGAGTGGTGGTTCATCAAGTCCCAGACGGCCACCTGGACGCTGGTCGGGACCTTCCCCATCGCCGACAATCCCGTGGTGTGGGCCGACAGCCACGTGGTGATCGGCAGGCCGGGCACCACGGCCACCGTGCAGGGTGCGGTCACCATCTACGCCGGGAGCTCGGGGTCTCGCAAGAACGTCGTGATCGGCTCGGACATCGTCTACCAGGACGGCACCTCCGGCACCGACGTCATCGGCCTGATCGGCTCCGACGAGATCTTCATCAACCCCACCGCGGTCGGGGGAGACAACCAGATCACCATCAACGCGGCTCTGCTGAGCCAGCAAGGCATCCTGGGCACCGGGCAAGAGTGCGGGTCGGACGGCGACATCCTCCTGCCGGCCTCGGTTTCGGTGCTGACCGTCAACGGCTCCATCGCCAAGGTGAGCACCGGGAACCTCTCCTCCCACTTCGGGACCCGCAACTACGGCTTCGATGCCCGCCTGGAGCGGCTGCGCCCGCCCCTGTTCCCGCTGCTGCGCGACACCTGGCACTTCGAGAACTGGCGGGAGACGACCCTCCCGTGCTGGGCTCTGCCCAGCGGCTCCCCGGGCTGCTAGCCGAGGGCTCTCGGCCGGGGCCCCGGCTCACCCTGCCGCGCCGGGCGGTGACCGGCGCCATCTAACCTGGCGAACATGCCGATCACCGTCCGGGTTGCCCCGCTCTGGCTGGCCGCCACCAACTGCTGGGTGGTCGCGGCCGAGCCGGGCGGCCCGGCCGTCATCATCGACGCCCCGCCCGACCTTCCCGGGATCGTCGAGCTGGTGCGCCGTTCCGGGGCGACGCCCGCGGCCCTGCTGCTCACCCATGCCCACCTCGACCACATCGGCGGGGCGGGGGGGGTGGCTGCCGAGTACGGCATCGGCGCCTCCCTCCACCCCGGCGACGGGTGGCTGGCCGAGGACCTCGGGGCGCAGGTTCGCATGCTCATGGGCTTCGAGCACCCCGGTGAGAGCTACGCCGGGGCCGAGCGATACCAGCCGCTGGCCGACGGTGAGCTGCTCGACGTGGCGGGCCTGCGCTTCCGGGTGCTCCACACCCCCGGGCACACGTCGGGACACTGCTGCTTCTGGCTCGAGGAGCAGGGAGTCCTCTTCTCGGGGGACCACCTGTTCGCCGGCTCCATCGGCCGCACCGACCTGCCCGGCGGCGACTACGGCACGCTCATGCGCTCCATGGCCGAGCGGGTGGTGCCCCTCCCGCCGGAGACGCACGTGCTCCCGGGCCATGGGCCGGCCACTACGCTGGCTCGGGAACTGGCGAGCAACCCCTTCCTGCAGGCCCTGCATTCGTGACCATCCGCGCCCCCAAGGGAACCCTGGACGTGCTCCCGCCGGAGTCGGGCCGTTGGCGGCGGCTGCTGCGCGCCTTCGACCGCCTGGCGGAGCGCTACGGGTACGGGCTGGCCCTGACTCCTCTCTTCGAGGCCACCGAGTTGTTCGCCCGCGGGGTGGGGGAAGAGACCGAGATCGTCGAGAAGCAGATGTACTCCTTCGCCGACAAGGGAGGCCGGCCGCTCACCCTGCGCCCCGAGGCCACCGCTTCGGTGGTGCGGGCCTACCTGCAGGCAGGGCGCACCGGGGTGCTCAAGTGCGCCTACTCCGGCCCCAT
The DNA here is from genome assembly GCA_963796115.1 of uncultured Acidimicrobiia bacterium. Lineage (GTDB taxonomy): Bacteria > Actinomycetota > Acidimicrobiia > Spongiisociales > UBA11373 > VGBK01. The sequence continues at coordinate 64,962 of CAWCKE010000007.1, forward strand.
GTTCCGCTACGAGCAGCCCCAGGCCGGCCGCCGCCGCCAGTTCTATCAGGTGGGGGTGGAATACCTGGGTGAGCCCTCAGCGGACGCCGACGTCGAGGTCATCGAAGTGGGCTACCGCCTTCTCGACGAGGCCGGGGTGGGCGAAGTCACCGTGCTGCTCAACTCGCTGGGCGACCCGTCCGACCGGGCGGGTTACCGCCGGATGCTCACCACCTTCTTGGAGGCGCGGGCCGGGAGGCTCTCTCCCGATGCGCAGCGTCGCCTGGCCGCCAACCCGCTGCGGGTGCTCGACAGCAAGGCCGATGCCGAGGTGGTGGCGGACGCTCCGGCCACCCTGGACTATCTCGGCCCGGAGGCCGCCGCCCATTTCGCCGCGGTGCGCGCCGGTCTGGAGCGGAGAGGGATCCCTTACGACATCGCCCCCCGGCTGGTGCGGGGCCTGGACTACTACGACCGGACCGTCTTCGAGTACCAGGCCCGCTCCTACACCGCCGCCCAGGATGCCCTGGGCGGGGGCGGCCGCTACGACCCGCTGGCCGAACTGCTGGGCGGCTCGCCCACCCCGGGGGTGGGCCTGGCCATGGGGGTGGACCGCATCGTGGCGGCCATGCCCGAGGAGTGCCGGCGAGGACGACCTGGACGTGTTCGTGGTGGTGGCCGATCCCGGCCGGCGCGGGGAAGCCCTCGACCTGGCGGCGGTGCTGCGGGCGGCCGGCCTGCGGGCCGACCTCGACCTTGGCGGCCGCTCGGTGAAGGCTCAGTTCAAGGCGGCCGACCGGCGGGGGAGCGGGGTGGTGGCGGTGGTGGGGGAGGAATGGGCGAGCGGCCGGGTGACGGTGCGGGCCATGGCCGGGGGCCTCGAGGAGTCGATACCCATCGCGGAGGTGGAGGCATGGGTGAGGGGCCGCTGAGGACGCACGGGGCCGGCACGCTGCGCCCGGCCGACGCGGGCGCCGAAGTGCGCCTGGCCGGGTGGGTGAAGGCCCGCCGCGACCACGGCGGGGTGTTCTTCCTGGACTTGCGCGATGCCAGCGGGGTGGTGCAGGTGGTGGTGGACCCGGCCACCGCCCCCGACGCGGCCGAGTCGGCCCGGGCGGTGCGCGACGAGTACTGCGTGACCGTGGCCGGGACGGTGCGCCTCCGTCCCGAGGGCATCGTCAACCCCGACCTGCCCAGCGGCGAGGTCGAGGTGGCCGCCGCCGAGGTACTGGTGCTCAGCCCGGCCGACCCGCTGCCCTTCCAGATCGACGACCGGGTGGAGGTCGACGAGGTGCACCGGCTGCAGTACCGGTACCTGGACCTGCGCCGGCCCCGCCTGGCCGCCAACCTGCGGGCGAGGTCGAGGGGCGTCTCCGCCATGCGCCGGGCGCTGGACCGTCTCGGCTTCCTGGAGGTGGAAACGCCCACCCTGATCCGCTCCACCCCGGAGGGGGCGCGCGACATGCTCGTCCCCAGCCGTCTGCGGCCGGGTGCCTTCTACGCCCTGCCGCAGTCCCCGCAGCTGTTCAAGCAGCTGCTGATGGTGGCCGGGATCGAGCGCTACTACCAGGTGGCCCGCTGCTACCGGGACGAGGACTTCCGCTCGGACCGCCAGCTGGAGTTCGCCCAGCTCGACGTCGAGGGCTCGTTCTGGGGCCAGGACGACGTGCTCGCCACCATCGAGCAGGTGATGATCGAGGTCATCACCGAGCTGCGGGGGGCGCCGCCGCAGGTGCCCTTCCCCCGCCTCACCTTCGACGAGGCCATGGCCCGCTACGGCACCGACAAGCCGGACGTCCGTTTCGGCATGGAGATCGTGGACCTCGGCGAGGTGTTCGCCGCCACCGAGTTCAGGGCGTTCCGCCCGGCCCTCGACTCGGGAGGGGTGGTGGCGGGCATCGACGCCGGGCGGCGGGGCTTCTCCCGCCGCGAGCTGGATGCGCTGGCCGAACGGGCGGTGGCCCTGGGGGGCCGGGGCCTGGTCACCGCCGTGGTCGAGGAGGACGGGAGCTTGCGTTCCTCGATGGCCAAGCACCTCGGCGAGGGGGAGGTGGAGGCGCTGCGCCGGGCCTTCGGCGCGGTGGCCGGCGACACCCTCCTGCTGGCGGCGGGGGAGGCCAAGGCGACCCGGGCCCTGCTCGGCAAGCTGCGCCTGGAACTGGGCCAGCCCGCCGGCCACGACGAGCTGGCCTTCCTGTGGGTGGTGGACTTCCCGGTCTTCGAGATGACCGCCGGAGGGCGGCCTGGCCCCGGCCCATCACCCCTTCACCTCGCCCCAGGACGTGCGCGAGATGGAAGCGCACCCGGAGCAGGCCAAGGCCCGGGCCTACGACCTGGTGCTCAACGGCACCGAACTGGGCTCGGGGAGCGTCCGCATCCACGATCCGGCGGTGCAGCGCCGGGTCTTCTCGGTGCTGGGCATCTCGGACGAGGAGGCGGAGCGCCGCTTCGGCTGGTTCCTGCGGGCGCTGCGCTTCGGCACCCCGCCCCACGCCGGGTTCGCCGTGGGCATCGACCGGCTGCTGGCGGTGCTGCTCGGCGAGCCGAACATCCGGGAGGTCATCCCCTTCCCCAAGACGCAGACCGGGGTCGACCCGATGACCGAGTCGCCGACGCCGGTGGCGGACGAGCAGCTGCGGGAGCTGGGCATCGACCTGCGGCTCGCGACCCGCGCCGCCATGGAGGGAGAGGGGGAGGCGCCGCCCGGGTGACGACCGAGGACTTGTTCGGGGAGCAGCGGGCGGCCTATCGGCGCTCGGCCGAGCCGCTGGCGGCCCGAATGCGCCCCCGCTCTCTCGACGAGGTGGTCGGCCAGCGGCACCTGCTGGACCGGGGGCGGCCTTCGGGGAGATGGTGCGGGCGGGTCGGCCGGTCTCGATGATCCTGTGGGGCCCGCCGGGGACCGGCAAGACCACCCTGGCCTGGGTGGTGGCGACGGAGACCAGCGCCGCCTTCGAGGCCCTGTCGGCCAGCACCGCCGGGGTCAAGGAGGTGCGCGAGGTGCTGGCCGGGGCCCGGCAGCGCCTCGAGGACCGGGGCCAGCGCACCGTGCTCTTCCTCGACGAGATCCATCGCTTCTCCAAGTCGCAGCAGGACGCCCTGCTGCCCGGGGTGGAGCACGGGCACGGTGATCCTGATCGGCGCCACCACCGAGAACCCGTTCTTCGAGGTGAACTCGCCGCTCATCAGCCGGAGCACCCTGTTCCGCCTGGAGCTCCTGGCCCCCGACGACGTGGCCCGGCTGGTGGACCGGGCGGTGGCCGACCGGGAGCGGGGGCTGGGGGAGACGGTGTCGGGCATCGACGAGGAGGCCCGCTCCGTGCTCGCCGAGCGGGCCGGGGGCGACGCCCGCCTGGCCCTCAACGCCCTGGAGGTGGCCGTCACTCCTCGCCGCCGGCCGCGGGCGGCGGGTCGTCTCCACCGCGCGACGTCGAGGAGGCGCTGCAACGGCGTGTGGTGCGCTACGACAAGGCCGGGGACCAGCACCACGACGTGATCTCGGCCTTCATCAAGAGCCTGCGCGGGTCGGATCCCGACGCGGCGGTCTACTGGCTCGAGACGATGCTCGACCGCGGGGGAGGACCCGGAGTTCATCGCCCGGCGCATGGTGATCCTGGCCTCCGAGGACGTCGGCCTGGCCGACCCGGCGGCCCTGGGGGTGGCGGTGGCCGCCGCCCAAGCCCTGCAGTTCGTCGGCCTCCCCGAGGCGGCCCATGCCCTGTACCACGCCGCGCTCTACCTGGCGGCGGCGCCCAAGTCGAACTCGGTGGCCCGGGCCATCGCCGCCGCCCGGGAGGCGGTGGCAGGGCACCCCCGGGGCGCAGGTGCCCCCGCACCTGCGGGGCACCGGCTACCGGGGCGCCGAGAGCCTCGGGCACGGGGTCGGCTACCGGTACCCGCACGACTACCCGGGCGGGGTGGTGCCGCAGCAGTACCTGCCCGACGCCGCCGCCGGGCGGACCCTCTACCGGCCGGGCCGGCAGGGCGAGGAGGCGGCCGTGGCCGACCGGCTGGCCGAGGTGGACCGGGAGATGGGGCGTCCCCCGAGGGAGTGAGTACCCTTCCCGCCGTGCCGCCGACCAGTCAACCCTCACGTCTGTCCCGTACCTGCCCGCCGGCCGCACGGCCCACGACCGGGAGCCGGCCATGACCGCCCTGCGCGGCGGGGCCGAGATCCGCCGCGCGTTCCTGGACTTCTTCCGGGAACGGGACCACACGGTGGTCCCCAGCGCCTCGCTGATCCCGGTGGACCCGACGCTGTTGTTGACCAACGCCGGCATGGTGCCGTTCAAGCCCTACTTCCTGGGCGAGCAGCGGCCGCCCTACCGCCGGGCCACCTCGGTGCAGAAGTGCCTGCGCACCATCGACATCGACATCGTCGGCACCACCTCCCGGCACGCCACCTTCTTCGAGATGCTGGGCAACTTCTCCTTCGGCGACTACTTCAAGGAGAAGGCGATCCCCTGGGCCTACGAGTTCGTCACCGAGCACCTGGGGCTCGACCCCGAGGTGCTCTGGTTCACCATCTACGAGGACGACGAGGAGGCAGCCGCCATCTGGATCGACGGGGTGGGCGTCCGCCCCGACCGGCTGCAGCGGGGGAGCGCCGCCCAGGGCACCTTCTGGCAGATGGGGGTGCCCGGCCCCTGCGGCCCCTCGTCGGAGATCTTCGTGGACCGGGGCCCGGCGTTCGGGCCGGGGGGCGGTCCCATCGAGGGCGGGGAGGCCGGTGAGCACCGCTTCATCGAGGTGTGGAACCTGGTGTTCATGCAGAACCTGCAGGACGAGCCCTACCACGTGGTGGGTGACCTGCCGTCGCGCAACATCGACACCGGCATGGGCCTCGAGCGGGCGGCCATGGTCCTGCAGGGCGTCGACAGCATCTTCGAGACCGACCTGGTGCGCCCGGTGCTGGCCGCCGCCGAGCGGATGACCGGGAGCCGCCTACGGCGCCGCCGAGCGGCAGCGACGTCGCCCTGCGCCTCCTGGCCGACCACGGGCGGGGGCTCACCTTCCTCATCGCCGACGGGGTGGTCCCCTCCAACGAGGGCCGGGGCTACGTCCTGCGGCGCCTGGTGCGCCGGGCGGTGCGCCACGCCTGGGCCCTGGGGGCGACCGACCTGGTGACGCCGGGGCTGGTGGAGGCCACGGTGGAGGTCATGGGCGGCGCCTACCCGGCCCTGGTCGAGGGCCGGGACGGGATCCTGGAGACGGCCGAGCGCGAGGAGGTTCGCTTCCGCCGGACCCTCGAGGGCGGGCTACACGCTGCTGGAGAAGGAGCTCGACGGCCTCGAGGCGGGGGCGGTGGTGCCGGGGGCGGTGGCCTTCCGCCTGCACGACACCTACGGCTTCCCGGTCGAACTGACCGCCGAGATCGCCGCCGAGCGCGGGTTCGGGCTCGACCGGGACGGCTTCACGGCCGAGATGGAGGCCCAGCGCCGGCGGGCCCGGGCCGCCTGGAAGGGCGGCCCCGACGAGGCGGGGGCCCCTGTCTACCGGGCGATCCTCGATCGCTCCGGGCCCACCGAGTTCGTCGGTTACGACCGCCTCGACGAGGTGGGCCGCATCCTCAGCATCGTGCGCGAGGGAGAGGCGGTGGAGGAGGCCGAGGCCGGGCAGCTGGTGGAGGTGTACCTCGACCGCACTCCCTTCTACGCCGAGTCGGGCGGCCAGGTGGGCGACACCGGGTCCCTCGCCACCGAGTCGGGCCGCGCCCGGGTGGACGACACCCAGCTGCCCATGCACGGGCTGCACGGGCACCACGCCGAGGTCACCGAGGGCACCCTGCGGGTGGGGCAGGAGGCGACGCTCTCGCGTCGATCGCGACCGCCGCGAGCGCATCCGCAAGTCGCACACCGGCACCCACGTACTGCACTGGGCGCTGCGCCGGATCCTGGGCCAGCACGTGCAGCAGGCGGGGTCGCTGGTCGAGCCGGGCCGATTCCGCTTCGACTTCTCCCACTACGCCGGGGTGGGGGCCGAGGAGATGGCCGCGGTGGAGGAGGCGGCGAACGAGCGGGTCATCGAGAACGCCCGGGTGCTGGCCTTCGAGGTCTCCCGCGACGAGGCTGCCGAGATGGGGGCGCTGGCCTTCTTCGGCGACAAGTACGGCGAGCGGGTGCGGGTGGTGGAGGCGGGTGACTTCTCCCGGGAGCTGTGCGGCGGCACCCACGTGCCGCGCCACCGGGCAGATCGGGCCGGTGGTGGTGGTCAACGAGTCCTCGATCGGCTCCAACGTGCGCCGGGTGGAGGCCTACACCGGGTCGCATGCCTTCCGCTATCTGAGCGACCTCCGGGCGGAGCTGCTCGGCGTGGCCCGCCACCTGCGGGTGCGGCCCGACGCGGCGGCGGCGGCGGCCGGGTCGCTGCTGGCCCGCAACCGCGGACTGGAGAAGCGCCTGGCGGCCTACGAGGCCCAGGCCCGGTCCGGCGCGGCCGCCGGCCTGGCCGAGGCAGCCGAGGCAGGTCGGCGGGGCCCGGCTGGTGGTGGCCTCGCGTGCCGGGCTCCTGCCCGATGAACTGCGGGCGCTGGCCATCGCAGGTGCGCGACCGCCTGGGCGCGGCCTGGTGGTGCTGGGCGCCGAGCGGGACGGCAAGGCGAGCCTGGTGGCCGCGGCCACCCGCGACCTGGTGGAAGCAGGCCTGTCGGCGGCCCAGGTGCTGGCGGGAGCGGCCCGGCTGCTGGGAGGCGGGTCGAGCCGAGACCCGGAGCTGGCCCAGGCGGGCGGCCCCCACGGGGACCGCCTGGCCGAGGCGCTGGAGGTGGCCCGGGCCGACGCCCGGGCGAGGCTGGGGGAGTCGTGAGCGCCGGGCGGGTGCTCGCCCTCGACTACGGCACCCGGCGGGTCGGGGTGGCGGTGAGCGACCCGCTGGGCATCTCGGCCCAGCCCCACTCGGTGCTCGACGGCGCCGACCCCGGCCTGATGGGGGACATCGGCCGGCTGACCGCCGACCTGGGAGTGGAGCGGATCGTGGTCGGGCTCCCTCTGAGCCTCAACGGGAGCGAGGGCCCGGCGGCGGCGGCGGCGCGGCGCTTCGCCGGCGGAGGTCGGCTGCGGCCACCGGGCTGCCGGTGGAGCTGCTCGACGAGCGGTTCACCACGGTCAGCGCCGAGCGGGTGCTGGTGGAGGCCGGTCTCAGCGGGCGCCGCCGGCGCGGGGTGCGCGACCGGGTGGCGGCCGCGGTGCTGCTGCAGTCCTACCTGGACGGTGAACGATGAGCGACGGGCACGAGGAGATCCCGCCCGGGGGCGAGCCAGGACGAGGGGCGCTGGGTGCGCACCACCCTGAAGGTGCTGGGCATGGCCGCCCTGGTGGTGGTGCTCTTCGGGGGCGCCTACCTGGGGGTCAAGGTGCTGGCGGGGATGGTGAACGACGCCCTCGGCGGGAGCGACGAGCCCGCGGGGACCGGAGAGGCCGTGGAGGTGGAGATCCCGCGCCGGGTCGTCGGCCGCGCAGATCGGCCGGCTGCTGGTGGAGGCCGAGGTGATCTCGTCGGCCCCGGAGTTCGAGCGGGCGGTGCGGCTGCAGCAGGTCAGCGACCGTCTGCAGGCGGGCACCTACGAGCTGGAGAAGGGGATGACCGTGGACGCGGTGATCGCCCGCCTGGTCGAGGGGCCCGGAGGCGGGGTGGTCCGCATCACCCTGATCGAGGGGCTCACCGTGCCGCAGATGCTCGAGTCCCTGGCCGAGCAGGCCGACTTCGAGGTGGCCGACCTCGAGGCTCCGCTGCTCAACGGGCTGGTGACCTCGGACCTGCTCCCGGGCGGCGCCGACTCGCTGGCCGACTGGGAGGGGCTGCTGTTCCCCGACACCTATGAGATCTACGCCGACGACGAGCCGGCCGAAGTGCTGCAGCTGCTGGCCGACACGGCGGAGCTGCGGGTGGCCTCGGTCGATTGGACCTATCTCACCGAGCGCGACATCACGCCCGTACGACGGGGTGATCATCGCCTCGATGATCGAGCGGGAAGCCCGGCTCGACGAGGAGCGCCCGGTGATCGCCAGCGTGATCTTCAACCGCCTCGACCAGGGGATGCTCCTGCAGATCGATGCCACCGTGGTGTACGCGCTGGGCGGCTTCCCCGAGGGCGGGCTCACCCTGGACGATCTCCAGGTCGATTCGCCCTACAACACCTACCTGTACGAGGGCCTGCCTCCCACCCCGATCGCCGGGCCCCGCCTGGCCTCGCTGCGGGCGGCGGCCGCCCCCGACGCAGACCACGTACCTCTACTACGTGCTGTCGGACGAGGAGGGCCGGCACGCCTTCACCGACGACTTCGACGAGTTCCTCCGTCTTGCAGCAGGAAGCTCGGGAGGCCGGGCTGATCCCGTGAGGCTGGTGCTGCTGGGCGACCCGGTGGCCCATTCGCGGTCGCCGGCCATCCAGCGGGCGGCCCTGGCCGCAGCCGGCATCCTGGGCAGCTACGAGGCTCGCCGGGTGGACGCGGCGGGGGTCTACCGGGCCTGTGCCGAGATCCGGGCCGGCAGCCTGCGGGGCGCCAATGTGACCATGCCGCACAAGCGGCGTGGCCGCCGCCGCCGCCGACCGCCTCGCCCCGCCGGCGGCGCGCTGCCGGGCGGTGAACACCCTGGTGGGAGAGCAGGGCGAGGTGGTGGGCCACAACACCGACGTGGGCGGCCTGCTGGCGGCCTGGGAACGGGCCGGGATGCCACCGGGGGCGCCGGTGCTGGTGCTGGGCGGGGGCGGGGCGGCGGCAGCCGCTCTGGTGGCCCTGGCCGGGGCGAGGCCGGCCGTCGCCACGCGGCGGCCCGAGGCGGGGCGAGGCGCTGGCGGAGGCTCTGCGGGTCCCGGCGACGGGGATCCCCTGGGGAGAGCCGCTGGCCGGGGCCGTGGTGGTGAACGCGACCCCGCTGGGCATGCAGGGGGAGGCGTTGCCGCCCGGGGTGATCGAGGCGGCCGGCGGCCTGATCGATCTGCCCTACGGCACGGAGCCCACGCCGGCGGTGGCCCTGGCCCGCCGCCGGGGCCTGCCGGTGGCCGACGGGCTGGATCTCCTGGTCGCCCAGGCGGCTCTCTCCTTCGAGTTGTGGGCGGGGGGGCCCGCCCCGCTGGCCGTCATGGAGGCCGCCGCCCGCACCTAACCCCTCAAGCGCTCTCCGGCGACTGCCGAAACTCGCACTAGTCGTTTCACCTCGGCGAGGAGTTCTGGTGGCCGGAGAGACCGAGCACATCGGTGCGTTGCTGCTCGAAGAGGGCCTGCTCACCCGGCGCGACCTGGACCGGGCGGTGGAGGTGCAGACCAACACGGGCACGCCCCTCACCCGCGTCCTGGTGACCGAGGGCATCGTGGAGGAAGCCGACCTGGTGCGGGCCCTGGCCCGACACATCGGCCTGGAATACGTGAACCTGTCCGAGGTCAACGTCGACCCGGTGGCGGCCGCCCTGCTCCCCGAGTCCCTCGCCCGCCGCTACATGGTGATCCCCATCGGGTTCGAGGACGACCGGCTGGTGGTGGCCATGGCCGACCCCGGCAACGTGCTCGTCATCGACGACGTGCGGGCGGTGACCGGGCACCCGGTGCTGCCCCGCATCGCGACCCGCTCCGACATCGAAGATGCCATCCGTCGCACGAACCGCTTCGACGACCCCATAGCCGATCTCGCCGAATTGGTGGCGAGCAGCGAGACGGAAGAGGACCTGTCCAAGCTGCAGTCGGCGGTCGAAGAGGCCCCGGTGGTCAAGCTGGTGAGCACCCTGATCACCCGGGCGGTCAACGAGCGTGCCTCGGACATCCACGTCGAGCCGGGGGAGCGGGATCTGCGGGTGCGGTTCCGCATCGACGGCGTGCTCCACGAGGTGATGACCACCCCGCGGTCGGTGGCGGGCGCGGTGGTGAGCCGCCTGAAGATCATGGCCGACCTGGACATCGCCGAGCGCCGAGTGCCCCAGGACGGCCGGGTGGGGCTGCGGGTGGGCGGGAGGCCCTTCGATCTGCGGGTGGCCAGCATGCCGACCATCCACGGGGAGAAGGTGGTCATCCGCATCCTCGACAAGGACGATGCCATCCATGAGCTCTCCGACCTGGGCTTCCTGCCCCACGCGCTGGAGAGGTTCTCGAGCTCCTACCAGAAGCCCTACGGCGCCGTCCTGGTCACCGGCCCGACCGGCTCGGGAAAGACCACCACCCTGTACGCCGCCCTCAACGTGCTCAACAGCCCCACGAAGAACATCATCACGGTGGAGGACCCCGTCGAGTACCGCCTGCCCGGCATCACCCAGGTGCAGGTGAACAGGAAGGCCGGCCTGCTGTTCAGCACCGCCCTGCGGGCGATCCTCCGCTCCGACCCCGACATCGTGCTGGTGGGCGAGGTGCGCGACAGCGAGACCGCCCAGATCGCGATAGAGGCGGCCCTGACCGGGCACATGGTGCTGAGCACTCTGCACACCAACGACTCCGCCTCGAGCATCGGGCGCCTGATCGACATGGGGGTGGAGCCCTACCTGGTGAGCTCCTCGCTGGATTCGGTGGTCGCCCAGCGGCTCGCCCGCCGCCTGTGCGAGCGCTGCCGGCGGCCGCGGGAGGCGGAGCCCGAGGTCGTGGCCCGCATGGGCTACGACCCGGTCGAGACGCCGGTGACCCTGTACGAGGCCGGGGGATGCAAGTTCTGCTCGGGGACCGGATACCGGGGCCGCTTGGCCATCACCGAGGTGCTCATCATGAGCGAGGAGATCCAGCACATGGCGGTGGCGCGGCACCCGTCCGACGAGATCAAGAAGGTGGCGGTGTCGCAGGGGATGCGGACCTTGCGCGAGGACGGGATGGAGAAGGTGGTTCTCGGCATGACGAGCCTCGAAGAGGTACTGAGGGTGGTGGTCTGAGCATGCTGGACCAAGGAGCTGTGGCTCTTCTCGGGCGGACGCTGGTGGAGCGGCGCCTGGTGAGCGAGGACGACTTCGCCCGGGCGATCGGCGAAGCCGAGGCCGGCGGGGAGCACCCCGCCGCGTGCTGCTCGGGGGCGGCCGCCTCGACCCGGTCCAGGTGCTGCGAGCCGTGGCGGGCAGCCTTTCGCTGGAGTACGTCGATCCCGACACCTGCCCTCCCGACGCCGACGCGCTGCAGCGGCTCGGCGCGGAGCTGGCCATCGCCAAGGGGGCGCTGCCTGTGCGCCGGGTCCGCCGTGAGGGCCAGGACGCCCTGGTGGTCGCCCTGGCCGATCCGCTGAACCGGGACAAGGTGTCGCTGCTGGCTGCGGAGGCCGGATGCCCGGTGATCCCCGCGCTCGCTCCCGCCGGGTCGCTGAGCGGGGCGGTTGCCCGGGCCTACGCCGGCCGGCCGGTGGCGCCGCCGCCGCCGACGGAGGTCCGGCTGGGTGAGACGCCGCCCGAAGGGGAGGAGGTGGGCTACCACCTGAACCAGCTCCTCGAGATCGTGTTGGACTCCGGCGCGTCCGACCTGCACCTGACCGCCGGGTCACCGCCGGCGATGCGCGTCGACGGCAAGATCCAGCCCATCCCGGGCTACGGCAGGTTGGCGCCGGGGCCGCTGCGCACCCTCATCTTCGGCATCCTCTCCAGCAAGCTGCGGGAGAAGCTCGAGGAGTACCAGGAGCTGGATTGCTCCCATCCGGTGGCCGGCAAGGGGCGGTTCCGGGTCAACGTGTTCTACCAGCGGGGGAGTGTCGGGGCGGTGCTGCGGGCCATCCCCGAGCAGGCCTTCACCCTGGAGCAGCTGGGCATGCCTCCTGTGGTAGCCAAGTTCGCCAACGAGCCCCGCGGCCTGGTGCTGGTCACCGGGGCCACCGGCCAGGGGAAGTCCACCACCCTGGCGGCGCTGATCGACCTCATCAACCGGACCCGCCCGGTGCACATCATGACGGTGGAAGACCCCATCGAGTACATGCACCGCCACAAGATGGCCATCGTCAACCAGCGGGAAGTGGGCCAGGACACCCAGAGCTTCGCCAGCGCCCTCCGCCACGCCCTGCGCCAGGACCCGGACGTGATCCTGGTGGGGGAGTTGCGGGACCTGGAGACCATGTCGACCGCCCTCACCGCCGCCGAGACGGGCCACCTGGTGTTCGCCACCCTGCACACCCAGGATGCCCCGGGGTCGGTGGAGCGCATGATCGACGTGTTCCCGCCGCACCAACAGCAGCAAGTGCGGGTCCAGCTGGCCGCCTCCCTGCAGGGAGTGGTGTCCCAGCAGCTGCTTCCGCTGATGAGCGGGCACGGCCGGGTGGCCGCCGTGGAGGTTCTGGTCGCCACTCCCGCCGTCCGCAACCTGATCCGGGAGGGGAAGGTCCACCAGATCCGCAGTGCGATGCAGGCCGGGGGCAAGTACGGCATGCAGACCATGGAACAGTCGCTGGTTTCCCTGGTGAACGCGGGGAAGGTGTCGATGAACGATGCCCTGGCGAGCGTCCTCAATCCCGAAGAGCTGACCGAGCTGTTGAGAGGAGTGCGCAAGTGAGTCCGGCGTTGACTTTCGAGTACCGGGCCCGCGACCGTTCCGGGACGGTACGGGAAGGACAACTGGAGGCCTCGTCGGCGGCGGCCGTCGCCCGGACTCTGCAGGAGAAGGGCATGGTGCCCCTGCGCGTCTGCCGAGCGCCGGGTGGCCGCGCTGGACAGGGAGCTGAAGATCCCCCGCCTCGGCAAGAAGGTCAAGCCCAAGGCCGTGGCCATCTTCAGCCGCCAGCTGGCCACAATGGTGAACTCGGGCCTCACCCTGGTGCGCGCCCTGACCGTTCTCCATCAACAGACCGAGAACCCGGCGCTGGCCAAGGTGGTCGGCGACGTCCGGGCCCGGGTGGAACAGGGCTCGAGCCTGTCCGCCGCCCTGGCCGAGCACCCCAAGATCTTCGGCTACCTGTATGTGTCGATGATCCAGGCGGGTGAGGTGAGCGGTGCCCTCGATGAGACCCTGCTCCGCCTGGCCGAGACCCTGGAGAGCGCGGCACGCCTGCGCTCGAAGGTCCGCTCGGCCATGGCCTACCCGGTGGTGGTGATGTCGCTGGTGGTCCTGGTGGTCTCGGCCATGATGCTGTTCATCGTCCCCATCTTCGAGCGCATCTACAACGACCTCGGGGGCAAGCTGCCTTTCCCGACCCAGGTGCTCATCAGCATCTCCGACATCCTGGGCAAGGCGTGGTGGGCCGGAGCCCTGGTGATCATCCTGGCGGTGTTCGGCTTCCGCCGCTGGGTCGCCACCGACGACGGCCGGCATGCCTGGGACGGGTTCAAGCTGAAGATGCCGGTCTTCGGAAAGCTGGTCAAGAAGGTGGCCCTCAGCCGCTTCGCCCGCACCATGGCAGTGCTCAGCCGCACGGGGGTGCCGGTGCTGCAGGCCCTGGACATCGTGTCGGAGACGGCCGGCAACGCGCTGATCAGCGATGCCGTGCGCGACGTGCGTGATGCGGTGAAGCGAGGCGAGTCGCTGGCCAGCCCGCTGTCCCGCCACGACGTGTTCCCGCCGATGGTGGTCCAGATGATGACCGTGGGCGAGGAGACCGGTGCTCTCGACACCATGCTGTCCAAGGTCTCCGAGTTCTACGACCAGGAGGTGGACGACGCGGTGAGCGCCCTGGTCAGCCTCATCGAGCCTCTCCTGATCATGGTCATGGGCGTGGTGGTCGGTGGCATCCTCATCTGCCTCTACCTGCCCATGTTCAACATCGGCAGCCTGATCCAGTAGAGGGGCGGACGCCGTTTCCCCTCAAGTGGATCGCCGCCGCCGCCGATAGCCCTCCCACGGGCGGATCCTCCGCTCGAGGGGACCCCTGAGGAGGGATCTACATGACCAAGGCCATCCAAAGGCGGCTGGCCGGCGACGAGGGCTTCACGCTCATCGAGCTCATGGTCGTGGTGATGATCATTGCAGTTCTCATCGCCATCGCCATTCCCTCGTTCCTCGGCTTCCGCAGCAGCGCGCAGGATCGGTCGGCCCAGTCCGACATCCGCAACACCCTACTGGTCGAAAAGGCCATCTGGCTCGACACCGGTGACTACACGGCAGTCGCCGCCGACCTCACCGCCTTCGAGCCGAGCCTGTTGTTCGACGCCACCGGGGTTGCCGGCACGAGCCTCATCATGAATGGGACGGACACCGTGTGCATCCAGCGCATCTCGGCCTCCGGGACCACTTTCGGGATCTGGGAGAGCTCCACCCTGGGCACCTACTACGGCGACAACGGCGCAGCCATCCTGGCGGCCTGCCCCGCCGCCGCCCCGGCCGGCTGGCTCCAGAGCGGCTGGTAGACCAAACCTGTCCAACGAACGAGTGCTGGGGGCGGGCACATGCCCGCCCCCAGCACTGCTATGTCCGGCTGGTCGCGCACGCGCTGGGGCGAGCGGCGATTCCTCGTGGGGCTGTCGATGGATCCCGAGATGGCGGCCCTGGCCCGGCGGCCTCCTTCTGGCGCCCGCGGTGGGAAACCCTTCACGTACCATCGCGACGGGCCGATGCTGGAACAGGCTCGAAAGGAGAGCAGTGACTTCCACACCCGCCGAGGCGCCCCGGTGACCACGGTTGTCGCTTGCCTGGGAGGGCTGCTCGGCCTGGTGGTCGGCTCGTTCCTCAACGTGGTGGCCTACCGGGTCCCTCTGGGACGGTCGGTGGTCAGGCCCCGCTCCTCCTGTCCGGCCTGTGGGCACGAGATCCGGGCGGGGGACAACGTGCCGGTGCTCTCCTGGCTGCTGCTGCGCGGGCATTGCCGCGATTGCGGTGCCGCCATCTCCCTGCGTTACCCCCTGGTGGAGGCGGGGACCGCGGCGGCCTTCGTCGGCCTGGCCCTCCTGGTGGGGGCATCCTGGGCGCTGCCCGGCTACTGGTGGGCGGCGGGTGCGGCCATCGCCCTCACCCTGACCGATCTCGACTACCGGCGCATACCGGACCGCATCCTGGTGCCGGGGATCATCGGCGCCGCAGCCTTCCTGACCCTGGGGTCGCTCCTCGACGGCGACCCGTGGGCCTTGCTGCGGGCGCTCGCCGGGGGAGCCGCCTACTTCGGGGTGCTGCTCCTGGTGGCCCTGGCGGCCCGGGGCGGGTTCGGCTTCGGGGATGTGAAGTTGGGCGCTCCTGCTCGGCCTGGTCCTGGCTCACCGTTCCTGGAGCGTCCTCCTGGTGGGGGCGTTCGCCGCCTTCGCCCTGGGCGGTCTGGCGGGGGTGGCGCTGCTGGCCGCCCGCCGGGTGAGCCGCAAGGACGCCATCCCGTTCGGCCCGGCCATGGTGGCCGGCGCGGACCTGGCCCTGGCCCTGGGGGACACCATCGCCCGCTGGTACCTCGGCTGACCGCCTGGGGTGTTGGCTGCGCGCGCGATCCGCGCGCGCAGGAGACCGGGGAGATCCTTGGTCCGGCGTCCCTCACTGTCTACTCTCGACGCCGACATACGCGTAGTTACTGCCGTGTGATCGGGTGAGGAAGCGCCGCCCGGGCGGCAACAGACGGAGGGTTGCATGCCGATCGCGGTCGGCCTCGATATCGGTTCCGAGGCGGTCCGCGCTGCCGCTGTCGATACCGGCAGCGCCACGCCGGTCCTGCGGCGCTTCGCCGAGATGCCGTTGCCTCCCGGGGCGGTGGTCGCCGGCGAGATCGCCGATGAGGGCGCGGTCGTCGAAGCGCTGAGCGCCCTGTGGAAGCGGCACCGCCTGCCGCGCAAGGGCGTGGTGGTCGGGATCGCCAACCAACGGGTCATCGTGCGCCAGGTGGACGTGCCCCACCTGGAGGAGGACGAGCTGGCGGAGGCGCTTCCTTATCAGGTGCAGGACGCCATTCCCATCCCGGTGGCGGAGGCCCTCCTCGACTACGTGCCCATGGAGGAGTTCACCACCCCCGACGGTGATCTCATGCTCTCGATCCTGGTGGTGGCGGCGCATCGGGAGATGGTGGAGGGCCTGGTGGGGGTGGCCCGCCGGGCCGACCTTCAGGTGGCCTCGATAGACCTGCAGGCTTTCGGGCTGGTGCGGGCGGCCTTCGGCGCCGACCTCACCAAGGACAGCGAGGGGATCCAGGGGCTGCTGGACATCGGAGCGACCCTGACGCAGATCGCGCTGACCAAGTTCGGCATCACCCGCTTCGTGCGCATCATCCCCACAGGCGGAAGCCAGTTCACCGAGGCCCTGATGGCCGGGGCTTCGATGAGCCGGGAGGATGCCGAGGAGCGCAAGCGCTCCATTGGGGTGGTGCCCAGCGGGATGCCGGGGGGAGACGACGAGCAGGCCTCTCTGTCACGCATCCTCACCCGGACGGCCGACAGCCTGATCGAGGAGATCAGGGGGTCGGTCAACTACTACCTGACCCAGGCCGGCGAGCACTCCCTGCAGCGGCTGATCGTCTGCGGCAACGGCGCCCGCTTGCCCCACCTGGCCAACCGGATCGCCCGCGCCCTGGGCACCCGGGTGGAGCCGGTGCGGGTGCTCGACAACGTCAGCGTGGGCCGCGTCGGCATGACCGAGCCCCAACTGCTCGACCTGCAGCCGGTGCTGCCGGCGGCGGTGGGGCTGGCGCTGTGGGGCAGCTATGTGGTGCGGCCGCGCAACCGCTTCGCCCACCTGGCCAAGGATCGCTCGTGAGGCCCATCAACCTGCTGCCGCCGGAGGTCGCCGAGGAGCGGACCAAGCGGCGTCGGGTAGCGCTGCTGGTGGCGGGCGGGGTGGCTTACCTGGCCGTACTGGTCGGCGGGGTCTTCTACTGGAACAGCCGGGTCTCGGCGGCCAAGGCGGACGTCGAAGCCCAGCAGGAGATCAACCGGACGCTGGAGCAGGAGGTGGCGGGGCTGGCCGAGGCCGGGGCCCTGCAGCAGCGGTTCGAGGACAGGGCCGCCCTGGTGCGAACGGCGTTGGCCAACGACGTCGACTTCGGCGTGTTCCTGAACGACCTGTCCCGGCTGCTGCCACCGCGAGTGTGGATCGAGTCGTTCACGGGCACGATCCAGGCCGACGCGTTGACCCAGGCGGTGGGCGAGGTTTCGTTCAACGGGGTGGGCTTCGACTTCCCGGATCTATCGGAGTGGCTGCGCAGCCTTGGTTCCGGCGCCTTCTCGGGAATCACCGGCCCCTGGGTCAACACGGCCGTGGCGAGCGTCATCGGGGAGGAGCAGGTCGTCGCCTTCAGTTCCACCGCCACTCTGACCGCCGGTGCGGTGACGGACCGTGCTGAGGATCTGATACCCGAGGTGCCCTGACATGCGCCGCTGGGCCCTTCTCGCTGTCCTGCTGGCGGTGCTGCTGGCGGTGGGCTGGTGGTTCCTGCTGATCTCCCCCCGCAACGCCCGCATCGCCGAGGAGCAGGACAACCTGCAGACGGCCCAGCAGGAGGAAGTGACGCTGCGGGGCCGGATCGCTCAGCTGCAGGAGATCAGGGAGTCCGAGGTCGAGTACCTGGCGGGAATCGGGAAGATGGAGGCCCTGATCCCCGAGCAGCCGCTGCTCGACGAGTTCATCGATGAGATCTTCGCGCTGACCCAGGACACCGGAGTCGAGTTGACCGAGATGGCGCCCGCCATTCCCGCGCCGGTGGTCGACTCAGAGCTGCGTGAGATCGAGGTCGGGGCCGTGATTCACGGTGAGTTCTTCGAAGTGCTGGGGTTCCTGTTCGGCCTGAACGACATGGAGCGGCTGGTGCGGGTGGATTCCATCAACCTGACGTCGTCACAGGACGAGCAAGGGACCACGGTGCTGTCGGCGTCGCTGACGATGCGGTTGTTCACGCTCAGCGACCTTCTGCCCACGGACATACCCGACACCCCCGGCGGCGAGGAGACGACGACCACGACCCCGACCGAGGAGGAGTGAGGTGGCTGCCGGGACCGGGCGACGGACCTTCGTAGCGGTGCTGGTGGCGATGCTGCTGGTGGGTACGGCCGGCACGTCGATCTGGCTGATGGCGTCGTCGGGGGTGCTGTCGTTCGGCGGGGATCAGGAGCTGCCCGGAGCGCCGGGACCGGGGGCGACGGCACCGTTGGGGGAGGGCGCCCTCGCGGCGGCAGGCGGCTTCCGGGTATCTCCGCCCCGGGATCCCTTCGTCCCTCTGGTGACCGCGCCGACCGGCACCGCACCCGAGACGAGCTCCACCACCGGGGGCGAGACCACGACCACCGGCGGGGGGACGACGACCACCGGGGGCGGCACCACTTCCACCACGCCCGGGGGGACCACCACCACGACCAGCCCGGACACGCCTGCGGGCAGGCGCGTCACCCTGCTGGAGATCCGCGAAGAGGGCGGGGTCCGGGAGGCCGTGCTGACGGTGGATGGGCAGACCTACACGGTGAGGGTCGGCGACACGTTCGCCGAGGACTTCAAGGTGATCAGCCTGGGGACCAGCAGCGGCGTGTTCATGTACCGAGACAGCGTGTTCACGCTGGCAGTGGGTCAGTCGATCATCAAGTAGGCCCGTGGCCCCGGGGGTACCATCCCCGCGATGCTGCGTTTCCTCACCGCCGGCGAGTCGCACGGGCCCGGCCTGGTGACCATCGTGGAAGGCCTGCCCGCCGGGCTGGGAGTGTCGGCCGAGGCGCTGGCGGCCGAGCTGGCGCGGCGCCGGTGGGGCCACGGCCGAAGTGAACGCATGTCGGTCGAGGACGACCAGCTGGAGATCCTGGGCGGCGTCCGCCTGGGGCGGACCCTGGGTGGGCCGGTGGCGGTGCTGGTGCGCAACCGGGAGTGGCCCGGCTGGCAAGAGCGTATGGCGCCGGCGCCCGGGGGTGAGTCCACTCCGCTGACGACTCCCCGGCCCGGGCACGCCGACCTGCCGGGCATGCTCAAGTACGGCACCCACGACGCTCGCGATGTCCTGGAGAGAGCCTCGGCCCGGGAGACCGCGGCCCGCACCGTTGCCGGCCGGCTCGCCAAGGCGCTGCTGGCCGAGGCGGCCGTCACGGTGGTCGGCCACGTCGTCGCGATAGGCGGGGTCCGCGCCGTCGGCCCGACGCCCGGACCGGGCGACCTGGCCCGGGTGGACGCCTCTCCGGTCCGCTGCCTGGACCCGGTGGCCGAGGCCGCGATGGTCGCGGAGATCGACCGGGCCCGGGCGGAGCAGGACACGCTGGGCGGAGTGGTGGAGGTGATCGCCTACGGCGTGCCGGCCGGAGTGGGCAGCCACGCTCACTGGGATCGCCGGCTCGACGGCCTGCTGGCCGCGGCGCTGATGTCGATCCCGGCGGTCAAGGGCGTCGAGGTGGGCGACGGGTTCGCGGGGGCGAGCCGCCGCGGCTCCACGGCCCATGACGAGATCGCCTTCGGCCCGGAGGGGTTCAGCCGGGACAGCGCCCATGCCGGAGGCATCGAGGGCGGCATGAGCACCGGCCAGCCCATCCTGGTGCGCGCCGCCATGAAGCCCCTCTCCACCCTGTCGCACCCCCTGCGTTCCGTCGATGTGGTCACCAAGGAGCCCGCCGAGGCCTTGCGCGAACGCTCCGACACCTGCGCCGTGCCCGCCGCCGCGGTGGTCGGGGAGCAGATGGTGGCCTGGGTGCTCGCCGATGAGATGGTGCGCATGTTCGGCGGGGACACGGTGGGCGACTTCCGCGCCGCGGTAGAGGCCTACCGCGAGCGCCTGGCCCGGTTCTGAGTGGGCACTCTCTGGCTCATCGGGATGATGGGGGCGGGCAAGAGCACTGTGGGGATGCTGGCGGCCCGGGCACTCGGCCTCCCGTTCGTGGACCTGGACGAGCGCATCGCGAGCGAAGCGGGCGTGACGGTGGTCGAGATCTTCAGCGTGGAGGGGGAGGCCGGCTTCCGTCGCAGGGAGCGTGCGGCGGTGGCGGCCGTCGCCGGGACGGCGGCCGTGGTGGCCTGCGGTGGGGGAGCGGTGTTGGCGGAGGAGAACGTGGCGCGCCTGCGGGAGTCGGGCCTGGTGGTGTGGCTCGACGCCCCGGCGCCCGAATTGGAGGAGCGGGTCGCCGGCGGCACCGGCCGGCCGCTGCTCTCCGGGGGGGAGGGCGGCCTCAGCCCCATCCTGGCGGGCCGGGCCGCCGCCTATGCGGCCGCCGCCCACCACCGGGTGGAGACGGCCGGCCGCCGGCCGGAGGAAGTGACCGAGGAGGTGGTGGAGCTGTGGAGACGCGGCAGATAGCGGGTGCCACCACCGTGGTCGTGGGCCGGGGGGTGCTGGACGCGGCCACCGTCGTGGGCACCCGCCCGGGGCGGGCCCGGGTGGCGGTGCTGGCCCAGCCCGGGGAGCCGGGGCGGGTCGGCCGCCGCTCTGGTGGAAGGGCTCCGGGAAGCGGGGCTGGCGGCCGAGTTGCGCGTCCTCCCGGACGGCGAGGCGGCCAAGACGCTGGCGGTGGCCGAAGGGGTCTACGAGTGGCTGGCCGGCCTCGGTCTGACCCGCGCCGACACGGTGCTCGGGGTGGGCGGCGGGTCCCTCACCGACCTGGCGGGCTTCGTCGCCGCCACCTTCCTGCGCGGCGTCGAGGCGGTCTACGTCCCCACCACGCTGGTCGGCGCGGTGGATGCAGCCATCGGAGGGAAGACGGGGGTGAACCTGGGCGCCAAGAACCTGGTGGGGGCGTTCCAGCACCCGGCCCGGGTAGTGATCGACGCCGATCTCCTGGACGCGCTGCCCCTCGGGTTGCGGCGTGACGGGGCGGCGGAGGCGCTGAAGGCGGGCCTCATCGGCGACCCCGATCTCGTGGGGCTCTATGAACGCGACGGCCTGGAGGCCGACCCGGCCGAGGTGGTCCGCCGGGCGGTGGCGGTGAAGGCGGCAGTGGTCGGCCGGGACTTCCGCGAGGAGGGGGAACGCGGCCCACCTCAACTACGGGCACACCGTGGGCCACGCAGTGGAGGTGGCCGCCGGCCTGGGGCACGGGCCCGCCGTGGCGGTGGGGATGGTGGCCGCCGGCCGGGCGAGCGCCCTGGTGGCAGGCTTCGACGAGGAGGCCCGCCAGCGTGAGGTGATCGGCCGACTGGGGCTGCCGACCGCGGCCCCGGGAGCCGATGCAGGGGAGGTGCGGCGGCTGCTGGGCCTGGACAAGAAGCGGGATGGCGGCGGGCTGCGCATGGTGCTCCTGGAGCGGGTCGGCCGGCCGCGTCTGGAGCATGCGGCGGCCGCTACCGTAGAGGCCGCGCTCGCCGCCGTCGGCATCTCGTGAGGAGCCACATGCGATATCGCGCCAGAATCGACGCGCTTGCTCGCCGTCTCGAGGCACCTTTGCTGGTGACCCGGGGACCCAACCTGCGCTACCTGATGGGGTACTCGGGGAGCAACGGCTACCTCCTCGTCCGGCCCGACGGCAGGGCGGCCTTTCTCACCGACGGCCGCTACGGGGAATCGGCCCGGGCCCTGCTCGACGCTGTGCCCGGCACCGAGCTCTCCGTCTACACCGGGGACCTGTGGAAGGCGCTGGGGGGGATGCTGACGGGGCTGGAGAGGGTGGGCCTGGAAGCTCCCGGCGTGACCTGGGAGTTTGCGCGAGGTGTCGAGGAGAAGGCCGGGGTGGCCGCCGACGCCACCACCGGCGTGGTGGAGGATCTGCGGCGCACCAAGGACGAGGACGAGTTGGCCGCCTTGCGTTTCGCGGCCGCCGCCGCCGACGCCGCTTTCGGCGCGCTGGACCGCCTGGTGGTGGGAGCGGAGACCGAGGACGACCTGGCGTGGGGCCTGGTGGCGGAGATGCGCCGCCACGGGGGCGACCGCGCCGACTGGGAGGCGATCGTCGCCGCCGGGGCGGGCGCTTCGGTGCCCCACTACGAGACCGGCCGGGTGCCCCTGGGCCGGGGGTTGCTGCTCCTCGACTACGGTTGCGTGGTGGACGGCTACCACTCCGACATGAGCCGCACGGTCTGGCTGGAAGGCGCCCCCGACCCGGGCATGGAACGGGTCCACCGGGTGGTGCTGGAGGCCGAGGAGGCGGGGGTGGCCGCGGCGCGGCCGGGGGTCAGCGGCAACGACGTGGACGAGGCGGTGCGGGCGGTGCTGCGCCGGGAGGGCTACGAGGAGCAGTTCCTGCACAGCACGGGCCACGGCGTCGGCCTGGACATCCACGAGGAGCCCTGGCTCCGCCGGGGGAACCAGGACCCGCTGCGCGTCGGCGACGTCGTCACGGTGGAGCCCGGCGTGTACCTGCCGGGGGAGGGTGGGGTGCGCATCGAGGACATGGTTCTGGTCACCGAGGACGGCCCGGTGGTGCTCACCGGGTCGGCGAGGGAGTTGGTCCGCCGATGATCTCCACGAACGACGTACGCCCCGGGATGACCCTGGACCTCGACGATGGCCTCTTCCAGATCGTCGAGTACCAGCACGTGAAGCCGGGCAAGGGCAGGGCCTTCGTCAAGATGAAGCTGAAGAACCTGCAGTCCGGGGCGGTGGTCGAACGCACCTTCCGGGCCGACGAGCCGGTGCCGCAGGCCATCATCGAGCGCCGCTCTCATCAGTACCTGTACTCCGACGACCTCGGCTACCAATTCATGGATGGGGAAACCTACGCCCAGATGACGCTGAGCCGCGACCAGGTGGGGGATGCTGCGGGCTTCCTCAAGGACGGCGACTCGGTGCTCCTCGCCATGTACGCCGGCCGGGCGGTAGGGCTGGACTTGCCGGCGGCGGTGGTCCTCAAGGTCACCCACGCCGAGCCGGGGGTCAAGGGCGACCGGGTGTCGGGTGCCACCAAGCCCGTCACCCTGGAGACCGGGTTGGTGGTGCAGGTGCCTCTCTTCGTCACGACGGGCGATCGGGTCAAGGTGGACACACGCACCGGGGCCTACATCACCCGGGAGTGAAGTGACCGACCCGGCCGTGGTGGCCCTGGCCCGGGCTCTGGCGGAGGCCTCCTCCGAGGAGGAGCTGGCCGGGCTGGCGCGGGCCGAGGCTGAAGCCGACGGCACCTGGCGGCTGCGGGCGGCGGTGGCCCTGCTGCGCGCGGCGGCCGCCGGGGAGGAAACGCCGGTCCCGGTCCCCGATGCGGGGACCCTGTTCCGCGTGGGCCGCCTCATTCGGCGGGATGAGGTTGTCGAGGCCCTGTACGAGGCCGACCTGCGGGACTCCGCGCCGGATGTGGCCGGGCTGGACGAGCTGGGGACGGCCCTGGCCGACGGCGTCTGGGCCGAGCGAGCCGAGCTCGACGAGGTGCTGGGGGCGGTGTCCTCCGAGTGGCGGGTAGAACGGATGCCGGCGGTCGATCGCACGGTGCTGCGCCTGGGCGTGTGGGAGCTGCGTCATCGCCCGGAACTGTCGGCCGGGGTGATCATCTCCGAGGCGGTCCGCCTGGCCAAGGCCTACTCCACGGAGCGGAGCGGGGCCTTCGTGAACGGGATCCTCGGTCGCTTGGCCGGGGAGGTGGGGCCGGGCTGATCTCAGCCGGCGGTCGCGACGGGGGGGCGGCGGCGAGTGCCCGGCGGGCCAGTGCCGGGCGCACGAACGGCCCTTCCGCTCGGCGTGCTAGCGTGCCGGGAACGTCCTTTAAGCCGGTCCTGCGAGGCCGGGAAGGGGAAGCAACAGATGAAGTGCCTGCCGATGACGGCCACCCACGCGGTGGCCTTTTTTCTGCCATGAGGAAGCTCATGGACGGGGCCGATGTGGGGCGCGCCGTTCGCCGCATCGCCCATGAGATCGTGGAGCACAACCGGGGAACGGCCAACCTCGTGGTCGTCGGGATCCACACCCGGGGGGTGCCCCTGGCCGAGCGGCTGGCGGTCGCGCTGGCCGAGGCGGAGGCGCCGGTGCCGGTGGGCGAGCTGGACATCACGCTCTACCGGGACGACCTGGAGCGGCGCCCCACGACCCGGGTGGGGACCACCCGCATGCCGAGTTCCATAGACGATCGGGTGGTGGTGCTGGTGGACGACGTCCTGTTCACCGGCCGCACCGTGCGAGCCGCCCTGGACGCCCTGGCCGACCTGGGCCGGCCCCGCCGGGTGGAGCTGGCCGTGCTGGTGGATCGGGGCCACCGGGAGCTGCCGATCCGGGCCGACTACGTCGGCAAGAACCTGCCCACCGCCGGCCGCGAGCGGGTGTCGGTGCACCTGGCGGAGATCGATGGGGAGGACGCCGTCCTCATCGGGGAGGCGGGCTGATGCACCACCTGCTCGACATCTCCGACCTCGACCGGGCCGAGCTGGAGTCGCTGCTCGACGACTCGGACGGCTTCGTGGAGGTGCTGGCGCGGCCCATCCCGAAGGTGCCCGCCCTGCGCGGCAAGACGATCACCACGGCGTTCTTCGAGGCGTCCACCCGGACCAGGCTCTCCTTCGAGCGGGCGGCCAAGGCCCTGTCGGCCGACACCATGACGTTCTCCCCGGGGACTTCGTCGCTGAGCAAGGGTGAGAGCCTCAAGGACACGGTGCTCACCCTGCAGGCCATGGGGTCCAACCTGCTGGTGGTGCGCCACCAGGCGGTGGGGGCGGCCCGGCGGGTGTCGGAGTGGCTCTCGATCCCCGTGGTGAACGGGGGCGACGGGGCCCACCAGCATCCCACCCAAGCGCTGCTCGAC
This sequence comes from uncultured Acidimicrobiia bacterium, assembly GCA_963796115.1. GTDB lineage: Bacteria > Actinomycetota > Acidimicrobiia > Spongiisociales > UBA11373 > VGBK01. The sequence goes on from CAWCKE010000007.1 coordinate 89,335, forward strand.
GCCCTGACGGTGCGCCGCCGCTTCGGGCGCATCGAGGGGCTGCAAGTCGCCATCGTCGGGGACATCCGCCACTCGCGGGTGGCCCGGTCCGACCTGCAGGCGTTCTCGACCCTCGGGGCGCGGGTCACCCTGGTGGCCCCACGGACCCTGCTGCCGGTGACCACCACCGGGTGGAAGGTGGAGGTGAGCAGCACGCTCGACGAGGTGCTGCCCGAGGCCGACGTCGTGTACCTGCTGCGGGTGCAGACCGAACGAGGCGGGGCGAGTGTGTTTCCCTCCCTGCCCGAGTACGTGTCCCGCTTCGGCATGACCCGAGAGCGGCGGGCGAGGCTCAAGCCGGGGGCAGTGGTGATGCACCCCGGCCCCATGAACCGCGGGGTGGAGATCGCCGACGAGGTGGCCGACGACCCCGACGCCCTGGTGCTCGAGCAGGTGAGCATGGGGGTGGCCGTGCGGATGGCTGTGCTCTTCCGCCTCCTGGGAGGTGAGATCGATGGCTGAGATCCTGCTGGCCGGTGGACTGGTGGCCACCCCACAGGGAGCGGTGGCTGCCGACGTGCGCCTGGCCGGCGAGACCGTCGCCGAGGTGGGCCCCGGCCTCGATCGCAACGGCGCCGACGTGGTCGATTGCACGGGCTGCTGGGTGGGCCCCGGCCTGGTGGATCCGCACGTGCACCTGCGGGAGCCGGGCCAGGAGTGGAAGGAGGACATCGAGTCGGGCTCGCGAGCCGCGGCGGCAGGCGGCTTCACCGCGGTGGTGGCGATGCCCAACACAGACCCGCCGATCGACGCCGGGCACCTGGCCCGGTTCGTGGTCGAGCGGGGGCGGCAGGTGGGGCTGGTGGATGTGTTCTCCGCCGGCTGTGTGACCACCGGGCGGGCCGGCCAGCGCCTGGCGCACCTCGACGAGCTGTGGGCGGCCGGGGTGCGCCTCTTCACCGACGATGGGGACTCGGTGGCGGATGCCGGCCTGCTGCGCCGGGCCATGGAGTACCTGAGCGACATGGGGGGAGTGGTGGCCCAGCACGCCGAGGACCGCGGCCTGGCGGGCGGCGGGCAGCTCCATGAGGGAGAGGTGTCGTCCCTGCTCGGGCTGACCGGCATCCCGGCGGAAGCCGAGGAGGTGGTGGTGGCACGCGACCTGGCCGTCGCCCGCCTCACCGGGGCGCGCTATCACGTGCAGCACGTCTCCACCGCCGGCACGGTGGCCCTGGTGCGCGCGGCGAAGAGCGAGGGACTGGCGGTGACGGCCGAGGCGGCCCCGCACCACCTCTCGTTCGACCACCGGGAGGTGCTGTCCACCAATCCCGTCTTCAAGATGTACCCGCCCCTGCGGCGGCCCGAGGACGTGGCGGCGGTGCGGGCGGCCCTGGCCGACGGCACCATCGACATGGTCGGCACCGACCATGCCCCGCATGCCGCCCATGAGAAGGACGTTCCCTTCGAGGACGCCCCGCGTGGAGTGATCGGGCTGGAGACGGCGGTGGCGGCGGTGCTGGGCGCGGTCGCGCTGGGCCCCGCCGGCGTCTTCGCCCGCTTCGCGCTCGCCCCTGCCCGCCTGGCGGGCCTGGGGGCCCACGGGCACCTGCCCGGCCCGGGGTCGCCGGCGACCATCACGGTGATCGATCCCGCCCGGGAGTGGGTGGCCGAGCACTTCCGGTCGCGCTCCACCAACAGCCCCTGGCGGGGCAAGCGCCTGACGGGCCGCGCGCGGCATGTCCTCTTGCGCGGCCGCTTCACGCTGCGCGACGAGGAGCTGCGGTGGTGAGCCTGCTTCGGGGCGGGGGATGGGCGCCGTGGACCTGACCACCCGCCTGGGGCCGCTGACCTTGAGGTCGCCGCTGGTGGCGGCCTCCGGCACGGTGGGATCGGTGGTGGACTTCGCCGCCGTCGGGGCGCTGGAGCACTACGGGGCGGCGGTGGCCAAGTCGGTGAGCGAGGATCCCTGGCCGGGGCGGCCTCCACCGCGGCTGTTCCCGGTGGGCTCGGGGATGCTGAACGGGATCGGCATCCAGAACCCGGGGATCACCGCCTGGGTGGCCGAGGTGGCCCCGGGCCTCGCCGGGGTCGGGGTACCGGTCTGGGGGTCGGTGGTGGGCAAGACGGCTGAGGAGTTCGGCCGGGTGGCCGCGCTGATGGGGGAGACCGGGGTGGCCGCAGTGGAGGTCAACCTCTCGTGCCCCAACCTGGAGGGCGGGGTGATGTTCGCCCTGGACCCGCCGGCCGCGGCTCGGGCGGTGGCGGCGGTGCGCTCGGCCACGACCCTGCCGGTGGGGGCCAAGCTCTCGCCCAACTCGGCGGACATAGTGGCGGTGGCGGCGGCGGTTGCCGAGGCGGGGGCCGACTTCGTGGTGCTGGGGAACTCGGTGTGGGGGGCGGCCATCGACCCGGAGACCCGGCGCCCGGGGCTCTCGGGGGTCGTCGGCGGGTACTCCGGCCCTCCCATCAAGCCGATCGCCCTGCGCTGTGTCATCGAGGTCCGCCGGGCCTTCCCCGGGCTGCCGATCGTCGGCGGCGGTGGGGTGCGGCGGGGGGCCGACGTGGTCGAGTTCCTGCTGGCGGGGGCGCAGGCGGTGGCCTTGGGCACCGTGCACTTCGCCGAGACCCGGGCGGGGAGGCGCATCGCCGCCGAGCTGCGGCGGTACGGGAGGAAGCACCGGGTAGACCGGGTCGTCGACCTCATAGGAGCATGGGACCCATGGACGACCGCCGGATAATCGTTGCCCTGGACCTGCGCACGGCCGAGGAGGCGGTGCGCCTCGCCCGTGCGCTGGCCGACGTGGTGGCCGGCTTCAAGGTCGGCCTCGGGCTGCTGCACGGCCCCGGCCCCGGGCTGGTGGGGGCGCTGGCGCGGATCGGCCCGGTGCTGGCGGACGCCAAGCTGCACGACATTCCCTCCCAGGTGCAGTCGGCGGCCCGCCGTCTCGGGGAATACGGGGCCCGCTGGGTGACCGCCCACGCCTCGGGCGGGGTGGACATGCTGCGGGCTGCCACCGAGGGCCTCCTGGCCGGGGCAGGGGGCGGGCAGGCCGGGGTCCTGGCGGTCACCGTGCTGACCAGCATCGACGCGTCGGCGGCCTCCGCCCTGTTCGGGCGCACCCCGGGGCAGCTGACCTCAGGGCTGGCCAAGAAGGCCGCGGAGGCCGGGGTCGAGGGGGTGGTCTGTTCCCCCAAAGAGCTGGGAGTGGTGGCCGATGTAGCCCCCGGGCTGCTGCGGGTGACCCCCGGCATCCGGCCGGAGGGCTCCGCCGCCGACGACCAGCGGCGGACGGCCACGCCGGCGGAGGCCAGGGCCCGCGGCGCCGACCTGCTGGTGGTCGGCCGCCCGATCACCGCCGCCCCGGACCCGGTGGCGGCGGCACAGCGCCTGCACGCGGCCCTCGCCGCCATATAGAGTTGGGGGCAAGGGAGGAGGTTCATGGCACCACCCAAGTTGACACCCGAGCAGCGAGCCCGTGCCCTGGAGAAGGCGGGTGCCGCCCGACGCGATCGGGCCGCGCTCAAGCAGGCCCTGAAGGAAGGGAGCATCACGCTTCCCGAGCTGCTGTCGCGCGCCGGCACCGACGCGACGGCGGGGGGCATCAAGGTCGTGGCCGTGCTCACCTCTTTGCCCGGCCTGGGCAAGGTGAAGGCGCACCGCCTGATGGAGAAGCTGGGAATCGCCGAGAGCCGCCGCTTGCGCGGCCTCGGGGCCAAGCAGAGGGAGGCCCTGATCGACGCCCTCTCCTGACCGGCCCCGCCGCGGCCGGCTGATCGTGGTTTCCGGCCCTTCGGGGGCCGGCAAGACGAGCGTCGTGGCGGGGCTGGCTGAACGTATGCCGTTCGACTTCTCCGTGTCGATGACGACGCGCCCGGCGCGGCCCGGCGAGATGGACGGGGTGGCCTACCACTTCGTCGATCGCGATCGTTTCCTGGCGGCGCGCGACTCCGGTGCGCTGATCGAGTGGGCGGAGTACAGCGGCCATCTCTACGGAACGCCGCGTGCGCCGGTGGAGGACGCGTTGGAGGCCGGCCGCGATGTGCTGCTCGACATCGAGTTGCTCGGGGCGGAACAGGTGAAGGCCGTGCACCCGGAGGCGGTGATGGTCTTCATCGAGCCCCCGAGCCCGGAGGCGCTCGAGGCCCGGCTGCGGGGGAGGGGCGACACCGGCGAGGAGCAGATCGCCCGCCGCCTGGAAGTCGCCCGATGGCAGATGGAGCGGGCCCGGGGGCTCTTCGACCACTTCTTGGTCAACGACCGCCTTGAGCGGGCCATCGACGAGCTGGCCGGTATACTGGCGCTCCCCGGACCCCCTGGGAGCCCCCGATGATGATCGAACCGCCCATCGAGACCGTCCTGGCAGCGCACCGAGAACCGCTTCACCCTGGTGGTGCTGGCCGCCCGGCGCGCCCGGCAGATCAACGCCTACTTCAACAACCTGGGCAACGGCCTGGGCTCCCACGTGCCGCCGCAGGTGCACTCCCTCTCCCGCAAGCCCCTGTCCATCGCCTTCGAGGAGATCGCGGCCGACAAGGTCGTCGTCGACAAGGGCGAGTAGCCCATGCTCGCCGGCCGGCGCGTCCTGTTGGGGGTCACCGGAGGGATCGCCGCCTACAAGAGCGCCCACCTGGCGCGCCTGCTGGTGACGGGCGGGGCCGAGGTGCGCACGGTGATGACCGAATCGGCCCTGCGCTTCCTGGGCCCGGCCACCATGTCCGCCATCACCGGCAGCCGCCCCGCCGTTGGGTTCTGGGACGAGCCCTCCGTGAGCCCGCACATCGAACTGGCCCGCTGGGCCGACGCGGTCTGCATCGCCCCGGCCACGGCGGCCACCATGTCCCGCCTCGCCCACGGCCTGAGCGAGGACCTGCTCTCGGCGGTGGTGCTCGCCACCCGCGCCCCGGTGGTCATCGCCCCGGCCATGCATAGCGAGATGTGGGCCCACCCGGCCACCCGGCGCAACCTGGCGGCTCTGCTCGCCGACGGCTACCACGTGGTGGGCCCGGCGCACGGGCCGCTGGCCGCGGGGGACGTGGGCCCCGGGCGCATGGTGGAGCCCGAGGAGATCGTGGCCGCGCTCGAACAGGCGCTGGGCGGCGGTGCCCTGGCCGGCTGGCGTGTGCTGGTGAGCGCCGGGGGTACCCGGGAGCCCATCGACCCGGTTCGTTTCGTGGGCAATCGTTCGTCGGGGAAGATGGGCAACGCCATGGCCGAGGAGGCGGCGGCCCGCGGCGCCTTGGTCACCCTCGTCACCACCGTCGAGCCGCCCCCGATGACGGGTCTGGAGGTCGTCCGGGTGGAGACGGCGGCCGACATGGCCGAGGCGGTGTGGAGCCGGGCCGGCGGCTGCGAGGTGGTGGTGCTGGCGGCGGCGGTGGCCGACTTCCGGCCGGCGCAACCCGTCTCGTCCAAACTGCGCCGCGCCGACGGGCCTCCCCAGCTGGTGCTCGAGCCGACCCCCGACATCCTGGCGGGGGTGGCGGCGATGCAGCCCCGGCCGTATCTCGTGGGATTCGCCGCCGAGACCGGCCCCGTGGAGGGAGCCGTGGCCAAGGCGAAGGCCAAGGGGGTGGACCTGCTGGTGGCCAACGACGTGACCGCGGCGGGGTCCGGGTTCGGCACCGAGGGCAACCAGGTCGCCCTGATCCTGCCCGACGGCAAGCTGGAGCGGTGGGACCTGCTCCCCAAGCGCCGGGTGGCCGCCCGGCTCTGGGAGCGGATCGCCGAACTGAGGAGCCGGGGCACACCCTGAGCACCCCTGCCGTCGTCCGGGTGGTGCCCGACCTGCCCACCTTCGCGGTCGACGACGGCTTCGCCTACGAGGTGCCTCCCGGGGTGGAGGTCGAGGTGGGGGCGCTGGTGCGGGTGCCGCTCGGCGGCCGTCGGGTGCCCGGTTTCGTGGTGGCGATGGGCGAGGCGGAGCGCCCCGGCCTGCGCCGCCTGCTGGGACGGCGCGGCGACCTGCCGGTTTTCGGCCGGGGCCTGCTCGAGGTGATGCGCTGGGCCGCCATCCACTACGTCGCCCCCCTTCCCGTGGTCCTCGGCAAAGGCGCCCCGCTCAACCTGCCCCGGCGCCGGGAGGAGCCGGGGCTGCCCCCGGTGCCGGTGCTCGGCGCCTCCCCCCTGCCTGAGGTGTCGGCCGCCGGAGCGGCGGGCGGCCACGTGGGGGCCCGCTACTTGCTGGGGGCGGGACCGTGGGGCGGGGCCCTGGCCTGCCTGGCGGCCCCGGTGCTGGCGGCCGGGCACAGCGCCCTGGTGGTGGTCGCCTCGGTGGCGGAGGCGGGTCGCCTGGCCGCCGAGCTGGCCGCCGACCTGGGGGACCGGGTAGTGCTGGGATCGGAGGAAGGGGGGGCGGCGGCCACTGCCGCCTGGGAGGCGATGACCCATCCGGGACGCCTGCTGGTGGGGACCCGGGAGACCGCGTTCTGGCCGGTGGCGTCGCTCGGCCTGGCCTGTGTGGTCGAGGAAGGGCGGCGAGGCATGAAGGACCGGGCCACCCCTACCACTCACGTCCGCGACGTCCTGTGGCGGCGATCGGCGGTGGAGCGGTTCCCCCTGGTGCTCTGCGGTGCGGTGCCCACCACGGAGGCACTGCACCGGGCACCGGCGTTCACCCGGGTCGGGGGCCGGCTGTGGGGCCTGGTGGAGGTAGCCGATCGCGGGGAGGAGCCGCCGGGCGGGGGTCTGATCGGCCGGCGGGCGAGGCGGGCGCTGCAGGCGGTGGCCGGGGCCGGGGGGCGGGCGTTCCTCCTGGCCGACCGGCGGGTGCCGGCGCTGCGCTGCGTGGGGTGCCGAGCCCTGCGGGTGTGCCCGCAGTGCGGGTCGCGCCCCGAGGCGGACGGCTCCTGCCCCCGCTGCGGCACGGTGCTGGGGGCGTGCCCGGCGTGCGGGGGGCGCCGCTTCGAGGCCGCTGGGGGCGTCGGTCGGCCGCCTGGTGGCCGAGGTCGGAGGCTTCCTGGGGAGGGAAGTGGTGGGGGAGGCGGATAGCGGGCGCCGGGTGGTGGTGGGGACGGAGCGGGATCTGGCCGACCTGCCGCCTGTGGACCTGGCGGTGGTGGTGGACGCCGACGGCCTCCTGCGCGCTCCCCACTACCGGGCGGTGGAGGACGGCCTGCGCCTGCTGGCGCGGGTGGCCGCCGCCGCCGGGAAGGGCCGGGGGAGGCGGATGGTCGTTCAGAGCGCCGACCCGGGGCACCCCGCACTGGAAGCCCTGCGGCGCGCCGACCCCCTGCCGCTGCTCGCGGCCGAAGCCGCGGCCCGGGCGGAGGCCGGCTTTCCCCCGGCCGGCGAGATCATCGTCGTGGAGGCCGCCCGCGCCCCCGAGGGGGCGGATGAGGGCTTGCGGGCGGTGGTGGACGGGCGGGCCGAAGTCCACGGCCCGGCGACGCGGGGTGGGCGCGACCGATGGCTCCTGCAGGGGCGCGACCTGCACGGGCCGCGGGTCATGCTGCGGCGCCTGGTGCAGGACTGGCGGGACGCAGGGGCCCGGGTGCGCATCGACGCCGACCCGATCGACCTCTGACCCCTGGCTATCCTGACCGCCCCGTGGCCGTCTTTCCCATCCGCGCCTATCCCGACCCCGTGCTGCGCAGCCCGGCGGCTCCGGTGGCGCGCATCGACGAGGCCATCCGCCGCCTGGTGGCGGACATGCTCGAGACCATGTACCAGGCGCCCGGGGTGGGCCTGGCCGCGCCGCAGATCGGGGTCGCCCTGCGGGTGGTGGTCTTCGATATCGGCGAGGGGCCGCGCCACCTGATCAACCCGGTCATCCTCGAGACCGGGGGTTCCTGGACTTTCGACGAGGGCTGCCTGTCGGTGCCCGACCGCTACTGGGCCGTGCGCCGGCCCGCCTTCGCCCGGGCCCGCGGGCTCGACCTGGACGGCAACGAGGTCGAGTACGCCGGGGAGGAGCTGCTCGGGCGGGTCCTGCAGCACGAGACCGACCATCTCGAAGGCACGATCATCCTCGACCGCCTGCCACGCCGGACTCGCAAGCAGGCGCTCAAGGAGCTGCGTGAGGAGGCCATGGGGCTGAGGGAAGGCCGATGAAGGCAGTCTTCTACGGGACTCCGGCCGAGGCGGTCCCTTCGCTGCAGGCGCTGTCCCACATGGCCGAGGTGCTGCTGGTCACCACCCGGCCCGACCGTCCCCGGGGGCGCTCGGGCCGGCCCCAGGCGCCTCCGGTCAAGGAGGCCGCCCTGGCCCTGGACCTGCCGGTGTCCCAGCCGGAGCGGGCAGTGCACGACCTGGAGCGCCTGCGGGGGCTCGCTCCCGACGTGGCGGTGGTGGTGGCCTACGGTCAGCTGCTGCCGCCCGCCCTGCTGGCGGTGCCGGCCGCGGGCTTCCTCAACGTCCACTTCTCGCTGCTGCCCCGGTGGAGGGGGGCGAGCCCCGTGGTGCGCACGGTGTTGGCCGGGGACCCGGTCGCCGGGGTGACGCTCATGATGCTGGATGAGGGAATGGACACCGGGCCTGTGGTCGCCGTGGAGCCGACGACGGTGGGGCCCGGGGAGACGGCCGGTGAGCTGACCGCCCGCCTGGCCGTCCTCGGGGCGGAGATGCTGGTGCGGCACCTGCCCGCGTACCTGGCCGGGGCCATCACCCCCCGGCCTCAGCCGGCCGAGGGAGCCACCGCCGCCGCCCGGGTGCGGGTGGAGGAGGCCTTCGTGGACCCGACCCGCCACCGGGGAGAAGCGGTGCTGCGGGCGGTGCGGGCGTTCGACCCCAAACCGGGAGCCTGGACCGAGCTGGATGGGGTGCGGGTCAAGCTCTGGCGGGCGCGCCCGATTGCCGGGCCGGGCCCGGGGCCGGGCGTCGCGGCGGCCATTGGTGAGGCGGTGCTTCTGGGGGCTTCGGACGGCCCGGTGGAGCTGCTCGAGGTGCAGCCGGCCGGCCGCGACCGCATGGCGGCGGCGGCCTGGATGCGCGGGCGGCGGGGAGAGCCCGCCCGGTTCACCCGACCGGCGGGATGACCACTCCCGACAGGTCGTCCTCCGACGGCGGGTAGCCCATTCCCAGGCTCTCCAGGGTTTCCACCAGGACCGTGGCCACCACCAGGTTGCGGTACCACTTGCGGTCGGCGGGGACCACGTACCAGGGGCCCCACGGGGTGCTCGTCTGGGACAGCACGGCCTCGTAGGCGGCCATGTAGTCGCCCCAGCGGGCTCGCTCGTCCAGGTCGCCCATCTTGAACTTCCAGCGTTTGGTCGGGTCCTCCAGGCGCTCCTGGAGGCGCTCGGCCTGTTCTTCCGGGGAGATGTGCAGGTAGAACTTGCGGATGGTCGTCCCCTCCTCGGCCAGGAGGCGCTCCCACTCGTTGATGTGGCGGTAGCGGCGGCTCCAGACCTCCTCGGGCGCAAGCCCGTGCACCCGGACGACGAGCACGTCCTCGTAGTGGCTGCGGTTGAAGATGGTGATCTGGCCGGTGCCCGGGGTGTGGGTGTGGATCCGCCACAGGTAGTCGTGGGCCAGAGCCTCCTCGGTGGGCCGGCCGAACGAGGCCACCTTCACCCCAACGGGGTTGACCCCTTCGAACACGTGGCGGATCACCCCGTCCTTGCCGCCGGTGTCCATCGCCTGCAGGACCACGAGCACCTTGTGCTTGCCCTCGGCGTAGAGGAGTTCCTGCAGGCTCTCCAGGCGCCCGTTGAGGTCCTTCAGCCGGTCCTCGGCTTCGTCCTCGTCCATGCCCCCGGTGTCGCCGGGGTCGAAGCGGCTGAGGCTCACGGCGGTGTCGGGGGGAATGCGGTAGCGGTCCATGGGGGAAGCGTAGGCGGGGCGGCCGGCCGCCGGCCATGGGCCCCCGCGCCGGTTGGGGGGACCGGGCGCGGGAACGTCGACCACTCGCCCCGCCGGCGCGGCAGGTGAGCCCCCGCATGTCGAAGCCAGGGTCCGGCACGCCCACAGGCGGTCTACCCCCGCGCGATACACTCGCCGTCGTGAGCCAACCTGCACGTCTCGCCGCCTCAATCCTCAACGCCGACTTCGCCCGGCTGGGGGAGGAGGTGGCCCGCCTGGAGCCGCACCTCGACTTCCTCCACCTGGATGTCATGGACGGGCACTTCGTGCCCAACCTGTCCTTCGGCATCCCGGTGATCGCCTCGCTTCGCCGGGCCTGTTCGCTCTACTTCGACTGCCACCTGATGGTCACCAACCCGACCTCGCTGTTCGCCAAGGTCAAAGAGGCCGGGGGGGACATGGTCACCATCCACATAGAGGTTTGGCCCGATCCCACCCAGGCGGCGGCGCAAGCCCGGGCCCTGGGGCTCGACTTCGGGCTGGTGATCAACCCGCCTACGCCCTTCGGCGCGGTGGCCCCCTTCCTCGGCCTGTGCGACCGGCTGCTGGTGATGTCGGTCGACCCCGGATTCGGCGGCCAGGCCTTCCTCCCGGAGGTACTGGAGAAGGTGGCGGCGGCGCGGAAGTTCATTGACTCGGCTGGTCTGTCGACCGATATCGAGATCGACGGCGGCATCACGCCGGAGACGGCACGGCTCGCCCGGCGGGCCGGGGCCGACTCCTTCGTGGTCGGCAGCGCCCTGGTGCGGGCACCCGACCCGGTGCGGGCCGCCAGGGAGATCCGAGCAGCGGTCAAGGACGAATGAGCGAGCACATCCTCGTCATAGACGACGACATCGACCTGGTTCGCTTCGTGCGGATCAGCCTCGAGCGCGAGGGCTTCGAGGTGACACCCGCCCTGGAGGGATTGGTCGGGCTGCGCCTCGCGCTCGAGCGGCCTCCCGACCTCATCCTCCTCGACGTCCTCATGCCCGACTTGGACGGGCTCGAGCTGCTCAGCCGGCTGCGCGTCAACCCGGCTACCGTGAGCGTTCCGGTGGTCCTGCTCACCGCCCGCGCCGATTCCCGCGACCGGGTGCGGGGTCTCGAGTTGGGGGCGGACGACTACATCACCAAGCCCTTCGACATCGAGGAGCTGGTGGCTCGGGTGGGGGCGGTGCTGCGCCGCTCCAAGGCGATGCGAGACCTGTCGCCCCTCACCGCCCTGCCGGGCAACTTCCGCATTGCCGAGGAGCTGGAGAAGAGGGTGGGCAGCGGCCGCCCGCTGGCGGTGATCCACAGCGACCTGGACAACTTCAAGGCCTTCAACGACCACTACGGCTTCATGCGCGGTGACACCGTCATCAAGTTCAACGCCAACGTGCTGGTGGCCGCGGCGGTGGAGACCGGCGACACCACCTGCTTCGTCGGGCACATCGGCGGTGACGACTTCGTGGTGGTCATGCACCCGGACGGCGCCGAGCAATTCTGCAAGACGGTCATAGATCGCTTCGACGACGGCATCCTGGATTTCTATGACCCCGCCGATGCCCTGCGCGGCTTCGTCGAGGTGATCGACCGGCGCGGGGAGCGCCACGCCTTCCCGATCGTCTCGATCTCTCTGGGCGTGGCCACCAATCTGCGCCGCAGCTTTGCGAGCGAGTGGGAGGCCTCGGCGGTGGCGTCGGAGATGAAGGAGCACGCCAAGCACGAGGCCGGATCCTGCTACAGGGTGGACCGGCGCACCCGCTGAGCGGCGACCCGGAGCGCCTCGGTAGAATGACCTCGTTAGGCCCTTCTTCAGGGCAGGGTGCAAACCCCGACCGGCGGTAGAGCCCGCGAACCCCCGCACAGGGGGCCGACCCGGTGAGATCCCGGGGCCGACGGTGACAGTCCGGATGGGAGAAGGAGGGCTCGCGCCGCTTCGCCGCGGCCGCGTGCCCGTGGACGCGGAGGCTGGCATGGACGAGGAGCGGCTCATGCGGGAGGCGATCTCTCTCGCCGCGCCCGCCCGGCCCCATCCCAACCCGCGGGTGGGTGCCATCGTCCTCGACGCCGAAGGCCGGATGGTGGGCCGGGGCGCCCACGCCGGCCCGGGATCGCCCCACGCCGAGGCCATGGCCCTGGAGGAGGCCGGCGAGCGGGCGGCCGGGGGGACCCTGGCCGTTTCGCTGGAGCCGTGCGACCACACCGGGCTCACCCCGCCCTGCACGGAGGTGGTTCTCGCGTCGGGGGTGGCCCGGGTGCTGGTGGGCGCGGAGGACCCCGACCCGCGCGTGGCGGGGCGGGGCATCGCCCGCCTGCGGTCCGCGGGGATCGAGGTGGTCGTCGGTGTCGCCGCCGCCGAGGCGGAGGCGCTGGACCCCGGGTACTTTCACCACCGGCGGACGGGGCGGCCGCGGGTGACCCTGAAGGCGGCCCTGACCCTGGACGGCTGGGCGGCCGCCGCTGATGGCACTTCGCAGTGGATCACCTCCGAGGAGGCGCGGGAGGACGGGCATCGCCTGAGGGCGGCGGCCGATGCGGTCGTGGTGGGGGCGGGGACCGTGCTGGCCGACGACCCGGCCCTCACCGTTCGCCTGCCCGGGTACTCCGGGGGCCAGCCCCGGGCGGTGGTGGTGGCGGGCCGGCGTCCCTTGCCGCCGCAGGCACGCATCTGGGAGCGCCGGCCGCTGGTGCTCGCGCCCGGCCCGGCCGACTACCCCGGGGAGGTGGTGGTGGTGCCGGGGCCGGACGGGGTGGACCTGGTCGCCGGCCTGGCCGCGCTAGGCGAGCGGGGCCTTCTGGAGCTGCTGGTGGAAGGTGGGCCCACCCTGGCCGGGTCGCTCTTGCGGGCCGGCGTGGTCGATCGCGGGGTCTTCTACCTGGGGGCGCGGCTGGGCGGGGGAGAGGGGACTCCCGCCCTGCGCGGGGGGTTCGGCACCCTGGCCGATGCCCGGCGCGTCCGTGTCGAGTCGGTGGCCGCCGTCGGCCCCGACGTGCGCATCGAGTTCACCCTGGAGGATCGTTGATGTTCACCGGCATCGTGGAGTGCATGGGGACCGTCGCCGAGGCTGCCGACGCTGGAGGGAAGCGGCGCTTCACCGTCGAGGCGGGGAGCCTGGGGGCCGGCCTGAACGTGGGCGACTCGGTGGCGGTGAATGGGGTCTGTCTCACTGTGGTCGAGACGGCGGGGGAGCGCTTCAGGGTGGAAGCGGTGGAGGAGACGCTGGCCCGCTCCAACCTGGGGGACCTGGAGGCCGGCAGCGCGGTCAACCTGGAACGCCCCATGCGGGCCGACGGCCGCTTCGACGGCCACCTGGTCCAGGGCCACGTGGACGGGGTGGGCACCGTGCGCTCCATCATCCCGGAGGGGGCTTCCTTCCGTGTGTGGATGGACGTGCCGGCCGGGCTGCTCCGCTACCTGGCGGAGAAGGGCTCGGTGGCGGTGGACGGGGTGAGCCTCACCGTGTCGGCGGTGGATGCCACCGGCTGCGAGGTGGTGCTGATCCCGTACACCCTGGAGGTCACCTTGTTCGGCACCCGCCGCCCCGGCGACCGGGTCAACCTGGAGGTGGATGTGGTCGCCAAGTACGTGGAGCGCCTGTTGGGGGCGGGCAAATGACCACCTTCTCGACCATCCCCGAGGCGGTGGAGGCCTTCGAGCGCGGGGAGTTCGTGGTCGTCGTGGACGACGCCGACCGGGAGAACGAGGGCGACCTGATCGTGTCCGCGGAGAAGGTGACGGCCGCCCAGGTGGCCTTCATGGTGCGGCACACCAGCGGGCTCATCTGCGTATCGGTGCCGGGGGAGCGCCTCGACGAACTACGCCTGCCGTTGATGGTGTCGGAGAACACCGACTCGCATCGGACCGCGTTCACCATCTCGGTGGACTATGTCCACGGCACCACGACCGGCATCTCCGCAGGGGATCGGGCGGCCACCATCAGGGCGATCGTGGACCCGCGCACTCGGCCTTCCGACCTGGCCCGACCCGGCCACATCTTCCCGCTGCGCTACCGGGAGGGCGGGGTCCTCAAGCGGGCGGGGCACACCGAGGCCGCCGTGGACCTGGCTCGCCTGGCCGGGCTCTACCCGGCGGGGGTCCTCTGCGAGCTGGTCAACGAAGACGGGACCATGGCCCGCCTGCCCGAGCTGCGGCGGTTCTGCGACGAGCACGGGATCCACCTGGTGAGCATTGCCGACCTCATCGCCCATCGCCGTCACCGCGAGAAGCTGGTGCGGCGGGTGGCCGAGGCGTTCATCCCGACCGAGTTCGGGCCGTTCCGGGCGGTGGGGTACGAGTCGGTGCTCGACGGGGCCCACCACATCGCCCTCGTCCGCGGCGAGGTGGCGGGGCAGCCGGACACGCTGGTCCGGATGCACTCGGAGTGCCTGACCGGTGATGTCTTCGGCAGCCGCCGCTGCGATTGCGGGTTCCAGCTGCGCCAGGCCCTCCAGCGGGTGGGCGAGGAGGGACGCGGCGTGGTGGTCTACCTGCGGGGCCACGAGGGGCGCGGGCATCGGCTTGCTGCACAAGCTGGCCGCCTACGCGCTGCAGGACAACGGGCGGGACACGGTGGAGGCCAACGAGGACCTGGGGCTGCCGGTGGACGCCCGCGACTACGGCATCGGCGCCCAGATCCTGGCCGACCTGGGGGTGACCAGCATGCGCCTGCTCACCAACAACCCGGCGAAGCGGGCCGGTCTGGAAGGCTACGGTTTGAGCATCACCGAGCGGGTGCCGCTGCAGACCAGGCCGACGGCGGAGAATCGCCGCTACCTGGAGACGAAAGTGGAGAAGATGGGCCATCTGATCGAGCTGGGAGACGAGCCGGATGCCTGAGATCGAAGGGGCCGGTGACGCGAGCGGCCTGAGAGTGGGAGTGGTGGTGGCGACCTTCAACGAGGTGGTCACCGCCGGGCTGCTGCAGGGCGCCCTCGAGGCGCTCTCGGCGGCCGGTGCTGTGGACCCGATCGTGGTCCGGGTGGCGGGGTCTTTCGAGATTCCGGTCGTGGCGCGTGCCCTGGCCGAGGGCGGCTGCGACTGCGTGGTGGCCCTGGGGGCGGTCATCAAGGGGGAGACCGACCACTACGAGCACGTCGCCACCCAAGCGATCGCCGGGCTTCGCCAGGTAGCGGTGGAGACGGGGGTGCCGGTGGGGCTGGGGGTGCTCACGACGCGGCGGGTCGAGCACGCCCGTGCCCGGAGCCTGCCCGGCCCGGGGAACAAAGGGGCGGAGGCGGCCTTGGCGGCGGTGAGCGCGGCCAACGCCCTCCGGCTCCTGCCGCGCCCGTCGGACGGGTAGCAGGCCGTGGCCGACACGGTGCCGCCCCTGCGAGAAGCACTCAAGCGAAAGGTACCCAGCCTGGAGTTCGAGCGCGAGCTGTGGACGGCGGGGGCCGGGGTGGTGGTGGGCATGGACGAGGTCGGCCGGGGCGCCTGGGCGGGCCCCCTGACGGTGGGGGCGGCCGTCCTGCCGTGCGACCGGCGGGTGTACAAGGTGCGGGACTCCAAGATGCTCACCGAGGAGGAGCGCGAGAGGCTGTTCGGCCGGGTGGCGGGGTGGTGCCGCGCCTGGGCGGTGGGCCACGCCTCACCCGAGGAGTGCGATCGGCTGGGGATGTCGGAGGCCCAGCGGCTGGCCGCCCGGCGGGCGCTGGAGGGGCTGGGCCTGCGGCCCGATGCCGTCTTGATCGACGGCACCTGGGACTTCGTGGGCGGGGCGCGGGGCATCGCCGGGGGCGACGCCTCCTGCCTGTCGATCGCCGCCGCCTCCATACTGGCCAAGGTCACCCGCGACCGCCTGATGCGGGCCGAGGCCGAGCACTACCCGGCATACTGGTTCGAGTCCAACAAGGGCTACCCGGGCCCGCGCCACCGGGCCGCGCTGCAGTGGCTCGGGCCGAGCGCCATCCACCGGTGCTCCTGGGTCTTCATGGACTCCCTGGTGTGGCCGGGTCTCGCTCGCTTCGAGCGGCCCGGCTTCCAGCGCACCCTCTTCCCCGCGGCGGTGGGGCAGCGATTCGTGGAGGTCGCGGAGGGGTAGGGGCGGGGCAGGCCGTCCCGCCGCCCACGGCGTGGGCGCCCGCGGAACGCGTAGGCTGGGCTCAACCCACACGGCCCGGGCGGTGGACCGACGGGGCCGGGAGCGAGGGAGGTCAGATCCTGATGGCACGGGCTGGTCACGGTTCTCGGGGGATTGGCGCGACGGCCACGTGGGTGGCGGTCCTCTTGTTCACCGTCCTGGGGCTGCTGCTGCCGCCGACGGCCACGGCATCGGGGGACACGTGGGCCGTGGGGCAGGAGCCGGTTCTGGCCGGCACCGATGGCGCAGACGGCCTTGACCCGCGCATAACGGGCGGCGTCGAGGTGGACCCGCCCGGCAAGTACCCCTTCATGGCGGCGCTCGTCACGCGGGGCGGCGACGCCTTCTGGGACCAGTTCTGCGGCGGGTCGGTGATAGCGGCGGACTGGGTGCTGACGGCCGCCCACTGCGTGGTGGGAGAGAGCGCGGGCACCATCGACGTGGTCGTCGGCCGCCACGACCTGACCTCGGACGCGGGTGAGCGGATCCGGGCCTCGCTGATTCTCGTTCACCCCTCCTACGACGACGTGTCACTGGAGAACGACCTGGCCCTGATCCGGTTGGCGACCCCCACTTCGGTCGAGCCGGTGCGCCTTCCGTCGGACGGCTCCCTCGAGGGGCCGGGGACGGCGGTCACGGTGCTGGGCTGGGGCGACACGCTGAGCACCCCGCAGTGGCCTCACGGGCTGCGCGAGGTGACGCTACCGCTGGTCTCGGACACCGACTGCCAGGCGGCCTATGCGGGGTTCGACTACCCCGAGTACGTGCTGCCTTCGGCCCTCATGCTCTGCGCCGGCGATCTCGAGGCTGGCGGGATTGACTCCTGCTCGGGAGACAGCGGCGGCCCGCTGTTCGCCGGCAGCACCGACGGGTTCACCCAGCTGGGGATCGTCTCGTGGGGCAACGAGTGCGGCCTGCCGGGCTATCCGGGGGTCTACACCAGGGTGTCGGCCTACGCGGCCTGGATCACCGGCCAGCTCGCCACCGGCGCCGGCCCCATGTGCTTCGGGATGGTGGCGACCATCGTCGGCACGCCCGCCGGGGAGAGGATCGAGGGGACGCCCGGCGCCGATGTGATCGTGGGGCGGGGCGGCAACGACGTGATCAACGGCCTGGAGGGCGACGATCGGATCTGTGGAGGGCCGGGTGCCGACGTCATCGACGCCGGGAAGGGGCACGACCGGGTGCAGGGAGGAGCGGACGGAGACGTGATCCGGGGTGGGTTGGGTGCCGACGCGCTGCGCGGAGGGGCGGGCGCCGACGACATCGCGGGCGGGCTCAGCAACGACACGCTCTCCGGGGAGCGCGGGGCCGACCTCCTGGATGGGGGCGAGGGCACCGACAAGGTCGTCGGGGGGTTGGGCATCGACACCTGCTACGGGGAGGCCGCCTGGACCTGCGAGCTGCCCGAGTCGGCCGGCGCGGTGTGCGACCCTGCCGCCGTCCCCCTCGTCCTCGGGACCGCGACCGAGGGGACGATCGAGGCGACGGAGCTGCCCTACCCGGCCAACGCCGTCTACTACTGCGTGGAGGTCCCGCGGGCAACCGGCGAGGTGACCGTGGACCTGACCGGGATGACCACCGACCTCGACCTGTACGTGGGGATCGGGTCGATAGCGGACGCCCAGTACCACTGGGACTGGGGCTCCGCGGACTGGGGGACCGCCGACGAGCACATCGCCATCACCCAGCCGCCGGCGGGGCTGTACTACCTGGAGGTGCTCTCGTTCCTCGGGGAGCACTCCGATTTCACCATTCTGGTGACGGCGGACTAGCCGGGTCGCCGTGCCCGGCCTGGTCAGGGGCCCGTTGGCTTGCGCCGTCCCCCTCGGCCCGTATACTTCCGCCGACAACCGACACAGCAAGTGGAGGCGCTGCTTCCCACCCGGCCGCCCGCGGGCGCGCCGAGGTTTCCACACCGGAGACGGCAGCTGCCTGCCGTCTTTTGTTTGACCACAGGAGGAGCGATAGCACAGGAACTCCGTGTCAACGAGCGCATACGGGCGCGCGAGGTGAGGCTGGTGGCCCCCGACGGTTCACAGATCGGGGTGCGCACCCTGGAGGAGGCACAGTGGCTCTCCCAGCAGCTGGGCCTGGACCTCGTCGAAGTGGCCCCCGAGGCCAAGCCGCCCGTGTGCCGGCTGATGGACTACGGCAAGTACAAGTACGAGCAGTCGGTCCGCCAGCGTGAGGCTCGCAAGAAGCAGACCCGGACCATCATCAAGGAAGTGAAGTTCCGGCCCAAGATCGACGACCACGACTACGAGGTCAAGAAGCGCCGGGTGGTCGAGTTCCTCGAAGAGGGGGACAAGATCAAGGTCACGCTGATGTTCCGGGGCCGGGAGATCACCCATCCCGAGTTGGGCGAGCGCATCCTGCGCCGGCTTGCCCAGGACGTGGAGGGGGTCGGGGCCATCGAGGTGCCGCCGGCACTCGAGGGCCGGAACATGACCATGCAGTTGGCGCCGGAGCGGAAGGCCCGTCGGGCCCGGGAGGCCGAGGCGGCCCCCGGCCCCGCCGCTGCCGAGGAGTGACGACATGCCGAAGACGAAGACCAGCCGGGCAACGGCGAAGCGCATCAAGGTGACCGGCGCGGGCCGGCTCCGCCGCCGCCAGGCCGGCGGGAAGCACCTCAAGGTGGGCAAGAAGCCGCGGAGCAGCCGCCTCACCCGCCTCAAGGGCGAGGTAGATGTGTCCCGTTCTGAGCGTCGCCGGGTCGGCCGGCTGCTGGGGAGGTAGACCGCCATGGCACGCGTCAAGCGCTCCGTCAATTCCAAGAAGGGCCGCCGCAAGATCCTGGAGAGGGCCCAGGGGTACAAGGGTTCCCGCAGCCGCCGCCTGCGCACCGCTCACGAGCAGGTGATGCACGCGATGCAGGACGCCTACCGCGACCGGCGTGCCCGCAAGGGCGAGTTCCGGCGCCTGTGGATCGCCCGCATCAACGCCGCCGCCCGTACCCACGGCACCACCTACTCCCGGCTCATGGCCGACCTGAAGGCGGCCGAGGTCGAGGTCGACCGCCGGATGCTGGCCGAGATGGCCGTGCGCGACCCGGAGGCGTTCGGCCGCCTGGTCGCCGACACCGCGGGGAAATCCAACGGCTGAAGCCGTCCAACCGGCCTCGCCCCGCAATCGGCGGGTGCAGGAGGCCATCCGCCTGCAGGAGGCTCGGGGACGGGCCGAGACGGGGCGCGCCCTGCTCGAGGGCCCCAAGCTGCTGGCCGAGGCGGTGAGCGCCCGCGTCCGAGTGGAGCAGGTCTTCGCCCTGGCGGACGATGCCGGCTCGGCCGAGATGGCCCGGGCCTGCGGCGCCGAACTGGTCGTGGTGGACGACCGCGGCTTGCGGCGCCTGGCCACCACCGAGCACCCACAGAGCCCGGTGGCGGTGATGGTGATCCCCGAGACGGGACTGGCGGGCACCGGGGACCTCCTGGTTGCCTGGGGAGTGGGGGACCCGGGGAACGTGGGCACCCTGATCCGCTGCGCCGCCGCGTTCGGCCTCGGCTTCGCGGCCGGGCCGGGGACGGCCGACCCCTGGGCGCCCAAGGTGCTGCGGGCCGCCGCCGGCGGCCACTTCCGGGCTGGGGTCGCGCGGGTGGCAACGCCGGACGAACTGAGGACCGGCGGGCGGCGTCTGGCGGCCACCGTGGCTCGCGGTGGCATTCCCCCGGCGGCGCTCCCTTCCGGTCCGCTGGCGCTGCTGGTGGGTGACGAGGCCCGCGGCCTCCCCGGCGACGTGGTGGAGGCATGTGACCTGGCGGTGACGATCGCCATGCCCGGCGGGGCCGAGAGCCTGAACGCGGCCGTGGCCGGCGCGATCGTGGCCTACGAGGTGGCGGCCAGGGGCCGGGCGGCCGGGGACTAACCTCCGGCGCCATGGACGATGTGGTCGCCCGCCTGCGGGCCGTCGAGGAGGATGGCGCTGGCCCGGCTCGGCGCGGCCGGGACGACGGCGGAGATCGAGTCGCTCGAGCGTGAAGTGCTGGGCAACGCCTCGGCGGTGGCCGAGGCCCGCCGCAGCCTGCGCGGCCTGTCCGACGAGCAACGGCGCGAGATGGGGCGGGCCATCAACGACATCGCCGGCCGTCTGCAGGAACGCATCAGCGCCCGCCGGGCCGAGGTGACGGCCGTCGAGGAGGCCACCCGCCTGGAGAAGGAGCGCCTCGACATCACCCTGCCGGGGAGGGCGCCGGCCCGGGGGGCGGCGCACCTGGTGATGCAGGTGTTCGAGGAGGTCACCGACATCTTCGTCGCTCTCGGCTACACGGTGGCCGACGGGCCGGAGGCGGAGACGGCCTACTACCACTTCGACGCGCTGAACACCCCGCCGACCCATCCTGCCCGCCTGGAGAGCGACACCCTCTACGTCGAGCACGGCAGCGACCCGGAGGGGGTGCTGCTGCGGGCCCAGACTTCGCCGGTGCAGGTGCGCTACATGGAGAAGCACCCGCCCCCCGTCTACCTGGTGTCGCCGGGCCGGGTGTTCCGCCGCGACACCATGGACGCCACCCACACGCCGGTGTTCCACCAGATCGAGGGGCTGGCGGTCGACACCGACGTCACCTTCGCCGACCTCAAGGGCACCCTGGCCCACTTCGCCAAGCAGTTCTTCGGGCCCGCGGCAGAAGGTGCGCTTCGTGCCCCACTTCTTCCCCTTCACCGAGCCGTCGGCCGAGTTGCACACGTCGTGCTTCGCCTGCGGCGGGTCGGGCTGCCGCGTCTGCGGGGGCAGCGGCTGGATCGAGCTGCTCGGCTGCGGGGTGGTGGACCCCAACGTGTTCGAGGCGGTGGGCTACGACCCCACCGCGGTGTCCGGCTTCGCCTTCGGGGTGGGCCTCGACCGCCTGGCGCAGATCCGCCACGGGGTGCCGGAGTTGCGCTACTTCTTCGATCCCGATCTCCGGGTGCTGGAGCAGTTCCGATGATCTCGCTGCGGTGGCTCCAGGAGTTCGCCGACCTCCCCGACGACGGGGAGGAGATCGCCGAGGCCCTCGCCAACCTGGGTCACGAGGTCGAGGGCATCCGGCGGGTCGAGGCTGCCTTCTCCGGGGTGGTCGTCGCCCGGGTGCTGGAGGTGCGCCCCCACCCCCGGGCCGACAAGCTGCGCCTGGTTCGCCTGGACACCGGCTCCGGTGAGCAGGAGGTGGTCTGCGGGGCGTGGAACTTCGAGGCGGGGGCGGTCGTCCCGCTGTCCACCGTGGGCTCGGTGCTCGCCGGGGGCCTGCGCGTGGGGGAGCGGGAGATCCGGGGGGTGCTCTCGCGGGGGATGATGTGCTCGGAGGCCGAGCTGGGGCTGAGCGAGGAATCCTCGGGCATCCTGGTTCTGGAGGACGGCTTGGCCCTGGGGTCCGACTTCGCCGCCGCCCTGCCCTACCCCGACGTGCTCTTCGAGGTGACCACCACCTCGAACCGGCCCGACGCCATGTCGGTGTACGGGCTGGCCCGCGACCTGGCCGCCCGCTACGGCGTGCCGTTGCGCCGGCCGTCGGCGGACGTCGGTCCCACCGGGGTCCCCACCACCGGGCGGGCGGTGGTGGAGGACGCCGAGCGCTGCCCGCGGTTCACCGCTCGGGAGGTCCGCGGGCTGACCATCGGCCCGTCGCCGTTGTGGATGCGCCTGCGCCTGCGCGACGCCGGGGTGCGGCCCATCAGCAACGTGGTGGACGTCACCAACTACGTCATGCTCGAGTTGGGCCAGCCGCTGCACGCCTTCGACCTCGACCTGGTGCCCGAGGAGACCCTGGTCGTGCGCCGGGCCCGGCCCAAGGAGCGGCTGACCACCCTCGACGGGGTGGAGCGGCGCCTGAGCACCGAGGACCTGTTGATCGCCTCGCCGGCCGGCCCGCTGGGGCTGGCGGGGATCATGGGCGGCGAGTCGTCGGAGGTGCGGCCGGAGACCTCGCGGGTCTTCCTGGAAGCGGCCCACTTCGCCGCCCCCGGCATCCTGTTCAGCGGCAAGCGCCACGGGCTGCGCTCCGAGGCGGGCGTCCGCTTCGAGCGGGGGGTGGATCCGGCCCTGCCGCCCATCGCCTCCGCCCGGGCGGCCCGGCTGATGGCCGACCTGGCCGGGGGAGAGGTGGCGGGGGGCTTCATCGACTGTTACCCCGTTCCCATCGAGCCCTGGGTGGTGCCGCTGCCGCGGCACGAGCCGGCCCGCTGCTGGGGGCGGAGCTGGGGGCGGAGCGCATCGAGGACCTGCTCACCCGGCTCGGCTTCACGGTGTCCGGCGGCGACCCGTGGCAGGTCACGGTGCCCACCTACCGCCCCGACGTCACCCGTCCCGCCGACCTCGTGGAGGAGATCGCCCGGCTCCACGGCTACGACGAGTTCCCCTCGCGGCTCCCCAAGGGAGTGGGGGAGGGGCTGCCGGTCTGGGAGCGGCGGCGCCGCCTGGTGCGCCGGGCCCTGGTGGGCGCCGGGTGCTTCGAGGTGCTCAGCCTCTCCTTCCAGGGCAGGGAGGAGATCGACTTCCTGGGGCTGCCGGAGGGCGACCGGCGCCGCTCGATGGTGCGGATGCGCAACCCGCTCAGCGAAGAGCAGGCCTTCCTGCGCACGAGCCTGATACCCGCCCTGCTCCAGTCGCTGCGGGTCAACGCGGCCCGGGGGCGGGGAGATGCCGCGGTGTTCGAGATGGGGCGGGTGTTCTTCCCATCCGACGGGGACCTGCCCGACCAGCCCCAGCGGGTCACCTACGCCCTCACGGGACGGCTGCCCGGTCCGAGGTGGGAAGGCGAGGGGCCCGAGCGAGACGCCCGCGACGCGGTGGGGATCTGGGAAGTGCTGGCTGCCGCCCTGCAGCTCGACTACCGCCTCGAGCAGGCGGCGGAGCCCGGCTTCCACCCGGGGCGCACCGGCCGCGTCTGGGTGGGGGATTCCGTGGTCGGCGTGGTGGGGGAGATCCACCCGGCGGTAGCCGCCCGTTTCGGGCTGACCGGGCGGGTGGCTCTGGGAGACTTCGACCTGGACGCGCTGATGGGAGGAGTGCCCCCCCGCGCCTTTGCCGCCCCCAGCCCCTACCCGCCGGTGGTGTTCGACCTCGCCTTCGACCTGGCCGAGGAGGTCCCGGCCGCGGCGCTGCTCGGCGAGGTGCGGGCCGCCGCCGGGCCTTCGCTGGAGCGAGTGGAGGTGTTCGACCTGTTCCGCGGGCCGCCCCTGGGGGAAGGGCGCAAGAGCCTCGGCGTCCGACTGACGTTCCGCGACGCCGGGCGGACCCTGACCGACGAGGATCTGGTGCCGGTGCGGGCGCGCATCACCGAGGGGGTGGCCGCCTCCCTGGGCGGGCGGCTGAGAGGAGGCTGACCATGGACTTTCTGAGCGTCACCGACCTGGGGCGTGAAGGGCTGGCGCAGGTGTTGGCGACCGCCGCCGCCGTCAAGGCCGATCCCGGCGGGGTCGCCGGCCGCCTCGCCGGCAAGAAGGTGGGCCTGTTCTTCGAGAAGCCCTCGACCCGTACCCGGGTGTCGTGCGAGGTGGCCGCGGTGGACCTGGGGGCGGTGCCGCTGGTGCTCAAGCAGGACGAGGTGGGCCTTGGCAAGCGCGAGTCGGTGGCCGACGTCGCCCGCGTCCTGGACCGCTACCTGGACGTGCTCGCCTTCCGGGTCTTCCGCCACCAGGACCTGGTGACGGTGGCGGACCACGCAGCCGCTCCGGTGATCAACCTGCTCTCCGACCGGGAGCACCCCTGCCAGGCGTTGGCCGACCTGCAGACTCTGGCGGAGGCACGGCCCCTGCCCGGCGCCGTGCTGGCCTTCGTCGGCGACGGCAACAACGTCTGTCACTCCCTGCTGCTGGGGGCGGCCCTGAGCGGAGTGAGCATGCGGGTCGCCTCCCCTCCGGGCTACGAGCCGGCGGCGGAGATCGTGGAGCAGGCGCGGGCCCTGGCCGATCCCGGGGTCGAGATCCGGGTGGGTCACGAACCGGGGGAGGCAGTGCGGGGGGCCGACGCCGTCTACACCGACGTCTGGGCCTCCATGGGCCAGGAGGCCGAGGCCGCCCAGCGGCGGCGCCTCTTCGAGCCCTACCGGGTGGACGCGGCGCTCTTCGCCCTGGCCGACGAGCGCGCCATCTTCCTGCACTGCCTGCCGGCGCATCGCGGGGACGAGGTCACCGACCAGGTCGCCGACCACGAGCGCAGCCGCATCTTCGACCAGGCCGAGAATCGCATGCATGCCTTCAAGGCGCTGCTCCTGCACGTGGCAGGGTGACGGACCTCGGCTCCCTGCTCGCCGGTGACGTGGTGGCCGCCGCCCGGGGCCTCCTGGGGCGGCGGCTGCGCAGCGAGATCGACGGGGTGGCCTGCGAGGTGGTCCTCACCGAGGTGGAGGCCTACGGTGGCGCCGACGACCCGGCCAGTCACGCCCACGGCGGCCTCACCGCCCGCAACGCCAGCATGTTCGCTCCGGCCGGCACCCTGTACGTGTACCGCTCCTACGGCGTCCACTGGTGCATGAACGCGGTGACCGGCCCGGCCGGACGGGGTTCGGCGGTGCTGCTGCGGGCGGGCCTGGTGCTGGCGGGGGAGCAGGACATGCGCCGGCGCCGGGGACGGGACGATCACCTCTGCGATGGACCGGGTCGCCTCTCCCAGGCGCTGGGTGTCACCGGGGAGCAGGACGGGACCTCTCTGTTCGATGGGCCGGTGCGGCTGCTGGCGGTGCCGGCGGCCCGGGGGCGGGTGGAGGCCGGCGCGCGGGTGGGCATCACCCGGGCGGCCGACCGACCCTGGCGCTTCCGCCTGTTCCTGTCGGGCACCTAGCGACGGACTGCCGTCGGGGGCGTGGCGGCGTCAGGGGTTGACCAGGAGGACGACCAGGCCGGACAACGGGGCACCGGCTTCAGGGCTCTGCGACCACACCAGCCCCCTGTTGGCGAGGGCGGCCGCCATGTCCGGCTGCGGGGCCACAGAGACTCGGGCGACCAGGCCGTAGGAGTCGAGGGCGTCGCGTGCCTCCTCGGCGGGGAGGCCGACGACGGCGGGCACGACCGTGCCCGGCTCGGGACCTACGACGGTCAAGGCAACCTCAGACCCGGCGGCCATCGTGCTCTCAGGGGCGGGGAACTGCACGAGCACCGTGCCGGGGACCCGACCCGGCGCTTCGACCCATTGGGCGGTGGCCTGGTAGCCCGCCACCTCGAGCCAAATCACCGCCTCGGCCAGATCGCGCCCGGTGACGTCGGGCACGGTCCCGGGTGAGGGGAGGCTGATGCCCTCCGGGTTGTGGATGGGGCAGGTCACGGTGGGAACCGCGTCGGGGTGCAGGTGGACGGTGGCCACGTGGCTGCGGGGGCACAGGGGCCCGGCCAGGTATCCCGTGGACAGGTCGATCTCGACCGAGACCAGGTCCGCGGTGTCGGCGTCGGGGAGGTCCTGGTAGGGGATGCCGGACAGGGCGCCGGTGGCGAAACGTGCCCAGATCTGCGCGGGCCAGGTCCCTCCGGTGATCGTGTAGGGGGTATGGGGCGCTTCCAGCGGCTTGTCACCCTGGGGGAAGCCCACCCAGACCGCCGCGGCCAGCTCCGCGGTGTAGCCGACGAACCAGGCGTCGTACTGGCCTTCGCTGGTGCCCGTCTTGCCGGCGACCGGACGGCCGATCTTGGCCTCCTGGCCGGTGCCGCGGCGAACCACCTCGGCCAGGGCCGCCGTCACCTGCTCGGCGACCTCGGCGTCGAGCGCTCGCTCGACGGTGGGGACCGCCTCGAAGATCACCCGGCCGGCGGGGTCCTCGATACGGGTGACGAAGATCGGGTCGATATGCAAGCCTCCGGCGGCGAAAGTGGCGTAGCCGCTGGCCATGTCGAGCACGGTGACCTCCTGGGCCCCGAGTGCCAGCGACGGGAGAGCCTCCAGGGGAGTGGTGACGCCGGCGGCGGTGGCGACGTCGGCCACCGCCTGGGGATCGACCATCTCCATCAGCCGGGCGTAGACGACGTTCACCGAGAACACGGTGGCTTCCAGGAGGGTGAGGTCGGGATAGGAGAGGCTGTTGAAGTTCTCCACGTGCCAGGGGCCGCCGGGGGTGGTGACGGTGACCGAGCGGCCGCCGGCGAACTCGGTGTCGAGTCCGATGCCGGCAGCGAGGGCGGCGGCGAGGGCGAACGGCTTGAAGGCCGAACCGGGCTGGCGCTGTCCCAACGTCGCCAGGTTGAACTGGGCGACGGGGTCGGTGGTGTCGTAGTAGTCGGCCCCGCCCACCAGGGCGACCACGTAGCCGGTGCGGGGGTCCACGGCGGCGAGAGCGGCCGAGGGGCCGTCGTCGGGGAGCACGGACTTCACTGCCGCCTCTGCGGCCACCTGGGCTGCGGGGTCGAGAGTGGTGTAGATCTTGAGGCCCCCGCCCATGAGCAGGGCGAAGCGCTCCTCCGCGGTTTCCCCCAGAGCGGGCTCGGCCAGCAGACGCCGGCGCACCTCGTCGGTGAAGTAGGGGAAGAGCGAGCGGTCGGCTGCTCCCGTGGGCAGCAGATCGAGCGGTACCGCAGCAGCGGCGTCGGCTTCGGCCGCCGCCAGCCAGCCGAGCTCGACCATCTTGTCGAGCACGGTCTCCCGCCGGGCGAGGGCGGCGTTTGGGTACCGGTATGGGTCGAGCGAGTTCGGGTCGCGGATGAGCGCGGCCAGCAGGGCCGCCTGATCGAGGGTGAGCGCGGCGGGGGTGACCCCGAAGTAGCGGCGGGCGGCAGCGCCCACCCCGTAGGCGCCGTTGCCGAAGTAGCTGGTGTTCAGGTAGCGCTCGAGGATCTCCTGCTTGGTCAGGGTCTTCTCGAGCCCGAGGGCCAGCGTGATCTCCTCCATCTTCCTGTCGAGGGTGACCTCGGGAGTGAGCAGGACGTTCTTGACGTACTGCTGGGTGATGGTGGAGCCTCCCTGGACGACCTCGCCGGCATCGAGGTTGGCCTGCACCGCCCGGGCCACCGCCCGCACATCGACGCCCGGGTGCACCCAGAACCGCTGATCCTCGATGGCCACGACTGCGTCTACGAGATAGCGGGGGAGTTGGTCGTAGGTGACCAGGACCCGATCCTCGCCCACGTGCCAGTCGGTGAGCGCCGTCCCGTCGGCGGCGTACACCGTACTCGTGAGGCTGCCCGCTCCTATGCCCGGATCCTCGATGGGCTCTACAGCGCAGGCGGCGGCTACCAGCGCAATCACCAGCACGCCCGCCGCGCGGCGAGGCATCTCGGTTTTCCCGGTTGCTTGTTGCGCGCGAAGGGTAGTCGGGAGCGCGCGCGGCACCGGGGATTTGTCCACAGGGGACTGGGGATATCAGGCGAAGCGGGCCAGGAAGTAGCGCTTCTTGCCCACCCGGAGCACCACCGTGGCCGCCCCGGCCAGGTCGCCGGTGCCCACCAGGACGGCGGCGTCGGCCATCCGCCGGTTGTTCAGGCTCACCCCGCCCTGTTCCACCAAGCGGCGGGCCTCACCCCGCGAGCGGGCCGCCCCGCACTCGACGAGCAGGTCCCCCAGGGTGATGCCGGCCTCGAGGCGAGCCCGGGGGAGGTCCACCGAGGGCGCCGACTCGAAGGCGTCGGCGAGCGTGCGATCGTCGAGGCCGGCGAGAGGCTCGTCGCCGAAGAGCACCTGGGTGGCGCGCTCGGCTGCCTGCAGCCCGGCTTCCCCGTGGACGATGCGGGTGACCTCGGCGGCCAGCGTGCGCTGCACGTCGCGGGCGGCGGGGTCCCGCCGCTGCTCCGCCTCGAGGGCGGTCGACGTCCTCCAGCGGCAGGAAGGAGTACGTCCTCAGGAAGCCCGACGGCGTCCTCGTCGGGCACGTTGAGGAACCACTGGTAGAAGGCGTAGGGCGAGGTGAGCTCGGCGTCGAGCCATACCGCCTCCCCGGTGGACTTGGAGAACTTGCGCCCGTCGGAACGTTCCACCAGGGGCCAGACCAGGCCGTACACCTCGCCGCCGTGCAGGCGGCGAGTGAGGTCGATGCCGGCGGTGATGTTGCCCCACTGGTCCGAGCCGCCGCCCTGCAACCGGCAGCCGTGGGCTGCGTAGAGGTGAGCGAAGTCGTAGGCCTGGAGCAACTGATAGGAGAACTCGGTGAATGAGATGCCGTGCTCGCGTTCCTCCAGGCGGCGGCGCACTGATTCGCGGGCGATCATCGCGTTGACCGAGAAGTGCTTGCCGACGTCGCGCATGAACTCGATGAAGCCGAAGGAGCCGAGCCACTCGTAGTTGTCCAGCAGCAGGCCGTCCTGCAGGTCGAGGACGCGGGAGAGCTGGGTGCGGATGCCGTCCAGGTTGCGGCTCAGGCGCTCCTCGTCGAGGAGCTCGCGTTCGTCGTCGCGGAAGGAGGGGTCGCCGATCCGCCCGGTGCCGCCGCCGGACAGGGCAATTGGGCGATGGCCCAGGCGCTGCAGCCAGGCCATCGCCATCATGCCTTTCAGGTGCCCGATGTGCAGGGAGGGCCCGGTGGGGTCGAAGCCGACGTAGTAGGTGACCCGCCCGGCAGCGAAGAGGCGCCGGAGGGCGTCCTCGTCGGTGACGGCCTGGAGGAAGCCCCGGCCGCGCAGCACTTCGATG
Source organism: uncultured Acidimicrobiia bacterium (assembly GCA_963796115.1). GTDB lineage: Bacteria > Actinomycetota > Acidimicrobiia > Spongiisociales > UBA11373 > VGBK01. Next base: position 117,680 of record CAWCKE010000007.1, read on the forward strand.
GGGTCGGTCATGCGGTGCGACGGTAGCCCGCCGGGAGGCCGCGGCCAACCCGCGCTGGGGCGCCGAGGGCGTGTCTTGACGTTGCACCGGGGCCTGGTTACAGTAGCGAGCCGCACCTGAGGCGCGCCCTGAGGCGTGCTCGTAGGTGGTCGGAGTCCCGGCTCCTTGACAACTGAACAGTGTGTCAAAAGCCAGTTCGAGCCCGCCGCGAGATGTTTCGGCGTTTCGCGGTTGGTCGTACTCAGAGCACCCCACGCTGGTCGCGGTGGTGTTGTCGCGGGTGCATGGTTTGGCCAGTCGCCCGCGAGTCAACTCACACAGGGATTCGGGCCTGCGGGCCCAGATCTCCGTTGGAGAGTTTGATCCTGGCTCAGGACGAACGCTGGCGGCGTGCTTAATGCATGCAAGTCGCACGAGGCCCCATCGACGGGCAACCGTCGGGGGGTCCTAGTGGCGAACGGGTGAGTAACACGTGAGGAACCTGCCCCGGAGTCCGGAATAGCCCAGGGAAACTTGGATTAATACCGGATACCCTCGATCGGTCGCATGTCTGGTCGAGGAAAGGTCCGCCGCTCCGGGATGGCCTCGCGGCCTATCAGCTTGTTGGTGAGGTAACGGCTCACCAAGGCTACGACGGGTAGCTGGTCTGAGAGGACGATCAGCCACACTGGGACTGAGACACGGCCCAGACTCCTACGGGAGGCAGCAGCAGGGAATATTGCACAATGGGCGAAAGCCTGATGCAGCGACGCCGCGTGAGGGATGAAGGCCTCCGGGTTGTAAACCTCTTTCAGGAGGGACGAAGCGAAAGTGACGGTACCTCCAGAAGAAGCCCCGGCCAACTACGTGCCAGCAGCCGCGGTAATACGTAGGGGGCAAGCGTTGTCCGGATTTATTGGGCGTAAAGAGCTCGTAGGCGGCTCGGTAAGTCGGCCGTGAAATCCCGGAGCTCAACTCCGGGAGGCCGGTCGATACTGCCGTGGCTAGGGTCCGGTAGAGGAGAGTGGAATTCCCGGTGTAGCGGTGAAATGCGCAGATATCGGGAGGAACACCCGTAGCGAAGGCGGCTCTCTGGGCCGGCACCGACGCTGAGGAGCGAAAGCTAGGGGAGCAAACAGGATTAGATACCCTGGTAGTCCTAGCTGTAAACGTTGGGTACTAGGTGTGGCGGATTGATTGATGTCTGCTGTGCCGTAGCAAACGCATTAAGTACCCCGCCTGGGGAGTACGGTCGCAAGGCTAGAACTCAAAGGAATTGACGGGGCCCCGCACAAGCGGCGGAGCATGCGGCTCAATTCGATGAAACCCGAAGAACCTCACCTGGACTTGACATCACGGGAAAAGCCGTGGAAACACGGTGTGCGAAAGCGTCCGAGACAGGTGGTGCATGGCTGTCGTCAGCTCGTGTCGTGAGATGTTGGGTTAAGTCCCGCAACGAGCGCAACCCCTGTCCTATGTTGCCAGCGGATAATGCCGGGGACTCATAGGAGACTGCCGGGGACAACTCGGAGGAAGGCGGGGATGACGTCAAGTCATCATGCCCCTTATGTCCAGGGCTGCACGCATGCTACAATGGCGAGTACAACGGGTCGCGATCCCGCGAGGGGGAGCCAATCCCTGAAAACTCGTCTCAGTTCGGATTGGAGTCTGCAACTCGACTCCATGAAGCCGGAGTCGCTAGTAATCGCGGATCAGCTATGCCGCGGTGAATACGTTCTCGGGGCTTGTACACACCGCCCGTCACATCACGAAAGTCGGCAACACCCGAAGTCAGTGGCCCAACCCCTCGGGGAGGGAGCTGCCGAAGGTGGGGTTGGCGATTGGGATGAAGTCGTAACAAGGTAGCCGTACGGGAACGTGCGGCTGGATCACCTCCTTTCTAAGGAGCTAATGAGGCCTCTGGCCTCGAGCTTCGAGTCAATCCGACTGGCTACTCGACTCACCGCGAGGTGGGCCGGACACACTGTTCAGTCGTGAGGGAGCGGGGAAGCCCGCTTCTTCCGGCACCTTGAGAACTGCATAGCGAGCACAAGCGTCTTGGATTCTACCATCAAGCTACTAAGGGTTCACGGTGGATGCCTTGGCGCTGGGAGCCGATGAAGGACGTGGCAGGCTGCGAAAAGCCTCGGTGAGCCGTCAAGCAGGCATTGATCCGGGGATGTCCGAATGGGGAAACCTGGTCGGGGTAATGCCCGACTACTCCGGTCTGAACACATAGGACCGGCAGAGGCAACCGGGGGAATTGAAACATCTCAGTACCCCGAGGAACGAAAAGCAACAGCGACTCCCTGAGTAGCGGCGAGCGAAACGGGATGAGCCTAAACCGGTACGACGTGATAGCCCGGTGGCGTTGTCGTGCCGGGGTCGTGGGACCCACCAGGCGGTACACCGGTGCCGCCAGAGAGTCACCAACTCGGGTGCTAGCCGAGTCCTCCTGGAAAGGAGAGCCGCAGAAGGTAACAGCCCTGTAGGCGAAAGCGCACCGAGCTCTCAGTGGTGTTCCCAAGTAGCACGGGGCACGTGAAATCCCGTGTGAATCTGCGAGGACCACCTCGTAAGGCTAAGTACTACCCAGCGACCGATAGTGAACAAGTACCGTGAGGGAAAGGTGAAAAGCACCCCGGTGAGGGGAGTGAAATAGAACCTGAAACCGTGAACCTACAAGCAGTCGGAGGGCTCCTTCGGGGGCCTGACGGCCTGCCTTTTGAAGAATGAGCCGGCGAGTTAGCGGTACGTGGCAAGGTTAAGGCGAGAGCCGTAGCCGCAGCGAAAGCGAGTCTGAATAGGGCGTCTAGTCGCGTGCTCTAGACCCGAAGCCGAGTGATCTATCCATGGGCAGGGTGAACCGAGGGTAAGACCTCGCGAAGGCCCGAACCCACCAGGGTTGAAAACCTGGGGGATGACCTGTGGATAGGGGTGAAAGGCCAAGCAAACTCGGCGATAGCTGGTTCTCCCCGAAATAGCTTTAGGGCTAGCGTCGCGTATTTCACCGTGGAGGTAGAGCACCGATTGGGCTAGGGGGCCTACAAGCTTACCAATCCCAGTCGAACTCCGAATGCCATGGTGTTACAACGCGGCAGTCAGACCATGGGGGATGAGCCTCATTGGTCGAAAGGGAAACAGCCCAGATCGCCAGCTAAGGTCCCTCAGTCTGGACTAAGTGGGGAACGATGTGGGATTGCTCAGACAGCCAGGAGGTTGGCTTAGAAGCAGCCACCCTTTAAAGAGTGCGTAATAGCTCACTGGTCGAGTGGTTCTGCGCGGAAGATGTAACGGGGCTCAAGTCCAGCACCGAAGCTGCGGGATTCCGTCAACAGCTCGGCCTGTGTCCTTCGGGGCACAGGTCCAGGCGGCGGGATCGGTAGGGGAGCTTCGAGCAGCCAGCGAAGCGGCGGCGGAAGCCAGCCGTGGAGGCTGCTCGAGTGAGAATGCCGGCATGAGTAGCGAATGGGGAGTGAGAATCTCCCCCGCCGAATGTCCAAGGTTTCCTGGGGAAGGCTCGTCCGCCCAGGGTTAGTCGGGACCTAAGGCGAGGCCGCGAGGCGTAGTCGATGGACGACTGGTTGATATTCCAGTACCACCATGTGCGCGCCACGGCCGACCCCGGTCTGCTAAGGGAAGCCCTTCGGGGCCTACCGAACCGGCCGGCATTAGGCCAGCAATGGGGTGACGCGGAAGGGTAAGCAGACCCGGGCGTTGGTTGACCCGGGGCAAGCGTGTAGGGCGGGGGCCAGGGAAATCCGGACCCCACAAAAGCCTGAGGCGTTATGCCGATCCGCTTTAGGAGAAGCTGCCGAACGCCCATGCCGCCGAGAAAAGCCTCTAGCGAGTGCACAAGGTGCCCGTACCCCAAACCGACACAGGTGGACAGGTAGAGAATACCAAGGCGAGCGAGAGAACCGTGGTTAAGGAACTCGGCAAAATCGCCCCGTAACTTCGGGAGAAGGGGCGCCCCGGTAGGGTGAGAGTCTGTACATTCTCGAGCCCGATGGGGCCGCAGTGACTCGGCCCAAGCGACTGTTTACTAAAAACACAGGAGCGTGCTAAGTCGCAAGACGACGTATACGCTCTGACGCCTGCCCGGTGCCGGAAGGTCAAGGGGAGGGGTTAGCCGTTTCGACGGCGAAGCTCTGAACCTAAGCCCCGGTAAACGGCGGCGGTAACTATAACCGTCCTAAGGTAATGGCCCTGATCGTGCATCAGGGTGTTGCCCCTCGCAGCAGCGATGCTGTGAGTGGAGCCGGCCGTATGCTGGGAACCCCGTGCATCCGGCGGTACTCGTCACACTCCGGTCGTATCTTGACCGGGTGGACAGTGACAAACCGTCCGGTGCGGACAATCAGCAGGAAAGACCAGGTCTCGAGCAGTGGGTCGTCGGCATCACCGATGGCGAGGGATGCTTCTCAATCTGCGTCGTGGCTCACCCGGGCTGTGCGCTCGGGTGGCAGGTGCAGCATGAGTACTCGGTGACGCAGGGAGCCGCCTCGATGGCGGCCCTCGATCTCATCCGGAGGTTCTTCGGATGTGGTCGCGTCATCTGTAACCCCCGGCATGACGATCACCGGCAGGCGCTGACGCGCTTCTCGGTGAAAGCCCGACGGGATCTCCTGGAAAGGGTGATCCCGTTCTTCGATGAGCACCCACTGATCACCGCAAAGCAGCTGGACTACGAGGTGTTTCGCGAGGCGATGGATCTCATCGCTCGGAGACGACACCTCGAGCCCGCAGGCTTGGCGCAAGTTGCCGCTCTCACTGAGCGGATGAATCGGCGCATGCGATCTCGATACCTGGAATCCTCAGAGGCCACACGCCGGCCATCTCGGCCCGACGCCGAGACGAAGATATGGTCCTAGCCCTCTGGCGACAGGGGGAGTACTAGAGCGAAATTCCTTGTCGGGTAAGTTCCGACCTGCACGAATGGCGTAACGATTTGGGCGCTGTCTCGACCACGGACTCGGCGAAATTGCAGTGTGAGTAAAGATGCTCACTTCCTGCGACAGGACGGAAAGACCCCGGGACCTTTACTACAGCTTGGCATTGGAGTCTGGTGTGGCATGTGTAGGATAGGTGGGAGACTTGGAAGCAGCGGCGCAAGCCGTTGTGGAGTCAACGTTGAAATACCACCCTTGGCATATCGGGCTTCTAACCTCGGTCCGTTATCCGGATCAGGGACGTTGCCTGGCGGGTAGTTTCACTGGGGTGGTGGCCTCCCAAACTGTAACGGAGGCGCCCAAAGGTTCCCTCAGTCTGGTTGGCAATCAGACGGCGAGTGTAAGGGCACAAGGGAGCTTGACTGCAAGACCTACGAGTCGAGCAGATGCGAAAGCAGGGCCTAGTGATCCTACGGCGGCATGTGGAAGCGCCGTGGCTCATCGGCTAAAAGGTACCCCGGGGATAACAGGCTAATCTTGCCCAAGAGTCCATATCGACGGCAAGGGTTGGCACCTCGATGTCGGCCCGTCGCATCCTGGGGCTGGAGCAGGTCCCAAGGGTCGGGCTGTTCGCCCGTTAAAGCGGTACGCGAGCTGGGTTTAGAACGTCGTGAGACAGTTCGGTCCCTATCCGTCGCAGGCGCAGGAGGTCTGAGGAGGCCTATCCCTAGTACGAGAGGACCGGGATGGACGTACCTCTGGTGTGCCAGTTGTCCTGCCAAGGGCATTGCTGGTTGGCTATGTACGGAACGGGTAAGCGCTGAAGGCATCTAAGTGCGAAACCGGCTCCAAGATGAGACCTCCCACCGTTCGCGGGTAAGGCCCCTGGTAGAACACCAGGTTGATAGGCCGGACGTGGAAGCGCAGCAATGCGTTGAGCTGACCGGTACTAATCGGCCGAGGGCTTGAAGAATCCAAACGTGCGTGCTCGCTATGGAGTGCTCGGGGTGCCGAGCACGAAGGGTCTCCGGTGGCGTTAGCGGCGGGGAACCACCCGTTCCCATTCCGAACACGGAAGTTAAGCCCGCCAGCGCCGATGGTACTTGGGGCGTAGGCCCCCGGGAGAGTAGGTCGCCGCCGGTTCTTCAGGAGGGGCCGCCATCTTGGCGGCCCCTCCGGCGCGTCTGGGGTCGGGATTGGGCGTCGGGGGAACGGTCGCGCCGCGGCGGCCAGCCTCGGGCCCGGCGGGTGGGTGGGGCGTGGCCTGTACGATGAACCGGTGAGCCCCCGTCCCCCGCACTCCCACGGAGAGCCGGCCCGCGGCCGCCGGGCGGCAGGCGGGGGGCGCCAGACGCGTGGAGAGGCGCCGCACGGGCGCGGCTACGTGCCTCGGCAGAGGGGAGAGCCTCCGGCGCGCGGCGAGCGGATGCGGACGCCGTACGCCGGCGCCGCCCAGGGCGGGCGTCAGGAGGGAAGGATCTCCGGCCAGCCGGGCACGGGCGGGGCGACCGGGCCGGGCGGCCTGCCCAGGTGGGTTACCGAGGAGCTGGCGCGGGTGACCCCGCGCGTTCGGGTGGCCGAGGCGACGGCGCACCTGGAGCAGGCGGCCGTTGCCTTTGTCGCGGGGAGGTACGGCAAGGCGCGCCACCACGCGGAAGAGGCCAAGGAGCTGTCGCCACGCCTGCCCACGATTCGCGAGATCCTGGGACTGGCCGCCTACCGTTCGGGGCAGTGGGAGCAGGCGCTCGCCGAGCTGCGCACCTATCGGCGGCTGTCCGGCGACACGACTCACCTGCCGGTGGAGATGGACGTGCTGCGGGCGCTCGAGCGCGACGCCGACGTGGAGACGGCCTACGCCCTGCTGCGCCGGCTCGGCGGCAGCCGGCGCGAGCCTGGACGAGGGGCGGGTGGTGTATGCCTCCTTCCTCCTGGACCACGATCGGGCGCGGGAGGCATGGGAGCTGACCCGCCCGGCGAGCCTGGGGGCCGATCCGAGTGAAGGCGAGCTGCGGGTGTGGTACGTCGCGTGCCGGGCGGCAGTCCGGCTGGGGGAGCGGACGATCGGCCGGCACCTCTACCAGGCGATCCAGGAGGCCGACCCCGGGTTCCCGGGGCTCGACGAGCTCGACGCGGCCCTGAGCAGCTGAGGGCCCCTTCAGCCGGCAGGGGCCCGGCGGTCCAGCCAGCGACGAATGCCGGCCGGCTGCATGGACCAGAACGTGTGGTTCTCGTAGTGGGCCACATCGGCCTGGGCCATTCCCCGGGCGCGATGCCCGGCGAGGACCCAGCGGCGGAACGCTTCGGTCGTGCCCTCGCCGACGGAGTGCTCCTCCATCCAGGCGACCCATTCCCACAACCGCTCCTCGGCCTCGGCCAGGGCGGCGGGCGGGTCGGCGTGGAGCCCGTAGTGGGCGAAGCCGAGGAAGGCCGGCCGGCGAGCGGCGATGCGGTGCAGCTGCTCGGTGATCAGGTGCGGGTCGAAGTCGGGGGGCGGGGTGTTGGGCTGGACCGCGTGGCCGTGCGGGAAGCAGATCCCCTACCTCGTCCCCGACCAGGCACGCGCCGCTCTCGGCTTCGAAGTAGACGAGGTGGTGCCGGGCGTGGCCCGGCGTGTACATCACCTCCAGGGACCGGCCGTTCCCCAGCGGGATGCGGTCGCCCTCGTCGAGCACCAGGAGGCGGCCGGGGTCGATCGGCTCCATGGGGCCCCAGGCGTTCCCCAGGGGCTCGTTGGCGAAGGCCTGGGTGGCCGAGGCGACCAGGCGGGCCGGGTCCACGAGGTGGGGGGCACCGAGCCGGTGGACGGCCACGCGGGCCTTCGGGAAGCGGGCGGCGAAGTGGCCGGCGCCCCCGGCGTGGTCGAGGTGGATGTGGGTCACCGCCAGGGTGCCGGCGTCGTCGATGCCCAGATAGTCGAGGGCGGCGAAGAGGTGGTCGATCGTCCGGGACGGCCCGCACTCGATGAGGACGCGCTCGGGGGTGTCGAAGAGGTAACAGGCGAGGTTCTCGGGCGCCCCGTGCATGAAGGCGTCGATGAGGTACAGGTCGTGGCCGAGAGGGGTCACCGAGACGTCGGGCATGGGTCGAGGTTACCTGCCCGTCCGGGGCAACCTCCTGAAGCCGGGCGCGGGAGGCCGGCGCGGAATCCGTCGCTGCCGGGGGATACGTTGCCGCCATCCCCCCTTCCCCGGAAAGGTGCCCCATGGACCTCAACCTGGTGGTGCTCTGCGGCCGGCTGGCGGCTCCCGCCGAGGTGCGCACCTTCGAGAATGGCAGCCGCCTCGCCCGCTACCTGGTCACGGTGCGCTCCGAAGAGCCCCGGCGCGTGGACGTGCTGCCGGTGACGCTCTGGGATCCTCCCGACGTTCTGGTCGAAGCCGAGCCCGCCCCCGGTCACGCGGTGTGGGTGGCAGGGTCGGTGCAGCGCCGCTTCTGGAGCGGGGCCGAGGGCCGGCGCAGCCGCCTGGAGGTGGTCGCCGAGCAGGTCTGTCTGCGGCCACCACCGGCGGAGGAGTGACCCGGCGGGGCTGTGCCCTCAGGACGCCGGGTCCACCAGGCCCCAGCGGCGGCGGATGGCCCGGTCGAGATTGCCGAAGACGAGGGCGTCTACCGCGATGCCGATGAACAGGATCACCAGCATGGTGGCCATCAGCCATTCGGCGTCGGCCAGCTCGCGGGCCGTCTGCAGCTGTTCGCCGATGGAGTGCTTGTTGGCGATGATCACCAGCAGTTCCCCGGCCATCAGGCTGCGCCAGGCGAAGGCCCAGCCCTGCTTGAGGCCGGCGACGAAGGAGGGGAGCGAGGCGGGCAGGATCACGTGCCGGAACAGGGAGAGGTCGCGTGCTCCCAGCACCCGGCCTGCCCTCAGCATCAGCGGGGGGATGTGGTCGGTGCCGGCGATGAGCCCGTTGGCGATGGCCGGGGCCGCCCCCAGCACCATGACGAACATGATCGCCGCTTCCGATCGCTTGAAGAACAGGATGGCCAGGGGGAACCAGGCGATCGAGGGCATGGTCTGCAGCCCGCTGATCATCGAGCCGACCCCGCTGCGCATGATCTTGCTTCGGGTCACCAGGCTGCCGAGCACCACGCCTACGAGCAGGGCGAGGCCGAAGCCCATGAAGGCGCGGCGCATGGTGATGCCCACCGCGCCGATGAGCTTGCCGTCGTAGAGCCGGTCCCAGAGCTCACGGAAGACCGCGAGGGGCCCGGGGAGCACGTAGTCCGGGCGCCAGCCCGACCAGACCACTAGCTGCCACAGGCCCAGGGCCAGCACGGTGGCGAGCACCTTGGGCCACGCGCCGGCCCACAGGCGGGCGGCCCGGCTGGCCCGCGGGGCGACGGGCATCTCGAGGGCATCGAGGCCGGTGACCTCTTCGGCAAGGGTCCTCACGCGTGGCCATGGCGGCGCACCTCCACGCTCAGCTGATCGGTGATCTCCCCGGCCAGTGCGGAGACCGCGGGTGTCTCGATACGGCGCGGGCGGGGGATGTGGACATCGAAGGAGGCGGCCACCCGGCCCGGGCGGGAGGTGAGCACCAGCACCCGGTCGGCCAGGCGGACGGCCTCGCGCACGTTGTGGGTGACGAAGAGCACGGTGAAGCGCCGGTCGGTCCACAGCCGTTCCAGTTCGGCGTGGAGCAGGTCGCGGGTCATGGCGTCCAGCGAGCCGAAGGGCTCGTCCATGAGCAGCACGTCGGCGTCCTGGCCGAGGGCGCGGGCCAGGGCGACGCGCTGGCGCATGCCGCCCGAGAGCTCGTGCGGCCGCCGGGCTCCGAGGCCCTCGAGGTGGACCATCTCCAGCAAGGAGCCCACCAGGGGCCGACGCTCGCGGCGCGGCACCCCGCGCAGTTGGAGGGCCAGAGAGACGTTGCCGCCCACGGTGAGCCAGGGGAACAGCGCCGCCTCCTGGAACATGAGGGCGGTGCGGCCCTCGACGTGGACCGTGCCGGAGGTGGGGGAGTCCAGCCCGGCGAGCAGATGGAGGAGGGTGCTCTTGCCGCATCCCGATGCCCCGACCAGGCAGACGAACTCGCCCTGCCTCAGGTCGAGGCTGATGCGGTCCAGGGCGTGCACGGCCGCGGGGCCATGGCCGAAGACCTTGCTCACCCCGTCGACTTGCAGGACCGGGGGTGCCGTCCCGGACGGGACGGCACCGTTTCGGGTCGAGGAGACCGAGGTCACAGGCCCGCCACCGCGGCCTCACCTGCCTCGGCGAGCAGGCGGTTGAGGATCTCGAGGGCGTAGATGCCGCTGAGGTCCACGGGGTCGAGCAGATCGACTTCCACGGCGTCGTCGGCCGACTCCTGCAGAGAGGATGCGATGGGGTCCCAGGTGAAGGTGAGGTTCTCCCAGGCGCCGGCGATCACCTGGTCGGGCAGGCGAGCGCCGGTGATGGCCTCGATGGCGTCGTTGGTGACGGTCTGTGCCTCTGCGGGGTTCTCGTTGACGAAGCGCAGCGCCTCGAGGTACCCCTCGAGCAGGTGCTCCGATCAGGGTGGGGTTCTGCTCGAGGAACTCGGTGCGCACGATCAGGTGAGTGGTCACGTAGAGGCCGTCGGGCCACAGGTCGCGTTCGTCGATGAGGATCGTCCCGCCGCCCTCTTGGATGAGCCGGGTGGCCCAGGGCTCGGGCACCCAGGCGCCATCGATGTCCCCGGCCTGGAACGCCCGCAGGGTGTCGGCGTTCGACTGCGGGACGATCGACACATCCCCGCCGCCGGCGGTGTCGGCGGAGAGACCCTGTTCGATCAGCCAGGCGCGCAGCGCCACGTCCTGGGTGTTGCCCAGCTGCGGGGTGGCGAGGGTGGTGCCGGCGAGATCCTCGACCGACTCGATGCCCGGCCGAACGACCAAGAAGGCGCCGCCCGACGTGGAGCCGGCGATGATGCGGATGGCCTCGCCGTCGGACTGCGCGTAGCGCGTTGATGGCCGGGTTGGGGCCGATGAAGGTCGCGTCGAGCGCCTCTCCAAAGAGCGACTCGACGGCTTCGGGGCCGGCGTTGAAGTAGGAGAGCTCGAGTTCGACGTCGGACCCGAGTGCCTCGGCGAAGAACCCCTCCTGGATCCCGACCAGGGCGGGCGCATGAGTCACGTTCGGGAAGCACCCCAGCCGCAGGGTGGTGGCCTCCCCAGCGGTCTCGTCGCCGCCGCAGGCAGCGGCCAAGGCGGCGAGGAGAGCGAGGAGAGCGAGGGGGCGGCGCAGCGAGCGAGTCATCTCTGTTGGCACCTCCTGATGGGCTTGTGATCTAAGTTGATCATATCAGTCCACTTTGACGGCGCGGAGACTAGATCGGCCGGGCAAGCGCTCCAGGGCCGCTTCCTGAAGAGGCCTCTCAGCGACCACCGTCCGCCACCCGGCCGACTGCCGGAACGGGCTGAATCCGGAGGAGGCCAGACGCGGGGGCGGTACTCTGGCGGGGTGCTCATCGGGCCGACCGAGTTCCTGCGCATCGCCGTCGATCCCATCCGGCTGGCCATCCTCGGGCGGGCCGCAGTAGGGCCGGTGGACGGCGACGCGCTGGCCGCCGAGCTGGGGGAGGACCGCCGCAAGGTGCGGCGGGAGGTGGGGCGCCTGGTGGAGACCGGTCTGCTCACCCGCGACTTCCGGCTCGACCGGGCGGCCCTGCGGGCGGTGGCCCAGGCCTTCCCTCAGGCGGCACCCGCCGACCCGGCTCTGCTCAGTGGGCCGTGGACAGAGGACGAGGCCCGCCAGCTCGCTCAGTGGTTCTCCGGGTCCCGCCTGACCGAGATCCCGGTCAACCGCGCCAAGCGCCGCCTGGTGCTCGAGCGCCTGGCGCAGGAGTTCGAGCCGGGCTTGCGCTACGACGAGCGCACCGTGAACGCCGTCCTGCAGCTGTTCCACGCCGACCACGCCACCCTTCGGCGGTACCTGGTGGACGAGGGCCTCCTCACCCGCGCTGAGGGCGTCTACTGGCGAACCGGGGGCCGGGTGGGGCCGCCGGCGGGCTCCTACGAGTGAACAGGCCGTGCGCGCCCGGGTCGAGGCACGGGCGTGGCAGACTCCGTCGGCAATGAGCACGTCATCGGTCCCGGCCTGGGTCACGGACGCCGTCTTCTATCAGATCTTCCCCGATCGCTTCGCTCGTTCGGACAAGGTGCCGAAGCTGCCGCACCTGCAGCCGTGGGACGCCCCGCCCACCCGGCACGGCTACAAGGGAGGGGACCTGCTGGGCGTGGTGGAGCACCTCGACTGGCTGGCCGACCTGGGGGTCGAACGCCCTGTACCTCAATCCGATCTTCCAGTCGGCCTCCAACCACCGCTACCACACCTACGACTACTACCGGGTCGACCCCATGCTGGGCGGCAACCCGGCCTTCGACGCGCTCATCGCCGCCGCTCACGAGCGGGGTATGCGGGTGGTGCTCGACGGGGTCTTCAACCACACCGGGCGCGGGCTTCTTTCCCGTTCCACGACGTGCTCGAGAACGGGGCCGATTCGCCCTATGTGGACTGGTTCACCGTCTACGGCACGCCGGTCAACGGCTACGACCTGAGCCGGCCGCCGGGCTACGAGGCCTGGTGGCAGCTGCACGCCCTGCCCAAGCTGAACACCGCCAACCCGGTGGTGCGCGAGTACCTCATGGGGGTGGGGGAGCACTGGATCCGGCGCGGGGCCGACGGCTGGCGGCTGGACGTGCCCGAGGAGATCGCCACCCCCGGCTTCTGGGAGGAGTTCCGGTCCCGGGTGCGGGCGGTGAACCCCGACGCCTATCTGTTGGGCGAGGTCTGGCACCCCGCCCCGCAGTGGACTGCCTCCGGGGATCGCTTCGACGGGGTGATGAACTATGTGCTCACCGAGGCGGTGCTGCGATTCGCCGCCGGTCCCCGCATCGACCCGGAGGTGGTGGCGCCGGTCAATCTGACACTGCAGCCGCCGCTCGACGCGCCGGGGTACCGGGACGCGATCGATCGGCTGCTCGCCGCTTACCCGGAGGAGTCCCATCGGGCGAACCTGAACCTGCTCGGTTCCCACGACACCGCCCGTGTCCTGAGCATGGTCGGGGAGGACGCCGACTCGGTGATCCTGGCGGCGACTCTGCTCTTCACCTTCCCGGGCGCGCCCTGCATCTTCTACGGGGACGAGATCGGCCTCACCGGGCACCAGGACCCGGGGACGCGGGTGGCCTTCCCTTGGGACCGTCCGGAGTCCTGGAATCGGCGGCTGCTCGAGGCCTTCCGCGGCCTGGTCTCTCTGCGCCGGGCGCCACGCCGCGCTTCGCCGAGGCGCCTATCGGCACCTCGCGGCCAACGGCGCCTCCTATGCGTTCAGCCGGGCCCTGGAAGGCGAGGAACTGGTGACGGTGGTGAACGCTGGCCACGAGCCGGCGACCATTGAGGTCCCGTTGGCGGCCGGGGGCACCGAGCGGGTGTGGGGGGAGGGGGACGCCCGGATGGAGGGGGCGGCCTGGAGGGTCGAGCTCCCGCCGCGCTCGGCGGGCGTGTGGGTGGTTGGCTGAGGCTCGACTCGCACTCGAGGTCGGGCCGGGCCGGGCCTCCAGCAAAGATGGAGAGTTGAGGGGGAAGTCTCGTGTCTCGCTCGAGCCTCCCGGCGGTGCTCGTTGCCGCCGGGCTCCCGGTACGCTGTCGGCCCCACCAGCGGAGGAAGCCATGACCCAGGGCACACCGGCGAGCGAAGGGGAGTGGAAGGCCAAGCTCACCCCCGAGCAGTACGACGTGCTGCGCTGCAGCGCTACCGAGGCGCCCTTCACGGGCGCGTACTGGGACACCAAGGACACGGGGAGCTACCGCTGTGCAGGTTGCGGCGCGGTGCTGTTCCGCTCCGAGGCCAAATACGACTCGGGCACGGGCTGGCCGTCCTTCTGGGAGGTCGTGGACCCGGCGCGGGTGACCACCCACGAAGACCGGTCCCTGGGCAGGGTGCGGACCGAGATCCGCTGCGCGTCCTGCGGCGGCCACCTCGGCCACGTGTTCCCCGATGGACCGGCCCCGACCGGCCTGCGCTACTGCCTGAACTCCGCCGCGCTCGACCTGGAGCGCGACGCCGGGTAGCGCGTCGGCCGCGCCGGGAGGCGGCCGCCTCAACCCGGGGGTCGGTGTGGCATCATCGGGGCGGTGCGCCGCCGTCGGCGGCGCCGACCCGAGGAGGACCAGGTGGTGGTGACGGCCCAGCCGGGCGCGGAGGCCCAGCTCGGGGCGGAGCCTCGTGTGCTGCGGCTACGGGTCAACGGCCGCGTGCACGACCTGGTCGAGGGGCGGGACTTCGACAACTGGATGACGCTGGGCTACTTGCTGCGCGAGCACTTCGGGCTCACCGGCCTGAAGCTGGCCTGCGCCGAGGGGGCCTGCGGGGCCTGCACGGTGATCATGGACGGCAAGGCGGTGCTTTCCTGCCTGCTGCTGGCCGTGGAGTGCGCGGGCCGGGACATCATCACCATCGAGGGCCTGCCGGCCGACGACCGGGTAGTCGCCGCGTTCGCCGAGCAGTGCGAGCCGGGCTACGGGACCGCGCTGCAGTGCGGGTACTGCACCCCCGGATTCGTGATGACCGCTCGGGCGCTGCTGGACCACAACCCCGCACCCGAGCCACGACGAGGTGCGTGAGGCTCTCGGGGGGAACATCTGCCGCTGCGGGTGCTACGCCGGGATCGCCCGAGCGGTGCTGCACGCCGCCGAACCGGGGGAGGGGCGGTGAGGCAGGCCGTTCACCCCGCGGCAGCCGCGCCGCTTCGTCGGCGGCTACCGGCCGCGGATCGACGGGTGGGAGAAGGCGACGGGCCGGGCGCTCTACGCCGACGACGTCACCACCCGGGTGCGCTTCCCCGACCTGCTGCACGCCCGGGTGCTGCGCAGCCCCTTCCCGCATGCCCGCATCCGCGGCCTCGACCTGAGCGCGGCCTGGGCCCTGCCGGGGGTGGTGGACATCCTCACCTATGCCGACCCCGAGGTCGCCCGCCTCCGCCCGACCAGCGCCGGGTGGACCGACGGGGTGGACACCGTCTCCTACGACCGCATGATGTGGCACAGCTTCCGGGACCGCCGGGTGCTCGACGACCACGTCCGCTGGGTGGGGGACGAGGCCGGGGTGGTGGTGGCGGCGGAGACCGAGTCGGTCGCGGAGGAGGCCCTGCGCCTCATCCGGGTGGACTGGGAGATCCTTCCGTTCGTGCTCGACGTGGAGGCGGCCCGGCAGCCCGGCGCGCCGGCGGTGCACCCGGAGATCGCCCCGGGGAACGTCCTGCCTGCCGACCCGGTGGGCGGGGGCGACGTGTTCCTCGACAAGGGCGACGCCCTGGGCGCGCTGGCCGCGGCCGAGGTCGTGGTGGAGGGGACCTCGGTCTACCACAACGCCAACCAGGGAACCCTGGAGAACTGGTGCTGCCTGGCCCGGTGGGAGGGCGGCGTCCTGACCATCTGGTCGAACTCCTACGAGGCCGACCAGACCCGGATGCACGTCAGCCAGATGCTGGAGATCCCGCTGTCGCGGGTGCGGGTGATCTCGCACTACGTGGGCGGGCAGTTCGGCCGCAACGACACCGGCGACCAGCCCTTCTTCCTGTTCACCGCGCTGCTGGCCAAGCGCACCGGCCGCCCGGTGAAGTTCCGCCACAGCCGGCGCGAGGGCTTCCACGACTCCCGCCAGCCGATCACCTACCAGGGCCGGGTGGGGGCCCGGCGCGACGGGACGATCACCGCGCTCTCGCTGCGGGCGATCGGGCAACGTCGGGGCCTACGCCGACCACTCGGTGTTCGCCCTGAAGTACGCCCCGGCCGAGGTGGCCGAGGTGTGCTTCGCCCACATCCCCAACCTGCGGATGGAGGCCTACGGGGTGTACACCAACGTGCTCCCCGGCTGCATGATGCGCGGCGTGGGCAACTCCCAGCTCAACCTGATCCTGGGTCACCTGGTGGACTTGCTGGCGGAGAGGCTGGGCATGGACCCGGTGGAGCTGGTCCGGCGCAACTTCGGGCACCACTGGGAGGAACTGCCCGACCGGAGCCTGGCGGCGGTGCTGGCGGAGGGGGCGCGGCGCATCGGCTGGGCGGAGAGGCGTCACGCTCCGGGGAAGGGCCCGGCCGAGGACGGCAAGCGGCGGGGGTTGGGCTTCTCCTTCCACCCCGGCTGGCACGCCGAGTGGCAGGAGCTGCGGCGCGGCGAGATCCAGGTGGGCATGCGCCTCAACCCCGACGGCACGGTGCTGCTCGATGCCCCCACCGTCGAGACCGGCACGGGCTCCAACACCTGCAACGTGCTCGGCTGCGCCGAGGCGCTGGGCTTCCTCGGGGTGCGCCCCGAGGACATCACCTGGGTCCAGGTGGTGGACACCGAGCGCGGCCTCAAGGACACCGTGCAGACCGACAGCTCGGTCTCCTTCCTCCAGTCGGAGGCCCTGGTGGAGGCGGCGGGGCAGCTGAAGGCCAAGCTGCTCGGCGATCGCCGCCGCCCAGCTGCAGGTCGCCGGCCGAGGAGCTGGACATCGCGACGGGGCTGATCATCCCGTCGGGGCTCCGGCGAGCCCGGGGGTGGACTTCCGCCGGGTGCTGTGGCAGGCGCGACCTGGTGCCGATCTCGGTGACGGTCAGCCGCCCGCCGGCCGGTGAGCAGACCGGGGTGCCCTACCAGGCGGCCTTCGCCGAGGTGGAGGTGGACACCGGCCACCGGCCGGGTGGAGGTGCTGCGGCTGGTGGTGGTCAACGACTGCGGCACGGTGATGTACGCCTCGGGCGCCGAGGCCCAGCAGATCGGCGGGCCAGTGCACCGGGGTGGGGGAGAGCCTGACCGAGGAGATCGTCTACGACCGGGCGACCGGCGTGCCGCTCAACTTCAACTGGATCGACTACCGCATCCCCACCATGGCCGACATGCCGGACATCGAGCCGGTGCTGCTCGAGGTGTGGCGGGGGGCGGGGGAGTACGGGGCCTGCGGGATCGGCGAGGGGGTGCTCACCTGCACCCCGCGGGCCATCCTCAACGCCATCTACAACGCCATCGGGGTGCGCATCGACGAGATCCCGGTCACGCCGCAGAAGGTGCTGGCCGCTCTGGGGAAGGCCTGAGGCCCATCGTGGAACTGCGTCCCTTCCGCCACACCACCGCCGGGAGCCTGGAGGAGGCGGCGGCGCTGCTCGGCGACGCCGGCACCCGGGCGGTGGCGGGCGGCACCGACCTGCTGGGGGTGCTGCGGGACAACATCCACCCCGACTATCCCGGGCTGCTGGTCGATCTCAAGCGGATCCCCGGCCTGGGGCACATCGAGGCGGAGGGCCGCCGGCTGCGCATCGGCGCCCTGACCACGCTGGCCGAGGTGGCGGAGCACCCGGCGGTGCGGGAGGCCTGGCCTGCCCTGGCGGCCGCCGCCCGCGCGGTGGCCTCGCCGCAGATCCGCAACGTGGCCACCGTGGGCGGCAACATCTGCCAGGAGCCGCGCTGCTGGTACTACCGCGTACCCGGAGAACCAGTTCCACTGCTCCCGCAAGGGGGGCAACGCCTGCCCGGCGATGATGGGGGAGAATCGCTACCACTCCGTCTTCGGGGCGATGCGGGCCATCGAGGCCCCGTGCACCCGCGACTGCCCGGCTCACATCGACATCGCCGCCTACCTGAGCCTGCTGCGGCGAGGGGACCGGGACGGGGCGGCCGCCCTGGTGCTGGAGCGCAACCCGATCCCGGCGGTCACCGGGCGGGTCTGCCCGCACTACTGCGAGGCGGGCTGCAACCGGAACCACTACGACGAGTCGGTGTCCGTGCGCTCGGTGGAGCGCGGGGTCGGCGACTACGTCCTGGAGCACCCCGGCCGCTTCTACCGGGCCCCGCGCCGGCGCACGCGGCCGGCACGTGGCAGTGGTGGGCTCCGGGCCGGCGGGGCTCTCGGCCGCCTACTTCCTGCGCCGCCTGGGCCACGAGGTCACCGTGTTCGACTCCATGCCCGAGGCCGGGGGGATGCTCGTCTACGGGATCCCCGCCTACCGGCTGCCGCCCGAGGTCGTGCGTCGCCAGGTGGCCGCCCTCGAGGGCATGGGCATCACCTTCCGCCTGGGCGCCCGGGTCGGGGAGCGGGGCCTGTCGCTGGCCACCCTGCGGCGCCGCCACGACGGGGTGTTCCTGGCCACGGGAGCCTGGGTGCAGAAGGCGCTGGGCCTGGCCCACGAGGGGCTCCTGACCCCGGGGCTGGACTTCCTGCGGGGGATACGCGAGGGGACGGTCGCCGGGGTCGGCCGCCGGGTGCTGGTGATCGGCGGGGGCAACGTGGCCCTGGACGTGGCCATCTCCGCCCTGCGCCTCGGGGCGGCGGAGGTCACGGTCGCCTGCCTGGAGCGGCGCGACGAGATGCCCGCCTTCCCCGAGGATGTCGAGCAGGCGCTGCGCGAGAAGGTCGAGCTCCTGCCCTCCTGGGGCCCCCGGCGGGTGCTGGTGCGCGGCGGTGGCCTGGCCGGCATGGAGCTGGCCCGCTGCACGTCGGTGTTCGACTCCGCCGGGCGGTTCGCCCCCGTGCTCGACCAGCGGGAGCGGCGCACGGTGCGCGCCGACCAGGTCATCCTGGCGATCGGCCAGGGAGCCGACCTGTCGTATGCGGCGGGCGCCGCTCCGTGGGCCCGGCCGGCTGGTGGTGGACGAGGAGACCGGGGCCACGGCCCTGCGGGGCGTCTTCGCCGGGGGCGACGCCGCCGGCGGGGCGGCCACTGTGGTGGCTGCCGTGGCCCAGGGCCGGAGGGCGGCGCTGGCGCTGGATCGCCACCTGGGCGGGCGCGGCGCACTGCCCGTGACCTCACCGAACGGGCCGTCCTTCCTCGAGGAGAACCCGGCGTCGGGCGCGCATTCGGCCCGGGCGTCGCCCGACGAGATCCCGCCGGCCCAGACGGTCGATCGACCGTGAGGACACGACCACGCTGCCCTGGTCCACGCTGGACGCCGAGTCCCGGCGCTGCTTCAACTGCGGGGGTTGTGTCGCCGTCAACGCCTCCGACCTGGCCCCGGTCCTGGTGGCCCTGGGGGCGGCCGTCCACACCACTCAACGCGTCATACCTGCGGGGGAGTTCTTCGCCGTCGGCTCCCGGGCGACCACGATCCTGGCGCCCGGCGAGCTGGTGCGGGAGGTGGTGGTGCCGCGCCCCCGCCCCGGTACGCGGCAGTGCTACCTGAAGTTCCGCACCCGGCACTCGATCGACTTCCCTATCGCCTCCGTGGCAGCGGTGGTCACCGAGGCCGGCGGGCTGGTGGCAGGGGCACGCCTGGCCCTGGGTGCCGTGGCGCCGATCCCGCTGCGGGCCACGGCGGCCGAGGAGCACCTGCGCGGCCGGCGCCTCGACGCCGCCACGGCCGCCGAGGCAGCCGCCCTGGCCGTGGCCGATGCCACGCCGCTCGGGGAGAACCGCTACAAGGTGGCCGTGCTCCAGGCCCTGGTGCGCCGTGCGCTGCAAGGGATGTCCGACCGATGACGGACATCCTCGCCCCGGGCCCCGACGGCCGCCTGCGCTGCTGGTGGGGGGTGGGCAGCGACGAGACGTACCTGCGCTACCACGACGAGGAGTGGGGCCGGCCGGTCACCGAGGACCGCCGGCTGTTCGAGATGCTGGTGCTCGAGGGCTTCCAGGCCGGCCTGTCGTGGTCCACGATCCTGCGCAAACGGGAGGCCTTCCGGGCCGCCTTCGCCGGGTTCGATCCGGCCTCAGTGGCCGCCTTCGGTGAGCGCGATGTCGAACGGCTGCTCGGCGACGCCGGGATCGTGCGCCATCGAGGGAAGATCGAGGCGGCGGTCGCCAACGCTCGTGCCGGCCTGGCGGTCATCGCCGAGGCCGGGTCGCTGGCCGGCTACTTCTGGCCGTGGGCGGTGGGCGCCGGCCCGCGCCGCGCTCGCTCGGCGACATCCCTGCCGAGACCCCGCAGTCCAAGGGCGCTGAGCCGCGACCTCAAGCGGCGGGGCTTCTCATTCGTCGGCCCCACGATCGTGTACGCCTTCATGCAGGCGGTCGGCCTGGCGGACGACCACGCGGAAGGATGCATCGTGCGTGCCCGGGTCGAGGCGCAGCGGCGGCCGATACTGCGGCGGTTCGGGATCACCCCGGCGTCGGGGCGGCCTCTGCGGTTGCCTCCGCCGGGTGGCTAGCGTCGTCGGCGCCTCGGCAGGATGGAGTCGGGTGAGCTTCGAGCAGGCCAGCGCGGTGCGTCGCCAGGGTGAGACCACCTGGGCGGCGGAGATCGCCCCGGGCTGGGACATCATGGGCAGCGCCGACGGCGGCTACACGCTGGCCATCGCCGCGCGGGCGGCGGCGGAAGCCGCCGGGCGCCCAGACCCGGTGACGGTGACCGCCCACTACCTGGCACCGGGCCGCCCGGGGCCGGTGACGGTCGAGGCATCGGTTGATCCGCCGCGGCGGCCGTTTCAGCACCGTGGCCGCGACGCTCGCCTCGGCCGAGCGGCGGCCGCTGCTCGCCCTGCTCGGCACCTTCGCCGAACTCGGGGGCTACGACGGGCCGGAGCGGGTGGAGGCCTCCCCGCCGCCGTTGCCCCCTCCCGAGGAGTGTGTGCAGGTGGTGCCCACGGACACGTTCCCCCCGCCCTTCATGGGGAGGGTGGAGCTGCGCCTCGACCCGGCCGACGACGTGTTCGGCGGCGTGGCCGGCCCGCCGCGGGTGAGAGGCTGGTTCCGCTTCCCCGCGGGTGAGGCGGTGGACACCATCGGCCTTCTGGTGGCGGTGGATGCCTTTCCGCCGACCGTGCTGCGCTCCGGGCTGCCTTTCGGCTGGGTGCCGACGGTGGAGTTGACCGCCCACGTGCGGGCACGTCCGGAGCCCGGCTGGCTGCGCTGCGCCTTCACGACGCGTTTCATCACGGGCGGCTTCCTGGAGGAGGACGGCGAACTGTGGGATGTCACCGGCAGGCTGGTGGCGCAGTCCCGCCAACTGGCGCTGCTCCCCAGAGGATGAGGTGTCGGCAGCCCAGGGTGGCAGGACCTTACCTGTCCGCGCTGGGTTCTCACGCCAGGTCAGGCCGCCGCAGCCGTCCGTGGCGGGGGTTTGTTGTCACACACGCAAGAGAGCAGACTGGATAGGCGGTGCCGGACCCGAGACGAAATCTGAAATGGAGTTGGCGACCCGAAAAGCGCCCGACGTCGCCGGTCTCGAGGGCCGAGATGAGCAGAACTGAGAAGACGGTGCCGACCGGGGCTGGGCAGCACCGATTGCTGGTGCGTTACATGTGGATGTCGCTGGGGGCGGCAGTGTCGACGATCGGCCTCAAGGTTCTCGCCGCGGTGATCACCGGCTCGGTGGGGTTTCTGTCCGACGCGATGGAGTCGGGAGTCAACCTGATCGCAGCGGTGGTGGGTCTCGGGGCGCTGGCGGTGGCGGCTCGGCCGCCGGACACCACCCATGAGTTCGGGCATGGCAAGGCCGAGTACCTGTCCGCCGGGGTGGAGGGTGCTCTGGTCTTCGTGGCGGCCGGGGGGATCCTCTGGACGTCCATTCAACGGCTGCTTCACCCGATGCCCCTCGAGCAGGTCGGATGGGGTTTCGGCCTGTCGACCGGGGCATCGCTCGTCAACCTGGGGGTGGGGCTCCTCTTGGTGCGTGCGGGTCGCCGGCACCGTTCGATGGTGCTGGTGGCGGACGGCAGGCACCTGCTCACCGATGTGTGGACGTCGGCCGGTGTGCTGGTGGGCATCGCCCTGGTCGCCATCTTCGGCTGGCAGCCACTGGATCCGATCGTGGCTCTGCTGGTGGGCGTCAACATCCTGCGCATCGGCTACGACCTCGTTCGGCGATCGCTCTCCGGTCTGCTCGACGCAGCCCTCCCTGCGGAGGACATAGCACGGATTGAGGCCGTCCTCGACCGCTACCGCAACGCGGAGGTGCGGATCGACGTGGCCCGGACCCGTGAAGCTGGGCGCCAACGATTCGCGTATCTGAACCTGACGGTCCCCGGAGATTGGCCCGTCACCCGAAGCCATGTGCTGGCGGATGATCTTGAGGGCGACATCGACCGCGAGCTGCCCGGAAGTACGGCGTTCATTCACATGGAACCCGCCTCCGAATCGCCACCCAGAAGCTCCTGAGGGGCTACCCGTCGGGAGCGGCGCTGAGCAGTAGCCGGGCATCAGCGGAAGGCGGCCCTTCCTCCAGCATCGGGCATCGAGTCCGAAGAACCTGTCGTCGGACATTCAACCCGATGCACTAATCCGATCTGCCTAGCGGTCGATTGGGTGAGATAGCGGCCCCGTGTGTGGTTGGGACCCACAAGGCCCCGGGGCGTTCGGTTGTCTTCACGCAACACATTCACACTGCAGCTCGGGCGACGGTGACGTCGGAGGCCCCTCGGGACCCCCTCGAAAGCATCACCACGGTTATGCCTTCTCCCTGGCCTTGCCTCACGCGGCCTGGAGCGCCCCACTGGATCCCCTGGGGCGGCAGCGAATCCCCGGCCGCGCAGGGTGGGGGAGGGTCTCCCAGGAACGCAGATCACCTCTTCCCGCCGTCAAGCGAGGGAGCACGGGAGAGGACGAAGTCCGCTCAGTCCAGAGCCACCACGAGCACAGTCACCACTGCCACCAACACCATCGCCAAGCCTACGAGCCATGCCACTACCCGTACCGTGTCCGGCTGGCTACGCGGCGATTGGGCCGGTGGTGAGTCACTCTGGTAGGTCATCTCGCTCCTTTGTTGGACCGACTACGAACTCCCCCGACGAGGCCGGTGGTCACTCGCCCCCGAGCACGTCGCCCAACAGGCCCCGCAGCCCGCCCTTCTTGCCCTGCCTGCCCGACCAACGGCCACCCTCGTGGTAGTGGTCCCGGTGCTGGTCGTCGTGGTCGTGGTCGTCGTCATCGTCGTGGTGGCGGCGGCGCTCCCTACCCGCGCTCGACTGCAGACGGGCCGCCACCATCTCGACAAGTGCCCTGGCTTTGGCTGGAGGCAGGTCGAACGCTTCGACGACCTCCCTGACGATCTCGTCCACTGTCTCCTCCTCAATGTGATCCATGAAACAGTAGCGGCGCTGGCCCACGACGACCGGCCTGCTATGCGCCGCGCCTCAAGGATTCAAGCACGTGAACGTCCCTGCCCCCTTGCGACCCCACCAGACCCACACCCAGTTGCCTGATCTGCCACGCTGACGGGGTGGGCAATGCCCCTCGGGTGCGGGCGGTGCCCGACCACTCCACGCTGGCGGACGACCGGGCGGTGTGCCTTAGCTACCGTTTCCAGGGTTGAGTGCCTGCCGACATGCTCGTCCTCCGCGACGCCGGAGAACAGAGAGGCCGCGGATCCCCTCAGTACCCCTGTCGAAAGGTGGTCGGCCTGGCCTTCACGCTGCGGGCCCCTTCTTCAGGGCACCGAGCGGTGGTTCCATTGAGCGGGTCTTGATCGATCGGGGATCCGCTAGCAGAGGTTGGGAGTCCGCTCAGCGGGCGGGATCGTCGTGGGAGCGCTCGACCACCGGCACGCCGAGAGCTTTGACGCGACGCAGGCTGAACACGATGGCGGCGATGAGCATTGTGACAATCACCGCCAGCGAAACGTAGGTATTCATGTGGTACCAGTGCGAGATCGCCATCTTGGTCCCGACGAAGATCAGGATGCCGCCGAGGGCGTGCGAGAGGTAGTGGAAGCGTTCCTTGGCATTGGCGAGCAGGAAGTACATCGCTCGTAGGCCCAGAATGGCGAAGGCGTTCGAGGCGAAGACGAGAAACGGCTCATTCGATACGGCCAGGATCGCCGGCACTGAGTCGACGGCGAAGATGATGTCGGTGACCTCGACGACGAACGAGCGCGGCCAGCAACGGGGTGGCGGCCCGTCTGCCGTTGAGCCTGGTGAAGAACTTCTGCCCGTCGAGCTCGTCGGTGACCGGCATGATCTTGCTGCAGGATGCCGAGACCGCGGGTCGCCTCGTCCTTGCCCTCGCTGGTCGCGGTGGCGGACGATCTTGACTCCGGTGTAGACAAGGAACGACACCGAACACGAGCAGTATCCACCAGAAGCGGCCGATGAGCGCGGTGCCGAGCGAGGATGAAGCCCGCTCGCAGGGCAAGAGCACCGAAGATGCCCCAGAACAGGACCCGGTGCTGGTACTTCAGCGGGATCGAGAGGGTGGCGAACAGCATCGACCACACGAACACGTTGTCGACGCTGAGGGACTTCTCGATGAGGTAGCCGCTGATGTACTCGCCGAACGCGTCGCTGCCGAAGGCAATTGCCATCACCGCCGAGAAGGCGAGCCCGCCCGCTACCCAAACGATCGACTCAACAAGGGCCTGTCTCGGCGAAGGAGCGTGGGCCTCGCGATGCCTGAACAGATCGATGGCCAGCATGACGAGGATCACGAGGAGGAGCGCTATCCACGCTCCGGCCGGCACGTCGAGATCGACCAGCGTCGAGCGGTCGGTTCCGGTCGCTGCGATCATCAACTGGAGATCCTTTCGACTGTCTCAAGAGCGGGACAGGCGAAGGTCTCGCTCCCGCATCGAGAAGCGGTCGGGGGGCCGGGCAGTTGACTGCCGTACTGACGACCTACCCCATGGGGCCACTCCCCTTCGACCGGCGGGAGTATGCCGGAACGAGAACCGTGTCACAAGGCGGAGACTGCCCTGCAGCGCGGGGACCGGCGACCCAAGGTTCTTGGGCGCGTTCGCGGCTAGGTGATCCGAGCCCTCGATGCTCGGGGATGCCCACTGTCGAGCAGAACAAGGGCCCTGATTGTGTCCGACGCCTTGACGATCCGTCGGCTCGAACAGCAGAACAGCCGCGGGGGTCTCGTTAGGAGCCCCTCTGGACCCCCCCACCTTCCCGGAGGGGTGTACTTGGTGAGCAGCAGCCCAGGGCGGGACTCCCTCCCCCACGGCGGTGGGGGAGGGTTGGGGTGGGGGCAGCACGTGCCGAGGCCTTGGTGGGGCTCACCCCCTCTGCCCTTCGGGCATCTCCCCCGCTGGGGCGGGGGAGAGATCGCTCCGAGCAGGGGTGACATTGTGAGGCGTCTGCCCGGGTCGCTGCCGCCTAACCCTCGACCACTTCGACGATGAGGTGCCCCGGGATGCCGCTTGCCTCCTCCCAGATCCGGTAGATGCCGGGCGGCACGTCGGGGATGAGGATCTCCGCAGTCACGGGGACGGGGACCCCGAGGCCTGCGAGGGTTGTGGTCACGCCGGGTTCCACTTGGATGGCCTGCGCTGCAAACGGGTCGACTGCACGCACTAGTTGGTAGGTGTCGATCCACCGGGAGCCATCCCAGCACTGCCAGATGACGTCCAGGCCGACGAAGGCACCCGAGGGAAGGCCGGCATCACTCACCCGCAGGGTGGCCCTGGTCCCCGGGGCGACCGGATTGGGCTCGAGAGTCATCGAGATCAGCGATGGGGCTCCGATCTCGGCCGGCGGCGGCGACTGGCACACCCTGGGCGCGGTGGTCGTCTCGGCTGTTGTTGCCGTGCCATCGACCGGTGCCGTCGACCCGTCGGCGGGCTCGCTCTGTCCGCCGTTGCAGCCAGACAGGAGGGCCAGTGCTGCAATCAGGGTCACCATGCGACGCATCGGCCGCCTCTCCGACCGGCAAGGGTACGCCGTTGGCTGTCTCACGGGTGCTCGACCTCTGGGCCTGCGTCCCGCATCTCTCACGATGCGGACCCACCGGGTGCCGGGCGCGTCTAGACGGAGGGCGGCCCGGCCGAGACGTACTCGGGCCAGAACTCGTAGTCCCGCAGCGGCCAGCCGATTGCCTCGAGCCACCAGGTGGCCCCGGCCTCGGCGTAAGGCCCCACCACTTCGGCGGCTGGGGCCTCAGAGCCGCTCAGGCTCTCGCCGACCGCCACCTCGAACGGCGCCGGTGAGGAGCGGTGCTCCATCGTGTAGGTGACGATCTCGCGCAGCTCGGCGGGGGTGGGAGAGCGGTACTCGCTGGCCGGGTCATCGACCAACGGGACCACCCCGTCCCAGCGGGCTGCCCGGCGGAAAGGTCGCCGGTGCGGCCAGGTGCTCCCCACCCAGATGGGGATGCGGGGTTGCTGGAGTGGTCGGGGGAGGAAGCAGGTATCGCTCACGCGGTAGTGCTCCCCCTGGTGGGAGAAGGGCTCCCCGGACCACAGGCCGGTGAGCACCTCCAGACCCTCGTCGAGTTGTGAAGCCCGCACTCGATTGTCACCGGAGTCGCCGAGGTCGGCGAAGTCGAGGTCGGGGGGCCAGCCGATGCCGACGCCCAGCACGACCCTGCCGCGGGAGAGATGGTCGAGGGTGACGGTTTGGCGAGCGAGGGTGGTGGGCCGGCGGCGGGGGAGGGGAGTGATCATCGTCCCGAGGCGGATCCGCTCGGTGGCCTGGGCCACCGCCCCGAGAGCGACCCAGGGGTCGATGACGGGCCCGGCCCAGTCGCCGGCGCGGATGTGATCCCAGAGGAAGAAGCCTTCCCAGCCGGCGGCCTCGGCGCGCCGGGCAAGGTCGAGGTAGTGGTCGGGGTCGGCGAAGAGCGCGAAGTTGGGCAGGCAGACGGCGAAGTGCAGCATGTCCCGATGGTACGCGCCCGCCCGGCCGCGGCGGCGCGCGCGTCAGCGGTGGTCGTGCCCCTGGTGCACGGCCTGGTGATCGGCGATCTTCTTGCGGACCTCGTCCATGTCGAGGGCCCGCACCTGGCGGATGAGGTCGGCCAGGACCGGCTCGGGCAGGGCGCCGGGCTCTGAGTAGAGCGCAATCTGGTCCCGGAAGATCATGAGGGTGGGGATCGAACTGATGCCGTGCACCATGGCCAGGTCCTGCTCGACCTCGGTGTTCACCTTGGCGAACACAAGGTCGGGGTTCTCCTCGGAGGCCTTCTCGAAGATGGGGGCGAACATCCGGCAGGGGCCGCACCAGGACGCCCAGAAGTCGATGAGCACCGTCTCGTTGCCGGCGATGGTCGCCTCGAAGTTGTCCTTGGTGAGTTCCACGGTGGGCATGCAGAGATCCTTCTTTTGCTCCAGGGCGCTTCTTGGTGGCGCCATGCCCTATATAATATCGTCACTGTGACGGATTATTCCACTCCCTCTCGAAAGTGGGAGGGGAGAGGACCGCGGTCGTGCAGCGCGAGCCGGCCGGCCGCAGAAGGAGCGTCGGCGGCCACCGAGACTGATCGGGCGCCTGGTCAAGGGCCACGAGGCCGTGGTCCACTCGGCGCGGGAGTGCCTTCCCGGCGGCAGAGGAGGCTGACGACCAGGCGAGCGATGGACCTGCGCACCCAGCGCATGCAGATCCACGAGAAGACCGCATGGATGCTCCGCAGCCTGCTCGAGTAGGCGGATGGCCCGTGGATGGGGGCCGGGGCCCGACGCGCCGGGTCCTTGCCCCGGCACGGGTGGCCGGTACACTTACGTCACTGTGACGCAACGAACCGAGATTGCCCACTGCGCCTGGTGCGGCCGTGCCTTTGCCGTCTCGGGGGGCCTGGGCCGGCGGGCCCGCTACTGCCGCCGTAGCCACCGCCAGCGAGCGTTCGAGGCCCGGTGCCTGGCGGCCCGGATGGCGCTCGACTCGGGCGAGGCTCTGGTGGACGCCGACGCCCTGTGCCGCCTGCGGGACCGCCTGTACGTGCTGGAGAGCGCCCTCGACGATGTGGAGGGCGACCTGCGCGGCCGTGCCGGGCCGGAGGAGTACAAGCGGGCGTTCCAGCACCTGTACGCGGCGGCGGCGCAGCTGAGGGACTCCTGTGTCGAACCGCGAGCCGTGCTGTCCAAGAACGCGGCCGGCTGAGCGGGGCGTCCGGAGGCTCTGGTGCCCTGGTTGAGGCCTCTGCTTCGCCTGGCAGGCGACGCCCATAATGCACGTTATGTCAAGTTCCGCACAGACAAGGCTGCGACAGGGAGCACCGAGGGTCTTCCCGTCTGGGCGTCTGTGACCCCTCCCCTATGGCCGGGCGGGGTCGGAGGTTGCGAGCGGGCCGATGGCGAGGCGGGGCAGTCCTCGGATGGTGTGGAGGTCGGGCGAGACAAGCCCGAGTGCGGCCGGTCGATCCAGAGACTGCCGGGTGCCCGCACAGCGGCAGGGGCCCGCCTCTCCCCCATTCGGTCTAGAAGGGGAAGGGGACGCCGGTGAGGGTCTCTGAGGCCTCCCACAGGCGCCTGGCGGCCTCGGGGTCGAGGGCCCGAGCGGAGAGCTTGGCGGGCACGGCGGGCCCTCTGAGCGGCCCTAGGGGCCCGTAGAGGCTTGCCCCTTCGGCGGCAGGGTCGGTGGCGGCCCGCAGGGTGGGCAGGGCACCCCCGGCGGCGTCCTGGGCGACGTGGGCATTGGCCCAGGCCCAGAAGCGCCGGAGGGGCGCCCCCAGACGCCGCTCGGGGCTCACCTGCAGGCCGGTGCCGGCGTACCCGGGATGGGCGGCCAGGCTGAGCAGCGGGGCCGCCGCTGCCCGGGCGCGCCGGTCCAGCTCGACCGCGAAGAGCAGGTTGGCCAGCTTGGACTGCGCGTAGGCCCGCCAGCGCCGGTAGCGCCTCTCCCCCTGGAGGTCGCCGAAGTCGATGCGGCCCATCAGGTAGGTGGCGCTGGTGACGGTGACCACCCTGCCCCGGGGCGCGGCGAGCAGCAGGGGAAGCAGCCGGCCGGTGAGGGCGAAGTGGCCCAGGTGATTCACCGCGAACTGGCGCTCGAACCCGTCGACGGTGAGCGCTCGGGGCACCCCCATGATCCCGGCGTTGTTGACGAGGCAGTCGAGCCGGGGCAGCCGGTCGGCGGCCCGAGTGGCGAAGGCGCTCACCGACGAGAGGTCGCCCAGGTCGAGGGGCTCGACCTCCACCGCGGCCCGGGGGATCTGGTCCCGGATGCGGGCGGCCGCCTCCTGCCCGGCCTCGGGCCGGCGGCAGGCCATGACCACCCGGGCCCCCCGGGCCGCCAGGGCCCGGCACGTCGCGAGGCCGAGGCCCACGTTGGCACCGGTGACGACGAACACCCGCCCCTCTTGGGAGGGCACGTCCGCCTCGGTCCAGCCCCGCTCGCGCACCGGCGGATGCTACGGCGCCGCCGGGCGCTCAGCCCTCGTCGGCGATCCAGCGGGCCACCTTCGAGTCGGTGCCGGCCACGCCGGGGAGGGCCACGATGGCGTCGATCACCGCGTCCATGGAGGCGATGTCCTCTCCCCCGACGAGCGCGATCACGTCGGGGCTGCCGAACAGGGCATCGGCCCGGACCACACCGGGGAGGCTCCGGACCGTCCGGCAGGTGGCGCGGGGAGTGGCGGTGGTGATGAAGACATAGGCCTCGACTCTCATGGCGGCGACTGTACCCGGGTCCCGGTGCCGGGTTGTCCCTACGTCCCTCTCCCCCACCGGGTCGCTCGAGGCCTCACGGCCTCGTCTCGGGCACCAGCACGTCGGGGTCGAGCGTGGAGCGCCGGAAGATCCCCAGGGCGCCGCGCAGTCCCACGGTCATCAAGATGTTGTACAGGAACGCGGCGAACGCCGCCAGCAGGAGCGCGCCGCAGATGCCGGCCAGGATCATGAAGGGCAGGTACTCGCCGTCGAAGTAGATGGTGCGGCGCAGCATCCCCTTCAGCCCGGCCATCCCCATGAACGCCCCCATGCCGACCCCGCCCACCAGGTGCGCCCAGAAGTGGAAGGTGGCCAGCTTCTGGCTGTACAGCTTGGCCCCGTTGGTGAGGATGGGCAGCAGCTTGTAGATGGCCGCGTAGAGGGTCATGGTCAGCCCGACCAGGATGGCCACGTGGACGTGGGGGCCCACCACCCACTGGGTGTTGTGCAGGATGCGGTTCAGCCCGAGGTCGGCCTGGATGATGCCGGCCGGCACCGCCAGCGCGAAGCCCAGGAGCCCGCCGAGGAGGAACTTGAGCTCGTTGGTCATCTTCAGCGGGCGGGCGCTCCACAGGGTGGCGAGGGTGATGAAGAAGGCCAGGCCCTGGGTGATCAACTCGAAGGCGGTGACCGCCTCGCCCGAGAGGATCTTCAGGATCTCCGGCTGGGCCTGGTCCGAGAGCAGATGGTGCGACCAGACGGTCCAGGAGACCACCAGTTCCAGCAGCAGGGCGGCCCGGGCGATGTTCTGCATGAACAACGGCTTGCCGGTGATCAGCATCGCCATCAGGTACCAGGTGCCCGCCACGAAGATGAGCACCATGCCGTCGGCGATCAGGTCGAGGCCCCACCAGAACCAGTTCTTGTAGAGCAGGGCGTCGATGGCGCTGTGCTCGAGGCTGACGCCGGCGAGCTTGGCGACCATGTAGACCAGGATCAGCACCCCGGTGAAGAGGATCACCGCCGCGTTGAGGGCGGTATCCACCGAACCCCGGGCGATGGCGGCCACCGGCAGGGGGACCAGGTGCTCCTTGCGCCGCTCGGGCCGCCGGAAGAGGTTGGCGAGGCCGGTGAATCCCAGGGCCGAGGCGAGCAGGGCCCTGCCCGGCTGGCGCTCCTCCCCGGCCGGGGTGTAGGTGATGGTCTTGAACACGTTGACCACGAAGAGGGCGGTCCCCACCATGACCAGGGCGATGCCGGCGATGAAGATCGCCCCCGAGAGCGGGTGGAACTGCTCGAAGTCGGCGGGGAGAGGCCAGTAGAGGGTGTACAGCGGGGCGTAGTGGGAGATGAACCCGTCGAGCCAGAAGGTCATCGTCCCGCCGGCGATCAACCAGAGGGTCCAATTGGCCAGCCGCCAACTCCACAACGGCTTCTTCATCAGGAAGGGGACGAGGAACAGGAAGGCGCCGAAGACCAGCAGGTACGAAGAGCCGAATATCCCCACGAGTGGATGGGCGGTGAGGATGCCGAAGTACTGCTTGGGCGAGAAGAGCGAGATCGGCTCGATCTGGTAGATCCGCATGATCATGCCCTCTATGGCCGCGAAGCCGTAGAACACCAGGCCCACCACCACGTAGCGCAGCGTGAGCTTCTGCATGGGCGTGAGCGTGTGCGGCCGGAAGGAGCCCTCGTGGCCGTCGAGCAGGGTCTGGGTGAAGGTCATGGCCGGGAGCCTCTGCACTGCCGGTCGGTCATGACGCCTCCGCCGGGCAGCCGGTGACCTCGACCGCGCCGGGCACGATCATGTGGTACCCCCTGGGGCCGGAGTACTCGGTGGAGCGGATGGTGTAGACGCCGTTGCGCTGGAACTCCCACAGGACGTCGTTGGTGTGCCCGGGGAGCACCTGCATCTGGAACAGCATCGAGTCGTCGGCCCGGAACAAGCCGAATCCGTAAGTCAGGTCGTGCGAGGTGACCTCGAAGAGCACCTTGTCGTGGCAGTCGATCTGCAGGGGGAGCTCGGGCAGCAGGAACTCGTGGTTCTCGACCTCGATGAGGAAGGTCTTGTCGGCCTCGATGCTGTCCCGATGCACGTCGGTGGGGCTCCAGGGGATGGTGTTGTAGGAGACGATGTGCAGGCTGACTCCGCAGACCACCAGCAGGGCGAAGAAGGTCCAGAAGAGAGCCGGGGGCACTCCCCCGCCGGCCCTGGTCCGGGTCACGCGGTAGGAGAACCACCCCACCAGGAGCATCGCCCCGATCACGTAGCAGGTGTAGGCGATGGCCTGGCCCCAGAGGACGGTGCCGGAATCGACCACTGCCGGTTCCTCTCCGTGCGAGCGGTGAGCGGCCACGCAGGCCCGCTCCGGACTCGGCGAGAATCTAGGCGATCGCTGACCGGCTCGCCACTGGGGCACGGGGGGGCCGCCGGGCGCCTGCTCCCGGGGGAATGTGGCACCCGATAGGCTCGTGGGCATGGAGGTCCGTCCCGCCGAGGAGGGCGACCGCCCCTGGGTGGCCGAGTTGTGCCGCCGCCACTTCGGGGCGGAAGTCGTCGCCGTCCTCGGGCGCCTGCACCGCCCCGCCCTGCTGCCGTGCCTGGTGGCCTGGGCGAGGGGGGAACGGGTGGGGGCCCTCTCCTTCTGTGAGGACGAGCACGGAGCCGAGGTGGTGCTGCTGGCCGCCGACTCGCCGGGACGGGGCGCCGGCGGTGCCCTGCTCGGGGCGCTCGAGGAATTGGGCCGTCGGCGGGGCTGGGAGCGGCTGTGGCTGGTGGTCACCAACGACAACACGCCGGCCCTGCGCCTCTACCAGCGCCGGGGCTGGGACGTGGCGGCGCTCCACGCCGGGGCGGTGGAGCGCGACCGGCTGCTGAAGCCGGAGATCCCGCTGCACGGGGTGGACGGCATCCCCGTCCGGCACCTCCTCGAACTGCGGCGCACGCTGGACGCGGGCGGGCCGGAGCGCTGATGTCGGCGACCCCGGCCACCGCGGCGCTGCAACGGGCGGGAGTGGCCTTCACCCCGCACGAGTACGGCCCGGTCGAAGAAGCCGAGGGGACGTACGGGGAAGCGATCGCCGCCGTCCTGGGGGTGGACCCGCCGCGCGTCTTCAAGACGCTGGTGGCGGTGGCCGACGGGCAGCCGGTGGTCGCGGTGGTGCCGGTGAGCGGGCTCCTGTCGATGAAGGCACTGGCCCGGGCCCGGGGAGCCAAACGTGCCGAGATGGCCGCCCCGGCCGACGCGGAACGGCTCACCGGCTACGTGATCGGGGGCATCAGCCCGTTCGGGCAGAAGCGGCGCCTCCCGGTCGTGGTGGACCGGACCCTGCTGAGCCACGCCACCGTGTTCGTGAGCGGCGGGCGGCGCGGCCTGCAGGTGGAGGTCGCCCCGGGCGACCTGCTGGCACTCCTGGGTGCGGCCACCGCGGACCTGCTCTCCGGCTAGGTGCCCCCGCTCGGTAACCTGCTCACAGATCGAGCGGCGGGAGCCTGCGCCATGATCATCGACGGGTTCGTCCATCAACTGCCCGACGCCGACCCCGAGGAGACCGGGGAATGGCTCGACGCGCTCGCCCAGATCATCGACGAGGGCGGCGAGGGGCGTGCCCGCTTCCTCATGGCCCGGCTCATCGAGTACGCCCGCTCTCGCAACATCGGGGTGCCGGCCTCGGTGAGCACCCCCTACATCAACACCATCCCTCCCGAGCAGGAGGCCTGGTTCCCCGGGGACGAGAAGCTGGAGCAGCGCATCCGCCGCATCATCCGCTGGAACGCGGCCGTCATGGTGGTCCGGGCCAACAAGGCGGCCGAGGCCATCGGCGGGCATCTCTCCACGTTCGCCTCCTCGGCCACCCTCTATGAGGTGGGCTTCAACCACTTCTTCCGGGGCAAGGAGGACGGGCGCCCCGGGGACCACGTGTACATCCAGGGGCACGCCGCCCCCGGCATCTACGCCCGGGCCTTCCTCGAGCACCGGCTCGAGGAAGCGCAGCTGGACCGGTTCCGCCGGGAGATCGGCGGCGGCGGGCTCCCCTCGTACCCCCATCCCCGGCTCATGCCCTGGTTCTGGGAGTATCCGACGGTGTCGATGGGGCTCGGTCCCATCAACTCCATCTACCAGGCCCGCTTCAACCGCTACCTGCACCACCGGCGCCTCGACGACACGGCCGACTCCCGGGTGTGGTGCTTCCTGGGCGACGGCGAGGTGGACGAGCCGGAGACGCTCGGGTCCATCTCCCTCGCCGCTCGCGAGCGCCTGGACAACCTGATCTGGGTGGTCAACTGCAACCTGCAGCGCCTCGACGGTCCCGTGCGGGGCAACGGGAAGATCATCCAGGAGCTGGAGGCGCTCTTCCGCGGCGCCGGCTGGCACGTGATCAAGGTCATCTGGGGGGCCAACTGGGACCCCCTGCTCGCCCGGGACGCCGACGGCGTGCTGCTGGAGAAGATGAACCGCACAGTGGACGGGGAGTACCAGCGCTTCAAGGCGGAGAACGGGGCCTACGTGCGGGAGCACTTCTTCGGCCCGGACCCGCGGCTGCGCCGCATGGTCGCCCACATGACCGACGACGAGATCTGGGCGCTGCGGCGCGGCGGCCACGACTACCGGAAGGTGTACGCCGCCTACCGGGCGGCAGTGGAGCTGCGGGGCGCACCGGTGGTGATCCTCACCAAGACCATCAAGGGCTGGGCGCTGGGCCCCGACGTGGAGGGCCGCAACGCCACCCATCAGATCAAGAAGCTGAGCAACGACCAGCTCATGGTCTTGCGGGACCGCCTCGAGCTGCACGCTGAGGTCCCCGACGAGGCCCTGGCCGAGGGCCGCCCGCCCCCCTACTACCGGCCGCCGCTGGATTCCCCGGAGGTGCAGTACCTGCTGGCGCAGCGCCGCGCCCTCGATGGCCCGCTCCCCAGCCGGCCGGTGGCCCTGCGCCGGCCCCTCACCCTGCCCGGCCACGGGCCGTTCGCCGAGTTCGACGCGGGCTCGGGGAGCCAGGAGGCGTCTACCACCATGGCGTTCACCCGCCTGGTGCGCAACCTGGCCCGGGACGAGGCCTTCGGGCCCCGGGTGGTGCCCATCGTCCCCGACGAGGGCCGCACCTTCGGCATGGACGCGCTGTTCAAGGAGCTGCGCATCTACGCCTCGGAGGGCCAGCTGTACGAACCGGTGGACCACCACCTGCTGCTCTCCTACAAGGAGTCGAAGGACGGTCAGATCCTCGAGGAGGGCATCACCGAGGCCGGGTCGATGGCGTCCTGGATCGCCGCCGCCACCGCTTACGCCACCCGCGGCGTGCCCATGGTCCCCTTCTTCACGTTCTATTCGATGTTCGGTTTCCAGCGGATCGGCGACCTGATCTGGCTGGCCGGGGACGCCCGAGCGCGCGGCTTCCTGCTCGGGGCTACCGCCGGGCGCACCACCCTGCTCGGGGAGGGCCTGCAGCACCAGGACGGCCACAGCCAGCTGCTCGCCTCCGTGGTGCCTGCGTGCCGGGCCTACGACCCCGCCTTCGCGTATGAGATGGCGACCATCGTGGAGCACGGCCTGCACCAGATGTACGGAGGCGAAGGAGAGGACGTCTTCTACTACCTCACCCTCTACAACGAGAACTACGCCATGCCTCCCAAGCCGCCGGGGGTGGAGCAGGGCATCCTGGACGGGCTCTACCGATGGGCCCCGTCTCCCGAGGGGCTGGCCCACCGGGTGGCGATCCTGTTCTCGGGTCCTGCGCACCGCGCCGCGCGGCAGGCCCAATCGGACCTGGCCGAGCACTACGGGGTGGGGGCCGAGCTGTGGAGCGCGACCTCCTACAAGGCACTGCGCGAGGAGGCGCTGTCGGTGGAGAGGTGGAACCGGCTCCACCCGGGCGCGCCCCGGCGCGAGCCGTTCATCACACGGTCGCTCGCCGGCGTCGGCGGCCCCGTGGTGGCGGTCACCGACTACCTGAAGATGGTCCCGGACCAGGTGGCCCGCTGGGTCCCGGGATCCTTCGTGCCGCTGGGCACGGACGGCTACGGGCGCAGCGACACCCGGCAGGCCCTGCGCCGCTTCTTCGAGGTGGACGCCGGGCACGTGGTGGTGGCGGTGCTGTCCGCTCTGGCGGCCGAGGGGAAGGTGGAGCCGGCCCGGGTGGCCGACGCCCTCGCCCGCTACGGCATCGACCCGGAGCTGCCCGACCCCATCCTGGCCTGAGTCGCGAGCCGGGGTTCAGGAGCCGTCCCACCCGGCGAGGCGGGCCGACAGCCACCACAGCGCCCGGCCCTTCAGGACACAGTTGAAGGGGTGCGAGTGGGCGCAGTCGGGCGGAAGCCCGGTGCAATCGCCCGGGTGGGCCCCGCACCAGTTGCCGCACCAGGGGCAGGAGTCGTCGGTGTCGGGGTAGTGGGTGCCGGCCGGGTCCCACGACTCGATGTCGGCGAAGTCGTAGAGGGGTGCACGGTGCTCGGCGGCGTAGGCGCGGATCAGCCCGTTGTTGGCTTCCAGGGCGGCGCTGCCCCCGTCGGTGTGGCCGGTCATGTAGACGAAGACGACGTCGGGGTAGTCGGCCTCGAGCCGGGCCATGGCGGCGAGGTAGGCGGCGACGTCGGTGCTCTCGTCGGAGAGCTCGCTGCACCAGGACCACAGGAAGGCATTCGCCCCGGGGGCATCGGCGAGCAGGGCGGCGGCCGTGTCGTAGAAGGCGGCGGCGTCCCAGGGCCAGCCATCGTCGTAGGCCATCCGCAACGGGGCCGGGCCTGTCGAAGGCGCGGGTACCGCGTGCCACTCCTTGGCGAAGGGCAGATCGGACGCGATGGCTTCCGCCCCCGCCCAGAGCTGGGTGCCGTGAGAGGTGGAGCCGTAGGCCCACACGACGGTCTCTCGCGCCCGCTCCAGCCACTCGGCGGGGACCAGGCCGAGGTCGGTGGTGGTGTGGTCGACGACGATGACGGGCGAGACCGGCAGGCTGGTAGTCGTCGTTGGGATGGAGGTGGTTGGGGTGGGCTGAGTGGTCGAGGGCGGCGGCTCGGTCGAAGTGGACGCCTGGGTGCTGTTCAGGGCGGCACTGCTGGTGGGTGCCGCTGACCCCTCGCTCTCTCCGCCGCTGCTGCAGGCCGCGAGCAAGACGGCCATCGTCCAGGCGAGCCACGCCCTCCGCATCTTCCCTGCCCGGTCGCTGCCGGGGAGTATGCCAGCCGGTCGGGTCAGCGGCCTCCTTTCGCCACGGGCCTCCTAGATTCCGGGTGATGCTCCTCGCCGATCTCGCGGATACCTGGCGGCAGGTGCGGGCCACCAGCTCCCGCACGGCCAAGGTCCGCCTCCTCGCGGGGTGTCTGCGGGCCATGCAGCCCGCCGAGGTGTCCGTCGGGGCAGCGTTCCTGGCCGGCGAGTTGCCGGCGGGTCGCATCGGCGTGGGCTGGAGCATGCTGGGCGCCGCCCCTCCCCCACCGCCGGCGCTCTCTCCCCTTCTGACGCTGAGCGACGCCGACCGGCTGCTCCGGCGGATAGCGGATGTCGCCGGCGCGGGAAGCCAGCGGGAGCGGGCACGGTTGCTGGAGGAGCTGCTGGGGGCGGCCACGGAGGCCGAGCAGGAGTTCCTCCGGTCGCTCATCATGCGGGACCTTCGCCAGGGGGCGCTGGGGGGTCTGGTCGTCGAGGCAGTGGCGGCCGCGGCGAGCTTGCCGTCCGAGGAGGTGCGCCGGGCCCTCATGGTGGCCGGCGACCTGGGCCAAGTGGCCCGGACGGCCCTGGAAGCCGGGGAGGGCGGCCTGCGCCGCTTGCGGCTGACGCTGTTCCGCCCGCTCCTGCCGATGCTGGCCCAGACCGCCGCGGGGGTGGACGAGGCCCTCGCCCGGCTGGGGCGGGTCTCCCTGGAGGCCAAGGTGGACGGGGCTCGGATCCAGGTGCACCGGCAGGGCAGCCGGGTGGCGGTGTACACCCGGAGCCTGCGGGAGATAACCGCCTGGGTGCCCGAGGTGGTCGAGGCGGTGGCGGCCCTCCCGGTGGAGTCCGTCATTCTCGACGGGGAGGCGGTGGCGCTGGACGCGGGCGGTACCCCTCTCCCCTTCCAGGCCACCATGGGCCGCTTCGGCAGCACTCGGGAGGCCGAGCAGAAGCGCCTCGACGTCCCGCTGACCCCGCTCCTCTTCGACTGCCTGCACCTCGACGGGGAAGACCTCATCGACCGGCCGGGCGAGGAGCGGGCCGCCGCCCTCGGGGGCGTGGTCGGAAACGCGCTCCTGGTGCCCCGCCTGGTCACCGACCGCCCGGCCCGAGCCGCGGCCTTCTACCGCCGGGTGCTGGCGCAGGGCCACGAAGGGGTGCTCGCCAAGGACCCGGCGGCGACCTATGAGGCCGGCCGGCGGGGGGCCTCCTGGCTGAAGGTGAAGCCGGTGCACACGCTCGACCTGGTGGTGCTGGCCGCCGAGTGGGGTTCGGGGCGGCGTCGGGGGTGGCTGTCCAACCTGCACCTGGGGGCTCGCGATCCCGGCCGGGGGCGGGTTTGTCATGCTCGGCAAGACCTTCAAGGGCTTGACCGACGAGATGCTCGAGTGGCAGACGCTTCGCCTGCTGCAACTGGAGGAGGCGCGGGAAGGCCACGTGGTGGTGGTGCGCCCGGAACTGGTGGTCGAGGTCGCCTTCGACGGGGTGCAGGCCAGCCCCCGCTACCCGGGCGGGGTGGCTTTGCGCTTCGCCCGGGTGAAGGCCTACCGCGAGGACAAGGCGGCCTCGGGGGCCGATACTCTCGACGCGGTGCTGGCCATCGGCCGGCGGGAGGGCGTCCGGTAGGCGCCCCGGGCCCGGGCTGCCGTTTCCTGTCAGGTTCCCGGCGGTTCGTGCCGATGGAGCCTGTATGGCCATCCGGTTCGCCCGGCGATGGGGCGTAGCCCTTCTGGTGGCGGCGGTGCCGCTTGCCGGCGTGGTGCCCGCCGGGGCCGATGAGACAGCCCCGGCGCCGGCGGGCACCATCACCGCTACCCACTTCTATGGGGAACGGGTCGAGTACCCGATGCTCTTCCCTGTGGCGGGGAGGACATCCTCTTCGCCGACGACGAGTACATCGGCTTCGGTGCTTGCCGCGCGGGCTGCAGCCGCCTCCATGAAGGCGTCGATGTGATGGCTCCCAAGATGACCGAGGTGTACGCGGTGGCCGACGCCACCGTCAGCTGGGTCGGCTCCCGATGCTGCTCGGTGTTCCTGCAGCACGACGACGGGTGGTGGTCCTGGTACATCCACCTCAACAACGACACCCCGGGCACCGACGACGGCCTGGCCTGGGGGATCGCCGAGGGCATCGTGCCCGGCGCCCGGGTCACGGCGGGCCAGCTGATCGGGTGGGTAGGCGACAGCGGCAACGCCGAGGACACCGACCCTCACCTGCACTTCGAGCTCCACGACGCCTACGCCGTCAAGGTGGACCCCTACCCCTCGCTGCTGCTGGCTCAGACGGGGGTAGGCGGGGTGTGCGCCCGGAGCGAGGCAGCCCCGCTCGCCGACCTGCTGGAGGCCGGAGTCACCCTCCAGAAGGGGATGCAGGGGGCGGCCGTGTACGAACTGCAGGGGTTCCTCGCCACCCGTGGGTATCAGGTGGGTTCCATCGACGGGATCTTCGGTGAGCGCACCTATCGGGCCCTGCGGGCCTTCCAGAGGAGCCAGGCGATCAAGATCGACGGGATCGTCGGGTCGGAGACCCGGGCGGTCATCGTCGCCTTCACCCAGCGGAAGGCCCTGGCCTCGCTCCTGGACCTGGACGGAAGGCTCCTCACTTCGGGGATGCGCGGGCCCGAGGTGGGTGAGCTCAAGCGCTGGCTGCGGGCCGTCGGCTACGACCCCGGGCCGCGGCCCTTCAACGGGGTGTTCGATGCGCTCACGGTGAGCGCCCTCGGTTCCTTCCAACAGGCGGCCGGCCTTCCCGCCGACCGGCACGGTGGACTCCGCCACGCGGGCGGCGCTGCACGAGGCCCTATGGCTTGTGCGCCCCGACGGCTGCGGGTAACGGGGAGGGGTCCGGCCCGGTCCCGCGTGGGTCTGCCAGACTCTGCGTTGTCGCTGAATTGGCGGAGGATCCTCGTGATGGACCGTGTGCTGCGCCTCGAGCGTGTCCGGAATGCGCGGGAGTTGGGCGGGCCTCCCCACGGCGGACGGGCGGCAGGTCGCCGCCGGCCGTCTTTTCCGCTCGGGGTCGCTGCACGAGATGAGCGACGGGGACCGCCGGGCGCTGGAGTCCAGGGGCGTGCGCATCGTGGTCGACCTGCGCTCCCGCTACGAGCAACAGCGGCAGTCCTACGAATGGCCGGCCGGCCGTAAGGTCGCTGCTCCCCTGGCCGACGACGAGGTGGTGGCCGACATCTTCCGCCGCTTCGAGGCCGGGAGGCTGTCCGAGCTGGATGTCGCGGATTGGTGGAACCTGACCGGCGTGTTCGACATCCCGGTCCAGCATCACTTGTCGATGGGCACGATCTTCGCCACCCTCCTGGAAGCCGGACCGGGAGAAGGAGTGCTCTTCCATTGCACCGGCGGCAAGGACCGCACGGGGGTAACCGTGGCATTCGTCCTCTCAGCGCTGGGAGTTACTCACGACGCGATCGTTGAGGACTTCCTGCTGACCAACGCCGAGGCGGCGGAGGGGGCCGCCGAGATCATGGCTGCGGTGAAGAGGGCCACGGGTCACCCGATGAGCCCCGAGACGGCCTACTGGCTCGCCGGGGTCAAGGGCGAGTGGATCGAGACCCTGCTGCACCGGACGGCGGACTGCTATGGGTCGGTGGCGGGGTACCTGAGCGAGCAGCTGGGTATCGGCGCCGCGGAGTTGACAGGCCTGCAGGATCGCTTCCTGGTGCGGCCGGGGGCCTGAGAGAGCCGACGTACCCGGGGGCCGAAGTCGGCCGCCGGGAGGGGCCTACCGCTCAGCTCGTCGGGGCCCCGGATGCCGATCGCTTCCTGATCGGCGGCGCGTGTCTATGAACGGGGTGGCGGCCCGCCGGCCGCGGGCGCAGGGGCACTGCTACTCCCGCTGGCCGACGAAGAGAGCCTGGTTGGCCCGGCCGACGAACCCCCTGGTGTCGAAGAGGGCCGTGTCCGATATGCCGCGCCCGCCGGGGTCCAGGTGGGAAACCGCCTCGAGGGCGATCCACTCCCCTTCCGGCTCCCGGGCCAGGTAGACCCCGATGTCGGTGTTGGGGAAGAGCCACCGGTCGAAGGGGACCGTCCAGGAGATCCCGTTGGCGGAGTCGACGACGGCCATCAGGGTTTGCAGGGGCGTCGGGGCTTCGCCGAAGACCACCGGCACCCGAAGCCGGAACCACATGGTGGCCCGGCCCGGCCGCTCGATGCCGCCGGATACGAAGCGCTTGTCCACGGCATGGCCGAAGAAGTCCACATACTCCCGGAAGGTGCGGTGGTAGGCCGGCAGGGTCTCGGGCAGGGGGGGCATCGGCGGTGGCGTGTCCACCGGCGGCGGGAGCGGCAAGGGGCCGGTGCGCCGCACCCGCCAGGCGAAGGCCCGCATCAGGGTCGCTCCCTCCGGGTCGGACACCTTCGCCTCGATCAACTGCACCCGTCGTCCTCCCCGGTCCAGACCGGTCTCCAGCCGAAGCGGGACCACCGGTATCTCCCCCATGATGTCGATGGTGAGACGGACCACCCACCAGGCCTCCCCGTCCATGCCTTCCATTGCCCGGGCGATCAGCGCGGCCGGGGGCCCGCCGTGCAGGGCTTGATCGGTCCACGGGCTGCGGGCGAGTTCGGTGGGGACGAAGAGGTCGCCGTCACGATGGAACAGGGCATCGGCCATGGGCAGATGCTATCGGCGCGGCCGGAGGCCGCGGCATCGCCCGGCGGCCCGAATGTGGTCCCGAGGGTGGCCCGCCGCCCGCGCCGGTCAGTTGAGCGAGGGATCGGGCGGGAAATCGGCGAAGAGGGCCAAGGGCCCGCGCTGGCGGTGGAGCACCCGGCGCCATAGGCCGCCGGGCCCGGCGGTGAAGGGGTCGTCCTCCTCGGCGGCGAGCACGAACCAATCCCCCGACGCGACCTCGAAGTCGAGCTGCCCGGCCGACCAGCCGGCATAGCCGGCGAAGACACGCAGGCGGTCCAACACGGCCACCTCCTCTGCCGGGGGGCTGCCGAGGTTGACCAGGCCGAGCCGGTCATCGACGGGTGTCCATTGCTCGGACTCGGCTCGGCCCGCGTGCTCCGGGCGCAGGCGGCCGAGGCCCACCGCCATCTCGGGCTGCACCGGTCCCCCGAGAAAGACGACGTTGGGCGGGGCCAAGGGCTCCACCCAGTCCGGCAGGGCCTCGCCGACGGTGACGGAGGTGAGACGGTTCAGGATCACGCCCAGCGCGCCGTCGTCGTCGTGGCGGCACACGAGCACCACGGCCCTGATGAAGTTGGGATCCACCAGGCGCGGGGCGGCCACCAGGAGCCGGCCGGTGAGGGGGGTGCCCATGCCCTCATGATGCCACCAGCGGTGGCCCCGTCGCCGGCCGGACTCGGGTAGCGTCGCACTGATGGACGGAGCGGCGGGGCCGACCCCGCGGGAGTCGGGTAGGGCGAAGCGGATCATCCAGGCGGTGGTCTCGCTGGCCATCGCCTGGGCGCTGCTGGTCGGGGTGCTCCCCCGCCTGGCCGACCTCGGCGAGGTGTGGGCCACCGTGCGGAGCATGACCGCCATCCAGGCGATCGTGCTGGTCGGCTTCGCGGTGTGGAACCTGTTCGGCTACCAGTTGGTCATGATGGCGTCGCTGCCCGGGCTGCGCGTGCGGCACGCCTTCCTGGCCGGCCAGATCGCCGCCGCGGTCACCAACACCGTCCCCGCGGGCAGCGTCGTGGGGATCGGGGTCACCTACGCCGTGCTCTCCTCCTTCGGTCACGGCGCCGGGAACATCGCCTTGGCGTCGGTGCTCTCCGGGTGGTGGAACGCCCTGGTCATCTTCGGCCTGCCTGCCGTGGCCGCGTTGCTGCTCGCCTTGCGCGGGGCCACCAACACCCTGCTGCTGACGGCCTCGGCCGTCGGCCTAGCCCTCCTGGCCGCGGCGATCGCGGTGCTGGTCCTGGTATCCACCAGAGAGCGGTTCGCCCGGGCGGTGGGCAGGATCAGCGGGAAGGTCGTCTCGGCCCTGCGGCGCCCGCTGCGGAAGGGGCCGGTGCGGGGCTGGGACGACGGGCTCGCCCGATTCCAGAAGGGCAGCGCGGTCATCATCCGCCGGCGATGGCACTTGCTCACGCTGGCGACGCTGATCAGTCACCTGTCGATCTTCTGGGTTCTGCTCGCCTGCCTGCGCGATCTGGGCGTGGGCCCCGAGGTGATCTCGTGGCCGGAGGCGCTCGGGGCCTTCGCCGTCGTGCGGCTGGCCACCGCCGTGCCCATCACTCCGGGCGGTCTCGGCCTGGTGGAGGTGGGCCTGACGGCCGCCCTCGTCCTGATCGCCGGCGAGGCGGCTGAGATCGAATCCGCAGTGGTGGCCGCCGTGCTCCTGTTCCGGGCCCTGACCTTCCTGCTCCAGGTCATGCTGGGCGTGGTCTGTTACATGGCCTGGCGGTGGGAGGCCCGGCGCCAGAAGAGCCAGGCCGCGCAGCCCTCCTGAGAGCCGCTCGGCGGCGGGGCCGGCGGGCTGGGGTCGTCGCATCACGCGTGAACCACACGCGCGTGTTTGCCCAGGTCGGAGGCGCTTGACGGGGAGGGTACGGTGAGGCTGCCTTCGAACCCTGCGGGAGACCACCGTGGCTTGGTGCTGGACCGACACTCTGGCTGCTCTCCTGGTCGAGCACGACCGGGTGGCGCCCACGCGGGTGGCCGACTGGGTGGAGCGGCCGGTGGCCTACCGCCTGGCGGACGACGCCCAGGCGCTGGAGCTGGCCCGGGGG
The DNA here is from genome assembly GCA_963796115.1 of uncultured Acidimicrobiia bacterium. GTDB lineage: Bacteria > Actinomycetota > Acidimicrobiia > Spongiisociales > UBA11373 > VGBK01. Next base: position 160,571 of record CAWCKE010000007.1, read on the forward strand.
CTCCTGCGCCCGGAGGCGGCCGCGTCGCCGGCAGCAGCGGCGTCCCCGGCCTCCTGACGCGGGCGGGCCGCCGCGCCGGCGCGGCGGCCCGTGAGCCCAGGTCGGGTCAGACGAAGATGATCTGGGCGTCCCGGCTGAGATCCAGGAAGTCGGACACGTTGATGATGTCTTCGACCTCCTCGATGAAGTCGGCCTTGGTGAGCTTCATCATGTCCACCGACATCCTGCAGGCCCAGAGGTGCCCGCCGGCGTCTGTGAGTTGGGTGAGGAACTCGTGCACCGGTGGCACGGCGAGGCCCGCGATCTTCCCTCGCATCATCCAACTGGCGATGCTGCTCATCCCCGGCAAGGCCCCCAGCAGCTGCGGCATGGCCAGCGAGGTGCTCCCGATGCGCATCGCCGTGTTCCCCACCGGCGTCATGGTCAGCTTGTCCACGGTCTTGCGGCGGATGATGTCCAGGCCCCAGAAGGTGAAGAAGAGGTGCGTCTCGATGCCCTCCTGCGCCGCGCCGTTGCCCATGATCAGGCCCGGGTAGGCCATGTCGAGGGTGCCCTTGGAGCAGATGATGGCGAGCTTGCGTCCCTGATCGGCGTCGAACTGGGGGGCGATGAAGCCCTGGCTCTCGGTGGTCACTGGTCGGCTCCCTTCCATCCGGTCCTAGACACAGCCCTTGGGCTTGGGCAGCCCGGAGACGTAGGCCATCTTCCGCGCCGGCTTGCCGGGGAACAGCCCGTACAGCTCCTTGGTGGGGACGCCGGCGAGCGTGGACACCCGGCGCAGGGTGGCCGTCTCGCCCTGCTCGGCGAAGTCGCCGCGCAGGAAGCGGATCACCTTCCAGTGCGCCTCGGTGAGCGGGTCGATGCCGATCTGGCGTGCCAGGAAGGCGGCGATCTCCTCGTTCCACTCGTTGGCGTCGGTCATGAAGCCCTCGTCGTTGAGGTGGACGTCACGGCCGGCGATGGTGGCGGTGGGCATGTGCGTGTCTCTCCTTGTCGTGGTTCTGAGTGTCAGGCGTGGTGGTCGGCCTTCTCTTGCGCGGGCCGGGCGCCGAGGGCCTCGAGCAGGCTGAGGACGCGGGCCAGGCCCGCGGCGCGCCTGGGGGTGGCGGACTTGCCACAGCAGACGGACCAGGCCCTTGTCCTCGGCCGGGGCATGCTGCAGGGCCAGGGCCAGGTCCTGGACCAGGCGCAGCACCTCCGGGTGGGCCAGGTCCTTCAGGGCCTGGGTCGCGGCGGGCATGGACTCGCCCAGGGCGCGCAACTCGTCGGGGCCGAGAGAAGCGACCACCTGGTCGAGAAGGGGCTTGGCACCCCTGACGAAGGCGAAGTAGCCCCGCTGCTCCAGGTCGTCGAGGCCCCGCATGGCCGCGGTGAGGACCTCGCGGCCCAGCGGCGACAGGTCGGCCCCGAGCTGCGACAGGCTCTCCACCTGGTCGAGAAGGGCCTCCAGGTACGGCAGGTCGCGCAGCACCCGTTTCAGCATGCGCAGAAGGCCGGAGGGCTCGACGAAGGCCCGCACGTCGTCCAGCTCCCTGCTCAGCCGCTCCATGGCCTCCGCCGTCATCGGGGCCAGGTCGTGCCGGAGCTCGTCCCACATGCCGCGCCGCAGTTCTTGCTCGCGCAAGGCGGCGGCCACGAAGTCCAGCTGGTGGGACACGGCGTCGAGCTTGGCCTCCAGCGCGGCCAGGCGGTCTTCAGCCACTGCCGTGGTCATGCTCTCAGCTCCTTCCCATACATGCTCATCTCGGCCGGGAGGGGCAGCTCGCGGCCGCGCAGGAGCATGTTCCAGTAGACCCAGCGGAACATCATCTTCCCCCAGTGGTTGGTGACCGTCTCCTGGAGCAGGGAGAACGGGCCTATGCCCGGCAGCGGGTACTTGCCGGGCAGCGGCTCGGTGTCGTAGTTGAAGTCGATGAGCAGGCCCTTGCCGAAGCCCGACTCGATGAAGCAGTTGGCGTGCCCGTCGAACTGCTCGAGCATGGGCAGGCCCTCCACGTACCGGGGGAAGTTCTCGGCGAAGCCCTCGACGGCGAAGTGGGCCACGGACCCTGCCTTGGAGGTGGGCAGGTCGGCGGCGTCCCCGATGGCGAAGATGTTGGCGTGCTCCGGGGACAGGAAGGTGCCCTTGTCCACCGGCACGTGGTTGAGCTCGTCGCCGAGCCCGGAGCGGGCGATCACCCCGGCTCCCATGTTCACCGGCACGGTGACCAGGAGGTCGTAGGGGAGCTCCCGCTCGTCGTAGGAGACCAGCGTGTTGCGGTCGGCATCGACGCGCTCGACGTAGAAGTCGGTTTCGACGGCGATCCCCTTCTCGTCCAGCAGGTGGGAGAGGTGGCGGGCGGCGACGGGCTTGGTGAAGACCTCGCCGAGCGGGGTGGCGAAGACGATCTCCACCCGGTCGCGCATCCCCTTCTCGTGGAACCACCAGTCGGCCAGGAAGGTGAACTCGAGGGGAGCCACCGGGCACTTGAAGGGGGTCTCCATGATGTTGATGACGAGCCGGCCCCCCTCCCAGGTCTTGAGCCGCTCGTAGAGGGCGACGGCCCCCTCCAGCGAGTAGTAGTGGTGGACGGTGTCGCCCAGCGCCGGGCCGTCGAGCCCGGGCGTCTGCGAAGGCGTCGGCTGGGTCCCGGTGGCCACGACGAGGTAGTCGTACTCGAGGTGACGGCCGTCGGCCAGGGCCACTCGCTGGCGGGCGGTGTCGATGGCCTCTATGCCCGAGAGGTCCATGTCCACTCCGGCCGGGATGAAGTCGCGGCGCGGCTTCATGACGTCCTGCGCCCGGTAGATGCCGAAGGGGATGAAGAGAAACCCGGGCTGGTAGTAGTGGCACGGCATCTGATCGACGATGGTGATCTGCCATTCGCCCGGGTCCAGGCGGGGCCGGAGCTTGTTGACCACCATGGTTCCCGCAGTGCCGGCCCCCAGTACCAACAGCTTCTTCACTGGTCGCTCCTTCGTCCTGGTTCATCCGGCGGGCCGCTCGGGGCCCGCGTCACCAATTCACCGTCGGCGGCGAGGCGGGACAGGAAGGCCCCGAGCCGCGGCAGCAGCCGCAGCAACCGATCCTGCTCCTCCCGGTTGAGCCGGTGGACTTCGCCGATGTGAGCCGAGAGCAGGTCGGCGGGCACTTCGAGCCCCGCCGCCAGGCGTTCGACCTCGGCGGGGGCGGGAGGCCAGTCCTCCGGCGCGAGCCCCCCCACCATCACCATGCCCTTGAGCTGAGCACCCACGCGCACGAGGGTGCGGGCACACAGGAAGCCCAAGGGGGTCGCCTTCCATTGCGGCTCGAGGTCGGGGTCGTCGGCCATGTCGCGCCAGCCGGAGATGCAGCGTTCGAGGACTCCGGGGTGGCTGTGGGCGGCGGCGAAGAGCCCGCAGGGGTTGCCGACATCGGTGAGGGGGCGGCCGGCCATGTCGGTCACCACGACCATCACGCCGAGAAGCTCACCGAGCAGGCTGGTGAGCGCCTGCATCGAATCCGATGTGATGAGGTCGCCCAGCCCGGCAGCCGGGGGTGCCAACTGCGCTCCACGGTGATCGAGCCAGTGGTAGAGAACGATCCGCGGGGAAGCGCCATTGCCTGCCCACCTTTATGGCCGGGAGGCGACCCGCCTCGGCCATTCGGTAGATGGTGGACTTGTCGACCTTGATCAGGCCCTGCACATCCCTCGTGGTCAGCAGAGTGGGACGGGCCGCTGCATCTCCTGCATTCTGGTGCATCTCCTGCATCACTATGCAGTGTCAGCGCGTTCTCCTGATGCTGCGTCCGGGGGTCGCTCGGGGCCCTGTGCCAAGGCCGGCCCCCGGGCCGGTGGCTCGGTGGCCGCGGCCAGTTCCGCGGCTTGTTCGATCCACCTGTCGCGCTCCATTCGCCCCCGGAACGCTCCGAGCAGGTCCCCCAGCCGGCCCTGTTCCTCAGGTGACAGGCCGGCACCGGCATCTGAGCGGCGGCGCCGGAAGTGCTCAATGAGCAGGGTGAATTGCCGAAGAGAGTCGCCGACTAGCAAGAGAGAGGTCAGTTGTGCCCACCTGCATGCCGCGGTCCCGCGCCGGTTCGTCGCTCTGCTCCTCACCTTCCTGGTGGTGGCGCCGGCGCTGATCCTGGTCCCCGCACCTCAGGCGGGGGCGGCAGGTGCGATCCGGGTGGGGTACTCGCCCGGCTCTCCCGTGGCCAGCGACGCCATCAGCGTGACGGTCTGGGTCGACTGCGACGCCGGAGCGCCGAACATCGTGCCGTCCTTCTACTACTACGTCAGCGGGCCGGTCAGTCGCAACAACTACTACTCCACGACTCACTGGGAGGGGAACCGGGCCACGGCCACTATCACCTTCCCGCGGGCGACCTGCGGGCCGGCACATACAGCGTCTCCGGGTACGGACGGGACTCCAGCTTACAACGCGGGCAACTGCCTTCCCTCTTCCTACGACTACTCCTGGACGGCCGCCCTCACCATGATCGTGGGCCAGGAGAAGACGGCCTCGGCAACGACCCTGGCGGTCACAGATGACACTCCCCACTTCGGTGACGAGATCACCTTCACCGCTACCGTCTCGGGTGGGTCGGGCACGCCCACCGGCACTGTGGAGTTCTTCGACGGGGGGAGCAGCCTGGGGAGCGTCGCCCTGACCGGCGGCGAGGCAGCGTTGGTCACTTCCAAGGCGGGCAGGGGCAGCCTGGGCAGCGTCGCCCTGAGCGGACCCAGCCAGGCGGCCTTGGCCACTTCCAAGCTGGGCATCGGCGTCCACTCCATCACCGCCTCCTACGGGGGGACTCGGCCTACAACCCCTCCGTCTCCGGCTCCTCGACGGTCACCGTGAAGTACGCCACGACCACCAGCCTCGAGGCCTCCGATGTCGACAGTCGTTTCGGGGACGAGGTGACCTTCACCGCCACAGTCGCGTCCGGCGGGGCTACTCCCACCGGGACGATGTCCTTCTACGACGGGGGCGACCCGATAGCCACGGCGGCCCTCGATGGCTCGGGCAAGGCAGCGTTCGCCACTTCCGGGCTGGGGATCGGCAGCCACTCGATCAGCGCCACCTACTCGGGCAGTTCCGCCCAGGACGGCTCGTCCGATTCCCTCACCGTGACGGTGGACCAGTGGCCCGAAGTGTCCTTCTTCCCGCCGAACCCCACCACCGGCGATGAAATCACCGTGAGTGTGTGGGTGGACTGCGCGGCCGGGGACCCGAATGTCCTCCCCTCCCTCTACTACATGGTCGATGGGCCTACCAGCGAGAACGACCCCTTCTCGTACCCGAACGCGGTGCGGTGGGAAGCGGCCCGGGCGATCGGGACCATCACCTTCCCTGCCGGGACCTTCGCTGCCGGCACCTACAGCGTGTACGGCTACGGACGGGACTCCAGCTTCAACGAGGGCAACTGCCTCCCCTCCTCGTACGAGTACTCGAACTCGCCGGCCCTCACCATGGTGGTGACCCAGGCGGTCACTCCCTCGACGGCCACTCTTCAGGCCTCCGATGCGGCTGTCGGCTTTGGTGAGCAGATCACTTTCACCGCCACCGTGTCGGGCAGTCATGGCACGCCCACCGGCACCGTGGTCTTCCTGGAAGGGAAGACCGAACTGGGTGAGGCGCCCCTGGACGGGTCTGGCGAGGCGGCGCTCGCCATCGCCGGCCTCGGTGTGGGCCTGCACTCGATCATCGCGGCCTACCAGGGAGACGCCACCAACGACCCCTCGGCCTCCAACGCGGTCGCGGTCACCGTGTCCCCGGCCCCTTCGACCCTTTCACTGGCTGCCTCGGACCTTTCGCCCACCTTGGGTGAAGAGGTCACTCTCACCGCAACCATCACCTGCCCGGCGGACACTCCCACCGGAACGGTGACCTTCCTCGAGGATGGGGCCGCCCTGCGTGCCGCCGAACTCCTCGAGGTGAGGATCGGGATGGGGGGGACGGCGTTCAACACTTCCTCTCTCGGCCTGGGAGAGCACGCGATCACGGCCGCATATGAAGGCAATTCGGTCTGCGGACCCTCGTCGGGCCAGGTGGAGATCATCGTCGGCGCCGTCGACGAGCCGGTGGAGGCCACCACGCTCGTGCTCACAGTCGACCCCGGGCAGGGGCCGCTGGGCGGAGTCTTCACCCTCGCCGCGACGGTGTCCCCGGCCTCGGCGACCGGCAGCGTCGACTTCACTGCCGACGGGGCCCCGCTGGGGACGGCCGTCCTGTCCGGCGGGGTGGCCACCCTCGAGGTCTTCGGCGAGGACATCGCCGGTGCGGAGCTGGCCGCCTCCTACGGCGGAGCCACCGGATACGCCTCGGCAGAGGTCTCGGGCATCGCGGTCGTCGTCGAGGGAATCACGCTGCGGCTGAGCGCCGGCAGCGTCCAGGCGGGTGGAGAGATCCAGATAGATGGCGCCGGGTTCGCCCCGGGCAGCCCCATCGAGCTGTGGCTCGCCTCCGACCCGATCTTCCTCGGTGAGATCGTCGCGGATGGGGCCGGCCGTTTCACGACGCAGATCACCCTTCCCGCCGGCATCGGCGGGAACCACGAGATCCACGCCCTCGGCCAATCGGGTGGGGGCGCCTCGCTCGAGGCGGTGGCGCCGCTCACCATCGAAGCCGCCGCGTTCATCCCCCCCGAGGAGCTGCCGCTGACCGGTGCGGGGTTCGAAGGGCTCATTCTCCTCGGCATGCTCAGCATGATCGGCGGTGCCGGCCTGCTCGCCCTCACGCGCCGGGAACGAGGAGTCGCGCCGGACTGATCGACGGCCGCCGGGCCTGCCCGGGCGGGGAACCGCCCACCCAGCGGATCGGGCATGAATGCAGGCCCGCGGCGCGTCGTCGACGACCCGGCGCCGGGGGCTGCGCCTCCGCCCCGGTGGGCCAGGTACGACCACGCCAGCGCGGACCACCTCCGTCCGGGGATCCCTCAATTGATCAAGGGGCTGCGCCGCTCCAGCAGCAGAGTGTCGCGCCAGCGCCCCTGATGCCGCCCGATCCGGCGCCGCGTGCCCACGATGCGGAACCCACACCCGTGGTGCAGGCGGACACTGGCGCGGTTCTCGGGGAAGATGCCGGCCTGCACCGTCCAGATCCCATCCGCCTCCGCCCCGGCGACCAGGGCCGCCAGGAGCCGGTGCCCCACTCCCCGCGCCATGCCCCGGGGTCCACGTAGACCCCATCTTCCGCCACCCCGGCGTAGATGCAGCGCTCCGACACCGGCGAGAGCGCCGCCCAGCCGATGACTCTCCCCTCGGCGACTGCCACCAGGCGGTGGCCGGCGAGGTGCCCGGCGTCCCAAGCCTCCCAGGTCGGAGCGGCGGTCTCGAAGGTGGCGTTCCCGGTGGCGATCCCGGCTTCGTAGATGGCCTTGACCGCCGGCCAGTCGGCCGCTGCCATCGGCCGCACCTGGGTCTGGGCGGCATTCACTGCATCGTCTCCATGGTCCCATGTTGTCACAGGTCGAGGGCCAGGGATCCCATTGCGTGCCCGGCGGAGCGCGGGGGTCGGCCACCGATGACCGGCCGGCCGCGGGCCCGGCGCGAGGTGTAGGTTGCCTACCGTGCAGGTGCGCAGAGCGGCCAGAGGCGATCTGGCAAGCATCGGCCGGGTGGCGGACGCCGCTCACTGGGCGGCCTACCCCGGGCTGCTGGAGCCGGCGACCATTTCGGCCTTGCTGCATCGGGACTTCTCTCCGGGGTCGCTGCGGCGCCGAACCCTGGAGGGTCGGTTGATCGTGGCGGAGGAGGCCGGCCGAGTGCTGGGCTTCGCCGACGCCGTGGTGGAGGGGGACCGCATCCGCCTGGTCACCCTCGCCGTCGACCCGGAGGGGGACGCGGGCACGGCCGGCCGGCTGCTCGAGGCGGTGCGGGCCCGGGCCCGGGGCCTTCCCGTGTCGGCCGATGTGCTCCTCGGCTGCCTGCTGCTCGAGGGGTGCCTCGAGGCCCAGGGGTTCGTCCCGGGGGAGATCCTCAACCTGAACCTGTTCGGTCAGGAGACCGTGGAGAGGCGCTGGTGGTCGGTGCCGGCGTGACCGCGCGCCACTAGCCTGCGGCGCAATGGACCAGGCCACCCTGCACCGTCTGCCCAAGGTGGTCCTCCACGATCACCTCGATGGTGGTCTGCGGCCGGAGACGGTCCTGGACCTGGCCGCGGCGGCAGGCTACGAGGGCCTGCCGGCTTCGGACGCCGACTCCCTGCGCCGCTGGTTCTATCAAGGGGAGTCGCGATCACTGACCGCGTACCTGGAGGCCTTCCGCCAGGTCGTGGCCGTCATGCAGGACGGGGAGGCCCTGGAGCGGGTGGCCTGCGAGGCGGTGCTCGACCTGGCTGCCGACGGGGCGGTGTACGCCGAGGTTCGCTTCGCGCCCATGCTGCACGTGGCGCGAGGACTGAGCCCGTCCCGGGTGATCGACGCGGCCCTGGCGGGGCTCGCAATGGGGAGGCGGGCCACCGGGATCGCCGCCTTCCTGATCGTGGACGCCCTGCGCCAGGACCGCGACTCCGAGGAGGTGGCCGCGGTCGCCGCCGGGTACGCGGCGCGTGGGGTGGTCGCGTTCGACCTGGCCGGGCCCGAAGAGGGCTTCCCCGCCTCGGGCCACCGTGCCGCCTGCCGGATCGCCCGCGCCGCCGGCCTGCACCTCACCATCCACGCCGGTGAGGCGGCTGGGGTGGCGAGCATCGCCGATGCTCTGGGCTGCGGAGCGGAGCGCCTCGGGCACGGAGTCCGGCTCGTGGAGGACATGACGGTGCGCGAGGGCCGGGTGGTGGGCGTGGGAGCGGTGGCGGAGCGGGTCCGCTCGGCGGGCATCGCCCTGGAGGTGTGCCCTTCGTCCAACGTGCACACCCGGGCCTTCCCCACCATCGAAGAGCACCCCCTCGGACTGCTGCACCGCGCCGGGTTCGCTGTCACCCTCAACACCGACAACCGCCTGATGAGCGACACCTCGATGACCAAGGAGTTCGGCCTGGCGGCAGCCCACCACGGGTTCACCGTGGCCGACCTGCGGGCGGCCACCCTGCGGGCGGTGGACGCCTCCTTCTGCGATGCGCAGACGCTGCGAGGAGGTCCGCGAGCGGGTGCTGGCCGGCTACCCGGCCTCCTAGGCCGTCGCCGCCAGTTGGCGGTCGATCCAGCGCTCGATCTCCGCCAGGGCGACCCGGCCGCCGGCCTCGTTGTGGCACTCGTGGCGCAGGCCGGGGAGGACGACCCTGGTCACCCCGGGTATCGCGGCCAGCGGCTCGCTGATCGAGGGCGGCACCAGGGTGTCTTGGGCGCCGTGGATGACCAGGGCCGGCACGGTGAGATGAGCCAGGGACTCCCGGACCTTGGCCATTGCCCGCAGCCACTGCGCCCCGAGAGCCGCCGTGGTGCGGGTGACCACCAGCGGGTCGGCGAAGTAGGCCTCCCCGACCGCCGGGTCGGCCGACAGCTGATCACCGCGGAGGTCGTTGGGCAGGGCGGCACCCGGCGCGAGGCGGCCGAGCGCACGCGCCGCCACCCGCTTCCAGCCGGGGATCGTCGCGTCGAGGGCGGGGGCGGAGAGAACCAGGTGGTCGGGGGCGCGCCGGCCCCACAGGGCGTAGGCGAGGGCGACCAAGCCGCCCAGCGAGTGGCCGTACAGGACGGTGGGCGCCGGGTTGGCGAGCATGCGCTCCACCGGCTGCTCCAGGTCCTCGAGGTACTCAGCGAAGGAGCGGACGAAGGCCCGCTTGCCGCCGGACCCGCCGAAGCCCCGCAGGTCGAGGGCCGAGACCGCGAGGCCGGCGGCGGCGAAGTGGGCGCCGACGTGCTCGTAGCGCCCGGAGTGCTCCCCCAGCCCGTGGACGATGAGCATCGAGGCGCGGCGCTCGGCAGGGTGGGGCCACGACCGCAGCATGAGCTGGGTCCCGTCGGCGGCGGTCAGGTACTCGGTGGTGCTCACGGGGTGACTGCTTGGGAGGCCGCCAGGGCGGCGCCGATGATTCCCGCGTTGTTGCGGAAGTGCGCCGGGATGATCTCGGCTCGGGCGTGCAGCAGGGGGAGCCACTTCTGATGGGCCCGGCTCACTCCCCCACCGACGATCAGCAGGTCGGGCCAGAAGAGGTTCTCCACGTAGGCCAGGTACTTGTCCACGCGCTTGGCCCACTTCGACCAGGTGAGGCCCTCGGCCGTCTTGGCGCTCGCCGCCGCCCGGTGCTCGGCGCTGCCGCCCCACATGACCAGATGGCCCAGCTCGGTGTTGGGCACGAGCCGGCCGTCGATGAACAGGGCACTGCCGATGCCGGTGCCGAAGGTGAGTGTGAGCACCACCCCTTTCCGCCCGCGGCCCGCCCCCAGGCGCATCTCCGCGATGCCGGCGGCGTCGCCGTCGTTGAGGAGGGTGGTGGAGAGCCCGGTCGCGGCTGAGATGAGAGCGGCCCCGTCGGTGCCTATCCAGGAGTGGTCGACGTTGGCGGCCGTGGCCACCACGCCGTTCTGCACCACGCAGGGCACCGTGCAACCCAGGGGGCCGTGCCAGTCCAGCCGGGCCGTCAGGCGGGCCACCGAGTTGGCCACTGCCCGCGGCGTCGACGGGCTGGGCGTAGCCACCCTGCGCCGTTTCCCGACGACCGCCCCCGTCGCCAGGTCGATGACAGCCCCCTTGATCCCGGAGCCGCCGACGTCGATCCCCACGCCGCGATTCATGGCGCCTCGGTGAACCAGGTCAGGATGGGGCGGCGGGCGGCCGAGGCATCGTCGAGCCGCGCCACCGGGGTCTCCCGCGGATGGGCGTGGGCCGCGGCCGGGTCGTGCCGGGCCTCTTCGGCTATCGCCGAGCAGGGCGCCGGCCAGCGCCTCCAGCGTCTCCGGCGACTCGGTTTCGGTGGGTTCCACCATGAGGGCCTCGTCCACGATCAGCGGGAAGTACATGGTGGGGGCATGGAACCCCCGGTCGAGGAGGGCCTTGGCGACGTCGGCGGCGCGTACGCCCGTCTCCCGCTTGAGGCGGGTGGCCGAGGCGACGAACTCGTGCATGCACGGCTCGGGGAAGGGGATGTCGTATTCGGCGGCGATCAGCGACGCCAGGTACCGGGCGTTGAGCACCGAGCGCTCGGCCACCCGTCGCAGGCCCTCCCCGCCCAGGGCGAGCATGTAGGCCAGGGCCCGCACCACCACCAGGAAGTTGCCGTGGTGCCCGTGCACCTGGCCGATGGAGGCCTCCGGCATCTCCCAGCCCAGGGAGCCGTCGGCTCGTTCCGCCGGCAGGGGGCCGGGGAGGTAGCGGGCCAGGGAGGCCACCACGGCCACGGGGCCGGAGCCGGGGCCGCCCCCGCCGTGCGGGGTGGCGAAGGTCTTGTGCAGATTGGAATGCACGATGTCGAATCCCATGTCACCCGGGCGGGCCACCCCGAGGATGGCGTTCAGGTTGGCGCCGTCGTAGTACACCAGGCCCCCGGCTTCGTGCACCACGCGGGCGATCTCGCAGATGTCCTCCTCGAAGAGGCCCAGGGTGTTGGGGTTGGTGAGCATGAGCCCGGCGACATCGGTGTCCACCAGGCGGCGGAGGGCCGCCAGGTCCACCATGCCCCGGGGGTTGCTGGGCACGGGCACCACCTCGTAGCCGGCCAGGGCGACGGAGGCCGGGTTGGTGCCGTGGGCCGAGTCGGGGATGATCACCCGGGTGCGGGGGTTGCCCCGGGCGGCGTGGTGGGCCCGCATGATCAGGAGCCCGGTCAGCTCCCCGGCGGCCCCGGCGGGCGGCTGGAAGGTGGCCCGGGCCATCCCGGTCAGCTCGCACAGGAAGCGCTCGGCTTCGAGCAGGACGCGCGAGGGCCCCCTGGGAGAAGGCCGCCGGCGTCGCCGGGTGGAGCCGAGTGAAGCCGGGTCGCTCCGCCGCCCAGTCGGCCACCTTCGGGTTGTACTTCATGGTGCAGGAGCCCAGCGGGTAGGCACCGAGGTCCACGCCGAAGTTGCGGTGGGCCAGACGGGTGAAGTGGGCCACCAGGTCCCGCTCGCTCACCTCGGGCAGGGCGGGAAGGCCGTCGGCGGCCTCAGGCAGCTCGAGCGCCCGTGCCGGGACGTCGAGTGCGGGCAGCGACCAGGCCCGGCGTCCGGGCGAGGACAGGGCGGCCAGCGTGGGCTCGGTGGCTCCCCCGACCAGAGGGGCAGCGGAGGCGCGGCCGCCGGGCTCAGGCATCGGCCACCACCTCGGCCAGGGCGGCGGCGTAGCCGTCCAGCTCCTCCCGGGTGCGCTGCTCGGTGACGGCCACCAGGAGCGCGTTGGGGAGCTCGGGGTAGTCGGCGGAGAGGTCGATGCCGGCCAGGTAGCCGCGCTCGGCCATAGCGCGGATCACCCGCTGGGGATCAACGGGCAGCAGGAGGGGGAACTCGCGGGCGAACGGCGCTCCCACGGCGAGACGCACTCCGCGGGCGGGCCTCAGGCGCTCCTCCAGGTAGTGGGCCCTTTGCACGCTCTGCCGGCCGGTCTCGGCCAGGCCCTCCGGCCCCAGCCAGGCAAGGTGGACGGCGGCAGCGAGGGCGTTGAGGCCCTCGTTGGTGCAGATGTTCGACGAGGCCTTCTCCCGGCGGATGTCCTGCTCCCGGGTGCGCAGCGTCAGGGTGTAGCCGATGCGGCCCAGCTCGTCGTGGGTACGTCCCACCAGGCGTCCCGGTATCCTCCGCATGAGGGCGGCTGAGGTCGCCATGATGCCGAGGCCGGGCCCGCCGAACGAGAGCGGGCTCCCCAGCGGCTGGCCCTCCCCGAAGGCGATGTCGCAGCCGGCGGCCCCCGGGGAGCGGAGCACCCCGAGCAGCATGGGATCGACCGAAGCGGCGGCCAGCGCCCCTGTGCTCCGTGCCAAGCCCACTGCGGCGTCGTAGTCCTCGACGATGCCCAGGTAGTTGGGCTGGGCGAACATGACCACCGCGGGCTCGGGCGCCGCGCTCGAATCCCACGCGGTGCGGCCGTCGGCGAGGGCATGCTCCACGAGCTCGAGGCCTCGGGCCCTGGCGAAGGTGGCCAGCACCCGGCGCGCCTGCGGAGCGAGCCCTCGGGACACCCAGAGGCCCCGGCGGCCCGTGGCGCCGACGGCGAGGTTGGCCGCCTCGAGGGCGGCCGTCGCCCCGTCGTACAGGGAGGCGTTGGCGACCGGCAGCCCGGTGATGGCGGCCACCATCGACTGGTACTCGAAGAGAGCCTGGAGGACGCCCTGGGAGACCTCGCTCTGGTAGGGGGTGTACGAGGTGACGAATTCGGGGCGCATGGTGAGGGCGCGGACCACCGGCGGCAGGTAGTGGTCGTAGATGCCCCCTCCGGCGAAGCAGACCAGGTCCGCCCGATTGCGCCCGGCCAGGGCTTCGAGGCGCTTCATCACTTCCGCCTCGGCCAGCGGGCCGGGCAGGTCGAGCGGACGGCGGAGCCTCACCGCTTGCTGGCAGGTGGGAGAACAGGTCCGCGCAGGATGCCAGCCCCAGGGTCGCGAGCATCCGCTCGACGTCGGCCGGGGTGTGCGGGGTGAAGTCCACTCAGCGCCCTCCAACGGCTCGCGTGCCTCGGGGGCCGGTCGCGCGAACCGTCCGGAGGAAGGCACGGCCCGAAGTGCCGGAGGGCGCTCTCACAGGCCGGAGATTAGTGGGAGCGGCTGAGGGGGCCCGGAGCCGGTCAGCCCGACTCGGCGTCACCGAGGTTGACGACCTGGGGAGGGCCGGGCAGGCGGGTGGGCAGCACCGGGTCGCCGGTGGCTTCGCCCGGCTCCAGGCCGTACTTGACCAGCAGGTGCAGGTAGTCGCGCTGGTAGAAGATCTTGCAGCGCACTTCCGGATAGAGGGACCGGAGACGGCGCACCTTGTGATTCTTCTTGGTCACCAGCTTCTGGCTCATCGTGGTTATCTCGATGAACAGGTTCTCATCCGGCAGGTAGAAGTCCGGGGTGAAGTAGCCGGTGGGGGCACCGGCGTCGTCGAACTCGATGGGGAAGGACCGGGGCTCGTACTCCCAGTCGATGGCGTAGAAGTCCAGCAGGCGGGCGAACTGCTCCTCGCTGTAGTGAGCGAAATCGACGGCGTCTGCCGGGGAGGCGAAGTCGTCGGTGTCGGGCGGACGAGTCACGCTTCCACGGGGAGGTTGGCTGCCGCGGCCGGGGGCTCGGGGAACAGCCGGTGCAGTTCGCCCTCGAGCTCCTCCTGGACCGGCCCCACTGCGATGCCGAAGACCCCCTGGCCGCGGCGGAAGACGTCCACGACCTCGTCGGCACTGTGGGCCGCGTAGATGGTCGAGCCGTCGGAGAGGAGAGTGACGTCGGTGAGGGGGCGCTCGCTGTGGAGTTGGTCGCGGAGTATCTCCACCGCCTGGCGGATTCGCTTGAGGCTCATGCCCGCATCCAACAGGCGCTTGACCACTCGTAGCTGGACGATGTCCCGGAACGAGTAGACCCGCTGGGATCCCGAGCCGTGCGCCTGGCGGAGCGACGGGGTCAGCAACGCGGTGCGCGCCCAGTAGTCGAGTTGTCGGTAGGTGATGCCGACGATCTTGCACACCTGCGGGGCTCGGTAGCCCTGTTCCTCACTCACGGCGTGGCTCACCTCCCCGAGAGCTTACACCAGGGTAATTCCCGGACCTGGAACTACGGCCGTGAAACTAGAGGGCGCGACCGGGGGTTGTCAACAACCCCTGTGGAAAACCCGGGTCAACCCGGCGCAACCGAGCGCCTCCCCCCCGCCGGCGACGGCGCCTCTCAGGTCGCTTCGAAGTCCTCCGGCTTGACCGAATCGAGGAAGCTGCGGAAACGCGCTACCTCGTCCTCTTCGTCCTCGTCGCGGATCTCGACTCCCGACTCCTCGAGGACGCGGGGCGACACGAAGATGGGCGAGCCGGTGCGGGCGGCGAGGGCGATGGCGTCGGAAGGCCGCGAGGAGACGGTGACCTCCTCCCCGTCGCGGGAGAACACGAGGTCGGCGTAGTAGATGCCATCGCGCATCTCGGTGACCACCACCCGGCGGACTTCGGCCTCGAGGGCCTCCACTGAGAGCTTGAGGAGGTCGTGAGTGAGCGGCCGCTGCGGCTGTACCCCCTCGAGGGCGAAGGCGATCGCGGTGGCCTCACCCGCCCCGATCCAAATCGGCAGGTAACGGGTGCCGCCGACCTCCTTGAGGAGGACGATCGGCTGGTTGCTGGGGAGCTCGATGCGCACCCCGACCAGCTCAACGGGGACGCCGTCGGTCATACGCTCACCTTATCACCGCCGTCGCCGAACAGGTCCTGGGTGGCCGCGGCCGGCTCCTGCCGGAAGGCGGCCAGGTCGATGACCGCCCACAGGTCCGGCAGGTTGCGGTAGCGCCCATCCCAATCCAGGCCGTAGCCGAGCAGGAACTCGTTCCCCACCTCGAAGCCTCGGTAGCGAAGGGGCACGTCGACGATGCGCTGGCTGCGCTTGTCGAGCAGGGTCACGGTGGTCAGCGAGGCCGGGCCCCTCGTCTCGAGGAGGCTCAAGAGGTAGGCGAGGGTGAGGCCGGTGTCCACGATGTCCTCGACGATGAGCACGTGCCGCCCGGAGATGGGGGTGGCCGTGTCCACCGAGATGGCCACCCGCCCCTCCGAGCCGAAGCGGGTGAGGCTCAGGAAGTCGATGTCCACCCGGGGGGAGAGGTGACGGCTCAGGTCGGCCAGGAAGGGCACGGCGCCCTGCAGGACCCCGAGGAGGACCGGCTCCTTGCCTTCGAAGTCGGCACCGATCGAGGCGGCCAACTCGGCGACCCGCGTCTGCAGGGTCTGGGCGGAGACCGCCCGGGCGATGACGCTCACCGGTCCCCTCCTCCACCGAGAACGCGGGGGAGCAGGTCGCCCAGTGCGGCAGCCAGTTCACGCTCTGCCGGGCTGAGGCGGGCGGGGACACCGGGCCGCTGGCCGTCGTCCAGGGGACCGGCGGCGTCGATGCGAGACAGCAGCCAAGCCGGCCATTCGGCGAGGGCGGGGAGGTCCGCTCCCGCCGAGTAGAAGTAGTCCTTGGGCCCCAGGGTGCGCAGGGCGTAGGCCATGAGGGCTCGGGTGTCTCGCATGTGGTCGTCGGTGCCCATGACCACTGCGAGGAAGTCGCCGCGGGGAAAAGAGCCGTAGGAGAGCAGGCACTCTGCCGGCGGTCAGCGTGTCCCCCGTCTTCAGCCCGAAGATGCCGGGGAAGGTCCCCAGGAGGCGGTTGGTGTTCTTGACCTCCATGACCCGGCCGTTGGGGGTGAAGGTGGCGTACTTCACCCTGGTGATGCGGGTGATGCGGGGCTCCGCCAGGACGGCCGCCCCCAGGCGGATCAGGTCCTGGGCCGACGATACGTGGCCGGTCTCGTCGAGACCGTTCGGATTCTCGAAGTTCGTGCTGGTCATCCCCAGCTCGGCTGCCCGCTGGTTCATCAGTTCGACGAAGGCGTCCACCGAGCCGGCCACCTGCTCGGCCAGGGCGACCGCGGCGCCGTTGTCGGAGTAGATGAGCATCTCGGTGAGCAGGTCCTCCAGGAGCCATACCTCACCTTCGTAGAGCTTCAACTGGCCTACGTAGCCGATGGGCTCGGCCGCCGCCGCGGCGCTGATGGTCACCTCAGTGGCCGGGTCCGTGCCCGCCTCGACGACGAGGAGGGCGGTCATCAGCTTGGTCAGCGAGGCCGGGGGGCGAACCTGCGTTCGGCGGCACTCCCCCAGATGGTCGCCCCCTGGTCGACCGAGTAGAGGGCCCAGGCCGCGGCGCCGAGAGCGGGCGGCTCGTAGTCGGGGAACGCGGCGATGGGCAGCGGGGGAAGAGGCGTGGTCGGCGGCGCCAGGGCGCGCCGGGGAGGCCAGGGCCAGCGTGAGTGCCACGGCGGCGAAGGTCCCCATTGTCAGCCCTCGAGCAGTCCCCGGAGCTGGGCTCGTACGGCGGCGTCCTGCAGTTCCCGGGCCGCCTGAGCACAGTCGGCCAGGATCTCGGCCGCCTGTCGGCGGCTGGCGGGGGTACGGTGGCGCAGCAGCGGGGCGGCGAGTTGGGCGAGCAAGTCGGTCTCCCGGTTCGAGGCCAGGCGCAGGGACTTCACGTGCCGGGGCTCCAGGCCCCGCGCCACGAGGCGGTTGGCCGCGCGGGCCAGCGCCGTGTCGTCCTCGGTGAACTCCTGCTCACCCTGGGCATCGTGCCGCGGATCGAGGATCCCGTGCTGGACCAGGCGTGTGGATGAACTCCGCGGGCACCCCCGCGGTGCGAGCCAACTCCTCGGCCGACATCCGTACCTTGCCCCCGGCGAAGTAGGCGTCGGGCGGCGGGCCGGCAGCCGGGGACAGGGTCGGCTCCTCTCCGTGCTCCCAGGCGCTCAACTTGGCCTTGATGACCTTGAGGGGCAGGAAGTGGTCGCGCTGCTGCCGCAGCACGTAGCGGGCGCGCTCGACATCGGCGGAGCGGAACTGGCGGTAGCCGGACGGGCTGCGGCTGGGTCGGAGCAGCCCCTGGCTCTCCAGGAAGCGAAGCTTGGAGATGGTGATGTCGGGGAACTCCTCCTGCAGGAGGGCGATCACTTCCCCAATGCCCAGCGCCCGACCGTCGCTCATGCCCCACGCGCCACGACGAGATGGAAGCGCCCGATGATCACCTCGTCGCCGGGAGACAGCTCCGCCCGGTCCGCCCGCTTGCCGTTGACGTATGTCCCGTTGGTGGAGCCCAGGTCCTCGAGCCAGAGGCGGCCTGCCTCGCACAGGAAGGCGGCGTGATGGCGGGAGACCGTGATGTCGTCCAGGAAGAGCACGGCTTCGACGTTGCGCCCGGCCTCGTTGCGGCCCGGGGAGAGCATCCAATGAGTGCCCTCGTGCGGCCCGTCGGTCACCACCAGCCCAAAGCCTTCCAGACCGGGGATGCCCGCTGCGGCTTCGCGCGCCCGCACACGCCGGGACTCGTCCACCGGGTCGTAGGTGAGGGTCGAGTCGGACTGCTTGTCCACCGCGCCGCCGGCTCGCTCGTCGGGAGTCTCGTCGCGTGGGTCCATTCCCGGAATGGTAGTGCCGGCGATGAAACCGGGCCCGGGGTCGAGGGGCCTCGACTACGGCTCTACCCGACGAGCGCCCGGTAGGCGGCCGCGTCCAGGAGACCGTCGAGCGTCGAGGGGTCGTCGGCCTCGAGCAGGATGAACCAACCCTCCCCGTAGGGGTCGCGGTTGACCAGCTCGGGGGCTCCGGCGAGGGCGTCGTTGGCGGCCACGACCCTCCCGCTGAGAGGGGCGTACACCTCCGCGACCGACTTGGTCGAGTCCACCTCCGCCACGGTCTCCCCGGCCTGCACCCGGCGATCAACCTTGGGCAGGGTCACGAAGACGACCTCGCCCAGCTGCTCCTGGGCGTAGTCGGTGATGCCGATCCGGACCCGCCCGTCCTCCGCCAGCGCCCACTCGTGCTCTTCGGTGTAACGGCGGTCCTCGGGGACGTTCACCCACTCCTCCTGATCGCTGTCAACCGGAGGATACCGGGGCGGCCTGCCGCCGCATCCTCAACATGTCCAGGAAGTACTGGACTCCTACCAGGTAGTAGAGGATCAGGCCGGGGATCGCGACCGCCCAGCCCCACCATAGGAAGAAGGGATGGTCGAAGCCGGCGTACACCAAGAATGAGCCGATCGCCGAGTAGAGCCCGAAGGTGGCGACCTTCCCCAGGAAGCGGACCTCGACCCGCACTCCCCACCGCCAGGCGAACAGGGCGCCGACGCCGATGAGGCCCTCTCTCACCACGAGGGCCAGTGCTATCGGCCAGGGAAGCGCCCCGGCCACCCATCCGCCGATCACCGCGGCGGTGATGGCCAGGCGGTCGGCGACGGGATCGAGCAGCTTCCCGAGTTCGGAGACCTGGCCCAGGCGACGGGCCAGGAAGCCGTCGATCCAGTCGGTGGCGCCGATGCCCCCCAGCAGGAGACCGGCGGCGAGGGGTGCGTCGGCTCCGAACAACAGCCACAGGAACAAGGGGACCATCGCCACCCGCACCGCCGAGATGACGTTGGGGATGGTCAGGATTGGGCCGGTCATCTTGCCTCCCGCACCCGAAAGGAGATGCGGCCCAGCTCGGCGCTCTCGTGCTGGACGACGAAGACGTAGCCCCCGGCCGTGGGGAACCGCACCCCGAGAAAGGAGGCGACCAGCGGGACCAGGCTCGACGCGCCGGCCGGGAGGGACGATGGCTCCCCCACCCGCATCAGCCCTTTCGATTCGACCCCGAGCGCCGCGCCGTCCTCATCGAGCAGGCGGATGGCGATCGCCAGGTCCCGATTGCGCTCGGCCGGCTCGATCTCGGCGACCAGCACCACCGACAGGCTGCGCACCAGGGCGGGGAAGGCTCGGGCGTTGATGGTGTCGAAGGCGCCCCCGAGCACGTAGAGCTTCCCGCCCGCCACCTGGGCGGAGTCGGCGAGCATGGCCACCGTCAAGCGCATGGGCGGAGCTCCTCTTGCGCGGCCGCGGACCGTGACCCGCTGAGGCTAGTCCGCCCCGCGTCTAGGCCCAGCGCTCGGAGAAGGAGAGCCCGCGGCGGCGGACCTCCTGCATGAAGCGAGTGGCGGGCACCGCCTTCTCCAGGGAGTGGACCCCGGAGGGCACCTCACCGGCCGCGATGAGGGCCGCCATCATGGCCGCGTGCCATCCGGTCAGCCGCTCCATGGCGGCGAACCCGGTGGCCGGGTCGTGGCGATCCACCATGTCTACGGTGACCGTGATGGGCTTCCCGTCGAGCTCGCCCTCGGCCCGCGCTCGGAGCACGCATACGTCCATCAGGCCCTCCGACTCGATCATGGGCCCGAGGAGCGCGTGGTAGAAGTCGCGAGGGCGCACCTCGACCTTCCCCACTCGCACCGGGTCGCGGCCGAAGAGCCCGAGGTCCTTGAAGGCCTTGAAGGCCTCCAGGTGGCCCGGGTAGCGGACCGTCTTGTTGTCGTAGGTCTCCAGGACGCCCTCGAAGGCAAAGGGCACCGTGGAGGTCCCGCCCGAGGTCACGAAGGCCTCGAGGGTGCCCAGCTCGTCGAAGTCGATGAGCTCCAACTCGGTCAGGGTCTCGATGTGGACGATGCGGCCTTCCCTGATCATCACCGCCTCGCCGTCGTACTCGTTGGTGAGCCCTTCGAGGTTGAAGCAGAGCCGGTAGCCCCAGGGCTGCGAGCGATCCTGCGGCAGGCCGCCGTCCCACAGCCGGATGTGACGGGGGACGGCGCCCCGCGCCTGCAGGAGCTCCATGGCGTAGAGCCCGAGGGTGTTGTTCATGCCCGGCCCCATGCCGCAGTCGGGGACGACGGCGACGCCCGCCTGGCGGGCCTCCGGGTGCAGCGCCAACTGGGCGATGACCGTATCCGTGTGCCCGCCCAGGTCCACCATGCCGGTGCCGGAGGCGATGGCCGCCCGGGTGCACGGGAGCAGGAAGGCGTAGGGGACGGCGAAGAGGCAGACGTCCAGCGGTGTCAGGAACTTGGCCAGCGCCCGGCGATCGGCGACGTCGAGTTCGACCGCCTCGGCGGACTCCGGTCCCGAGAAGGCGGTTCACCCGATCCGCCGCCCGCCGGGCCACCGCCCCATCCTGGTCGGCGAGCATCAGGCGGGTGGCCCCGCCGTGCCGGGCCAGGTCGTACGCCGCCGCGGTGCCCTGGCGCCCGGCCCCTACCACTCCATACGCCGTCATCGACTCTCCTTCGAGTGCGCAGGATGCATTCTGGCCCGATTGTGAGCGGCCGGCGGCGAAACCGGCCCCGCACCTTGGTCCCGCACGCCGCAGGACCTCGGCCCGGCCTCGAACTCGGCACCGCTGCCGAGGAAGCCCGGTCGGCAGGCCGGGATCCAGTCGGGCTGGCCGGATTCGAACCGGCGACCTCTTGACCCCCAGTCAAGCGCGCTAACCAAGCTGCGCCACAGCCCGGGACCGCCGCAGTCTACCGTCCGGCCGCCCCGACAGATCGGCGCCCGGACCCGTCCTCCCCTCTCCGTCCCGAGCGGGTGACCAGGCGCAGCGGGGTGCCGGTGAACTCGTACTCGGCGCGCAGTCGGTTCTCCAGGAACCGCAGGTAGTCGGGGCCTATCTCGCCGCGGCCGAAGAGCACGAACGTGGGGGGCTCGATGCCTGCCTGCACCGCATACATGATGCGCGGACGCCGGCCGCGGCGGGGCGGGGCGGGGTGGGCTTCCTGCCAGTCGCGCAGGCGCCGGTTCAGCTCGGGCGTCGGCAGCCGGGTGCGGCGGGCCTCGAGCACCGCCCGGACGGCGGCCGGTAGCCGGTGCAGCCGGGCGCCGCGCAGCGCCGAGATGCGCAGGACCGGTGCCCAATCGACGAACCCGAGGCGGTCATCGGCCCCGTCCTCCGCGATCTCCTTGGCCTCCGGGTCGGCAGCATCCCACTTGTTGAGGAGCACGATCAGGCCTACCCCGGCCTCGGCGATCTCCTCGGCCAGGCGCTGGTCCTGATGGGTGATGGCTGCCGTGGCGTCGACGACCAGCAGGGCTACGTCGGCCTGGGCCAGGGCCTCCCGGGCCCTCAGCACCGAGAAGTACTCGGTGGCCTCCTCGACTCGCGAGGCGCGCCGGATCCCGGCCGTGTCCCAGACCCGGAAGGCCTCTCCTCCGAGGTCCACCACGACGTCTATCGGGTCCCGGGTCGTCCCCGGCTTCGGTGACACCAGGACGCGCTCCTGTCCGAGGAGGCGGTTCAGCAGCGTGGACTTGCCCACGTTGGGCCGGCCGAGTATCGCCAGGGTGGGCACCCGGTCCTCGGCGGGGGCGGCGTCACTCGGGGGCAGGAGAGCCACGATCTCGTCGAGGAGGTCGCCGGTGCCTCGCCCGTGGAGAGCGCTGATGGGCCTGGGTTCCCCCAGGCCGAGAGCCCACAGGCCGCCGACCTCGAGGTCGACTCCGGGACCGTCGGCCTTGTTGGCCGCCAGCACCGTCGGCAGCCCGGATGCCTGCACCAGGCGGGCCACCGCGAGATCGTCCTCGGTGTGAGGCGTGATCGCG
Organism: uncultured Acidimicrobiia bacterium; assembly: GCA_963796115.1. Lineage (GTDB taxonomy): Bacteria > Actinomycetota > Acidimicrobiia > Spongiisociales > UBA11373 > VGBK01. The sequence continues at coordinate 182,475 of CAWCKE010000007.1, forward strand.
TCGGCCACGAAGACCACGACATCGGCGGCGCTCAGGGCGGCCTCCGCCTGGTGGCGGATGCCCGCGACCAGGTCGTCCCCCTTGACGGCCCAGCCGCCGGTGTCCACCAAGAGGAAGTGCCGCCCGGCCCACTCCGCGATGAACTCCTTGCGATCGCGGGTCACGCCCGGCTTCTCCTCGACAACGGCGGCGCGGCGCCGCAGGATCCGGTTCACCAGGGTCGATTTGCCCACGTTGGGGCGCCCGACCACGGCCACGACGGGTAGGCGGCTCACGGCCGTTCTCGATGAGCGGCTGGGGAGGCGAGTGCCTCACGGGCACGCAGGCAGGATAGGGCTGGGTTCGGGGCGAAGCCTCCCTACCATGGCCGCCATGGTGCAGAAGGTGCTGCTGGCCGAACCGCGCGGGTTCTGCGCCGGCGTGGAGATGGCCATCAAGGCCCTCACCTGGATGACCCGGGTGTTCTCGCCCCCCGTCTACTGCTATCACCAGATCGTTCACAACGCCTCCGTGGTGGCCGCCTTCGAAGCGGCCGGCGTGGTCTTCGTCGACGACATCGAGGCCGTGCCTGCCGGTGCCCCGGTGATGCTCTCGGCTCACGGGTCGTCGCCGGCGGTGGCCGCGACCGCCCGGGGGCGGACCGCTGTGGTGGTGGACGCCGTCTGTCCCCTGGTGACGAAGGTCCACCATGAAGTCCGGCGCATGGCAGCAGAGGGCTACCAGATCCTCTACGTGGGCCACGAGGGGCACGATGAGGCGGAGGGCACCATCGCCGAGGCGCCGCAGGCGGTCACCCTGGTGGATCCGCAGCGGGGCCTGGACGGCTTGACCCCGGCCGATCCCACCCGGGTGGCCCTGGTGGCCCAGACCACTCTGGGGCATCACGAGTGGGAAGAGGTCCTCGACGAGGCCTCGGGGAGATTCGCCAATCTGTGGACCGCCCGCAAGAGCGACCTGTGCTATGCCACCACGAATCGCCAGGCCGCCGTGGAAGCACTGGCCGCCGCGGGCCGACCTGGTGCTCGTGGTGGGCAGCGAGAGTTCCTCCAATACCCGGGCTCTGGTGCGGGTGGCCTCCGCCGCTGGGGCCGCGGTCTACCGCATCGACGGGCCGGAGTCCATCGAGCCTTCCTGGATGGACGGGGCGGAGGTGGTCGGGCTCACCGCCGGCGCTTCGGCCCCCGACCGGTCGGTGCAAGAGGTCGTGCGGCGGCTGGCGCCGCGGGACGGCGTCGAAGTGGTGACCGCGGGCGCCGAGGACGAGTACTTCCCTCCCCCGCCTCAGCTGCGAGCGATGCTGGCCGCGCTGCAGGCGGCGGTGGAAGGCGGCTACGGGGTCCGCCGGCCCGGGCAGCCGGGGCCGCTGGACGACGACCGTTCCTGGAGGGCGGGCGAGGCCCTCGACCTGCTGACCCAGGCCTGACGCACGGCGTAGCCGGCGTTCCTAGTCCGCCGCTTCAGCCACGAGCCCCAGCACTATCGCCACGACGTCATCCACCGACAGCGCCGTAGTGTCGATGATGACGGCGTCCTCGGCCGGGCGCAGCGGCGACGCCGCCCGCGTGGAATCGGTGTGGTCCCGCGCGCGCAACTGGCGCTCGATCTCCTCGAGCGTGAGCCCCGCCGCCTCGGGGTCGCGGGCCCGTCGGCGGGCCCGCTCGGCAACATCGGCCGTCAGGTAGATCTTCACCGGCGCGTCGGGGAACACGACCGTGCCGATGTCCCGGCCCTCGACCACCGCCTGACCCCCTCGGCGTCCGACCCAGGCCCGCTGGCGGGCCACCACCGAGTGGCGCACGTCGGGGAGAGTGGAGACGGCGCTGGCCAATGCCGCCACCTCCGGGGCGCGGATGGCCTCGGTCACATCCTCGCCGTCGAGCAGCATCGCGCGGTGGCAGAAGTCCAGATCTGCCGCCGCCACCGCCGCGGCCACGGCAGCGGGGTCCGCTACCGGCACGCCGGCCCTGACGACGGCCAGGGTCGCCGCCCGGTAGAAGGCCCCCGTGTCCAGATAGGGGATGCCCAGGGCGGCCGCGACCGCCCGGGCGACGGTGCTCTTGCCCACCCCGGCGGGCCCATCGACCGTTACGACCACAGCGCCTCCAGGGCCTCGGCGAAGCCCGGCCACGATACCGCGGCCGCCTCGAACCCTTGTACCGAGACCCCCCCGGGCGAGATCACCGCGGCGACCGCGGCCGCCATGGCCAGCCGGTGGTCGCCCCGGGCATCGACCTCCCCTCCGGCGAGCCCGCCGCGGCCGGAGACCGTGAACCCGTCGGGCAGCTCGGCGGCGTCCCCGCCCAGGGAGCGGACCAGGCCCACGGCCGCTGCCGCCCGATCGCTCTCCTTGACGCGGAGCTCGGCGGCGCCGGACACGACGGTCTCCCCGGTCGCCGCCGCGCCAAGCAGTGCGACGAGGAGCAGCTCGTCCAGCGTCCGGACCGCCAGCACCCCGCTCACCCGAACCGGCCGGATCTGCCGTCCCGCAACCGTCACGTCGCCCACCGGATCGCCATGGGCCAGACCGGTCGGGCGACGCTCGACGCGGGCGCCTGCGGCCTCCAGCACGTCCAGGAAGCCGGTGCGCCCGGGGTTGAGGGTCACGTTGCGGACCGTCACCTCGGACCCGGGCCGCAGGGCGGCCGCCACCAGCAGGAAGGAGGCCGAGGAGAGATCGCCGGGGACCTCCCAGACGGCAGGGGCGACGGGCCCGGGCCGGACCAGGAAGTCCACCTCCGACAGCCTGCGGCCCAGGCCTATGGCCTCGAGCCAACGCTCGGTGTGGTCACGGAAGCCGGGAGGTGAGGTGATGGTGCTCGGGCCGACGGCCTGCAGAGCGGCCAGGGCGGCCGCGCTGCGCACCTGGGCGGAAGCCACCGGCACCCGGACGTGCGCCCCGTGGAGGGTGGCTCCTCCCACGGTCACCGGAGGGCCACCCGAGGGGCTCACCTCCACCGATGCCCCCGAGCGCGGCGAGGGGTGCCACCAGCCGGCCCATGGGGCGGCGCATCAGCGAGGCATCCCCCACCAGCGTGGCGCGGAACGGGCGCCCGGCGAGGGCGCCCGCCATGAGGCGGAGGGTGGTCGCCGAGTTGCCCGGCGTCGATGGGGCCCGGCGGCGTCGTCCAGCCTTCGATCCCCGCCGAGGACACCAGGTCCCCGTCGAAGGCCACCCCCAGTGCCTCCAGCGCCCGGCGGGTGGCGGCGACGTCCTCACCGGGGCCGGCGCCCTGCACGCGGCTGACCCCGGCGGCCATGCCCGCCAGGATGAGGGCCCGGTGGGAGAGCGACTTGTCACCCGGCACGCTGGCGTCGGCCCGCAGTGGGCCCGACGGGACGCGGAAGGTCACCACCCGGCCATCATCCCATGTAGAGGGAGCGGACCTCGTCGAGGGTCAGCTCGCGCCAGGCGCCGGGCTTCAGGCCGCGGTCGGTGACGGGGCCGATGGCGGTGCGCACCAGGGCCTCCACGGGATGCCCCGCCGCCGCCAGCAGGCGGCGCACCTCTCGCTTGCGCCCCTCCCCCATGACCAGCTCGACCAGGGCTTCGTCTGCCTGCCGGCTCACGACCCGCGCTTCCCGGGCGCGGGCGGGCCCGTCCTCCAGCTCCACCCCTTCGAGAATTGCCCGCAGCGCGGCCCTTCCCGGGTTGCCGTGGACCCGGGCCAGGTAGGTCTTGCCGACGCCGTGCCGGGGATGGGTCACCCGGGCCGCCAGGTCCCCGTCGTTGGTGAGGATGATGAGCCCTTCGGTGTCGGCATCCAGCCGGCCCACCGGGTACACCCTGGTGTCCTGGGGGACCAGGTCCACGACGGTCGGGCGGCCCTGTGGGTCGGAGGCGGTGCTCACCACCCCGGCGGGCTTGAACAGCAGGTAGTAGACGAGGCCCGGGCGAATGGGCAGGGGGATGCCGTCCACCTCCACCCGGGCGGTTTGCGGATCGACCTTCTGGCCGAGGTGGGCGGGCTGTCCGTCGACGGTGACCCGGCCGGCCCGGATCATCTCCTCGGCCCCGCGCCGCGAGGCCAGCCCGGCATGGGCGATCAGGCGCTGAAGTCGCTCGATGATTCCTCCGGCCGGAAGGGCTCCTCGAGCCGTTGCATGACCTCGGCCGGGGGGACGTGGTCGGCCAGGGGTGGCAGCTCGGCGCGGGAGCGCATGCCCAGCCTCTCCAGGAACAGGTCGGTCGTCCCGTAGAGGGCCGCCTGTCCCGGCCCCCGGGCTCTCCCGACCACATCCACCAGGCCTCGACGCTCGAGGGTGTGCAGAGCGTGCTCGGAGTCCACGCCGCGGATCTCGGCGATCTGTGCCCGCGAGACGGGCTGGCGATAGGCCACGACGGCCAGGGTCTCCAACGCTGCCCGGCTCAGGCGAGCCGCGCTCGGGCCCGTGGCGAAGCGCTCCAGGTATGGGTGCAGCTCGGGCCGCGTGTAGAGCCGCCAGCCGCCCGCCGCGGGCCGCAGCACCAGGCCCGCCCCGGTCGACTCCAGCCGGGCCTGCAAGGCGGCCAGGCCCTCTTCCACCGAGGCGGGAGGCACCTCCAGCACCTCGGCGATCTCCTGGACGGGCACGGGCTCTTCGGCCACGAACAGGATGGCCTCGAGGGCGGGGACCAGATCGGTCAGCTCGGCCATTCGCTCACCAGTTCCGCTTCGGCGTCGGCCCGGTGCTGGAGGACGATCGGGGCGCCCGGGTGCTCCTGGGCTGCGCGCACCAGGCCCCAGCGGGCCAGCTCGAGCACGGCCAGGAAGTACGCCACCACCTCGAGCGGCCTGCCCAGATGGGCCGTGAGCCTCTCGAAGTCGGTTTCCATCTCGGCCGCGACGCGGCTGCGGACCTCCTCGATGGCGGCTGTGACGGAAGGCAGGTCGAGGTCGAGGTGGTCGAGTTCCACATCGCCGGCTCCGGGACAAGAGCCGGCCTGCCAGTGATGCCAGGTCGGCCGCGGTCACCGGCAAGTGGAGCAGCGGGGGCGGCGGGACCAGGCCCGGATCGAGCCCGGCGTAGCGGCCCACCATGCGGCCGGTGGCTTCGAGGCGGTGGGCGATGACCGCCGCGACGTCCTTGAAGGTCAGGCAGGCGAGGAGCCGGCTCAGCAGGCGGTCGCGTTCCGCCGCCAGGGCCAGCTCGTCGTCGAGGGTCACAGCCTCGGAGCCGGGCAGCAGCCGGCGCGCCTTCAGCTGGATCAGGGTGGCGGCGATCACCAGGAACTCGCTGGCCGAGTCGAGGTCGAGGTCGGGCAGAAGGGCGAGGTGCGCCAGGTACTCGTCCACCAGGTCGAGGAGGCTCACCTCGGTTATCTCGACTTGCCGCTCGGTGATCAGGCGCAGCAGCAGGTCGAGGGGGCCCTCGAACACCGGCGTTCTCACCTGGTAGGTCATGTGACCGCCCCATGCTATTGCCGCGGCCGCCTGCTTCCCGGCTTTCAGGACCGGTCGGCCGCGGTCAGCAGCTCCCACGCTTCCGCGGGCACGGCGGGCGGGCGAGCCTCATGGTGATGGCGGGCGTAGGCCACCACCAGCGCCTCGGCCCCGGCTGCCGCCAAGTGGTCCGCGCCCGACCTGGCGTGCCCCAGGTAGGCGGCGAACCGCCCTCCGGCGGGGAGGTGGAGCAGGGAGAGTCCCGTGGCCAGCACCCGGCCGACGATCCCGAGGCGCCACCAGGCCCTTGCCGACGTCGTGGAGGAGGGCGGCCCGGGCCAGATCGCGCCGCCCGGGGGCCCGCTCGAGTACCGCCCGCACGGACTCCAGCGCGTGCCGCTGGTCGGCCGGTTGCTGCCCCCAGAAGAGCCCCCGCTCGTCCGGGCGCAGGAGACCGGCCGCCTCCGCTTGCTCTACGGGCGTGAGCGGGCGCCCGCGGAGCGCCCCGAAGAACCTGCGGGCCAGGTGGGCGAGGCGCCCCATCACACCACCACCCGGAGCAGCCAGCCGATCGCGTCCCCAATGAAGGAGAGGGCGCCGGGGAAGACCACGACCAGCAGGAAGATGGCGACGAAGCCGTAGGGCGCGAGGCGGCTGAAGGCCTCCCGGCCTCTGGGGGGAAGGGCGAGCGGCACCAATCGGCTGCCGTCGAGGGGCGGGATCGGGAGCATGTTGAAGACGGCCAGCGCCAGGTTGACCAGGACGAAGGCAAAGAGCACTCGTGCCCAGAGCGCGCCGGTGGTGGACCCGATCTCCAGGCCCGGCCAGTAGACCACGACGGCGTCGCCGCCGAAGCCGCGCCGGTGCGCAGGTCCACGAACGGGCCCGAGCGCGCCGGCCAGGACGGCCAGCGTGAGGTTGGTGAAGGGCCCGGCCAGGGCGACCCCGGCCATGCCCCGGGTCGGGTGGCGGAAGTAGCGCGGCTCCACGGGCACCGGGCGGGCCCAGCCCCAGACGCTCTGACCGGCGACGGCGAGGACGGCGGGGAACAGGACGGAGCCCACCGGGTCGATGTGCCGGATGGGGTTGAGGGTGAGGCGGCCCGCCCGGCGGGCGGTAGGGTCTCCGAGGCGCTCGGCCACCCAGCCGTGGGCCACTTCGTGGAGGATCACGCTGGGGATGCAGGACGGCCAGGAAGAGGACGACGTCGAGGACCTGATTGTCATCGATCATCCGGCCGCCTCCGGCGGAGAGGCCGCCCCGCGGTTCAGGACCCGACCCTGGCCGTGCACTCGACGCAGTACACCGACTCCGGCCGAGAGGCGAGCCGGTCGGCGCCGATGTCGCGCCCGCAGTTGAGGCAGACGCCGTACTGCCCCTCGTTGATCCGGGCCAGGGCCCGGTCGACGTTGTCGAGGTTGCGCTTGAGGGAGTCCACGAGCCCCAGCACCTCGGTGCGCTCGGCGGTGGCCGCCGCCGCGTCGGCGAAGCCGTCGCCGAACTCGACGTCGGCCCGGAGCTCGCCGGTCTCGTCGGCCCCGAGCTCGACAAGCTGGTGCGTCAGCTTGCTGCGCTCCTGCAGGAGGCGCTGCTCGGCCTCGGGGTAGGTTGCTGCGCTCATCAGGGCCTCAGATGCTGCGGGGATGGGAGGTGACGTACACCTCGAGCAGATGCCGCGGCGACACTCGGGTGTAGACCTGTGTGGTGCTGATGGTAGCGTGCCCCAGGAATTCCTGTACGACTCTCAGGTCGGCTCCCCGCTCCACCATGTGCGTGGCCGCCGAGTGCCGCAGCACGTGGGGCGAGACCTTCTTCTCGTCCAGGCCCGCCCGCCGCGCGTGCCGGCGGACGATTGCCCACACCCCCTGGCGGCTGAGGCGCCCGCCCCGATTGTTCAGGAACAGGACCCCGGGGTCCCGGCCCGGCCGGCGCCAGGCGAGGCGATCGGGCAGGTAGGCCGCGATCGCCTCACAGGCCGCTCTGCCCACCGGCACCACCCGCTCCCGCCGGCCTTTGCCGATGAGCCGGGCGGTGGCCGCCTTCGCGGGTTGAGCGCCCCCTCCCGGGGCCCGGCTGCCTTCTCGTTCCTCAGGCTCCGGCAGGTCGAGGTCCATCTGCTGCAGGCCCACCACCTCGGCCACCCGTGCTCCGGTGGCGTACATCACCTCGAGCAGCGCCCGATCGCGACGGCCCGCCGGGGTGGCCGGATCGGGTGATTCGAGCAGGCGCACTACCTCATCGAGGGTCAGGGCCTTGGGCAACGCGGCCGGGCGGCGGGGCGCCTCGACCAGGACCGTGGGGTCCTCTTGCGACCAGCCCTTCGGCCACCAGGAACCGGTGAAAGCCGCGCACGGCGGCCACCTTGCGGGCGATCGAGGCCGGGGCGAGGCCGCGCCGGTGAAGGCCGCGCACGAAGGCGGAGACGTCCTCAGCCCGCGGCCAGGCTCCCTCGAGGGCCGCCGAGTACTGCTGCAGGTCGCGGCGGTAGGCGGCCACCGTGGCCTCGGCCAGCCCCCGCTCGGCCCGCAGGGCGGCCAGGTACTCGGCGATGTGGTCGTCGAGGTTCATCGGCCCAGGCGGCGAAGGAGGCTGCAGAGCCCGAGGAGGGTCTTGGCGTCGCGCACGCTCGCCATCCTCGAGCGCGGCGGCGATCTCGTCCACCGAGAGGCTGACCACCTCGGCGGCCGCCTCTTCCGGGCCCTGGGGCTCGGCGGGCGCCACCGCCAGGTCCTCACCGAGGTAGACCCAGGTGAGCTCGTCGGTGAACCCGGGCGAGGTGTAGCCCATGTGGAGGAGGGTGAGGCGGCCCGGGCGCAGGCCCAGCTCCTCGGCGCATTCCCGGGCCGCCGCTTGCTCGGGGGTCTCCCCGGCGACGTCCAGCTTGCCGGCGGGGAGCTCGAGCAGAGGCCCCCCCACCGCCGCCCGATGTTGGCGCAGCAGGTGGACCCGGCGGCCGTCCCAGGGGACGATCGCGGCCGAGCCCGGGTGCCGGACGACGTCGCGGGCCGTCCACCGGCCGTCCGGATCCAGGTAGTAGGCCCGCTCCAGGCTGATGAAGCGCCCCCGGGCCACGAAGCGCCGGCCGAGCAGGGTGAAGGCGGGGCCGGCCACCGTGTCTCAGCCCCGGCGGCGGGCCGCGGCCGGCAGGACGGCCGGCGCCGACCGGGGGCGCCGGCGGCGGTGCTCCCGTGCCGCCTCCATGAGGCCGGCGAACAGGGGATGCGGGGCCAGGGGCCGCGAACGGAACTCGGGGTGGAACTGGGAGGCGATGAAGTAGGGATGGTCGGGCAGCTCGATGATCTCCACGAGCCGTCCGTCGGGGGACACGCCCGGACAGCACCATTCCCGCCGCCTCGAGGTCGGCGCGGAAGCGGTTGTTCACCTCGTAGCGGTGCCGGTGCCGCTCGTAGATGAGCTCCTCGCCGTAGAGCCGCCGGGCCAGGGAGCCCTCCGCCAGGCGGGCGGCGTACAGGCCGAGGCGCATGGTCCCGCCCATGCCCTCCACCGATTGCTGTTCCTCCATGAGGTCGATGACCGGGTGCGCCGACGTCGGGTCGAACTCGGCGCTGTTGGCATCCTCCAACCCCAGCTGTGACGGGCGAACTCGATCACCGCGCACTGCAGCCCGAGGCACAGGCCGAGGAAGGGGATGCCGTTCTCGCCGCGCGTGGCGCACGGCGGCGATCTTGCCCTCGATGCCGCGCACTCCGAACCCCCCGGGCACCAGCACGGCGTCGAGCCCATCCAGATAGGAGGGCGAGAGAAGCCCCTCGACCTCGTCGCTGGGTATCCAGCGGAGATCGAGCGACACGTTGGCGGCGAGCGCCCCGTGGCGCAGTGATTCGACGACCGACAGGTAGGCGTCGGGCAGGTCCACGTACTTGCCGACAAGGCCGACGGTGACCGCCTCCTTGTCGGCCGCCATGCGTTCCACCATGTCACGCCACTCGGTCAGGTCGGGCGCCGGCGTGTCGAGCTCCAGGCGCCGGCAGATGACCGAGTCCAGGCCGCCCTCGTGCAGCACCAGGGGCACCGCGTAGATGTCGGCCGCGTCGGGGGCGTTGATGACCGCCTCGAGGGGCACGTCGCAGAACAGGCTGATCTTGCGCCGGGCGGCCTCTTCGATGGGGCGGTCGCTGCGCACGACGATGGCGTCGGGCACGATCCCGCGGCTGCGCAGCTCCGCCACGCTGTGCTGGGTGGGCTTGGTCTTCATCTCCTCGCTCGGGCCGATGAAGGGGGCGAGAGTGACGTGGATCGAGGCGGAGTTGCCCGGTCCGACGTCGTTGCGGAACTGGCGCACCGCCTCCAGGAACGGGAGGATCTCGATGTCGCCCACGGTGCCGCCCACCTCGGTGATGATCACGTCGGCCTCGGTGCGCTCCGCCAGCCGGAGGATGCGGTGCTTGATCTCGTTCGTGATGTGCGGGATCACCTGGACGGTGCCGCCCAGGAAGTCGCCCCGGCGCTCCTTCTGGATGACCGCCAGGTACACCGAGCCGGTGGTGACGTTGGAGTCTCGGCGCAGGTTGGTGCCGGTGAACCGCTCGTAGTGGCCGATGTCCAGGTCCATCTCGCCGCCGTCGTCGGTGACGAACACCTCGCCGTGCTGGAAGGGGTTCATGGTCCCGGGGTCGACGTTGATGTAGGGGTCCATCTTCTGGTTGACCACTCGGAGACCGCGCCCTCGCAGGAGGCGGCCGAGCGAAGCGGCGGTGATCCCTTTGCCGAGGCCCGAGACCACCCCGCCGGTGACGAACACGTACTTGGTCAAACCCGCCTGGCCCCCGGTCGGCTGGGGCATCGTACCACCGGTCAATTCAGCCTTTGGACGAGCCGGCCCAGGCGGCGCGGCGGGCGGCCGCCTCCTCGAGCAGTTCGGCGGCGTGGCCCCGCCCCCGCTCGCTGGCGGGCAGGCCGCCGAGCATGCGAGTGAGTTCCTGCAGCCTCTCCTCCCCCTCCACCCGCCGCACGGTGGCCCGGCTGCCGTCCCGATCGACGACCAGGTGGGTGTCGGCGAAGGCCGCCACCTGGGGCAGGTGGGTCACCACCAGGACCTGGCGGCCGCGGGCCAGGGCGGCGAGCTTCTCCCCCATGGCCAGCGCGGTCGTCCCGCCGACCCCGGCGTCGATCTCGTCGAAGGCCACCACCGGGGCCTCTCCCACCCCGGCGGCGAGGTGCACGGCGAGGACGAGCCGGCTGAGCTCGCCCCCGCTGGCCACTCGCGCCACCGGCCCCGGGTCCAGGCCCGCATCCGAGGAGAAGAGCAGTTCCACGCGGTCGGCCCCGGCCGGGCCGGGGGCGGCCGAATGCACCAGCGCCCGCAGTACGGGGGCCCGGAACCCCAGATCCTTCAGATGGCGGCGGGCCTTGCGGGCCAGCCGCTCCCCCGCGGCGGCGCGAGCGGCCGCGAGGGCCGCGCCCGTCAGCGCGACGGCCGATTCCGCTTCGGCTGCCTCGTCGGCGAGCGAGTCGGCCCGCTCCAGCACGGCGCCCAGCTGGTCGGCACGGGCCCGAGCCTCGGCGCCGAAGGCGATCACCTCCTCGAGGGTGTCGCCGTACTTGCGCTTGAGGTCGGACAGGGCGGCGAGCCGCTCTCGGGCCGCATCCAGCGCCGCCGGGTCGGTCTCCAGCTCGTCGCGACGGCGCCGCAGGTCGGCCGCCAGGTCGGCCGTCTCCGCCGCCAGCCCGTCGGCACGCCCGGCGATCTCCCCGAGGGAGGGGTCGAAAGCGGCCACCCGGCGCAGCCCGGCCACCACGCCTCCCAGGGCATCTACCACTCCCCCGTCGCCGGCCAGGGCGGCGTGGCCGAGAGCCAGCGCGCCGCCGATCTCCTCGGCATGGCGCAGGCGCTCCATCTCGGCGGAGAGCTCGCGGTCCTCCCCGGAAACCAGGCCCGCCGCGGCGATCTCCCGGGCCTGGTGGAGGGCGAGGTCGCGCTCGCGTTCGAGCGCCCGGCGGTCGCCGCCCAGCGCCGCCTGGTCGGCCTGCACCCGGCGCAGGCGCTTCCAGGCATCCTCGTACGCGGCCCGGGCCCCGCGGCCTTCCTCGTCGAGAGCCGCATCGATGATCGCCCGCACTGAGGAATCCTTGCCGAGGGCGACGTGCTCATGCTGGGCCACGATCTCCACCAGGCCGGCGAGACGCTCCTCGAGCACCCGGACCGGGACCATGGAGCCGTCGAGGTAGGCCTTGGACCCGTCGTGCCCCACCCGCCGGGCGGCCACGATCTCCTGCCCCTCGATCACGAAGCGTCCCTGCGACGCGCGCCTCGTCGGCGGCGGGGCCGACCCGGTCCCGGCGAGCCGCGTCACCGCGCAACAGGCGCAGGGCGCCCAGCAGGAGCGTCTTGCCGGCCCCGGTCTCGCCGGTGACCACGACCAGCCCCGGGCCCGGCTCGACGTGCGCCCGGGTGATGAGACCGAGGTTCTCGACCGCCAGCTCGTCAAGCATCGTGCAGGTGGAACTTCTCTCGCACGGCCACCGCGAAGTTGCGCGGCCAGAGCTCGACGAACCGGGCCGCCCGCTCGCCCCTGCTGATCTCGACCTGCTCTCCGGGGGCGAGCAGGGACAGGGTGCGGCCATCGACGTTGACCCGCGCCGGCCGATCGTCGTCCACCGTGAGGCGCAAGCTCTGGTCGGGCCGCAGGACGATGGGACGCGCGAAGAGGTTGTGGGGCGCGACCGCGGTGACCACGAGGGCCTCGAGCACCGGGTCCACCAGGGGGCCGCCCGCGGAGAAGGTGTAGGCGGTGGAGCCGGTCGGTGTCGCCACCACCACCGCGTCGGCGCGATAGGAGACCAGGCGCTCGGCCCCCACCGCCACGGAGATCTTGACGACGTGCTGGCTGACCGCCTTCTCGACCACCACATCGTTGATGCCCACCGCCGGGGGCCTTCCCGCGACACGGGCGGTGAGGGTCATCCGCTGTGACTCGGCCCAGCCCCCGGCAGCCAGGGCGTCGAGGGCCTCCTCGAGGAGCCCCGGCTCGACGCGAGCCAGGAAGCCCAGATGCCCTGCGTTCACCCCGAGCACGGGGAGGTCGGCCGCCAGGGCCACCCGCACCGCCTCGAGCACCGTGCCGTCCCCACCGACCGCGAGGACCACGTCGGCGTCCAGGGGCTCGCCGGGGGCGCGGACGGTGGTGCCCGGCACCCGGGCGGCATCGCCCGGCTCGGCGGTGACTTCCATGCCGCGCCGGGCGGCCGCCAGCAGCGAGTTCGGCAGCCATGGCAGCCGCGGTGTCCCGGTCGGGGTGGACGATCAGGGCGAGCTTCATGCGAACACCACCGCTTCTATGGAAGGCCGGCCGACGGCCGGGCAAGCACCGTGCCGGCCGTGGAGGAAGAACTCCCGGTTGCCGGTGGCGCCGGGAATGGGCGAGGCGCAGACGCCGATGGGGCCGATGCCCGCGGCGGCCAGGGCGTGGGCGATGGACTCGACCGCCGCCGCCCGCAAGGACGGGTCGGTGACGAGCCCGCCGCGGCCGACCTGCTCCCGCCCGACCTCGAACTGAGGCTTCACGAGGACAACGTAGTCGGTGCCCGGACGGCCGCAAGCCGCCAGATTGGCCGCCAGCAGGCGAACCGAGATGAAGGAGACATCCACGGTGACCAGGTCGAAGGGGGCACCGAGGGCGGCCAAGTCCGCCGTGCGGAAGTTGGTGCGGTCGAACACCGCCACCCGGGGGTCGGAGCGCAGGCGCCAGTCGAGCTGGCCGTAGCCGACGTCCAGCGCGGCGACCTCAGCCGCTCCCCGGCTCAGGAGGACGTCGGTGAACCCGCCCGGTGGAGGCCCCGACATCCAGGCAGCGCCGCCCGCCGGGGTCGAGGGAGAAGTCTTCCAGGGCCGCCGCCAGCTTGGTGCCGCCCCGGCTCGCCCACTGCGGGCCGTCCCCGGCCAGGGCCAGGGACGCCTGCTCATCGACCAGAGTGGCCGCCCGCGTGGCGGGCATGCCGCCGATCAGGACGCGCCCTTCGGCGATTGCCCGCTGTGCCGCAGACCGGGTGGAGAGCAGACCGCGCCGCACCAGCTCCTGGTCGAGCCGGCGCCGGGTCAGCGGGCCGCCCCGGTGTCTAGCCCGCTGGACAGCGCGCGGGCCACGGCCTCGGCGAGGTCGGGGGCGTCGGCCGGGTCCGCGTCCTCCAGGTCGTGGAGCAGGGAGTCGATCCGCGTAGAATCCATGGAGCCATTATCCCTCCCCGGGGGGACAGGAAGCGGATTTGCTGCCCATTCGGGATGTCAATCCCACTCGTGCCCGACCCCTCGTCACCTGGGCGATCATCGCGGCCTGCGTGATCGTCTACTTCGGTCTGCAGCCCTCCAGCGGGTCGCAGGAGGAGGTCGAGTTCCTCTACGAGCGGGCTGCCATCGCCTGCGAGCTGACCACCGGCGACCCGCTCGACCTCGACGAGATCAACGGCGGGTCGTGCCGGGACGAGCCCGCCGCCCCGTACTTCGGCGGCAAGAACGTCTGGCTGGCGGCCGGTGTGTCGATGTTCCTGCACGGGGGCATTGCCCATCTGGTCTTCAACATGTGGAGCCTGTGGATCTTCGGCAACAACGTGGAGGAAGCCTTCGGCTCCATGGCGTACGCGCTCTTCTACGTCGCCGCGGGGATAGCCGCCACGGCCGGGTTCGTCTGGGCGAATCCCGACACTACGGTTCCCCTGGTCGGGGCCAGTGGGGCCATCGCCGGGGTTATGGGCGCCTACCTGGTCCTCTTCCCGCGCCACCTGGTCCTCACGCTGGTCCTGATCCGCATCGTCGCCATCCCCGCGGTCGTCTTCCTGGGGATCTGGATCATCAGTCAGTTCTTCCTGGTAGATGCCGCCTCCGGCATCGCCTGGGAGGCGCACGTCGCCGGGTTCCTCTTCGGTGTGCTGGTCGCCCTTCCCCTGCGCCGCCGCCTGCTGTCCAATACGCTCAACCCGCATGCCCTGCCCCGGGCGGCCGCGGCCGGCACCTGGTAACGGCGGCGGCGTCAGGCGGGGAGGTGAGCCGGCAGGTCGGCGATGGACGGCAGCACCAGGTCGGGGCGCAGCCCTTCGGGGACCCCGCTCGCGTCGGCGACCACCCCGGTGAGGACCAGCACTGTGGACCACCGCTCCTCGCGTCCGAGGGCGAGGTCGGTCTCCGGGCGGTCGCCCACGATCCAGGTAGGGCCGGGCCCGAGCCGCCGCTCGTATCGCCTCGCGCATCGGCCGGTGCGGCTTGCCGACCACCTCGGCCACCCGCCCGGTGGCCACCTCCAGGGCGGCGACGATCGCCCCGCCCCCCGGCCAGGGGCCCGAGTCGGTCGGGTAGGTCGGGTCCCGGTTGCTGGCTACGAACCGGACCCCGCGCAGCAGGGCCCGGGCCGCGGTGCGCAGACGGTCGTAGGTCAGGCCGCGGTCGAGGCCGACGACCACCGAGCGCGCCTCCAACGGGTCGTCCGTCAGCCAGAGGCCCGACCGCTGCAACGTGGCGCTCAGGCCGGCCTCACCGACCACGAGAGCCGGGCAGTCGGCCGCGGAGAGCACATCGGCCGCGACCATGGCCGAGGTGACCACCTGGGCCGCCTCGGCGGGGTAGCCGGTGACGCGAGGAAATGTGGGCGGCCACTCGCCTCCGGGGTGCGGATGGGGGCGTTGGTGGCGAAGAGCAGGCGGTAGCCGAGCCGTTCGATCTCGGAGAGGGCGGCACCGGCGCCGGGAACCGGGGTGTCCAGGAGGTAGACGACCCCGTCGAGATCGCACACCACGTTGCCGCGCGGACGCCCCGGCCGACGAGATGCGGCCGCCCCGGTCAACCGCCGAGCCCTCCCCGGCCGTCGGGTGCGGGGAGCCGGCAGCGCTCACACGCAATCCCGGCAGAGCTTCTTCCGCTTGTCGGCGAGCTGGGTGATCCGCTTGACCAGGAAGCAGTTGGAGCAGACGAACTCGTCTTCCCCCACCCCGTCGGCTCCCAGCTCGAGCTCGATTGCCTCTCGGCGCAGCTGGCGAAGCTCCTCGACCTCGTCGACGGGCAGCGACTCGGCCGCCTCGTC
This sequence comes from uncultured Acidimicrobiia bacterium, assembly GCA_963796115.1. Lineage (GTDB taxonomy): Bacteria > Actinomycetota > Acidimicrobiia > Spongiisociales > UBA11373 > VGBK01. The sequence goes on from CAWCKE010000007.1 coordinate 197,863, forward strand.
TTCGGTGAGCATGTCGAGCTCCTCGGCCTCGAGCTCGTCGAGGGCCTCTTCCTCGCCCTCCTCTGCTTCCTCTTCCTCCCCCTCCTCATAGGCCGCTTCCGAGAAGGCTTCCTCCTCCTCTTCTTCCTCTTCCTTCCTCTTCCTCCTCCACCGCGCTCGGTGAAGTCGGGCTCCGCCTCCTCGTCTAGGTCTTCGAGCTCCTCGTCCTCGTCGTCGACCCATTCCTCGGAGCCTCGGGCTCTTCGTCCTCGAAATCGTCCTCGGGCGGGGTGGCGCGCGGGGGCACCGTTGAACTCCTCTGCCAGGGCGGGCGGGAGTATAGGTCGGGGGGCGACTCCGGCGGATCAGACCTTGAGCAGCAGCGCGCGCGGGGCGATGCGGACCGTAACCGGGGTTTCCCCCAGGTAGTCGCCGTCCACCTCGATGGGCCAGGGCCGCTCGGTGACCACCGTCGCCACGGATGAGCGGAACCGGTGCACCATCGGGTGCGCCAGGTGGCGGCCGCGGCTCACCTTGGGCAGGAGGGCGATGGCCCGCGCCTTCCGGCCGGTCGAGGACCTGGATGTCCAGCAGACCGTCGCTGGGCGACGCCCGGGGAGCCACGTTCATGTTGAAGCCGAAGTACTGACCGTTGGCCAAGACGACGGTCGTCGCCCGACCGGCGAACGTGCGCCTCTCCATGTTGATGGTCAGCCGGGAGGTGCGGAACAGCGGGAGGGTGATCAGGAAGGCAGCCTTGTAGCGGAAGCGCCCGAGCCGCTTCGTGGGGCCCTCGGCCGTCCGGACGGTGGCGGCGATCACCCCGATGTCGAGGACGTTGAGGAAGCGGCGCACGCCCCAGGCGCCCTCAGCGATGCCGACGTCCACGGGGAGCGTCTGCTCGCCGAGTCAGGTGCTCGGCCGCCTCCTCGAGGACCTGTGAGAAGCGGAAAGTGCGGATGAAGTCGCACCCCGACCCGGCCGGCAGGATGCCGAGAACCGGAGGCGCGCCCCAAGGATGGCTGAGCAGGGCGTCGGCCATCAGGCTGATGGTCCCGTCTCCCCCGGCGGCCACGAAGCGGGTGGCCCCCGCCGCGACCCCGGCCGCCACCAGCTCCCGCAGGTGGTCGGCCGACTCCGAGGCGTTGACCACTGCTTCCAGGCCCCGGGCGACCGAGCGCGTCGCGCACCCGCGACTCCCAGTGCTGGCGCGTGCCCGCCGCCGGGTTGACCACCACCCACCAGGTCATACCGCCCCCGAAGCCGCCACCACACCCCGGTCCACGGCGGCGATCGCTTGGGAGAGGACGGGGGCGAGCCGCGGGGCTGCGTCGGCCAGCTGCCGCAGCAGGTCGATCAGCTGCCGGCAGTTGCGCACGAAGTCCCCCACCCCGGCTCCTTCCTCCCCGAAGAGATCCTGCAGCCCGGCGCCGCTGGCCCAACGGTAGGCGATCGCGGCGAAGCCTGCCTCCGGGGGCCGCGTCACCGGCAGGCCGGCCGCCTCCTCGGCCGCGGCCAGGCCGGCCGGCGAGCTCGCTGATCCGTCCCGCGCGCTCCTGGAGGCAGGGAGTAGGCCAGGCAGGGGGCCCTTCGTCGGCGCGGGGCTCGAAGGTGAACAGGGAGGCCAGGGCGGCCGTCTCGCCGGGGGCGAGCCCGTCGAACCAGCCCCGTTCCAAGGCCTCGGCGAGGAGCAGGTCGAGCTCGTTGTAGATGAAGCGCAGTCGCTGGCCGGCGGGGGTGAGACGCCAGCCGTGGGCATACCCCCAGCGCTCGAGCAGGGCGGCAATGGCGCGCAGCCGGGGCACCATGCCGCCTCCACGCGACCTGCTCACGTCGCCGCAGAGCCTCCAAGCGCGCCTCTCGCCGACGGGCCGAGCGCACCGCCGCCAGATGGGCCGCAAGGTCGGGGCAGGCGGCCGCTCCTCCGGGGGCCGCCGACTCGGAGGCGTAGGCCGGGCGGGAAATGGCCCCCGCCGCCTGCCAGCGGCTCAGCAGGGCCGCCACCTCCCTGCGGTACTCCGGCTCGCGAGGCCGGTAGGGCTCGGGGAGGTCGAGCCGGCCGACCACCGCCGCCGTCGCCGGCACCTTGTCCGGCGCCAGGCGGTGCAGGCTGCCGTCCGTGTCGATGGTCAAGAGGCGCGGGCGCTTCCCGTGGCCGCGGGCCATGACTACCTGGCGCACCTCGCCTCCACCTTCCCGCGGCCAGGCCAGCACGTCGCCGGCGGCCGTGGAGGACGCGAAGGCGCTCATCACCCGGTCGTGGCCGGACAAGGCCTGCTCGTCGAGCGCCGACACGTCGCCCAACTCGCAGTGGGCCGCGGCGCGGTCGGCGGCCAGCCGTCGCCTCCTCCTCCTGGATCATGCCGGCGAGGTCGCCGGCCCCGCGGTCCTCGTGGAACTGGGCGAAGGAGGCATTGAGCAGCCGCTCCGCCTCGCTCCTGCGGGTGGGCGGCCATGAGGTTGGCCGCCATGTTGTAGGTGGGACGGAAGCTCGAGCGCATCGGGTGGGCCCCGGCGGCGGCGATGGCTGCCACCCGTTCAAACGGCAGGTACGGCGAGTGCAGCACGACGGCGGTGCCTCGCCGGTCGATGCCCCGCCGGCCGGCCCGGCCGGTCAGTTGGGTGTAGTCCCCTGGCTGCAGGATCTCGTGCTGCTCCCCGCCGAACTTGTACAGGCTCTCCAGCACCACCGAGCGGGCGGGCATGTTGATGCCCAGCGATAGGGTCTCGGTGGCGAACACCAGCCGCACCAGGCCGGCGGCGAACAGGTGCTCCACCGTCTCCTTGAAAGCCGGGACCAGGCCGGCGTGGTGGGGGGCCACCCCGGCTTCGAGGCCGGCCACCCACCGGCCGTAGCCGAGCACCCCGAGGTCCCCGGGCGAGAGGTGGGCGGTGCGCTCGTCGGCTACCCGCCGGATTTCCAGCAGCCTCGTCCCGGGTGGTGAGGCGCAGGCCGCGGTCGACCACCTGGGCCGAGGCGGCGCTGCAGCCGGCCCGGGAGAAGATGAAGTAGATCGCCGGGAGCAGGCCCTCGCGCTGCAGGAACTCGCAGGTTTCGGTCCGGCGCGGGCGCGGCGTAGCGCTGCTCCGACCGACCCGTCCGGCGGAGCATGGAGACGAGCCGCGGGTTGGGCTCGGCGCCTCTCCTCCTCCTCGAAGACGGACAGGAGGCGGAGGCGGCCTCCCTCCCAGCGGTCACGGAGCAGGTACTCCGACGAGAGCGGGACCGGGCGCTCCCGCTCCACCACCAGGGTCGTGGGCCCGCGCCGGGCCTGCACCCAGGAGGCGAACTCGTCGGCGTTGGCCACGGTGGCGGAGAGGCAGACCAGTCTGATCGCCCCGGTCGAGGTGGATGATGATCTCCTCCCACACCGGCCCGCGCGCCCGGTCCTGCAGGTAGTGGACCTCGTCGAGCACGACGGTGCCCACGTCGGCCAGGTCGGGGCTGCCGGCGTACATCATGTTGCGCAGCACTTCGGTGGTCATCACCACCACCGGCGCCCGGCCGTTGATCGAGTTGTCGCCGGTCAGCAGGCCCACGGCGGCCGCCCCATGCTGAGCGCGCAGGTCGCCGTACTTCTGGTTCGAGAGGGCCTTGAGGGGGGTCGTGTAGAGCACTCGCTCCCCTCGTTCTCGGGCCCGGGCGATGGCCGCCTCCGCCACCACGGTCTTGCCCGACCCGGTAGGGGCAGACACCACCACGGTCTCGCCGCGGTCGATGGCCGCGGCCGCCTCCAACTGGAAGCGGATCGGCGGGGAAGGGGAGCCCGGCCAGGTAGCCGACGGCGCTCATGCCTCGGGCCCGGCGCACGACGGGGCCATCGAGCGAACGCGTTGGCAGACCACCCGGCCATGGTAGGGATCGCGTGACCGCGCCCCGCGCGCATGGAGCGGCCCGCAGGCCGCTCCATGCCCCACAAACCAGCCGGGGTCAGGAGATGATCTGCTCCTGCCAGTTCTCGCGGTTCAGCCCCTCCACGAACTGCCGGATCTCCCCTTCGGTGATGGGCGCTGCCTCGTCCATCACTTCGTAGGCCACTCCGGTGGCCAGCAGGATGCTGACGACCCGATGGCCGGCCGGGCGCTGCCGGATCTCCTCGCAGTGCGGGCAGCGGAAGTGATAGGTGCCGGTCCCCCGGCAGGGAACCAGGCGCAACGAAAGGTCGGCCGGGGCCAGTTCCACGTCGCCGCAGAGGGGGCAAGAGGTGCGGATGGTCGTCATCGAGGCGCTTCTCCAGGCCGGGCTGCTACCGGTTATGAGCGGCTTATCGGAGCGCGGATGAGCCTCCTGAATGACCATTACCGGGATAGTCATCGCGGGCTAATCCGCGCCGTAGCGCGCTCTGATCCGGGATCGGAGGTCGGCCGCGGCCGCGGCCACCTCCCCGCCCTCCAGGAGCTCGGCGTCCCGGCCCAGTCGGACCAGGAGACGGGCGGCCACCGACGGGTCGGAAGCCGCGAAGCGAACCACGGTGCCGGCGTCGTCCTGCCCCACGATCTCCACCGGGTAGTACTCGGCCACCCACCGGCCGGCCGGCCGGAGCCGGATGACGGCCTGCACGTCCTCGGCGCGAGGAGTGAAGCGCACCTCGGCCGGGGGCAGCGTGGCCGGGGGCACGAACACCTCGCCGGTCAGGCTGGCCTCGCGGATCCGGTCCACGCGAAAGATGCGCTCACCCTCGGCCAGGCGGCATCGGCCCATCAGGTACCAGTTGCCCAGGGCCGAGAAGACCCTCCACGGCTCCACCTCCCGCTGCGTGGTCTCCCCGGTGGCCAGCGACGTGTAGGTGATCGCCACCACCCGGCCGGCGGCGGCCGCCTCCCCGAGCATGGGCACCAGCGGCGGGGGTGTCGGGAGATCGACCGCCAGCGGCTGGCCGTCGGGCAACAGAGCGGCCTGCAGCTTGGCGACCCCGGAGACCAGCGCGTCCGGGAGCCTCCCCCGTCGAGATCAGTGCCATCCCCGACGCGAGCAGTAGCAGGGCCTCCGCCGGGGTCAGCCGCACGGGGCGGGCGAAGTAGTCGGCCAGGTCCACCACCACCTCGTCCCCGTCGATGTAGGCCACCATCAAGTCGCCCGGGCCGTACCCGGGCAGGCCGCACACGAAGACCAGGTTCAGGTCCCGGGCCAGCTCCGCCCTGGTGTAGCCGAACCGCTCGCATACCTCGGCCACCCGGGTGCCCGGATGGGAGATGACCCAGGGAAGCATCCCGAGGATGCGGGAGAGGCGGTCGGCGGTGCGGCTGCTGGTCACGGCTCCCCCAAGTGTGCCAGCAAGCGCTCCCGCACCTCCGCCGGTCCCAGCACCTCGGCGGCGTCCTCGAACCCGATCATCCAGCCGATGAAGGCACCCACCGACGCCACCGGCAGCCGCACCAGCAGAGAGCCCCCGGGCTCCTCGACCACGGCGGCGGCCGGGGTCAGCTGGCGCCGTGCCCACCAGGCCACCTCGGCGTCGAAGCGGACCGTCACCTCGACTTCAGCCTCCCCGGCTTCCCACGGAGCGTCGGGGAGGGCGTCCGCCGCCCGGAAGCCGGCCGGCCGCGGTGAAGGCCTGCGGGCGGCTGCCCGGCCGGAGGCCCTCGAGACGGTCCACCCGGAAGGTGCGCACCGCCTCCTCTCCCGCCTGGGGGCCCACCAGATACCAGTGGCCCCGCCGGTGGACCAGCCCGTAGGGGCGGACCCGGCGGGTCTTGCCGAGGTAGGTGAAGGCGACCTCACGGGCTTCGGCCACCGCGGTGAAGAGGAGCGGCAGGTCGGCCGAGGCGGCGCCCAGGTCCGCCCCCACCGGCTCGCCCGAGCCGCCCGGTGGCGCCCCGCCGAGCTTGAAGAGAGCCGCCGGCTCGGAGGCCAGGCCGCCGATGCGCACCACCTGGGCAGCCAGCCACAGGGCTGTGCGCTCCTCGTCGGTGAGCCCGGGATCCTGCCAGCGCGTAGTCCTCGATGGGCACCACGTACCCCTGCTCCACCTCCCAGCGGTCGGTGAAGGCCAGGCGCAGCGGGATGCCCAGGCTGCGCAGCAGGTCCTTGTCGCGTTCGAAGGTAGCGCCGAAAGGCCTCGTCCCCCTCCTGCTCGTAGCCGGCCACCGTGTGGCGGATCTCGTCGGCGGTCACCGGCCGCCCGGCCGTCAGCAGGAAGGCCAGCAGGTTCAGGATGCGTTCGATCACCCGCTGCATCGACGCCGACTGTATCCGCAGCGGGGCGGATGGGGAAGCCGCCGCGCGGCGGGTCAGAGCCCGGCAATGAGGCGCTCGACCCGCTCGTCGAAGGCGCGGAAGGGGTCCTTGAGCAGCACGGTGCGCTGGGCCTGGTCGTTGAGCTTGAGGTGCACCCAGTCCACGGTGAAGTCGCGCTGGCTGGCCTTGGCGGCCTTGATGAACTCGCCCCGCAGCCGGGCCCGGGTCGTCTGGGGCGGGTTGAGCAGGGCTCGGGCGACGTCGTCGTCGGTGACGACCCGGTCCACCATCCCCCGCCGTTCCAGGATGTAGTACAGGCCCCGCTCCCGGGTGACGTCGTGGTAGGTGAGGTCGAGCAGCGCGATCCGGGGGTCGTCCAGGTCGAGGTTGCGATGGGCCCGGTACTCCTCGACCAGGTGGTACTTGGCCACCCAGTCGCACTCCCGCCGCAAGGAGAGCGGGTCCTTCTCCAGGCCGGTCAGCAGATGCTCCCACATGGCGACGGCGGCCTCGACCTGGGGGGGAAGGGATGGGCGCGGGAGTAGCGGAGCACGCGCTCGAGGTACTCCCACTGGATGTCCAGGGCGGAGAGCTCCCGGCCGTTGACCAGCCGCACCCGGCGGCGGCAGGTGATGTCGTGGCTGATCTCCCGCAGGGCCCGGATCGGGTTCTCCAGCCCCATGTCGCGGAAGACGACCCCCTCCTCGAGCATCTGCAGCAAAGCCAGGGTGCTCCCCACCTTGGCGTAGGTGGCGTACTCGCTCATGTTCGAGTCGCCGGCGATGACGTGCAGGCGCCGGTAGCGCTCGGCGTCGGCATGGGGTTCATCGCGGGTGTTGATGATCGGCCGGCTCCGGGTGGTGGCCGAGGAGACCCCCTCCCAGATGTGCTCGGCGCGCTGGGCCAGGCAGAACACCGGCCCGCGGGTGGTGTACAGCACCTTGCCGGCACCGGCGAATGCCTGCCGGCTGACCAGGAACGGGATGAGCGTGTCGAGGATGTGCTGGAAGTCGCCCTGCCGGGCCACCAGGTAGTTCTCGTGGCAGCCGTAGGAGTTGCCGGCGGAGTCGGTGTTGTTCTTGAAGAGGTAGACCTGGCCTCTGATTCCCTCTTCCTCCAGCCGGCGCTCGGCGGAGCTGCAGCAGGCCCTCCAGGACTCGCTCCCCCGCCTTGTCGTGGGCCACCAGCTCGTACAGGCTGTCGCACTCCGGGGTGGCGTACTCGGGATGGCTGCCCACGTCCAGGTAGAGGCGGGCCCCGTTCTCCAGGAACACGTTCGAGGATCGGCCCCAGGAGACAACGCGCCGGAACAGGTAGCGGGCCACCTCGTCGGCCGACAGGCGCCGCTGCCCGCGCAGGGTGCAGGTCACCCCGTATTCGTTCTCCATGCCGACGATGCGCCGCTCCACGGCGGCCAGGGTACCCTGCATGGGGGGGTTGGCCCGTTAGGCAGCGGCGGCCGATACGATCCCGGCGTGCCCCCGGCCGATCCCGAACCCTTCGTCCTGCTCGCCACCCTGGGCGACCCGGCGGCCGCGGAGCTGTGCGCCGCGCTCCTGCGCTCCGAGGGCATCGACTCGCGCCTGCGGGGCGAATCACTGGGGCCCTATCGCCTCACCATCGGGGACATGGCCGCCACCCAGGTGTGGGTGCCTGTCACCCGGTTGGACGATGCCCGCAGCCTGGTGCTCCAGGAGAACCTCGGCGACATCGAGCTCGCCCAACGAGGGGAACCGGCGCCCGCTCCGGCGGCGGCCGGGCCGGGCCTGGTGGCGCTCGTCCTGGGAGCCGTGGTCGTTGGCCTGGCGCTCTGGCTCCTGCTGACCCAGCTGCTCTAGGCCGGCGGGAACTCCTCGGCCCGCAGCCGACGGAAGGTGCGCCGCCCCAGGGTCCGGTCGACGACCGCGGCTTCCCAGTCCTCCGGCGCGAACGTCCGGGAGTTGGCCGCCTGGAAGGCGCCGATCGCCCAGCCGAGAGCCTCGGGCAGCGGGGCCCCGGGACGGAAGTGCTCCTGCAGGAACGTCGTCAGCTGCTCCTCCTGGCCGCCGATGGCCGAGAAGTGGTCCTCGGCGAACAGGGTCCCGTCGTAGGTGACCCTGAACAGCAGGTCTCCCCCGCTCTCCCGGCCCACCTCGGCGACCATGATCTCCACCTCGTACGGCTTGACCTCCTGGGTGAAGATCTGGCCCAGCACCTGGGCATAGGCGTTGGCCAGGCCTTTGGCGGTCACGTCGCTGCGGGCGTAGGCGTAGCCCTTGAGGTCGGCGTGGCGGATGCCGGCCACCCGCAGCGCTTCGAACTCGGTGTACTTGCCCACGCCGGCGAAGGCGATGCGGTCGTAGACCTCGCCGATCTTGTGGAGGGTGCCGCTCGGGTTCTCCGCGAGCAGCAGGATCCCGTCGGCATAGGCCACCGCGGCGATCGACTTGCCCCGGGCGATGCCCTTGCGGGCGTACTCCGCCCGGTCCTTCATCAGTTGCTCGGGGGGCACGTAGAAGGGGAGGTTCATCGCGCGGCTCCCATTGCCCGGCGGGCCGCCTCGGCGACCTGCTCCTCCGGCAGTTCCCGGTACCCGGCGGGGGACACCACGACCACGTTGGGGTAGATGCCCCGCTGCAGGTCCGGTCCCCCGGTGGCCGAGTCCTCCTCGGCCGCGGCGACCAGGGCCTCGACGGCGACCTGCAGGGCCTCTGCCTCGCTGAGCCCGTCCCTGAACGCGGTGCGCAGGTAGGCCTTGGCGTCACGACCGCCCGACCCGGTGGCGGCGTAGTCGGTCTCCTCGTACCGGCCCCCGACCACGTCGAAGCTGTAGAGGCGCCCTTGCCCGGTCAGCTCGTCGAACCCGCAGAAGAGCGGGACCACCGCGAGGCCCTGGAAGGCCATGGGCAGGTGAGCCCGCACCATGGCGGCGAGGTGGTTGGCCTTCCCCTCCAGGCTGAGGCGGCTCCCCTCGAGCTTCTCGTAGTGCTCCAGTTCGGTCTGGAAGAGGCGGATCAGTTCGACTCCCACCCCGGCCGTCCCCGAGATGCCCACGGCCGAGTAGGCATCGGCAGGAAACACCTTCTGCATGGTGCGGTAGGCGATCACGTTGCCGGCCGTGGCGCGCCGGTCGCCCGCCATGAGCACCCCGTCGGCGTAGCGGAAGGCGAGCACGGTGGTGCCCTCCGGGGCGTCGGCGAGCGAGGCATCGGCGGGCAGGGACCAGCGGGGCTCCAGGCCCTGGGCCCGCAGCAACGCCGTGAAGCTCTCTCCCGGCACCACCGGGCTCCCCGGCGGTCCAAGGGGATCGCCGGTCACTGGCCCCCCTTTTGCACGTAGTCCCTGACGAATTCCTCGGCGTTCTCTTCCAGGACGCTGTCGATCTCGTCGAGGAGCCCGTCGATCTTCTCGGTGAGCTCGCCGCCGACGTCGTGCGAGGCCACCGGTTCGGCCGCCGCTTCCCGGGCAGGCTCGTTACGACGAGGTTGTTTGCGTTCCTGTTCTGCCATCTGTTCCCTCCGAGAGCACGGACGAGGTCCGCGGCCGAGGCGCACCGATCTATCAGGTCGGCCACGCTCTCCCGGCCCCCGCGCAGCGGGTCCATCATAGGCACCCGCTGCAGCGCAGCCCGGCCCGTGTCGAGCACCAGCGAGTCCCAGTTGGCCGAGATCACGGCCTCCCCGTACTTGGCCACGCAGCGACCACGGAAGTAGGCCCGCGTCCCCTCCGGCGGCACTGCGGCGGCTTGCTCGATCTCCTCGTCGGAGAACAGCCGTCTCATGCGCCCGGCTCCCACCAGGCGGCGGTGCAGGCTGCGCTGCGGATCGACGTCGTGGTACTGCAGGTCGAGCAAGCGCAGCTTGGGATGGTCCCAGGCGAGGCGGTCGCGCTCCCGGTACTGCTCGAGCAGAGCCAGCTTGGCGGTCCAATCCAGGTAGCCGGCGGTGGAGAGCGGGTCCGCTTCCAGCTCCGCCAGGGCCTGCTCCCAGAGGGCCAGCACCCGGGCGTAGACCGGCTCCACGCCGTCCCGCATGGCGCCGGCCGCCACCCTGGCCAGGTACTCCCGCTGCAGGTCCAGGGCGGTAGCCGTCCGGCCGCCGGCCAGTCGAACGGTGCGGCGCAAGGTGGGGTCGTGGCTGATGCGCCAGAGCGCCTCGACCGGGTCCTCCAACTCGAGGGGCTTGCCCATCCTCCCGTTCTCCAGAGCGGCGAGCACCAGGGCCGTGGCTCCCAGTTTGAGGAAGATCTGCTCCTCGGAGAGGTTGGCGTCGCCCACGATGACGTGGAGGCGCCGGTAGAGAGCCGGATCGGCGTGAGGTTCGTCGCGGGTGTTGATGATGGGGCGCCGGATCGTGGTCTCCAGCCCCACCTCCTCCTCGAAGAAGTCGGCCCGCTGGCTGATCTGGTAGGAGACCGCCGGGCGGCCGTTCTCGCTGCCCACCTTCCCCGCCCCGGTGAACACCTGGCGGGTGACCAGGAAGGCGGTCAGGTGGCGCACGATCTCCTCGAAGGGGAGCGACCGGGCCATCAGGTAGTTCTCGTGGGCCCCGTAGGAGTTGCCCTTCCCGTCGCTGTTGTTCTTGTGGATCAGGAAGCGCTCGCCGGGACCGAGGACGGCGGTTGCCGCCGCCCGGGCCATGATCAGCTCCCCCGACTTGTCGTAGAGGGCCCCCTGCAGCGGGTCGAGGCACTCGGGGGTGGAGTACTCCGGGTGGGCGTGGTCCACGTAGAGGCGGGCACCGTTGCTCAGCACCGCGTTGAGCATCCCGGTGTCCACCTCGGCGGCGGCCTGCCCGAGCCCGCGGGCGTCGCGGCCCGGCGTCTCCTCGTCGTACGACCAGTGGATGGCGGCCGGGCCCGCGTAGGCGGCAACCACGAGGCTGCTGGCCAGGATCGGGATCGAAGCCCGGCCGCCCCCGCAGCGCGATGCCGAACTCGGTCTCGGTCCCGAGGACCTTGGGCACCGACCGGCTCACAGGTACTGGCCCGTGCTGATCGGCTCGATGGCGCGGTGGGAAGTGTCCCCCTCCACCAGGGTGCGCACGTACACGATGCGCTCGCCCTTCTTGCCCGAGATCCGCGCCCAGTCATCGGGGTTGGTGGTGTTGGGCAGGTCCTCGTGCTCGCGAAACTCCTGCCGCACCGCCTCGAGCAGGTCGGCGACTCCCCATCCCCTGGGCCCCGCCGGCGATCTCCCGTTTGATCGCCGACTTCTTCGCCCGGCGCACCACGTTCTCGATCATCGCCCCGGAGGCGAAGTCCCGGAAGTACAGCGTCTCCTTGTCCCCGTTGGCGTAGGTCACCTCGAGGAACCGGTTCTCGTGCACGGGGGCGAACATCGCCTCCACCGCCCGGTCGATCAGTGAGGCGATCAGCGCGGCGACGTCCCCGCCGGCGGCCGCCACATCCTCCTCGGCGTAAGGCAGGCTCGGCTGCAGGTAGATCCGGAAGATCTCGCCGGCGGCGGCGGCGTCGGGGCGCTCGATCTTGATCTTCACGTCGAGCCGCCCGGGGCGCAGGATGGCCGGGTCGATCAGGTCTTCGCGGTTCGAGGCGCCGATGACTATGACGTTCTTGAGGCCCTCCACCCCGTCCAGCTCGGACAGCAACTGCGGCACCACGGTGGACTCGACATCCGACGAGACCCCGCTCCCCCGGGTGCGGAACAGGGAGTCCATCTCGTCGAAGAAGACGATCACCGGCACCCCCTCGTCGGACTTCTCCTTGGCCCGGGAGAAGATCAGCCGGATCTGGCGCTCGGTCTCCCCCACGTACTTGTTCAGCAGCTCGGGGCCCTTGATGTTCAGGAAGTAGGAGCGGGCGTCGGAGGACCCGGTCTCGACCGCCACCGCCCGCGCCAGGCTGTTGGCCACCGCCTTGGCGATCAGCGTCTTCCCGCAGCCGGGGGGGCCGTAGAGCAGCACGCCCTTGGGAGCGCTCAGCTCGTACTTCTCGAAGAGCTGCTTGTGGAGATAGGGCAACTCGACGGCGTCGCGGATCGTCTCGATCTGAGCGGCCAGGCCCCCGATCTGCTCGTAGGTGACGTCGGGCACCTCTTCCAGAACCAACTCCTCGACCTCGGGGCGGACCAGCCGTTCCTGGATCAGGCCGGTGCGCGCGTCCAGGCGCACGGCGTCCCCCACCCGGAGAAACACCTCCTCCATGGGCCCCGCCAACCCCACCACCCGCTCGTCGTCCGCAGGCCCCACCACGATGACCCGGCCGTCGCCCAGGACCTCCTTGACGGCGGTCACCTCACCACCCGCCTCGAACGAGCGCACGTCGATCACGTTCATGGCTTCGTTGAGGAGGACCTCCTGGCCGCGCTCCAGCTCCTTCACCTCGATGGAAGGCTGCACCCCCACTCGCAGCTTGCGCCCGCCGGTGAGGACGTCCACGGTGCCGTCCGGGTTCACGCGCTCGATGACGGCGAAGGGGTTGGGCGGGGCGGTCAGCTTCTCGACCTCGCGCCGCAGCAGGGTCAGCTGTTCGCGGGTCTCCTGCAGGGCCGCCGACAGCCGTTCGTTCTGCGACACGGCCTGGGAGAGTCGTCCCTTGATCTCCAGCAGGCGCTCCTCGAGGACTCGCACCCGGCGAGGAGCGTCCTGCAGACGGCGCCGCAGGATGGCGATCTCCTCTTCGAGCATTCGGATGGTCTGCGCGAGTTCTTCGGCAGAGCGATCGCCCTCAGGCCACGGGGGACCCTCCCGGCTAGGCCGTCGGCCAGTATACGGCCGGCACCCCACTCTCCCGGGCGCGGGCGGGAGGGCCCGACACGCCCGATACAATGTCCCCAATACCCGACTACCGAGGGGAACGATGAAGGTTTGGATCGACCAGGACCTGTGCACCGGCGACGGGCTCTGCGAGGAGATCGCCCCCGATGTCTTCGTCCTGCTGGACGACGGACTGGCCTATGTGCGGGAGGGCGACAAGGTCTTCGCCGCCGCGAAGGGCAACCCGCAGGGTGCCGAGGGCACTGCTCAGGTCCCGGCGGGCCTGGAGGACGCCACCCGCGAGTCCGCGGAGGAGTGCCCCGGCGAGTGCATCTTCATCATCGAGTAGTAGCCGCCCGGCTGCTCTCCAAGCGTGGGCCCCGCCTTCCCGGCGGGGCCCTGCCTATTCCTGTGGCTCCTCGTCACCCCCGAGAGGGGCCACCTTGCGGGCGGTGGTGATGAACCCGGTGTGGCCGACCATCTGGCTCGCCGGCCGCACCGACCGGCCTTCGGCCACCCACTCGCGCAGCAGGATCTCGAACGTGCACACGTCGAGGAAGCGATGCGAGCGGCGGAGTTCGTCGTGGAGGTGCTGGACCTGCGGCACGGTCGGCAGGTAGGCGGTCAAGACCCCGCCGTCGGCCAGGCCGGCCGCGGCCGGTCCCACCACCAGCCAGGGCTCGGGCAGGTCGAGCACCAGTCGATCGGGCCCGACCTCCTCCACCACCTCCTCCACCCTCCCCAGGCGCAGGGACAGGTTGGCGGGCAGTTCGCCGAAGAAGCGGGCGATGGCGGCACTGGCCCCGGCCGCGTGGTCCGGCCGCTCCTCGACGCTGACCACAGCTCCCTGTGGGCCCCACCGCCTGCACCAGCGCCATGGTCAGCGCCCCGGAGCCGGTGCCCGCCTCGAGCACGCACATCCCGGGCGCGATGTCCCCCCAGTGCAGGATGGGCCCGATGTCCTTGGGGTACACCACCTGCGCCCCCCGATGCATGCGCAGGATGTAGTCCGCCAGGCGGGGGCGCAACGCCACCAGCCTCCCGTCCCCCGACGAGCGCAGCACCGTCCCTTCCGGCTGGCCGATCACCCGGCTCAGGGGCACGGCGCCCACGTGGTACTGAAACACCCCGGCAGGGTCCAGATCCACGAGGTAGTGCCGCCCCCGGCCGTCCACCAGCAGGCAGGCCTCACCGGGGCGGAAGGGCGCGCTCACCGTCCGGAGAGGAGCAGAGGGAGAGTGAAGGACAGCAGCAGCATCAGCGCCAGGATGACCCCCAGCCACTTGACCATACGGGTGCGGTATCGGAACACCACGTCACTCTAGGGCTGTGCCCGCCTTCCCCGGCCCCTAAGATCGGTGGGTGGACATCCTCCGAACCGGCATCCGGATGCTGGCGGGCGGGGCCCGGAAGGGCAACGCCCTCCTGGCCGGCCTCGGCACGGCGGCCGCCGTGGTCGGCGCACTGCGCCGATTCACCCGCCCCCGCCGGCAGCTCCTCTACGCCCGCACGCTGCGGCCCGGGGAGGCCCTGCGCATCCGGGCGCTCGGCAGCGACGACGAGGTCGAGATAGACGGCTGAGGCTGGGGAACGGCTGCCCCGGCCCGGCTCTCAACCGAGCCGGTACACCTCTACCCGGGCGCTCCCCTTCTTGCCACGGCGCTTGCCGAACAGGAAGAAGAGGGCGATCACCAGGATCACCGCCACCGTGATGACTACGGTCCCCCGCGCCGCCTGGGTGGTCTCGCCGACGATCCCCTGGATCTCCTGCAGTTTGGCCTCGAGATCGGCCTTCTCCACTCTCATTTGACGGCCCTCCAGGCGACGATGCCGGCCACGATGAACAAGCCGATGGCGGCCAGGACGTAGCCCAGGCCGCCCCAGATGGCGGTGTCGGGAAGGGCGTCCACGATGAGCCGCATGCCCGCCACCGCCAGGAAGAGCGCCGCCAGGGAGAACACGAGGGCGGCGGCGAAGCCCAGGCCGGCCGCCTTGCCGAGGGCCTTGGCGGGCTCCAGGGTGCGTTGTTTGGTGTACTCCTTGGCCAGCTCGACGAATTCGCCGATCTGCTGGGGAAGCTCTCTCGCTCTTGCCACTAGGCACCTTCCCGGCCGAGGAGCCGCCGGAGCAGCTCCGTTTCCCTCTCCAGCACCGCCTGCGCCCGACGCAGCCGCTCGGCGGCGCTGCCGGCCTCGAGGATGTCCTGCACCTCGGGCCAGCTGACGCGCAGGTAGGAGGCTACCTCATGTGAAGCCGTCACCGGGTCTCGGCTGAGGGCCGTTGCCAGATCCCCGGCTTCCCCCGCCTCCGCCCGGACCGCAAAGTACCGACGCAGGGCTTTCTCGACCGCCTCGACCAGGGGGCCCGCCTCCCCATCCGGTTCGGGCAGCTCGGCCACCTTTGCCCACCACCGGCCGGCCCGCTCCCCCGCCTCGGTCAGCCGCACCAGGCGCCGGCCGCTGAGGCGAAGCAGGAAGGCTTCCGGCCCCAAGGGCCTCACCTCTTCGACCTGGGCGAGGGTGCCCACCGAGGGACTGGAGGCCCAGCCTCCCGTCGTGGGACGGAGCACGGCCACCAGGGGGTCGCCCGGCCGCAGGTCGTCGCGACGGGAAGGCAGCCCCGCCCGGGTGCCGGGCACCAGCACCCGGGGGATGGGCAGCAGGGGCAGCTCGCCGGCGCTCACCGTCGGATCGTACGCCGCCGGTCCCGGGAAGCGGAGCCGTGATTGGGTAGGCTCGCCCTCGATGAGCTCCACCGACCCGTTGCGCCCTGCCCACGCGGCCGCGGCGAGCCGCCGCAACGTGCGGTGGGTGTTGGCCGGCCAGTCGGCCTCTCTCTTCGGGGACTACGTCGCCCTGCTGGCTCTCCCCCTGTTCGTCGTGTACCTGACCGGCTCGGCCCTCGACCTCGGGCTGACAACCGCCCTGGAGACCGTCCCCACGCTCCTGTTCGGCTTCGCCGTCGGAGTGCTGTTGGACCGCACGAACCTGCGCCGGCTCCTGGTGATCGCCGACCTGGCCCGTGCATGGGCCTTCCTCTCCCTGGGGTTGGCGGCCGCGGCCGGGGTGGCCGAGGTGTGGATGGTCTTCGTGGCCGCATTCGTGGTGGGCACCCTCACCGTCACTTTCGATTCCGGCTTTCAGGCCTGGCTGCCCACCCTGGCCGGGGACGAGGCCCTGGTGGTGGTCAACAGCCGCCTCCAGTTCGTGCGCAGCCTCGCCTGGACCCTCGGCCCCCCCCTGGCCGGCTACCTGGCCGCCGTCCAGGGCGGTTTCCGCCTGGCCTTCGGCCTCAACGCCACGACCTTCGTCATCTCCGCCGCCACGCTGCTGGTCCTCGTCGAGGTCCGGCCCCGCCCGGCGCCGGGCCGCGACCCGTGGCTGGTCTCCTTTCGCCAGGGCATGTCCTGTCTGTGGCGCCTGCCGGCACTGCGGGTGACGACCCTGGCGGGGACCGCCGCCAACCTCGTCTTCGTGCCGATGGAGTCGTTGCTGGTCCTGTTCTGCCGCGAGCAACTGGGCCTGACCGAGAGCTCGTACATCGGCTGGTTCTTCGGGGGCCACTCCCTGCTGGGGGCGCTGGGGGTGGTGGCCGCTCCCTCCCTGGCCCGGCGGCTCGGGCTCGGCCGCACGTTCGTGACGGGGCTGGCCGCCATGGGGGCCGGCTTCCTGGCTCTGGCCCTGGCCGCTCCGGCTCTCGCGGAGTTGAGCCCGTTGGCCACCACCGCCTTGGCCATCGTGCCGGCGGGCGTGGCGGTCACCGGGGTCTCGTTCCTCAACGTCGCCTTCACCACCATGCGCCAGCAGCTGCCGCCGCCGGAGCTCCGCGGCCGGGTGATCGCCGCCTCCCGCACCCTCGCCTGGGCCGGCCTGCCGCTGGGGGCGGTCCTGGGCGGCGCCGCCGGGCAGGCCTTCGGGCTCCCGGTGGTGTACACGGGGGCGTCGGCGACGATCGTGGCAATGGCCCTCGTGCTGACCGCAACCAGCCTCTGGGACCGCCAGGCTGCGGCCGGCGGCGCGGCTGCCTGAGGACGGCCACCACTGGCCGGCCGTCCAATACGATGACACGCCGGGCTGCGCCGGGAACCCCGAGAACCGCGAGGGGGTCGGAGGCCCGGTACTGTGCGGGTGATGCGCGCGGTAGTGAAGCCGGCCCCCGGCCCCGGCCTCGCCATGGTGGAGGTACCCACGCCTCGGCCGGGGCGGGGCGAGGTGCTCCTCGAGGTCAAGGCGTCGTCGATCTGCGGCACCGACCTCCATATCCGCAACTGGGACCCCTGGGCCGCCGACCGACTCCTGCCCCCGCGGGTGATCGGCCACGAGACATGCGGGGTGGTCGTCGCCCACGGAGAGGGCGTCACCGACCCGCCGTTGGGCGCTGTGGTGTCGGTCGAGTCGCACGTGGTGTGCGGGGTGTGCGTTCTCTGCCGCACCGGCAAAGGGCACTTGTGCGAGCAGACCAGCATCTTCGGGGTCCATCGCGACGGCGTCTTCGCCGAGTACGTCGCCGCCCCGGCGGTCAACTGCTGGCCCGACCCGCCCGGGATGCCCTTCTCGATCGCCTCGCTGCAGGAGAACTTCGGCAACGCAGTGCACACGGCCTCTACCCCGGCGGTCGCCGGGCGCAAGGTGCTGGTGACGGGCTGCGGCCCGGTGGGGGTCATGGCCATCGCCGCCGCCCGGGCGCTGGGGGCTCGCACCGTGCTGGCCAGCGACATCAGCGAGTACCGCCTGGGGCTCGCCCGGGCCATGGGGGCTGAGGCAACCTTCAACCCTGCCCGGGAGGACCTCCACGCGGCGGTGATGGCCGCCACCGACGGGGACGGGGTGGACGTGCTGCTGGAGATGTCCGGGGTGGCCGCGGCGGCAGATCAGGGTTTCCGCCTGCTCCGGCCCGGGGGGAGGCGGCTCTCCTGGGCCTCTTCTCCCGGCCCATCGAGTTCGACTTCGACAACCTGATCGTCTTCAGAGGTGTCACCGTGCACGGCATCGCCGGCCGCCGGCTGTGGGCCACCTGGTACCAGATGCGGGCCATGCTGCGCAGCGGCGCCGTCGACCTGGCGCCGATGGTGACCCACCGCTTCGCCCTCGACGACTTCGAAGCCGCCTTCGCCCTCATGGCATCCGGGCAGTGCGGCAAGGTGGTGATGTTCCCCAACCCCGCCGACGCCGACGGGCCGCTGACCACTGCGTGAGGTGAACATGGCAGATCGGACCGCGTTCCTGCAGGAGGAGCTCGACGCCCTGCGCCGCCAGGGCCTTTACACCACGATCCGGCGCATCGACGGCCCCCAGGGGCCCTGGCTGACCGTGGACGGCCGGCGGGTGCTCAACTTCTGCTCCAACAACTACCTCGGCCTCGCCGACCATCCCCGGCTGGTGGCGGCGGCGCAGGAGGCGCTGCAGCGCTACGGCGCGGGCCCCGGAGCGGTGCGCACCATCGCCGGCACCATGGCCATCCACGAGGAGCTCGAGGAGCGGCTGGCCCGCTTCAAGGGAGTGCCCGCCACCATCTCCCTGCAGTCCGGCTTCGCCGCCAACCTGGGGACGATCGCCGCGCTGGTCGGCGAGGGGGACGCGGTCATCAGCGACGAGCTCAACCATGCCTCCATCGTCGATGGCGTACGCCTCACTCGCGCGGCCAGGTCCATCTACCGTCATGCCGACCCGGACGACCTCGATCGCGCCGTGCGCGAGGCCCGGGCGGCCGGCGCCCGCCGCGTCCTGGTCATCACCGACGGCGTGTTCTCCATGGACGGCGACCTCGCCCCGCTCGACGCCCTCACCCCTGTGGCCGAGCTCCATGAGGCGATGCTCATGGTGGACGACGCCCACGGTGAGGGGGTGCTGGGCCGGGGCGGGCGCGGGATCGTGGACCACTTCGGCCTGCACGGGCGGGTGGACGTCGAGGTGGGGACCCTGTCCAAGGCCTTCGGGGTCATGGGGGGCTACGTCGCCGGGTCGGCGGTGCTGGTCGAGTGGCTCCACCAGCGGGCCCGCCCCTTCCTGTTCTCCTCGGCGGCGACCCCGGCCGACGTAGCCGCCTGCCTGGCGGCCGTGGATCTCCTGGAGGCCTCGACCGAACTGGTGGAGCGCCTGTGGGCCAACGCCCGGCGCTTCAAGGGGATGATGTCCGAGGCCGGGTTCGACATCGGCATCAGCGCCACCCCGATCACCCCCGTGATGCTGGGCGAGGCGTCCCTGGCCCAGGAGGTGTCCCGGCGCCTGTTCGAGGAGCACGGGGTATTCGCCCAGGCGATCGGCTTCCCCACCGTGCCCCGGGGGAAGGCCCGCATCCGCGTCATGGTCTCCGCCGTTCACAGCGAAGACGACCTGGCCAAAGGGGCCGAGGCCTTCGCCACCGTGGGTCGGGCCCTGGGCGTCGTGCCCTAGCCGGAGCGCCGGCGCTACTCCATTACCCGCAGGGTGGCGGGCAGGTCCATCCGGCCCATCTTCCTGATCGTCAGCAGGGGGGCCAGGGCGACCGCGGCCACCCCCATGGCCACCACCACGGCGAACGTCTGCGGGGAGATCCACAGGAGCACACCGATGTCGGGTGCGGTTTCGGCGAACAAGCTGCCCACCATCCATCGCGTGAGCCCGTAGCCGGCCGCCATCCCCAGCCCGGTGGCGAGCAGGCCCAGCATCGCCCCTTCCACCATGGCCAGGGCCAGGGCTCGGCCCCGTGACACGCCGAAGGCGAACATGGTGGCGTAGTCGCGCGCCCGCTCGTCGAGGTTGAGGCTCGCCGAGTTGAACGCGATGGCCAGCGCGAGGAGGAAGACCGCGCCCTGCACCACTTGCAGCACTCCGATGAAGCGCTCGAGGAAGTCGCGGAAGGTGTCGGCCACCACCGTCGCAGGCTGCACCGAAGCCACTGCCTCCACCTCGAAGAGGCTTCGCTTGACGTCGTCGAGGGTGTTACCGGGCGCCGGTGTGGCATTCACCCGGTTCACCAGCCCTCCCAGGCCCAGGGCCTCGGCCTGGGACACGTCCAGGTAGGCCAGGAACCGGTAGGGCGTCTCGTGGATTCCCACAACCTCCACCGACGTGGCGGCAAACCCGTACGAAGCCTCGCCGGTCCGACGGGGATGGATCAGGACGATCTGGTCGCCCACACCCACCCCCAGGTCCTCCGCCGCCTTGCGGGCTATCACCACCCCGCCGGGGTCCAGGCGCCCGGCGGAGAGATCCGGGATCCACACCGACGCTTCCAGATCGACCAGGCCGATCACCACGTCGAAACCCGACCCGGCGGTCTGCAGGCGCCCCGGCAACGCGAGCGAAGCCTCGGCTTGGGTCACGGTCGCTGAACCCAGGACGGCGGCCACCTCAGGAGCGTCGGCGGCGTACACCCGGTCGAAGTCCACCATGATCCGGTCGGCCTTGCCCACCAGGATCTGCTGCTCGCCGACGTCCACGGTGCGGGTGAACGAGTCGACCATTGCCAACAGTGTGGTGAGGACGGCGATCGCTGCACCGATGCCCAGCGCGGTGAGCGTGGTGCGGCGTGGTGCCCGTGCCAGGTTGCGCAACGGCAGCCGGCGGAAGGTGTGCCCGGGCCCGCGCCCCGGGCGGGCCCAGTGGACCCTGGCCCTGCGTGCCAGGTGAGCCGGCCGAATCGCCTCGATCGGGCGAACCCGAACCGCTCGCCAAACGGGGTAGACCACCGCGAGGAAGGGTGCCACGAAGCCGGCCACCGCGGCGCGGGCGAAGGGCCCACCGACGAACGACGTGGTCCAGGCCGGCAGGGGGAAGAAGCCCTGGACGACCTGGCGCATCGCCAAGCCCACCGCCCAGCCGACCCCGAGCCCGAAGACCACGCCCAACAGAGCGATCTGGGCTCCGACCAGCAGGGGCCGCAGCGCTATGCGGGACCGGGGCACGCCCAGCGCCATGGCGATCCCGATCTCCCGGCGCTGAGCCTCCACCAGGCGGGTGGTGAGGTTGAAAGCGGCGGCGACCGCCCCCACGAAGATCAGGCCGGCGAAGATGTTGTAGGTCCGCTGGTCGTTTTCGATGTCGTCGTACATCATCGAGTAGGCGGGCTCCTCGTCGCGGGGCACCACCGTGATGCCGAGCTCGGGGAACCGCTCTTCCAGGGCGGTGGCCACCGCGCCCTCGGTCTGGCCCAGGTCGGCGCCTTCCGCGAAGCGGATGAACACCCGGTTCACCTGGCCGGGCGCGCCGGCCAGATCCTGCGCCGTCTCCAGCGAGGTGAACACGACGGCGTAGTTCGCCTGCATGAAGAACCCCGAGCCGTCCTCAGGGATGACGATGAAGTACTCCGGCGAACCGGCCCAGCCCACGTAGGTCAGCGGCCGCCCGCCGGCGATGGACAGGGAGCCCTCGGCAGGGAGGTCGTAGTACTCGGCGAAGTTGCGCTCGAGCAGGACCACCGGTGCCCCGGAATCCTCCGATCCAAGGGCCCGTCCTGCCACCGTCTCCAGGCGGTCGATCGTGGGGCCGCCGTCGCCCAGGGACACCCCGATGACCAGGCCGGGGACCAGGATCGTGCGGCCGGGGAGGCTGGCGTCGACCTGGGTGGGGAGCTCCAATCGCTCCTCGGCCGCGGCGATGAGCCCCGGCTCCACGCTCTCGAGCGCTGCCAAGAGGCTCCCCTGCTCCACGAGCGAGCCCTCGGAGAGTTCCACCTCCAGGTCCCGGAAGCCGAGGGCCGCGTAGGAGGCGTCGGCGGAGGCGCGCCGCCATTGGCCGGTGCTCCCCAGGCCGGCGTAGGTCCCGGTCCCCAGCGCGATGACCAGGGCGATGGCGGCCACCTGGACCCAGTGGGCCCGCATGTCGCGCCACGACCAGCGCAGCGAGAGCCTCATGCCGCTCACCAGTGCAGGTCCGCGGTCCTGGCCCGGCCGCCCGCCGGCGGGCCATCCGACACGATGCGACCGCCGCTGAGCTCCACTACGCGGTCCGCGGCGCGGGAGATCTCCCGGTTGTGGGTCACCACCAGCACCGCGCGGCCTTCGGCGGCGCGCGCCTCGAGCAGGCCCAGGATCTGCACCCCGGTACGGAAGTCCAGCTCACCCGTGGGCTCGTCGGCGAGGAGTACCGGGTTCCCGGTGGCCAGGGCGCGGGCAATCGCCACCCGCTGCTGCTCCCCTCCCGACAGCTGATGCGGGAAGCTGTCCTCCCGCCCCTCCAGGCCGACGCTCGCCAGGATCTCGGCTGCGGTGGTCCCGGCCCGTCCGGCGACGTCGATGCCGAATTGGACGTTCTCGGCTGCGGTCAGGCCGGGGAAGATGTTGAAGCTCTGGAACACGAACGACACGGTTCGCCGGCGAAACTCGAACAGCTCCCGCCGTGCGGCGCGGGAGATGTCAACTCCTCCCACCCTGACCGTCCCCTCGGTGGCGGTGTCCAGTGCCCCGATGAGGTTGAGGAGGGTGGTCTTCCCGCTCCCCGACGGCCCGAGCACCACCACGAACTCCCCCGCCTCGATACTCAGGTCCACACCCTGCAGGGCCACCACCCTGCCGGCCCCCTCACCGAAGGTCTTCCCGACGCCAGCCAGCTCGATCACGACCGCGCCCCCTTCTTCGCCGGCTTCTTCGCGGGCCGCGACTCCCGGAACCGATCCAGGAGCGCGTCCATCTCCGCTCTCCACCCAGGTGTAGAACTCGTGGACCTCCTCGAAGCGGGCCCGCGCCGCCGGGCGATCGGCGAACTCCCGGACCCCCCGTTCCGCCAGGTCGGAGATCTCGCCCATCACCGCCAGCCGCCGCGCCACCAGGACCTCCATCGTCCCGGGGCGCAGCCCGAAGTAGTAACGGCGCTGGCCGGGCACCCGCACCCTCTCCAGCACGCCCTGGCGGGTCAGGTACTGCAGCGCCCCGTTGACGGCCCCCGAACTCGCCTCCAGCCGGTTCTCCAGGTCGTCGGCCGACAGGTACGGCTCATCGGCCATCGCCATCACCGCCCACACCCGTCCCGCCATCCGGGGCATGGCGAGCAGTTCGAACACCATCCCCCAGTCCTCGGCGAAGTGCAGCTCACGCACCAACTGGTGCTGACGATCATGGTACGTACTCATCATAGATTCAGAATACTCTGACTTTCCCGATAGTACAAGAGTCAGACTGAACAACGAACGCCCGGGGGCGAACTCCTCATCCCAGGGAGCCTCCCGCTTGGCCGCGGCTGGCAACCCGGCCGGCGGCCCGGCCGGACCTAGAGTGCCTGCATGCAGTACCGAGGCCGCCGGCACGCAGCGAGAACCAGCATCGACGAACTCGCCCTCCTGACCGGCTTCCTGGACGACCTGCGCGAGACCATTCTCTGGAAGCTCGACGGCGTCACCCCTGAACAGGCCCGCGCCAGCCTGCTGCCCTCGGGCATGAGCCTCCTCGGCATCGCCAAGCACCTCGGCTTCGTCGAGCGCTACTGGTTCCAGGCCAGATTCGCCGGGCGGGACGTCGCCTTCCCCTGGTCGGACGAGGATCCCGATGCCGACTGGCGTGCGGAGGAATGGGAGACCCCGGAGGGCGTGGCCGGCTTCTACCGCAGCGAGGCCGAGCAGAGCCGGCAGGTGGTGGCGGCGGCCCCGGGCTGGACGCGCTCGCGACCCGTGGGGACCCGGTGACCCTGCGCTGGATCCTGTTGCACATGATCGAGGAGACCGCCCGGCACGCCGGCCACGCCGACCTGCTGCGCGAAGCCGCCGACGGCGCCACCGGCGAGTAACGGCTTCGGGAGTCCGCCCACCGCCCATCGGCCGGTTGCGTCGGCCCCGGCGATACCATTGGCCATCCATGGCCCTCGACCCCAGCCCGCCGCTGCGCGAGTACACCGACGGCTCCACCGCCATCGTGCGCGGGCGCCCTCGAGGCCGGCTGCACCTTCTTCGCCGGCTACCCCATCACCCCCGCCTCCCCCATCCTGATGATGATGATGCGCGAACTGCCCCGGGTCGGCGGGGTCGCCGTCCAGGGGGAGGACGAGATCGCCTCCATCGGCATGTGCATCGGGGCGGTCATGGCCGGCGCCCGTGCCCTGACCGCCACCAGCGGCCCCGGCATCAGCCTCTACAGCGAGAACCTCGGCCTGGCGATCATGGGCGAGGTCCCGCTGGTGGTGGTGGACGTGCAGCGGCTCGGCCCGGCCACCGGCGGGGCCACCACCGTGGGCCAGGGCGACGTCCAGTTCGTGCGCTGGGGCACGTCGGGCGGCTACCCGATCATCGCCCTGGCCCCGTCCTCCATCCCCGACTGCTACCACCTGACGATGCGGGCCTTCGACCTCGCCGAGCGCTTCCGCTGCCCGGTGTTCCTGCTCACCGACAAAGAGCTGAACATGACGATGAACACCGTGGCGGTCGGCGACTACGTCCCGGCCGAGGTCCGGCCCCGGCCGCTGCCGGAAGGCCCCGGCAAGCCCTACCGCTACCAGCCTGCAGACCAGGTGCCCCCCCTGCGCCAGTACGGCGCCGGGGAGACCGTCCGCTTCACCGGTTCCTCCCACGACGAGCGCGCCTTCATCAGCAAGCACCCGGCCACCGTGGACGCCCTCAATCGCCACCTGGCCGCCAAGATCGACGACCACCGCGACGAGATCGACCTGGTCGAGGCCGACCTCGAGCCCGGGCGCCGGACCCTGGTGGTCTCCTACGGGGTGACCGCCGGGGCGGTGCGGGAGGCCGTGCGCCGGGCCCGGCGCGCAGGGCCGCCCGCTGTCGTCGCTGGTGTGCAAGAGCCTGTGGCCGGTGCCCGAGGACGCGCTGCGATCGGCGGCGGCGGGCGTGGAACGGGTGCTGGTCCCCGAACTGAACCTGGGCCAGTACCGCCTCGAGGTGGAGCGGCTGCTCCCGGGCATGCCCGTGGCCGGGCTGAACCGGGTGGACGGCGAGATGATCACCCCCGAGCAGATCCTGGAAGCGGCGAGATGACCACCACGATCACCCCCCTCGCCACCTACCGCAACGACCTGCCCTACCCCTTCTGCCCGGGCTGCGGCCACTCCCCCATCCTCGACGCGCTCAACGCCGCGCTCGGTGCGCCGCGGGACGGACCCGGCCAACGTGGTCATCGTGAGCGACATCGGCTGCAGCGGCCTCAGCGACCAGTACTTCGTCACCAGCGCCTTCCACGGCCTGCACGGGCGAAGCATCACCTACGCCACCGGCATCAAGCTGGCCCGGCCCGACCTCGACGTCGTGGTGGTCATGGGCGACGGCGGGCACCGGCATCGGCGGCGCCCACCTGCTCAACGCCGCCCGGCGCAACATCGGGATCACGGTGCTGGTCTTCAACAACTTCAACTTCGGCATGACCGGCGGCCAGCACTCGACGACCACCCCGGCGGGGGCGCTGACCTCCACCACCCCGGGCGGCAACCTGGAGCGCCCGCTGGACATCTGCGCCACCGTCGCAGTCAACGGCGCCGGCTACGTGTGGCGGGGCACCTCCTTCGACGAGGACCTCCCGGAGCGGATCGCCGAGGCCATGGACGCCCGGGCGTTCGCCCTGCTCGACATCTGGGAGCTGTGCACGGCCTACTTCGTGCGCGCCAACAAGTTCACCCGCCGGGCGCTCGATTCCACGCGGGAGGACCTCGGCTTCGCCTCCGGGCTCATCCAGCAGCGCCCGGACCTCCCCGAGTACGCCGCCGCCTACCGGGCCGCCGCCCGGCCGGGGAGGCCCGCGCTGGGGCCCTTCCCCATCCCGGTCACCCAGGCCGCCACGCTCGACCGGCGCTACGCCCTGCTGGTGGCCGGGTCCGCCGGCGGCCGGGTCCGCTCCGGGGTGCGCCTGGTGGCCCAGGCCGCCATCCGCTCCGGCCTGTACGCCGCCCAGGCCGACGACTACCCGATCACGGTCCGTAGCGGGCACAGCGTCTCCACGCTGGTCCTCTCCCCGGAACCTCTCGACTTCGCCGGGGTGGACGTGCCCGATGCGGTGGTCATTCTCAGCGACGACGGCCTCGCCAAGGCCCGCCCTTACCTTCCCCGGCTGGGCCCCGACGCCACCGTCCTCGCCTTCCCGGAGTTCGCGGACCTGCAGACCCCCGCCCGTGTGGTGGTCCTCGACCCGGCCGCTGCCGGCACCCGCCTGGCCAAGGCCGACCAGGGCCTCGCTGCTTGCGCCGCGGCCGTCGAGGTCCTGGGCCTGTTCCCCACCGCCGCCCTGCTCGAGGCAGGCGCCGGGTCGGGCAGGTACGCCGAAGAGGTCAGCAAGGTGGTGGCCGCCGGGCTGGCGATGGGGGCCGCCGCCCGCTGAGCGGTCGGCTCAGGGGCTGGCGGTGCCCGCCGCCCAGTCGGCATGCAAGGCCGCATACACCCCGCCCGCTTCGAGCAGATCGGCGTGGCGCCCCCGTTCCACCAGCCGCCCGTGGTCGAACACCAGGATGTCCTCGGCGGCCTCGGCCGTGGACAGCCGGTGGGCCACGGTGATGCTGGTCCTGCCCGCCGTCAGCCGCTCGATCGCCCGGCGCAGGCGCACCTCGAGGGCCGGGTCCACCGCCGAGGTCGCCTCGTCCAGCACCAGCAGGCTCGGGGTCGGCGATCCAGGCCCTCACCAGCGCCACCAGCTGGCGCTCCCCCACCGACAGCTGGCCGCCGCGCTCTCCCACCGGAGTCTCCAGCCCGGCCGGCAGCTGCTCCAGCCAGTCGGCCAGGCCGAGCTCGGCGAAGGCCGCCCGCAGCTCCTCGTCGGTGGCGTCCGGCCGGCCGTAGCGCACGTTGCCGCCGACGGTGCCGTCGAAGAGGAAGCCCTCCTGGGGCACGAAGGCCACCCGCTGGCGCAAGCGAGGCGAAGCGCACCCGGTTGAGCGGCACTCCCGCCGATGATCACCCAGCCCTCGGTGGGGTCGAGGAGGCGGGTGACCAGTTTGGCGAAGGTCGTCTTCCCCGACCCGGTCTCCCCCACCACCGCCACCCGGGTGCCGTCGGGGATGCGCACGGTCAGGTCGCTGAGCACGTCGGGCCCGGTGGGATAGCGGAAGCGCACGTTCTCGAAGTCCACGTCGAGGCTGCCCGGGGCAGGTCCACCCCGTCCACCGGGTCGGGGACCTCCACCCGGGTGTCGAGCACCTTCAGGATGCGGCGCACACCCGCTCCGGCGCTCTGCACCAGGTCGAGGGTCTCCACCATCATCTGCACCGGCTCCACCAGCAGGTTCACCAGGAACAGGAAGGCGAGCAGGCCCCCCGCCGAGACTCCCCGGGCGGCTCCCAGCCAGACCCCGACGCCGATGACCCCGGCCGTGATCAGGCCGGCGAACAGCTCGGCCGAGGAGAACAGGAACGCACCCAGCCGGCTGGCCCGGAACTCGGCCAGGAACTGGGCGTCCAGGGCCTTGCGCACCCGGGTGAGGGTCGCCTCCTCGGCCCCGTAGGCGCGCACGACGGGCAGCCCGGAGATGGCCTCGCCCACCGCCGCCAGGCTGTCGGCCACCCGCAGCCGGACCCGGTCGTGGGCCCGGGCCAGGATGCGCTGGAACCAGGCGAGCAGCACTCCGTACACCACCACCGAGGCCACCACCAGCAGCGACAGCTGCCAGCGGTACAGCGACATCACCAGCACCGCCAGCCCCACCTGGACGGACCCGAGGACGATGGCCACCCCCCCGAAGTCCATGAAGTCCTGGATGGTGGCGATGTCCGAGGTGACCCGGGACACCAGGGCCCCGCGCCGCTCGCCCTCGGTGTGGAGGATCGACAGCCGGTGCAGGTGGCGGAAGGTGCTCACTCGCAGGTCGGAGAGGCCGGTGGCCGAGGCCTTCAGCAGCCGGACCAGGCCCAGCCGGCGGGCGCCGGCGGCGGCCACGATCGCGGCCAGGGCGAGCCCGCCGCGCAGCGCCACCCCGCCCATGTCGACACCCCCGGGCGCCAGGATCTCCCCGTCCACGATCTGCTGGATCACGATCGGCACCACGATCTGCATGGCGGTGCCGACGGTCATCAGCAGCAGCGTCAGCGGCAGGCCCCGCAGCAGGGCAGGCGCCTCGCGCATCGCCCGGACGATGGCCACCCGGGCCGAGAGGGGCGTTTCGGGCTCAGCGGCGGTCATGAGGCCGGGCCCTCCTCCTCCGTCTCCCGGGCAGCCCGGCGGGCGGCGGCGTCCTCCTCGTAGGCGTGCAGCAGCCGGGCGTACCCCGGCTCGGTCGCCAGCAGGTCCTCGTGGCGCCCGTGGGCCACCACCCGGCCCTCGTCCAGATAGACCACCGTGTCGGCCAGGGCGATGCTCGAAGGCCGGTAGGCGACCACCACCACCGTGGCGGGCAGGTTCGGCCTCCCTCAGCCCCCGCAGGATCTCTGCCTCGACCGAGGGGTCCACCGCCGAGGTGGCGTCGTCGAGCACCAGCAACCGCGGGCGGCGGGCCAGCGCCCGGGCCAGGGCCACGCGCTGCCGCTGGCCCCCCGACAGAGTGGTGCCCCGCTCGCCGATCGCGGGTGTCCAACCCCGCCGGGAGCTCGCCGATGAACCCCTCGGCCCCGGCCAGGCGGGCGGCCGCCTCGATCTCGGCCTCGGCCATCGGGGCATCCCCAGGGTGATGTTCCCCCGCACCGACTCGTTGAAGAGGAACGCCTCCTGGGGGACGAAGGCCGCCTCCCGCGGCAGCTCGGCCCGGGCGAAGCGGCGCAGGTCGCGCCCGTCCAGCGACACGACCCCGGTCACCGGGTCCCACAGCCGCACCAGCAGCATGGCCAGGGTGGACTTCCCCGAGCCCGGTCGCCCCCACCACCGCCACCGTCTGGCCCGGCCGGTATCTTCAGGTCGAGGCCCACCAGCACCGGCTCGCCCCCCGGGTAGGCGAACCCCACCTGGTCGCCCCGTCACCGACGCTCCCGTCGGCTGCAGGTCGGCCGCCAGGTCCCCGTGCTCCACGAACTCGTCCACCGCGAGGACCTTCTCCACCCGCCGCCATCCCGCCAGGCTGTGGGTCAGGTCCCAGAACACCCATCCCATGAGCCGCATGGGGATGGCGAGCAGCGAGAGCAGGTAGGTCATGGTGACCAGGTCCCCGGTGGTGATCACGCCCGCCGTCGAGGCGCAGGGCTCCCACCACCAGCAGCAGCACGGCCCAGAAGGCCGGGAACGACTCGATGAAGGCCCCGTAGAACGCCCAGAGGCGGTTGACCTCGACGATGTCGTCGCGGAGCCGCTCGGACGCCCGCTGCATGCGCTCGACTTCGTACTCCTCGCGTCCCAGGGCCTTCACCGTCAGGGCGCCGTCGAAGCTCTCGTGGGCGATCCCGCGACACGACGCCCCGGCTGCGCTGCACCTGCTCGAACGCCGCGAAGGTGCGCCAGGAGCCGCGCAGGTCGATGGCCGATGATCCCGGCGAGGCCGGCCAGGGTGAGCAGTCCCAGCAGTGGGTCGAGCCAGGTGATGATGGCGACGCTCCCGATCAGCAGCAGCGAACGACCCCGGTCCCGTATGGGCAGGGGGCCGAGGATGTAGGTGGCCTGCCGCCCGTCTGTCTCGCTCACCGCCAGCAGGTCGCCGGTCGACTGACGGCTGAGCCAGGACAGCCGGAGGCGCATCTGATGGTCGATGAGGCGGTAGCGCAGGTCGGCCTGGGTGCGCGCCTGGAACCAGCCGGCGAAGGTGCGGCGCAGGGTGATGCCCGCCGCCTTGTAGGCGGCCACCCCGGCGATCAGCAGCACCCCGCCCAGCCAGCGGTTGCCGAGCGGCTCGCCGCCGCCCAGCACGGGGATGATGAGGTCGTCGGTGACCCGGCCCACCACCAGCGCCGAGGCCACGATGGCCGAGGCGTACACGATGGCCCCGGCAACGGCCAGGGCGAAGGCCACCGGGCGCGCCGCGACGAAGCGGCCCACCATGGCGAACCCGTCGCGCAGCACTGCCTTGATCGGTTCCGGTGTGGTCATGACCTCGCCCGCCCCCGCCGGCGGCGGGACCGGGACGATGCTAAGCCCGTCGCTTCCGGGCGCCGGTCCGGATGGGCACCTTCGGGGCCCGGGATCATTAGCCTTGCCCAGCATGAGACGCCGGTTGCTGCTCTCTGTGGGCCTGCTGCTCGCCGCCTGCTCCGGGGAGCCCGGGGCGCCCGCCGCCCGACCGCCGCCGCCCTGCTCGACCAGGCCGCGGGTCGGCCATGGCCGCGGTCGAGACCGCCTCCTTCGAGATGTCCCGCGCCGGCGCCCCGGTCACCATCGAGGGCTTCGAGTTCACTTCGGCCGTGGGCCGCTACTCGGCGCCCGCCTCGGCCGAGGCCGTGCTGCAGGTCCGGGCCGGCGACATCACCGTGCAGCTGGGGACCATCTCCGTGGCCTCGCGTACCTGGCTCACCAACCCCCTCACCGGCCGGTGGGAGGAGCTGACCCCCGGGACCGGCTTCAACCCGGCGGTGCTCTTCGACCCGGAGGCGGGTTGGGTGGCCCTCCTCGCCGACCTCACCGATGTGTCCTTCGTCGCTACCGAGGAGGACGGCCCATCACCTGACCGCCACCGTCCCCCCCGCCAGGGTGGAGGTGCTCACCGCCGGCTTCGCCGCCGCCCAGTCGGTGCCGATCGACCTCTGGCTGGATGACTCCACCGGCCGTATCCGGCGCCTCGAGCTCTCCACCACCGGGGACGCGGGGGTGAGCGACTGGACCATCACCCTGTCGGGCTACGACGAACCGGTGGAGATCGAGCCACCGGCGGTGGAATGACCCGCCGTCGCCCCTCGCCGGCGGACGGTGCTGGCCGTCGTCTGCTTCGGTGTCTTCATCGCCGCCGACGACCTCACCGTCGTCTCCACCATGCTCCGCCAGATCATCGGCCACCTGGGCATCCCGCTGCCCGACGGCTGGGACCGGGCCGCCTGGATCGTCAACTCCTATCTGGTGGCGTACGTGGCGGTGATGCCCTTCATGGGCCGCCTGAGCGACGTCCTCGGCCGCCGCCGGGTCTTCGTGGGCGCCCTGGCCCTCTTCCTGGCAGGGTCGGCCTGGATCCCCTTCACCACGACCCTCGGCCCCTTCATGGTCGCCCGCATACTCAGCGCCCTCGGCGGCGGGGCCATGGTCCCGGTGGCCCTGGCGGTGGTGGGGGACGTCTTCGAGGAGCGCCGCCGACCCGGCGCTCTCGGCGTGCTGGGGGCGGTGGACACCATCGGCTGGGTGTGGGGGCCGCTCTTCGGGGCGCTGCTCGTGCGCTTCCTCGACTGGCGCTGGCAGTTCTTCCTCAACATCCCCCTGGCGGTGATCGCCATCGCCGCCGCCTGGTGGGCGCTGGCCGACCTCGATCGGCCGGCGGAGCGCCGGCGCATCGACTGGGCGGCGGCCCTGGGCCTGTCCACCGCCCTCGTCTGCCTGAACGTGGCCCTGGTCAACACCAGCGAGATCTCCGGCGTGGGCGGTCTGGAGGAACTGACCGGGCGCCGCTCGCTGCCCACCCTGCCCTTCTTCCTGGCCGCCCTGGTCGCGCCTGGGTGCCTTCGTCTGGTTCGAGCGGCGCAGCGATGACCCGCTGATCGACCTGAGCCTGTTCCGGCGGCCCAACTTCGCCCCGGCCATGGCCATCAACTTCCTGGTGGGAGCGGCGCTGATCATCGCCATGGTGGACGTCCCCCTCTTCGTCAACCTGGTGGTGGAGACCGGCCTGAAGCGGGCCGCCGTCCTCAGCGGCTGGGTGCTCAGCGGCCTGACCGCCTCCATGGCGCTCGCCTCCTGGGTGGGCGGACGTCTGACCGAGCGGACCTGGTATCGGCCGCCGGCCGTGGCCGGCCTGGCCGCCGGCGTGGCCGCCTTCCTGATCATGGGGGCCACCTGGGATGCAGAGGTGGGGGTCTGGGTGATGGTGCCCTCGCTGGTCCTGCTGGGGGCCGGAGTGGGGCTGGTGACCGCCCCGGGCAACGCCGCGGCGGTCGATGCGGTCCCCGCCGATCGGCGGGGTGTGGCCGGCGGCCTGGTGATCCTCTCCCGGCTGCTCGGCCTGGCCGTCGGCCTCTCCGGGCTCACCGCCTGGGCGATCTACCGCTTCGACGCCGCCCGGCGCAGCCTCGACCTGCCGCCGATGACCGACCCGGGCTACGAGGACGCCCTGAGCCGGGCCCAGGGGGAGATCACCGCTTCGGCCCTCGCCGAGACCTTCCTGTTCTCGGCTGTGTTGCTCGCCGCCGCCCTGGGAGTCGCCTTCCTGCTGCGCAGGCGCCCGCGGGGAGAGGAGACCGGCGCCGACTGATGCGGCGCGGCGGATGCGCCGGCTGAGCCCAGGCCCGGCCGTAACATGGCGGGCCGGGCAAGGGCCTGGGCCCGCGTCGCACAACCGGGGTGAGCATGGGGTTCCTGGCGGACATCGTGGACTTCGTCCTCCACATCGACGTCCACATCAGCGAGCTGATCCAGGACTTCGGGCCGTGGACCTACGTCATCCTGTTCCTGGTGATCACCGGCGAGACCGGCCTGGTGATCGCCCCCATCCTGCCCGGGGACTCGCTGCTGTTCGCCGCGGGCACCTTTGCCGCCCGGGGGGACCTCAACATCTGGGTGCTCTTCTTCAGCCTCAGCGCGGCGGCGGTGATCGGCGACGCCCTCAACTACACGATCGGGCGCTACCTGGGCCCGAAGATGTTCCGCAAGGAGGAGGGGTCGCGCTTCTTCAAGAAGGAGAACCTCGAGCGAACCCACGGGTTCTTCGAGAAGTACGGGCCGGCCACCATCATCATCGCCCGCTTCCTGCCCATCGTGCGCACTTTCGCCCCCTTCGTGGCGGGCATGGGCCGCATGGGCTACCCCCGCTTCTTCACCTACAACGTCATCGGCGGCCTGGGCTGGGT
This sequence comes from uncultured Acidimicrobiia bacterium, assembly GCA_963796115.1. Lineage (GTDB taxonomy): Bacteria > Actinomycetota > Acidimicrobiia > Spongiisociales > UBA11373 > VGBK01. The sequence continues at coordinate 230,454 of CAWCKE010000007.1, forward strand.
GGCTCTCTTCACCTTCGCCGGCTACTACTTCGCCAACATCCCCTTCGTCAAGAACCACTTCCCGCTGGTCATCATGGCCATCGTCCTCGTCTCGGTGATACCGACGGTTGCCGAGTTGATTCGCCGGCGCCGCAAGGCGGCCGCCGCCGCCTCGCGCCTCCGCCTCCGGCGACGAGTGACCCGCGGCCCCCGCCGCGGCCTTCTCAGCCCTCGGCGAAGACCGCAGGCCCCCAGTCGGCCGCCATGCTGCGCAGGACGGCGAGGGCGAGCCGATCCGCCCCGGCCGCCGTCAGGTGGACGCCGTCGGGTTGGCGCATGGTCACCAGGTTGCCGTCCTCGTCCACGAGTTGTGCGGCGTACTCCCCCGCTTCGTTGAGGAACAGGGAGTAGCCCTCCACATACGCCACTTGCCCGCGCGCCGCTGCCTGCTCCTGGTGCAGGGCGTTGATGTGCTGCACCCGCGCGTCGTACTGCGGGCCGGCCATGGCCGGCACCCCCACCCAGTACACCCGGGCCGAACCCGCCGATGAGCAGGTCCATGAACGCCCCCACCCGCCCGGCGTACTCCTGGTCCCATTCGGGCGTGCCGAACTCCAGCCAGGCCGCCGGCAGCCGCAAGGCCTGGCCGTCGTTGGCGCCGAGGAGGCTCACCACCACGTCGGGGGCCACCTCCGGCAGGCGCTGCGCCGCGTACGCCGGCCAGTCGTAGAAGTCGTCACGCACCAGTCCCGTTCCACTCTCGAAGTCGACCGTCACGACCACGACCCCGGTCGCGCGGCCCCGCCCGGCGAGAGCGCTGCCCAGCGGGCCGGCCAGCGAGTCGCCCACTACCCAGACGCGCAGGGGATCCTCCGGTGTGATCGGGCGCCACCAATCCGGCTGTGTCGTGGTGGTCGTGGTGGGGACGGTGGTGCTGGTCGTCGTGGTCGACGGGTCTGGTGCTGGTGCTGGTCGTGGTGGTAGACGTGCTGGGCGGCTCCGTGGTGGTGACGGCGGCGGTGGTGCTCACCATGGAGGTCGTGGTAACGACCCCCGCAGTGGTGGAGGCGCTCTCGGTCCCGTCCCCGCAGGACGCGCCCAGGACGGCGCCGGCCACGGCCAGGGCCACCCACACCCCGGCCGCCGGCCCGAGAAGTGGGCGGCCCGGAAGCGCCATGTCCCGGCAGGGTACCGTCCCGGGCCGGGCCTTCCCCCGCGGCCGACCCCGGGGACGGCCGCCTCGACTGGGCCCCCCGGCGAGTCCCGTAGGCTATGGCCCGCCTACCCGATGATCGCCGCGACGATCCACCCCGCCAGCACCCGGCCCCGGCCGGCCGCCCGGCCCGCCTCGGGCTCCTGCCCGCGGCTGGCTGCGCGCCATCACAGCCCGAAGGGGGTTCGGCGGTGACTGCCGCCGTCACCGCCGCCCGCCGGATGTTCAGTTCGCTGCGCATCCGCAACTATCGCCTCTACCTCGCCGGCCAGGCCGTCTCCCTGTCGGGCACCTGGATGCAGAGCGTCGCCCAGGGGTGGCTGGTGCTGGAACTCACCGGCTCGGGCACGGCGATCGGCCTGGTGCTCGCCCTCCAGTTCCTCCCGGTGCTCCTCCTGGGCCCGCTGGGCGGGGTGCTCGCCGACCGTTTCGACAAGCGGAGCCTGCTGTTCATGACCCAGGCCGCGGCCGGCCTGCTGGCGACCACCCTGGGCCTCCTCGTCCTGTTCGACGTCATCCGCCTGTGGATGGTCTACGTGCTCGCCACCGGTCTCGGCTTCGTCAACCTGGTGGACAACCCCACCCGGCAGACCTTCATCTTCGAGATGGTCGGCCCCGACCAACTGCCCAACGCGGTCAGCCTGCACTCGGTGCTGGTCAACCTGGCCCGAGTCGTCGGCCCGGTGGTCGCCGGCAGCCTCATCCTCACGGTGGGAATGGCCCCTTGTTTCCTGATCAACGGCGGCTCCTACCTCGGCGTCATCGCCGCCCTGGCCGCCATGCGGGTGGCAGACCTGCGCCCCAGCCCCCGCCAGCCGCGCCGGCGGGGCCAGCTCCGCGACGGCCTGCGCTACGTGGGCTCCACCCCTTCCCTCCTGACTCCCCTCCTGATGATGGCGGTGATCGGGACCCTCACCTACGAGTTCCAGGTCGTACTGCCCCTGCTCGCCCGGTTCACCTTCGAGGGCGATGCCGGCACCTACAGCGCCATGACCGCCTGCATGGGGGCGGGAGCAGTGGTCGGCGGCCTGCTGACCGCGGCGGCGGGGCGGCGCCGACCCACGGCCCTGGCGGTCTCGGCAGTGGCCTTCGGAGCGGTCCAGATGGCGGCTGCCTGGGCACCCTTCCTCTGGCTCGCTCTGGCGATGCTGGTGCTGGTCGGGGCAGCGTCGATCACCTTCCTCTCGCTGGGCAACGCCACCCTCCAGCTCGGCTCGGCGCCGGAGATGCGCGGGCGGGTGATGGCCCTGTGGGCGGTCGCCTTCCTGGGCTCCACACCGGTGGGCGGCCCGCTGGTCGGGTGGATCGCCGAGCACCTCGGGCCGCGTTACGGCCTGGGCCTGGGCGGCCTGGCGGCCTTGCTCTCCGGCCTGCTCGCCTATCGCAGCCTCTCCCGCCAGGCACTCCCCACCCGTGAGCCGGTGACGGTCGAAGTCGTCGTTCCGACCGCCGAGCCCGACACCGGCGAGATCGCCCTCCCGCCGGGGTCCTTCACTCCCCGCTGAGCAGCCGGCACGGGACCTGTCCTGGTCAGCCTGGAGGCTCGGGAAGCGGTCTGCCGGGCACGCACACGGCGCCGTCCGCCGGCATGGTCCGGGAGATCAGGTACCAGTCGATGGTGGCCACGGCACAGGCGCGCTCCCGGCTCCCCGGCTGGTAGGCGCCGTGGCGGTATCCCTCGACGGTGAGGAGGACCCCCGAGGGCAGGGCATCGGCCAGTTCCCGGCTCGACTCGAAGGCGATGATCACGTCACCGGTGACCGCCGTGACCAGGATGGGGCCGGCCTCGCTCTCCGTCACCGGCGGCAGGTCCGCCGGAGGCACCGGCCAGCGCTCACAGAGGTAGCCCGCTGCCGTGGTCCCCAGCCGGGCGGCCACGTCGGCCAGTTCGCCGCCCAGGCTCCCCGCGGCACCGGCGCCCTCTCGCCCCGGCCAGTCGAGACACCCGATCGCCACCGCGGCGTCGGCGTCCGGCAACCCGTAGAAGACGGACTCCTCCGAGAGCAGGAGCAGCTCCAGGGCAACGCCCGCCTCCGCCTCGTGCAGGGCCATGGTCAGGCGGGTCCACTTCGCCCTCGTCGGGCAAGGCGAAGAGCACGGCGCGCCACGCCTCCCCCTGGTCCACGGCCGGGAGGAAGGGTGCCACCGGCATCGGTGTCGCGTCGAGCAGGGCCATCAGCCGGTCGAAGGCGGCCGACGAGTCGCCCGCGTTGTGGAAGTAGCAGAACCGGTCGGCCGCGCACCCCTCGAGGATCGCCTGCAGCACCCGCTCCCGGGCGGCGGCCCCCTGCGCAGTGAGGGCCTCCGGGTCGGCGGACGGGTCGTAGCCCCCGTCGAGCACCATCGCCCGCACCCGCTGCGGGAACAGGGTCGCGTACACCGCACCCAGCGCCGCCCCGTAGGACACACCCAGGTAGGAGATCTGCTCCTCCCCCAGGCCCGCTCGCAGCAGGTCGATGTCCCGCGCCGAAGCCGCCGTCGACACATACGGGAGGAGATCACCCGAGCGCTCGACGCAGCCGGCGATGAAGTCCCGGGCCCGCCGGGCGAGGCGGGCGCCTTCCTGAGGGGCCTCCGGGGTGGGGTCCAGGCCTCGGAAGTAGTCCGGGTCGTCCACGCAGTCGACGGCGGCCTCTTGGTTCACCCCACGCGGGTCCCACGAGACGATGTCGAAGCGGGCCGCCAGGTCCACGCTGAACCGGGTGCTCCCGGTGATGAGCCCCGGCGTGCCCGGAAGACCGGGGCCACCGGGGCTGAACACGAGCACTCCCATCCGCAGGGCCGGGTTCTCCGCCCGCCGGCGCGCCACCGCCAGATCGAACGTGCCCGCGCCCGGATCGTCGTAGTCGCGGGGCACGGTCAGGGTGGCGCATTCCGCCTCGCCGCAGGGGGCCCACACCAGCGCGGGAACGGCAGAGGGCGCCGAGGTCGTGGTGGCCGGGATGGTCGTGGAGATAGCGGGGGCGGTGGGCCCTATGTCCTCGACCCCGCCCCGGGTGTCACAGCCGCACAGCAGCAGCGGAACCAGGCAGGACACCGCGGCCAGCCGACGCGTCACGTGCATTCCGGGATCCCTCACCCGTCTCGTCACCCATGATCGCCCGAACGCTCGGGTGCGGCAAGGGCCGGATCTCCCGGGGTGCCCGCCCCGGGCCCGGACAGGCACCGGCCGGCGACCCAGGTCGGTCAGCCGGAGGCCCGCCGCTGTCGTTCCATCTCGGCCAATTCGAAGTCGATGCTGGTGCTCTGCAGAGAGAGCAGGACGATGACGCCTACGAAGACCACGGCGGTGGCTGCGCCCAGCCACGTGCCACTCGAGGGGCTCCCCCCGATCAGGCTGCCGATGCCCGCCAGGCCGGCGACCAGAGCGATGACCCCGAACACGGCGAAGGCTGCCTCGCGGGCCGCCTGACGGCGGGCGATCAGGCCGGCGATGACCAGGATCACAACCAGGGTGACCGCGCCCACGATGGCGGCCAGGTAGGAGAAGGCGATCCAAGCCTGGTCACCTTGGGTCGAGGCCCCCAACGACGCCAGTTCGAGCAGTAACTCCCGGGGCACCGACTCGGGGTCGATGACCGCCCGCACCGACTGAATGAAGAGGGCCAGGTAGGGAATGGTGATCGCCGAGGCCAGGACGATGGCCGCCCACCTGGTGAGTGATACTCGCCGCGTCATGGCGGCGATCAGCGTAGCCAGGGCATCGGCGTCGCCGGCTTGCTCGACCGGCCCTCACCGGGTGGGCGTTAGTCCGGTCGGATGCTGGATTCGTGTCCACATCCGGGCGGCGAACGGCCTTTACTAGGGTGTGAGCGGGAGTGTGACGGTGTCGAGCGCCACCGATCGTGAGAGCTTCTGCCGGTTCGTGGAGGAGGGCGGGCGCCGGCTGCGGCGCGGGCTGGTTTCCACGCTGGGGCGTGAGGTCGGCGCCGAGGCGGCGTCGGAGGCGCTGGCCTATGGGTGGGAGCATTGGGATCGGGTGGGGGCGATGGACAATCCGGCCGGATTCCTGTTCACCGTGGGCCGTAACTGGGGGCGACGTCAGTTCCGCAGGCGGGCTCCTTCGGCTATCGATTCCCCGTCGATCAGTTCCCCGGATCCCCGGGTGGAGCCGGCCCCTGCCGGCGGCCCTAGCCAAGCTGTCCGAGCGCCAGCGAACGGCCACCCTTCTGGTGCACGGCGCCGGCTGGACCCTGGCGGAGGTGGCCGACCTGTTGCGGCTGGATCGGGGCACGGTTCTCGAGCATGCAGAACGGGGACTCGCCCAAGCTCCGGCGGGCTCTGGAGGTGACGGTCGATGCGTGACGTGCGGGACCAGCTACGTGACTACTGGGCCGGGATCACCGCCGACCTGGCTGCTCCCCCTGGCGGAACACGCCATGACCCAGCGGATCGGTGCAGGTGATGTCCGGCCAGTTCAGGACCGCCCGGGGCCGCAGAACCGGCGGTGGGCTCGCCGGTGGTGGCAGCAGCCCGCCTTGGTGGCCCTGGCTGCCGCAGCCGGAGCGCTGATCCTGTTCGGCGGGGGCACGCTGCTCGGGCTTCGCCTCGGCAACGGTAACGAAGTGGCCAACGAGTCGACGGTCCCGACCACTATGACCCCGGTTTCGACGACCGCATCGACTAGCACGACGGTGCCGGCTGCGGAGCGATTGCCCGCCATCACTCTCACTCCCGACGACACGACGCGGATTCGGTGCAGGTTGCCACGGCTATCGGCGAGCTCGAGTTCACCACGCTGCAGTCTCCCCCAGGTGGTTACCTCTCCCAGATCACGGCGACCCCGTACGGTCCGGTGGCGATCGGATGGGCAACCCATGTGGGTGGTGCATTGCGCTGGTCCACCGACTACAAGACGTGGGAGGGCATCACGCTCTCGATCCATCCGAGCGGGATCATTGTCACCGGCGACGACGTCATCGTCTATGGGGGCCAGGATGCCGCCCGGTACGCCTGGAACGGCTCCGGCTGGGCCGAAGTGGCCCACCTCGATACCGGCCTCGTCCTAGACATGGCCTTCGGGCCACGCGGCGCGGTGGTGCTGAGCGACACCCTTCGTTACTCGTCCGACGGGGTGCACTTCGCCAATGCCGAGAGAGCCCCCAGCAAGGATCTCCTCCAGGTCGAAGGGTCCGGCGGATGCACCCCGATGTTCGGCATTGGCGGTGACGACACGCCTCTCGGTCAGGTCCTGCCCACCGAAGCCGGGTTCGTGGCACTGACCCCGGCGCACTCTGCCGACTGGTGGGCGAATCCAACCTGCGAGCCACTGCTCTGGTTCTCCGCCAACGGGAGCACCTGGGACCTGGTATCGCCAGACTCGCCGTTCGGGCCAGCCGCCTTCGTCCGCGACGTCGCCGAATACGACGGCCGGTTCGTGGCGATCGGCGGCGTCGGCCAGCGGGGAGCGGTATGGGTGTCCGACGACGGCCTCACCTGGGAGCGGGCCGACGTGGACCTGGGTGGGGCTTTTGCTGTCGCCGGCGGCGAGATGGGCTGGATGCTCACCGGCCAGACTGAGTGGGGCTGGGACAACACACAGCAGATGTGGTTCTCCCCTGACGGCCTAACCTGGGACGGGCCCTACGCCCTGCCCGACGGCCTCTGGACCGTGTACATCCCGCCGCAATTCGCTGTCGGGTCGGACGCCATCTTCGCGGTGGGGCCTACGCCTACCTTCGTTCCCGTTGTCGCCCGGCTCCAAGACTGAGGGGAAGCCACCGGCCCGGCGGTGGGCCGAGGTGAGATTCAAGAACCGGCGGGGTGAGATAGGTGGCGATGTTGCCTGCCGGGTCGAGGAGGTAGGCGGTGTCGCCGTCGTTGTTCCAGATGGCTGATCCCTGGTTGCACCAGTAGAGGGCGTTGGAGGTGTTCTGGCCGCAGCCGCGGTAGACGGTGACGGTCTCTCCGGCAGGAGGACGGACCCGGCGGGGAAGGTGAAGCGGTGGGAGGCGCCTAGCCGGACATGGCGGGCGCCCGCCGACCGGGACTTCCCCCCGCAGCCCCGGTCCGGTAGGTTGATCCTGAGGACATGGGGCGGCAGGAGGCAGGGAGGCGACATGGTGACCCCATCGGCTGAGAGCGAGCGGACTTCGGTCAAGGCCACCATCGACGCCTGGATCCGAAGCGTTGAAGGGAGGAACCTCGACAGGCTGCCCGGCGTGGTCGCCCAAGATCCTGACCTGGTGTGGATCGGCACGGGAGAAGGCGACTGGATTGTCGGCTATGAGGCCCTGAAGGAGGTCATGAGGGCCCAGAACGAGGCTCTGCAGTACATCCGGATCTCGGTGAGCGAGGAGACCATCCACCTGTCCCCCTCCGAGCAAGTCGCCTGGGCCACCAACCGCTGGGTCTTCAAGGCGAGGATGGGGGGCGAGGAACTCGAAATGCCTCTGCGCTGCACCTGGGTGGCCGAGAAGCGTGACGCTGGCTGGGTCCTCGTCCACTTCCACAAGTCGCTGGGTGTGGCCGGATAGAGGCAGGTCACGGGTTGGGGGGCCAGAAAAGAAAGTTGCTGGCCGAAGGGCTGTTGGGAGATTATGGCATAAGGGCCTGCCGCCTGGCCTGATGCTCCCAACCACCCCGCCGCCAAGGTCCGGCCACCTCCCGTTCCGGTGCCCTGCCCCATTTGCGGCTGCCGCTCGGACCGGCGGGTCTGGGCGGCCGGGGTAGTACGGTGTGATTACCGGCGGGGGTTCGGCCCGCGGCGTGGCAAGGCGAGGCAAGGCCTGGCACGGCGGGACTCGGCTCGGCCAGCAATGGCAGGGCAGGGCACCGGCGAGGCTTGGTGGAGACTCGTTGACAGGACCTCGGGTTCGCCCGGGGTTCTGGCCATTTTGGGGGCGGCACTCGGCGGGGAGAGCGGCCCCGGCTCACGATAACCCCATGGGAGCCACCTCACGGAAACCCCTTCTTCAATGGGGCTGCCGTGAGGTTCCTGGGTGAGGACGGCCGAAGGGGGGTAAGCGCTTACCGGCTACCATCGGGTCTACCGCCGATGTCCCATTGCCGGACCCGTACCCTCTCTTGGCCGCCGCCGCAAGTGTTTGAGGCGGTGCTCGCCGTGGCTCCGCCCCTCGGCTTCGCCGTTTCCCAGGTCGACCGGCAAGGCGGGCACATGTACTTGGACCAGCCGCGCCGTCTCGGACGGTATCCCCGCCGTTATGCCGTGTCGGTGACCGACAGCGGCCTGGGCACCACGGCGGTCAACATCTCCTGGAAGCCAACCGCCCCGCTCCCCTGGCCCCTCCCGTCGGGGGGCAGCGGCGCCGCCCAACTCTGCCGGACTATCCAACGAGACCTGGCCGCTGGGCAGTCCTGCGGCTACCGCTGAGCACAAGTAGGCGGCCAGATCCCCGACCCCCACCGCCCAAAGTGGTGAGAGGAGCCGCCTACTCCTCCCCTGCCCTCTCGGCCTTCCCCGCCTTACGGGCTTTCTGGTCCTGGCGTTCTGCTCCTGGCGTTTCTGCTTGGCGCCCTGAAGAGCGGACTTCTTGTACTGGTAGTCGTCGCCCTTGCCGCCCTTACCTCTCTTCGCCACGGGAGCCTCCTGTGCTTCTGTAGTGCCCTACGGGCGCCTCCCGGCGGGCCTGTCGGTTTGTGGACCCTTCACGGTTCCCCCGGCCCCCTCGCTGGGCCGTCAGAAGGGCCGCCCGGGGACCCCGGCCAAGGGGGGGCTGGCCGCAGGCCCCGCACAGGCGGCGGTGAAGCGTACCGCCCCGGGAAGGCGACCTTCACGATGGTTCCGGTCATCGAGTGTGAGCACTGGGCGCAACAAGGCAGCGCCCCGCAGCGCAGTGCTTTGCTTTGCAGCGTTGGGCCTGACACCACCGGGCGTTGCCCCCTGCACGCCGTCCCACGCTCCAGGAAGAGGCCGCCCAGAGGGTCGCGGCCCTCGTTTTCGGGGCCTAGCGTCAGGGCTCTGGTAGAAGAATGGTAGAAGTCTGGTGGACCCGGCCAGCACGAGCCGAGGTCCCCAAAGGCGAAACCCCTGCCGACCAGGGGTTTCGCTGTGTCGGAGAGGGGACTCGAACCCCTACGCCCTATGTGGGCACAAGGCCCTCAACCTTGCGCGTCTGCCAATTCCGCCACTCCGACGGGCCCGGCGAGTATACCGCCGGGCCCCCAGTCCACCCCCGGGAAGCCTGGCGGCCGGAGGACAGGCGACGCGCGACTCGACCAGGTCCTAGTTCGGACGGCCTCGCCCCGCCCTACTCGCCGGCGACTGCCGACTCCTGGTCCACCAGGTAGCAGGCCACGTAGTGCCCGGGCCGCTTCTCCTCGAGGGGCGGGTGGTCCAGGACGCCGCAGATCTCGTCCCGCTGGATCGGGCAGCGGGGCCGGAAGCGGCACTCGGGGAGCGGGTTGATCGACTTGGTGATGCCCCCCTTGATCCGCACCTCGCGCCGCTTGAAGGTGGGGTCGGGCACCGGCACCGCCGAGAGCAGCGCCTGCGTGTAGGGATGCAGCGGGTTGGCCAGCAGCTCCTCGGCGTCGGCCAGTTCGACGATCTTGCCCACGTACATCACCGCGATGCGCTGGCACATGTAGCGGGCCACCGCCAGGTCGTGGGTGATGTAGAGGTAGGAGACGTTCATCTCCCTGGCCAGGCGGAGCATCAGGTCCATGATCGAGATGCGGATGCTCACGTCGAGCATCGAGGTCGGCTCGTCCGCCACCAGGATGTCCGGCGCCAGCACCAGGGCCCGGGCGATCGCCACCCGCTGCCGCTGCCCGCCCGACAGCTCGTGCGGGTAGCGGAACATGAACGACGCCGGCGGGGTCAGGCCCACCTTCTGCAGCAGGGTGGCGACCTGCTCCTCGCGCTCCTGGACCGTCCCGATCTTCTGCACCTTGAGCGGCTCGGCGACGGTGTCGAACACGGTGCGGCGGGGGTTCATCGACTCGTACGGGTCCTGGAAGATCATCTGGACGTTGGAGCGGAACCGCTTCATGTACTCCTTGGGCAACTGGCTCACGTCCATGATCGTGCCGTCGTCGTTCATCAGGATCCGGCCCCCGGTGGCCTCCATCAGCTTGACCAGCAGACGGCCCACACTGGTCTTGCCGCAGCCGGACTCCCCCACCAGGCCCAGGCTCTCGCCCGGGCCGATGTCGAAGGTGACGCCGTCCACCGCGTGGACGAAGTCCTTGGCCTTGCGGAAGGCGCCCTTGGAGATCGGGTAGAGCTTCGAGAGGTTCTCGACCCTCACCCGGGCGCCGCCGGTGTCGAGGGCTTCCGGCTTGGTCTCAGCGGCCATCAGATCTCCTCCGCGGCGGTCTCGGAGAGCCCCACCGGGACCTGGTCGTGGTGCCAGCAGGCCACCAGATGCCCGTCGCCCACATCCTCCATGGGCGGCTCCTGGTCGGTGCACTTCTCGGTGGCGAACGGGCAGCGGGGGTGGAACCGGCAGCCCGTGGGTGGATGTGTCAGGTCGGGCGGCTCCCCCACCAGCGGCGCCAGCTTGCGCCGCGGCCCGGTGATCGACGGCGTCGAGGAGAGCAGCAGCCAGGCGTAGGGGTGCCGCGGGGTGGCGAAGATGTCCCTCGTGCCGCCGTACTCCATCAGCTTGCCGGCGTACATGACGCCGGTCTGTTCGGTCACCTGGGCGATCACCGCGATGTCGTGGGAGATGTAGATGATGCTCATCCCCAGCTCGGCCTGGATCGTCTTCAGCTCCTTGAGGATCTGGTCCTGGACGATCACGTCGAGGGCGGTGGTGGGCTCGTCGGCGATGATCAGTTGCGGGTTGCACGACAGCGCCATGGCGATGGTGGCCCGCTGCCGCATGCCGCCTGAGAACTCGTGGGGGTAGCGGTCCATGTCCTCGGGGGGCAGTCCCACCAGGGCGAACAACTCGGTGATCCGCTCCCGCACCTCCTGGCGGTTGAGCTTCACCGGCCAGTGCAGGTCGAGCGCCTCCCGGATCTGGTCCCCGATGCGATAGACCGGGTTCCAGGCGTTCATCGCCCCCTGGAACACCATGGCGACGTCGTTCCAGCGGTGGCGGCGCATCTCGTCCTCGGAGAGCTTGAGCAGGTCGAGGCCGCCCAGAAGCACCTCGCCGTGGGTGATCTCGGCGTTGTCGGCCTGCAGCCGCAGCAGGGTGAGGGCCGCCGAGGTCTTGCCGCAGCCCGACTCCCCCACCAGGCCCAGCGACCCGCCCCGCTTCAGGGTGAAGGAGACGTCGCTGACCGCCGACACCCGGCCACCCTTGACCACGTAGTCCATGGTCAGGTGCTTCACCTCCACCAGGATGTCCCCGGGCTGAACCTCGGTGCCCTCCGCCGCTGGTCTCGCTGTGGTTGCCATTCCTCGATCCTCGGGTCAGCGCGCTCGCAGCCGCGGGTTGACCACTTCGTCCATTCCCCGGCCCACCAGGAAGAAGGCCGCCGACAGCAGGGTGACCGCCAGGCCGGCCGGGAAGAGCAGCCACCAGTAGGTCATGCCCGACAGCAGGTACCCCTGGCTGTGGGCGGTGTGGATCATGATCCCCCAGCTCATCTGCACGTTCATCAGGCCCAGGAAGGAAAGCGTGGCCTCCAGGGCGATCGCCTCGGTCACCGTGAACATCATGTACAGGAAGCTCAGCGGCAGCACGTTGGGGATGATGTGGCGCAGGATGATGTGCCGGTTCGCCCCCCCGGCCACCCGGGCGGCGTCGATGAACGGCTTCACCTTGACTTGCAGCGCCTGCGACTTGAGGACGATGGCCGTCCCCCCGAAGCCCGGACAGCAGGCCGATCAGGATGCCCAGTAAGGGCAGGGTCAGGCTGAACAGCGCGGCCACCACGATCAGGATCGGGATCAGCGGGACCAGCAGGATCAAGTCGGCGAAGCGCATGAGGATGTTGTCGAGCCATCCCCCGTAGTAGGCGGCGACCGACCCCATGATGGTGGCGATCAACGCCGCCGATGAGCGCGGCGATCGCCCCCATGGCGAAGGCCGCCCGGATGCTGTAGATCAGCTGGGAGAAGATGTCACGCCCCAGCGGGTCGGTGCCCAGCCAGGTGCGCCTTGGAGGGCGCCGCCGGCTGTTGGGGGATGGAGACCGTGTCGCCCACCTGGACGAAGGGGTTGTGCATGAGCCGGGCGGTGGTCAGGTCCATCTCGCTGGCCGGGTCCTGCACCTCCTCCACGACGACGAAGTCCTTCACCGGCGCGTCGTAGCCCGCGAATCGGGTCGTAGATGGCCGGGTCCCACACCGTCGCCATGAGCACCGGGTGCAGGATCCCCATCAGGGCGAAGATGACGATGATCACCAGGCCGATCACGCCGATCTTGTTGGCGGCGAACAGCCCCCAGTTCCGGCGAGCGGACTTGCGGAAGAGCCGCAGCCGGATGCGCCACAGCGGCTCATGGATCAGCGGCCCGCCGCCGGCGCCCATCGCCGGCGGTTCCACCAGATCCACTCGCTCGGTCACGGTCGGCTCGTCCTTTCCATCACTGGTAGCGGATCCGCGGGTCGAGGTACACGTAGAGGATGTCGGCGATCAGGTGGCCGAATAGGGCGAGGATGGCAATGATCGACAGGCCACCCATCGCCAGAGGGATGTCCTCGCCAGATCACCGCGTTGTACATCAGCAGGCCGATCCCCGGCCAGGAGAAGATCGTCTCGGTGATGATCCCGCCCCCGATCACGAAGGCCAGTGCCAGCACCAGCGAGGTGACCACCGGCAGCAGGGCGTTCCGGGCGGCGTGGCGGTCGCGGATGACCTTCTCGGGCAAGCCCTTGGCCCGGGCGGTCAGGATGTAGTCCTCCCGCAGCGTCTCGAGCATGGCGCCGCGGGTCAGGAGCATGATCCCGGCGAAGTTGACCGCCGACAGGGTGATCACCGGCAGCAGGGTGTGATGCAGGATGTCCCCGGCGTAGGGCCGCATGGGCGAGAACCAGAAGTAGACGAACGGGATCAGCAACCCGACCAGCAGGGACCAGTTCCTCACCCGGATGGCCAGGGGACGGTCCAGCAGGCGGTGGGCCAGGAAGGTGATGGCCGCCGCCACGAGCGCCCCGACGAGGGCCATCACGATCATCCGCAGGAAGACCTCGTTGGTGGTGAAGGGGGAGCCGAGCCAGTCGTTGGTGTCGACGAACCGGCTGATCGGGAAGATGCGCAGCCCCGTCCACTCCGTTAAGGCGAAGCCCAGGAACCAGATCATCACCAGGGCGAACCACGGGTAGAACACGGTGTACAGGCCGACTCCCCCCAGGGTCAGGGCGTACTCGGTGAACTTCCCCCGGCGCCAGGCCAGCACCTTGCCGGTGAGGAACCCCAGGTAGTAGGAGACCACCGTCGCCGTCAGGAACAGCACGATGGTGCGGGGCAGCGCCTGGCCGATCAGGCTTCATCACCGGGGTCGGGTACTGGGACAGGCTGTTCCCGAAGTCGCCCGTGAAGAAGTTGCGCATGTAGGCGAGGTACCGGCCCCACAGGGGCTGGTCGAGGCCCAGGCGGGCGGCCAGGTGCGCCTTCTCCTCGGGCGGGATGTCCGGGTTCCCGATGTACTGCTGGGAGAGGTCGCCGGGCTGCGCGTCGAGCAGGAAGAAGAGGATCGTCAGGAAGATGACGAAGAGCAGGACCATCTGGACGAGCCGCTTCCCGATGAAGACGGACAGTCTGGCCATTGCTCTCCCCGTCAGGTCCGGTGTGGTCCGGGCGCGGCGATGCTACCAGACGGCGCCCGCGCCCCGCCCCCGCTCCGCCGTCGGCCGCCGCTGGCTGGCTGGCCGCCCTCCGCACGGACGCTCCGGGAAGCCGGGACGCGGGGAGGGGCGGGACCTGCGGTCCCGCCCCTCCTTTGGCCTTGCGGAAGGCCTAGTTGCTCGACCGCTGCGCTACTCGGCGGCCTGCACCAGTGCCGACATGCCGTTCCCGAACTGGAGGCCCGACAGGGTCTCGGTGAACGGGTAGGTGATCGAAGCCGAGCGATAGGCCTCGATGATGCCGGTGTCGAACAGCACGATGTACGGGCTTGAGGTTGAAGAGGATGTCCTCCATCTGCCACATGATGTCGTAGGCCTCTTCGAACGTCGTGCGCCGCGTTGAACTCCTCGACCAGGGCGTTGAACTCCGGGTCGTTGAAGCCCATGTTGTTGTTGCCGTCGTTGACCAGCGTGTCGTTCTTGCCTGCGAAGAACGACTCGTGATAGGTCGGCAGCGCCGGGCTGCCCAGGCTCCAGCCGAGCATGTACATGTCGAAGTCGAGCGTGCCGTCTTCGGTCGGCACGAACACGCTGTTGACCAGGACGTTGAAGTCCGTCGGGTACGCCGTCGCGTTGAAGCCGAGGTCCTTCAGGGCCTGGGCCACGAACAGCGAGAACGTCGCCCGCAGCGGGTCGTATCCGGGCCCGGGGGCCAGGATGGTCGAGCTCCTCGGTCATCGGAGCGCCGTCGAGCATGATGCCCGAGCCGGGGACGATGGCGTTGTCGCGGAAGTCGGGCGCCTGGCCTTCCGGCCACGAGAACCCGTCCGCCATGAGCGCCATCACGGCCGCATGGAGGCGGGCCTCGGTGCCGGTGGCGATGTACGTGACGTCGTCGGACGCATCGTCCGGGGTGCCGGCGTTGTCGGCATGAACGGCGTCCCGTCGTAGCGGGTGTCCAACTCCAGGTGCGTTGATGGAGGCCGCGTAGCCGTCGGCCTTCTCGGCGTTGAACCAGGTCGATGTTGCCCTCAGGCAGGGTGGCATACAGCGGGTAGGCCACACCCTGGAGCACGCTGCCGGTGATGTACTCCTTGTCGATCATCAGCGCCAGGGCATCCCGGAAGCCCTCGCGGGCCATGGGGTCCTTGCGCATGTTGAACGCCATGTAGCGGAAGCCGTTGGTCGCGTTGATGATCGGCGTCAGGTTCTCGTCGCCGGTGATCTGGTCGAGCAGGCCGCGCTGCAGGCCCAGCGAGTTGTACAGGTAGTCCACCTCGCCGGCCTTCAGGGCCAGCACCGCCGCGCTCTGATCGCCGTAGACTCGAGTAGGTCTGGTCGCGTCAGGAACGGGCCCGTCGTGTAGGTGACGCCGCCCGAGGTGATCTCGCGGCCGGTGTCGTAGTAGGTGGGGTTGGCCATGGTCTGGACGAAGGCGCCCGGCTCCCAGCGTCGCGAAGATCATCGGGCCGCCGGAGACGTCCACCGCGCCGTCGGCGCCGTACAGCACCTCGGCCGGGTCCTCGGAGGCCTCGCGCCTCTTCGACCGTCGCCCCCCAGAAATGCATCGACATGATCGGCCCGAGGCCCGGGCCGTGCGGCCAGATCGCCAGGCCGGGCTGGGCGTTCCAGGTGAACTTCACCTCGTAGTCGCTGACGGCGTCCACCGCGATGAGGCCCGAGCAGCGGGTTGCCGTCCGGATCGAGGGTCGGCGCGCTGGTCTCCCAGGGCAGGCAGGTCGCCCCGGTCGCCTCGTCCGCCCGCTCACGCGTCTCCCACTGGTAGTTGGCCACCCAGTTGCCGCCCAGGCAGAAGTCGCGGACGATCTCGGCCGTGAACTTCACGTCGGCGGCGGTGATCGGGGTGCCGTCGCTCCAGGTCGCGTCCTGGCGCATCGGGACACTCACCGACCAGGTTCCGTCACCGTTGTCGGTGGCCGCACCCGTGATCAGCCGAGGCGGCCAGGTCGTTGTCCACTTCCATCCCGGGCAGGTCGATGACGAACAGCGCCGGCTTGGTGGCCCCGAGCACGTAGGCGTTCCACACGGTGCTCTGCGGGTCCAGGTAGGCCCAGAAGTTGTCCGTCGTGATGTCCTGGAAGATGCCGGTCCGGTAGGTGAAGCCCTCCACCGGTGGGACGGTCGTGGTGGTCTCGCCGCCCGTGGTGGTGGTCACCTCGCCACCGGTGGTCGTCGTGGCTTCAGAGGTGGTGCTGGCTGCGGTGGTGGTCGTCTCGCCATCGTCGTCGGTGCAAGCCGCAAAGACGAAGGCCAGGACCGCCAGCAGCGCCAGCAGCCTCCAGCCGAACTTGGTTCGCATCAGTGCTTCCTCCGTTTCGCTGACGCCTGGAGGCACGTCGGCCTCCAAGTCGTCTCGGCCGACGAGCCCGCCGGCCGACTCTCAAATGAGCCGTGGCCGATGGCAAACGACACTGCCCCGGCGAGCCGATTTCATACTAGACGGACGGGTCGCCCGCTGTCCCCACCGGAGCCGCCTGGCGCGACCCCTCGCCGGCGGGCCCGCTGCCGGCGAGCCGCCGCTCAGGACAGGCGGATGACCAGGACCAGGGTGGTGAGGGCGAAGAGCACCCCCACCGAGACCGTGATCCGGTCGAGGTTGCGCTCCACCACGGTCGAGCCCGTCAGGCCGCCGAGCGGGCCCATGCCCCCGCCGAAGGCGTCGCTCAGGCCGCCACCCCGGCCGGCGTGCAGCAGGATCAGGGCGATGAGGGCCAAGCGACAGCAGGACGTGGATGACGATGACGATGCGTGTTGATCACCGGGGTTTCCTCTCACGGCAGCGGCCTGCCGACGGTGCAGGCCGCCGCACAAGTATGGACGGGGCCCGGTCCCTTGGCAAGTTCTCCCGCTCTCCTCGCCGGGCGCACGAGCCGCTTCGCTGAGGGCCGGCCGCCCCGCCGGCGCCCCGGCGCCGCCCTCCCCTGCCCGGCTAGGCAGGTGCCTGCCGCCGCTCCTGCGGGGGTTCGGGGGCGAATTCGATTTGGGGGTAGTGGCAGGCGACGGGGTGGCCGGTGTGCCGGTCGACGAGTTCGGGTTCTTCGGCGGCGCAGATGGCCTGGGCTTTCCAGCAGCGGGTGCGGAACCGGCAGCCGCGAGGGCGGGTTGGCCGGGGAGGGGACGTCGCCTTCGAGCAGGATGCGGCGGCCCGGGTCCCGTTTGGCCGGGTCGGGGATGGGCACCGCGGAGAGCAGGGCGGTGGTGTAGGGGTGGGCGGTGTTGTCATACACCTGGTACTCGTCCCCGGTTTCGACGATCTTGCCCAAGTACATCACCGCCACCCGGTCGCAGATGTGGCGCACCACCGACAGGTCGTGGGCGATGAACAGGTAGGCGATACCCAGCTCGTCCTGAATGTCTTCCAGCAGGTTCACCACCTGCGCCTGCACCGACACGTCCAGGGCCGACACCGGCTCATCACAGATGATGATCGACGGCTCCAGGGCCAGGGCCCGGGCCACCCCGATCCGCTGCCGCTGCCCGCCGGAGAACTGGTGGGGGTAACGGTTGATGTGATCCGGGTTCAGCCCGACCAGCTCCAACAGCTCCGCGGTCCGTCCCCGCTGCCGGTTCCGGGGCAGCACCCCCCGGTGGATCCGCCACGCCCTCCGCGATGATGTCCCCCACCGTCATCCGCGGGTTCAACGAGGCGTACGGGTCCTGGAAGATCACCTGGATCTCCCGGCGCACCTCCGCCATCTCCCCCCGCGACAGCGTGAAAATGTCCCGGCCCCGGAACCAGGCATGCCCCCCCGTCGCCTTCTCCAGACGCAGAATGGTGCGGGCGCAGGTGGTCTTCCCGCAGCCCGACTCCCCCACCAGACCCAACGTCTCCCCCCGATGCAGCTCGAACGACACGTCATCCACCGCCTTCACCGTCCCGATCTGCTTCTTGAACAGGATCCCCCGGGTGATCGGGAAATACTTGACCAGATGCTCCACCCGCAACACCGGCTCCCCCGGACCGGCGGGCCAGCGCTCAGGCGGTCGGCACGCTCACGCTGCACCTCCTCCCAGAAATGGCAGGCCGAGAACCGGCCCTCCCCCACCGCCAGCAGCGGCGGCACCTCCGACCCGGCAGCGCGGCCGCACATACGGGCAGCGGGGATGGAACGGGCACCCCGACGGGATCGCCAGCAGATCCGGCGGCGCCCCCTTGATCGGATGCAGCCGCTCGGTATGCACATCCGGCCGGGGCAGCGAATCCATCAGCCCGATGGTGTAAGGATGCGCCGGCGAGTGATACACCGCCCCGATCTCCCCCGACTCCACCTCCCGGCCCGCATACATCACCACCACCCGATCCGCCACCTCCGCCACCACCCCCAGGTCATGGGTGATCAGAATCAGCCCCATCCCCGTCTCCGCGCTGCAACTCGGCCAACAAGCCCATGATCTGCGCCTGCACCGTCACATCCAAAGCCGTCGTCGGCTCATCCGCAATCAGAATGTCCGGATCCAACGCCAACGCCATCGCAATCATCACCCGCTGCCGCATCCCCCCCGAAAACTCATGCGGATACGACCCCACCCGCTCCCGCGCCACCGGAATCTTCACCCGCTCCATCAACTCGATCGCCCGCTCCCGCGCCTCCCGCCGCGACGCCCCCCGATGCTGCCGAAACATCTCCCCAATCTGCCAACCCACCGAAAACACCGGATTCAACGCCGTCAGCGCATCCTGAAAAATCATCGCGATCCGCTGCCCCCGCACCCCCCGCCGCTCCCCCTCCGGCAAATCCAGCAACTCCACCCCCCGAAACCGCACCGACCCCCCCGTCACAAACCCCGGCGGCGAATCCACAATCCCCATCACCGCCTGCGCCCCCACCGACTTCCCCGACCCCGACTCCCCCACAATCGCCAACGTCTCCCCCTCCCCCAACACATACGACAGGCCATTCACCGCCCGCACCACCCCCGCATCAATCCGAAACTCCACCTGCAGATCATCCACCACCAACAACGGCGCCGCCGGATCCACCGGCCGATCCCCCACCCTGTCCCGACGAACAGTCGAAACAGTCATGGCACCTACCGCAGCCTCGGGTCGAGGGCGTCGCGCAGGGCGTCACCCATCAGGATGAACCTGAACACCGTCGCCGACAGGAACATGGCGGGGAAGAGCAGCAGGTGCGGGGCCTGCAGGATGCGGTTCTGGGCCACGCTGATCATCAGCCCCCAGGAGATCGCCGGCAACTGCAACCCCACCCCCAGGAACGACAGCGCCGCCTCCGCCGAGATGATCACCCCCACCGTGATCGTCGCATAGACGATCACCGGGGCAATCGAATTGGGCAGCACATGCCGGCGGATGATCCGCAAGTTGCGTCGCCCCCAACGCCCGCGCCGCGTCCATGTAGTCCGTCTCCTTCACCGACAGCACCGCCGAGCGCGCCAGCCGCAACATCGTCGGCCACCCCAACACGATCAGCACCAGGCTCACCTGGAGCATGCCCCGCTTCCCCAGGAGGCTGAGGATGACGATGCCGCCGAGGATGGTGGGGATGGCGAACCAGATGTCGGTGATCCGGGCGATGACCGTGTCCACGAACCCCCCGTAGAAGCCGGCGATCGAGCCGAGCACCAGGGCCACAGCGGTGGCGACCACGGTCACCAGCACGCCGATGCTGATCGACACCCGCGCCCCGTAGATGGTCTTGGCGTAGTAGTCGCAGCCCTGCAGGTCCGTCCCGAACCAGTGCTCCGAACTCGGCCGCAGCAGGGAATCGACCAGGGGGCAGTCGCGCGGGTCGTGACTGGTGAACAGCGACGGCCACACGGCCATCGTGATCAGGAGCACGATGATGAGGGCGGCGATGATGAACATCGGGCGCCGGCGCAGATGCCGCCACGCATCGGCGTAGAGGCTGCCCTCCCGGACGACGGCGACCTCGGCCTCGGCCACAACCGTGTCCACCGCCCGGGTCTCGGCGACCCGGCCGGCCTCGTCGGGGCCCTGGGGCCGCTCGTCGTCAGCCATAGCGAATCCTCGGGTCGAGCACGGCGTACAAGACGTCCACCAGCAGGTTGGCCACCAGGTAGACGATCACCAGGAAGGTGACGATCCCCACCACCACCGTCCCCTCCTGGCTGCGGACCCCCTCGTACACGGCTCGTCCCAGGCCGGGGATGTTGAAGATGGTCTCGGTGATGATCGCCCCGCCCATGAGGGCCCCGAGGTCGATGGCCAGGTAGGTGACGACCGGGATCAGCGAGTTGCGCAGAGTGTGGACCCCGACCACCCGCCGCCGGGTGAGGCCCTTGGCGGTGGCGGTGCGCACGTAGTCGGTGCGCAGGTTCTCCACCACGCTGGTGCGGGTCAGCCGGGCCACGTAGGCCAGGGACACCGAGCCCAGGACCATGCGCGGGCAGCATGTAGCTGTACCAACCCTGCTGGATCCCCGCCACCGGGAACCACCCTAAGTCGCACCCCCATCAACAGCTGGGCCAGGAACCCCAGCACGAAGATGGGGATGGCGATCACCACCAGGGTCGACACTAAGACCAGGTTGTCCATGAACCCGTTCTTGCGCACCCCGGCCAGGATGCCCGGCCCCGATGCCGATCACCAGCTCGAACCCGAAGGCGAGGATGGCCAGACGGGCGGTGATGGGCAGCCGCTGGAACATGAGGTCGCGCACCTCGCGGCCGCGGAAGTCCTCTCCGAAGTCCCCGTGGAACAGGTCGCTGATGTAGAAGCCGTACTGCTTCCAGAGGGGCTCGTTCAGGTGGTAGCGCTCCTCGAGGGCGGCCCGCACGCTGGCAGGCATCGAGCGCTCGCCGGAGAGGGCGCGGATGGGGTCGCCGGGGATGGCCCACACCAGGATGAAGATCAGCAGCGGTCGCGCCGAAGAAGACGGGGATGAACTGCAGCACCCGGCGAATCAGGTATCGGCCCAAGCTCCTCGCCTCCTCGTGCGAGACGGCACTCTAGTCGCCCCCGCCGGTCGCGAGGCAAGGCCGGCCCGGCCGCCGGCCCAGGCAAAGGAGAGGGGCGGCCGGTGGGCCGCCCCTCCCTATCGGGCTTGCTACTGCCGACTCGGTCGGCCGGTCTTCCCCTACTCCGCGGGGTTGAGCTCGGCGTAACCGACGATCGTGCTGTAGAAGCTGTTGTTCTGCTGCCCGTTGGCGCCGAGCGCGCCGTAGTTCCAGGCGTTGACGAACGATGCCGCGGTGACGGGCTCGCCGTTGTGGAAGGTGAACCCGGGGTTCAGCGTGATCGTCCACGTCACGCCGCCGTCGGCAGAGGTCACCGACTCGGCCACGACGTTGTACATCTCGCCGGTCTCGGCGTCGAAGTTGATCAGCGGAGCGAACAGGGCCCGCAGCACCGCGATGCCCTCCGACTCGTTGGAGGTCGTCGGGGTCAGGTGCTCGGGCTCGGTGATGCTCGGTCGACACGGCGCCATCGTCCGACGTGACCTTCGATGTAGCCGAGGTCACCGTAGGAATCGATGAACACGTTGTCGATGCCCTCGTTCCACACGTACTGCGCCTTGCCGAAGAACATCGGGATGGCGCCCACGTCGTCGCAGAGGATGTCCTCAGCGGCGTTGTAGAACGGGATGCCGTCCGCCAGGCTGCCGCTCGCCGCGACAGCCGCCGAGCCCTCATCCAGGGCGGCGTCGAACTCGGGGTTGTTGTAGTACGCGTTGTTCGACCCGACCGGCGGGATCATCGTCGAGTAGTAGATGGGGTGCAGGAAGTTGTAGGGCGAGGGATAGTCCTGGCCCCAACCGAGACGGAACGGCCCGGTCACTCCTGCCAGGCCCGAGGTCGGGCCTTCCAGCAACTGCAGGTACTGAGCCCACTCGAGGCTGTTGAAGGTCACGATCCCGGGGTCGATGCCCAGGTTCTGGACCCACATGTTCACCACGGCCTCGACCCAGTCCTCGTGCCCGCCCCCGACGTTGAACCAGACCGAAAGGGACTCGGGCTTGGGATCGATGGAGTCCCACAGCGCCCTGGCGGCTTCGGGGTCGTAGGTCCAGTAGTCGCAGACGTAGTCGCGGCTGCCCGCCAGCACCGGCGGGATCACCGAGTAGGCCGGATCGCGAGCGCCCAGGAAGATGGTGTCGGTGATCAACTGCTTGTCGATCGCCATGCTCAGGGCCCGGCGGACGTCCGGGGTCAGGTCCGCCACGTACGCCGGGAAGTAGAAGGTGTTGATCGAGGTGGTGTACGACTCACCCCAGCGATCCGGGAAGTCGGTCTGGTAGGTCTCCAGGAAGGCGCTCGGAACGCCGTCGAGGATGTCCAGGTTCCCGGCCAGCGCCTCGGTGTACGCCGTCTCGACCGCCCCGTAGATCAGGAAGGTGAGCGAGTCGATCTGCGCCGGATCGGGCCCGGCGTAGTTCGGGTTCTTCACCGCGCGATCTGCACGTCGTGCTCCCAGGCCCCGTCCATCATGAACGGGCCGTTGCCGATGGGGGCCTCGTCAAAGGCCGCGGGGTCGTCGTAGAACACCGACGGCAGCGGGAAGTAGGCCGCATAGGCCAGCCGGAGCGGGAACTCCGGGTCGGCCTGGGCCAGTTCGACCTCGAAGGTCAGGTCGTCGATGATCCGCAGACCGGACAGTGTGGTGACCGGCCCGCCCTCGGTGGTGGTGGTCGTCTCACCCGGTGCCGTGGTGGTGGTCTCGCCGGCCTCGGTGGTGGTGGTCGCCTCTGTTGTCGTGGCGGGCGGTGCAGTGGTGGTCGTCTCTTCGGCCTCGTCGCCGCATGCCGCGACGACCATGGCGAAGACCACTAGCAGCGCAAACCACGTCAACCGACGTGGAAGGTGCTTCAAGTTTCCCTCCTCGATTGCATTGCCGAGGGCGCCGTTGCGCCGGTCTCTAGGAGACCGGTGCGGCATCCGAGCCGCCGGCCGGGCCGCGGAAACCACGGACCCATCCCGGCCAACCGGCACGGATACCTACTTTGCCCTCTTCTTTGGGGCCGACGCGAGCGCCGGCCAAGCATGAGTATGAACCGGGGAGCCGCGGATGGCAAGTCATCCCCCCCACTGGCCGTCACCTTCTCGCGCACGCTGCGTGGCCCCCTCACAGCGGCCCCGGCGGGACCGGGTTCGGGCGTCCCGCGTCGGGCGGTCAGGTCTTCCGCTGGGCCTGCTCTGCCACCGCCCGGGTGGCCGCCGCCACCTTCTCCGGGTCGCCCAGGTAGTAGCGATCCACGGCGCCACAGGTCGCCGTCCAGCTCGTAGACCAGGGGGATCCCGGTAGGGATGTTGAGGCCCGGGATCTCCGCGTCGGAGATGTCGTCCAGGTGCTTCACCAGGGCTCGCAGGCTGTTGCCGTGGGCCGAGACCAGCACCCGCCGCCCGGCCCGCATCGCCGGCACCAGGAAGTCGTGCCAGAACGGCAGCATGCGGGCCACCACGTCCTCCAGGCTCTCGGTTGCCGGCAGGAGGTCGGGGGCCAGGTCGCGATAGCGCGGGTCGAAGCGGGGATGGCGCGGGTCCTGCTCGTCGAGGGCCGGGGGCCGGATGTCGTACGAGCGGCGCCAGATCTGCACCTGCTTGGCCCCGTGCCGGGCGGCCGTCTCCGCCTTGTTGAGGCCCTGCAGGGCGCCGTAGTGCCGCTCGTTGAGCCGCCAGTGCCGCACCACCGGCAGCCAGAGCCGGTCCATGGCCTCCAGGGTCAAGTCGAGGGTGAGGATGGCGCGCTTGAGGTAGGAGGTGAAGGTCAGGTCGAAGTCGTAGCCCTCTTTGGCCAGCAGGCGGCCGGCCGCCCGCGCCTCTCGCTTGCCCCGGGCACTCAGGCCGACATCGGTCCACCCGGTGAACCGGTTCTCCAGGTTCCACTGGCTCTCGCCGTGGCGCAGCAGCACCAGCGTTGCAGGCATGTTCCTCTCCGGCTTCTGCTCACCCGACCGTAGCCGCTCGGCGCCGCGGACCGCGCCGTTTGCCCGGCAACGGCTCGCCCGCGGCCTTCCCTCCTATGCCCAGTAGCGGACGATGGCAGCGAACTTGTCGGGGTCCAGCGAGGCGCCGCCGACCAGGGCCCCGTCGATGTCCCGCTTGGCCATGAGCCCGGCGATGTTCCCCGGGGTCACCGAGCCGCCGTACAGGATGCGGACGCCGTCGGCCGCCTCGGCGCCCCAGCCTTCCGCGACCAGGCGGCGCAGGTACCCGATGGCTTCCGCCGCCTGCTCGTCGCTGGCGGTGCGCCCCGTGCCGATGGCCCACACCGGCTCGTAGGCCACCACCAGGCGGCCCACGGTGGCGCCCTCGAGGCCCCGCAGAGCGGCGTTCAGCTGGGATCCGATGACCTCCTCGGTGACCGCCTGCTCCCGCTGCTCCAGGGTCTCCCCCACCGCCACGATGGGGGTCATACCCGCAGGCCAGCACCGCCCGCACCTTGCGGGCGACCATGGCGTCGTCCTCGCCGAACAGGTGGCGCCGCTCGGAATGGCCGACCACGACCCACTTCACCCCGAGGCGGGCGAGCATGGGGGCGGAGATCTCCCCGGTGAAGGCCCCCGCCGGCTCCCAGTGCACGTTCTGGGCGCCCAGTTGAATCGGCAGGTGATCGTCCTCGATCTTCAGTTGCACGGAACGCAGCGCGGTGAAGGGCGGGCAGACCACCACCTCGACCCGGTCGTAGTCCCGCTTCTCCAGCCGGTAACCCAGCTTCTGCACCATCTGGATTGCCTCCAGATGGTTGGCGTTCATCTTCCAGTTGCCGGCGATCAGATCCTTACGAGCCATCGGCCCACCTCCGCAGCACTTCGATGCCGGGCAGCGTGCCCGCTTCGAGCAGTTCCAGCCCGGCCCCGCCCCCGGTGGACAGGTGCGAGACCGCCGTCTCCAGGCCGAATGAGCGCAGGGCGGCCACGCTGTCGCCCCCGCCGGCGACCGTGTAGGCCTCGCTGGCGCCCACCGCCTCGGCCACCGCCCGCGTGCCGGCGGCGAAGGCCGGCCACTCGAACACACCCATCGGCCCGTTCCAGAACAGGGTGTCGCACCCGGCGATGATCGAGGAGAACCGGGCGATGGTCTCCGGCCCGATGTCCAGGCCCATGGTCCCCCGGGGGATGTCGGTGGCCGGCACCACCCGGTGAGGGGAGTCGGCGGCGAAGCGGTCCGCCACCACCAGGTCCAGCGGCAGGCACACCCGGCTCCCGTGCTCCGAGTCGAGCACCGTGCGCACCTCCTCCACCATGTCGGCCTCCACCCGCGACTCCCCCACGTGGTAGCCCTCGGCGGCCAGCAGGGTGAAGCACATCGCCCCGCCGACCAGCATCACGTCCACCTTGGGCAGCAGGGCGCGGATCACGCCCAGCTTGTCGGAGACCTTGGCCCCGCCCATGACCACCACGTAGGGGCGATCGGGGTCGTGCAGGAGCCGATCGAAGGCGAGGATCTCCTCGGCCAGCAGGCGCCCCGCCGCCGACGGCAGCCGCTCGGCCACCCCGACGGTGGAGGAGTGGGCGCGGTGGGCCGAGCCGAAGGCGTCGAGGACGAACAGGTCGGCCAGGCCGGCCAGGGCATCCGACAGCGCCGGGGTCGTTCTTGGTCTCCCCGGGCTCGAAGCGGGTGTTCTCCAGGACGACCACCTCGTCCGGGGCGGCCGCCGCCACCGCCGCCCGCGCCCCTTCCCCGGCGACGTCGGGGGCACAGCGCACCGGGAAGCCGCCCAGCTCACCCAGGCGGGCGGCCACCGGCGCCATGGAGAACTGGGGGTCCGGGCCCTTGGGCCGTCCCAGGTGGCTGCAGACCAGCACCCGGGCGCCCCGGGCGCGGAGCTCCTGGATGGTGGCCAGGCTGGCGGTGATGCGGAAGTCGTCGCCCACCCGTCCCTCCTCCAGGGGCACGTTGAGGTCGGCCCGCACCAGCACGGTGCGGCCGGCCACCTCCAGGTCGTCGATAGTGCGAAAAGGCGCTCACTGCCTCCTCCGATTCTCAGCCCGGGTCACGCTAGCCGCCGCAGCACCGCTCCCAAGCGGGCCGGGTCGTGCTGCGGCCAGTCGGCGGCGGGGTCGGCCAGGCTGCCGGTCTCCAGGCGCGTGCCGAGCGCCTCGACTCGCTCGCGATCGGCCACCACCGCCTCCACCGTCCGCGGGACGGGGAAGGGGGCGTCGTTGGCCACCACCACGTCGGGCAGGCGCAGCCCGGTCACGCGGCACAGGGCCGCCACGTGCTCGGCGCCGTCCATGCCCAGGGTCTCGCCGTCCTGGGTGGTCAGGTTGCAGACGTAGATCAGCCGGCCGCGGCCCGCGTTGACCGCCTCGGTCATCCCGGGGACCACCAGCGCAGCGGCGAGCGAGGTGAACAGGCTCCCCGGCCCGATCACCACCTGATCGGCGGTGGCCAGGGCCTCCAGGGCCGACGGGGAGGCCACCGCGCCGGCGGGCAGTACCTGCAACTCGGTCAGGCTCCCCCGGGCCAGGGCTATCGCCACCTGGCCGATGATCTCCACGCCGTCTACCACCGCCCGCAGGGTCAGCGGCACCGGGGCGGCCGGGATCACCCGCCCCCGCGCCCCGAGCAGCAGCCCCAGGGTGGTCAGGGCCCCCTCCAGGTCCCGCGCCGCTCGCCGCCAGGCCCGCCAGCATCAGGTTGCCCAGCGAGTGCCCGGCCACGTCGCCCGACGGGAACCGATGCTCGCACCGCCTCCCGCCAGGGCGAGGGGTCGGGGCTGAGCGCCAGCAGGGCCCGCCGGCAGTCCCCCGGCGGCGGGATCCCCAGTGCGGGGGCCAGCCGTCCCGACGAGCCCGCCGTCGTCGGCCACGCTGACCACAGCGGTGATCTCCCCGGCATAGGCCTGCACGGCGAGCAAGGGCCTGGGCGAGCCCGTGGCCTCCTCCCACCGCCACCACCCGGCAGCCCTCCCTCGACCGGCTCCAGCTCCTCCAGCAGCGGCTCGGCCAGCAGGTCGATGCCGGTCATCGCTCGGCGTCCCGGTGCCGCACGGAGACCTCGACCTCACGCTCGGCCAGCCAGCGGCCCAGCTCCTCGGCCACCACCACCGCCCGATGCCGCCCCCCGGTGCAGCCCACCCCGATGGTCAGGTAGGACTTGCCCTCCGCCTCGTACCGGGGCAGGAGGAACTCGAGCAGGCCCTCGGCGCGGCTCAGGAACTCCGCGGTGTCGGGATAGGACATCACCATCCGGCGCACCGGCTCGTCGCGCCCGGTGAGGGGGCGCAGTTCCGTCACCCAGAACGGGTTGGGCAGGAAGCGCACGTCGAAGAGCAGGTCGACCACCCGCGGCACCCCGTGCTTGAAGCCGAAGGAGGTGACCGCCACCCGCAGCGGCCGGCGGGGCCGCTCCCCGGCGAACAGGTCCTGCAGCAGGCGGCGGAGCTCCTGCACCGAGCGGTCGGAGGTGTCGACCACCACGTCGGCCTGCCCGCGCAGGTCCTGCAGAGCGGCCCGCTCCAGGGCGATCGACTCGCTCAGGGTGGCGGCCTCCACCGGGTGCGGCCGGCGGCTCTCGGAGAAGCGCTTGGTGAGCACCTCGTCCTCGGCGTCGAGGAACAGCAGGGTGGTGGGCACGCCCTCCCGGGCCAGGGTCAGCAGCACCTCCTCCAGGGCTTCGAAGGAGAGGCCTCCCCGGGTGTCCACGGCCACCGCCAAGCGGCGCCGCCGGGGGTCGCCGGCCGGGTCGGCCTGCTCGACCACCCGGGCGATCAGGTTGGCCGGCAGGTTGTCGATCACGAAGAAGCCCAGGTCCTCCAGGGCCTTGCCGGCCTGGGACCGGCCGGCGCCGGACATGCCGGTGATCACCACGAGTTGCGGCCGCTCAGCCACCCTCACCCTCCTCCAGGTCGATTCCCGCTCCGCGGGCAGG
This sequence comes from uncultured Acidimicrobiia bacterium, assembly GCA_963796115.1. Classification (GTDB taxonomy): domain Bacteria; phylum Actinomycetota; class Acidimicrobiia; order Spongiisociales; family UBA11373; genus VGBK01. The sequence continues at coordinate 258,108 of CAWCKE010000007.1, forward strand.
AGCGTGGAGGGCGGCATGCACTGCCGCCGCCACCCTCGCCGGGATCACCCGGGCCAGCTCCTCTACTTCCGCTTCCCTCATTCTCGCCATCGAGCCGAACCTGCGCAGCAGGGCCTTCCGGCGAGCCGGCCCCACCCCGGGGACCCCGTCGAGCACCGAGGCCACCATGCGGCGCCCCCGCAGCCGGCGGTGGTGGCCGACGGCGAAGCGGTGCGCCTCGTCCCGCACCTGCTGCAACAGATAGAGGGCCTCCTCGCCCCGGGGGATGCGCAGCGGCTCCGGGCCGCCGGGGAGGTACACCTCCTCCATCCGCTTGGCCAGGCCCGCCACCGGGATGGCCAGACCCAGGGCACCCACCACCTGCACCGCCCGCGACACCTGGCCCGCTCCCCCGTCGACGAGCAGCAGCGATGGCGGGTAGGCGAAGCGGCCCCGCTCCTCCACCGGGCGCTCCTGCTCGCGCAGGTAGGCGGCCAGCCGCCGCCGCAGCACCTCCTCCAATGCGGCGAAGTCGTCCTGCCCCGCCACCCCCCGCACCCGGAAGTGCCGGTACTGGTTGCGGCGCGGCAGCCCATCCTCCATGACCACCATCGAGCCCACGGTGTCGCGCCCCTGGATGGTGGAGATGTCGTAGGCCTCGATGCGCAGCGGCGGCTCGGGCAGGCCCAGGGCATCCTGCAGGCTGCGCAGGGCCCGGGCCCGGGCGTTGTGGTCGCCGTGGCGCTGCAGGCGGTGCCGGGCGAAGACTTCGGCGGCGTTGGCCTGGGCGGTGCCCAGCAGGCGGCGCTTGGCCCCGCGCTGGGGCACCCGCAGCGTGACCCGCCCGCCCCGGCGGGCCGCCAGCCACTCCTCCCACACCGCCGGCTCCTCGGGGAGGACCTGGACCAGCACCGTGCGAGGAGGGGTCTCCTCCCCGTAGACCTCGGTGAGGAGCCGCCCCATGAGCCCGGGGGTCGGCAGGTCTTCGACCTTGTCCACCACCGTGGCCAGCCGCCCCGTCACCCGGCCCCGGCGCACGGTGAGCACGACCAGGGCCGCCTCCAGGTCGTCCTCCTCGAGGGCGAACAGGTCGAAGTCCTCCTTGCGCAGGGTGGCGACCTCCTGCCGGGCGAGCGCCCTCTCGACTGCGACGACCTGGTCGCGCAAGCGGGCAGCCCGTTCGTAGTCCAGCGCCTCCGACGCGCCCAGCATCTCCGCCGCGCAAGCGGGCGGTGACCTCCTCCCCGTCCCCCGACAGGAAAGCCGCCAGGCCCCCCACGTGGGCGGCGTAGTCCTCGGCGCTCACCTCGCCGATGCACGGTCCCGAACAGCGCCCGATGTGGAAGAGCAGGCAGGGCCGCCCCTCGGCCTGCGCCCGGTGGAAGCGGCTGTTGGTGCAGGTGCGCACCTGGAAGGTGCGCAGCAACAGGTCGAGGGTCTGGCGGATGGCGTAGGCGTTGGCATAGGGGCCGAAGTACTGGGTATCGCGCCGCCGCTTGCCGCGCATCACGGTGGCCCGCGGCCACTCCTCCCCCCGGGTGATCGCCAGGTAGGGATAGGACTTGTCGTCCCGCAACCGGATGTTGAAGCGGGGCCGATGCTCCTTGATCAGGTTGTACTCCATCATCAAGGCGGCCACTTCGCCGTCGGTGACGATCCACTCGACCGAATCGGCGGCGTCCACCATGGCCCGGGTCCGGGTGGCCAGGTCGCGCGCGAAGTAGGCGGCCAGGCGCTTGCGCAGCGACCTGGCCTTGCCCACATAGAGGACCTCGCCGTGCCGGTCGCGGAACAGGTAGGCCCCGGGCCGGTCGGGGATCTCGGATGCCGGCGGGCGGCGCTCCATTCGGTCGCAGCGTACCGCCCGGCTCCGGCCATGCCCGGAACCGGGCCCGGCACGAGGCGGCTAGCGGCGAACCCAGCGCACGGCCAGCAGGCGCGGTATCTGCCGCTGGGCCGCGAGCAGGGAATCCTCCGCCGCCCGCTCCTCCCCCACCCCGTGCTCCACCAGGCGCTCGAGGCACCACCCGGCGGAGGCGGCCGCCGTCAGCAGCACACCCAACGACCGATGGTGGAACACCACCGAGCCCTCGCCGGCCGGCTCCTCGGAGGACCCTTCCTCCATGTAGGGGCCCCAGCGCCACAGGACCTCCCCGTCCTCGGGGTCCACCAGGGGCCCCGAGCCCGGAGCGGTGTAGGCGGGATGATTGGATACCAGCGCCAGCACCCCGCCCGGGCGCACGATCCGCGCCGCCTCGACAAAGAGGGGCTCGGGCTCCTCCAGGTGCTCGAGCACCAGCACGGCGCACGCCCCGTCGAGCGACCCGGCGCGCACCCAGGACAGGTCGGGCAGACGGCACACCGCCACCGGCCCCGCCGCCGCCGCCCGCCTGGCCAGGCGCTCGGACAGGTCGCAGCCCAGGGCCCGCGCCCCCCGCCCGGCGACCGCCCTCATCACCTCGCCCTCGCCGCAGCCCAGCTCCAGGTAGAGCCGGCCGGGAACCGGGTCGAGCACCCCCAGGGCCAGGGGGACCACCTCGCCGGCGTACACCGGGTCCGCGGCCACCTCCCCCACCCACCAGTCGGCCAGCGCGTCGTCCCACGGCCGGCTCACGGCAGGACGTCCCGCAGGAACTTGCCGGTGTAGCTCTCCGCCACGGCGGCCACCTGCTCGGGCGGGCCGGCGGCCACCACCCGGCCCCCTTCGTCGCCCCCCTCGGGGCCGAGGTCGATGACCCAGTCGGCCGACTTGACCACGTCGAGGTTGTGCTCGATGACCACCACCGTGTTGCCTGCGTCCACCAGGCGCTGCAGCACCTCGAGCAGCTTGCGCACGTCCTCGAAGTGCAGGCCGGTGGTCGGTTCGTCGAGGATGTAGAAGGTGCGCCCGGTGGCCCGCTTGCCCAACTCGGCCGCCAGCTTGACCCGCTGCGCCTCGCCCCCGGAGAGGGTGGGCGCCGGCTGGCCGAGCTTCACGTAGCCCAGCCCCACGTCGTAGATGGTCTGCAGCACGCGCCCGATGCCCGGTTGGTTCTCGAAGAAGGGGAGCGCCTCGGTCACGGACATCTCGAGCACGTCGGCGATGCTGTGCCCCTTCCAGAGGATCTCCAGCGTCTCCCGGTTGTAGCGGCGCCCCTTGCACTGCTCGCACCGGATGTAGACGTCGGGCAGGAAGTGCATCTCGATGCGCATGGTGCCGTCCCCCTTGCAGGCCTCGCAGCGCCCGCCCGGCACGTTGAACGAGAACCGCCCCGGCTTGTAGCCGCGCGCCCGGGCCTCGGGGGTGGTGGCGAACAGCTCCCGCACCCGGTCGAACACCTTGGTGTAGGTGGCCGGATTGGAGCGGGGGGTGCGCCCGATGGGCGACTGGTCGATGTCGATGGCCTTGTCGATCTGCTCCAGGCCCTCGACGCGCCGGTGCCGCCCCGGCAGATCGTGCGACCGGTAGAGCCCGAAGTGCAGCGCCTTGGAGAGGATCTCCTCCACCAGCGTGCTCTTGCCGCTTCCCGATACCCCGGTCACCGCCACCAGCAGGCCGAGAGGGAACTCGACGTCGATCTCCTGGAGGTTGTTCTCGGCGGCGCCCAGCACCCACAGCGAGCGCCCGTCGGGCTGCCGCCGCCAGGCCGGCACGGCAATGGCCCGCCGCCCCGACAGGTAGTCGCCGGTGATCGAGGTCTCCTCGGCCATGATGGCGGCCAGCGGGCCCTCGGCCACGATGCGCCCCCCGTGCTCCCCCGCCCCCGGCCCGATGTCCACGATGTGGTCCCCCGAGCGGATGGTCTCCTCGTCGTGCTCGACCACGATGACCGTGTTGCCCAGGTCGCGCAGCCGCAGCAGGGTCTCGATCAGGCGCCGGTTGTCGCGCTGGTGCAGGCCGATCGACGGTTCGTCGAGGATGTAGAGCACCCCCACCAGCCCGGAGCCGATCTGGGTGGCCAGGCGGATGCGCTGGGCCTCGCCCCCGGCCAGGGTGGCGGCGCTGCGCGACAGGGTCAGGTAGTCGAGGCCGACGTCCAGCAGGAAGGCGAGCCGGGCCCGCACTTCCTTCAGCACCGCCGCGGCGATCTTCGCCTGGCGCTCGTCGAGAGGCACGCTGTCGAGGAAGCCGCAGGCCCGCCGCAGCGACATGGTGGACAGCTCGTGGATGTTCGTGCCGCCGAGGGTGACCGCCAGGGCGAGCGGGTTGAGGCGCGCCCCGCCGCAGGCCTCGCAGGGGACGCTGCGCATGTACTGCTCGTAGGACTCGCGCGCCCCCTCGCTGTCGGCGTTCTCGTGGCGCCGGGTGAGGGAGGGCACCAGGCCCTCGTAGGTGGTCTGGTACCGGCGCTGGCGCCCGAACCGGTTGGTGTAGATCACGGTGATCGGCTCGTCGCCGGTGCCGTCGAGGACCAGGGCGCGCTGCTCGTCGGTCAGCTCCCGGAACGGGGTCTCCATGCTGAAGCCGAACTGCCTGCCCACCCCCTCCAGCATCCGGTAGTAGTAGGAGGCGCGGTAGCGGCCCGACCAGGGCACGATCGCCCCATCGGCCAGCGAGCGATCCTCGTCGGGGACGGCCAGGTGCCAGTCCACCTGGAAGCGCGACCCGATCCCCTTGCAGGTGGTGCAGGCGCCGTAGGGGCTGTTGAACGAGAAGTTGCGCGGCTGCAGCTCCTCGAAGGACAGGCCGCAGTTCTCACAGGCGAAGTGCTGGCTGAACGAGAGAGTGGACCCGTTGCCGACGTCCACCAGCGCCACCCCCTCGGCCAGGCGCAGCGCCGTCTCCAGGGAGTCGGTCAGCCGGCGCTCCATGCCTTCCCTGCGCACCAGGCGGTCGACGATCACCTCGATGGTGTGCTGGAAGTAGCGGTCGAGGCGGATGTCCTCGGCCAGGTCGCGGACCTCGCCGTCGATGCGGGCCCGGCTGAACCCCTCGCGGCTCAGCTCCCGCAGCATCGTCTCGTACTCGCCCTTCCGGCCGCGCACCACCGGGGCCAGGATCTGGAATCGCGTCCCCTCCGGAAGCTCGAGGATGCGGTCCACGATCTGCTGCGGGGTCTGCCGGGACACCTCGCGCCCGCACTGCGGGCAGTGCGGCACTCCCGCCCGCGCGTAGAGGAGGCGGAGGTAGTCGTGGATCTCGGTCACCGTGCCCACCGTGGAGCGGGGGTTTCGGCTGGCCGACTTCTGATCGATGGAGATGGCCGGAGACAGCCCCTCGATGAAGTCCACGTCGGGCTTCTCCATCTGGCCGAGGAACTGGCGGGCGTAGGCGGAGAGGCTCTCCACGTAGCGGCGCTGGCCCTCGGCATAGATGGTGTCGAAGGCAAGGCTCGACTTCCCGGACCCGGAGAGCCCGGTGAAGACGATCAGCCGGTTGCGCGGCAGTTCCAGGGAGACGTTCTTGAGGTTGTGCTCCCGGGCGCCGCGGATGACGATGGAATCGCTGGACATCGCCCGTCCCTAGGCGGCGGCGCCGCATGATAACGAGGGCCTCTGACAGATCACCGGGCGGACAGCGAAGACCCCACCTGAGAGCCTGACGCGGTGGCGTCCCGGCCCTTCTGGTCCTGGGGAGTTCCACGGCGGCCGGTTCCCCGTCCTGCTGGCCATGCCCATCGGAACGGGGCTCGTGGCAGTCGCGCTGGGTATCGTGCTCGTGTGAGGACTCTGCTGGTCTTCGACGTCGGGTTCGCCATCCTCCACGCCGTCGCCGAATGAGCGTCCCCTTCGCGCTCCGCCGTCCCTGGTTGCTGATCCGCGGGGCTCTCGCCGATCGCGACCAACCCGACCTCGACCACCTGGCGGCAATCGACGACCCGATGGGCTTCGTGTGGGCGATCCTCCCCCATGCCGCCCGCACGTTCGCCACCAGCATCCTGATGCTCCCCGCAGCTCGAGGCCCGGACCGCCGCAGTGGCCTATCTCTACTGCCGGATGCTCGACACCTACGAGGACCTCGGCAACGACGCCGATTGCGGGGCCGCTCTCGAGATGTTCGCGGCCCGTATGAAGACGTTGGAGCCACCGCCGCCGGCGCCGACGACGACGGCCAGGGACGATCGGGACCGGGTGCACCTGCTCCTGGTCGAACGGTGCTCGTTGGTGGACCAGGTGTACGCCACGCTGCCGGGCGCCGACCGGCAAGGTGTCGCGGACCTGGTGCAGGCCATGGCCGACGGCATGGCCTGGTCGTTGCGACGGTTCGCGGAGCAGGGAGGGGTGCTGATCGACGCCGAGCAACTGAGCCGCTACTGCCACTACGTCATCGGCGAACCCATCCTGTTCACGCTGCAGTTGGTGGGGAAGGCCGACCTCACCGCCGAACAGCGCCGAGACGCTCTCGCCGCCGCTGAGCTGATCCAGCTCGCCAACATCACCCGCGACGTCGAGCGCGACCTGGCGCGCGGCATCGGCTACCACCCCTCGCTGCTCCCCCACCTCGGCAGCACCGACGCGGCCGGACCCGTCAGAGAGGCACGGCGCCACCTCATGGCCCACGCACTCCCCCATGCTTCTGCCTACACCCGGCTGGCAGAGCAGATCGCCCCCGCGCGGTTCAGCCTGACCCGCGCCTCCGCTGTCCTCATGCTCCTCCACACGGACCGCCACTACCGGTGGTGCGCCCGCCGGATCGGGCACCCCGACTGGGGAGGGCCTGATCGGGCCGGCACGATCCTTCTCGCCTCGCTGCTCGCCGCGTTCTCGCCCCGCTGGTCGCACCGGGTGATGCGACGAGTCGAGCAGGACTTCCTCTCGGCGGCGCAGTCCATCTAGACGAACGAGACCGGTTGTGAAGCGGCCCTGGTGCGCACGCAACACCGCCCCCGCAGGAGTCTGTGGGGGCGGTGCGGTCGGATTCAGGGCAAGTACTGGATGAACTCCGCTTCCTCGTACATCTCGACACGGGGTTCACCAACCACACCCGCTCGCTTCATGGCATCGGCGAGGCCCGGGCTTCTCCCGAACGCCCGCGCCTGCTCGGCCGACTCGAAGCCGGCGACTACGACGATCGTGTTGGGATCGCCGATCATCCTGTTGACGCGGTGGAACTTGGCGCCGCCTTCCCCTGGGGGGTGCTCGTCGAACACCTTCTTCCAAGCCTTGTAGTCCTGGACCCGATGTTGGACTGCCAGCATTACCACGGCAGCCTCCTTCTGAGTGTCTGACACGCTGTTCACGCTGGGAGTTGCCCCAGCGCACCGACCGTACATGTGGGCTTGCTCCTAGCCGTAAGGGTTTCTTCGGAGATGGGCTGAGATCGGTGTCACGATGAAAAGAGGAGCCAACTCACCGCTGGGCGGAACGGTCCGGATCGAACCCGACTCCGGTGAGCCGCTCCCGAGGGAGCAGCGACAAGTCCAGAGCCCGTCCCTACGCCGCGTCTGAAGCTCGCCCGCAGACGCTTCTTCTGACGGTCGCTGGTAGTCCCTAGTCGTTGACGAGTACCACCCGGTAGCGGGCCTGGTTCTGTCTCACCCGGAGGATCGCGTCGTTCACCTGCGACATGGGCATCAGCTCGATCCGCGGGACGATGTCGTGCTCCTCGGCGAAGGCGAGCATCTCCCGCATGTCGGCGCGGCTGCCGAGGAAGGAGCCGGTGATCGACACCTGATGGGCCACGAAGTCGACCGCCGGGCCCGAGCCGGAGACCGCGCCGAGCGGCAGGTCGATCGGGGAGAAGGCCGGCAGCACCAGCCGTCCGTTCTTCGTGAGGACCATCACCAGGTTCGCCCAGTCGTTCCCCGCCGGGGCGGTGCAGAGCAGCAGGTCGAAGCCGAACTCCTTCTCCTCCATGGCCCCCTGATCGGTCGTGAGGAGGAAGTGGTCGGCACCGAAGGCCCGCGCCTCCTCCTCCTTCGCGGGGGAGGAGGACAGCGCCGTCACTTCGCAGCCGAGGGCCTTGGCGAACTGGAGCGCCAGGTGGCCCAGGCCGCCGATCCCGACGATGCCCACCCGGGTCGGAGGCCCTCGGGCGTACCTGCGCAGGGGCGGATACACGGCGATGCCGGCGCACATGAGCACTGCAGCCACCTCGGGAGCCATGTCGGCCGGGAGCGGGTAGGCAAACCGGCCGTCCACCACCACCGAGGAGGCGAAGCCCCCGTAGGGCGTCCAGGTGCCGCAGTCGGCGATCTGGAGGCAGAGGTGCTCGTCGCCCGCCCGGCACCACTCGCACTCGCCGCAGCAGCGGCCCTGCCAGCCGACGCCCACCCGGTCCCCCACCGTCAGCCCTGAGACCGCCGCCCCCAGCCTCGCGTCACCCGGCCCACGATCTCGTGGCCCGGCATCATGGGAAAGCCGAAGACACCGAAGTCGGACGCGACGTTCGCAGGCGCGCGTGGATATCCGTATCGGACAGACCTCTGCGAGTCGGGCTGCACAGCACCCGGCCTCATCCCCTTTGAGGCTCTCGGGCGCTTCCGTAGGTGCACCGACTCGAGGCGTGCTAGCTCCGCGTGACGCCGCGGTGCGACTGCGAATGGCTGACCCCTCGACTGGGCGGCTGCTCGACCAGCATACGAAACACGCCGATGATCCGCTCCTTGATGCCCGCCCAGTCGCTCACCTCCTGGACGTCGGCGAGGATGTGCGAGGAGAAGATCACTGTGGCGCGGCCGCGGAGACGGCGGTCAGATCGAGCACCTCGTCGGCTCCCCGGGTCGAGAGCGGCGGCGGGTTCGTCGAGAAGCAGGATCCCGGGACGCCCCACCATGATGGCGGCAGGCCCAGGCGCTGGGCATCCCCCGCTAGAAGCCGCCGGCCCGCCGCCGCGCCGCCTCGGCCAGCCCGGCTTCGGCCAGGACGGCATCCAGATCGTCCCGGGCCCCGGCGCCGATGGTCGAGCCGTCTGAACGCAGTCTGAAGTTGACACCACTTCCGCGAGTGTCATCGGCCAGGCCGATACGAGTGACGGATCCTCCCAACGCTCAAACGTATCGAAATGTCACCCAGTTACGCTCCCAAGGCGACCGTCTCGGCCACACCGGCGCGCACCACCTCCGCCATGTCCTCCGCCTCGCCCGTGTAGTACTCCTGCCGGTAAGCATCGCCCACCTGAGGATCGGCCTTCATGACGATGCCGGGAAGCGCCCCGTCCACCCCGGCCTCCCAGGAGCCGCCCGTGGAGACCACCTCGCCCGCCTCGTACTCCTTGGAGTCCTCACCCAGGTACCAGACGTTGCCCGCCGCGTGCTGGGCGTACCAGTCGTAGGTGTCCTCAACCAACTCCCCGTCGACGGTCACCGTGTCCCGCACGACCGTGGCGGTGATCCCCATGACCACACGAGTCTCCGACAGGACCACCACCTCGATGTGCTCCACCTCGGCCCCGTCGCCACCCTCGTAGACCCAGCGACTCGCCGGCACGAAGGGCATCCACGGGTTATCGATCACCGCCACGAAGTCGGCGGGATCCAGTGTGACCGAGTAGTCGCCCCCATCGCCCGGATCGATGACCGCCTCCGAGCCGGAGCTCGGCTGCGGCGGGCTACTCCGGGGAGTAGCCGCGCGACGCGCGAACCGCACCGGCCACCCTGGGGTGGGGTGACGTCACCTCGCTTCTCTTGTCCGAACCGTCGAGACATGTCACAGCTGGTTGATAGGGTCAGGTGTGACCATCCAGACTCTGTTGCAGCCACCCGCGGAGGCCGTCGATCCCCCCGAGCCGCTCCCGCTCGAGCGACTGGCCGACGATGAGTTGGAGCAGGAGGTGTGCCGACTGGCCCGGCTCCGGGCCCAGGTAGATGCCCAGTCGGCGGCGGCGGTCGCCGAGGCGGATCGACGGGGCGTCCCCCAGGCCCGCGGGTTCGGATCCTCCACCGCTTGGCTGGTAGCGCTCACCGGTGATCCCCCGGCGGTGTGCCGCAGCCGCCTGCGGGTGGCCATGGCTCTGCGGTATATGGACCACACTCGGCAGGCCTTCGCTGCAGGGCACCTGTCCGAGTGCCGGGTCCGGCTCCTGGTCGACGCTTGGGATGACTGCCGTGACCTGTTCTGCCGCGACGAAGCCCTGCTTGTTGCCCAGGCCCGTACCCTGTCGGCGCGGGTGCTCCCCCTGGCGTTGGCCCACTGGCGGCGCCTCGCCGACCCCGACGGCGCCCAAGCCGACGCCGGCCGGGCCTTCTTCCGGCGCCGCCTCCATGTCTCTGCCACCTGGGCGGGCATGGTCCGCCTCGACGGCGATCTGGACCCGGAGAGCGGCACGGTGGTGCTCACCGCCATCCGATCTCTGGCCGAACCCGCTGCCCTCGACCCCGGCGACACCCGCAGCCCGCAACAGCGCCGCGCCGATGCCCTGGTCGAGATCTGTCGCCGCCATCTGGACTCCTCCGACCGGCCGCGGCAAGGAGGAGAACGGCCCCATCTGATCATCACCCTGAGCCCCGCCGATCTCGCCGGCGACCACGTCGTCGATCTGGAAGCCGGGCCCATCTCCGCCGAAGCCGCCCGGCGCCTCGCCTGTGACGGCAACCTCACCCGCGTCGTTCTCGACGGCGAAGGCAAGCCGCTGGCCGTCGGTCGCCGCACCCGGGTGATACCCGCGGCAGTCAGGCGGGCTCTGGATCTCCGCGATGTCGGCTGCACTCATCCCGGCTGTGACGTCCCCGCCCGCTGGTGCGATGCCCACCACATCCACCACTGGGCCCACGGAGGGTCATCCCGCCTCCCCAACCTGCGGCTCCTGTGCCGCCACCACCACCGGCAGGCGCACGACACCCCGTATTCGCAACGCGAGTGAGGCTACTGCGGCGGCAGTGGGGTTCGCCCCTGCGCGGCGGCCTCCACCACGGCCGTGATCCGCTGGGCCCTCGTCTGAGGGCGGCGAGCCGTCGAAACCCAGTAGAGCACCTGCTTGCGTGTGGATGCGGGGAGTCCCTCGAAACCTCCCGCGCTGCCGGCCGCCTCCAGAGCCGCCGCCAGGTCGGCCGGCACCACCAACGCCTCGATCTCGTCGAGCAGCCCCCACGACCCGTCGCCCATGGCTGCCTCCACCCGAGCCAGGCCCGCCCGGGCCATGAGCCCCGCCCGCTTCAGACGTTCCACTCGCTCCTTGTTGGGCTGCGACCAGATGCTCCCCCGGCGGCGGGGGCAGTACCACTGCTCGAAGCGATCCTCGTCCAGGCGCCGGACCCGGCTGTCGATCCAGCCGAAGCAGAGAGCCTCCTCGACGGCCTCGTCATAGCCCACGCCGGGCAGGGCCGATCTCTTCTTCTGGACCACCAGCCAGACCCCCGTGGAATCATCGTGATTGGCGGCCAGCCAGGCCCGCCACTCGGCCCGGCTCGCCGGCGAGAGCCGGGGCGCGGCGTCGCCCGCCCCACCGTTCACGCGCCCGCCGCCTCCGCCATCTCGCGCAGCTCCCGCTTCAGTTCGGCCACTTCGTCGCGCAGCCGGGCGGCGTACTCGAAGCGCAGCTCGCGGGCGGCCTCTCGCATCTCCTCCTCCAGGCTGCGGATCAGCCGCCCCAGGTCCTCGCTCGGCAGATCGATGGCCGGCCGGGGCGCCGCCTCGCGCCGGCGCCGGTCCACGGCCGGGGCGTCCCGGCTCTGCACCAGTTCGAGGATGTCGGAGACCTTCTTGCGAATCGTCTGCGGGTCGATGCCGTGGGCCGTGTTGAACTCCATCTGCAGGGCGCGCCGCCGGTTGGTCTCGCTGATCGCCCGGCGCATGGACTCGGTCACGTCGTCGGCGTACATGAGCACCTGGCCCTCGACGTTGCGGGCAGCCCGGCCGATCGTCTGGATGAGGGAGGTCTCCGACCGCAGGAAGCCCTCCTTGTCGGCGTCGAGGATGGCCACCAGGCCCACCTCCGGCAGGTCGAGCCCCTCCCGCAGCAAGTTGATCCCGACCAGCACGTCGAACTCGCCCAGGCGCAGGTCGCGCAGGATCTGGACCCGCTCCAGGGTCTGCACCTCGGAGTGCAGGTAGCGGGCCCGCACCCCCATCTCCAGCAGGTAGTCGGTGAGGTCCTCGGCCATCTTCTTGGTGAGGGTGGTGACCAGGACCCGCTGCCCGGCGTCGGCCCGGCGGCGAATCTGCTCCATGAGGTCGTCGATCTGCCCGCGGGTCGGCTTGACCAGCACCTCCGGGTCCACCAGGCCCGTGGGGCGGATGATCTGCTCCACCACCTGGTCTGAGTGCTCCACCTCCCAGCGGGCCGGGGTGGCGGACAGGAACACCGCCTGCCCGGTCTTCTCCAGCCACTCGTCGAAGCGCAACGGCCGGTTGTCCATCGCCGAGGGGAGCCGGAAGCCGTGCTCCACCAGCACCTCCTTGCGGCTCCGGTCTCCCTGGTACTGGCCGTGCAGCTGGGGGATGGTGACGTGACTCTCGTCCACCACAGTGAGGTAGTCGTCGGGGAAGTAGTCGAGCAGCGTGTACGGGGGATCCCCCGCCGCCCGCCCGTCGAGGTGGCGGCTGTAGTTCTCGATGCCGCTGCAGTACCCGACCTCGCGCATCATCTCCAGGTCGTACACCGTGCGCATCCGCAGACGCTGCGCCTCGAGCAGTTTGCCGCTGGCTTCCAGGTCTGCCAGCCGCTCGGCCAGTTCGGCCTCGATGGCGGCCATGGCCTCCACCATGCGGTCCTGGGTGGTGACGTAGTGGGTTGCCGGGTACACGAACAGCTCGGAGAGCTCCTCGAGCACCTCCCCGGTCACCGGGTTCATCCGGGTGATGCGCTCCACCTCGTCCCCGAAGTACTCGACCCGGGCGATCGTCTCCTCGTAGGAGGGGAATACCTCCAGGGTGTCGCCCCGCAGCCGGAAACGCCCCCGGGTGAGGTTGACCTCGTTGCGCTCGTACTGGATGTCCACCAGCCGGCGGACGGCGTCGCCGAGCGGGTACTCCACCCCCCGCACCAGCCGGAGCAACTGGCCCTGGTACTGCTCGGGCGACCCCAGGCCGTAGATGGCCGACACCGACGCCACGATGATCACGTCCCGCCGGGTGAGCAGGCCCGCGGTGGCCGAGTGGCGCAGCCGCTCGATCTCGTCGTTGATGGTGGCGTCCTTCTCGATGTAGGTGTCGGTCTGCGGGATGTAGGCCTCGGGCTGGTAGTAGTCGTAGTAGGACACGAAGTACTCGACCCGGTTGTCGGGGAAGAACTGGCGGAATTCGTTGGCCAGCTGGGCGGCGAGGGCCTTGTTGGGCGCCAGCACGAGCGTGGGGCGTTGCACCCGCTCGATCAGCCAGGCCACCGTCGCCGACTTGCCCGATCCGGTGATGCCGAGCAGGGTCTGGAAACGGTCGCCCCGCCCGATGCCCGCCGCCAGGGCGTCTATCGCCGCCGGCTGGTCGCCGGCGGGAGCGAAGTCCGACACGAGACGGAAATCGGCCATCGCGACACCCTACCCCCTGGGCACCCCTACCACCCCAGCATCACGCCCCAGGCCCACCGGCACTCGGCCTCCAGGTGAGCCAGGTCGCCCCCGTTGTCCACCACCAGCTCGGCCCGAGCCAGCCACTCGTCCCGGGTGGGCTGGGCGCCCATGCGGCGCACCGCCTCCTCCCGGCTCATCCCCCGAGCCTCCAGCCGGGCCAGTCGCACCTCGTCGGGGGCGTCCACCACCACCCAGCGCCACCCCGGCCCGAGCAGGTCCATGGGAAGCGGCATCTCCACCACGATCACCGGGGCATCCACCCCGGCCACCTCCTCGCCGAGCAGCCGGGCGATGGCCGGATGAGTGAGCAGCTCCAGTTCGGCCAGCGCCGCCCCATCCCGGAACACGATGCCCGCCAGCGCCTGGCGGTCGATCCGCCCATCGACCACCGCCGCAGGCCAGCGAGCCGACACGGCGGCCGCCGCGGGGCCGTCGGGCTCGAGCACGCGATGGGCGGCACGGTCGGCGGAGAGCACCGCCGCCCCCAGAGACGACAGCAAGGCAGCGGCCGCGCTCTTGCCGCTGCCGATGCCTCCGCCGAGCAGGACGCGGGCCGGTTCGGTCACGCCGGCAACCTTACCGCCTCGTGCCGGGCCGGACGCGACGACCCGCCCGGTTGAGGGGCGGGTCGAAGGTGCAGCGGCGGGCCGGCTACTTGCGGCCGATCCCCTTCTCTTTGAGCTCCTGCAGGATGGCCTCCAGCGAGGCGTCGGCGTTGAAGGAAGGCTGCGGCTCGGCTACCTCCTCCTCACGCTGGAACTCCTTGCGCTGGCGCCGGCGCGGCGGCCGGTGATCCTCGGCCACCCACTGGGAGCGCTGGGTCCACTCGGTGGTGGCCTGCTTGATGGAGAGGCTGATGCGGCGCCGCTCGGCGTCGATCTCGGTGATCTTCACCTTCACCGCTTGGCCCACCGACAGCTCGAGCTCCGGGCTCTCCACGTGGTGCATGGCGATCTCGGAGACGTGCACCAGGCCCTCCACCCCGTCGGTGACGGAGACGAACGCCCCGAACGGGACGGTCTTGGTGACCTGCCCGTCGACGACGTCGCCGACGGCGTGGGCCGCCGAGAAGGACTCCCATGGATCCTCTCGGGTCTGGCGCATCGACAGGGAGATGCGCTCCCGTTCCCGGTCCACCTCCAGCACCTTGACCATCACCTCGTCGCCCACCGACACCGCTTCGCCGGGATGGCTGACGTGTTGCCAGGACAGCTCGGAGACGTGCACCAGGCCGTCCATCCCGCCCAGGTCCACGAAGGCGCCGAAGTTGACCACCGAGGAGACCACGCCCTTGCGGATCTCGCCCGGCTCGAGCCCGTCGAGGAAGGCCTGGCGCTGCTCCGCCTGTTCCTCTTCCAGGTAGGCGCGGCGGGAGAGCACGACGTTGTTGCGGTTCTTGTCGAGCTCGATGACCTTGGCCTCCAGGGTGGTGCCGACGTACGGCTGCAGGTCGCGCACCCGTCGCAGTTCCACCAGCGAGGCGGGCAGGAAGCCGCGCAGGCCGATGTCCACGATGAGGCCGCCCTTGACCACCTCGATCACCTGACCGGTGACGGTGCCTGCCTGCCGCATGACCTCCTCGATGCGGCCCCAGGCGCGCTCGTACTGAGCGCGCTTCTTGGAGAGGATGAGCCGCCCCTCCTGGTCCTCCATCTGCAGGACGAGCGCCTCGATCGGGTCGCCCACCTTGACGACGTCGCCGGGGTTGACGTTGTTGCGGATGGACAACTCGGCGACCGGGATCACGCCCTCGGACTTGAAGCCGATGTCCACCAGCACTTCGTCGGGATCGACGCGCACCACCGTGCCGCTGACCAGGCTGCCCTCCGAGAACTCCACCACGGTGCGCTCCACCGCAGCGGCGAAGTCCTCGGCCGACAGGCTGCCGGACAGGTCGTCGGCGGGGGCCGCGGCCTGCGCCGGGGCCTCTGCGGGCTCGGGGGCCGCGGTCGGCTCGTCGGGGGTGGCCGGTTCTTCTCCGGCCACCGGAGCGGGGGCGGCGTCCTCGCCGGCCGCCTTCACCTGCTCGCCGGCGTCTTCCAGCGGGGCGAGCGCGTCGTCGATGTCGTCGGTCATGGGTTTGGTTGTCTCCTGGAGATTGGGCTTCCCGTCGTCCCGTCGGGGGACGCGCAAGAGCGGGGGAAGGCTAACACAACGGCCGGGCCGTACCGTTAGCCCTTGGCCTCGGCCAGCGTCGGCCCGGTCCCCAGATCCACCCGCAGGGGCACCCGCAGCTCCACCACGCTCTCCATGGCCTCCTTCACCAGCCGGGCCACCTCGTCGGCCTCCTCGAGGGGCGCCTCGACCACCAACTCGTCGTGCACCTGGAGGAGCATGGCCGCGGCCAGGCCGCGGCCTTCCATCTCTCCGTCGAGCACCACCATCGCCTTCTTGATGATGTCGGCGGCCGACCCCTGGATGGGGGCGTTGAGCGCCATGCGCTCCGCGGTCTGGCGCACCCGGAAGTTGTCGGCGGCCAGCTCCGGCAGGTAGCGGCGGCGCCCGAGGATGGTGGTGGTGAACCCGTCCGCCCGGGCGCGGGTCACCATGCCCTGCATGAAGGCGGCTACGTCGGGGAACTGGGCGAAGTAGGCGTCCATGTGCTCCTTCGCCTCCTCGGTGGGGATCTCCAGCCGCTGGCCGAGGCCGTAGGCCTCCATCCCGTACAGGAGCCCGAAGTTGATCATCTTGGCCCGCCGGCGCAGGTCGTGGGTCACCATGTCCGGGGCCAGCCCGAACACCCGGGCGGCGGTGGCGGCGTGGATGTCGGCGCCGGAGGCGAACGCCTCGAGCAGCCCCGCGTCGCCGCTGAGGTGGGCGAGGATGCGCAATTCGATCTGGCTGTAGTCGGCAACCACGAAGGTGTGGCCGGGGGCCGCCACGAACGCCCGACGGATGGTGCGCCCTTCCTCGGTGCGGACCGGGATGTTCTGCATGTTCGGCTGCTCGGATGAGATGCGGCCGGTGGCCGCCCCCGTCTGGTTGAAGATGCAGTGGATGCGGCCGTCCTCGGCGATCAGGGGCAGCAGGCCGTCAACGTAGGTGGAGCGGAGCTTCTCCAGCTCGCGATAGGCGAGCAGGTGCCCGATCACCGGATGCTGGTCCGCCATCTTCTGGAGCACCGAAGCGTCGGTCGAGGGAGCGCCCTTGGGGGTCTTCTTCAGCACCGGCAGGCGCAGCCGGTCGAAGAGCACCTCGCGCAGCTGCTGGGTGGAGTTGATGTTGAACGGCGCCCCCGCCGCCTCGTGCACCCGCCGCTCCAGCGTGGCCAGGCGATCGCGCAGGTGCTCCCCCAGCTCGCTCAGATAGGCCCGGTCCACCAGGATGCCCGCCTCCTCCATGCGGGCCAGCACCCGCACCAGGGGCAGCTCCACCTGCCGGTACAGCTCGAGCCCGCCCTGCTCCTCCAGCCGGGCGGTGAGCGGCTCGACCAGCCGGGCCACGGCCACTGCCCGCCGACCGGCCCGCTCCAGGTCGGGACCGGTGCCGGCGAAGTCGAACGCCCCCTGTCCCCCGCCCGCGGCCGCCCCCTCCGTCTCCGGCTCGATCTCCAGGCCGAGCACCTGGGCCGCGAGCCCGCTGAGGTCCGGGGCCCGCTCGGCCGGGTTGATCAGGTACCCGGCCAGCGCGGTGTCGAAGGCGAGGCCGACCAGGTCCCCGCCGCTCTCCAGCAGCGCCCGGACCAGCGGCTTGGCGTCGTGCAGGGCCTTGGGCACTTGCGGGTCGGCCAGCGCCGTCCCCAGGGCCCCGAGCCGATCGGCAGGTGTGAACGCGGCCCGGTCGTCGGCCCCGGCGACCATGACCCCCACCAGGCCGCCGTCCTCCCAGACCGGCTCGAGCGCCAGGGTCCCACCGGCCCCGACGGCCTCCCCCCCGTCCGGGGCGGCGACCACCTCCACGTCGAGCACCCCCTGGGCCGGGGCGGCCCCGCTGCCGCCGGTCTCCTGCAGGCGCTGCCACAGGGAGCGGAAGGCGAGCCCGTCGAAGACCTGCCGGACCCGAACCGGGTCCCAGGGCCGCAGCCGGAGGTCCTCCGGGTCGGCCTCGACCGGCACGTCCTCCACCAGGTGGGTGAGGCGCCGGTTGAGGAAGGCCTGCTCGTGGGCCGCCGTCAGGCTCTCCCGCAGCCGCGGCGGCTGGTCCTCCAGGTGGTCGTAGATGCCCTCCAGCCCCCCGTAGTCGGCCACCAGGCGGGTTGCGGTCTTCTCCCCCACCCCCGGCACGCCCGGCAGGTTGTCCGAGGTGTCGCCGCGCAGGGCGGCGTAGTCGGGGTACTGCGCCGGGGTCACGCCGTAGCGCTCCTCCACCCAGGCGGCGTCGGCCAGCACCGTGTCGCTGATCCCACGGCGGGTGTAGACCACCTTGATGGGCCCGCCCACCAGCTGAAAGGCGTCGCGGTCCCCGGTCACCACCAGCACCTCCCAGCCGGCTTCCGCCGCCCGCCGGGCGATGGTGGCGATCACGTCGTCGGCCTCGACGCCGGGAACGCGGAACTGGCGGATGCCCAGCGCGTCGGCTACCTCGTCGATCAGGGGCAGCTGGCTGCGGAAGAGGTCGGGGGCCGCCTTCCGAGTGGCCTTGTAGTCGGCATAGGCCTCGTCGCGGAAGGTCGGTTCCGGGGTGTCCCAGGCCACCGCCATGGCGTCGGGCTGCTCGTCGCCGAGCAACTTGATCACCATCGACGTGAAGCCGAAGACCGCGTTGGTGGGCCGGCCGTCGGGCGTGGCCAGGTCGGCGGGCAGCGCGTAGAAGGCCCGGAAGGCGAGGCTGTGCCCGTCGAGGAGGGCGAGGCGCGGCATGACTCGATGTTAGGGCAGGCGCCCTAGCCCAACCGGGTGAGCAGCCGGTCCCGCTTGGCCTCCAGGCGCCCGCGTCTGCGCCGCAGCTCGGCCACGAGCCCGGAGAACCGGGCCACGTCGGCGGCCGTGTCGCGAGCATCCTCCCGGTCGATGGGCGATTCGCTCACCGCCGCATCTCGCCGGGCGTCGTCTTCGAGATGGCGGTGCACCTCCAACTCGGCGGCCGCCTGCTGCTCTTCGGCCGCGAGCCGGGCGATCCGCTCGTTGAGGCGGAATAGGCGTTGGTGCAGGCGGCTCATGAGCGGCTCCGGGGTGGGCGAAGGCCCTACGATGAGGGCACGCCGGGATGGCGGAATGGTAGACGCAGCGGACTCAAAATCCGCCGAGGGCAACCTCGTGGGGGTTCGACTCCCCCTCCCGGCACAAACAGGAACAGCGCGTGGTGCTTCCTTCACGCCGCGAAGTGCAGTGACCACGATTCCAGGAAGCCGTGGTCCAGGGTGGCCCAGTCGGTGACCGTCAGCCGCCAGGTCCCGCCCAGGTCCTCACCGTCGAAGGCGCTCAGCGGATTGTTGGGCCTGACCGAACCGGAGATAGTCGGCGTACTGCCCAGGCACTGGTCTTCCACCCGGGTCGAAGCCTCATCGTCCAAGGTGGCGTCCACGTTGTTCCCCGAACAGCCGAAGCGTCGAAGCCGGCGGAGGCAGCACCGTCGCCGCGGCCGGTCGATGATGGTCACCTGGGTGCCGGTGTCCACATGGGTCAGGACCACCTTGAGGTCACCCACCCAGGTGTGGGTGATCTCCACCTCAACATTGAGATCGGCGACCCCCCCGGAACCACCCACGTTGATCACACTGACCGCATCCACCGAGGAGGACACCTCCAAGTGAACGTCGCCCGAGGAGAAGTCCAGGCCCGCCGGCGGCGCCGGCAGCTCACAGGTCGCCTTGCCCTCCCCGTAACAGGTGTCAGTGCCCAGCCCACCGGTCACCGAGTCGGTACCCAGATTCCCGTTCAGATTGTCGTCCCCCGCCTCCCCGAACAGCTTGTCGTTCCCGGCATTGCCGGTGATGGTGTCAGCCCCCGCCCCACCCTTGAGGATGTCCGCCCCGAGACCACCCGAAATCGTGTCATTGCCCGCATTCCCCTGCACCAGAGTCGTTGCCCGGCCCGCCGCTGATCGTGTCGTTACCCAGGCCGCCGCAGATCCGGTCGTTACCCCCCAGGCCGTTGATCACATCGTTACCGCCCAAACCGACGATCACATCAACCCCGGCCGTCCCGTTGATCGTCTCCCCCCCAGCGGTGCCGACGATGGTCGCCGGCAACCCGAGGCACACCGGCCCCGAGCTTCCCGGCAGCTCGCAGGTCTCTTTGGTCTCCCCGTAGCAGGTGTCAGTGCCCTGGCCTCCGGTCACCGTGTCGGTGCCGTCCCCGCCGTCCAGCAAGTCGTCTCCGGCTTCACCTACCAGAGCGTCGCTTCCGGCGCCACCGTTGATCTGGTCAGCCCCAGCCCCGCCGCAGATGCGGTCGTCGCCCCCCAGGCCGTTGATCAGGTCGTTGCCGCCCAAGCCAACGATCACATCAGGCCCGGCCGTGCCGCTGATCGTCTCCCCCGCCTCGGTGCCCACGATCGTGGCCTCCACCCCCAGGCACTTCGTCTCAGAGCCCGTCGGGGGCCCCGGGAGGACGCCGCTCTGGCTGGTGATCCAGGTGGTGAACGCCGCCACGCTGGTGTTCTTGCCCGGGAACCCGGGCAGGCCGCACCCTTCCCCCGAGGACACGACGCCTACCTGAGTGAAGCCGTCGGCCCCCGCGGCGAACAGCGGGCCGCCACTGTCACCCTGGCAGGAGTCCATCCCGGTCGCGCCGGCACACAGCATCAGCGCCGCCGGCGGGTTGCCATAGCCCGCGTAAGCCTCCAGGCAATCGGCGTCGCCCACCACCGGGAGTTGCACCTCCCGCAACTCGGTGGGCCACTCGGGCACGCTCTCCGTGTTCCCCCATCCGGTGACGGTGAGCGTCGTCCCCGCCGCCTCCAGCGATCGCATCGGCCGGAAGCAGCACCGGGGCGTAGGTGACGGGAGTCATGAGGCGGATCAGCGCGATGTCGTTGGCCATGCTGAAGTCGTCGTAAGCCGGGTGCCTGATGATCCTCCTGGCCGGGATGCGCTCACCTTCGTCCGAGTCCAGGTCGTGACGGCCAATGATCAGATCGATCGTGCTCGCCGTCTCGCCAACCACACAGTGGGCAGCGGTGAGCACCCATTCGGGCGAAATGAGCGAACCCCCGCAGAACTGGTCGGCCCAGGCGTCACCACCGTGGTCCACCAGGGCCACCATGAAGGGGTACTTGCCGGGCGGGTCGACCTCGGTCCCACCCACGATCCGGGGGCCCGGCGACGGGTCACCCGCGGCTTGGCTGTTCGGCACCAGCAGCAGCCCGAACACCGGCACCAGGAGCAGCATGCCCCACGCCCTGTGGGCATCGACTGAACCGCGACTGGGCCCTGCCATGGTGGCTCTCCTCCCAAGCGTCTTCCGCCGGATGCACGGGTCGACTTCACCCTACACGCCGCCCCGGACCGGGACTCCGGCTACCGCTTGAGCCAGTCGCGCTTCCAGAAGAAGAAGGCGCCGGCACCGCTGATCAGCAGCGAGAGCCCCAGGATGGCCAGGAAGGACCAGGGGTGGCCGGCGAAGGGCAGATCCACGTTCATCCCGAAGAAGCTGGCCACCATGGTCGGCAGGCTGACCACGATGGTGATCGACGCGAGCAGCTTCATCACGCTGTTCAGGTTGTTGGAGATGATGGAAGCGAAGGCATCCATCATGCTGCTCAGGATGTTGCTGGTGATGTTGGTCATCTCGATGGCCTGACGGTTCTCGGTGATGACATCCTCCAGCAGGTCCTCATCGTCGGGGAAGGCGGCGAACCACTGGCTCCGTTGCAGCCGTTCCATCATCAGCTCGTTGGAGCGCAGGGCGGTGGCGAAGAAGGTGAGGCTCTTCTGGTACTTGAGGAGCTCGAGGACCTCCCGGTTGCGCGTCGACTCCTGGAGCTGATCCTCGAGGAAGTCGATGGCCCGGGTCATCTGGCGCAGCTGGGACAGGTAGCGGCTGGAGGTGTGCAGCAGCACCCGCAGCACGAAGCGAACCCGTTTGGCCGTCTCCAGGCCGCGTACCCGTCCGGAGGCCAACTCCTCCACCAGCTCGTTCTCCACCCGCACCAGAGTCACCAGATAGTCCGGGGTGAGGATGATGCCCAGCGGGATGGTGGTGTAGGGAACGTCGGAGCCCTCGCCCTGGAAGTGCGGGATGCGCAGGATGATCAGCAGGTCCCCGTCCTCCCGCTCGCTGCGGGCCCGCTCGTCCGGGTCGAGCGGATAGGCCAGGTAGTCGGCGGGGATGCCCATGACCCGCAGGTCGGCGATCTCGTCCGCGGTAGGGGCGACGACGTTGATCCAGCAGCCTGCCTCTGGCTGCGACAACTTGGTCAAGCCGGCCCGGTCGGCCTTGAGGAACGTGATCATGGCGACCGTCCTGTGAGGAGCCGACCGGAGCATAGATACGGGAAGGCCAGGCCCCGCGAGGAGCCGTATCGAAAGGCACGGGGATTCTTCCCGGGTCGGGGAGGACATCGGCGCGACCGGGTTACCCTGAGCGGTCATGGAATGGTGCCGTCCTGAGACCTGCCTGCGTCGGCCCGGCCGCGACGAGGCGAGGGGCTTCTGATGGCGAGGGATGCACTCGGCAGGCGCATCGACTACCTGCGCATCTCGGTCACCGACCGGTGCAACCTGCGCTGCCTCTACTGCATGCCCGCCGAGGGCGTGGTGTGGAGGCCGCACGCCGAGATCCTGACCTGCGAGGAGATCGCGCACTTTGCCGCCCTCGCCGCCGAGCAGGGCATCGGCCGCATCCGGCTCACGGGGGGCGAACCGCTGGTGCGGGGCAGCATCCTCGACCTCATCCGACGGCTCCGCGAGATCGACGGCATCGAGGCCATCGCGCTCACCACCAACGGGACACTGCTGCCCAGGTTCGCCTCCGAGTTGCGGGAGGCCGGGCTCCAGCGCGTCAACATCTCCCTCGACTCGCTCGATGCCGAGGAGTACGCGCGCATCACCCGGGGCGGCAAGCTCGGGCACGTGCTGGCGGGCATCGACGCTGCGTTCGACGCCGGTTTCGACCCCGTGAAGTTGAACATCGTCGTGGTGCGCTCCCTCGGACAGAACCTGGGCGGGTTCGCCCAGATGACGCTCGACCGCCCGCTGCACGTGCGGTTCATCGAGTTCATGCCTGTCGGCGCCATCCCCGAAGCCGAGGAGCACCCGTCGTGCTCGGTCACCTCATGGTCCCGCGACGACGTCGTGCCCACCGACGAGATCCTGGCGACCGTCTCGGCGTGGGGTGTCGAGCGAGGGGTGGGCGAGCTCCTGCCTGCCGCCGCCCAGGACGCGCCCGGCGGCTGGGGCCCCGCCCGCTACTACCGCTTCGCCGATGCGCCGGGCACGATCGGCGTCATCTCGCCGCTGTCCGAGCACTTCTGCGCCGAGTGCTCACGGCTGCGCCTCACCGCCGACGGCAAGCTCCGTCCTTGCCTCTTCTCCGACCTCGAGTTCGACGTGCGCGGCGCGCTGCGCGCCGGCGACGACGAGCAGGTGCGGGACCTCATCGCTGAGGCCCTGCGCCAGAAGCCGGAGAGCCATGGCGAGCGGATCGGCACCCTGCGCAAGATGTCCCAGATCGGAGGCTAGAGCCAATGAGCAGCGACCTTCCCGGCGATGACTCGCCTCTGACCCACATCGACGAGCGTGGCGCGGCGCGCATGGTCGACGTCGGGAACAAGCCGGTCTCTCACCGCCGGGCAATCGCCACCGCGTTCGTGGCCATGCGGCCCGAGACCCTCGCCATGGTCGCGAGCGGAGACGCTCCCAAGGGCGACGTGTTCGCCGCGGCGCGCATCGCGGGGATCATCGCCGCCAAGCGCACCAGCGACCTCATCCCGTTGTGCCACCCGCTGGCGCTCACCAGGATCGCGGTCGACCTCGAACCCTGTTTCGGCGGCGACGCCCCGCAGGATGCGCCGGCCACGATGCACGGGGGCCTATCGGCCGGGCGAGTCGGCATGGCCATCACCGCGACCGTCGAGACCGACGGCAAGACCGGCGTCGAGATGGAGGCCCTCACTGCGGCCTCCGTCGCCGCGCTCACCATCTACGACATGTGCAAGGCGGCGGATCGCGGCATGGTCATCACCGACGTCGCGCTCTGCCCTCAAAGAAGGGGGCAAGTCCGGCCGCTGGATGCGCACGGAGGCCAACGAAGATGCCTAGTGCCAGCACCGGTTCCCGGGCCGGCATCGTGCGGTCCATCAACTTGTCCGAGCGGAAGACCGTCCGCAAGAAGCCCGGTGAGCACGGCCTGCTCGTCTCGACCGCGGCTTCGAAGGCGACGCCCACGCGGGCGACTGGCACCGCCAGGTCTCGCTGCTCGCCCTGGAGTCCATCGACACGATGCGCGACAAGGGGCTCGACGTCGGTCCCGGTGACTTCGCCGAGAACATCACCACCGAGGGCATCGACCTCTGCGCTCTCCCGATCGGCACCAGGATCAGGATCGGTGGCACCGTCGTCGAACTGTCCCAGATCGGCAAGGTCTGCCACACAAAGTGCGCCATCTACTACCAGGCCGGCGACTGCGTCATGCCCCGCGAAGGCATCTTCGCCGTAGTCCTTGAAGCGGGCCCCGTGCATGTCGGCGACCAGATCGAGGTCGTCCAGATGGGCGACGGCACCTGCGCTCGCGTGCCCGCCGACCAGTCCCTCCCCCTGCGGGACACGACACCGTTCGCAACCGCGTGACCCCGCGCGCTCCCGGCGCCCGTCCCCTCGGCATCTCAGGCAGCCGCGCCCCGACAGGCGGCCCCCTCCTAGCCCTGGAAGCCGTTCACGATGGGCAGACGGCGATCCCGCCCCAGCGCCTTGGGGGTGATCTTCACCCCGGGGGGCGATTGGCGGCGTTTGTACTCGTTGTGGTCCACCATCCGGGCCACCCGCTCGACCACTCCCCGGTCGAAGCCGCGGGAGACGATGTCGTCCACCGCCAGGTCCTTCTCCACGTAGGCCTCGAGGATGGGATCCAGCGTGGAGTAGGGCGGCAGGCTGTCGGTGTCCAGCTGCCCGGGCTTGAGCTCCGCCGAGGGCGCCTTGGCGATGCTTGCCTCGGGGATCACCTCTCCGTCCCGGTTGCGCCACCGGGCCAGCTCATAGACCAGGGTCTTGGAGACGTCCTTGAGCACCGCGAAGCCGCCAACCATGTCGCCGTACAGGGTGGAGTAGCCCACGGACATCTCCGACTTGTTGCCGGTCGCCAGGACGAGGCCGCCGTGCTTGTTGGAGAGTGCCATGAGGATGGAGCCCCGGGCCCGGGCCTGCAGGTTCTCCTCGGCCACGCCGGCCTCGGTGTCGGCGAACGCCTCGGTGAGTGCCTGCAAGAAACCGGTCAGAGGAGGCTCGATGGGGATCTCCCACAGGCGGATCCCCAGGTTCCGGGCGAGGGAGCGCGCGTCGGTCACCGAACCCTCCGAGGAGTACCGGCTGGGCATGGCCACCCCCCACACCAGGTCCGGGCCCAGGGCGTCGGCGGCGATGGTGGCAACCAGCGCCGAGTCGATGCCCCCGGAGAGGCCGAGCACCACCCGAGCGAATCCGATCTTGCGGAAGTAGTCGCCCAGGCCCAGGCAGAGTGCCCGATAGACCTCCTCGGTCGGGCCCAGGGGCTCGCGCAGCTCGGGCAGGGCCGCCGGCTCGCCCTCGAGCAGGGTGCCCCGGCTGACCACGGTGGCCTGCACGTCGCTGCGGCCTTCCTCCGAGAGAGGGACGTCCACCCAGAACAGGTCCTCCTCCAACTGGGGAGCGCGGTAGAGCACGTCCCCGGCCCCGTCGATCACCAGGCTGCCGCCATCGAAGACCAGCTCGTCCTGGCCCCCCACCAGATTGAGGTAGACCAGCGGCACGCCGGCGGCCCGGGCCCGGGTGCGCAGCATTTCCTCGCGCTCGGCGTCCTTGTTGCGGTGGTAGGGCGAGCCGTTGATGTTGAGCAGGATGTCCGCCCCCGCCTCCGCCTGCTGGGCGGCCGGGCCGTCGGGCACCCAGATGTCCTCGCAGATCGACACCCCGGCCACGACCCCGTTGATCTCCCACAGCGCGGCGGGCGCGGCCCCGGGGAAGAAGTAGCGATCCTCGTCGAAGACCCCGTAGTTGGGGAGCAGCACCTTGTGGTAGACGCCCCGCAACCGCCCCCCGGCGAGCAGCCCGGCCGCGTTGTGCAGACGGCCCGGCCCGGCGTCATCACGCTTCGGGGCCCCCTGGGTGCGGTCCACGAAGCCCAGCACGGTGGCGGTCGTTCCCGACTTGGCGGCCAGCCGGTAGACCCCCTGCATGTTGGCCTCGATGAAGCGGCGGCGCAGCACCAGGTCCTCCGGCGGGTACCCGGTGACCGCCAGCTCGGGGAGGAGCAACACATCGGCCTGCAACTCCTCGGCCCAGGCCATGGCCTCCAAGATGCGCTCGACGTTGCCGTCGATGTCGCCGACGGTGAGGTTGATCTGGGCCCCGGCAACGCGGATGAAGTCGGTCATGGACGAGAGGCTAGACCTCCCCCGTCGGCGATCAGGCCGGGCGTGGCGGCTGCGGGGCCGGCGGCGCCAACGGCAGCGTCACCGTGACCGTCGTCCCCCGGCCGGGCTCGCTGGCCACCCCGGCGGTGCCCCCCATCGCCTCGGCGAGCTCTTTGACGATCGCCAGGCCCAGACCGGATCCCTCGGGGCGGGCGGGCCGGTAGCGCTGGGCCACGTAGAGGCGCTCGAAGATGTGCGGCAGGTCGGCCGCCTCGATGCCGGGGCCGGTGTCGGAGACGGAGATCCGCACCCCCGACGCCTCCTTGCCGAGTGTCAGGCGCACCGTGCCCCCCTGCGGCGTGTAGCGAAGGGCGTTCTCCACGAGATTGCCGACCATCTGGTCTATGCGGTCCGGGTCCACGGCCATCGGCGGGACCTCGGCCAGGTCCGCCTCCAGATTGACCCCGGCCTCGTCGGCCCGGCCCCGGTAGGCCTCCACGCTTCCCCCCAGGTGCCGCGCGAGTTCCACCTGCTCCAGGCGCAGCTGGAACTCCCCGGCCTCGAGCCGGGAGAGCAGCATCAAGTCCTCCAGCAAACGGCTCAGGCGTCCCGACTCGCGGTGGATCACCCTGGACACCCGGGGCAGTTCCTCCGGGGCCACTTTGCCTTCCTCCAGGGCTTCGGCGTAGCCGGCGATGGTGGTGAGCGGGGTCCGCAGGTCGTGGCCGACGGCCGTCAGGAACCCCCGCTCGCGGACCCGCGCCTCCTCCAGTTGCCCGGCCATCTCGTTGAAGGCCAGCCCCACCTCGGCGATCTCGTCGCTTCCCTCCACCTCGACGCGGGCGCTCAAGTCGCCCTCGGCGAGTCGCCGGGCGGCGGAGTCGAGACCCTCGAGCCTCCTGCCGAGAAAGCGGGAGAGCCAGCCGGCCAGCAAGGCCGCCAGCAGCACCCCCAGCCCCACGGCCCACAGCAGTCGAGCGGCCACCGGCCGCCACGGCACCAGTTCCAGGTCGGTGCCGATCACTACCACCACCCTCCCCAGGTTCCCGACCGTGACGGGCAAGGCGAAGGCCGCCACCGGCTCACCGTCCACCTCGGCCTCGAACTCCACTTGCTGGACCACCGAGGCCGCGCCCCCGGGGATCTGCTCGGCGACCTCGGCCTGTTCGCCCACGATCGTCACGGCGCCGCCCGCTCCGACGAAGACCGCTTCCACGTGGTCGTGGCCGCCCACCGCCCCGACTACCGCCAGGATGTTGCCCAGGGTGCGCAGCTGGGCCTGGCTCGAGCCCCGCTCGCGCACTCCGGCCTCGATCAACCGGGCCGTGGCCTCGGCCTGGCGCGTGAACTCGCTGCGGGCGGACTCCTCCACCGACCGGTTGATGAGCAAGGCGGCCGTCAGGCCGCCCACGGCGAGGGTGACCACGGCCACGGTCACCAGCGCCCAGAAGAAGCGCCGCCGCACTGTCAGCCGCCCATCCGGTAGCCGACCCCCCAGGCCGTCTCGATGGGAATGCCCTCCAGTTTCTTGCGCAGTTGGCGCACGTGCACGTCCACCGTGCGGGTCTCCCCGAAGTAGTCGTAGCCCCACACCGCCTCGAGGATCTGGGCCCGGCTGAGGACCAGGCCCTGGTTCTCCGCCAGGTACCACAGCAGGTCGAACTCGCGGGCGGTGGGCCGCACCACCTCCCCGGCCGGCGTGGTCACTTGCCGGCGCCCCCCGTCGATCACCCACTGCCCGACCTCGATCACCGCCGGGGCCCGCGGTGCCTCCTCCGAGCGGCGCAGGACCGCCTTCACCCGGGCCATCAGCTCGCGGGGAGAGAAGGGCTTGGTCACATAGTCGTCGGCGCCCATTTCGAGGCCGACGATCTTGTCCACCTCGGTGTCGCGGGCGGTGAGCATGATGATGGGCACGTCGCCGGCGGCGCGGATCCGCCGGCACACTTCGAAGCCGTCCATGCCGGGCAGGCCGAGGTCCAGGATCACCGCCCGCGGGGCCCGATCCCGAACGGCGTTCAGGCCGGAGGGCCCGTCGGCGGCATGCACCAGGCGGAAGCCTTCCTGTTCGAAGTACATGCGGACCAGGTCGGCGATCGCCTCCTCGTCCTCGATCAGGACCACTGTCCCGCGGGTGTACACGGCGCCTCCTCAATCACATTCTGTGCCGGGCGGGTTCGGAACGTGTAAGGGCAGCATGAAGGTTCCGCCAGCGCGAGCCCGACCGGGTTGGGCCCGCGGTCGGGGACGGGCGCAGAGCGCATGGCGCCAGGCTAGATGCCCGGGCGCCGCCGCCGACGGCCGGGACTCCCCCGGGCTCTCGGCTGCGGTGCAGTGGCGCGTCCCGGCCGCCCGGTAACCTCCGGCCGGTGCCCTCCCGTGGCTCGTCCCCGCGTCCGATCGCTCGCCTGCTCGAGCCGCTGGCGCCCTCCGTCCCCCTCACCAGGCGGGAGATCGGCATCCTCGCCCTTCTCGCCGCAGCCGCCTTCTCCCAGGGCTGGGCCTCCAACGTGTTCACCCACACCCTGGCCTACACCAGGGTCACATTCGGCCTCAGCGACCAGGGGATCGCCGACGTCGAGGCGGTCGTGCGGGCCACCGCCCTGGTGGCTCTGCTGCTCTCCTGGTGGGCCGATCGCCACGGGCGCCGCGGCCCGTTGCTCCTCGCCTTCCTGCTCATCCCTGCCGCCAACCTGGCCACGGCCTTCGCCCCGTCGCTCCCCGTCTTCGCCGCCCTCCAGGGCGTCGCCCGCATCGGCACCATCGCCCTCGGGGCCCTGGGCCTGGTGATGATCGCCGAGGAGGTCAACCCGGCGGTGCGCGGGTACGCCTCGGCGACTTTCGCCCTCGGGCTGAGCATGGGAACCGGCTTCGGGCTGCTGATGGCCCCCGTCGCCCAGACCGGCGACGAGGCCTGGCGGATCCTCTTCGGCCTCTCCGCCCTGCCGCTCCTGCTCCTGCCCCTCCTCGCCCTGCGGCTGCGCGAGTCGCGGGCCTTCCGCCCGGGCACGCGCGCTCCCCTGACCCGAGCGCTGCAGGGCGGCCTGGCCCGCTACTTCTGGCCGATGGCCGGGCTCTCCTTCACCGTCGCCGCCTTCACCGGCCCGGCAGCGGGCTTCTTGAACCCGCGCCTGGTCAACGACCTGGGCTGGGGGCAGGGCTCCGCCTCCCTCCTCCTCGTGCTGGCCAGCACCCCCGCGGTGCTGCTCGGCCTGCTCGGCGGCGGGCGCGCCGCCGACGTCGTCGGCCGCCGGGTCACCGAACTGGTCGCCGGCATCGTGGGAGTCGCCGGGGGCATCACCGTCTACTTCTCCGAAGAGGGCTGGGTGATGGGCCTCGGCGTCTTCTTCTCCATCCTGGGGGCCTCGGCCTTCGCCCCCGCCTTCACCGCTCAGCGAGGCGAGTTGTTCCCGACCGATGCCCGGGCCACCGCCGGGGCCTGGCTGGTCAATGCCGGCATCCTCGGCGGGCTGGGCGGCTTCCTGGCCGGACGGTTCGCCATCGGCGCCTGGGGGGTCCCGGTCACCATCGCCGGGCTCGGCGGGCTGCTGCTGGCCTCTCTGGGGCTTCTCGGCCTGCTGCCTGAGACCAAGGGCTCGCGACGTCCTGGGCGCGGCCCGGGTGGACGAGCCCTCCGGGCCCCCGACCCCCTGACCGCCGCCCGGCGGTCCTCAGCCGGCGGGGGTCTTGTGCGGGTAGGGGCAGCGGTCCCGCAGGGGGCACACCGGGCAGCGCGGCCGCCGGGCGGTGCAAACCTCCCGGCCGAAGTCGATGAGGCGCATAGAGATGCCGGCCCACTCCTTCTTCGCATACAGGGCTCGCAGGTCGGCCTCGACCCGGGCCGGGTCCGACGAGGCGCTCAGACCCAAGCGGCGGGCGAGCCGCCCGACGTGGGTGTCGACTGCGATCGCCGGCACGTTGAAGGCCTCGGCCAGGACCACGCTCGCCGTCTTGCGCCCTACGCCGTGCAGGGTGGTCATGGCCTCCAGGTCGGCGGGGACCTCGCCGCCGAAACGCTCGGCCACGTCGGCGCTGAGGGCGACGATTGCCCGCGTCTTCTGGTGGTAGTACCCGGTCGGGTAGACGACCGCCTCGACCTCCTCGGGGTTGGCCGCCGCCAGGTCCTCCGGCGACGGCCACCGCGAGAAGAGGATCGGGGTGACCCGGTTGACGTTGGCGTCGGTGGTCTGGGCGCTCAGGACCGTGGCTACCAGCAACTGCCAGGGATCGCGCGTAGCGCAGGGCCGTGGCCGCCTGCGGGTAGCGCTTCTTGAGGCGGGCGAGGATGGTGCGCGCCCGGCTCCGCTCGGCGGCGGTGGGGGCAGGTGGCGCGGCGCCGGGCACGAAGCGATGGTACCCGGCGGCACACGCGGTCCACGCCCTCTAGGGTGGCGCCGAGCAGCGAGTGGAGGCCATGGAAGACACGGGGGCCGACCGGCTGCGGGCGGCCATCATGCGCTGGGGCCGGGTCGAGGGGACCCTGCTCAAGGTGGACGACTTCCTCAACCACCGGGTGGACCCCGACCTGATCGTGGGCGTGGGCGACTCCCTGGCCGAGCGCTTCGCCGCTGCCGCCCCCGACGTGGTGCTCACCGCCGAAGCCAGCGGGATCGCGCCGGCCCTCACCTGCGCCCTTCGCCTGCGGCTCCCCATGGTCTTCGCCAAGAAGTACCTCGGCCCCGGGGGGCGCGACGTCTACTTCCGCGAGGTCTTCTCCCCCACCCGGGGCATGGAGTACCGCGTCGAGGTGTTCCGCCGCGCCCTCCCCCCCGGCCTCCGGGTCCTGGTCATCGACGACTTCCTGGCCGGAGGGCGCACGGCCGAGGCGCTCGGGGAGATCGCCGAGGAGGCAGGCTGCCTGGTCGCCGGCCTGGGCTTTGCCATCGAGAAGACCTTCCAGGACGGCCGCCGGCGCCTCAACGCCCACGGCTGGCCGGTGGACGCCCTCGCCAGGGTCGCCTCGCTAGACGGCGGCCGCATCCTCTTCGCCGACTGAGGGCGGCTCCCCGCGCCGCGCACGCCCCGCGCTCCGGCGGGAGGCGACCAGGTCCCAGACCGCACCGATCACCGCCCCGCCCGTGCCGGCCAGGAGCATCCAGAAGCCCGGGCCGGCCGACGCCCGTCCCCCGATGCCCGTCTGTCCCAGGGCGGCGGTCACGGTGGCGGCGTCCTCCCCGGCCGCCTGCCAGGCCAGCACGCCTCCGGCCAGCGTCCCCGCCGCCAGCAGCAGCGCACCGACCCCGCCCGCCCTGTCGAACACCGCGGACTCCGGCCGGAACGACAGCCCCACCAGCGCAGCTGCGGCCAGCACCGCGCGCCGGACGCCCCCATCTCCCCAGTTCCTGCCAGATGCTCGGGATGCTCCCCCCGGTGAGTGCGCGGAAGGCGGCGCCGTCCACCGCCAGGTGCTGCAGGTACAGGGCCCCGGTGGCCACCAGCGTCCCCACCAGCACGGCGAGGCGTCCCGGCCTCATCCCTCACTCCCTGCCGACTGGCCTCAGGCTATCCCGCCGAAGGTAGGGCTGCGGGCCATCAGACGGCTAACCTCGCCTTTCCGGCGATTCCTCGGCATGGTGACCCGCACGTCCAGCTCTCGCAGTTCGTACCCGCCGACCCGGCTGGCCTTCCACGCCTCCCGGATAGTCATCGACGTGGGGGTGCTGCTCGTGCTCGGGGCCATGAGCCTGCCCTTCGTCACGGCCGAGGACTTCGGCCAGCGGGCGGTGGCAGCCGACGCCCTCCCCGCCCTCCTCCTGATCCTGCCCATCTTCGTCATCACCCTGCTGCCCGACCAGACCCGGCCGATTCCCACCGCCCTCGGCTGGCTCTCGCTCCTGCTGGCGGCGACCGCCCTGCCCTACGCGGTGGTCAAGTACTTCGACGCCTCCACCCTGGCGGGCACCCTCGCGCGGCAGCGTCGGCATGGGGGCCCGCATCCTGGTCCTCGGCGCCTTCGTCGACCCTGGGCGGCATCGTCCTCGGCCTCGTGCGCAACTTGCTCGACCTGCCGGCGGCCGGCACCTACCCGGCCCGGCCCGAGCCGACCGCCGCCGAGGCGGCCGCCCGCGGCCGCCATCCGGCAACGCTCCCCGCCACCCGCCCGCCCGGCGCCGCGGGCCGCGAACCCCGGGCCGGCCCCCACCCGCCGCGGCTCCGCGCCGGTGCCCCGGCGCGCCGCCGGCCGGCCGCCGGCCCAGCCTGCCGCTGCTCCGCCACTGCCCGCGGCCGACCCACGGTCCCGGGCGATGCCCCGGCCGCCGGCCCGCCCTCCCCAGACGGCCAAGAGCTGCTCCGCCGCCACCGGCCCCCGCCGCCTCGGACCCCGACACGGAGCCCACCCTGCCGGGGGTGAAGCAGGCCCGCTGGTGGCCGGACGACCTCGAAGACCTCCTCTCCTGAGCCGTGCACCGGTCGCGCATCCTGATCCTCATCGGGGCCCTGCTGGCCGGCCTGGCCCTCTTCCTGCCCCACGCCCGGTTCCCCGGCATCGGAGCGGCCGACGGCTTCACGGCCGACACCTGGCCGGTGATGCTGGCTTTGCTGCCGGTGGCTCTGATGGCCGTCCTCGGCGACCGAGGCGAGGGCCACCGCCTGCCGGCAGCCACGGCCGGCCTCATCCTCTCCTGTGCCGCCCTGGTGTTCGCCGTGGTCAAAGTGATCGACGCGGTCGCGGCTGTCGGCCCGATCGAGGGCGCAGCGGTAGGCGTGGGGATCTGGGTCGTGGCCGCCGGCGCCGGCCTGGCCGTGCTGGGCAGCCTGCTCGCCTTCAGCCGGAGGATCGGCTGATCATCCGGGCGGGAGGGCGAAGAGCAGGTTGAGGGCCACTCCCAGCCCCATGTAGGCGAAGCCGGCCACCACCTGCCAGAAGGATCCGGGGTCGGGCGCGGCGCTCATGCGTCGGCGCCGGCGCTCCAGGGGATCGCGCCCCGCCGGCCATCCTGCCCGCTTCGATGCACCCGCGCCAGGCGATCCTTCACCGGCGCTGCTTCGGCCGGCGACTGTCTCTCAGAGCCGCCGCCGGACCTCCCGTACCCGCTTCCCCGGACGCCTCCCACCAGCAGCAGCAGAGCGCCGAGGCCGCTGTAGACGTAGACGACGGCGTCGATGAGCCGCATCGAAGTCGCCAGCCAGACGATCACCCCCACCAGGCCGCCCGCCTGCCAGTCCGAGGGTGAAGGCGGTCAGGTAGCCGGGGAGGCGCTCGCGCAGCGGCGCCGGTCTCGGCGGCGGGGCGTCCATCGGGCCAGCGTAACGGCCGCCGGTTGGCCTCGAGGGTGAACCGGCCTGCCCTAAGCTCGGCGGCCGATGCACCGCCCCCGGGTCGCCTATCTGGCTCTGGCCTTCGCCGCCCTGCTGTTCGGCTCCACCTTCGTCATCATCAAGGAGGCGATCGCCACCCTGCCCCCGCTCGCCTTCGTCGGGTGGAGGTTCCTGCTGGGAGGAGCGGTGCTGGCCGCCATCGGGCTTCCGCGGGGCCGGGCGGTCTGGCGCGACGGGTTGATCGCCGGGGCGTTCCTCTTCGCCGGGTACGCCCTGCAGACGGTGGGCCTGGCCCACACCTCGGCCTCCAACTCGGGGCTGATCACCGGCCTCTACGTGGTGCTCACCCCGCTGCTGGCGGCGGCCGTCGCCCGCCGCGCCCCCGGGCTGCTCGTTTCCGCCGGGGCCCTGCTCGCCTTCGCCGGCCTGGCCCTGCTCACCCTCAAGGACGGCTTCAGCGTCCAGCACGGGGACCTGCTCACCGTGGGGTGCGCCGTCTCCTATGCCGCCCACATCGTCTACCTGTCCCGGGTGGCCACCCGCCATCGGGTCGTTTCCTTCACCGCCGTGCAGTTGCTGGTCACCGCCGCCGGGGGGCTGGCGGGCTCCGCCCTGTTCGAGGGGCTGCTGCTGCCTCCCCGCCGATTCGTGGCCGGCCCTGCTCATGACCGGCCTGGCGGTCAGCGCCGGCGCCTTCCTCCTCCAGGTGTGGGCGCAGACCGTGATCGGCCCATCGCGCACCGCCATCATCCTGGCCCTCGAGCCGGCCATCGCGGCGGCAGTCGCCGCCATCACCCTGGGCGAGCGCCTCACCGCCCGCGGCTGGGCCGGGGCGGCCCTGATCCTGGCCGGTATCTACGTGGCCCTGGCCGGCGAGGACGAGCCGCTACCCGCCGCCGAGGCGCTCACCCCCGCCCACTGAGCCGTCCTGCTGCCGGCGCCCCTCGAGCACCCGGCGGGCGTACAGGACGAGGCGCAGCAGCATCAGCAGCAGGAAGAGGACCACCACCAGCACCGCCAGGAGCTCGGGGCCCTCGAAGTACGCCGCCCGGCAGGAGGCGATGCCGCTGTCGCAGAGACCCCAGCCGTCGCCGCCGCCGGCCAGGTCGAGCAGCACCAGCATGGGGACCAGCGCCACCCCCACCATGGCGGCGACGATGAGCCCGACGACGACGCGGACGGCGATCACCCGCCCGAGGTTACCCCCGTTGCCCGCTCCGGCGGCGCCCCTGGCAAGGCGAATCACACGCCTGTAACCTCGTCTCCATGACTCCTCCTCCCCCTGCCGCGGCTTCGGGCCGCCTGGAGTACTTCCGGGAAGAGTTCACCTCCGCCGAGACCGCGGTGCTCGAGCGGTTCTTCACCAACACCACCGAGCCGGTCTTCGCTCTGATCAACCTGCCCGAGGTGGTCAAAGGGGCCCTGTTCGCCCGCTACAGCCGCACCACCAGCTCGTTGCGGCGGCTGTTCCTCGACGAGTTCTACGACGTCCCGGAGATCGGGATCGCCGCCGTGGCGGAGCGCTTCGGCGGGGACGACCAGGCGGTCCGCATGGCCCGGGCCGAGGCCCTGTACCAGAAGGTGTTCACCGAGTTCGGCGACGACTCCGTGGCCCAGCTCGGCGGCGCGCACCTGGCCTGCGAACAGGCCTCGAACCTGCTGACCAAGGTCCTCGAGCGCGGCCGGCTGGCTTCCTACCTGGAGCAGAGCACCCGCTACCTGCGCTTCGACCGGCCCCTCGGCGGCCGATTCCGCTATCTGGTCCCGCCGGAGGTCGGCGGCACATCGGCGGAGGCCGCCTACCGGCGAGACGCTCGACCACCTCTTCGCCGTGTACTCCCGGCTGGTGGACGTACTCGAAGAGCCACTACCGGGCCCGGTACCCGCAGGCCGAGTCCGACCCCGACCCCGTGTACCGCGCCGCCATCCGCGCCCGCGCCTACGACGACCTGCGCGGCCTTCTGCCGGCGGCCACCCTCTCCAACCTGGGCATCTACGCCAGCGGCCAGGCCTACGAGGCGCTCCTCCTGCGGATGCGGGCCCACCCTCTGGCGGAGGCGCGCGAGTACGGCGACCGGATGCTGGCCGAGCTGCGCCGGGTCATCCCCGCCTTCGTCCGCCGGGTGGACCTGCCCGAGCGGGGCGGGGCCTGGAGCCACTACCTCGCCCAGACGGCGGCGCGGCATGCAGGAGCTCGCCGACCCGGCTCCCGCTCTCCCCGGAGCCGCGGGCCGAGGTGACCCTGGTGGACTGGGATCCCGACGCCGAGCTCAAGGTGGCTGCGGCCGCCCTCTATCCGCACACCTCCCTGCCCGACGATCAGCTGCTCGACCACGTGCGCCGCCTGCCGGACGACCAGGTGGCCGCCCTCCTGGCGGCCTACGCCGGGCAGCGGGAGAACCGCCGCCACAAGCCGGGGAGGGGCATGGAGCGGGTCAGCTACCGCTTCGACCTGCTCTGTGACTACGGGATCTTCCGCGACCTGCAACGCCACCGCATCCTCACCATCGACTGGCAGCGGCTGGGGACGGCCCACGGCTTCGTCACCCCCCCGAGCCTCGAGGAGGCCGGGGCCGCCGCCGACTGGCGGCAGGCCATGGAGCGGGCGGCGTCCCTCCACTCCCTGCTGGCCGCGTTGCACGGGCCGGACGTCGCCCAGTACGCCGTGCCCTTCGCCTACCGCATCCGCTTCTGCGTCCAACTGAACGCCCGCGCCGCCTTCCACATGCTGGAGCTCCGCACCCAGCCGGGAGGCCATCCCGGCTACCGCCGGGTCTGTGCCGAGATGCACCGCCTCATCGGAGAACAGGCGGGCCACCACCGCCTGGCCGCCGCGATGGCCTTCGTCGACCACAGCGAGCACGGGTTGGATCGGCTGCAATCCGAGCGCCGGGCAGCGGCCCGGAGGGCGGCGACCGCGACCCCCGACGACCGGGGCTAGGCGCGCAGCGGGATGCGCAGCACCAGGTGGTCGCCGTCCACCGACCACGCGGCCGACGCCACCAGGGAGAAGTCGGTGTGGTCCTGCTCGGCCGCCTCCACGTAGAGCCGTCGGGCCGGTCCTTCGAGCGGCGGGATCCCTCTCTCCCGCACAGCGGCCGCCCGCTGGCGGAAGCGCTCCAGGAAAGCATCGACATCGAAGACAGCCATGAGTCCTCCGTCCCGGTGGTGGGCCCAGGCTAGGTGGCTGCGCGGCGCAGCGTCACTCGCCTCGGGCCCTCAGGGCCGGCAGGCCCAGAAGTACCAGGGGGTCAGCCCGGAGGCCACCGACTCCTCCACCAGCCAGGCGGCGGCCGCGGTGTTCGCTTCCGGGTCGTCGGGGGTGGCGCCGGGGAACCCGGCGGCTGCCGCCCGCTCCGCCCAGTAGAGGGGGTGGTGCTGAAACAGCCCGGCCGTTCCGCTCGACGAGTTGACGACCTCCGGGTCGCCGAGGCTCTCACAGGCGATGACGGCCAGCGCCTGTTCCACCAGTTCGGGCGCGAAGTACCGGCTCACCAGGGGCCGCCAGCGCTCCACGAGCGGGCCGAAGGGCCCGTCCTCCCCACCGGGCAGGGTCGTGGTCGTGGAGACCGGGATCGAGGTGCTGGTGGTGGTCACGGTGGCAGCGCTGCTCGTGGTGGTCGTGGTGGCGGCGGCGGCCGCCG
The DNA here is from genome assembly GCA_963796115.1 of uncultured Acidimicrobiia bacterium. Taxonomy (GTDB): domain Bacteria; phylum Actinomycetota; class Acidimicrobiia; order Spongiisociales; family UBA11373; genus VGBK01. The sequence continues at coordinate 294,781 of CAWCKE010000007.1, forward strand.
CCACCCGTTCGCGGCGCAGCCTCTCGGCCTCCTGCTCCTCCCACTCCGTGCGCAGCCGCTGGAACTCGGCCTCCGCGGCGGCCAACACCGGGCCGGCGGCCGCCTCGAGTTCGCTCAAACGCCCGGCCAGCCGCTGTGCCGCCGCCGCCTCCCGGCGCACTTCCTCCCGGCGCCGTTCCAGGTCCGCGACCGCGGCGGCGAGGGCATTCACCACTTCCCGGTCGGCGCGCCCGACGGCTGCGGCGTAGACCGCCCGCAACGCGGCGTCCTCCCCGGCCCCGGGCAGCGCCGTCCCCGCGACGGTGCCGGCCCCCATGTAGAGCCAACGAGCCCGGGCGCGGGCATCGTGCTGCGCCCCCCCGAGCCGCAACTGGGCGGCGGCCACCTCGCCGATCAGGCCTTCGAGAGACGCCCGCAGCCGCTGCTCCTCGCCTCGCGCCTCCGCCAGGGCCGCTCCGGCCTCCCCGGCCGCCCCCCGGGCACGTTCCACCTCGGCGGCGGCCTGCTCGAGATCCTGGGCGCCGACGCGGGCCAGAGCCGATGGGGAGGCAGCGGCCAAGATCACAAGCAGGCCGAGCCAGCTCCCGCACCTCAGGGCACCCCTCACCCGGGCCAGGTTACCGGCGTGGGGAGAATCGGCACCCGGCCCGGTCAGCGCATGATCGCCGAGGGCCCGAGCAGCTCACGCAGTTCGGCGTAGAGGGCGGTACGCGGCTCTACCCGGTGCTCGTCACCCAGTCGCACCACGGTCTCCTGCTCCCCGGTCAGGTGCAGGTAGACCGGCGCGACACCCGGGTGGTTGGCCAGGATGCCGCGCAGCCGCCCGGCCAGGTCCCGCGACATCCTGGCCGCCGGCACCTGCAGGCGCACCGCAGGGCCGCTGGAGAGGTCGGGCTCGGCCAGCGACTGGGCCACCAGCTTGACGCCGTCGCCCCTCTGATCGACCCGCCCGGCCACCACCAGCACCGCATCGGGGCGAACCCGATGGCCGTGCTCGGCGGTGGTGCGGGGGAAGCACACCACTTCCACGCTGCCCTCGAGGTCCTCCAGTTGGATGATGAGCATCAGCTCACCGTTGCGCGTGTAGCGCCGGGACACGCCGGCCACGATCCCGCCCACGGTGACCGCTGCCCCGTCCTTCTCGTCGGCCAGGGCCGCGATGGAGGTAGTGGCCGCCGCCCGCAAGGCCGCCTCCACCCCGAACAGAGGATGGTCGGAGACGTAGAGGCCGAGCATCTCCTTCTCGAAAGAGAGCAGGGCGGCCTTGTCCCACTCGGTTTCCGGCACCGCCACCGACTCGGCCTGCAGTGAAGGTGTCCTCGGCGCCGAACAACGAGTACTGGCCCATGTCCTCGGCCCGGCGCCGGGTCACCGCGGCGTCGATCACCTGCTCGGCGACCAGCAGGAGGCCCTTCCGGGGGGCACCGGTGGTGTCGAAGGCCCCCGCCTTGATCAGCGATTCCACGGTGCGCTTGTTCAGCACCATCATGTCCACCCGTCGGACGAAGTCGCCGAAGTCCGCAAAGGGCCCGTTGCGAAGCCGCTCCCGGGCGATCAGGTCGACGACTCCCTCGCCCACGTTGCGCACCGCCGACAGCCCGAACAGCACCACCCCGCTGCGGGCCACGAAGTCCGACTCGGAGCGGTTGACGTCGGGGACGGCCACCCGCAGGCCCATCGTCCGGCACTCGTTGAGGTACACGGCGGTGCGGTCCTTGTCCCGCTTGGCGGAGGTGAGCAGGGCGGCCATGTACTCCGCCGGGTGGTGCGCTTTGAGCCAGGCCGTCTGATAGGCGATCAGGGCGTACCCGGCGGCGTGCGACTTGTTGAAGCCGTAGCCGGCGAAATGGGAGATGTCCGCGAACAGGCGGCTGGCCAGCGCCGGTGGGTGGCCCTTGGCGGCACAGCCCTGGACGAACTGCTCCTCCTGGCGGGCCATGACCGCGGGGATCTTCTTCCCCATCGCCTTGCGAAGCGTGTCGGCTTCGACCATGGAGTACCCGGCCATTATCTCGGCGGCCTGCATGACCTGCTCTTGGTACACCATGATCCCGTACGTCTCGGAAAGCACTCCGGCGAGGTCGGGATGGGGGTACTCCACCGGCGTTCGCCCGTTCTTGCGGTCCGCGTACAGGTTGTGCGTGCCGGCTCCCAGCGGCCCGGGGCGGTATAGCGATACCAGGGCGATGATGTCCTCGAAGCGGTCGGGGCGCAGGCTGCGCATCAGCGCCCGCATCCCGCTCCCTTCCAGCTGGAAGATGCCCATCGAGTCGCCCCGGGTGAGCATGGCGTACACCTCGGGGTCGTCCAGGGGCACCCGGTCGATGTCGGGCCGCTCGCCGGTGTTCTCGGCGATCAGCTCCAGCGCCCGCTCGATGGTGGACAGGTTGCGCAGCCCGAGGAAGTCCATCTTGAGCAGGCCCAGGTCCTCGATGGCGTGCATCTCGTACTGGGTGACCACCTCCGCCCCCTCGCCCTTCTGCTGCACGGGGACGATCTCGGTGAGGGGCTGCGGGGAGATGACCACCGCCGCGGCGTGGATGGAGTCCTGCCGGCGGAGGCCCTCGAGGCCCCGGGCGGTGTCGATGACCCGCCGGGCATCGGGATCGCCGGCGTGCAGCTCCCGCAGGCCGGCGGCGTTGTTGTAGAAGTCCCGCACCATCGGCTCCGTCCCCTCGCCGGGGGGCTCCAGGGCCTGCACCAGGGTGGCTTCCCGGCCCAGGATGGCCGGCGGCATCGCCTTGGCCACCCGGTCCCCGACCGCGTAGGGGAGCCCGAGCACCCGGGCCGCGTCCCGCAAGGCCTGGCGGCCCTTGATGGTGGAGAAGGTGACGATCTGCGCCACGTGGTCCGAGCCGTAGCGCTCGGACACGTAGCGGATCATCTCGCCCCGGTATCGCTCGTCGAAGTCCATGTCGATGTCGGGCAGCTGGCGGCGGCCGGGGTTGAGGAACCGCTCGAAGATGAGGCCGTAGCGGAGCGGGTCGAGGTCGGTGATCCGCAGGGCATAGGACACAATGGACCCGGCGGCGCTGCCCCGGCCGGGGCCGGTGCGGATGCCCTGCTCCCGGGCGTAGCGCATCAGGTCCCAGACGATGAGGAAGTAGGCGGGGAAGCCCATCTCCTCGATGACCCGCAACTCGTACTCGACCCGCTCCCGCACCTCCGGCGGCAGCGGGTCCCCGTAGCGCTCCCGCGCCCCCGCCTCGGCCAGTTCGCGCAGTTGAGAGGCCTCGCTGTGGCCCGGGGGCACCGGGAAGTGCGGCAGCAGGATGCGCCCGAACTCCAGCTTCTGCTCGACGCGCTCGGCGATGACCAGGCTGCTGTCGCAAGCGCCGGGGAACTCATCGTCGGGGAAGAGCGCCCGCATGTCGCGGGCCGGCTTCACCCAGTAGCCCTCGCCGTGGAAGCGGAACCGCTTCTCGTCGCCAACCAGCGCCCCCGTCTGGATGCAGAGGAGGACATCGTGGTTTGCCGCCTCCTCGCGCCGGGTGTAATGGCAGTCGTTGGTCGCCAGGAGAGGCGCCCCGATCTCCCGGGCGATGGCCAGCAGGTCGGGCAGCACCCGCTGTTGAGCGGGCACCCCATGGTCCATGATCTCGACGAAGAAGTTCTCCTTCCCGAAGATCTCCTGGTACATGCCGGCGGCGGCCACCGCCGCCCGGAAGTCACGGGCCACCCCGACGTTCCCCTCCTCGTCGTAGGCGTCGGGGGCGAGCAGCTGGGGAACGTGGCCCCCGAGGCAGCCGGTGGTGCCGATGAGCCCGGCGGCGTGCTCGGCGAGCAGCTCGACGTCCATCCGGGGCTTGTAGTAGAAGCCCTCCAGGAACGCCCGGCTGGCCAGCTTGACCAGGTTGCGGTACCCGGTGTCGTTGACCGCCAGCAGCGTGATGTGGTAGCGCAGTTCCTCCCGGCGGGACGGCCGGTCGAACCGGGAGCCGGGGGTCAGGTAGCCCTCCATGCCGATGATCGGCTTCACCCCGGCGGCGGTGGCCGCTTTGTAGAAGTCCACGGCCCCGTAGAGCGTCCCGTGGTCGGTGATGGCGACCGCCGGCTGTCCGTCGGCGGCCACCGCCGCCACCACCTCCTCGACCCGGGCGGCACCGTCGAGCATCGAGTACTCGGTATGGAGATGGAGGTGAGCGAAGCCCGGCTGGTGCACACGGATCCCCGAACTACAGACGTGTAAGAGCCCGGCCGCACCTTACCACCGGCGCCGCTGCGCAGTCCCACCGGGGAGTGCACCCGTTCAACCTACAATCCCCCGCCGTGCTGAACGATCCGACCCCTGGGGCGCCAATGGATCTCGGCTACGAGGGAAGGCTCTTCATCCTGGCCGCCGACCACCGGGGCAGCCTGAAGGAGAAGATGTTCGGCATCAGCGGTCGGGAGGCCGACGCCGAGGAGCAGGCCCGACTCAACGACACCAAGCTCCTCGTGTGGGAAGGCTTCCGCAAGGGCGTGGCCGAGGGGATTCCCGCCACCGAGGCCGGGGTCCTCGTCGACGAGGAGACGGCCGCCCAGGTGGCACGCGCCGCCACCGCCGCCGGCGTCCTGCTCGCCATGCCGGTGGAGAAGCTCGGGCCAGGATCTGTTCGATTTCGAGTTCGGCGAGGACTTCGGTCTGCACATCGAGGACTTCAACCCCGACTTCACCAAGGTGCTGGTGCGGTGGAACCCCGAAGACGACCCCGCGGTCAGCCAGGAGCAGAGCGAGCGCCTGCGCCGCCTCGGGGAGTGGCTGCGGGCCCGCGGCCGCAAGTACCTCTTCGAGCTCCTGGTGCTGCCGACCGGCCGCCAGCTGGCCCTGGTGGGTGGCAACCGCGCCGACTACGACGCCCACCTGCGCCCTGCCCTCATGCTGGAGGCCATCTACGAGATCCAGGAGGCGGGCATCGAGCCCGACGTCTGGAAGATCGAGGGCATCGACGGCCGCGAGGACTGCGAGCTCATCTCCCGGCTCATCCGCCGCGACGGGCGCGACGGGGTCAAGGCGGTGGTCCTGGGCCGGGGCGCCGACGAGGACCAGGTCGAGCACTGGGTGCGCACCGGGGCCGGAGTGCCCGGCTACGCCGGCTTCGCCATCGGCCGCACCATCTGGTGGGACGCGGCAGCAGGCTGGAACAACGGCACCCTGAGCCGGCTGCAAGCGGTGGAGGCCATCGCCGCCACCTACCGGCACTTTGTGGATGTCTACGAGGAGGCGGCGCGCTAGCGCCCGCCCGGCGTCGAGGAGGCGGCAGTGAACATCGGCATCCTGACCGGCGGCGGCGACGTCCCCGGCCTGAACCCCTGCATCAAGGCGGTAGTGCTCCGGGCGGCGGAGCAAGGCCATCGCGTGATCGGTGTCCGCCACGGCTGGGGCGGGCTGCTCAACGCCAACCCGGACGATCCCCAGTCGCTGGCCGAGAACCTGGTGCCGCTGAGCCCGGCGTCGGTGCGCACCATCGACCGCAGCGGCGGCACCGTGCTGCACACCTCCCGCACCAACCCGGGCCGGGTGGGCGCCAAGGGTGTGCCCGCCTTCCTCGCCGGCCAGGCGACCGGGGAGGCTCCCTTCGACTTCACCCCGCACGTGCTGCGGCTGCTGGAGGCGCAGCACATCGAGGTGGTCATCCCCATCGGCGGCGACGACACCCTGTCCTACGCGCTGCGCCTGCACGACGAGGGGGTGAAGGTCGTCGCCATACCCAAGACGATGGACAACGACGTCCACGGCACCGACTACTGCATCGGCTTCTCGACGGCGGTGACGCGCGGGGTGCAGTTCATCCACAACCTCCGCACCAGCACCGGCTCCCACGAGCGCATCGCGGTGATCGAGTTGTTCGGCCGCTACAGCGGGGAGACCTGCCTGGTGACCGGGTACCTGGCCGGGGTGGACCGGGCGGTCATCTCCGAGGTGCCGGTGAACATCCAGCGGCTGGCCGAGCTGCTCGCGGCCGACAAGGCGGCCAACCCGAGCAACTACGCCATGCTGGCCATCTCCGAGGGGGCGGTGATCGAGGGCGGCGAGATGGTCCTCAGCGGACGAGGAGGACGCTTACGGCCACCGCAAGCTGGGCGGCGTGGGAGCGCAGGCGGGAGAGCTCATCAAGGAGATCACCGGGCAGGACATCATCCTCCAGCAGATCGCCTACCTGATGCGGTCGGGCAGCCCCGACTCGCTCGACCTCATGGTCGCCAGCAACTACGCCATCATGGCCGCCGACCTGGCGGCGGAGGGCCGCTCCGGGCGCATGGTGGCGCTGCGCGGTGGCACATACACCAACGTGCCCATCTCGGTCACCCGGGAGGGCGTCAAGCGGGTCGACGTTGACGAGTTGTACGACGTCGACGAGTACCGCCCCAAGGTCCGCAACGTGGGCGGCAAGCCGATGTTCCTGTACTGAGCCGTCGGGCAGCCGCCGGGGCGCGCGGCGCGGGCCGGGCCCGGGGTGTGATAATCCCACCAACTGGCGAAGCCCGCCCTGAGGAGATGCCATGGCCGTCATCGGCGTGCTCACCGCCGGGGGCGACTGCCCCGGCCTGAACGCGGTGATCCGGGGAGTCACCGCCCGCGCCCTGCACCGGGGCGACTCGGAGGTCGTGGGCATCCTCCGCGGTTGGGAAGGGCTGATGGAGGGGCAAACGATGCCGCTCGACCGCGACGCGGTGCGCGGCATCCTGGGGCGCGGCGGGACCATCCTCGGCACCTCCCGCAAGGACCCCTATGTGCACGGCGACGGCTACGCCAGCGTCAGCCGCACCATCCAGGCCAACGGCCTCGACGTCGTCGTGGTCATCGGCGGCGACGGCACCCTGAAGACGGCCCTCCGCCTCGCCGACGAGGGTCTCCCGGTGGTCGGGGTGCCCAAGACGATCGACAACGACATAGCCGCCACCGACTTCACCTTCGGCTTCGACACGGCGGTGCAGATCGCCACCGACGCCATCGACCGCCTCACCACCACCGCCGAGTCACACAACCGGGTGATCCTGGTGGAGGTCATGGGACGCACCAAGGGCTGGATCGCCACCTACGCCGGCATCGCCGGCGGCGCCGACGCCATCCTCATCCCCGAAGTGCCCGTGCCGCTCGAGGAGGTGGCCACCATCCTGCGCCGCCGCCATCGCCACGGCCACGCCTACTCGGTCGTGGTGGTGGCCGAGGGCATCGAGCCACCCGTCAAGACCAAGCGGCCCAAGGACATCTACGGCTTCGAGCGGCTGGGAGGGGTCGCCTACCAGATCGCCCCCATCCTCGAGAAGCTGACGGGCTTCGAGACCCGGGTGACGGTCCTCGGCCACCTCCAGCGCGGGGGTACCCCTACCGCCTTCGACCGGGTCCTGGCCACCCGCCTGGGGGCCGCCGCCGCCGACCTCGCCGCCGAGGGCAAGGTCCGCACCATGGTGGCCCTGCGGGGAGCCCAGATCGTGGACGTCGCCCTCGACGAGGGCTGCGCCGAGGTGCGCGGGGTGGACCCGGAGCTGTACGCCGTCGCCTGCTCGTTCTTCGGCTAGCGAGCGTCCCTCGGCCGGGTCAGGTCTCCGGTGCCGGCTCGCCCAGCCGGCTCAACGGCTCCGCCAGGTCCGGGGGGAGGGGCGACTCCACCTCCACGGGCTCGCCCGTGATCGGGTGGGCGAAGCGGAGGCGGGTGGCGTGCAGGAACTGCCGGGCCACCAACGAGTCTCCCCGGCCGTAGACGGGATCGCCCACCACGGGGTGCCCGATCGCCGCCAGGTGCACCCTGATCTGGTGGGTGCGCCCCGTCTCCAACGTCACCTCGAGCAGCGCCACACGAGCCGACGGCCAGCGCGCCAGGCACCGGTAGTGGGTGCGGGCCCCGCGCCCGGCGGCCTCGACCTGCACCAGGCCGCGCCGGCGCGGGTGCCGCCCCAGCGGGGCGTCGATGGTGCCGGTGGCAGCCGACGGATCGCCGTGCACCAGGGCCAGGTAGGTGCGCTCCACGAGGTGCCCGGCGATGGCCCGGCGCAGGCTCGTCCAGGCCTCGGCGGTCAGGGCCACCACCAGCAGGCCGGAGGTGTCCCGGTCGAGCCGATGCACGATGCCCCAGCGGCCTTCCTCCCCCACCCCCCGCACCTGCGGCCAGCGCTGCAGGATGCCCCCGGCCAGCGTGCCCCGGCGGCGGCCCGCCCCCGGATGGACCACTATCCCGGCTGGCTTGTCCACCACAGCCAGGTGCGCGTCCTCGTAGCGCACCGTGAAGGGCACGTCCTCGGGCGCCAGCGCGGCCGCCGATGCCGGCAGCTCGACGGTCAGCACCTGTCCCGCCGACACCGCCCGGCGCGGAGACAGGGGCCCGCCGTCGGCCGTGGCCGCTCCCTCCTCCAACAGGCGCCGGGCCAGCGAGCGGCTCACCCCGGCCAGCGCGGCCAGTGCCTTGTCGGCGCGCTCGCCTGCCAGCTCCGGGGGTACCTCAAGACGACGGGCCGGCATCGCCAGTGCTCCCCTCATCGCCCGTGCTCTCCCGGGAGAGCACGAAGGCGGCCAGCACGGCGAGGATCGCCCCCACCGTGATGGCGCTGTCCGCCACGTTGAAGGCGGGGAAGGAGTGGTAGAAGTCGAATCTGGCGAAGTCGACCACCTTGCCGTCCAACAGGCCGGGCCCCCGGAAGATGCGGTCTACCAGGTTGCCCAGCGCCCCGCCCAGCACCAGGCCCATGGCCACCGCCTCGAGCCGCCCGGGCAGGTGACGGACGATCAGCATGATGAGCACCACGGCGGCGATGGCCCCGAGAGCGATGAACGACCCCGCCCCGGGAAGCTGCCCGAAGGCCGCACCGGAATTCTCGACCCGGTGCAAGTACAGGACGCCGGGGAGGAAGGACCGGGTCTCGCCCACCTCGAGTGCGCTCACTACCCACCACTTGGTGAGCTGGTCGGCCGTCACCACGGCGGCGGCGATGAGCAGGGGCAGGCGGCGAGAGGTCACCGGTGGTTGGCGGCGCAGTCCACGCACAGCTTGGTGTGCGGCAGGGCGTCGAGACGAGCCACGGGGATCCTCTTGCCACAGCCTTCGCAGATCCCGTAGACGCCGGCGGCGAGGCGGCTCAGGGATTCTTCGACCTGGGCCAGCAGGTCACCGGCGTTGCGGGCGAGAGAGAGCTCCTTCTCCATCTCGAAGGCCAGCGAGCCGCCCTCGGCGGTGTTGGGGTCGGGGCTTCGCTCCGAGGAGGTCTCCGTCAGCCGCACCTCCTCCCGCTGCGCCTCGATCTCCTCGATCATCGTGCGCAGGCGGTCTTGCTCATCTTCGAGCCTCCGCCGGAAGCGATCGAGGGTGGACTGGGCAAGCGCTCGGGCCACGGCACCTCCTGGGACCGGGGAGGGTAGCACGGCCCGGCCGGCTCTCACTGGGAGCCGAGCAGTTGGCTGAGGCGCTCCGCCGCAGCGTCGGCCGTCACCCCGGTCACCAGCAACTGTTTCCGTCTCGAGCCCGCCCCGGCGATCACCTCCGCCCGGCGGCCGCCGAGGGCGCGGGCAACGACCCGGGACGCCGCCCGGTTCGCCTTCCCTCCCTCGGCGGGAGCGCTCACCCGCACCCGCAACGCCCCGTCGTGGAGGCCCACGATCTCGGTCCGGGCCGCCCCGGGCACCACCCACGCCTCCACCAGCACCCCATCGGGGTGGGCGCGCACCGGCCAGTCCCCGTTCATGGGCACCGATGGTAAGGCACGATCCGAGAGGCGGCGGTGCGGACTACCATCACCGGTCACGGCGCCGACGGGGACGCGCCGCCCGGACCGGGGCTCAGCGAGCCGGCAGACGGTGTGAGGCCGGCGCCCGCAGACCGGAGCGGACATCACCCCCGAGCCGCGGGAAGAACGGGCCCCGGCCTCAGTAGAACCCGCCGGCCACCCCTCCGACATGGGGCCAACGAGCGGCCGCCCACGGGGGCGGCAAGCCGGGTGGTACCGCGGGCCCTGCCCGTCCCGGCGGCGGGAGATAGCCGACCGAGGACGTCATGGCCGAGCACAGGGCATTCGCCAGAGCAACCCCCGAAGTCTCCTTCCCCGGGCTCGAGGAGGAGATGCTCCGCCTGTGGGATGAGATCGGCGCCTTCGCTACCTCGGTGGCCATGCGCCCCGAGGAATCCGAGTTCACCTTCTACGACGGGCCTCCGTTCCCGACCGGGACCCCCCACTACGGCACCCTCCTGGCCGGGGTGCTCAAGGACGTCGTGCCGCGCTACTGGACGATGCGCGGGCACCGGGTGGTGCGCCGCTTCGGCTGGGACACCCACGGCCTCCCCATCGAGATGGAGGTTCAGCAAGAGCTCGGGCTCTCGGGACCGGCCGAGATCGAGGCTTTCGGGGTGGAGCGCTTCAACGAGGCCGCCCGCGCCCGGGTGGCGGCCAACACCGAGTCCTGGCAGGCCTACACCCGCCGCATCGGGCGCTGGGTGGACTTCGAGAACGACTACAAGACCCTGGACCTCAGCTACATGGAGTCGGTCTGGTGGGTGTTCCGCCGCCTGTGGGACCAGGGGCTCATCTACCGGGACTTCAAGGTCCTCCCCTACTCGTACGGGGCGGCGACCCCGCTGTCCAACTTCGAAGCCAACATGGACTACCGGGACGTCGAGGACCCCTCGCTCACCGTCCGGTTCGAAGTGGTCGAAGGACGGGGCCCGGCCGTACCCGGTGACTACCTGCTGGTGTGGACGACCACCCCCTGGACCCTGCCCGCCAACCTGGCGGTGGCGGTCGGGGCCGACCTCGAGTACGTGCGCATCGACGCGCCGATCGGCGGGCACGAGGGCCGCTACTGGGTGGCCGCCGGCCTGGTGGACTCGTACTGGCCCGGTCAGGACGTGCACCCCGCCGCCTCCGCCCGGGGAGCCGAGCTGGTCGGGACGGCCTACCGGCCGCCCTTCGACTACTTCGCCGATGAGCGGGAGCGCGGGGCATTCGTCGTCATCGCCGGCGAGGACGTCACCACCGACGAGGGGACCGCGCTGGTGCACATCGCCCCCGCGTACGGCGAGTCCGACTTCTTCACCATGCAGGCGGCCGGGCTTGCCGTGCTGGTCGACCCCATCGACGCCGAGGCCCGCTTCACCGACGCGGTGCCCGAGGTGGCCGGCATCAACGTCAAGGAAGCCGACCCCATCCTGCTGCGCCTCCTGGACGAACAGGGGACCCTGGTGCAGAGCGGGCGCATCGTCCACTCCTATCCGTTCTGCTGGCGCACCGGCACCCCCCTCATCTACAAGGCGATCCCGACCTGGTTCGTCCGCGTCGAGGCGCTGCGCGACCGCATGGTGGAACTGAACGAGGCCGTCCACTGGGTCCCCTCCTTCGTCGGGGAGCGCCGCTTCGGCAACTGGCTGTCCCAAGCCCGCGACTGGGCCATCAGCCGCAACCGCTACTGGGGCTCCTGCCTGCCGGTATGGGAGTGCCCGGACTGCCGCCATCAGGTGTGCGTGGGCTCCATCGAGGAGCTCTACCGGCTGTCGGGGGTGCGGCTCACCGACCTGCACAAACACGTCGTGGACAAGGTCACCTTCCCCTGCCCCAACTGCAGCGGGGTGATGACACGGGTGCCCGAAGTGCTCGACGTCTGGTTCGAGTCGGGGGCCATGCCCTACGCGCAGCATCACTACCCCTTCGAGGACGCCGAGGCCTTCTCCCGCCGCTTCCCGGCCGACTACATAGCCGAGGGGCTCGACCAGACCAGGGGTTGGTTCTACACCCTCCTGGTGCTCGCCACGGCCCTGTTCGACCAGGCCCCGTTCCGCAACTGCGTGGTCAACGGCCTGATCCTGGCCGAGGACGGGCGCAAGATGTCCAAGAGCCTCAAGAACTACCCCGATCCCTACGCCCTCATGGAGAGCACCGGCGCCGACGCCCTCCGTGCCTACCTGATCAACTCCCCGGTGGTGCGGGCAGAGCCGCTGCGCTTCTCGGAGGCCGGAGTCCGCGAGGTGGTGCGCACCGTGATGCTCCCCTTGTGGAACGCCTACTCCTTCTTCACCACCTACGCCGCGGCCGACGGCCTCGGGGCCGCCGACCTGGCGGCCGCCCCCGCCCCCGCCGAGCGGCCGGAGATCGACCGCTGGATCCTCTCGGTGCTGCAGAGCCTGGTGGGCCGGGTCAACCGGGAGATGGAGGGCTACTACCTGTACGACGTCGTCCCCCCGCTCATCTCCTTCGTGGACGACCTCACCAACTGGTACATCCGCCGCTCCCGGCGCCGCTTCTGGCGCCAGCGCAACGCCGGCAGCCCCGAGGTGCAGCGGGACACGCTGTCGGCCTTCGCCACCCTGTACGAGGTGCTGGTCACCTTCGCCAAGGTGATGGCCCCGGTGCTCCCCTTCGTCACCGAGTACCTCTACCAGGCCCTGGTGGTGGACCAGGCAGCCCCCGGTGAAGCGCCGCCGCGCAGCGTGCACCACTGCGACTACCCGGAAGCCGAGCCTGCCCTCATCGACCAGGAACTGGAAGGCCCAGATGGCTCTGGTGCGCGGGGTGGTCGGCCTGGGGCGGGGCGCTGCGGCGGACCCACGCCGTGCGGGTGCGCCAGCCTCTCCCCTCGCTCATCGTCGTCAGCCACGAGCCGGCGGTGCGCGCCGCGGTCGACGCCCACGCCGACCTGATCGCCGACGAGCTGAACGTCAAGGCTGGTCGCCACCAGCGAGGACGAGCGAGCCCACGCCCACCTGAGCGCCAAGCCCAACTACCGCCGGCTCGGGCCCCGCCTCGGGCCCCGGATGAAGGACTTGGCCGCGGCCGTCGAGTCGCTCGACGAGGCGGCGCTCGCCCGGCTCCTGGCCGGCGAATCGCTGACCGTCGCCGGAGAGAGCCTCGGCCTCGAGGACGTCGTCGTCACCCGCCGCCCCCGGCCCGGGGTGGTGGTCGCCGCCGACGACCGCCTGTCGGTGGCTCTCGACATCACCGTCACCCCCGAGCTCGCCCGGGAAGGCCTGGCGCGGGAGGTGGTGAAGGTCGTCCAGGGCCTGCGGCGATCCGCCGGGCTCGAGGTGTCCGACCGCATCAGCCCTGTCGTGGGCGAGCGGCTCGCCCCGGGTCGCCGAGGCCATGGCCGAGCATGGTGAGTGGCTCGCCGGCGAGGTCCTCGCCGTGGCACTGACCCCGGCCGCCCCCGGATCGGGCACTCCCTTCGAGGTGGACGGGGAGACGATCGAGATCTCTATCGCCCGACCCTGAAGCCGCTCAGCAGAGGCAGGCGGCCAGCAGGTTGAGCAGCAGGATCAGGATCACCGGGGAGAGGTCGACGGCCACCGAGCCCACCCGCAGCGGCGGGATCAGCGCCCGGATGGGGGCCAGCACCGGCTGGGTGACCGCCCGCAGCCACCGCCGCACCCGCCCAACCGGGTGCTCGTCGCTCACCGGTATCCACTCGAGGATCACCCGGGCGAGGACGACGATGGCGAAGACCTGCAGCAGCAGGCAGACCGCGCGCACCGATCAGACGCCTTCGGAGATCTGGTAGTAGCCCAGGCTCTGCAGGCGGCGCCTCTCGTCGCGCCCGACGTTCACGTTGGCCGGGGTCACCAGGATGACGCCCTGGCCGATCTTGCGCATCGACCCGCCGAGGGCGTAGGTCAGCCCGCTGGCGAAGTCGACCAGCCGGCGCACCATGGCCGGTTCCACCTTGCGCAGGTCGAGCACCACCGGCGAGCCGGCGCGGATGTGGTCGGCCAGCAGTTGCGCGTCGGCGTAGCGTGCGGGCGGTGATGATGTGGGTCTCCAGGTCGTGGTCGACCACGGTGCGCACCGCGCTGTAGTCGGTCGTGTCGAGGATCACCCCGGCGTCGGTCAGGGCACCCTCGGCGCTGGTGCGGCGCCGGGGCGCCACCGGCGGCTCCACCCGCCGGCCCCCGGATGCCAGGCGGCTGCCCGGAGGCTCCACCCGCCGCTGGCCGGAGGCAGCCGGGACCGCCCGGCTCCTGGCGCCGGGCCGGGGTCACCGTGACCGGGGACTCCTCGGGGCCCGTGTCGGGCCGGTACCGGGTTCCGGACAGCCCCGCCGGAGAGGCCGCCTCGGGGGCGGACTCGTCCTCGTCGACGAGCCCCAGATAGAAGAGAGCCCTCTGCCACACGTTGGCCATGCCGATTACTCCCGCCTTCCGCTCTCCGGGAACGGTCCAAAGATAGCCCGTCCAACCCGCAACAGGGTGGCACCTTCTTCCACGGCCACCTCGAAGTCCTCGGTCATCCCCATCGACAGCTCGGTGAGCCCGGGCCAGCGCCGGGCCAGCCGGGCGCGCGAGAGCGGCCAGCTCGCGAAAACGCGGCCGCGAGTCCTCCGGGCCGGCCGGGAGCGGCGGGATGGTCATCAGGCCCCGCACCTCGAGGCCCAGGGCCAGCGGCGGCCTCCACCAGCGACTCGGCCTCAGCAGGGGAGACGCCCGCCTTGGCCGGCTCGGCGGCCACGTTGACCTGGACCAGCACCGGCGGCGGCAGGCCGGGGCCCTTGCACCCAGTAGCCGGCCAGGTCGGCCCGGTCGAGGGAGTGCAGCAGGTGGACCACCGGGCGCACTCGCCCCACCTTGTTCCCCTGCAGGCGGCCGATGAAGTGCCAGCGGGCGTCGGCGGGCAGCAGCCCCGCCATCTCGAGCAACCGGGAGGCCCGGTTCTCCCCGAAGTCCCGCTGCCCCGCGTCGTAGGCGGCCCGCAGCGCGGCCGGGCCGGCGGTCTTGCTCACCGCCACCAGCGTGATGTCCTCCGGCGCGCGCCCGGCCCGCGCCGCCGCCGCGGCGATGCGCTCGCGAACCTCGTTCAGCCGGCCGGCAACCATGCCACCGTCACCTGACGCCGCCGGGTCCCGTCCCGGCGGTAGGAGTGATAACCGCGGCCGCAGCACGTGCACTCCGCCGACCGCCACACCTCCAGGCCGTCGAGGGCCGCCGCCACCGCCGCCGGCAGGTCGACCTCACCGCGCCCGTGCGGGCCACCGCCTCGAACCCGGGCAGGGCGGCCGCCACCTCCGGCCCCACCGCGAAGCAGCAGGGCCCGATCCCCGGGCCCACCGCCGCCCGCAGCGGCGCCAGGCCCTCCGCTTCCATGGCGCCGCGCAGGGCGGCCACCACCCCGGCGACCGCCCCCCGCCAGCCGACGTGGGCCAGGCCCACCCCGTCCGCCGCCTCGAGCACCACCGGCAGGCAGTCGGCGGTGCCCACCGCCAGCGGCAGCCCGGGGGTGGTGGTGAAGAGGGCGTCCCCATCGCCCTGCAGACCGGGCCCGGAGGCGCGCCATACCCGCCGGCCGTGCACCTGATGCAGGTAGGCCCACGCCTCGGACAGCCCCAGGGAACGGGAGATGCGGCGCCGGGCCGCAGCGTCCGACCGCCCGTCACCATCGGCGGCCGCTCCGAAAGCCGCCCCCCGGAACCCGGGTGGCCGGATCATCCCTTCAGGAAGTCGGGGATGTCGATGTCCTCGATGCCGCCGTCGCCGCTCCGGTCCGGCCGGCTCCGCCCTCGCTCGGGGCCGCCCGGCTGGGGCCGCGGAGCCGGGCCGGTGCCCGGCCTCAGCGAAGGCCGGCTGCGGTCGATGTCGAACCCGGCGGCGATCACGGTCACCCGCATCTCGTCGCCGAGGGAGTCGTCCACGATCGCCCCGAAGATCACGTTGGCGTCCGGGTCGCAGTGCTCCGAGATGGCGATGGCGGCGGTGTTGACCTCGTGCAGCGTCAGGTTGGTGGGCCCGGCGATGGAGAGCAGCACGCCGCGGGAGCCCTCCATGGAGGTCTCGAGCATGGGGCTCGCCATGGCCTTGCGCGCCGCCTGCTGGGCGCGGTTCTCGCCGGTCGCCCGCCCGATCCCCATGACCGCCGACCCGGCGCCCTTCATGACCGCCCGCACGTCGGCGAAGTCCACGTTGATGAGCCCGGGGGTGGTGATGAGGTCGGTGATGCCGCCCACCCCGTGCAGGAGGACCTCGTCGGCCATGCGGAACGCGTCGACCATGGGAAGCTCGGCGTCGGCCTGCTCGAGGAGCCGCTGGTTGGGGATGATGATGAGGGTGTCCACGGCCGCCCGCAGCGCCTGGATGCCCTGCTCCGCCTGCACCGAGCGCCGGCGGCCCTCGAAGCCGAACGGGCGGGTGACCACCGCCACCGTCAGCGCCCCGACGCTGCGCGCCACTTCGGCCACGACCGGCGCCGCCCCGGTGCCGGTGCCGCCGCCTTCACCGGCGGTGACGAACACCATGTCGGCGCCGCGCACCGCCTCCTCGATCTCGGCGCGGTGCTCCTCGGCGGCCGCCTTGCCGACCTCGGGGTCGGCTCCCGCTCCCAGCCCGCGGGTCAGGTTGCGCCCGATGTCGATCTTGATGTCGGCGTCGGACATCGAGCAGGGCCTGCGCGTCGGTGTTGATGGCGACGAACTCCACGCCGCGCAAGCCGGCCTCGATCATGCGGTTGATGGCGTTCACGCCGCCCCCGCCTACCCCAACCACTTTGATGACCGCCAGGTACGCCTGCATCCCCTGTTCCGTGGGCAGCATCTGGGTCCTCTCGAGCGCGCTTCTGCGGTGGGCGATGCGTCATACGCCACCTCCATGAACCTTCGGTGGAAGGTTAGTGCTCGAGTCGAGCGGGGCAACCATCGCGAATCTCACCCTCCACCACAGCTTCACCCCGAGGCCTCTCCCTCACCGTCGCCGGGCTCCTCCACCGGGCCGGCCACCGCCGGCCGGGTGGGCGAGATGAGGTCCACCTCTGAACCGGCCGGCAGCCCCTCCGCCAGCAGGGCGGCGAAGGTCCTCCCCTTGTCTGCCAGCTGGGTCGCCGGCCCGAGGCGGGCCCGGCAGCCGTCTGCCTCGAGCCACAACTCGCCCCCTTCCCGGGTCACCCACGCCCGGGCCGCCAAGTCTGCGCCCAGCGCCGGCCCCAGGGCGGCCAGCTCCCCCCATTCACTCTCCTCCGGCCGCTCGCCGGGCTGGTGGTCCTCGTAGAAGACCTCCGCCCGCAGCAGGTCCTCCCCGGGAACGTCGGCCACCGCGATGACCACCCCCGCCCGGGCCAAGAGCATCCACGACTCCGCGCCCCTCACCCACACCGACGGCGTGTGCTCCAGGACCTCGACGACCAGGCGGCCGGGGAAGATCCGCTCGACCCGCACCTCGCGCACCCAGGGGTCGGCCGCCACCGACTCCTCGATCTCACCGGTGTTCACCCAGATCATGATCGCGCCCCTCCCCCACCCCGGTCGCCGCCAGGCGCCCGGCCGCATCCGCGTGGACTGCCCCCAGGATCTCCACCTCCCGCACCGACATCCAGGGCGAGTGGAAGACGACGGCGGTGGCCCCCGCCAGGAGGACGACGACGAGGCCGAGGGTCCATCCCCAGCGGTGGGCTCGGGCCGGCCCCGGCCGGGAGGGGGCGGGGGCAGCAGGGGGGCGGCTCATGACGGCTCGCGGAAGCGCCCCACGAAACGGACCTCAGGCTCCAGCGCCACGCCGGCGCCTTCCCATACCCGGCGCCTCACCTCGGCCACCAGGTCGTAGAGGTCCTGGGCGGAGGCCCCGGCCTCGGCCACGAAGAAGTTGGCGTGCCGCTCGGACACCGCCACCCCGCCGACCCGAAGGCCCTTGAGGCCGAGCGAGTCGATCAGCCTCCCGGCCGCGTCCCCGGGAGGGTTCTTGAAGACGCTGCCCGCATTGAGGGTGCCCCCCGGCTGGTGCTCGCGCCGCCAGCGAGTGATCTCCCGCATGATCGCCTCGGCCTCTCGCCGCGGCCGGGCCACCGTGCGCAAGGTCGCCGCCACCACCATGTCGGTGTCGGCCAGGTCGCTGTGCCGGTAGGCCAGGCCCAGCTCGCCGACGCTGCGGTCCCTCACCTCGCCGGTGACCAGGTCGATCACCCGAGCGGCCGACCAGCCACTCGGCGGTGTCGGTCCCATGGCAGCCCGAGTTCATCCGCACCGCCCCGCCCACCGACCCGGGGATGCCCACCATGTACTCGAGGCCGCCCCTCCCGGCGGCGGCGCTGCGCCGGGCCACCGATGGCTGGGAGGCGGCGGCCCCGGCCACCACCCGGCCGTCGCCGCGCATCGCCACCCCGCCCAGGCCGGCACCGGGCCGGACGACCAGCCCGGCGAACCCCTCCGGCGAGACCACGAGATTGCTGCCCCGCCCGAGCATCAGCACCGGCACCGGCTCGCGGGCCAGAGCCTCGGCCACCCGCAGCACCTGCTCCTCGTCGTGGGCCTCCAGGAAGTACCGGGCGGGTCCCCCGAAGCGATAGGTGGTCAGCGGGGCGAGAGGGACGTCACGATCGACCACGCCCCCGGCGGCCAGGTCGTCCAGCGCGCTCATCGCCTGCCCCCCAGCAGCCCCGCCAGTTCGTCGGCCACCAGGGTGATATCGCCCGCCCCCATCAGGAGCACGAGGTCGCCGGGCAGGCACTCGGCAGCGACGGTGCGGGCGAGGTCGCCGCGGTGAGGCACGTAGGTGACGCGGCCGCCGGCGGCGGCGGCGGCATCCGCCACCAGCCTCCCGCTGACCCCGGGCACCGGTGCCTCCCCCGCCGCGTAGACGTCGGTGACCACCACCCGGTCGGCTCCGGCCAGGGCCTCCCCGAAACGACCGGCGTGTTCCGCGGTGCGGCTGAAGCGGTGAGGCTGGAACACCGCCACCAGCCGGTTCGGAGCCCCGACCCGGGCGGCGGCGATGGTGGCCGCGACCTCGGTGGGGTGGTGGGCGTAGTCGTCCACCACCGTCACTCCCCCGATGCGGGCGCGGACCTCGAAGCGGCGCCGGACCCCGCGGAAGGTGGCCAGCCCGGCTGCCGCGCCGGCCACGTCCAGGCCCAACTCGCCCAGCAGCGCCAGGCTGCCGGCCGCGTTGCGGGCCACGTGCAGGCCGGGCCGGGGCACCATCACCGGCACTTCCTCCCCGCCGTGCACCAGCGTGAAAGCCACCGTGGCCGGCCGGCAGGTCACTCCCTCGATGCGCCACTCGGCCGACGGATCGAGCCCGTAGCCCACGACCCCGTCGATTCGTTCCGCCATCCGCCGGGCCCCGGGGTCGTCCAGGCAGGCCACCACCGGTCCCTCCACTCGCCCCGCCACCTCGGCGAAGGCTTCTTCCACCGCCGCCGCGGTGCCGTAGTGGTCGAGATGGTCGGCCTCCACGTTGGTGACGACCAGGGCGGCCAGGTGCACTTCGGAGAAGGTGCCGAAGGCCTCATCGGTCTCCAGTACGAACAGGCTGCGCTCGCCCAGGTGGGCGTTGGTGTTGAGGTCCACCAGTTGGCCGCCCACCATGAACGAAGGGTCGCGTCCCAGGGCGCGCAGGGCGGCCACCAGCATGGCCGTGCCGGTGGTCTTGCCGTGGGTCCCGCTCACGCCGAGGGCCGGGCTGTGCCGGGTGAGGGTCTCCAGCAGTCGCGGACGGCGCCACACCTCCACCCCGGCGGCCCGGGCGGCCGTCAGCTCCGGGTCCCGCTCGGGCACGGCCGAGGACGCCACCACCAGGTCCCATCCGGCCGCCCGCTCGGGCCGGTGGCCCACCCACACCCTCACCCCGAGGCCCTCCAGCGAGGTCAGCATCCGGCTCGGCTTGAGATCGGAGCCGCTCACCTCGTACCCCGCCTGGGCCAGCAGCTTGGCGAGGCCGCTCATCCCGATCCCTCCCGCCCCGACCATGTGGACCCGGCGGCAGGCCGCGAGCTCAGCCATCGACCGCCTCACGCAGCCGGCGGGCGATCACCGCCGCCGCATCCGGGCGAGCCGCGCCCCGGGCCGCCCGGGACATCTCGGCGCGGGCGGCGGGGTCGCCGAGGAGGCCCGCGATCACGGCGGGCAGGCGGCCCGCCTCAGCCTGGGGGACCAGCCGGGCCCCGCCCGCGGCCACCAGGGCCTCGGCATTGTGCTGCTGTCCCACCCGCTCGAGCGGTACCAGGACGGAGGGGGTCCCGGTGGCCGCCAGCTCGGAGATCGTCATGGCGCCCGCCCGGCAGAGCACCAGGTCGGCGGCCGCGTAGAAGAACTGCATCTCCTCCTCGAAGCGCAAGCAGCGCCACGGTAGTGAGGCCGCCGCGGCGACCGGCGCCACCGCCGCCGCTTCCGCCCCGGCCAGGTGCACCAGCGCCAGCGGGCCCCCCCGCCAGGCGTCCACGATCGCCGCGACGGCCTGGTTCAGGACCCGGGCCCCCAGGCTGCCCCCGAGGATCCCGAGCACCAGGGCATCTTCCGGCAGCTCGTAGCGGCGCCGGGCGGCTGCGGCCAGCGTCCCCCGCTCGAAGCGGGCCAGCTCGGGGCGCAGCGGGTTGCCGGTGACGACCGCCCGGGGAAGCCTCTGCGCCGGGCCGGGCAAGCCGACGAACGCGGCCCGGGCCCGGCGGGCGGCGAACCGGACCGCCAGGCCGGGGATGGCGTTCTGCTCCTGGACGAACAGGGGCAGGGCGAGGCGCCGCGCGGCCAGAGCCGCCGGCACCGTGGCGTAGCCGCCCATCCCCAGCACCACCCGGGTACCTCGCTCCCGCATGGTGGCGGCCATGGCCCGGGCGGTGCGCCGCACGATGAAGGGGATGCCCAGGTTCCGTGGCGACACGTTGCGGCGCAGGGCCACCATCTGGAAGGACACAAAGGGGAACCCGGCAGCCGGCACCGCTCGCGCTTCGAAACGCTCGCCGCCCAGGAAGACCACCTCGCCGGGGTCCATCCCCCCCGCCACCAGCTCGCGCGCCACCGCCAGGGCGGGCAGGACGTGGCCGCCCGTGCCGGCGGCGGCGATGGCGACGGTCACTCCGCCTCCGGCTGCGGCGGCTGGCGCACGATGGCGACCAGGATGCCGACCCCGACCATCTCGGTGAGCAGCGCGCTACCGCCGAAGGAGACGAAGGGGAGCGGCACCCCGGTGATGGGAAGCACGCCGGTCACGCCGCCCACGTTCACCAGCGCCTGGGCCACCAACCAGGTGGTGATCCCTATGGCCACCAGCCGGCCGAACCGGTCGGAGCAATGGAGCGCCACCAGGGTCCCGGCCACCGTCAGCACGGCGAAGAGCAGGATCACCGCGAGCGAGCCGGCGAGCCCGGTCTCCTCGCCGACGATGGCGAAGATGAAGTCGGTGTGGGCGTTGGGCAGGAAGGACCACCGGGCGCGGCTCGCCCCCAGCCCCACTCCGAACAGGCCGCCCGTGCCCAGGGCCACCAGCGACTGCATCGCCTGGTAGCCGCTCCCCAGCGGGTCGGCGCTCACGTCGAGGAAGGAGACGACCCGATCCCACCGGTAGGGGGAGAGCAGCGCCGCGGCCGCCGCGCAGGCGCCGCCGATCAGCCCGCCGGAGAGGACGTAGGCGAGGGGCGCCGCCGAGGCCACCAGGACGGCGAACCCGCCGGCCGCGATCAGCAGCGTGGTCCCCAGATCGGGCTGGAGCATCACGAAGACCCCCACCACGCCCACCGACCCGGCCACGGGCCAGAAGAAGTGGCGGAAGCGGTGCATGGAGTCCTCCCGCCGACTCACCAGCGTGGCCAGGAAGAGCACCGTGGCCAGCTTGGCGAACTCCGACGGCTGCAGGGTGACCGGGCCCAGGGCCAGCCAGCGCTCGGAGCCACCCACCCGCGTCCCCATGAGCTGCACCGCCGCCAGCAGCACCACGGTGGTGATGAAGAACGGGAAGGCGAGCCGGCGCCACCAGCGCACGGGGAGGGCGGCCGCGGCCGCCAGGCCCACCACCCCGGCCCCCAGCCACATCAGTTGCCGCTTGAAGTAGTACAGGGAGTCCTGGTGCGCTTCGAGGGCGTGCACCGACGAGGCACTCAGGATCGCCCCCAGGCCGACAACCGCCAGCAGGCCCACCGGGATGAGAAGGGCGACGGTCAGCCGCGAGGAGCGGTGCAGCCGCCTGCTCGCTCTGCAGCAGGGCCCTCCGGCTGCCGGCGATGGGGATCACCCGGGTCGCCATCAGCCCTCCTTCCGGCGCCGCACGGTCGCGGCGAACACCTCGCCCCGGTGGGCGTAGGAGCGGAACATGTCGAAGGAGGCGCAGCCCGGGGCCAGGAGCACGGTGTCGCCGGGCCGGGCGAGCCGATCGGCCAGCGCCACCGCTTCCTCCAGGTCGGCGACCAGGCTCCCGGAGCGGGCGGCGGCGACCATCTCCGGCCCGGCCTCGCCGATGCCGATGACGTGGCGCAGGCGCGGCTCGGTGGCGATCGCCGCCACGTCGAGGCCCTTGTTCCTGCCCCCGGCGATGAGGATCACCGACGGGTACGCGCGGATGGCGGCGACCGCCGCATGCGGGTTGGTGGCCTTGGAGTCGTCCACCCAGGCCACCCCGTCCCAGGTGCCCACCAGTTGGCGGCGATGGCTGGGGGGCATGGAACCCGCGCAGCGCCGCCCTGATGCCTTCGGCGCTGGCTCCGACCGCCAGGGCGGCCGTGCCGGCCGCGGCGGCATCGATCAGGAAGATGGGGTCCGCCGAGGGCAGGCCCTCCAGGTCCACCGCGGCATCCCCGAGCCACAGGCTCCCCTGCTCGGGCCCCGATCCGGCCGGCGGCCGGCGGGTGCCGCTGACCGGCCAGCGGCGGGAGCGGGCCGAGGCCACGGCCTGCCGGGCGCCGGGGTCCGCCTCGTCGAACACCAGCAGGTCCTGCTCGCCCTGGTTGCGGTGGATGCGGGCCTTGGCGGCCAGATAGGCCTCGAAGCTGCCGTGCCAGTCAAGGTGGTCGGGCGCCACGTTCAGCAACACCGCCGCCTGCGGGTGGAAGGACTCGATGAAGCGCAACTGGAAGCTGGAGGTCTCCACCACCAGCGCGTCCCAGTCGCCGCCCACCGCCTCGCTGAGCGGGGTCCCGATGTTGCCCACGGCCGCGACCCGCCGGCCGGAGGCCGCCAGCATGGCCGTGGCCATCTGGGTGATGGTGGTCTTCCCGTTGGTGGCGGTCACCGCCAGCAGCGGGACGCTCAGGTGGCGGGAGGCCAGCTCGAGCTCACCCCAGACCGGCACGCCGGACGACAGGGCAGCCGGCCAGGGGCGCGGCTGTCGGGGGCACCCCGGGGCTGGTCACCACCAGGTCCGCGCCGGCGAGCAGGGCCGGGTCCCAGCTCCCGCCGTGCACCTGCCGCCCGGCACCGAGGTCAGCCACCGCCGCCGGGTCGGCGTCGTAGACCAGCACCTCGAAGCCGTCGGCCTCCAGCAGGCCCAGAGCCGCCCGGCCGCTCACCGCCGCACCGATCAGGAGGGCCTTCATCCCACCCCTCCCGAGGTGATGAAGTCGCTGTAGAAGATGCCCAGGGCGAGGGCCACCCCCAGCGCGGCGAGGATCCAGAAGCGCACGATCACCGTGGGCTCGGCCCAGCCGAGCAGTTCGAAGTGGTGGTGCAGGGGCGCCATCTTGAACACGCGCCGGTGGAAGGCGTGGAAGGAGACGATCTGGATGATCACCGACGCCCCCTCCAGCACGAACACGCCCCCGAGGATCACCAGCAGCAGGTGGGTGTTGGTGAGCAGGGCGAGGGCGGCCATGGCTCCGCCCAGGGCCTGCGACCCGGTGTCCCCCATGAAGATGCGCGCCGGAGCGGCGTTCCACCAGAGGAACCCGAGGGTGGCGGTGACCAGTGCCGTGGAGAGGATGGCCAGTTCCAGGGTCCCCGAGATCCCGTAGAACTCCGGGTGGCGGAACTGCCAGAACGACATGATGGTGAAGGCGCTGAACACCAGGGCCGAGGAGCCCGAGGCGAGGCCGTCGAGCCCGTCGGTGAAGTTCACCGCGTTGGAGGTGGCGATCAGGATCAGCAGCACCCAGAGGACGTAGAACCAGCCCAGGTCGGCCCCGAAAGGCCGGGTGAAGGACAGGCGGGTGGTGACGTCCCAGCTGAGGGCCCCCCAGGCGAAGAGGCCGGCGATCACCGCCTGGCCGACGAGCTTCCAGGCCTTCCCCAGGCCCAGGTTGCGGGCCCGGCGCACCTTGAGGAGGTCGTCGAGGAACCCGATGAGGCCCATGCCCGACGAAGGCGAGCAGCACCAGGAGGCCCGGCCGTTGGAAGTTGCGGAAGCGCGATCTGCCACGCCCCCTCCGGGTCGCGAGCGTCCAAGTGGCCGGCCAGCCAACCGGCCACCACCGCCAGGACGATGACCAGGCCGCCCATGGTGGGGACGCCCGCCTTGTGGTGGTGGGCCTCGACCTCCTCCTGGATGTGCTGCCCGATGCGGCGGGCGCGCAGCACGCGCACCGCCACCGGGGTGACCAGCACCGTGATTCCGAAGGACACGATGGCGGCCACGAGGAAGGGTCAACTCACCGCGCCGCCTCCTCCCGGGCCACCACCCGGTCGTCGAAGGGGATCACCCGGTCGGCGAACTGCTGGCCCTGCTCGTGCCCCTTGCCCAGGATGAGGACCACGTCGCCGGGTCCGGCGGCGGACAGCGCGGCGCGGATCGCCAGCCGCCGGTCGGCCTCGATCCGCACCTCGGCCGGCCCGCCGGCCGCCCCGGCCACCACCTGTTCGATGATGGCGGCCGGGTCCTCGGAACGCGGGTTGTCGGAGGTGATGAACGCCAGGTCGGCGGCGGCGGCCGCCGCCCCCATGAGCGGGCGCTTGGCTCGATCGCGGTCTCCCCCGGCCCCGACCACGGCGATGACCCTCGCCGGCACCGGCCAGGCGCCGCGCGGTGTCGATGACCACCGCCACCCCGTCGGGAGTGTGGGCGTAGTCGACCACCACGGTGCAGTCCTTCCCTGTCTCGACGATCTCGAAGCGGCCCGGCACCGTGGTGACCGCCCCGATGCCGGCGGCGATGCTATCGGACGGGATGCCGAGCACCGCCGCCACCCCGGCGGCCACGAGGGCGTTGGCCACGTTGAACTCGCCGGCCAGGCTCAGCCGGACGGGGATGGGATCTCCCGCCCCCGCCAGGAGGAAGCGCCGACCCGCGGAGCCCCATCGTCAAGTCGAGGGCGGTGATCGCCGCCGGGCGGCGCAGGCCCACCGTGGTCACCGGCAGGGCGGTCTCGGAGGCGAGGCGCTCCCCCGCCGGATGGTCCACCCAGATGACCGCCCGCTCCGCCATCTCCGGGGAGAACAGGGAGGCCTTGGCGCGGTAGTAGGCCTCCATGTCCGGGTGGAAGTCGAGGTGGTCCTGGCTGAGGTTGGTGAATGCGGCGACCGCGAAGCGGCTGCCGGCCACCCGGCCCAGGGCCAGGGCGTGGGATGAGACCTCCACCGCGGCCACCTCCACCCCGGCGGACACCATCCGGGCCAGGAGACGCTGGAAGTCGGTGGCCTCCGGAGTGGTGCGCACCACCTCCTCCGGGCTCCCGGCGATCCGGGCCCCCACCGTCCCCACCAGGGCGGGGACGAGGCCGGCCGCCTTGACGATCGACTCGAGCAGGTGAGTCACGGTGGTCTTGCCGTTGGTCCCGGTGACGCCCACCAGGCGGAGGTGGCGGGAAGGGTCGCCGTGCACCCGGGCCGCCAAGGGGCCCAGGACCGCCCGGGTGTCCGCCACCAGCAGGGCCGGCCCGCCGTCCCCCGGGTCTTCCTCCACACAGACCGCCGCGGCCCCGGCGGCTCGGGCCGCCGGGACGAACCGGTGCCCGTCCACGGTGAAGCCTCGCACCGCCACGAAGAGCACTCCGGGGCCGGCGGCGCGGGAGTCGTGGCTGACGTCGAGCACCGACGTGGTCGGGTCGCCGACCACCCGGCCCCCGACCAGGGCCGCCAACTCGGCCAGCGTCACCGGATCAGGGGGCATCGAGGGGGACTCCCAACTGGTGCAGGGCGGCCAGGGTCACCTCGGCGAACACCGGCGCCGCCCCCGAGCCGCCCGAGGCGTCGTCCTGGGGGGAGTCGAGCACGATCGCCACCACCACCCGGGGATCGTCGATGGGAGCCATGCCGATGAAGGAGGCCACGACGTCCTCGTCGCTGTACTCCCCCGACTCGCTGAGGTACTTCTTGGTGGTCCCGGTCTTGCCGCCCACCCGGTAGCCCTCGACCGACGCCAGCGACCCGGTCCCCTGCTCTACCACCGCCTCCAGCATCAGCCTCATCTGCTGCGCCGTGGTCACCGACACCACCCGCTGGCTCCCCGGATCGATCGCGGTGCGCACCCCCTGCCCGTCCACCACCTCGGCGACCAGGTGGGGCTGCACCCACACGCCGTCGTTGGCGATGGTGGCATAGGCCATGGCCATCTGCAGGGCGGTGACCGAAACGTGGTAGCCGATCGAGGTGCCCGCCACACAGGTCGTGACGCACCACTCCTCGGCCGGCCGCAGCTCCCCGGCCGCCTCCCCGGGGAGGTCGATGCCGGTGCGGCGGCCCTGGCCGAAGCCCACCATGAAGTCGTGCAGGCGCTGGGCCCCCAGCATCTCCCCGAGGAGGATGGTCCCCAGGTTCGAGGAGTGGGCCACGATCCCGGTGACGCTGAGCCGGTCGGGATGGTCGGTGAAGTCCTGGAAGACGGTGTCGAGGATCTCGATGCTCTCGGGGATGTCGAGCTCGGTGTACGGGCCGACCAGCCCCGCCTCCAGGGCGGCCGACACCGTGACCAGCTTCTGCGTCGAGCCGGGCTCGAAGAGGTCGGTGACCGCCCTGTTGCGCACCTGATCGGCGGTCAGGTTGGTCCGATCGTTCGGGTCGAAGCCGGGCAGATTCACCATGGCCAGGATCGCCCCCGTCTCCGGGTCCAGAACGACCACCGACCCGGCGGTCGCCCCCGTCCGTTCCATCCCCTCGCGCAGGGCCTGCTCGGCGGCGTACTGGATGGAGGTGCGCAGGGTCAGCACCAGGTCGCTGCCCGGCTCGGCGGGAGTCACCGAGTACTCGCCCTGGGGGATGGTCTTGCCCGGAGGGATCGCGCTCCACCAGCAGCTCGCCGGGCGTCCCCGCCAGCTCCTCCTCGTAGAAGTACTCCAGCCCCTCGAGGCCGAGGTTGTCGTCGGACCGAACGAAGCCGATGAGCTGGGCTGTCAGGGCCCCGGCCGGGTAGATGCGCTTCGGCTCGTCGAGGAAGTAGATGCCGGGGAGATCGGCCGCGCGCACGATCTCGGCGTCGGCCCGCTCGAGCTGCCGGGCGATGTAGACGAAGGTGCCGTCCACCGACAGCAGGTCCTCCACCGCCTCCGGCTCCTGGCCCACCAGCGGTGCCAGCAGCCGGGCGACCACGTCCGGCTGAGTGATCTCCCTCGGGTTGGCGTAGACCGTCACCGAGTCCACGGTGAGGGCCAGCTCCCGGCCGTCGGCGTCGAAGATGGTGCCCCGGTCGGCGGCCAGGGTCTCGTGGTGCAGGCGCTGGTCGAGGCCGCGGGCGGCGTATTCCTCGGCCCGTGTGCCCTGCACGACCACCAGGCGGTAGCCCACGCCCACCCAGGCCAGGGTCAGCGCGATCCCGACCATCACCAGCCGGGCATTCAGCCTCCGCGGCTGCCGGGCGCTGACGGGGGACGGACGGGCCACCTCACGCTCCCTCCTGGCCGGACAGGATCATGGCTGGGCGCCGAGCAGGGCCTTGAGATCGGCCCAGCGCTCTTCGGCGCCGGTGGCCGACGTCCCGATGCCCGCCACCTCCAGGGTCTCGACGCTGGTCCGGGTAGACCATCCCCAGTTCCGCAGCGGCGGGCGACGATGCGTTCGGGCGACTGCAGCCGGGCACTCTCCAGCCGCAGCTCCCAGTAGCGCGTCTCCTCCACCGCCGTCTGCCGGCTGATCTCCTCGATGACGAAGGCCGACCGGTCGAGGGCGATGCGGGAGTAGATGAGCAGGAAGAAGGCGGCGAGCACCACCACCGTCAAGAGCAGCCACGGCCCCAGCCCGGGCGCCGGGGCGCACCGCGTGTGCCCACCAGCACGCGCAGGTCCGGGCTGGTGGACAGGGGCAGCGAGCGTGCCGGGGAGGTCACGCGGCCACCTTCTCCGCCGCCCGCAGCCGGGCGCTACGCGCCCGCGGGTTGGCCGCCACCTCCTCCTCGCCGGGGACCAGGGGCCGGCGGGTCAGCAGGCGCAGTTCGGCGCTGCGCCCGCACCCGCAGACCGGCAGGTCGGGCGGGCAGACGCAGCCGGTGGCCCCGGCCGCGAAGCGCCGCTTGACGATCCGGTCCTCGAGCGAGTGGTAGGAGATCACGACTATCCGGCCTCCCGGTCGCAGCAGGGACAGGGCGGCTTCGAGGCCGTCCCCAAGGGCCCCCAGCTCGTCGTTGACGGCGATGCGGATCGCCTGGAAGGTCCGCCGGGCCGGGTGCGCCCGGCGCCGGTCCCGCGCCGGGACTGCCGCACTGACGACGGCGGCCAGTTGCTGGGTGTCGCCGAGGGGGCGGGCGGCGACGATGGCAGCGGCGATGCGGGCGGCGTGGCGGTCCTCGCCGAAGCGCCGGATGACGGCGGCGAGGCGGCCCTCGTCCCAGCCGTTGACCACGTCGCTCGCAGTGAGCGGGCTATCCGGCCCCAGGCGCATGTCGAGAGGCCCGCGTCGGTGATAGGAGAACCCTCGGTCCCCCAGGTCGAGCTGATGGGACGAAACCCCCAGGTCGAAGACGGCTCCATCGATCTCATCACAGCCCACTCCTCTCACCAGGTGGTCGAGCCTCCGAAAGTCCCCGAGCACGAAGCGCAGCCGGTCCCCCACCCCGGTGGCCTCGGCCGCGGCATCCGGGTCCCGGTCGATGCCGATCACTCGCAGCGACGGGTAGGCCGCGAGCAACTCCCGGGTGTGACCGCCGCCCCCGAAGGTGGCGTCCACCACGACTCCCCCGGGCGGGGGCTGCAGCAGGGTGGCGACGGTCGCCGCCATCACCGGCAGGTGGTAGGGAGGATCCGGCCGGCCCATCGTCAGCCCCCCGGAACGCTGGCGCCATGTAGGAAGCGGGCGGAGTAAGGGGCATTCCACGTGGCATCCGGGAGGCTGGTGATGGGCCGGCGGCCCCGGGGCGGGAGGACAGCATTCAGATGCCCTCCTCTCCCAGCGCCGTATCGGTCTGGGCGAAGGTGTCGTCGTTCTCGGCTTGGAACTGGTAGTAGGTGTCGGCGTCCCAGATCTCGACCCGGTCCCCCGCCCCGCACACGACCACGTCGCGCTCGAGCCCGGCGTAGGAACGCAGGGCCGGGGGAGAGGGAGTCGTCCCTGGGCGTCCAGAGGCTGGTCGCTGGCCCCGCCGTAGAGCGACCGGGCGAAGTTGCGCGTACGCCGGTCGGTACGGGGCAGGCGGTTGAGGCGGGCCACCTCCTCGTTGAACCGCTCGACGGGGAACACGGCGAGGCAACGGTCCTGGCCCTTGGTGACCACCAAGCCGCGCTCCAGTTCCGGCCGGAAGCGGCTGGGCATGACGACCCGGCCCTTGGCATCCACGATGTGCTTGTGCTCGCCGAGGAACACGGCAGCCGCCTCTCCGTCGCTTCTCTGCCGCCTCCGGTTGAAGGCGGCCGGCGGGCAGGGCCGATGCCCCACTCGCGGTTCTCCCACTTCGCGCCACTCTGGACCATTCCGCGCCACTTGTCAAGCCATTTCCCCCACCTTGGCACCCCGCCCCGCCCCGGGGCACTCCCCGGGTTAACCTGCCGCTGTGCTCAGCGGCAGGCGGATCCTGGTCACCGGGGGGTCGTCGGGTATCGGCCGCGCTCTCGCCCGGGCCTATGCGGCGCACGGCGCTTCGGTCTTCGCGGTGGCCCGGGGTGAGGCGGCGCTGCAGGAGACGGCAACCGTCTCCACCCCGGGGCGGATCCTCCCCGTCCCCGCCGACGTGGCCACCGATCCCGGCCGCCGGGCCGTGGCCACCGCGGTGGAGCACGGGGGCGGGATACTGGACGTGGTGGTACATGCCGCCGGGGCCCTCGGCCCGGTCGGAGACGAGGGGCGGCTGCTGTCCTACCCCGCCGACGCCTGGTACCGGGTCTTCGAGGTGAACGCTTCGTCCGTGCATTTCCTGCACCAGCGCCTGGCCGCCTTCCTCGAGCGCGGCCGTCGCCCGACGGTCATCGGCGTGTCGAGCACCGTGGGCCGCGTGGGCCGGGCGGGCTGGGGAATGTACGCGATCTCCAAGCGGGCGCTCGAGGGTTGGCTGGAGCTGCTGGCGGACGAGTGGGGCGAGCAGGGAAGGGTCTACTCGGTGAACCCGGGAGCCACCCGCACGCCGATGCGGGCGGCGGCGGTCCCCGGCGAGGACCCCGCCACCCTCCCCTCCCCCGACGACATCACCCCCCTCTTCCTTCGCCTCGCCCACCCCGATGCCCCCGAGCCCTCCGGCGCCCGGCTCGACGCTCGCGATTGGCTGGGACGGGATCCCTGGGCAGGGTTGCGCGGCGCGACCTAGATTGGGTGACGTACCCCGACAGGAGGAGATATGACGGCCCCCGCACAGCAGACGCAGCCTGCGGAAACCCCCAACTTCTGGGCGGCCCCGCTGCTGTTCTTCGTCGTGCTGCTCGTCCCCACGCTGATCCTGGTCTTCTCGAACACCAAGTCGGCGACTCTCAACTTCGCCGGATTCGACTGGAACGCACCGCTCTGGGTGATCCTGCTGGCGACGTTCGCCGCCGGCATCATCCTCAGCCGCCTCTTCGGCTGGCTGTGGGGCGTCTTCCGCCGTCGGCGCGCCAAGATCAGGGCGGACCTCGGCGGGGTTGCCTCCTAGGGCGCCGCTCTCAGCCGGCCTCCTCCAGGTAGGCCCGCCAGGAAGGATGCGGCGGCGAGGCCAGGCCGATCAGCAGCCAGCCGTGATGCCGCGGGACCTGCGGCGCGCTCGCCAGGCGCAACCCCACTTCCTCCGGGGTGTGGTCCCCCTTGCGGGTGTTGCAGTTGCGGCACGCGGCCACCACGTTCTCCCAGGTGTGGCTGCCGCCGCGGGAGCGGGGCAGCACGTGGTCCAGGTTCTCCGCCACCCGCCCGCAGTACTGGCACGACCCGCGGTCACGCCCGAACACCGCCCGGCGGCTCAAAGGGACGCGTCGCTCGTACGGCACCTTGACGTAGTGGAGCAGGCGGATCACCGACGGAACCGGGACGCTGCTGCGCTCCGAGGCCCAGCGGCGGCCGTCGGTGTGGACGATCTCCGCCTTCTCGCGCACGAGCAGGACCACCGCCCGCCGCGTCGGCACCACGGAGAGCGGCTCGTTAGTGGCGTTCAGCACCAGAGCCTGGGCCATCGCCTGGGCATCGTACCAGCGGCCCTTCCCGCGCCCTCCGGCGACACTCTCCGTTGCTACTTGACACTCTGGGTCGCCGGAGTCACACTTGCCGCGGAGGAGGGCCATGCGAGTCGTCGCCTACGTACGCGAGTCGGTCGATCCCAGCGAGGAGCGTCCCGCCTTCGCCCAGCAGGAGGAGATCCGTCGCCACGCCGCCGCCCACGGCCTCCAGGTGGTGGCGATCTGCCAAGACGTGCCCCGGCCCGGCCTCACCCTCGGCCGTGAGGGCTATCGCAGCCTGCTGGGAATGATCGGCTCCGGCAACGCCGAGGCCGTGCTGCTGCCCGGAGTGGACACGCTCTCCGCCGACCTCGTCGTCCAGGAGATCATGCTCTGGGACTTGCGGGCCCGCGGGGCCCGGGTGCTCTCCACCGATGCCGCCGACGTCGAGGTGCTCGGCCCGGTCCCGGCCGACCCCACCCGGAGGTTCGTGCGGGACGTGCTGGCCAGGGTCGCCGAGTACCGGGAGGCGCTCGCGTCCAGCGGCTCCCCCTTCCCCGCCGGGGCCGACGCGGAAGGTGAGCGGGTGGTGGTCCAGCTCATGCCGGCGGGCGAAGCCACCGACGACATCGCCTGAGCAGGCGCCGGGGACGCCTCGCCGGAGAGGATCAGTCGGTCAGGGCCGACCAGGCAGCTCGGGCGACGGCATAGGCGCAGAGAGGCCCGCACCAGGGCGGCCCCGGCGCCCCGCCGGCCGCCGGGCGCCTCGAGCACCACCGTCACCGCCCGCGACCCTTCCACGATCGCCCACTCGACCGAGAGCACACGCGGCTCGACCCCGACGATCAGCATTCCCGCCGCGGTGATCACCGCCGCCACCAGGCCCTCGTCGCTGACCTCGGCGCTGCGGGCCACTCGCCGCCCGTCCGAGGCGACCACGGTGACCTGCAGACTGCCGGGAGCCTCCTCGACCACCACCGAACCGAGCACGAGCGCCGGCGGGGCCGAAGGAGCCGCGGCCGCCGCCCGCTCCGGTTCCGAGTCGAACAGCGGCGGCGGGGGCGGCGGCTCCTCCTCCGCTCCCAACCGCGAGTGGACACCGTGCTCGGTCAGCACCCGTTGCACCTCGGCACCGACGGCCGTCGGCTTCGACCTCGGGGGCGAGGCGGATCCGCACCCCCAGTGGAGCAGCGTCGTCACCGTCCACCTCGGCCTCGGCCACCCCCGCCAGGGCCAGCAGTTGCTCTCTCAGGCTTTGGGCCGCCACGGCGACCGCTCCCTTCAATCCGCCCTCTGCCTCCGGCGCCACTGCAGGTACCTCACCATATCGGCGGGCTCGACCCGAGCATTCGGGTCACCGTACGCAGTGGTCACGCGCCAGCGCAGGTACTCCGACTCCGGCACTAACAGTAGCCGCTTCCACCACTGCTTGCATCGGGTATCCGACGCCGCCCGCCACGCCTCCAGCCACAGGACCGGCCGGAGCGCGACGGCGAGGACCAGGCGCAGATGCACGAGCGGCATCTTAGGTGCCGCTCCCCCAGGCCTCCCCAGCCCCGCCATTCCTCCGAACCCTGTTATAACCTGACCCAACTCGAGCCCACTCCCGCGGAGGCGCCGATCGTGACTGAGGCAATCGTCGACCAGCAGGAACTGGCCTGGTTCTCCGAGCGCTTCGACGCGATCGCCGCCAACATCGAACGGGTCATCCAGGGCAAGCGGCCGGTGGTGGACCTGGTCGTACTCGGCCCTGCTCGCCGAGGGGCACCTGCTCATCGAGGACGTGCCCGGGGTGGGCAAGACCCTCCTGGCCAAGTCGCTCGCCCGCAGCCTCCACTGCGCGTTCCAACGGGTGCAGTTCACCCCCGACCTGCTGCCATCGGACGTCACCGGCGTGTCGGTCTGGGACCGCGAGCGCAACGCCTTCGTGTTCCGGGCGGGCCCGGTGTTCGCCAACGTCGTGCTCGGCGACGAGATCAACCGGGCCAGCCCCAAGACCCAGGCCGCCCTGCTCGAGGCCATGGAGGAGCGGCAGGTGACGGTGGACGGTGTGACCCGCCGGCTCTCTCCCCCCTTCATGGTGATCGCCACCCAGAACCCGATCGAGCACGAGGGCACCTATCCCCTGCCCGAGGCTCAGCTCGACCGGTTCATGCTGCGGCTGGTCATGGGCTACCCCTCCCGGGAGAAGGAGCTCGAGATACTCGACACCCACGGGATCCGCTCGACCTTCGAGGATCTCGAGCCGGTGGTCACCGTCGAGGACGTGAGCCGGATGATCGACGTGGCCCAGCGCATCTACGTCTCTCCTCCGGTGAAGTCCTACCTGGTGGACATGGTCGAGGCGACCCGTCAGGACCCCGATCTGTTGCTCGGCGCCTCCCCCCGGGCCACTCTCTTCCTGCAGCGCTCGGCGCGGACCCGGGCAGCGGTCGAGGGCCGTCACTACGTCACCCCCGACGACGTCAAGGCGATGCTCCACCCGGTGCTCACCCACCGCCTGATCCTGCGCCCCGAGGCGCAGATGCGAGGAGCCTCCCTCGGCGACATCATCGACGGCATCGCCTCCGCGGTGCCGGTGCCGGGGACGCGCGCGAGGGTCTGATGCCCACGAGCCGCGGCTGGGCGGCCGTAGGGGTCTCCGGGGCCCTGCTGGTGCTCTGGGCCGCCTTCGGCGAAATCGAGCTGCTGGCCACCGCGGTGTTCCTGCTGCTCGCCGTCGGCGGCGGCATCCTCTTCGTGCGCCTCGTGGCGCCGCGCCTCGAACTGGCCCGGAAGATCTACCCGTCGCCGGTGCACGAGGGCGAGCAGGTGACGGTCGAGGTCGAGACGCTCGCCGCCCGCGCCACCCGCAACCTCTCACTCGAGGACACCGTGCACGGACTGGGGGCGGTCCGCTTCGCCGCCGCCCACACCACCCCCGGCCAGCGCCTCGTGGCCCGCTATGAGGTGTACTGCCGGGCGCGCGGCATCTACCAGGTGGGCCCGGCCGAGGCATCGGTGGCCGACCCCTTCGCCCTCACCGAGCGCCGCGCCTCCGTCGGCGCCGTGGACCGGCTCACCGTGTACCCCCAGGTCGAGCCGCTGCAGGGCTTCCCGGCCGTGCGGGGCCTCGACCCGGCAGTGCAGTCCTCCCGGCCCACGTTCGTCCCTCACGGGGGCGAGGACTTCTTCACCCTCCGCGAGTACGTGATCGGTGACGACCTGCGCAAGGTGCACTGGCCATCGTCGGCCAAGCGCGACGAGCTGATGATCAAGCAGTTGGAGGTTCCCTGGCAGGCCCGGGCGCTGGTGCTCCTCGACCAGCGGGCCGAGCGCTACCCCACAAGCGAGGCCTTCGAGCACGCGGTCCGCGGGGCGGCATCGGTCGTCTCCCACCTGTACAGCGGCGGCTTCAGCCCCGAGTTGTGGACGGCAGAACGCGCCCCCGGCCTCCGCTCCGACTCCCGCTACACCCAGGCCATGGAGATGCTGGCCACCGTCCAGGTCGTCCACCACTTCGACCTGCAGCGCACCGTGACCCGGCTTCGCCGCAGCGGGGTGGGAGGCGGGGCCCTGGTCGTGGTCACGGGCGCCCCCGACGAAGGGGCGCTCGGCGCCTTCCGGGTCCTCGCCCAGGACTTCGCCCGCACCGTCGTGCTCGCCGTCGTCGAGCGCCCCGGCGACAGCCTGCTCGCCTTCCAACGGGCCGGGGCGGTAACCGTCCCCGCCGGCCCGGAGACCCCCTGGGCCCTCGCCTGGCAGACCGCCATGGAGTTGTCGTGGTCTACCGCTACGGCTGGCTAGCCGGCCTCGCCGGGGGCCTGTTCGCCCTGGCGCGCCTCGAGCGCTTGCTGCGCCCCTCGACGGAGGGGCTGCCCTGGGAGGTGATCATCCTGGCCGCCGCCGTGCTCGGCGGTTCGATCACCTGGGCCGGCCTTGCCTATCGCTTCTCCACCCTCACCGTGGCGATCGTCAACCTGGCCGCGCTCCTGCTCACCGTGGTCCGCATCGCCGTCCCCGGCACCACGTGGTTCGTCTTCCCCACGCTCAGCTCCTTTCGGGCGCTGGGCACAGAACTGGCCTACGCCCTCGACGTGATCCGCACCGGGGTGGCCCCGGTGCTGCCTCTGGCGGGCATCATCGCCCTCCTCGCCGCCCTGTTCTGGCTGCTGGGCGGCCTCCTCTCCTGGGGGCTCCGGCGCGACCGGCCTTACGCCGCGGTGCTCGCCCCCTTCGTCGTCTACCTCCAGTTCGCCACCATGGACCGCCGGCGCAGCGGCTGGTGGACCGCGGCCTTCCTGCTGCTGTTCGGCCTGGCCCTGCTCGCCGTGTCCGCAGACCGGCGGCGGCGGGGCACCGGGGCCCTCATCAGCGGGCCCGGACGGGCACCCGTGGCCCGCTCCCAGCCGACACTGACCGTCGCCGCGCTGGCGGTGGTCATGCTGGTGTCCCTCCTGTCCACCAATGCCCTGGCCACGCTGCTGCCGCGCACGGGCCTGCTCGACTGGCGTGTCCCTTCGGCGCTGACCGGCGGCTACCTCGGAGGCATCTCCTACAACCCCTTCGTCGGCATCCGCCAGCAGCTGCTGTCCCCCACCAACACGGCGGTGTTCTACGCCACCGTGGACGGCGAACTGCCGTACGACCGGCTCTACTTCCGTCTGCTCACGCTCGAGTCGTTCGACGGCACTCAGTGGTACGCCCATAGGCCGGCGGTGTCTCGCCCGGAGGAGGTGGACACCCTGGAAGACCCGGCGAGCGCCTTCCGGGGCCCCACCGCCTCGGTGACGCAGGCGGTCACCATCCTCGCCCTGCAACAGGACTGGCTGCCCGCCGTCTACGCCCCGATCAGCCTCACCGCCGGCAACCGGGCCGTCGAACGCGGCTACGTCACCAAGTTCAACGACGGCGCCCTTCACTTCGACGCCCTCACCTACTACGGCATGGCCTACGAGGTGGTCTCGGAGGTGCCCGTGCCCGACCTCGCGGTGCTCGCCCTGGGGGACGACGGGGCGCCGTCGCCGGTGTTCGCCGAGGCCGGGGCCTCCGAGGACGACTACGAGGCGCCCTCTCCCACCGACCCTCCCGAGACGTACGAGCTCCCCGATCGGGACGACTACTTGCGCCTCCCCGACGAGATCGAGGCCGGGGTGGCCGCCCTGGCCCGCCGCCAGGTGGCCGGCCTGGCCACCGACTTCGAGCGGGCCCTCGCCCTCGAGGCCTTCTTCCGCCAGCCCGGCGCCTTCCGGTACTCCACACAGGTCGAGCCGGGGCACAGCGCCACCGACCTCAGTGACTGGCTGATCGACCCCGAGAGCCCCAACTACCGCACCGGCTACTGCGAGCAGTTCGCCACGGCCATGGCCGTCATGGCCCGCCAGGTGGGGTTGCCCAGTCGGGTGGTGCTCGGCTTCGCTCCCGGGGAGCTCCTCGACGACGGGCGCGTCGTCGTCCGCGATCGCAACGCCCACGCCTGGGTCGAGCTGTGGATGCCCACCCAGGGCTGGGTCCGCTTCGACCCCACCCCACGCGCCGACGGGGCCAGCCCGGCCTACTCCGAGGACCTGCCCTTCGACGTCGCCGCCTACCTCGACGTCGAGGTCCCCGTCCTGCCGGGTGGGCCGGGCAGCACCCCCACGTCGGAGCCGCCCATCGACGAGCCGATCGAGGAGATACCACCGGTCCCGCCCCTGGACACCAGCGACGGCGGCTTCCCGAAGGTCCCGGCCTGGGTGGTCATCACCGCCGGCGGCCTGCTGGTCGTCTTCGGGCTGCTGCCGGCCGTCAAGTGGGTTCGCCGCCGCCACCGGCTGCGGGCGCTGTCCGGGGGCGACGTATCGGCAGCCTGGTGGGAGATCGTCGACCGGCTCTCCGACCTGGGCGAGGAGCCGGGCCCGGGGGCCACCCCCAAGGAAGTGGCCGTGGCCACCGACCAGGCCATGGCCCCGCTGGCCCGCGTCTACGGGGAGAGCATCTACGGGCCGTCGGCGGAGAGCCCGGCCGACTCAGGGCGAGTGGCCGTCGCGACCCGCTCGCTGGAAGCCACCGAAGAGAAACTGGCCGCCCGTTTCTCCTGGGCCCACCGGGCGGCTTCGCGGTACCGGCTGCGCTCGCTGAACCCGCGCCGCCGGCGGCCGCGCAAGCGAGGCTGACCGCCCTAGCCCTGGGCCGCCTGGGACCCGATGTCGTCCTCCACGCGGCGCAGCATCTCGAGGAACTGCTCGCGGTCGAGCTCGAAGCGGTCCACGTCCTCCTCGACCTCGTGGGTGATCTCACCGATGGCGACGAAGAAGGCCAACTGGCCCTCGCGCAAGGCGTCGATCAGTTCCTCGTCGTTGGAGGCCACGCGGAAGATGCTCAGCCCGTCGGTGACCAGCTTGACCTCGGCCAGGTGCCGGTCCATGTCGGCGGTGCGACGCAGGTAGTCCCAGGCCCGGCGCACTCGCTGCACGGACATCCCGTTGTCCAGCAGGCTCTTGACCACCCGGAGGGCGACCAGGTCGCGGAAGGCGTACAGGCGGCGGCGCCCCGGGCGCCCCCCGGTGCGCTGCAGGCTGGGCCGGACGAGGTTGACCCGGTCCCAGTAGCGCAACTGGTGTGCAGTACAGCCCGTCAAGCGACACGTCTGCTGTGCGGTGAACGCCTCCACGCCCGCTCCTCCCCAAGGTCCCTGCCCGAGCCCCATCGCGTCTGGAGCCGGGTGCTACTCCCCCGTCACCTGTCTCTACCCGCTGCGCCCGCGGCGGCGCAGCCCCTCTACCCAGGAGTGCCCAGAGGCCACTCCCGAACGGCGCCGCACGATCGCGATGATCCACGCCACCGACAGCACCATCAGGACGAACCCGGCCAGCGCCACCAGGGTCTGGCTGGTGAAGAACACCAGCATCAGAGCCACGCCGCCGAGCAGCCCGAGCACCGCCCACTTCAGATGGCGCCCCGAGGCCGAGGCCAGGGTCGCATCGCGCACCGTCTCCGCCAGCTTGGGGTCGTCCTCATAGAACTGGCGCTCGATCTCTTCGAGGATGCGCTGCTCTCTGTCGTCGAGTGGCATTGGCTTTCCCAGGTGGCCGGTGAGCCGAGTATACCGAAGCGGACCGGTCAGCGGCCGGGGAGATCTCCTTCCTTATTCTGGAAGGAGTCCCGACTCTGCCCGCGCCGTCTCGTGAGACGGGCGGGAGCGACCGCCGAAGTGCCGAACCGGTCCCGCACCCGGTCCACGGCCTCCTCCAACCGGCCCCAGGTCACCGGTTCCAGGCCCAGCTGCCGGGGAGACCCGGCTTCGCTCAGGCTCTCGGCCCCGAGGCCCAGGAGCCGCACCGGCCGCTCGCCGACGCCGGCTCGCTCCAGCAGCGCGAGAGCCGCCCGGTACAGGTCGTGGGCGGTGTCGAGGGGGGCCGGGAGAGTGCGGCTCCGGGTGATGGTCGCGAAGTCGCCGAAGCGCACCTTGATGACCACGGTGCGGGCCGCCGCCCCCGATCGCCGCAGCCGCGAGGCCAGCCGGTCGGCCAGTCCCAGTAGCTCTCTTTCCAGCGAAGGGCGTCCGGAGATGTCGGCCGGGTAGGTCTCCTCCACCGAGACCGACTTCGCCGGCCCGCCTGCGATCACCGGGCGGTCGTCCCGCGCCTGCGCCAGGTCGCTGAGGTGGGCCCCCATGGCCTCACCGAGCCGCCGTACCAGCACCTCCTGGGGAAGGGCGGCCAGGTCGCCCACCGTGCGCACGCCCAGCTGCTCGAGCCGGGCATAGGTCGCCTCCCCCACCCCCCAGAGGGCGCGCACCGGCAGGGGGTGGAGGAAGGCCAGTTCCCCTCCCGCCGGCACCAGGCGGAGGCCGTCGGGCTTGGCCGCCCGGCTGGCCAGCTTGGCCAGCAGCTTGCAGGTGGCCAGGCCGACCGAGGCCGGCAGGCCCGTCTGCTCCCGTACCGCCTTGCGGATCGCCTCCCCGACAGCGGTGGGCGAGGGGTAGGCGAGCCGCAGCCCACCGATCTCCAGGAAGGCCTCGTCCACCGAGATCTGCTCGATCACCGGTGTGAACGTCTCGAGCACGGCCAGCACCGAGTGCGACGCCTCGCCGTACACATGGTGGTCGGGGGCAAGGAAGCGGGCCTGGGGGCACAGGCGACGGGCGTGAGCGGTCGGCATACCCGAAGTGACCCCGCGGCGGCGCGCTT
Organism: uncultured Acidimicrobiia bacterium; assembly: GCA_963796115.1. Taxonomy (GTDB): domain Bacteria; phylum Actinomycetota; class Acidimicrobiia; order Spongiisociales; family UBA11373; genus VGBK01. Next base: position 333,966 of record CAWCKE010000007.1, read on the forward strand.
CGTAGGAAGCCGAGGAGACCACCCCCCGCCCGCCCAGGCCGGCCACCACCACCGCCACCCGCCGCAGCTCCGGGCGCCGCCGGCGCTCCACCTCCACGAAGAAGGCGTCCATGTCGACGTGGGCAATGTGCTCGGCAAGCTCGGCCACCTCCCTACCGTACCCGCTCCCTACACTCCGGCCCGTGCTCGCCCGCCTCTCCCTCGTGCGCCACGGCGAGGTACACAACCCGGGGCACATCTGCTACGGCGACCTGCCCGGCTACGGGCTCGGGCCCAACGGCCGCCGCCAGGCCCGGGCCGCTGCCGCCTACCTGGCCCCGTCCGGTGCCGACCTCCTGCTCTGCTCTCCCCTGCTCCGGGCGAAGGAGACGGCGGCGATCATCGGCCGCAGCCTCGGCCTGCGCCCGGTGGCCGACGACAGGCTCACCGAGTGGCGCTTGGCGGCACGCTGGGCGGGGGCGGCCTGGGAGGACCTGCCCGCCCTCTTCCCCGGGGAGCTGGAGGCCTACCTGAGCCATCCCGCCGACCTGCCCTTCTCCCCCGAGTCGATCGCCGCCGTCGCCGGGCGCGTGGTGGACCTGGTCGAGGAGCTGGGGCGGAGCCACCCGGGGAGCCGGGCGGTGCTGGTCTCCCACCAGGACCCGATGCAGGCGGCCCGTCTCCGGCTCACCGGCCAGTCCCTGTCCGGCCTGCCGGTGGACAAGCCCGGCCACGGCTCGGTCCTGACCCTGGAGCCCGGGCACCCCCTGGTCGCTGGCGGCCCGCTGGGACCCGCCGGGCCCGGTGGCCTCCTTCCCCCCGGCCCTGTCGCGCTGACCCGCCGCCCGGCCGAGCAGCTATCCGTCCATCCCGGCCAACCGGGCGAGCAGCTCCTCATCGGTGGGGAACGCCAGCTCGGGCAGGGCATCGAGGGAGAAGAAGGCAGCCTCCGCCGCGTCGTCTCCCGGCCGCAGGCGGCCCCCCACCACCCGGGCGGCGAACCAGATCCCGACGGTGGGCTTGGCCGGATCGTGGAAGTTCGAGGCCACCTGGAGCACCTCGCCGATCTCGGCGACCAGGCCGGTCTCCTCGGCCAGCTCCCGCGCCGCCGCCGCCCGCACGTCCTCGCCGTGGTCCACGAACCCCGCCGGGATCGACCACAGCCCGGCCCGGCTGGCCCCTTCCGCCCGTCGCACCAGCAGCACCCCGCCCCGGGTGTCGCGAACCACCGACGCCGCCCCCACCCCGGGGTTCTGCCAATGCACGAAGCCGCACTGCGGGCAGGAGCGCCGAGGCCTGCCTCCCAGGTCCCGCCACTCGAGCCGGGACGCGCACATGGGACAGAACGCGTAGACGGTCGGGCCCGACGAGGCCTGGTGGTCGTGCATGGCCTTCTCACCCTACCGGGCCCCAGGCGCCACGAAAGCCCCGGCTCCCCCGGGGGACGACCGCCGCAGGGAGGGCCCAGGCTCCCCTCGGGCGGCGCCGCCCGGCCGCCGCCCGCCGAGTCAGCCGCCGAGTCTCATCACCGCGTCGACGGCCCCCCGCACCGTGGTGATCCGCCCTGCCTCCTCGTCGGGGAACGCCACCCCGCAGGCTTCCTCCAGGGCCAGCAGCAGCTCCACCATCCCCAGCGAGTCGAGGCCCAGGTCCTCCTCGAGCCGGGACTCCGGCTCGACGGCGCCGCGTTCGACACCCAGCTGCTCGACGAGCAGGTCCAGGACCCTTCGCTCGACCTCGGACCGTTCCATGGCGCCTCCCCCGGGCCCGCCCTCAGCGGCCCAGGGCGGCGGCGACCGCTGCCACGCGGGCCACGTCGGCCTCGTCCACGTCGCGGTGCGTGACGAAGCGCAGGACGCCGGGGCGGATGTAGCCCACCCGCACCCCCATCTCGGCCAACGCTCGCCGGAAGGCCTCCGGCCCAGCCGCCAGACGATCGCCGGGCACCTGCACCATGTTGGTCTGGGGAGAGACCGGCACCGAGCCCGGCAGCCTCTCGTCGAGCGACTCGGCCAAGAGGCGCGCCAGCCGGTGGTCTGCGGCGAGGCGGGGCCAGTCGCGCAGCGCCACCCGGGCGGCGGCCGCCAGGACCCCGGCCTGGCGCATCGTGCCGCCGAACCGGCGGCGCACGCTCCGCGCTTCGGTGATCAGCTCGGCGGTCCCGCAAAGGACCGACCCGACCGGCGCCCCCAGCCCTTTGGAGAAGCAGAACATCACCGTGTCGGCCCCGGCCGCCAGTTCCGCCGCCGGGCGACTGCAGCGCCACCGCGGCGTTGAACAGCCGGGCGCCGTCGAGGTGCACCGCCAGGCGGCCCTCCCGGGCGGCGGCGGTCGCGGCAGCCATCGTCTCCGGCAGCAGCACCGTGCCCCCGGCGGCGTTGTGGGTGTTCTCCCACACGAGCAACGAGACCCGGGGCAGGCGGGTCTCCGACCAGACCAGGGCTTCCTCCACCTGCTCCGGCGTGATGACCCCGCCCTCGCCGGGCACGGTGCGAAAGGCCGTCCCCGACAGGGCGGCGGCCGCCCCCCGCTCATAGTTGCGCAGGTGGGCCCACTCGGTGCAGAGCACCTCATCGCCGGGATGGGTCTGCAGGTTGATGGCCAGCTGGTTGCCCATGGTCCCGCTGGGGACGAAGACCGCCGCCTCCTTCCCCACGATGGCCGCCGCTTCCTCTTGGAGGAGGTTGACGGTGGGGTCCTCGCCGTAGGAGTCGTCGCCGACCTCGGCTTCGGCCATGGCGCGGCGCATCTCCGGCGTGGGCCGGGTAACGGTGTCGGAGCGGAAATCGGCGATGCCGTCGGGGAAGGCCATGGCGACGCGCAGTGTATCGGGAGCCCGGCCGATTGAGCCGGGAGGCCGGGGCACGGGTAGGCTGAGGCTCCGTCGCCCGATTCGAGACGCATGGTCACGCGCCCCTCACCCATTCCCCCCATTCCGGTTGCCCCGGGGACCCAGGTCCCCCTCCCCCGGTCCTACGACCGGCTGTGGGACCTGGCTTACAACATGTGGTGGGTGTGGCACCGCCCGGCCCGCGAGCTGTGGCAGCGGGTCAGCCTCCCCGACTGGCAGCACTCCCCCAACCCCCTCTCGATGCTGCAGGCCGTGTCGGGTGAGGTGTGGGAAGCGCTGGAGGACAACGACTCGTTCGCCGACCTGTACCACGAGGTCATCTCCACCTTCGACGACTACCTGGCCGCCGAGGACACCTGGTACGCCCGCACCAACCCCGACGCCCTGCCCAACGGCGTGGCCTACCTCTGCACCGAGTACGGAGTGCACCACACTCTCCCCTTCTACGCCGGCGGGCTCGGGGTGCTGGCCGGCGACCACGCCAAGGCCGCCTCCGACCTGGGGGTGCCCATGGTCGCGATCGGCCTCCTCTACCGGCTGGGCTACTTCCACCAGGAAGTGGATCCCGAAGGCACCCAGCAGCACCTCTACCGCCCGGTGGAAGTGGCCCGCCGGGCCCTGCGCCGGGTGCTCGACCGCACCGGCCACCCCCTGGTGGTGCAGGTGGAGCTGCCCGGGCGGATGGTGGACGTGGGCGTCTGGCGCATCGACGTCGGCCGGGTGCCCCTGCTCCTCCTCGACACCGACCTGCTCTCCAACGACCCGGCCGACCGGCCCATCACCCACTGCCTCTACGTGCGGGGCCGCGAGATGCGCCTCTGCCAGGAGCTGGTCCTCGGCATCGGGGGGGCCCGGGTGGTGGACGCCCTGGGGTGGAAGCCCTCCACCTGGCACATCAACGAGGGCCACGCCGCCTTCTCGCTCCTCCAGCGCCTCTCCCGGGCCCTCGGGGCCGGGCTGTCGCTTCGAAGACGCGGTGGCCCAGGTGCGCGCGCGCAGACCGTGTTCACCCTGCACACCCCCCTGCCGGCCGGCAACGAGACCTTCGACCTCGGCCTGGTGCAGCACTACCTGGCCGACCGCCTGTTCGGCATCGACGCCGCCACCCTCGGCCTCGCTGGGGACCCACTCCAACCCGGGCGTCTTCGACATGGGCGCCCTGGCCATCCGCCTGTCGGCGGTGACCAACGGGGTCAGCCGGCGCCACGGGGAGGTGGTCACCCGGGACTGGCAGCAGCCTGATCGGCGGGCCCAGCGAGGCGGTCACCAACGGGGTGCACCTGCCCACCTGGGTGGGCGGCGTCATCGAGCGCCGCGTCGCCCGGGTGCTCGGCCAGGACTGGGCGATGCGCACCCTCGACGTCCCCGCCTGGGAGGCGCTGCGCGAGATCCCCGACAAGGACCTGTGGGAGGCCCATCAGGCCCAGAAGCAGCGCCTGCTGCGCCACGTGCGCGCCCGGCTGCGCGACATGGAGGCCCGCCACGGGGAGCCGCCCGACGAGCTGCGCCGGGTGGGCCGCCTGTTCTCGGTGGACCACCTCACCCTGGTCTTCGCCCGCCGCTTCGCCGCCTACAAGCGGGTCGGCCTGCTCCTCAGCGACATGGGCCGCTTCCAGGCCCTGCTCACCAACCCGGAGCGCCCGGTGCAGATCGTCTTCGGCGGCAAGGCCCACCCGGCCGACCGGGAGGGACAGGACCTGATCCGCCGGGTGGTGCAGCTGGCCAAGGACCCGCGCTTCGAGGGCCACGTCGCCTACGTCGAGGACTACGACATGGAGCTGGCCCGCTACCTGCTGGCCGGGGCCGACGTCTGGGTGAACGTGCCCCGGCCCCCGATGGAGGCCAGCGGGACCTCGGGCATGAAGGCGGCCATCAACGGCGTGCCCAACCTGTCGGTGCTCGACGGATGGTGGCTGGAGGGCTTCAACGGCCGCAACGGCTGGGGGTTCGGGGAGGTGCACCACTCCGACGACGCCGACGCCGCCACCCTCTACCACCTGATCGAGCACGAGGTGGCTCCCCTCTACTACGAGCGGGACCCCGACGGGGTGCCCCGGCGCTGGGTGGCGATGATGAAGGAGGCGATGATCGCCGCCGTCCCCTTCAGCGCCAGCCGCATGGTCGCGGAGTACATCGAGCGCCTCTACGTCCGGGCCACGGCAACGGGGATTCCCCGAAGGCCTAGCGCTGCTTGCCGGGGGTCGGGGCCCCAGCGGCGCCGGTGCTTGACCTCCACCCCGCCCAGCACCGCCAGCACGTGCACGTCCAGCCGCGGGCTGTCCGGCCCCACGCCCCGCCTGGACACCGTGTCGTCCCAGGCGCCGACGATGGGCAGGCCCCGCACCTCCACCGCCCAGCCCTGGGGGACGATCACGTCGATGTGCCCGAACACCGAGGTGGCCGACACCCGGGCGCCGGCCGGGTCGAGTTTGGCCCCGGTGAGGTCCAGACGCAGCTTGCCGAAGACGGCGGTGAGGGCCGCCCGGCGCAGGCCCGTCGGACCGGCTGGTCAGCTTCATCGAGTTGAACAGCGACAGGCGGGAGAACTCGGGATCCTCGATCTGCCCCCGCCGCAGCCGCCCCCACCCGCTGAGCAGCCAGGCGCCGGCCAGCACCACCAGGATCGGCCAGGTCACCGACCAGGCGGTCTTCCCGAACAGCCCCGGTGGTCACCGCCAGCAGCAGCAGCCCGCCCACGATCAGCACCCAGGCCACCGCGCTGAAGCGCCGCTCGCCGTAGGCCTGCAGCAGGCCCAGCGCCACGAACAGCACCGGCCACCACCGCCCGATCACCCCGCCGCGCCTCGATCACACCCGCCACGTCGAGCAGGTAGACCGCACCGACCGCCACCAGGGCGGCACCCACCAGGGTTCGCCCGGCGTTCACCATCTCGCCTCCTCCGCCGCCAGGGCCGCTCCCACCAGTCCGGCGCGGCTGCCGAACCGGGCGACGACCACCGGCGTGGGCGCACGGTACCCCGCCCCGGCGACCGTCGCGGCTCAGCGTGGCCCGCGCCGGGCCGAGCAGCGCCTCACCCGCCGCCGCCGCCGCCCCGCCCACCACGATCACGTCGGGGTCGAGCACCGCCACCAGGTTGGCCAGGCCCCGGCCCAACCACTCCCCGGCGTCGGCCAGGGCGGCGGCCGCCGCGGCGTCGCCCTCCCGGGCCGCGGCACTCAGGTGTTCACCGCGGGGTGTGGCGCCGGCGGCCGCCCGCGCCACCGCCCCCGCCGGGTCTCCTTCCGCCAGACGGCGAGCCGCCCGGGCCAGGCTCGTGCCCGAGACCAGGGCCTCCCAGCAACCGTGCCTGCCGCAGGCGCAGAGCGGGCCGGCGGGATCCATGACCATGTGGCCGATCTCACCCAGGAAGGCCCGGCCCCGCTCCACCCTCCCTTCCACGACCAGGCCGCCTCCGATGCCGGTGCCCAGGGCAACCAGCAGCACCACGCGGTAGCCGGCTCCAGCCCCCAGGTGCGCCTCGGCGAGGGCGGCCAGGTTGGCGTCGCCGTCCACCACCACCGGCAGGCCGGTGGCCCTCGCCACCTCCGTGCCCAGCCCAACCCGACCCCCGCGAGTGAGGGCTCCAGACCAGGTCGCCGGTGGCGTGGTCCACCAGGCCGGCGCACCCCACCCCCACCGCCGTCACGGACCCGTCGACGAGCGGCTGCACGGCCGCGGCCACCGCGCCGGGGATGGCCGCCGTCTCCCGGGGCGTGGGCACCACCCCGGCCACCTCGATCCCCGCCGGGGAGTCGCCCCGGCCGAACATCAGATTGGTCCCGCCGCAGTCCACGGCGATCACCGCCAACGCCCCACCTCCTCGCGCCGCCCAGCCTACGCCGGGAGCCCCGGGCGCACCGTCCCCCCTCGGGCCCCACCTCCGGCGACGGGCGGCCCTGGCGGGCCACCGGCCGAGCCGGGCTGATCCCCCTTACCTCAGAATCGAGGGATAAGGGAATATGAGTTGGGGTATAGTAGGTTTATGCATATGATTCGGTGTAGACAGAGGCACAAGGAGGCAACAATGGACCTGGTCCGGTTCGACCCCTTCTCGCTCCTCAGCGAGATGGACCGCTTCTTCGAGCACGGCTTCACCGCTGCCCCGACGACCTGGGCCCCACGTATCGACGCCTTCGACCAGGAGACGGAACTGGTCATCCGCGTCGAGATCCCCGGGGTCAAGCCCGACGAGGTGGACATCACGGTCGAGGACCGCACCCTGACCATCAGCGGCAAACGGCAGTTCGAGGAGACCACCGAGCAGGCCGGATATCACCGCCGGGAGATCTTCAGCGGCGAGTTCAAGCGCACGCTGGTCCTGCCCGAGGGCCTCAACGCCGAGGAGATCACCGCCAAGGCCGAGGACGGCATCCTGAAGGTGACCATCCCCCGCCGACCCGAGGTGCTCCCTCGCAAGATCAAGGTGGGCATCGCCTCCTGATCCCTCCCCCAGCGCGACCCACCTGCGGAGGCCCGCCACCCGGCGGGCCTCCGGGCTGAGGGCTTGCGCGGCCCGACGCCGGACCACCGGCGCGGCTGGGGCCCACTCACCGGCTCGGGTCGCCGTTCCCGTCGTCAGCGGTTCGGCCTCCTCCCCATGACCCCCCGGTACCAGAGCCGGTACTGCAGCACCTCCTCGGGGTCGGGGTGCTCCTCGTGGAAGGCGGCCAGGCCCGCCTCCACCTCCGCCGGGTCGACCAGTTGCAGGGTGCTGATGAACCCGGCGCGCACCGCCGCCTCCCAGTCCCCCGCCCGCCTGGACACCGTCTCCGTCTCGGCCACCTGGGTGACGTCTTCCAGTCGGAGCGCCCGCATCCGGGCCCAGAGCATGGTCGGGGTCGGGGAACCGGGCTTCGTCGATGGGCGCGATGGACGGGAACCACCGGGCCAGCAGGCTGTGGCGGAAGTGCTCGCGGGAGAAGGTCCAGGCCACCACCAGCCCGCCCGGGCGGGCGACCCGCGCCGCCTCGGCCAGCATCACCTCCCAGCCGCCGTAGTGCAGGGACAGGTGGAAGTAGACCAGGTCGGCGGTCCCCTCCCCCAGCGGCAGGCAGCGGCCGTCCCCCACCACGGCGGCCAGCCCCCGCTCCCGTGCCGCCCGGGCCATGGCCGGAGACCGGTCCACCACCACCGCCCGGGCGCCCCCGGCCGCCAGCACCTCGGCGTGGTCGCCCCGCCCCCCACCGACGTCGACGGCGACCGACCCCGGGCCCAGGCCCGCGGCCGCTGCGGCCGCCGCCACCCGGCGCCGGGCCCCCTCGCTGGTGCGGCGATGGGCGTACCCGGCGGCCAGCCTGTCCAGGTCGATCTCAACCATGACGCACCGCCCGGCCGGTGGCCCGGAAGTAGCCGACGTTGCGGCACAGCGTCTCCCCCACCCGCCACGACAGCGCCTGCGGCTGGTGGACGTCCCCGAAGTAGTGCCAACGCGGGCGGTGAGCCAGCAGGTAGTCGAGCACGGCCCGCGAGTGCTTGGGGCGGCCGCTGATCACGTCGCGGCCGAGCGGGCCGACGGCCGGGGCGACGTGGGTGCAGAGCACGTCCACCTCGCCCAGGACGCGCCAGCCATCTCGGCCAGTTCCTCCTCCGACCGCTTGCCGGGGTAGTTGGGCCCGCCCCCGACGAAGCCCACTCGGAGCCCCTCGATCTCCACGACCTCGCCGTCCACCCACCGCACGCCGGGCGGAAGGCTGGCCCGCAGCGGCCCGGGCGGCGTCGGCGTTCCCGTGGATGACGTAGGCCTCGGCCCCGGCCAGCGCCTCAGCCACCTCCGCGTAGGCGGCTTGCACCAGTCCGTCGAAGCGGGCCGCGATCTCCTCCCGATGCTCCTCCTCGACGGCCCGCCACACCGCCCGGGCGGCGGCACCCTCCCCCCGCTCCCGCAGGCGCAGGAACTCGAGCACCACGTCGCGGCCCACCAGGTCGGCCATGAGCCCTTCGCCGGTTCGGTAGTCGAACAGGTCGAGCAGGTCGCCCAGCACCGCCAAGGGCTCCCCGGAGCGGGCCACCCGCGCCAGCGCCCGGTTGGCCCCGTGGACGTCTGCCACCAGCAGCATCAGCCCACGCTACCGCCCCGCCGGGTGCCCCCCGCCCGCCGGCCCCCGCTCGGCCTCCGCAGCCGCCCGGCGGATCTCCTCGCGCACCGAGGGATCGCCTCTCCCGCCCGGCGGCCCGGCTCAGCGCCGTCCGGGCATCCGGGCCGCCCAGCGCCCCCAGGGCCCAGGCGGCGTGGCCGCGCAGCATCGGGTCGGCATGCTCCAGGTAGTCGGCGGCGACCCTCCTCGCCCGACCTCCCCCGGCATTGCCCAGGGCCACCAGGGCGTTGCGGCGCAGGTAACGGACCCGGCGGCCGGGTATGTACCAGTGCCCGAAGCGCCGCCGGAGGGAGGCGTCGTCGGCCGCCAGCAGCCCGGCCAGGTCCACCCGCCCCCGGCCGCCGGGGGCGGCGGCCAGGCAGCGCCGGCCCGGGGGGCAGGCCTCCAGGCAGGCGTCGCACCCGTAGAGGCGGTCGCCCATGGCCCGGCGATACTCGTGAGGGATGGGGCCCGACGCCTGGGCCAGGGCGGCCAGGCAGCGCCGGGCATCGAGCACGCCCGGCGCGATCAGGGCCCCGGTGGGACAGGCGGGGAGGCAGGCGGTGCAGGTGCCGCAGCTACGCCGGCTCGGCGGGCTCGCCGGCAGGACGGCGTCGGTGACCACGCTCCCCAGCAGCAGCCAGGGCCCCTGCCCCGGGGAGAGCACCATGGTGCTGCGGCCCCACCAGCCGACCCCGGCCCGCACGGCTGCCGCCCGATCGACCAGGCGAGCGTCGTCGCAGAGCACCTCGGCCCGCCGACCGGCGGCGCAGAGCACATCGGCCAGCGACTGCAGGCCCGCCCGCAGAGGCCGGTAGTGGTCGGCGGTGGCGAAGCGCGCCACCCTCCCGGTCCCCGCCCGGGGCGGCCCCGGGGAGCCGGCCACCGGGAGGTACCCCCACGAGCCCACCACCAGGCACCGGGCCCAGGGGAACGAGGTTCGCACGTCGGTGGCCGCGGCCGGGTCCCGGTAGGTGAAGCGGAGCCCGCCGTGCAGGCCGGCCCCCACTCGTTCCTCCATGGCCCGGCGGGTGTCGGGGAAGGGATCGGCCGAGGCGACACCCAGGGCGGCCAGGCCCGCCCGGGCGGCAGCCGAACGCAGGGCGGCGACCAGGTCCACGCCGCCAGCGTAGGGCCGATCAGCCGTTCGCCGCCCGGCGGACCAGGCGCAGGTCGGGGACCAGCCCGCACTCGGCCAGCACCCCCAGCGCTTCGGCCTGCTCGGCATCGACCTCGACGGGCCCGGCGAGGCCGTCCAGCAGATGGGTGACCACGCAGTCGCGACAAGCCCCGGTGTACTGCCGGATGCAGTCGTTGCAGTCGATGAGCATGGCACCTCCTCTGCCGTTGTCGGCCGCCCGGCAACCGATTGCGACCGTCAGTGACAAAGGTACGGGCCGCCTATGACAGATTCCCGGTAGCCCGGGATCTCAGCGGCGCTTCTCCCACTCGACCAGCGCCTCCGACCACAACGCCAGCGCCCCGGCCACCTCGGCCGCCTCGCGCACCTCGCGGTCGGTGCTCACCACCACCCGGGCGCCGCCCAGCTCAGCCGCCAGTTCGGCGATCTCCCGGTCGCCTCCACCGGCCTCGGCGGTGTAACGCACCTCCACCGTCCCGGGCAGCGCTTCGTCGAACGCGGCCTCCAGGCCGGAGTCGAAGACCACCACCACCCGCAGGGCGCCCCGCGCCACCCGCCGCAGCCTGTCCAGGGTGGCCAGGAGCCGCTCCCGGCCCGCCCTCGGGTCGCGGGACCCGGTTATCAGGAACGCGGCGTTGTAGCCGTCCACGATGAGTGTCCTCGCCTCGGTCCGCCCCACCAACCAGTCGACCGCCTCCTTCTGGTCGGGCCGGACTCCTCGCGGCAGGCGCAGCGTCGGCGCCTCGGCGGTCGCTCGGGGGCCGTGCCTCGGGGCGGGGGGACGGGCCATGACGGCCGTCCGATCGAGGTAGGCGGCCAGGCCGAGGGGATCGCCCTCCCACGACTCCTTCCCGCCCGCCTCTGCCAGCTGGGCCTCGGCCGCCGCCCGGGCCCGGCTCTGCGCGGCCAGCTCCTGGCGCAACCGGCGGCCCTCGCGGCGCGCCGCGTCGCGCTCGGCGGTCCTCTCCTCCACCTGGGCGTTCAGGCGCTCGGCCGCATCGTCCCGGGCCGCCTCCTCCCGGGCGGGCGCCGCTTGCAGCGCCTGGCGGAGGGCCCGCTCCTCGGTGAGCCGGTCCCGCGCCTCGCGCGCCTCCCGGCGGGCCTTCTGTGTCTCCGCCCGCGCCCGCCGCTTCCACTCCCCCGCCTCGGCCTGCGCGGCTTGGAGGCGGCGCTCCAGGTCCTCCCCGGCGCTGCGCGTCTCTTCGCCGCCGAGATCGGCCGCCAGGGCGGCTACCTGCCCCGTCCACCCCGGGGGCCGCAGGAGCAACAGGGCGGAGGCCTGATCGGGGCCGGCCGCCTTGGCCGTCCGCCTCCGGCCACGCCTCCAGTGCCTTCTCCCGCAGCCACTCGTAGCGGTCGATGCCCTTCAACAGGGACGCCGCCAGCGGCGGCGGCAGCGGCAAGGGGCGACGCGCCACCCGGCGCAGGTCGGCGGGGATCTGGTCGGCCTTCAGGTCACGAAGCGCCTTGGCGGCAGCTTCCAAGGCGCGACGGAAGAGGTGCTCGGCGGTCTGGTCCACCCCCCCAACTTAGGACGGCGGAGCGCCCGCCGCAGGCATCCCCGCCCCGGGCAGCCTGACCCCGGCCATCCCGAGCCCCGCGCCATCCGGGGCCGGGCCGTAGGCTGGGGCCATGACCCGGCCCCGCCCCGTCGCCCTGGTGTTCGTCATCGTCCTGGCCGCCTCCGCGTGCAGCGACGACGGCGGCATCTTCGCGACCACCACCGTCCCGGCCACCACCTCCAGCGTGCCGGCGACCTCCTCCACCACTACCACGACCGGCCCGGTCGACACCACCACCACCACGGCGGCGACCACCACCACGGCGGCGACCACCACCACCACGGCAGGCGACCCATCGGGCATCGGCGACCCCTACTTCCCCGGCCTGGGCAACCCCGGCTACGACGTCGAGCACTACCTGGTCGATCTCGTCGTGGACCCGGTCGCCAACACCCTGGCCGGGGAGGTGGTCATCACCGCCGCCGCCACCGACGATCTCGACCGCTTCCACCTCGATCTGCTCGGCCTCACCGTCGATGCCGTCACCGTGGACGGCGGCGACGCCGGGTTCACCCGCGAAGACGCGGAGCTGATCATCGACCCCGCCGGCGTGCTGCCGGCCGGCGAAGGCTTCTCGGTGACGGTCGACTACCACGGCGTCCCGGAGAGCCTCTTCACGATCGGCTGGCCCGTGGGATGGGTGCACGAGCCGGGCCTCACCTATGTGGTCGCCGAGCCCGACGGCGCCCGCACCTGGCTGCCCTGCAACGACCACCCCAGCGACAAGGCCGCCTTCACCTTCCGCATCACCGCTCCCGAGGGCAACACGGTCGCCGCCAACGGCACGCTGGTGGAGGTGCTGGAAGGCAGCGGCGAGAACACCTTCGTGTGGGAGATGGCCGAGCCGATGGCCTCCTACCTGGCCACCGTGGTGGTGGGCGACCTGGTCCGTGTCGAGCGGGGGACGGCGGCCGGCGTGCTGCTGCGCGACTACCTGCCGCCGGATCTGGCCGGCGACCCGCCCGCCCCGCTGACCCGGGTCGGGGAGATGGTCGAGTTCTTCGCCGGGCTCTTCGGCCCCTACCCCTTCGCCGAGTACGGCCACGCGCTGGTGCCCGGACTCCCCGGCGCGCTCGAGGACCAGACGCTGTGCGTCTTCGGCCGCGAGGCCCTCGAGACCACCTTCGACGCCGATCCCTATGGGCCCACCAGCGAGGCGGTGGTGGCCCACGAGCTGGCCCACCAGTGGTTCGGCGACAGCGTCTCCCCGACCACCTGGCAGGACATCTGGCTCAACGAGGGCTTCGCCACCTTCGCCCAGTGGCTCTGGGTGGAGCACTCGGGAGGGCCCGCCGCCTACCGGCAGGAAGTCGCCGGGAGCTACGCCTTCATGGCCGAGCGGGCCATACCCCCTCCCCGGCGACCCCGGGCCGGACGGCGAGGACATGTTCCACTACTCGGTGTACCTGCGCGGCGGGCTCACCCTGCACGCCCTGCGGGTCGAGGTCGGCGACCAGGCCACCTGGGACATCCTGCAGGCCTGGGCCGAACGCTACGCCTACGGCAACGCCGCCACCGCCGACTTCATCGGCCTGGCGGAGGAACTGACCGGCCGCGACCTCGACGCTCTCTTCCAGGCCTGGCTGTTCGACCCGGACGATGCCGGCGCTGCCCGGGTGATGACCCGCCGGCGCGGGTACCCTGCCTTCCGCCGGAACGGGAGGATCGTGACGGACGGCCGCCGACATCGGCCTGATCGGCCTGGGGGTGATGGGCCAGAACCTGGCGCTCAACCTGCGCGACCACGGGTTCGGCGTCGCCGTCCACAACCACACCGCCGCCCGCACCGGGGAGTTCCTCGCCGGGCCGGGGGCGGGCACCGGCATCCTGCCCGCCTGGTCGTTGGCCGAACTGGCCGGCCGGCTGGCCCGGCCCCGGCGGCTGCTGCTCATGGTGCGGGCCGGCCAACCGGTGGACGACATCATCGCCGGGCTGCTGGCGGTGCTCGACCCGGGCGATGTCATCGTCGACGGGGGCAACTCCCACTTCGCCGACACCGCCCGCCGGGTCGGGGAGGTCGAGGCGCACGGCCTGCTGTACGTGGGGGCCGGCATCTCCGGCGGGGAGGAGGGGGCCCGGCACGGGCCCTCGATCATGCCCGGGGGCTCGGCGGCCGCCTGGCCGCTGCTCCGCCCCATCCTGCAGGCGATCGCCGCCCGAACGCCCGACGGCATCCCGTGCTGCGACTGGGTGGGCCCCGACGGCGCCGGGCACTTCGTCAAGATGGTGCACAACGGCATCGAGTACGGCGACATGCAACTGATCGCCGAGGCCTACGACCTGATGCGCCGCGGCCTGGGGCTCTCCCCGGAGCGCATGCAGGCGGTCTTCGCCGCCTGGGACCGGGGCCGGCTCGACTCCTACCTGATCGAGATCACCGCCGACATCGTCAACTTCCGCGAGGGGACGGCGGGCCGCTGCTGGAGAGGATCCTCGACTCCGCCGGCCAGAAGGGCACGGGGCGCTGGACCGCCGAGGCCGCGCTGGGCCTCGGGACGCCGGCCACCCTGGCCACCGAAGCCGTCTTCGCCCGCTTCCTCTCCGCCATGGGGGACGAGCGGCGCCGGGCGTCCGGCGCCCTGGCCGGGCCCGCCCCGGCCCTGGGGAGCGAACCGGAGGCCGTGCTCGCCGATCTGGAACAGGCCCTCTACGCCTCCAAGACTCGTCTCCTACGCCCAGGGGTTCATGCTGCTCCGGCAGGCCGCCGCCGAGCACGGCTGGGACCTGGACTACGGCGGCATCGCCCTCCTGTGGCGGGCCGGCTGCATCATCCGGGCGGCCTTCCTCGACGAGGTCCGCCGGGCCTTCCGGGAGGACTCCGGCCTTCCCAACCTGCTGCTCGACCCCTTCTTCATCGGCCGGCTCGCCGAGGCGCAGGACGGATGGCGGCGCACCGTGGCCCGGGCGGCAGCCGCCGGCCTCCCCGTGCCCGCCTACTCCGCCGCCCTCGCCTTCTACGACGGCTACCGCTCCAGCCGCCTTCCCGCCAATCTCATCCAGGCGCAGCGCGACTACTTCGGCGCCCACCTGTACGAGGCCGTGGACCGGCCCCGGGGCGAGTTCTTCCACACCGACTGGACCGGCCGCGGCGGCCCCGCCGCCTCCGGCGGCTACCGCGCATGAGGCACCGCCCCGAGCCCCACCTCTTCGTCGTGCTGGGAGGCACCGGCGACCTGTCCTCCCGCAAGCTGCTCCCCGCCCTGTACCGCCTGGCCGACGCCCACTCCCTCGACTTCGTGGTCCTCGGCGCCGGCACCCGCGACCTGGGCGACGCCGCCTTCCGCCGGCGGGCCGGGGAGGCTCTCGCCGCCGCCGGCCTGGGCGGGCCCGCCGCCGACGCCTGGTGCGCCCGGCGCCTGCACTACGCCCAGCTCCCCGCCGACGGCGACTTCGGCGCCCTCGCCGCCCGGGTGGCGGAGGTCGAGGCGGAGCACTCGCTGCCCGGCAATCGGGTCTTCTACCTGGCCCTGCCCCCCGCCTCCTTCCCCGGCACCATCGCCGGCCTCGGCCGGGCCGGCCTCGCCCACGCCCCCGGCTGGACCCGCCTCGTGGTGGAGAAGCCCTTCGGGCGCAGCCTGGCCGCCGCCCGGGAGCTCAACCGACTGCTCCACGAGCACTTCGGCGAGCCCCAGGTGTACCGCATCGACCACTACCTGGGGAAGGAGACCGTCCAGAACCTCCTGGTCTTCCGCTTCGCCAACCCGCTGTTCGAGGCCTCGTGGAACCGGGACCGCATCGCCCGGGTGGAGATCACGGTGGCGGAGTCCTCCGGGGTGGGCAGCCGCGCCCGTTACTACGACCGGGCCGGGGCGGTGCGCGACATGTTGCAGAGCCACCTCACCCAGGTGCTCACCCTGATCGCCATGGAGGCCCCGGTTTCCATGGAGGCCGATGCGGTGCGGGCGGAGAAGGTCAAGGTCCTCCGCTCCATCCGGCCCCTCGACCCGGCCCGGCTGGTCCTCGGCCAGTACGAGGCGGGCGCCACCCCCGATGGGCAGCTCGGCGCCTACCGCGACCTGGAAGGTGTGAGCCCCGGCTCGCGCACCCCGACCTACGCCGCCGCCACCCTCTTCGTGGACAACTGGCGCTGGCAGGGCGTGCCCTTCCACCTGCGCACCGGCAAGGCCATGGCCGAGCGCCGCACCCAGGTAGCCGTCAGCTTCCGCTCCCCGCCGGTCTGCCTCTACCACGGGGTGAGCGACCAATGCGTGGCCCGCTCCGATGTCCTGTACCTGAACCTCCAGCCCGACGAGGGCTTCGATCTCGAGATCGAGGTGAAGGAGCCCGGGGACACCTCCCGCCTGCGCTCGGTCCCCCTCCACTTCGCCTACGCCGACGCCTTCGGCCCCATCCCCGAGGCCTACGAGACCCTGCTGCTCGACGTCATGGAGGGCGACCAGACCCTGTTCGTCTGGAGGGACGAGGCCGAGGAAGCGTGGCGCCTGTACGACCCCATCCTCGACGCCGACCTGCCGGTGCACCCGTACCCGGCGGGGTCATGGGGACCGACCGCCGCCCGCGACCTGCTCCTGGATGCCCCCAACTGGGCCGGCGGGGGCTGAGCAGGCCTCTGCCCGAAGCACGGAGTCACCCCGCTCGGGATGCTCACCGTGGGCTATCGAGGTCGGCGAAGCGCGGGCGGGGGCCCTGTCCCGCCTGGCCCCCCGCGCCGGGTCCGCGTCGGGGCTGCACCCGGCGGCTATCCTCGCCGGTCGATCGCCGAAAAGCCTGGTATGCCGCCGCGCCGCCGCACCTTCACCTCCGAATCGGTCTCCATGGGCCACCCCGACAAGGTGGCCGACCGCATCGCCGACGCCGTGCTCGACCACGTGCTGCGCTGCGATCCGCAGGCCCGGGTGGCCTGTGAGGCCTTGATCAGCGGGCGCCGGGTGATCCTGGCCGGCGAGATCACCGCCAACCCGCCGCCCGCCCGCCGTGCCCTGCCGGCCGTGGTGCGCCGGGCCATCGCCGCCGCCGGGTACGACTCGTGGCAGACGGGCTTCGATCCCGCCCGGGCTTCGGTGCACACCTACCTGCGACGCCAGTCGGAGGACATCGCCCGCGCCGTGGACGGCGACGGGCAGATCGGCGCCGGCGACCAGGGGATGATGATCGGCTACGCCACCCGCCAGACCCCCGAACTCATGCCCCTGCCCATCGTCCTGGCCCACCGCCTGGTCGCCCGACAGGCCGCGGCCCGCCGGGAGGGCCTGGTGCCCGGCCTCCGTCCCGACGCCAAGGCCCAGGTCACCGTGGCTTACGAGGGTGGCCGCCCCCTCCACGTGGAGTCGCTGGTCCTCTCCACCCAGCACCAGCCCTGGTGGAGTGATCGGCAAGGGGAACTGGCCGAGGCCCTGGCCGAGCACGTGCTCCGCCCCGCCCTCGGCGAGTGGTGGCACGACGGCATCCTGGTCCACGTGAACCCGGGTGGGCCCTTCTGCCACGGCGGCCCCGCCGCCGACACCGGCCTCACCGGCCGCAAGATCATCGTGGACACCTACGGTGGCTGGGCCCCCCACGGAGGCGGCTCCTTCTCCGGCAAGGACGCCACCAAGGTGGACCGCTCGGCCAGCTACATGGCCCGCCACATCGCCAAGAACCTCGTGGCGGCCGGCCTGGCCGAGCAGTGCGAGGTGCACCTGTCCTACGCCATCGGGATGCCCGACCCCACCTCGGTAGCGGTCGACTGCGCCGGGACGGAGGTGGTGGACGAGGCCGCCATCGAGCGCCTGGTCCGCGAGGCCTTCCCGCTCACCCCGGGCGGCATCATCAGTTACCTGGAGCTCCGCCGCCCCATCTTCGAGCCCGCCAGCTACCACGGCCATTTCGGCCGCACCCCCGGCGAAGGGGGCGAGGGCACGTTCTCCTGGGAGAGCACCCACCGCGCCGCCGAGCTGGCCGCCGCCTGCGGGGCAGCCGCCCCCGCTCAGATGAGCGTCTAGCAGCTGCGCCGACGCCGCCGCCCCCCGTCACCCTGCCGCGCCACCCGCCCGCAGCTCCGCCCGCCAGGTCGTCTGCGTCTCCAGGAACTCGCGGTCCACCTCGACCCCGATGCCCGGCTGATCGAGGGGGACGGCCAGGCAGCCCCCGGCCATGACCCACTCGGGGTGCACCACGTCCCGCTTCCAGTAGCGCCGGCTGGGGCTGAGGTCGCCGGGGAGGGTGAAGCCGGGCAGCGAGGCGAGGGCCACGTTGTGGGCCCGGCCGATGCCGCTCTCCAACATGCCCCCGCACCACACCGGCACCCCGTGCCGCTGAGCCAGGTCGTGGATGGCCCGCGCCTCGGCATGCCCGCCCACTCGCCCCGGCTTGATGTTGATGATCGCCGCGGCGCCGAAGGCGATCACGTCGGCCGCCGACGACGCCGAGGTGACCGTCTCGTCCAGGCAGATCGGCGACTGCAGCACCGCCTGCAGCCGGGCGTGGCCCGACAGGTCGTCGGCCGCCAGGGGCTGCTCGATCATCGCCGGCGACAGGGCGTCGAGGCGCTGCAGCACCGGGAGGTCGGCGAGCGTGTAGGCGGCGTTGGCATCCAGGGAGAGCGGGAAGGCGTCTCCCACGGCCTGCCGGGCGGCGGCGGCGAGAGCCACGTCCTCCCCCGGCGCGACCTTCACCTTCACCCGCCGGTAGCCCTCGGCCACCGCGGCCGCCGCCAGCCGGGCCAGGGCCTGCGCGGTCGGCTGGATCCCGAGGGAGATGCCGACTTCCACCCGCTCCCGCGTGCCGCCCAGCAGCCGGGCCAGGGGCACGCCCGCCTGCCGGGCCGCCAGGTCCCAGGCCGCCATCTCCACCGCCGCCTTGGCCATGGGATGGCCCCGGAAGGCCTTCTCCAACGCGAGGTGCACCGCCTCGGGCCCGGCGAACGGCCGGCCCAGAACGGCCGGCGCCACCCAGGCAGTGATGGCCGACCGGGCGGTGTCCACCGTCTCCGGCGAGTAGGCGGGGGACTCCTCGGCGACGCACTCCCCCCAGCCCAGGGCCCCATCGGCGTCGTACGCCTCCACCAGCAGGATGCGGCGGTGGTGGGTGATGCCCGACGACGTGCGGAACGGCTCCCGCAGGGAGAGGGCGATCTCCCGCAGCACGAGGCGGGTGAGGGTGATCACCCGCCCGCCTCCAGCACGTAGTGGGGCAGGCGGTCGCGCCGGAACCCGGCCACCCGGTAGCCGGCGCTCAGGTACCGGGTGAAGGCCCGCCGGCTCCACTCCCTCCAGCGGAGGGAGGCACCCGGGTCCTCCCGGGCCAGCCGGCCGAAGTCCTCGGGCACCGCCAGGCCCAGCCGGGGCAGGGCGGGCAGGCCGGGGGCTGCCGTTCCCAGCACCACCTCGGCCGGCGCGGCCGGCACCGGCTCCCCCGCCGTCAGGTCCCACTCCACCACCAGCCGGTCGGAGCCGGTGGCGTCGCCCACCTCCGCCCCGTAGAAGTCCGCCACGTACTCCACCGCCCGGGCGCCCAGGACGTTCAGGTTCAGGTGGGCATTGGCCGCCAGCAGCGGGTCGTAGGTCCAGAAGGCGCGGTCGACGCCCGCTTCCCGCAGGCGGTCCCGCTGCCACCGCTTGAGGGCCACCCCCAGCCCCAGCCGGCGCGCCTCGGGGCGCACTGCCAGCATGTGCGACCAGTGGGCCGGCCGGCCGTCGCGCAGGGCGGGCATCCCGTACACGAACCCGAGCAGGTTGCCGTCGGGGTCGAAGGCCCCGCCCAGCACGCCGCCGGCCCGGCGGGTCACCTCCAGCAGGGTGGGCGGCACCAGCTCCCGGGGGTCCTCGCCCCAGACCAGCCGCTGCAACTCCAGGCAAGCGGCGTAGTCGCCCCAGCCCTCCAGCGGGCGGATGGCCACCTCGGGCACCGGGGCGATCGGCGGCAGGCACGCCGCGAGCATATCCGGGCCGCGCCGCGCGGCGGCGGCGCCCGATCGGGCCGTTAGCCTGGCGCCGTGGGCCCCTCCCCCCTCCCGAACCCCGCCCAGCAGGCGGCCGCGCTCGCCGTCCTCGATGAGGCCCCCATCTGCCACGTCGGGTTCGTCGAGGCGGGCGAGCCGGTCGTCCTCCCGGCGCTGCACGGCCGGGTGGGCGACACCCTCTACCTCCACGGCTCGCCCGACGGGGCCCTCCTCAGGGCGGTGGGCTCGGGCAAGCCGCTGTGCATCAACGCGGTGGTGCTCGACAGCATCGCGGTCGCCCGCTGCCCCTGCCATACCGCCCTCAACTACCGCTCGGTGCTCCTCTCCGGCTCCGGCCGCCCCGTGGACGACCCTGCGGAGAAGGAGGCGGCGCTGCGGGCCATCACCGAGCGCATCACCCCGGGGGCCTGGGAGCGGGGCCGAACCCCCTCCCCCGCCGACGTCGCCGGCACGGCGGTGGTCGCCCTCACCATCACCGGCATCTCCTTGCGGGCTCGTTCCGGACCGGCCCACGACCACGAGGCCGACCTGTCCCTGCCCTGCTGGGCGGGGGTCATCCCGCTGCGGCTGGCCGCCGGCCCGGCCGTCCCCGAGCCGGGGCGTCCCGCCCGGGCTCGAAGTCCCCGCCGTCCTGGGCAGCCGGTAGAGGCAGCCGACCCCGTCTCGCGAGGGTGCGCCCGGCGGGGCCGGGCGCACCCTCCGTCCTCCCCCGAGATCAGCCGGCCAGCATCGTCTCCTCGGTCAGGCTGGTCTGGATGCCCCGGCGGGCCAGTTCCACGTAGAACGGGCCGGGCGGCACCGCCGTCTCCGGCGGCTTCACCCCGGGGCCCTTGAGCTGGCCGCTCGCCAGCCAGCGAGCCACGATGGCCGGCGGGCAGCCGACCACGATGGTGCCCCCGGCGGCGCCGAGCTTCTCCGACGGCCAGGCGGTGGTGTCGAGGCGCAGACGCACCGGGCGCCCGCCCCGCTCCCCCTCCGCCACGGTGGCGATGTCCTTGAACCCGGCGTGCTTGGGTGGCTCGGGCTTGAGCTCCTCGAGCAGGTCCACCAGCAGCTGGCGGGGGACCACTCCCTCCACCCCGCCCACCCGGCGCGGCTCGGTGGAGGCCAGGCCCAGCGAGGCCAGGAACTGCAGCTTGCGCAGGGCCCCTTCGGAGAACCCGAAGAAGTGGATCTTGAACTCGCAGGCCTGGATCCCCTTGTGGGCCAGGCTCAGGGGGATGGTGGCCACCTCGGAGTGCAGCGACAGGTGGGCCTTGCGGTAGCCGATGGGCTCGCGGAAGGGGAACAGCTCCTCCTCGGACAGCGGCTCCACCTCCATGAACTGGCCGTCGCGGAACACCATGGGGGGCATGGTGATCTCGTCGAAGATGGTCCAGATGCGAGTAGGGCCACTTCAGCGTGTCGGAGGGGTCGGTGGTCGCCCCGTTGTAGATGATCACCGAGCGCACCTTGTCGAGCCGCTCCCCCAGGTCCCCGGCGTGCACGTTGGCGATGCCCGGGCAGGAGCCCAGGCCCAGCACCGCGGTGAGCCCGGCCGCCTTGAACCGGTCGTCGAGCAGCAACTGCTTGCGGGTGGTGTGGAACAGGCCGCCCAGGTCCACGTAGTGGGCGCCGGCCCGCAGCGCCCCCTCCATCACGGGCAGGTTCACCTCGTACTGGGCGGAGTTGATCACCGCGTCGGCCCCGGCGAGATAGGCGTCGAGGGAGGCGGGGTCGCGCACGTCCACCGCTGCCGACTCGAAGCCGTGCTCCCCGGCCACCGCCGCGGCTCGCCCCCCGTCCAGGTCGCCTACCACGACCTGGTCGGGCCGGTCCCAGCGGGCCAGGTCGCGGGCGACCACCCGGCCGATGATGCCCGCTCCCAACAGAGCGATCCTCACGAAGTCCTCCTTCTCAGTGCTTGGCTTCCTTGAGCGACTCCTCGAACACGGCCAGGGTCGTCGCTACGTCCTCGTCGCTCAGCGCGGCGCACAGGAACCAGGGCTCCAGGGCGTCGTCCACCGGCAGCACGCCCCGCCGGATCATCCCGTGGGTGAGCTCCGTGTACAGCTCGTCGTTGTGGTTGACCGCGTCGCGGAAGTCCCGCGGCGGCTTCTCGCTGAAGACCAGGCCGAACATGGCCGGCACCCCGAGGAGGTGGGCGGTGACCCCCTGCTCGGCGCAGATCGCGGCGAAGCCCGCCATGAGGGCCTTGCCCGCCTTCTCGATCTTCCGGTAGGGCCTGCCCGTCTTGAGTTGGGCGATGGTCGCCGTGACCGCCGCCATCCCCACCGAGTTGGCCGAGTAGGTCCCCGCCTGGCCGATGCCGCCCTTGGCCCAAGCCTGGATGACCTCCCCCCGCCCGGCGATCGCAGCCACCGGGTAGGCGTTGCCGATCGACTTGGCGTAGGTGGCCAGGTCGGGGGTGACCCCGAAGTACTCCTGGGCGCCGCCGAGGCCGATGCGGAAACCGGTCTTCACCTCGTCGAAGATGAGGATCGTCTCGTACTCGTCGCACACCGACCGCAGCCCCTCCAGGTACCCGGGCTCGGGCATGATGGCGAAGGCGTTGCCCAGGATGGGCTCGACGATCACCGCGGCGATCTG
>CAWCKE010000008.1:0-43628 GCA_963796115.1 uncultured Acidimicrobiia bacterium
TGAGTTGCCGTCCCCCGGGCGGCCGGGCCTCCCCACCCCGTCAGCGCCGATCAGTCCTGCCGGGCGGGCCGCCCGCCACCCCTCCCGCTAGCCACCGCCTCCTGTATACGGTGTCGGTACGAAAACGAATGGAGCGCCTGAATGACCCCCATTTCCAAGGATGAAGCCCAACGGGTCGAGCGGCTGGCCGGCCTGGAGCGCCGGTTCGCCGAGATCGACGGCTACACCGTCACCTTCGAGACCTACACGGAGGACCACGACTACGCCGCCCTGGACAAGGGCCTGCCCGGCGACCGTTGCCCCTGCCCCCACTGGGGAGTGGTGCTCACGGGCAAGCTCATCTACCGCTACGAAGACGGGGAAGACGTGATCACCGCCGGCCAGGCCTTCTACGCCCGGCCCGGTCACACCGCCTGGCTCGCCGCCGGCACCGAGTTGGTCAAGTTCAGCCCCACCGACGAGTTGAAGAAGACCTTCGGCATCACCCGGGAGAACCTGGCCGAGTTGGTGGCCTGAGGCACGCCCTCCCCCGGGGGCGGGAGAGGGTTAGGGAGAGGGCTTCCGCCCTGCCCGTGGCGGACGAGGATGGCGAGGGCGGGGCTTCCGTGACGCCCCGCTGTAGCCGGGGAGGACTGGGAACGCCCTCCCCCGCGGCGGCGGGGGAGGCGCGCCTCTCGCCGCAGGGCGGCGCGGAGGGGGCAGAGCAGGGTCTCTCCCTCTCCCGGCCTCCGGTTTGGGGAGGCACACCGGGCCCACGGGCCCCTCGCCAGAAACCCCTTGGGTTAGCGACCAGCCCCGGCATACCGTCGGCTCCTACGGACGGGAGCAGGACATGCCGGTCTTCTCCAGGGACACCGCCTCGCAGACCCAGGCCATCGAGGGCTTCCTGACCCGTTACGAGGACGTGGTCACCGACCGGCCAGGCCTTCTACGCCCGCCCCGGCCACATCCCGCTGCTGTTCGCCGGCACCGAGGTGATCGTGTTCAGCCCCACCACGCAGTTGGCCAGGACCATGGGCGTGGTCATGGAGAACCTGGCGGCCGCCCGCCGTTGAGTCCCCTCGCCCTGAGGCGCCTGTCGCTTCCGCCCTGCTGCGCCTCAGGTCGAGCCCCCTCCTCAACGCAGCCGAGCGGCCGCCAGGCACCTCGACGGATCCGGCACTGGCCATGGCGAATGCGGCAGCCGGAGCGTGAACCCGCCTGCGTTGGGGCGCCCCTGCCCCCTCCGGGGCGCCTCAGCGCCAGACCCACTCCTCAGCGCAGCCGGGCCGCCGCCAGGCGCCGCAACGGCACCCAGGCCACCGCCACCGCCCCCACCACCAGGGCCCCCACCAGGTAGGAGTCCTGCTCGCCGATGGCCCCGGCCAGGGCGGTGGCCGCCCAGGGCCCGGCGAACATGCCGACCCGGTTGCCGGTGACCCAGGTGCCCACCAGCACCCCCCGGTGGCGGGCCCGGCCGGCCGAGGTGGCGAAGGTCTGCAGCACCGGGGTGAACGACCCGTAGCCGGCGCCGACCAGGGCCAGCCCGAGCGCCACCACCCACAGGGCGGGGGCGAGGCCGATGACGGTGAAGCCGGCCACCTCGAGCACCAGGCCGAGGGCCATCACCCGGGCGGGCCGCAGCCTGTTGGCCAGCGGGCCCGAGGCCAGCGAGGCGAGGCTGCTCATCCCCGCCCCCACCGCCAGCAGCAGCCCCCGCTGGGTGGTGCTCAGGCCGTACGCCCGCTCCAGGAACAGGGGGGCCACCGCCTGGGTGAGCCCCAGGTACGCCGCCAGGGTGACCATCGACAGGGGGAGGATGCCCAGGAAGTCCGACAGCCGCCGGCGCTGCCGCAGGTCGGCCAGGGCCTCCCGCAGGTGGGCGACGGGCCGGGCGGGGGTCACGTCGCTCGCCGGGGCCGGCCAGGCGCCCGGCGGCCACCCACACCGGGAAGGCGAGCAGGTAGAGCAGGAAGGGGCGGAAGGTGCCCCCCGCCCCGATCACCCCGGCGGCGATGGGCCCGATGGTGCCCACGACGGTGATGGTCCCCACGTTGAGGCCCATCGCCCAGCGCCGCCGGGGGCCGCTGAAGATGTCGCCGATGAGCACGATGCCGATGCTCATCAAGAGCGTGGCCCCCACCCCCTGCACCAGGCGCAGGCCCAGCAGCAGCCAGAAGTCGTGGGCGAAGAAGCAGGCGCTGCCGAAGGCCCCGTAGATCAGCAGGGCGAAGCGCACCACCTGCCGCCGCCCGAAGCGGTCGGCCAGGTAGCCCAGGTAGGCCGAGAGGAAGATGCCGGCCACGGCCACGATGCCGTGCACCACCCCGATGGCCCCCCGGGACACCCCCAGGGCGGTGGCCAGTTCGGGCAGCACCGGCGGCACGGCCGAGAAGGTCAACTGCGACACCCCGGTGACGCTGAGGATGAGCGCCAGCGCCGGCCACTGGGGGGAGTCGGAGTGCGGGGCGCAGGGCGCGGGTCACGGGGGAGGGAGGAGTAGGCAGGGTCGGCGGGACCCGATGTGGATTGGGCAGACGCAGATCGACTGAACCCAGCAGATCGTTCGTTGCGGGGAAGACCTGACACGGCCGCTGCACTCGCGGGCCATGACTGCCCAAACGAGCCCAGCGCGTGCATCGTCGCCCTGCCCAACCGGTTCTCGGTCCGCTACTTTGCTGATATGGGGATCCTGAGAATCAGCCTTCTCGGCGGCTTCAAGCTCGACCAGGATGATGTGCTGCTGGACCCAATCCCCTCAAGGGCCGGACGATCTCTCCTCGCGTTTCTGTTGATGAACCGGGAGCGGGCACACACCCGAGACTTCCTGGCGGGCACCTTTTGGCCCGACCTTCCTGACACACAGGCACGGCGGCGCCTGAGCCAAGCGCTGTGGCAGATCAGAACCCACATTGGCCAGGGCGGAACACCCAGCCCGCCGTTCCTTCTGACTGCAGGGGATGCGGTACATCTGAACCTCGATGCCGAGTACTGGCTCGACGTACAGGAGTTCGAGCTGGCGCTAGGACGCGCCGACGCTGCGATGGCATCGGACCCTCTAGCCGAGGTCGAGAACCTTGAGACTGCGGTGGGGCTGTACAGAGGAGACCTTCTGGAGGGCTTCTACGACGACTGGGCGTTACCCGACAGAGAGCGGCTCCGCAGGGACTCTCTGCGGGCCACTGCGAGGCTCTCGGACATCATGATGAGCAAAGGCGACTACGAGACGGCCATCGTCCACGCGCTCCGCCTCACCCAGCTCGACCCGTTTCAGGAGGAGGCCCACCAGCGCGTCATGCGTCTGGCCGTTCTCCTGGGTCGACACAACGATGCCATTCGTCAGTACAAGCTGTGCCGACGAATTCTCTCCAACGAGCTAGGGACACAGCCATCCCGAGCTACCCGCGAGCTCTTCGAAGCGACCCTCCGCGAGCGGGAACACCCACGACCCGGTCCAGTAGTAGTCAAGGGAGCACTTCCGCTCGACGCGCAGGAGCAGGTTCCTTTCGTCGGGCGCGAACAAGAGAGATCGTCACTACTCCAGCAGCTCGACACGGTCCTTGCGGCTCGTGGGGGTCTAGCGCTGATAGAAGGCGAGCCCGGCATCGGAAAGACCCGATTCCTGAGCGAAGTTGCCGCGGACGCCTACTGGAGAGGCATGGATGTCATATGGGGCAGGTCCCTCCACGACGGCGGTGGACCGTACGCCCCCCTCACGGAGGCCCTGATCTCAGGACTCACTCCATTGCGGGCACAGCAGTTGGCACAGCGGCTCGAGCCCGTGTGGCTGAGGCAGCTCGCGCACCTTGTGCCCACGCTCAGGAACACGAGAGCAACAGGATCGCCGGAGCAGAGGCCCCTCCGCCCTGCCGACGAGCAGGCACGCATGATGGAGTCAATCACTCTTGCCTTCTGCACCCTGGCCGACATCTCGCCTTTGATGGTTGTGCTCGACGATATGCATTGGGCCGATAACGACACCGTCCAGGCCCTGGCTCACCTCTCAGCACGTACCGAAAGCCACCGACTCCTGGTCGCCGTCAGCTATCGACACACCGATGCCCGCGATCGATCCGAGATCTGGGCACTGCTTCGCGCCCTCAGCCAGCGTCCGTCGTGCACGAGGATCTCCCTGACACCGTGCTCGCTCGCCCAGACCGAGCAGCTCGTCCGCTCTTGCCTAGGCCTGCCCAACGTCACCTCCGAGCTAGCACGCCGAGTGTTCCGCGAAACAGGGGGTGTGCCGCTCTTGGTTGTCGAGGCACTGCGAGGCCAGCGCGAGCACGGACACATCGCAGAGATAGGGTCCGGCGACGGGCAGAAGTGCCGAGGGCTCGACCGCTCATCTCTGAGTGTCGAATTGCGCACCCTGCTCCGGCACCGTCTCGATGGACTACCCGTCGAAGCCAGGGCTGTGCTGGACCTTCTGTCAGTGCACGACGGCGAACTCACCCTTGCCGAGATAGTTGCAGCCCTCGATTTCCAAGACGCCGCCGTGTTGCGTGGCATTGACAACCTGACCCAGAGGCACCTCCTGGTGGGCCGATCCGGTCGCTACCAACTGAGCCACGGACTGCTTCGGAGCGTCCTCTACGACGACCTGCCGGCGGCCACGCGCCCGGCCCTACATGGTCGGGTGGCCGCCGTCATCGAAGCCCACCGCCCCGAAGAGGTGGAGTTGTTGGCTCATCACTTCCGGGCAGGAGGCCTACCAGACCGGGCGGCGGTCTACCTTGAGCAGGCGGCAGTCCGAGCCATCTCGGTTTCGGCCTACTCCACGGCGGTCGATCACCTGGCCCAGGCAGCGGAAGCGCTGGCGCAAGGAGAGGTTTCCCCGGCACAGCGATTCCGCGTGCTGTCGCGCCTTGAGGAGACACTGGATCTGCTTGCCCGGCGGGCCGATCAGGAGAAGGTCCTAGCCGAGATGCAGCTATGTGCATCGGGCAGCGCGGTAGTGGATGTCATCCGCCGTCGATCGTGGTGGCTCGCACACCACGATCGCCTTCCCGAGGCTGAGGCAGAGGCCCGCCGTGCGGTCACCTTGGCTTCCGCTGCGGGTGACCCAGGTCGGCAGGTCGCTGCACTCAGCACTCTCGGAATGATTGCCTGCTTCGCCGGGCGCGCAATCGATGGCGTGCTGTATCTAGAGAAGGCTGCCTCATTGCGCGGTGCCGATCTCCGTCAGCAAGCCGATGCTCGCAACGCAATGGGACAGAACCTCCTTGACCTCCAGCGTTTCGATGAGGCAGAACCCCAGCTGCTGGCCGCTCTCGCCCTCTATGGAGAGCTGCAAGACGATCGCGGCCAAGCGGAAGTTCTCGGAATGCTCGGCACGCTGCGCATGGAGCGCGGTGAATCCGACTTGGCCGAGTCTGCACTCCTACGCGCCTTCGAGACCAGCCGGGCGATTGGCTACCGCCACGGTGAAGCCGTCTACCAGATGAACCTCGGGATTCTCTACGCTCTCAGCCACAAGCCACAGTCGGCTCGCGGTGCGTTCGAAGAGGCAGCGAGAGCATACGAGCATTTGGGAAACCGACGGGGTCAGGCGCTTGTCCTGTCGAATTCCGCATGGCTACGGCACGCAGTCTTGGGCGAGGATGACGGCGCCAACAGCGACGCTCGCAAGGCCCTTCGGGTGTACTGCGAGATGGGAGATGCACGCGGCCAAGCTCAGTGTCTGGGAGTTCTGGGCAGCGTGAGCTACCGCCAGGGTGAGCCGACAGAGGCTGTTGCCCTGCTCGAAGAGTCTCTCGCCCTAGCTCGTCAGGCTGGCGACTCCTGGATTGAGGCTCAGGTCCTGACTGAATGGGCCCGTTGTGAACTTGAGGCTCGCCTGGCTGGAGATGGGCTAGGTCGCGCAGCAAGCGCTCTCGAACTCTGTCTGAGATTGGGCATGCGTGACTTGGCCGTGTCTGTGAAGGCCCTGCAGGGGCGCCTTCTGGTTGACCTAGGCAGACCCGAGGAGGCACTGGCCGTTACCAGCGAAGCCCTACGGGAGTCACAACCCGGTGCCGACCCAGCGCACTCGGTGGCCTTTGCGCACAGCCTCGCCCTAGCTGCCCTACAACGACAGGCAGAGGCTGACTACTACTTGGGCATCGCTCACACCCAGGTGCTCGCGTCACTCGGCGATCTCCCTGACGCCAGTCAGCGGACGGCCATTGAGACAGTGCCCGCTCACCGCGCTGTCGTAGACGCATGGATCGCCCGGCAACCCGAAAGAGCCCAGTTCAGCCTCGCCCGGGTGGGTGCCCCCGTCGGAAGACCTCTGGCCCCGGACGAGCGCACCAGCGTCACCTGGACCCTCCGTTCACCCGATGACTTGGCAATCCGCGAGGCCGCCTGCCGGCGGCGCCAGCGCCTTCTCCGCCTCCTGTCTGAGGCAGCGGCCCAAGGCGGCGCCCCCACGATTCCCGAACTCGCCAATGCGCTTGGAGCAAGCACCACGACCGTCAGGCGCGATCTAGCCCTCCTCCGCAGTCAGGGAGTCGGAGCACGAACACGCGGATCCAGGGAGCCCGCCGAGACACCCAACTAGCGGTCGAGCTCACGCTGCGCAGCGGTCAGACACCGCCTGGGAGGCGGCGCGCAAGCTGGGCCCGACGTCAGTTGGGGGGAGCGAAGGGATCGGACTCGTCGCTGGGGTCTCGGCCTTCGACAATCCTCCTCCGGATTTCCCGGAGTTCCTCACTCGCCATGTAGCCATCTGTGTCAGGTGACAGCCGCATCAACAGGCGAAGCATCCGCCGCCGCGTGTCGAAGCAGCGGTCACACACAACCCGATTCCTCAGGCCCGACGGCACGACCGCCGCCCACACCACATCTGGCACGTGGAAGCCGAACGGGCCTGACGACCACAGCACTCGCATGGCCGAGGCTGCGGCCGATCATGCCCACGGGCCCTACTCATGGCGCTTCCCCACCGACCCCCCATCCCCCCCACTACCATCGCCGCGCGTCCAACGGGAGCGACATGGCGATCCACGGCGAGCCCACGCCCAACCCCAACGCCCTCAAGTTCACCGTCGGCGGGCACTTCGACACCCCGCTGAGCTTCGTGGCCGGGCGCCCCGCCGACCATCCGGCGGCCGCCGCCCTGCTCGCCCTGCCCGGGGTGACCAGCGTGTTCATGACCGCCGACTTCGTCACCGTCTCCAAGGCCCCCGACGCCTACTGGGACGAGATCACCCCGGCGGCCCGGCACATCCTCGAAGAGCACTTCGCCCGCTGAGGGCTCGGGCGGGTACGCCGGCTGTAGTCGATGGGCTTCATGGCGTCCCCTTCCCCCACCCCAACCCTCCCCCACAGCCGTGGGCGCAGGAAGCCCTCACCCCACCGCCCTCTCCCGCCGGCGCGGGAGAGGGAGCCTCAATTGCCTCTCCCTGCGGCGCGACGCGGCGCACCCTCGCCCAGCCCCCGCGCCCGTCCCTCACCCCAACCCTCCCCGGCTGCCGGGAGAGGGGAGCCCCCTGACCCTCTCCCGGCACCCGCTACGCCGGCACCTCGCTCAGCGGGATGCCGAGCGCGGCGGCCACGCCGGCGCCGTAGGCCGGGTCGGCCTTCAGGCAGTTGCCGATGTGGCGGATCTTGATGTCCTCGGGCGATGTCGCCCATGTCGCGGGCCGTGTTCTCGAAGAGCACCTGCTGCTGCTCGGGGCTCATCAGCCGGAACAGCAGGCCGGGCTGGGTGTAGTAGTCGTCGTCGTCGGCCCGGAAGTCCCAGCGGTCGGCCGCGCCCTCCAGCGCCAGCGGCGGCTCGGCGTACTCCGGCTGCTCCTGCCACTCGCCGTAGCTGTTGGGCTCGTAGTGCGAGCGTGCTGCCGTCGTTGCCGTCCACCCGCATGGCGCCGTCGCGGTGGAAGCTGTGCACCGGGCAGCGCGGCGGCGTTGACCGGGATCTGGTGGTGGTTCACGCCCAGCCGGTAGCGCTGCGCGTCGCCGTAGGCGAACAGGCGCCCCTGCAGCATCTTGTCGGGCGAGAAGCCGATGCCGGGCACCACGTTGGCCGGGTTGAACGCCGCCTGCTCGACGTCGGCGAAGTAGTTCTCCGGGTTGCGGTTCAGCTCCATCATCCCGACCTCGATCAGCGGGTAGTCGCCCTTGCGCCACACCTTGGTGAGGTCGAACGGGTGGAACTGGTACGTGGCCGCGTCGGCCTCGGGCATGATCTGGACCATCAGCTTCCACTTGGGGAAGTCGCCCCGCTCGATGGCCTCGTAGAGGTCGCGCTGGTGGCTCTCGCGGTCCTTGCCCACGAGCGCCTCGGCCTCGGCGTCGGTCAGGTTCTTGATGCCCTGCTGGCAGCGCCAGTGGAACTTGACCCAGTGGCGCTCGCCGGCGGCGTTGATCAGGCTGAAGGTGTGGCTGCCGAAGCCGTGCATGTGCCGGTAGCTGGCGGGGATGCCGCGGTCGCTCATCACGATGGTGACCTGGTGCAGCGCCTCGGGCAGCGACGTCCAGAAGTCCCAGTTGTTCAGGGCGCTGCGCATGTTGGTGCGCGGGTCGCGCTTGACGGCGTGGTTGAGGTCGGGGAACTTCAGCGGGTCGCGGAAGAAGAACACCGGGGTGTTGTTGCCCACCAGGTCCCAGTTGCCCTCCTCGGTGTACAGCTTGACGGCGAAGCCGCGGATGTCGCGCTCGGCGTCGGCGGCGCCGCGCTCGCCGGCCACGGTGGAGAAGCGGACGAACAGGTCGGTCTTCTTGCCGACCTCCGAGAAGACCTTCGCCCTGGTGTAGCGGGTGATGTCGTTGGTCACCGTGAAGGTGCCGAAGGCGCCCGAGCCCTTGGCGTGCATCCGGCGCTCGGGGATGACCTCGCGGTCGAAGTTGGCGAGCTTCTCCAGGTACCAGACGTCCTGCAGCAGCATCGGCCCGCGCGGCCCGGCCGTCAGCGAGTTCTGGTTGTCCGGGACCGGGGCCCCGAAGGCCGTCGTCAGCTTCTTGTCGTCACTCATCGGTGACGCTCCTTTCGTTGTGATGCTCCGTTTCCATGATCTGCCGGCCGGTGGGGCTCGTCTCGCTGAGCCGGGGCGGCACCCGGCGGTTGGCACTGCGCGCAGATGCCCTTGAACTGCACCTCGACCGACTCGACGGTGCCCGGCACCGGGACTCCCTCGGCCGGCCCCCAGGCGTCGAGGCCGGCGCCCTCGAGGTCGCGCACCAGGCCGCACCGGGTGCACACGAAGTGGTGGTGCCGGGAGGTGTTGGCGTCGTAGCGGGCCGGCCCGCCGCGCGACGCCGACCCGCCGGACGAGCCCGAGGTCGGCCAGGGCGCCGAGCGTGCGGTACACGGTGTCCAGCGAGATGGTCGGCACCCGTTCGCGCACGCCGCGGTAGACGGTCTCCACGTCGGGGTGCTCGTCGGTGCCGGCGATCTCGCGCACCACCTCCAGCCGCTGGTGGGTCAGGCGCAGCCCGCTCTCCCGCAATGCCCCGGCGAGGGACTCGACGCGGCGAGCGGTCTCGGTTGGCGAAACGGGCACGTGACGGCTCTCTGGCCGGGAACAGTTCTTACATAGGATAGATTCTGATTTGGGGGGCGGCACTCCACGCGCGAAACCTGGCGGCTGCTGCCCTAGGAGTCCGCTGAAGAACTGGGTGTGAGGGTCGGGACCTTGTTCATCAGACTCCTAGCGCGCCGGCCCGTTCACGGGGCGCAGGCCGAGAGGTCTTCCCCGTTCACACAAGCGTCCACGCCCAGGCCGCCGTCCAGGGCGTCCCAGCCGTCCCCGCCGTCGAGCGTGTCGTTGCCGCCGCGCCCTTCGAGGTCGTCGTCGCCGTCCATGCCGAACAGGCGGTTGAAGCGGGAGTCGCCGATGATCAAATCGTCGTAGGCGGACCCCCACACGTTCTCCACCTCGAACACGAGCGAACCGATCGCCGGCGGGGGCAAGAGCGAGTCGTAGTGACCAACGGTGAGGTTGACACCGATGGACGTCGGTGAGTTGCGGAAGTCGATCGTGTCCCGGCCCGCGCCCCCAAACACGTCGTTGTCGCCGGCCGCGTCGATCACGATGCGATCGCCACCGGCGCCGCCGTCGGCGTAGCCGCCCACCCCCTGGCCCGGGTAGAGCACGTCGTTGCCGTCGTCGCCGTCGAGCGCGTCCCGGCCGGGTCCCCCGCGCAGCACGTCGCGGCCCGACCCGCCGGAGATCTGGTCATGACCGGCACCGCCGACGACCCGATCGTCCCCGTCCATGGTGCAGATCTTGTCGTCGCCCCCATGGCCGTAGACCACGTCGTTGCCGCCGTAGGTCTGGATGACGTCGTCGCCGGCCGTCCCGTGGATGATGTCGTCACCGAGGGTTCCTTCGATGACCGGCAACTCGCCGTAGCACTGCTGCACGGCCCCCGCCGGCGCAGTTGCCGCCAGCACGACCACCAGCGCGGCCGGTACTACCAGCCTCATGAGCCGCTTCAAGGCCTCACCTCCCATGTACGCCGAGCCTGCCGCCCCCGGGGCACACCGCCACCGAGTCGACACAGCCATCTTGGCATCCCCGGCGGCCGGCCGCCACGAGATGCACCCCGCCGGCCGCTGGTGCTCTGGCCATGAACCTTGGGGTCCTCGACTTGATCGATGGGGTCGCGCATTGTGGGGGCCAGGCGCGTCTTCGATCGAGGAGGTGACGGCGGAACGGGTTCGGTGGCCCTCCCCCGTCCCCTCGGACACCCAGGCAACCCCCACCCCAACCCTCCCCCGCTGCCGCGGGGTGCCAAGGAAGCCCCCACCCCCCGCCCTCCCCCGCTGCCCCAGCGGGGGAGGGGGCGAGTAGTGTCGGCTTCCGGCGCAACCGAGGGAGTGTGACATGGAGGCCGTCCCCTTCACCGAGAAGAGCTACTGGCTCAGCACCCGTCCCTACCAGCCGGGCCCGGCCCTGGCCGGCGACATCGAGGTGGACGTGGCCATCATCGGCGCCGGCTTCACCGGCCTGACCAGCGCCTACTTCCTGAAGGAGGCGGAGCCGGGCCTGCGGGTGGCCCTGCTCGAGGCCGACGTCGTCGGCTTCGGCGCCAGCGGGCGCAACGGCGGCTTCTCGATGACCAAGATCGGGATGATGCACTCCATCACCGCGCTGCGCTTCGGCAAGGCGCGGACCGTGGAGGCGCACCAGTACGCCGACCGGGCGGTGGACCTGGTGCACCGGATGGTCGAGGACCTGGGCTTCGACTGCGACTACGAGCACCCCGGCTACCTGTGGGTGGCCACCTCGGAGAAGTTCCGCCGGCGCCTCTACAAGGAGATCGAGCTCGTCCACAAGCTGGGCATCACCGGCATCTCGCTGATCGACTCCCACGAGCTGCGCCAGCGGGTCAACAGCCCGCTCTACGTGGGCGGGGCGTGGTGGGAGCCCAACTGCGGCATCCTCAACCCGGCCAAGCTGGCCTGGTCGTGGCGCGACGCGGTCGCGGCGCAGGGCGTCGAGATCTACGAGCGCACCCCGGTGCAGACCGTCGAGCAGGCCGACGGGCGGCTCCCTGCTCACCACCCCCGGCGGGCGGGTGCGGGCGCGCAAGGTGGTCTTCGCCACCAACGCCTGGTCGCACCAGTTCGCCCAGCTCGAGCAGCAAGCAGGTGCCGGTGTGGACCTACATCGTGATGACCGAGCCGCTCACCGACGCCCAGCACGAGGCGATCCGCTGGCAGGGCCGCGAGGGCGTCGAGGACTTCCGCGACTTCGTCCACTACTACCGGCTCACCGCCGACAACCGCATCGTCTGGGGCGGGCGCGACGTGGGGCTCAGCCTCGACGGCACCATGGACCACGACCGCAACGAGGCGGTCTTCGAGTCGCTGCGCGCAGGACCTGCGCCTGACCTTCCCGGCCCTGGCCGACATCCGCTTCACCCACGCCTGGGGCGGCCCGGTGTCGGCGCCGCTCGACCTGTTCCCGATGATCGGCCAGGCCGGCACCCCGGACAACGTCTTCGTGCTCGGCTGCGTGGGCCACGGCGTGTCGCTCACCCACCTGCACGGCCAGACGGTGCGCGACCTGGTGCTCGAGCGGGACACCGACCTCACCCGGGTGTTCTTCGTCGACCGCCGGATGGTCCCCTGGCCGCCGGGGCGGCTGCGCAACCTGGCCACCCGGGCCATCGCCGGGTTCATGCGCTGGGAGGACCGCCGCTACGACGTGCTGCCCCCCGGCAGGCACTGAGCTGCCCTCACCCGCCCGCCAGCGGCCAGCTCTCCAACGGAGGCGACAGGATCATCTGGTTGGCCGGGGCGTAGGACGCCATCAGCACCCGGCCCATCTCCAGCGCCGGATCTGGTCGGCGAGGGCGATGATCGCCCAGCTCGAGCTCGACGCCGGGTCCGTGGAAGGCCGCGGCGCGCCTGCGAGGATGCTGTGGTGGCCATCCCGCGGAGCAGGCGGTCGCCCTGACGGGGACGGGCCCCGTCCGTGTGCGCCGCCCGCGGCCGGTGGCTTCCGGTGCCGCAGCCGCAGCGTCAGGATGTGCCGTTCCCCGCGGACACCCGGCAGGTCTCAGCCAGCGCGGCCTCGTCGGCGAACTCGATGTCGGCCAGGAACTTGGGGTACGCCGGCCGCCTCCACCCCGAGGTCCCGGGCGATGGCGGTGGTCACCGGCAACTGCCAGATGAACACCGACCCGCCCTCGACCTGGAAGCGGCGCAGCCCGGTCAGCACCGGAGAATTGCGGTCGACGGTGACCGGGAAGCCGATGGCCACCTCGTTGTATGGGCCGAGTCGGTGTCCCGGTACTGGTAGGCCGCGACCACCGTCACCCCGGAGCGGGGAGTGAGGCGGAGCGGGTACAGCCGGGGAGACGGCAGCAGCTCCCGGATACGCTCGAGCGGCGTGACCAGCACGACGCTGGCCGCGCGAAGTCGAAGTAGAACGTCGGGATGGTCACTTCGTAGCCCGCCGCCGTGATCAGCCGCTGGGCACGCCGGCGAAGAACTCCATGTCTCTCACGTCGATCAGCAGGATCACGACGGTGCGCGCTTCCAGACTCAAGCGCCTTAACGTCCCCTCCCTCGTCCCCGGCGAGGGCGGCGAACGGGCCGTCCGTCACACGCCCTCCCGAACCCTCCGCCCGCTGGCCGCGCCGCCAGGCGAAGTCGGGCGCAATCTACCCTCGCCCTCCGGCGCTTGTGCCGGATTTATGAACCGCGCCGAGCAACCCTCAGCAGCTCGATTCGAACTCGGCGTCGCAGGAGTCGACCCGGCACCGCCGTAGGCGACGTCGGTGCCCAACTGCCGCGAACGAGGCCACGGTTGCCTCGCCGACGCGTTACCGGCCTCCCCGAAGAGGGCGTCGTTGCCGGCACCACCGAGGATGCGGTCGCGGCCGGGGCCGCCGCACAGGAAGTCGTCCCGCACCCATGCTCTAGATCGACGGTCGATCGGCCGGCGCCGGCGCTGACTACGTCGATGCCCGGCGTCCCCGTGGAGGGTCTCGGCGGCCGCGGTCCCAATGATGGTGGGGGTCTCGCCGCAGCAGGCGATCACCTTGAGGGTGACGGGCATCCGCCGGGGGCGCTCCTGCCCTGAGCTGGATCGGCTGCGGTAGCGCGCCGCACGCCAGGGTGATGCCGTTCCCTGGCGGACGGTGTACATCTTCAGGCTTGTCGTCGGCTATGAGAAACTCGGCCGGAACTTGGAGCAGTGCAGGGACTGAGATGCTGGGGCCGCTGAGCGGTGGCGAGTCCACCGCCAGCAGGGATGCTGGTGAAGGTGGCGACGCCGCGGCATTGGTGCAGGCGTAGGGGCGCGCGCGGCCCAGAGAAAGACCTCGACGTTGGGCAACGGTCGGTACACCCCCGCACTCACCGGGTACGTGACCACCACCTTGACAGTACCCGTGCCCGCCGCGCCTCGATCCGCCGCCCCCACCAGCAGCACGACCAGCAACAGGCCCAGCACGATGAACCGGGAACGGCGCCTCGCAGATAGACGGTGCATGTCTCCCTCCCCGTCTGGCCTGGCGAAGGGCGCCCCAGCCGACGGGAGGCGCTCCGTCGCTCTCTCTCCCCTGCCCGCCGCCGGTGGCACGCGGCGAGCCTCCGGCGTCTCTCATACCCGCGGCGACGCTACAGGGTACGGCCGACCCGTGCTGCGCGTACGTGGGAGCCGCGTAACCTTCCCACGGCACCCCGAGAAGGAGGCCGGATGCGCAGCCTGCACCACGCCCACCTGATGAGCACCGACCTCGACGCGGCCCTCCGCTTCTACGTCGAGCACTTCGGCGGCGAGGTAGTGGCCGACATGGACTTCGCCGGGGCGCGCAACGTGTTCATGCGGGTGGGCCGGTCCGCCCTGCACTTCTACGACCAGCCCCCCAACCAACGCGGTCCCGTCAACCACCTGGGCATGTGCGTGCAGGATCTCGACCGGTGTGTGGCCGAGTTGACCGAGGCGGGCTTCCAGCCCCGGCCCATCAAGGACACCGGCGCCGGACGCTACTCGATGGTGGAGGCGCCCGACGGCGTGCTGCTCGAGTTGTTTGAGCCCCCGCCCGGGCTCGACGAGAGGATGCGGGACTACTTCGGGGTGGAGTAAGCCCTAGTCGGAGGCCGGGCCCAGCCACACGGCGGCATCCGCATCCGACCCCGCCCGGCCCGTCCAGGCCGACGGCGACCAGGCCCGGGGCGGCCGCCGCCACCCCTGCCATCTGCTGATCGCCCGAGCCGCCGAACACGGCGTCATCGGCCACCCGCGACCAGGTGGTCCCATCGGCCGAGGTCCACACCGCGGCGTTCCCGTCACCGCCCGAGTAGTCCGAGCCGACGGCGACCAGGCCGGGACCACCGGCCGTCACCGCCACCATCTCCTGGTTGCCGGGCCCGCCGTAGGTGGCGACATCCTCGGAGACCAACGTCCAGCCGAGCCCGTCGACCGAGACCCAGACGGCCGCATCCGTCTCCTCGACGGGGTTCTCCGCCTCCCAGGGGTCCCGGTAGCCGACCGCCACCAGGCCCATCGGCCCGGCCGCTACCGCCCGCATGAGCATGTCGGCGTCGGCGAGCGCAGGGTCAGCGAAGAATCGATCGCCGGGCACCTTCTCCCAGGACAGCCCGTCGGGCGACACCCACACCGCGGGCGCTGTCGTAGTCGGCGCCGACGGCCACCAGGCCCGGGCCGGCCGCGATCACCCCGAACATCTCCTGGTCGTTCTCGCCGCCGAAGAGGGCCTCGTCGTGCGGCACCCGGGTCCAGGCGACCCCGTCCGGCGAGGTCCACACCGCCGCGTTCCAGTCCTCCCCGGAGTCGTCGTGGCCCACCGCCACCCAGCCCGGACCGCCCGCCGTCACCGCATGCATCCTCTGCCAGCCGGGGCCGCCGAGAACACCCGGATCACTGACCCGGCTCCAGGCCAACCCGTCGGGCGACGTCCAGACCGCCGCATCGCAGTCTTCACCCTGGTACTCGGCACCCCACCGCCACCAGGCCCTGCGGCCCCACCGCCACCCCCTGCATCTCCTCCATGTTCCAGCCGCCGAAGACCGCCGGGTCCTGCGCAACCAGGGACCAGGTGACGCCATCGGACGACGTCCACACCGCGGCCGCCGTGGCGTAGTCGCCCCCCACGAAGCGGGAGCCGACCGCCACCAACCCCGGACCGCCCGCCGTCACCCCCCACATCACGGCGTAGAAGCCCTCCAGGCCCGGGCCGAACACGGCCTCATCGTGGGGCACTCGGATCCACCCCGACTGCCCACCGGGGCCCATGGTGGTGGTGACCCCACCGGTGGTCGCTGGTCTCCC
The DNA here is from genome assembly GCA_963796115.1 of uncultured Acidimicrobiia bacterium. Taxonomy (GTDB): domain Bacteria; phylum Actinomycetota; class Acidimicrobiia; order Spongiisociales; family UBA11373; genus VGBK01. The sequence continues at coordinate 15,714 of CAWCKE010000008.1, forward strand.
CGTTGGTGGTCGTCGTGGTGGTGAGGAATCCTCCGTCGCTGCTGGTCGAGGTCAGCCCGTCGTCGTCCCCACACGACGCCAGCAGCAGCGCCAGGATCAGGGTGATGATGAGGCGGGCCCGCATGGTGTCCCCTTCCGCGTGATCCTCGGCCTCCGGGGATGCTCTCGGCACCCCGCGGCGAGTCTATTCGACGGGCCCGGCCGTCGCGGGGCCTCAGCCTCTGTCCCGCTCACGCGGCGGTGCCCGCGTCGCGACCTCCCCCTGAGAGGAGGAGTCCCCTGGCAGCCCTACCGCCACTTCTCACCCAGCCAAGCGGCGCAGCCACACCGCGGCATCCCAGTCGTCGCCCCCGCCGGATTCCCCGACGGCCACCAGATCGGTTCCGACCGCGGTCACGGCCCACGTCGACTGGTTGCCGGCGCCGCCGAACACCGGGCCGATCGTGGGGCACCCGCGACCAGGTGAAGCCGTCCAGCGAGACCCACACGGCCACATCCCAGTTGCCGCCCGAGTGGTCGTCGCCGACGGCGACGAGGCCCGACCCGGACATCTCCACCGCCGCCATCTCCTGCTCGTCTGTGCCGCCGAAGGTGGCCTCGTCGTGGGCCACCCGCGACCAGGCCAGCCCATCGGCCGAAGTCCACACCGCCGCATCCCGGTCCCCGTCCGATTCGTCGTAGCCCACCGCCACCAGGCCCGGGCCGCCCGCCGCCACACTCCACATCTCCTGATCGTCCGCGCCGCCGAAGATGGCCTCGTCGTGGGCCACCCGCGACCAGGCCAGCCCATCGGCCGACACCCACACCACCGCATCCCAGTCCCCGCCGGAGTAGTCGTAGCCCACCGCCACCAGACCCGGCCCCCCCACCGCCACGCTGTCCATTCCCTGCTCGGCGCTGCCGCCGAAGATCGCCCCGTCGTGTGGCACCCGCGACCAGGCCAACCCGTCGGCCGACACCCACACGGCCGCATCCCGATCTCCATGGGAGCAGTCGGAGCCCACGGCCACCAGGCCCGGGCCGCCCACCACCACGTCCCACATGGCCTGATGGCAGTAGCCGCCGAAGACGCCTTCGTCGTGCGGCACCCGCGTCCAGGCCAACCCGTCCCCGGAGGTCCACACGGCGGCATCGGACTCTTCCGAGTACTCCCAGCCGACGGCGACGAATCCCGGGCCCCCCACCACCACATTGGTCATTTCCTGGTCGCCGTTGCCGCCGAGCGAGGCCTCGTCGTGGGCCGCCCGGCTCCAGGCCGATCCATCGCCGGAGGTCCACACCGCCGCGTCCCCGTCACCACCCGAATAGTCGTAGCCGACGGCCACCACGCCGAAGCCGCCCGCCACCACGCCCATCATCCCCTGGTCATCCGCGCCGCCGAAGACCGCCCCGTCGTCAGCCACGCGCATCCACACCGGCTCCGCCGGGAGGGTCGTGGTGGTGGTCGTCGTCGGCGCCTCGGTCGTCGTCACCGCCTCCGTGGTCGTCGTACTCGTCGGAGGCTCGGTGGAGGAGGTCACGGCGCCGGTGGTGGTCGTGGTCTCCCCCGCGCCGGTGGTCACCGTCGAGAACACACCGTCGTCATCCCCACACGACACCAGCAGCAGCGACAGGACCAGGGTGATGACGAGGCGGGCCCGCATGTTCTCCCCTTTGATCGTGGTGTGGACCTTCGGCCGGCCATGGCCGACGCTGGGCCGCAGCCTACGCGCCGGTTCCCGGCTTCCTCAGTACATCGACCGGGGGCGCCCCCGCCGTGAGCGACTTCCGCTAGGCGCGGACCCAGTAACACGATGGCCCGCCAGAAGCCGGGCACCCGGCAATGGAGGGTTCGCCCTCGGCGAGTCCTCCCGGCTGCCGGGTACCCCATGGAGAGGATCGCCTGCGGGGGATCGGATGCAGAGAAGGAGACCGTGCCATGAGCCACCATGAGATTCCCGCCAACGCTCGCCAGAGCCTCGCCGCCCGTCTGCGCGGGACGGCGACCGCCCCCGGCGACACCGAATACGACGCCGACCGGGCGGCCTGGAACCTGGCCGTGGACCAGCACCCGGCGGTCGTCGTGCGGGCGGCCGACGACACCGACGTCGCCGTTGCCGTCCGCTTCGCCGCCGAGCACGGCCTCGGTGTCGCGGTGCAGGCCACCGGGCACGGCGTCGCCCGCCCCGCCGACGACGCCCTGCTGCTGCTCACCGCGGCGATGGACGGGGTGCAGGTGGACACCGCCGCCCGCACCGCCCGCATCGAGGCGGGGGCCCAGTGGGGGACCGTACTGGAGAAGGCGGCCCCCGACGGCTTGGCCCCGCTGCTGGGCTCTTCGCCCGGAGTGGGCGCCGTGGGCTACACCCTGGGCGGCGGCCTGGGCTGGCTGGCCCGCCGTTACGGCCTGGCCGCCGACAGCGTCCGCTCCTTCGAGGTGGTCACCGCCGACGGTCACCGGGTGCGGGCCAGCGCGCAGGAGAACCAGGAGCTCTTCTGGGGCCTGCACGGGGGTGGGGCGGGCAGCCTGGGAGTGGTCACCGCCATGGAGGTCGGGCTGTTCCCCGCGAACCAGGTCTACGGGGGCAACCTCCTCTACCCGGCCGACCTGGCCCGGGAGGTGGCGACCCGCTACGCCGAATGGATCGCCCGCGCCCCCGACGAGCTGACCTCGTCGCTGGTGCTGATGAACTTCCCCCCGTTCGACATGGTGCCCGAGCCGCTGCGCGGACGATCGTTCGCCATCATCCGCGGCTGCCACTCGGGCTCGATCGGCCGATGCCGAGGAGCAGCTGCGCTTCTGGCGCGACTGGCGGCAGCCCGAGATCGACCTGTTCGGCCCGATGCCCTTCAGCGCGGTGGCGACCATCAGCAACGACCCGGTGGACCCCATCCCCGGCGGCACCACCACCGAGTGGCTGCGGGCCCTCGACCGGGAAGCCATCGACATCATCGTGGACCACACCTTCACCGTCGGTGGCCCGCCGCCGGTGATGATGACCGAGGTGCGCCACATAGGCGGCGCGGTGTCGCGAGGCGGGTCCGACGCGGCCTACGGCAACCGGGACGCCACGCTGCTGCTGGAGGCGGTGGCGGCCATCCCCACCCCGGAGGCGACGGGAGGCCCTGCACGCCCATCTTCGCCCGACTGCACGAGCGGCTGCGCCCGCACACCACCGGGGGCGCCTACCTGAACTTCCTCGAGGGCGCGGAGAAGGTTGCCCGCACCCGGGAGGGCTTCACCGCGGAGGACTACCGGCGCCTGCAGGCGCTCAAGCACCAGTACGACCCCCAGGACCTGTTCCGCTACGGGATCGACCTGGTGGGAAGCTAAGGAGGCCCCCTCCCCCAACCCCCTCCTCCCGCCGCCCCGATGAGAGATCTCTCGTGCGCGACTCACGCCGCCCTCATCCCCCGGCGGCACCGTGAGAGAGTGAGCGCCACCAACCCGCGCACCGCCCGGCTCTCCGACCCCGCCCTGCCGGCGGTGACCGTGCTGTTGGGCGACGGAGTGCCGCCCCCTCTGGCTGCCGCCATGAGCGCCGTGGGAGCCGAGATCGAAGAGGCGCCGTGCCGTTCAGGTCACCTGGTGGCCGGGCTCCAGCATCACCGTCCGCTACCGCGCCCGCCTGCGGGGCGCCTACGCGGGCGTCCGCCAACTGGTGGCCACCGCGGGCCGCATACCCGAGGGGGCGGTAGTGGTCGGGGACGGCGAGTCCCAGGTGGGCGTGTGGCGTGTGCCGCACGACCCGTCCCTGCCCGGGCTGGCCCAAGCGATGGACCCGGAGGCCGTGCGCCGCCTGCTGGCCGACCTCGGTGCCGTTGACGGCCCGGTGCAGACCCGGCTACACGCCTACCGGCCGGGGCGGCGGGCAGTGGTGGAGGCCAGGGGCGAGCAGGCTTCGATCTTCCTCAAGCTCGTCCCCCCGCCCCCAGGCCCGCACCCTCCACGACACCCACACCGCGGCGGCGGCCCACCTCCCGGTGCCGCGCAGCCTGGGCTATTCGGCCGAGCTGGGCCTGGTCGCGCTGGAGACCCTCCCGGGCATCACCCTGCGAGCGGCACTGGCGGATTCCCGCCGCTCCCCTGCCTCCGCCCCAGGAGGTGATAGCACTCACCGCCCACCTACCGCCCACCGATCGCGTCACCCGCTCGCCCATCCAGCGCCTCCCGGACAGCGGCGGATCTCTTGCGCCGCCTGCTGCCCGAGTCGGCCAACCTCATCGACGAGATCGTGCAAGCCATCGGGCCGGACCACCGGCCGATCACCGCCATCTCCCACGGCGACTTCCACGAAGCCCAGCTCCTGGTCTCCGGCGGCCGCCTGCGCGGTGTCCTCGACATCGACACCCACGGCCGGGGCCGGCCGGGCGACGACCCGGCCACCATGCTCGGCCACCTCTCGGTGCTGGAGCACTCGTCCCCCCAGCCGGGCCGCGTCGCCGCCTACCGGAAGGCTCTGCACCAGCGCTGGGATGGCCTCGTGGACCCCGCCGACCTGCGGCTGCGGTCGGCGGCGGTGATCGCCGGCCCTCGCCACCGGGCCGTTCCGGGTGCAGTTGCCCGACTGGCCGGCCCACACGCGCGCCCGGCTGGAGTTGGCAGCCCGCTGGGCCGCCGGCGCCCACCGGATCGATGAGAGCCCTCTCACCACCATCTCATCCGGGGCTCATCCGGGACCGGCATCCTGACACCGTCTGGTACAACCAAGGAGGACGTGATGCAGACCAAGGATCAGATCGGCCGACTGAAGAACTGGAAGGTGCTGGCCGGCCTGACGGCCGTTACCACCATCGGCGTGGCCGGACTCGCCATGGCGAGTCCCGGCGCAAGCAGCAACCCGGCGCCGATCCGGCTGGAAGACCCCTCGGCTCCTTCCGGGTACCCGGCCAAGGACGTGTCGGTCAACCCGGCGCCGATCCGGCTCGAAGACCCCTCGGCTCCTTCCGGGTACCCGGCCAAGGACGTGTCGGTGATGACGCCGCCGCTCGGCGACGGCCTCGCCTGGTCGTTCCCCGGGATGGACGACGACTCGCCGGACGTGTCCATCGACCCACCCGACCTGTCCATCAACTCACCCGACCCGTCCATCGACTCACCCGACGTATCGATCGACCCACCCGACGTGTCGATCGACTCGCCCGACCTGTCGATCGACTCGCCCGACCTGTCCATCGACTCACCCGACGTGTCGATCGACTCGCCGGATGACTCCGACGTTTGACCGGGATCCGGCACAGAGGCCGCCATTTGGCCTCGCGTACCCATCGACGTAGCCTCGACCCGATGCTTCGGATCCGAGGGCTCAGAGACCGCCCCGAAGGCGGCAGAGACGACGGCGACGCAGCCGGGGGCGCCCCAGACGGCGCCCCCGGCTGCGTCGTTGCGGAGACCGGCAACCAGGTGAAGACGAAGCCGCCGCCGGCGACGCCCCGCCGTTCGCCGTCTGCCCGAGCCCGCATCCTCGGCTGGTACGTCATCCTGCTGGCACTATCGCTGCTGGCCGCCCTGCTGCTCCAGCGGGCATTCCTGCTGGTGCGGGTGTCCCACACCGCCGACGAGGCCCTCGACCAAGCGGTCGCCGAGTTGCGCCAACTGGCCGGGGGGCTCAACCCGGCCACCGGAGAGCCCTTCGGCACCGATGCCGCCGCCGTGTTCGACCTCTTCCTCGATCGCAACGTTCCCTTTGAGGACGAAGCGGTGGTGACCATCGTCGAGGGACGGCGTGCTACCGGGCCGACGAGGCCGGGGCGGTGCTGGCCGCACCCGCACTGATCGACCAGTGGCTCACCGTTGACGCCCCGCTCCGCCGCCAGGTGGCCACCCCCGACGGCTCGGTCCGCTACCTGGCCGTACCGGTCCAGGGGGCCGACGGGCAAACCCACGCGGTTTTCGTGGTTGCCATCCTCATGGCCGAGCGCGTGACCCAGGCGAACGAGACGGGTACGGCTGGGAGCGCTGGTGTACGGGTCGATCTTCCTGATCGCTTCGGCACTGGCGTGGTTCGCAGGCGGGAGGGGTGCTGCGCCCGCTGCGCCAGCTCGCCGATACCGCCCGCGCCATCGGCGAGCACGGTTGGTCGGCACGAATCCCGGTGAAGGGCAACGACGAGATCGCCGAGCTCGGCCGGACCTTCAACTCGATGCTCGACCGGCTCGACAGCGCATTCGCCGCCCAGCGGCGGTTCGTAGATGACGCCGGCCACGAGCTTCGTACCCCGATCACGGTCGATCCGCGGGCACCTGGAGCTGATGGGAGAGGATCCCGACGAGCGGTCGGCCACGGTGGCGCTGGTCACCGACGAGCTGGACCGCATGACGCGCATCGTGGACGACCTGTTGGTTCTGGCCAAGTACGAGCAGCCCGATTTCGTCATCGCCCACCCCCTCGACCTGGGTGAGCTCACTCGCGAGCTCGCCGTGAAGGGCGCAACCCTGTCGGAGCGGGTCTGGACGGTGGAGGAGGTGGCCGAACGTGGTTATCACCGCCGATCACGAGCGGCTTACCCAGGCGATGATGAACTTGATGCGCAATGCCATCGAGCACACTCCGCCCACCGCCGAACTGGCCATCGGCAGCCAGCTCGAGGGCCCGGAAGCACCGGATATGGGTGCAGGACACCGGCCCGGGCATCCCGGCGGATGAACAGGAACGGATCTTCACCCGCTTCGCTCGCGGCAGTGGCGGCCGGCGGCCGGCGGCCGGCGCCGGCCTGGGCCTGGCCATCGTCCGGTCGATCGCCGAGGCTCACGACGGGCGAGTGGAGGTGCACTCGCAGCCCGGCGAGGGCAGCGTGTTTACCCTGGTTCTGCCCGCCGATTCGCTCGAGGTGACCGAGACATGAACCGGATCCTCATCGCCGAGGACGAGCCCGGCATCGCCTCCTTCCTCCGCAAGGGGCTGGAGGCGGAGGGCTTTACCACCCTGGTGGTCGAGGACGGGCTTACCGCCGCCTACGCCGCCCGAGACGAGGACTTCAACCTGCTGATACTCGACCTCGGCCTGCCCGGCATGGACGGCCAGGAGGTGCTGGCCGAGATGCGGAAGCCGGGGCGACCGGATGCCGGTCATCATCCTCACCGCCCGCAACGGAGTCGGCGACACCGTTGCCGGGCTCGAAGGTGGGGCCGACGACTACGTCACCAAGCCGTTCCGCTTCGCGGAACTGGTCGCTCGGGTCCGGGCGAGGCTGCGCGATCGCGGCACCCCCGATCATCCCGGTGCTGGACGTCGGAGGGGTCCGGCTCGACCTGAAGGCCCGGAAGGCCAGGTGGGAGGCCGCGACGTCGAGCTGTCGGCGCGCGAGTTCCTGCTCGCCGAGATCGCTCATGCGCCATCCCAACCAGGTGCTGTCGCGCGAACAGCTCCTGTCCCGGGTGTGGGGATACGACTTCGACTCCGGCAGCAACGTCGTCGACGTCTACATCGGCTACCTGCGCAAGAAGCTGGGCAAGGAACTCATCGAGACGGTGCGCGGGATGGGATACCGACTGGTGAGCTGACTGAAGCGCCTCTCCTGCCACAGCAGGAAGGCGCGGCCGAGGTAGTCGGCCGCGGAGGGGGCAAGACCGCGACATCTCAACCGCGGCCGCCTCAGGCCGAAGTAGTCACGGCCCGGGCCACCCGCCACGCCCGGGCCCTGGGCACCGCCGGCCACGCGCCGGCTGCCAGCGCCGCAGGGCGAAGACCACGGGATCGAACCGCCCGGGGTGGACCCCGGCTCGGGCACCGACGCGAGGGCCTTTCTGCCCACCCGGGACTTCCCCGCCGGCCGAAGAGGCAACCCGGATCAAGACGGCTCGGCCAGGTACCGATCGACCAGCGTCGCCCGGGACCGCAGCCGGGCGGCCTCACCGGGCCGCCCGTCTGCTCGTACTCGTCCGCCGCCGAGCGCAACTCCTCGCGCCTCGCGGCGGAGGATGCCGGCCAGGTCGTCGGGCGGTCAGGCGCCGACGCGGCACGTCGCCCCAGCCCTCGACTTCCTTGGGATGAGAGGCGTCCAACTCGACCGCCTCGGCGTTGCCGATGGCAGCCAGCAGGATCCGGAGCTGATCGACCGACTCGGCGTCGCCCGCCTTTCGGGCGGCCAGCAGGTCGGCCTTCAGCCGTTGACGGATGTCCATGCGGTCCTCCAAGCATCCACCCGGCCAACGTCGCCGTGTGTAGCGGAGCTTCAGCCTTCGCAGTCCACAGCCACCGCCAGCGCGCTGCAGATCTGCCGCATCCGCTCATCGCTGAGGCGGCCGAGGCGCTCGACGAGCACGGCGACCGAGACGCTCTCCACCGAATCCAGGTTCACCGCCGACCGGCGAGGCACGGGGTCGTCGGGAGCCTCGAGCACCACCTCGCTGGGCAGGCGGCGGAGCCGGGTGGTGCACGGGGCCACCAGCGCCCGTCGCAACCGCGGGATCGCCGCATCGCGCGACAGGACCACCACCGGCCGGCGCCCGGCCTCGGGCAGCTCGCACCACCACACCTCACCGCGGACCGGCAGGGGGGTCACGAGGAAGCCGCCGCCTCGCGGAACGAGGCCAGATCGCCCCACTCGTCGGCTTCATCGGAAGGATGGCGGTCGTAGGCGCGGTAGGAGGCATCGATCTCGGCCCGCCGGTGCCGGCCGAGCAGCGCCTGCAGGGCCTCGTCGAGCAGGGTGGCGTCGTTCAGCCCGAAGCGGACCCGGCGCGCCTCTTCCAGGAGCTGCTCGTCGACGGTCGTGCTCACCCGCACTCCGGGTCATGCCATAACTATGCCACAACTATGCTGCACCGGCAAGGCCCGGGGCCGAGGCAGGCCCCACCCGAGCGGGCCTCGAATTGGCCTTCTCCTGGTCGATCACCCGCTGCTGGCGCTCGGGCCAGGCATGCTCCCGATCCACTTCCGCGCCTCCCGGCCGGCCTCCCCGAGCTTACGGGTCACCTCGGCGACCCGGCATCGGCCTCGCCCCCACAGCGCTCATCCACCTCCGCCGCCAGCTCCCCCACCTCCTCGGCGAGGATCATCAGCCACTCGACCGGCGTGTACCGCTGCTGCCCCACTTCTCCTCCTGGCGCGTCCGCTCGTCGCGGATCATGCGCAGGACCAGCGCGGTGGGGTCCCACCACCTCCTGCCCACGCAGGCCGCTCCGCTCGCTCTTGGCGGCGATCGCCGGCCTGGTGCAGTCCTCGACCAGCGCGGCCGCCACCGCCGCCACCTGGATGGCTTCCGTCTCGATGCCATCATGTCCTCCGGGGGGCGAGCACAGGTGCAGGCCGCGTAGGCGCATCGAGCGCCTCTCCCGCGACAGCGGGGCCGGCACGACGCTCCCAGCCGGTACCACTGCCGCAGGGGGAGGGAGACGCCCTCAGCCCTCCGGAGCTCGTCGCTCTCCACCTCCACGAACACGGTGGCCGGCCAGCGGTTGCCCACCTCGTCGGCCAGGGTGAGCACCACCCGCCAGCCCTCCTCGCCGCGGGTGGCCGACACCAGCCGGGGCTCGTCGCCCCAGCCGGCCACCAGCGCCAGCGCTGCGTCGGCCACCCGGCGGGGCGGGTCCTGGGACTCCTCGGACCAGGCCTCCGGATCGGGGCCGGCGGGCAGGGCCACCGGGGTGGGCAGGTCCACCACCACCGACCCCCCGTCCTCGTTCACCTGCACCAACACCTCTACCGCCCGCACCGGCAGGCGGTAGAAGCCCCGGTCGGGTGGGGCCCCCAGGGCGCGGAACACCACCCCTACCCGGAACAGGCCGTCACCCATCTCATCCACGCGGAAGGCCCGGGCCCACTCGACATAGGAGAGGCTGGCGGCGGCGTCCTGGGGCATGTCGGGCACCTCGGCCCCGGCCGGCAGGGCGGTGCGCACGTCGGCCGACCCGCTCGGCTCCAGGTCGGCCGTGTAGTAGTCGGTGACGAACCACTCGGCCCGGGCCACCGCCGCCCGCTCGCCCACCGACCCGGCGAAGGCCATGAGGTCGGCCTCCCGGTAGAGGAGGGCCGAAGCAGAGGCGTCCGCCTCGGTGGACGAGGTGGATTCGCCTGCGGCCGTGCCCTCGTCCGCTCCCGGGGCGAGAGTCCCGCCGGGGGCGAGAGTCTCCGCCGGCGACGAAAGCAAGGCGCGGCCCACCAGGATCGCCAGCACCAGCGTGCCCAGGGCGGCGGCGATCGTGTACAGCAGGCGCCGCTTGCCGGTCGGGGGCCCGCCGGTCAGTTGCGACCAGGGGATCTGCTCGTACTCCTCATGCTCTTCCACGGAGGCTCCTTATGGGTGGGGGCAGGGCGAGGGGACCGTCCTCCGCCCACCCCGCCGCCCAACGCCCGGGCGGGGGCGCCAGCGCCGTGGCCGGCAGCACCGGCCAGCCGGGGCGGCCCCACACCGCCGCCAGGCGCTGCGGAGGAGGGGGCAGAGCCCTGGCGGCGGCCGGGGCGGGGAAGACGACGAGGAGGGCCAGCGCGGCGCAGGCGATCGAGCAGGCGAGGCGGGCGACCGGGGGAAGGCGGATCGCCGCTGGGGCGGCGGAATCCACGGTGGCGAAGGTATCCCAATCGGGAGCCGCCCTCAAGACCCCCGCGGCGAGCCCGGAAACGGGGAGGCCCCGACGAGGCGGGCGCCGCCCGGCGCCGACGGTGGGAGGGGCGGGGAGATTCCACCGTCGGCGCGGCGGCGTCGTCGAGGCTGCGGCGTCCCGGCACCCGGGCAGGGGTCCCGGGACTGAGCCGTCGCGAGGGGGAGGACTTCGCGCCGCGGCACCGCCGCCTCAGCCACTTCGACGCTCGCCGACGGCCGCAGGTTCCCGCTCAGGCGCCCGGGGGCCAGCCGAGGCCCCGGCCGGGCAGGCGGCGCACCCGCTCGCGGGCCGCATCGAACGAGGCGGCAATCTCACCGAGCGACCGGCCCAGGGCCGGGTCGTGCCAGTCCGGGGCGACCTCGGCCAGGGGCAGAGCCAGGAAGGCCCGCTCGAGGATCTCAGGGTCGGGGACCGGGCTGCCGTCCACGTCACCGGCGAATCCCTCGTAGGCGGCCAGGTCCAGGTCGATGGGACGGGGTGCGTAGCGGTCGTCGCCGCGCACCCGGCCCATCTCCGCCTCCAGCCGGCGCAGTTCGGCCCGCAGCTCCGCCGGCGCCAGCGAGGTCTCCACCTCCACCGCCGCGTTGTGGAAGCAGGGGTCGCCGGGACGGCCGAGGGGCGGGCTCTCGTACACCCCGCTGGCGGCCACCACCTCGATGTCCGGGTGGGCGGCCAGCCGCGCCGCCGCCGCGGGCAGGTTGCGCTCCGGGTCGATGTTGCTGCCCAGGGCGATCAGGGCCCGCCGCATCATCCCGGGTCACCCCGGCGGAGACCGGCGGATCACCACCCCCACCGAGCGGGCGTGGCGCAGCGCCCCCGGCTTCTCCACCGACACCTCGACCTCGGCGATGCGCTCGTCGGCCGCCAGGCAGATGCCGGCCAGTTCCTCGGCCAGGCGCTCCACCAGGCGGGGCGCCCCTCCCGCAGGTGGGCGATCATCGCCTTGGCCACCGAGCGGTAGTTGACCGCGTCCTCGATGCGGTCGCTGGCCGCCGCCGGGCGGGTGTCCACCCAGAGGGTGGCGTTGACCAGTATCTCCTGCTCGTGCTCCCGTTCGTCGGGGTTGATGCCGACGATGCCCGGCACCAGCAGGTCTTTGATGACTATGCGATCCACGGCGCCGAATGTACCCGGCGGAGACGCCTAGCGCAGGTGGGCGCCGCCGTCCACCCGCAGGATCTCCCCGGTGATGAAGGGGTTGCGCAGCAGGAACAGGACCGCGGCCACCACCGGGTCGGTGCCCCCCGGCCGACCGGCGGGGATCTCCCGGGCCAGGGCCTTCAGGTAGTCGGAGCCCTTGCCGGGCGGGGGGAGGATGGCCCCCAGGGCCACCGCGTTCGACCCGGATGCGGGGGGCCAGGGCCTCGGCGGCGGCCCGGGTCAAGGTGTCCAGGCCCCCCTTGGCGACGGTGTAGGAGAAGTGGTCCCGGTAGGGGCGGGCGGTGCGCCAGTCGGTGATGTTGACCACCGCTCCCTCCAACCCCTCGGGCAAGGCGGCGGCGAAGGCCTGGGTGAACAGCACCGGCGCCCGCAGGTTCACCGCCAGGGTGCGATCCCAACGGGCCGGGGTGATGCCGGCCAGGTCGTCGTCGGGGAAGACGGCGGCGCTGTTGACCAGCAACCGCACCGGCGCCAGGTCGCCGGCGGCCGCCAGCACCCGGCGGGCAGCGTCGGGATCGGCCAGGTCGGCCGACACCGTCACCACCCGGACGCCGCGGGCCTCGGCCGCCGCGGCCGTCTGCGCCGCCTCGGCGTACGACGACCCGTAGTGCAGCAGACGAGATCGCACCCGGCCTCCGCCAGGCCGAGGGCGATGGCCCCGCCCACCCGGCGGGCGCCGCCGGTCACCAGGGCACAGGAGCCTTGCAGTTCCACGCGGCCGAGGGTAGCGGCGGTGGCGGCGTGAAAGCCGCGGAAGCGACTAGCGTTTGCCCGTGCCCCGGAACCCGGACCCGAAGCACGGACGCTGGATCCTGCCGCTGATCATCCTGGCGATGGTGGTGCTCACCATCGTCTTCGTGACCAGCCTGGAGCCGGCCGAGCAGGAGGCAGGGACCACCACCACCCTGCCGCCGCCCTCCACCACGACCACCACCACCCTGCCCACCGACGTGGCCGCCTTCATGGTGACCCTCGACGTCTACGAGAACCAGGTGAGCGCCTTCCAGGCCGACGTGGCCGCCATCAACGAGGACTGGGAGGGCAGCCAGATCACCTTCGACGAGGCCCTCGACTCCTTCGACGGAGTGCGGGCGGCGATCACCTCCTGGGAGGACGGGGTGGCCGGGGCCTCCGACGTGCCGGCCGAGCTGGCCGAGGCGCACGTAGCCCTGGTGCTCGAGGTGGAGAAGCTGGCCCCGGCCGTCGAGGACATCATCGCCGGCCTGGAGGCCCCCGACGACGGCACGCCTCCGCCGCGAGGCCGTGACCGCCTTCCACGATCAGGTGGACGTCATCCTCGCCGCCATCGACACGGTGCGCGCCGAGGCAGAGACCACGGGCACCACCACCGGGGAGGGCGAGACCAGCACCACCGGCCCCGGCGAGGAGCCGACCACCAGCCTCACCACCTCCACCACCTCGACCACGGTGCCCGAAGGGTGAGGGGCCTCTCCCGGCTTCGCGGGAAGCCATCTGCTCTCTGCCCGCTCCCGCGCCGCGCCTGCGGCAACAGGCGCGCCTCCCCCGGCCTGCGCCGGGAGAGGCAGTACAGCTCCCCCTCCCGGCTCCGCCGGGAGGGGGTTGGGATGAGGGCAACACCACGACGAGCGGCGGCCGCGCTTGTCGCCCTCCGCCGCCGGGAAGCCCGTCTGCTCTCGTCCCCTCCCCGCGCCACGCCAACGGCGACGGGCGCGCCTCTCCCGGCCTGCGGCCGGGAGAGGCGACGTCACTGCCCCTCCGGCAGCGGCCGGAAACGGTTGGATGATGGGGGAGCTCCCCGATCGAGTCCCCTGCGCGTGAGGTCGCGGACCGGAGGCCGCCACCGACTACACCAGGTAGGGAGGTGCGCCAGGGCGCCACCATCACCAGGTAGTTCAGCACCCAGTTCACCAGGTCGAGGTTCTCCGGCTTGTCGACCACGCCCGCGGGAGAAGCATCGACGACGGCGCCGTAGAAGTAGTTCCCCGACCAGAGGGGAAGGTTGTTGTCCACACACCACGCGGCGTAGGTGCCGTTCCAGCTGCTTGTGCCCGTGATGGACGCGGAGAAGTACGTCCCCGGCCCGGGGTACTGCACCTGCAGGGTGCCGCTCTCGCTCGACAACGCCGCAGGCATGATTGCCATGGTGGCTGCGACCAAACCGAGGACGATGAGAATCGCTCCGACGCGAGAGCGCCGGGCGGTCAGACGATGAAACATGTCAACCCCTTCCTCCGCCTTGCCCGGTTCGGCGACCGACCCCAGGCACGTTGTCTGCTACTTAGAGTGGCAGACGGACCTATGGACCACCACTGATTGTACGCACGTCGAGAGAGTCTGGCAAGTGGGATTCGAACCCGGGCCTCCCTCCCTGCACGTCACCCCTTCCGGCTGCCAGCCGGTCGCTGGGGAGGGCGTTACAGCCTCGACCTCGGCTTGATCGCCCCCGTCACTCCTCCCCTCCCTCACCCATCACCCGGCGCGCCCGCGGCGGGGCGCCCTCCCCCTCCGTCACCAGCGCCTCACCCGGCCGCCGTCGGCGACGATCCCCGACCGTCTCACAGGTCGTAGTAGAGCTTGAACTCCCAGGGGTGGGGCCGCAGCCGGACGGGGTCGATCTCCCGGCGGCGCTTGTAGGCCACCCAGTCCTCGAGCAGCTCCTCGGTGAACACCCCGCCGGCCAGCAGGAAGTCGTGGTCCGCCTCCAGGCCGCGCAGCGACTCCTCCAGCGACCCGGGCACCGAGGGCACCTTGGCGAGTTCCTCCGGGGGCAGGTCGTAGAGGTCCTTGTCCACCGGCGCCCCCGGGTCGAGACGGTTGGCGATGCCGTCGAGGCCGGCCATGAGCAGAGCGGCGAAGGCCAGGTAGGGGTTGGCCGACGGGTCGGGGGGGCGGAACTCGATGCGCTTGGCCGCCGGCTTCAGCGAGTACACCGGGATGCGCACCGCCGCCGAGCGGTTGCGCTGGCTGTACACCAGGTTCACCGGCGCCTCGTAGCCGGGAACCAGGCGGCGGTAGGAGTTGGTCGTGGGAGCGGCGAAGGCGAGGATCGCCGGGACGTGGGCCAGCAGCCCGCCGATGAACGAGCGGGCCAGGTCGCTGAGGCCGCCGTAGCCCTTCTCGTCGTAGAAGAGGGGCTTGCCTCCCGCCCACAGGCTGACGTGCACGTGCATGCCCGAGCCGTTGTCCTGGAAGATCGGCTTGGGCATGAAGGTGACCGTCTTGCCCCGCCGCCAGGCGGCGTTCTTGACGATGTACTTGAAGAGGGTCACCCGGTCGGCGGTGCGCAGCAGGGTGTCGTAGTGGATGTCGATCTCCGACTGGCCGGCGGTGCCCACCTCGTGGTGCTGGAACTCCACATCCATCCCGGCTCCCAGGAGCAGGCTGGTCATCTCGGCCCGCAGGTCGGCGAAGTGGTCGGTGGGCGGGACGGGGAAGTAGCCCTCCTTGTACCCGGGCTTGTAGGCCTTGTTGCCCCCGGGCTCGTCCGCCCCCGAGTTCCAGGCGGCCTCGACGGAGTCCAGGAAGTAGTAGCCGGAGTGCTCGTTCTGGTCGAAGCGGGCGCTGTCGAGGATGTAGAACTCGGGCTCCGGGCCCCAGTAGGAGAGGTCGGCCACCCCGCTCCCCGCCAGGTAGGCCTCCGCCTTGCGGGCCACGTAGCGGGGGTCCTTGTCGTAGGGCCGGCCGGTGAGCGGGTCCTTGACCACGCAGTAGAGGATCAGCGTCTTCGCCTCGCGGAACGGGTCGTCCACCGCCACTTCCGGGTCGGGCACCAGCACCATGTCCGACTCCTGGATCTGCTGGAAGCCGCGGATGGAGGAGCCGTCGAAGCCGTAGCCCTCCTCGAACCCGGTCTCGTCGAGGCGGGAGGCGGGCACGGTGGTGTGCTGCACCTGCCCGGGGAGGTCGCAGAACCGCAGGTCCACGAACTCGTAGCCGCCGTCTTTGACCAGCTTGAGGACGTCACCGGGTGTGGCCATGTCTCCCTCCGCGGTTCGGGCAACCCGGCATTACTAACCGGGGGCGGTTACCAGGCAGTTGCCGGTTCGTGAACGCTGTGTTTCGAGTTGCGGCGGCGGGCGCCCGGGGGCCTCAGCAGTCGGCGAGCGCGGCGAGCGCCCGGCAGATCGCCGACCGCGCCCCGGCCAGTGCGCTGACAACTGCAGCCAGCCTGGCCTGCCCACCAAGTACACCCTTTCGGGACATTGCGGGCGGGGCATAGGATCGAAGTCGGAGGTGGGTCTGATGAAACGGTGGGCTGCAGTTCGCCGTCGTGGCCCTTGCGTGGACGACCGCCGGCTGCGGCGATTCCGGTGAGGCGGAGGGCCGCTGTCAGCCCCCGCCGGCCGCCGAGATCGAAGCCCCGTCGCTGATCACGATGACTCTCGACCCCAATCCGGTCACCGCGGGGATGATGGCCACCCTGCAGGTCAGCGATGCCGGACTCCCGGGCGCAATGATCGGCCTGGACGCTGTCTGGCAGTGCTGGGATGGCTCACAGTGGATCGACACCTACCAGCTCGTCCGTGCGGTGGACCCGTTCCAGGCGCAGGCCATCCTGGTCGAACCCGGCGCGACCACGACCATCGCCGGGCTCGGGGTTCCCCTCCCCTCGATTGCCGGAATCCTCATTCCGGGTGTTCCGCCCGGCATCTACCGGATCTGGGACGAAGCCGGCAATGACACCGGGGCACCATCATCGTCGAGGTGGTCGAGCGGGCGACACCCGCGACTGAGCCCTGCTGGTGCGTCGCGCCGGGGCCACCGCCTCGATCCTGCAGCGCCGACTCGCGCATCGAGACCCACCAGCCCACGCAGTGGATTGCCCCGGCGGGAACGCTCGACCGGTAGAGGGTTCCGACACCCCGCGGCCGGGCGCCCGGCCTCCTACAGGTGGCCCTTCTCCATCTCCTTGCGGATGGCCTCTTCGCTGATCGGCTTCTGGAAGACGTCCCAGGCGTGGAAGCCCAGGCCGATGCCCCAGCCGAGCAGCGGCCACATGGGCCAGAAGTGGCCCGCCGTCGTTGGTCACCCACCAGATCACCACCAACAGCCCGTTGACCAGGATGTAGGCGATGACGTGGCCCCAGAAGTCCCGCTTCTCCTTCAGGCGCTTGACCGCGGCCTTGCGGCGCTCCTCTTCGTCCATGGCTTCCTCCCCGAGGGTGATGGCTGGGCGGCAACACTAGCGCACGATGCCTGGCCCCCGCGGGGGCCGTACCATGCTGCCCGGAGGTCTGATAGCCCATGGCCAAGCAAGAAGAGTACGTGCTGCGCACCGTCGAGGAGCGGGGCATCCGCTTCATCCGCCTCTGGTTCACCGACGTGCTCGGTTTCCTCAAGTCCTTCGCCATCACGCCGGCCGAACTGGAGACCGCCTTCGAGGAGGGCATGGACTTCGACGGGTCGTCCATCGAGGGCTTCTCGCGGGTGCAGGAGTCGGACATGCTCGCCCGCCCCGACCCCACCACCTTCCAGATCCTCCCCTGGAAGGGGTCGGAGAGCGTGGCCCGCATGTTCTGCAACATCGGCATGCCCGACGGCGAGCCCTTCGAGGGCGACCCCCGCTCGGTGCTGCAGCGCAATCTGCAGCGGGCCGCCGCCCTGGGCTTCACCTTCTACGTCGGCCCCGAGGTGGAGTACTTCTACTTCGCCGACGCCGGCGAAGAGCCGCGGGTTCTCGACCGGGGCGGCTACTTCGACCTCACCCCCCTCGACGTCGCCCAGGAGTACCGGCGCCACACGATCACCGCCCTGGAGGCGCTGGGCATCCCGGTGGAGTCGGCGCACCACGAGGTGTCCCCCAGCCAGCACGAGCTGGACCTGCGCTACGCCGACGCCCTGAGCATGGCGGACAACCTGATGACCACCCGCCTGGCGGTCAAGGAGATCGCCCTGGAGCACGGCATCTACGCCACCTTCATGCCCAAGCCCATCGAGGGGGTGGACGGCAACGGCCTTCACCTGCACCTCTCCCTGTTCGAGGGCGACCGCAACGCCTTCTACGACCCGGCGTCGGAGCACGGGCTGTCGCGGGTGGCCCGCGGCTTCATCGCCGGCCTGCTGCACCACGCCGCTCCCATCACCGCCATCACCAACCAGTGGGTCAACTCCTACAAGCGGCTGGTGGGCGGCTTCGACGCCCCGGTGTACGTGGCCTGGGCCCGCAACAACCAGTCCGCCCTGGTCCGGGTCCCTTCGGCCAAGTCGGGCAAGGCGGCGAGCACCCGGGTGGAGTACCGGGCCCCCGACCCGGCCTGCAACCCCTACCTGGCCTTCTCGGTCATCCTGGCGGCCGGCCTCGACGGCATCGAGAGCGGCGCCGAGCTGCCGCCGGAGGCCACCGGCAACCTCTTCGACCTCACCGACGAGGAGCGGGCGGCCGACCACGTGGGCCGCCTGCCCGGCACCCTGGCGGAGGCCCTCAACGCCATGGAGTCCTCCGAGTTGGTGGCCGGCGCCCTGGGCGAGCACCTGTTCGAGTGGTTCCTGCGCAACAAGCGACGGGAGTGGGACCGCTACCAGCGCCACGTCTCCCGCTTCGAGCTGCGGGAGTACCTGCCCATCCTGTGATGCTGGTCGCCCTCCACCCCGAGCAGCCCTCCGCCCCCCTGGTAGAGGCGCTGCTGGCCGCCGGCTACCGGCCGGTGCCGGTGACCGACGCCGCCGCGTTGGCCGACCAGGAGCCGGAGACCGGCTGGGCGGCCCTGGTGGTGGAGCTGGGCGAGGACCCCACCGCCGCCGTCGCCCTGGCCCGGCGGGTGCGCCGCGACGGGAGCGCCCCCGTGCTGGTGGTGGCCACCCGCGCCCAGGTGGGAGCGCTCCCCCCGGAGGCCGGCGACGACTTCCTGCTCTCCCCCATCGACCCGGCCGAGCTGGCCCTGCGCCTGCAGCGGCTGCGCGCCCTGGTCACCGGGGAGCCCGCCGAGGAGACGCTGCGCTTCAAGGACCTGGAACTGAACCCGGCCACCTACCAGGCCCGCCTGGCCGGCACCCCCCTCGACCTCACCTACATGGAGTATGAGTTGCTGCGCTTCTTCGCCGGCCACCCCACCCGGGTGTGGAGCCGGGAGCAGCTGCTCTCCCGGGTGTGGGGGTACGACTACTTCGGCGGGGCCCGCACCGTGGACGTCCACGTCCGGCGGCTGCGGGCCAAACTGGGGGAGACCCGGGCCTCCTGGATCACCACCGTCCGCTCGGTGGGCTACCGCTTCGGCTGACCGGGCCCCTCCCCCGCCACCAGCGAGAGCATGGCCGCCTCCAGGTCGGCGAAGTGCGCCGCCCACGACCAGCGCTGCTCGATCGTCCGGCGCGCCCGCCCGCCGATGGCGCGGCGCAGGTCGGCATCCTCGAGGAGCCGGACCACGGCCGCGGCGAAGGAGGGCGGGTCGTCGGCGACCAGCACCTCCTCGCCGGGGACCGCCCCGATCCCCTCGTTGGCGATCGAGGTGATCACCATCGGCAGCCCCATCGACATTCCCTCCAGCACCTTGTTCTGCAGGCCGGCCCCGATACGCAGTGGGTCGATACCGACCACGGCCCGCTCCAGGTAGGGGCGCAGGTCGGGCACCCGGCCGGTCACCTCGACCGCCGGGTCGCGCGGCCAGGTCGAGCACCCGGCGGGGCGGGTCGGCGCCCACCACGTCGAGACGCGCCCCGGGGACCTGCCGGCGCACCAGGGGGAGGATCTCGGTGACGAACCACTCGACCGCATCGCCGTTGGGGGCGTAGGCCATGTTCCCGGTGAAGACGATGCGGCCTGTCTCGGCGACCGCGCCGGGGGACCGGCGGAAGTACTCGAAGTCGACCCCGTGGGGGTTGACCAGGACGTTGGTGGGCCGGGGCAGGCCGAGGGCAGCCACGTCGGCCTCGGAGATCAGCAGGCAGCGGTCGAACCGGGCGGCGACGCGCGGCTCGTAGCGCCCGGCCCGGCCCGCCTCCAGGCGGTAGGCCGCCCGCCACAGCGGGCTCGAGGCGAACCGGGCGAGCCGGCCACCGTTGAGCGCCATCGAGATCTGCATGGCCAGGACCCCGGGGACGGGCCGGTCCCCGGCCAGGTACTCGGCCATGCGGATCGTGTGGGCGTACACCAGGTCGGGGTGGAACTCCTCGATCACCCTGCGGAGGCGCCGGGCCATGGCCCCCGACCGGTAGTAGTGGACCTGCAGGGGACGGCGGGAGGCCAGACCGAGGGCAGTCCGGGCGTAGGCGACCGGCCGGCGCAGCGGCACCACTTCAACCCGTTCCACCACCCCGTCCAGGCGCCGCACCCAGGCCGGGTCCTGGCCCGGCTCCAGGAAGCAAACGAGAGCCACCGCGTGGCGCCGACCGAAGTGCTGCAGCAGGCTGAACACGGTGAGGCGGTCGCCCTTGTCCAGCGGCCAGGGAAACCGGGGCGCCGCTACCAGCAGCCGCACGGCTCGCTCACCAGCAGAGGCCCCTGTACCGCTCGCCCAGCGCGCCCGTGTCGTCGCCGATGCGCACCAGGTCGATGAGCACCTGACCGGGCCGCAGGCGCTCGGGCAGGCCGGCGAACTCCGGGTCGGCCCGTCCCACCACCACCACCTCGGCGTGGTCGAGCACCTCGTCGAGGTCGCCGCTCAGCAGAGTGGCGATGTGGGGGATCACCGTCTCGATGTACTCCTTGTTGGCCCCTACCAGGCGAGCCAGGGAGACGTGGCGGTCGTAGATCCGCAGCTCCAGGCCCTTGCCCAGCAGCGCCTCGACCATGCGCACCAACGGGCTCTCGCGCAGGTCGTCGGTGCCCGGCTTGAACGACAGGCCCAGCACCCCCACCCGCCGGCGGCCGGTCGCCACCACCAGGTCGATCCCCCTCTGCAGGTGGGCCTCGTTGCCCGGGAGGATGGCCTCCAGCACCGGCAGGCGCTGGTCGTTCGCCCTGGCGGCGTGCAGGGCCGCCCGCAGGTCCTTGGGCAGGCACGACCCGCCGAAGGCGTAGCCGGGCCGCAGGTAGGCGCCGGAGATGTTGAGCCGGGTGTCCTGCTTGAAGATGTCGAGCACGGGGAAGGGGTCCACCCCCAGGCTCTGCAGCAGCACCCCGACCTCGTTGGCGAAGGAGATCTTGAGGGCGTGGAAGGCGTTGCTCACGTACTTGACCGCCTCGGCCACCCGCAGGTCGGTGCGAATCAGCGGGGCGCTCACTCCCTCGTAGAGGGCGGCCACCACGTCGCCGGCGCGGGAGTCGGCCTCGCCGATCAGGGTGAAGGGGGGCGCCTCGAAGTCGCGCACCGCCTCGCCTTCCCGCAGGAACTCGGGGTTGACGCACACGCCGAAGTCGGCCCCGGCCCGCTTGCCCGAGGAGCCCTCGAGGACGGGGACGATCACCCCGTCGATGGTGCCCGGCAGCACCGTGCTGCGCACCGCCACCACGTGGTACCGGCCGGCGGCGGCCAGCGAGCGGCCCACCGACTCGGTCGCCCGCACCAGATGGTCGAGGTCCAGGCTGCCGTTGCGGCGGGAAGGAGTGCCGACGCAGACCAGCGACACGTCGGTGTCCTGCGCCACCCGATCGGCGGAGGTGGTAGCGCTGAGCCGGCCTGCCGCCAGAGCGGCGCCGAGGCGTTCGCCGAGCCCCTGCTCGATGACCGGGGATTCGCCGCGGGCCACCATCTCGGCCTTGACCGGGTTCACGTCCACGCCGACCACCGTGTGCCCGCGGGCGGCCAGGCAGGCGGCGGTGGTGGTGCCCACGTACCCGAGGCCGATGACCGACACTCTCATGTTTGGTTCCCTCCGGCTGCGGCGGCCGGCTGCCGGGCGGCGCGGTGCCGGGACGCGAGCGTAGCGCCGCCCTCACGCCGCCTCCCGCTTCCGCCTTACTTCCCCTTGGGAACTAATGCGTGCAAGCCGATGTTCTAATCACCGAGGCAGCAGCTTCACCATGACCACAACACTCAAGACACGCTCCGATCCGCTCCCCGACTCCATCACTCTGTACCTGGAGTCGGTAGGCCGGCACGACCTGCTCACCGCCGCGGAGGAGACGACTCTCGCCCAGGCCATGGAGGAGGGGCGGCGAGCCGCCGCCCGCCTGGCCGCCGGCGGTGCCTCCCCCGACGAAGCAGCCGGGCTTCGCCGCGCCGTACGCGCCGGGGAAGAGGCCCGGGACCGCTTCATCTCGGCCAACCTGCGCCTGGTGGTGGCCAACGCCCGCCGCTACGCCGGGGCGGCCGGCCTGGACATGGGCGACCTGGTGCAGGAAGGCAACCTGGGGCTGATGCGGGCCGTGGACAAGTTCGAGTGGCGGCGCGGCTTCAAGTTCTCCACCTACGCCACCTGGTGGATCCGCCAGGCCCTGGCGCGGGCGGTGGCCGAGAAGGGGCGCCTGGTGCGCATCCCCGGCCAGCTGCACGAGACCCTGGGCACCGTGCGCGCCACCGCCGCCAACCTGCGCGCCCGCCTGCAGCGCGCCCCCACCACCGAGGAGATCGCCGAGGAATCCGGCGTGCCGGCCGATGAGGTGGCCCGTGCCCTGCTGGTCGGCGACGAGCTCTCCATCGACCAGCCGGTCGGGGAGGACGGCGCCCTGCTCGCCGACTTCATCTCCGACGAGGACGCCGAGGACGTCTCCAACTCCGTCGAACGCGCCGAAGTGGCGGACCTGCTGCGAGAGGCAGTGGCCCGCCTGGAGGATCGGGAGCACCACATCATCGCCGCCCGCTACGGCTTCCTGGGCGACACCGTGCCCCGCACCCTCGAGGAGATCGGCGGCGACTACGGGCTCACCCCCGAGCGCATCCGCCAGATAGAGAAGCGAGCGCTGTCCAAGCTGCGCCACCCCTCATTCGGGTTGCGAGCCGAGGATCTCACCTGACAGCAGAGGCACCCCGAACGCGCCACCGGCGCAGGGTCATCCCTGCGCCGGTGCCTCAATCTCGGCAGGGTCAGCTGCCGACGGAGACCTCGCCCCGGTACAAGGCCCACTCGTCGTACTCGGAGCCGTCGGGGAAGACGCACACCCCCGACTCGCTGCCGTCGGCGGCGGTACGCGTCTCCGACGTGCCGCCCTGCTCCTCGCAGTAGACCGAGGCCGGGTTGGCGATCCCGACTCCGCCCAGCGACCCCTCGTCGGAGGCCTGACCGGGCTGGCAGTCACCCCGGTAGAAGGCCCACTCCTCGCACTGGGAGCCGTCGGAGAAGGTGCACATCCCCGACTCCAGGTCGAGGGTGCCGCCCTGCTCCTCGCAGTAGACCGAGGCCGGGTTGGCGATCCCCGCCTCGTCACCGAGGGACTCGCCGGGCTGGCACTCGCCCCGGTAGAAGGCCCACTCGTCGCACTCGGAGCCGTCGCCGAAGATGCACACCCCGTACTGGCCGCCGTCGGCCTCGGTGCGAATCTCCACAGTCCCGCCCTGCTCCTCGCAGTAGACCGAGGCCGGGTTGGGAAGCTGGGACTCGTTCTCGTCGTCGTCGCCGCAGGCCCCGGCCAGCAGCGCCAGGGCCACGAGCGCGGGCACGACGGTCATCATCCTCTTGCGCTGCATCACCGATACCCCTTCTGTGTCCCGATCCGGTGTGGCATCGCTTCGACGGCCCCGGCTCCTTCGCCGGTTCCCGGTGAGACGAAGTCAGCGATCGGCCCGGGCGGCCGCCGCCGCCCGGTACAGGGCGACCACCGCCTCCTCGGGCCACACCAGCCTCTCGCGCAGGGCGGGCGCCTGGGCTGCCGCCGCCCGGCGGGCCGCCCCATCACCCACCACCCGGTCCAGGGCGGCGGCCGCCGCCGCCGGGTCTCCCGGGGGTACCAGTGCCACCCCGGCCAGGCCGGCCACCGCCTCCCGGGTGCCCGGCAGGTCGGCGGCCACCACCGCCAGGCCCATCTCCAGGTACTCGACCACCTTGGTGGGCAGCGAGTTGAGGTAGTTGGGCAGAGGCCGAAGCAGGGAGAGCCCGGCCGACGCGCCGGCCGCCTGCTCCATGGCGGCGCGATGCGGCAGCGGGCCCCTGACCTCCAGCGCCACCCCCAACTCCCCGGCGCGCCGCCGCAGTCGCTCGGCCAGGTCGGCCCGGCAGCGCCCCACCAGGCGCAGCGGGCGGGGCCGGCTCATGGCTCCCACCGCCTCCACCATGTCCAGCGGCACCGCGGTCCTCGGTGACGTCACCCACGTAGACCACGTAGCCCGCGTCCTCGGCGAGGGGCGGCAGCGACCCCGCCGCCGGGTAGTTGGGGAAGACGGGGTGCTCCCGGCGAAAGAGGTGCCGGTAGCCCTCCTCGGCCAGGGTGACCACGCAGAACCGCTCGGCCAGGCGGAGCAGCACCCGGGACGCCCAGGCCAGCGGCCGACGCAACGGCCGGGCGACCCAGTCCTTGTGGAGCATCTGGGCGGGCACGTCCTCGTGCACGTCCACGACCACCGGCACCCGCCGCAGCAGGCGGGCCAGCAGCGCCGCCGGGATCAGCTCCGGGTCGTGCAGGGACACCACCGCGACGTCCCCATCCATCATCCGGAGGAAGGCACCCCAGTCCCGGCGCAGGCGCCCGCCGCCCAGTTGGACCCACTCGTGGTCCCCGCCGGTGGCCGGCGCCGGGGCCCGGGTGGCGTAGCGCACCCCGAAGGCGGTCGCCAGGGAGCGCACGGTGCGCTCGCGGATGCGGGGGTCATCCGACCGGTGGACGCTGGTGACGACGAGCGCCCTCACAGGGCCACGACGTTGTCGGCCGCCAGGCCCCGGCGGGCGTAGGCCCCGCGGGCGTCGAACACCACCGGCACCGAGGCGGCGATGGCCGGGTAGTCGAACAGGTCGTGGTCGGTGAGGATCACCGCCAGGGCCACGTCGGGCGGCACCCGGTCACCCTCCACCGGGATGAACCCGTGGCCGGCGATGCGTGAGGAGTCCACCAGCGGATCCCAGGCCAGCACCTCGGCGCCCCGCCGGGCCAGTTCCTCGAGCACGTGCACCGCCGGGGACTCCCGGTCGTCGGCGACGCCGGGCTTGAAGGCCAGGCCCACCCCGAGCACCCTGGTGCCGAAGACCGGCAGGCCCCGCCGGTTGAGCAGGTCGGAGATGCGGTCGGCGGTGTAGGCCGGCATCCGGGTGTTCACCTGCTCGGCCAGGTCGATGAAGCGGGTGGCGAACCCGGCCTCCCGGGCCCGCCAGGCCAGGTAGTTGGGGTCGAGGGGGATGCAGTGGCCGCCCACCCCCGGGCCGGGATAGAACGCCTGGAAACCGAAGGGCTTGGTGGCGGCGGCGGCGATGACCTCCCAGATGTCGATGCCCAGCTCGTGGGCCAGCTGCGCCATCTCGTTGACCAGGCCGATGTTCACCGCCCGGTAGGTGTTCTCCAGCAGCTTGGCCATCTCCGCCGCCCGGGCCGAGGAGACCAGGTGCAGGCGATCCACCAGACGGCCGTAGGCGGCGGCCGCCACCCGGGTAGAAGCCGGGCTCACGCCGCCCACCACCTTGGGGATGGCTCCCAGGGACCGGTTGCGCCCCGGATCGACCCGCTCCGGCGAGAAGCAGACGAACACCTCCTCGTCGAGGCGCAGGCCCCCGGCGGTGGCCGCCGGGACCAGCAGGTCGTCGGTGGTGCCGGGGTAGGTGGTGGACTCCAGCGAGACCAGCATGCCCGGCCGCACCACCCGGGAGACGGTGGCCGCCGCCGCCTCGATGAAGCGCATGTCGGGCTCACGGTGGCGGTTGAGCGGGCTGGGGACGCAGATGAACAGGGCGTCGGCCTCGCGCAGGCGGGCCTCGTCGGCGGTCACTTCCAGCCCGGCGGCGAGGGCATCCCGCAGCGTCTCGTCGGGCACGTCCTCCACCGGCGAGTTGCCGGCGGCCAGCCGGGCCACGGCGGCCGGGTCCACGTCGAAGCCGATCGCCCGCAGGCCCCGCTGCACGGCGTTCACCGCCAGCGGCAGGCCCACGTAGCCGAGGCCGATGACCCCGGCAGTCCAGGTCTCGTGCTCGAAGAAGGAGGTGCGATCGGCCATGGGGTTAGAGGCGCGGAGTGTAATTGCCGGCCTCGCCTCGCCCGGGTTCGGGCCTCCCCTCGCCCGCGGCGCGGACGGAGTCGACGAGCCCTCACCCCCCGCCCTCTCCCGCTGGGGCGGCGGAGCAGGAAGCCCTCACCCCCCGCCCTCTCCCGCTGCCGCGGGAGAGGGAGCGCGCGCCTTGCGCCGCAGGCGCGGCGCGGTGGGGGAGAGACGGGTGCCCTCCCCCTCGGGTTCGGCCCTGCTGGCCTCACCGCATCTCCCCCGCCGTGGCGGGGGAGAGATACCTCTTGCCTCCCCCGGTCCCCCCGCCTCCTGCGACAATCACCCGGATGGCCCGCTTCGCCGGACCCGAGAACGACTACCGGCCGCTCGCCGCACTCGGACCGCGGCGGGCCCCACCTCACCGTGGCCGTGGTCATCCCGGTCTACAACCGGGTGGAGTTGCTGCGCCGCACTCTGGCCGGCCTGATGGTCCAGCGCGGCTACCCGGCCCACCTCATCTCCGTGGTCGTCGCCGACGACGGCTCCGAGGAGGCCGCCCGCCCTCGCCCTGGCGGTGGAGGAGGCGGCCGAGCGCCTGCGCATCACCATGGTGCGCCAGGAGCGGGAGGGCTACGGCGCCGGACGGGCCCGCAACCTGGGGGCGGCCGCCGCCCGGGCCGACGTCCTGCTCTTCGTGGACGCCGACTGCCTGCCCGACCCGGAGCTGGTGGCCGGGCACATGGCCTGGCACCACCGGGCCGACAACCTGGTGGTGGTGGGCTCGCGCCAGCACGTCGACTCGACCGGCGTGAGCGCCGAGGCCATCGCCGACGGCAGCATCGACGTCCGCCGCCTGGTCAAGGGCGACGACCCGCCCGACGAGGCCTTCGCCCCGGAGGACTGGCGGCGCACCTTCTACCGGCGCACCGCCGACCTGCGCCACGGCAACGAGGCCTTCCGCTCCCTCCTCACCGGCAACTGCTCGCTGCGCCGCGACCGCTTCCTGGAAGCCGGCGGGTTCTCCACCGACTTCCGCCACTGGGGAGGCGAGGACACCGAGCTGGGCTGGCGGCTCTTCTCGGCGGGCATGTTCTTCGTGCCGGCCAACCGGGCGGCCATCTACCACCAGCAGCAGGAGGAATCCCATCCCGAGGAGGGCTGGCGGCGAGGCGGGCCGCGCCGCCAACGCCGACCTCATCCGGGGCAAGATCCCGCATCGCTTCTACCGGCGCCTCACCGACCCGGGGCCGTTCGCCGTGCCCAAGGTCTCCTGGGTGGTGACGACCCCGGCCGCCCCGCGGGCCGCCGAGTTGTTCGCCCAGATGCAGGGGCAGTCGTCGGGAGACTGGGAAGCCTGCTTCCCGCTCGACCCGGGCTTTCGCGCCGCAGGACACCCGGCTCCGCCGCCTCCCCGACGAGGCCGGAGCGCAGGGCCACCGGCTGCTGCGGGCGGTGGCCGCCGCCCGGGGTGAGTACGTGGCACTCGTCTCGGGGGCCGCCGGCCTCCACCCGCTGCTCCTCGAGCGGGTGGTGCGCTTCCTCGACGCCTCACCGCGGGCCTCGATCGCCACCGTGGGCTATGCCGGCCTCGACCCGGTGTCGGCCGACGCCGCCTGGGGAGCCGGAGCCGCTGCCCGCCTTCGCCCTGGCCACGGCGCCGGGAGTGGGCCAAGGTCCTCCCCGGCGCCGCGGACTCCCGCCGAGGCCTGGCGGCGGCTGACGTCCCTGTCCTGGGAACGGCACCTGGACGAGCCGCTGGTCACCTTCCCCGCCCCGGCCGGCACCATGCCCGCCTCGGTGACCCCCGAGGTGCCCGAGCGGGACCGCATCGTCGAGGCCGGCCGCCGGGGGACCGGGGCCCGGGCGGTCCTCTACCGCCTGGGGCGGTCCTGGCGCCGCCGCCAGCGGGATCAGGACGATCGCCCGGTGCTGGCCCACCTCGGCGACGCCCGCTCCCGCGAGGCCGTCGCCCGCCTCGCCCCCTGGGCCCGGGTGGAGGCGGCGGCGAGCGGCGCCGCCCTGGTGCTGGGCGGCGGGTCGGTGCTCGACGAGGCCACCCTGCAAGCGCGTGCGGGCCGTCGACAGCCCCCATCTGGAGCGGGCGGTCCTCGGCGCCTCGGCCGGCGACGGCCCGGCCGGGGAGTGGGCCGACTTCCTCGGCACCTGCCTGTTCGTGGCCGTGGCCACCGAGGCCGATGCCGCCGCGGTGCGGTCCTGGGGCTGCGCCGGGCCGCTCACCGTGCTGGGCCATCCGGCGAGACAACTCCCGACCGGGCCGGGGCACTGCTCGACCGGCTCCGCAGGGAGGCGTCGT
>CAWCKE010000009.1:0-25403 GCA_963796115.1 uncultured Acidimicrobiia bacterium
GCGGTCATGGCGATCAACGCCTTCGTGAGCAGCGCTACTGCTCCGAGAGCTCACGCTCCCCGAGCTGGGACCGTATCGTCGGTGGCCAGGTGGAATCGGTCACCATCAGGCAGGACTCCAACGTGGTGGAGAGCTGTTCGATTCCTCCGGCCGTCGGTGCAGTTCGAGACCGCCTACCCGGACGGCTACGAGGAGGTCCTCACCGGCCAACTGATCGACGCCGGGGTCGCGGTCGAGGTGGATGCGGAGAACCCGGGGGTCATGCAGTGGTTCCTCGGCACGATCCTCCCCTACGTCCTCATTTTCGGGGTCTTCATCTTCATCCTCATGCAGATGCAGGGCGGCGGCAACCGGGTGATGGCCTTCGGCCGGTCCAAGGCCAAGCAAGTCACCCGCGACCAGCCCAAGGTCACCTTCAAGGATGTGGCTGGCATCGACGAGGCGGTCGAGGAGCTGCAGGAGATCAAGGAGTTCCTCGCCCGTGCCCCAGAAGTTCCGCGCCTGGGCGCCAAGATCCCCAAGGGCGTGCTGCTGGTCGGGCCGCCCGGTACCGGCAAGACCCTGCTGGCCCGGGCGGTGGCCGGGGAGGCGGGCGTCCCCTTCTTCTCGATCTCCGGCTCGGACTTCGTGGAGATGTTCGTCGGCGTGGGGGCGAGCCCGGGTGCGCGACCTGTTCGAGCAGGCCAAGACCCACGCCCCGTGCATCGTCTTCATCGACGAGCTCGACGCGGTGGGCCGCCACCGCGGCGCCGGGCCTGGGCGGTGGCCACGACGAGCGGGAGCAGACCCTGAATCAGCTGCTGGTGGAGATGGACGGTTTCGACCCCAAGGCGGGGGTCATCGTCATCGCCGCCACCAACCGGCCCGACATCCTCGACCCGGCCCTGCTGCGGCCCGGCCGCTTCGACCGCCAGATCTACGTCGACCTGCCCGACATCCAGGGCCGCGTGGGCATCCTCAAGGTCCACGCCAAGGGCAAGCCGCTGGAGAAGCAGACCGACCTGGCAGTGCTGGCCCGCTCCACGCCCGGGTTCAGCGGGGCCGATCTGGCCAACCCCATCAATGAGGCGGCCATCCTCGCCGCCCGGCGGGGCAAGGAGGTCATGCACTCAGTCGGAGCTTGAGGAGGCGGTGCGACCGGGTCATGGCCGGCCCCGAGCGGCGCAGCCGGGTGATGACCGACGAGGACAAGCGGCTCACCGCCGTCCACGAGGGCGGGCATGCCCTGGTGGGCCATGCCCTGCCCATGGCCGACCCGGTGCACAAGGTGACGATCATCCCGCGGGGCCGGGCCGGCGGCTACACCCGCTCGCTGCCCCTGACCGACAAGACCTACCAGCGCAAGAGCGAGCTGGTGGACCACCTGGCGGTGGGGCTGGCCGGTCGCACCGCCGAGGAGATCGTGTACGGCGATCCCTCGACGGGGGCCCACAACGACATCGAACAGGTCACCGTCCTGGCGCGGCGCATGGTCATGGAGTACGGCATGAGCGAGCGCCTGGGGCCCATGAAGTACGGCGAGCCCGAGGGAGAGGTGTTCCTGGGCCGCGACTACATCCGGCACCAGGACCACTCCGAGGAGGTCGCCTCCATGATCGACGATGAGGTCCGCAAGCTCGTCACCCGGGCGCACGACGAGGCCCGGGCCATCCTCACCGCCCACCGGGCCGCCCTGGACCGGATCACCGAAGTCCTCATGGAGCGGGAGACGCTGGACGCCGCGGAGATCAAGGAGACGTTCTTCGACGTCCCCAAGTGGGAGCACGCCTCCAACGGCACCATGCGCATCCAGCCTCCCAACGGCCAGGGGGGCGGCAACGTGGTGGCTCTGCCTGCGGCCGCCGACGACAGCCCGCCCTCTCCCTGAGGTGCCCCCCGCCCCGTTCGCTCCCTTCCGCCCGGTGAGGTGGCAGGTGCGTGGGAGGGTGCTCGACAACACCGCCCACACACTGGTGATGGGCGCGCTCAACGTCACCCCCGACTCCTTCAGCGACGGCGGCCTCCATGCCGATGCCGCGTCGGCAGTTGCCCGGGGCCTGGAGATGCTCGACGAAGGGGCCGACCTGGTGGACGTCGGCGGGGAGTCCACCCGCCCGGGGGCCGCAGCCGGTGGACGCCGAGGAGGAACTGCGCCGGGTGATCCCGGTGGTGCGGGACCTGGCCGCCGCCGGGGCCGTGGTGTCCATCGACACCGCAAAGGCCGAGGTGGCGGCCGCCGCGCTGCGGTCGGGGGCGGCGGTGGTCAACGACGTCACCGCCCTCGGCGACCCCGCCATGGCGAAGGTGGTCGCCGCTGCCGGGGCGGGCCTCGTGCTGCTGCACATGCAGGGGACGCCGCGCACCATGCAGGAGGACCCTCGATACGAGGACGTTGTCGCCGAGGTCGCCCGGTTCCTGGCGGGGCGGGCGGCGGCGGCGCAGGCGGCGGGCATCGACCCGGCCTGCCTCTGCGTGGACCCGGGGATCGGCTTCGGCAAGGCCCTCGAGCACAATTTGGCCCTCCTGCGGGGGATCCCGGATCTGGTGGACCTGGGCTATCCGGTGCTGGTGGGAGCCTCCCGCAAGCGCTTCCTGGCCGGCATCCTGGGCCCCATCCCCCCGGGGGAGAGGGACGCCGCCACTGCGGCCGCGCACGTTCTCGCCATCGCCGGTGGGGCGGCAGCCATTCGAGTGCACAACGTGGTCGTGGGACTACAAACAGCGCGCGTGGCCGACGCTATCGTGAGGGTGGTCCCAGCGAGAAGGTTCCCATGACCGGCCTCGAGCCCAGGGAGTTCACCTGGGTGATCACCGGACGCCTGGCGGTGTCCGAGCGCGTGGGCGGCCACGGCTTCCAGCACCGCCGGGTCCGCCGCGAGGAGGAGATCGCCTGGTTGCGGGCGGCCGGTGTCACCGCGGTGCTCTCTCTGCTGCCCGGGAACCAGAACCTGGCGGCCTACCGGGCGGCCGGCCTGATCGCCGTGCATGAGCCGCTCCTCGACCTCGAGCCGGCCTCGGCCGAGCGGGTGTTCTCCGCCTTGCGCACCCTGCTCCGAGAGCAGACCACCGTGCTCCTCCACCGTGACACCATCGACGAGGCGGTGTGCGGCATCCTCGCCGGCTACCTGGTGTACGCGGGGTTGGTGTCCCAGCCCATCGTTGCCACCGATACCATCCAACGGATCCTGCGCCGCCCGCTGGGGCCCGAGGCGCGGGCGGTCATACCGCAGACGGCGGGCGCCTGAGCCGTGGCCCGAGCGGCCCTCGGGCTGGGCTCGAATCTCGGCGATCGGCGGGCCCGTCTGGCCGCGGCCCTAGTCCGCTTGCGGGACGCCGGGCCGATCGTGGCGGTGTCGTCGCTGTACGAGACGGCACCCATCGGGGGGCCGGCACAGGGCCCCTTCCTGAACGCGGTGGCGATCGTCGACACGGGCCTTCTCCCGCGGCCGCTGCTCGAGTTGTGCCAGGGCATCGAGCGGGAGGCGGGGCGGCGGCGCCCGGTGCGCTGGGGGCCGCGATCTCTGGATGTCGACCTGCTCCTCTACGAGGGGATGGTCGTGGAGGAGCCGGGGCTGAAGATCCCTCATTCCCAACTGGTCCTGCGCCGCTTCGCCCTGGAACCGCTCGTCGAGGCCTGGCCGGAGGCGGCCCTGCCCGACGGCACGACCGCGGCCTCGCTCCTGCCGGGGGTGGCAGGGCAAGAGGCCGAGGTGGTGGCCGGCCCGGGGTGGTGGGAGCAGACGGCGCTCTCCTCGGGCTGATCGGCCGCGGGCAACTGCCGCGGACGGTCGGCATCAGCCGCCCCTACACTCGCGACGTCCCGGTACCCGCGGTGGACTGGAGGCAGAACATGGACGTCATCCTGGTGGGGCCCGGCCGGGCCGGGCTGGCGGTATGCCTGGCGCTGGTGGATGCCGGCCATCGGGTGATCGGGGTGCTCGCCCGGGACTTCGAGGGGCTGGAAGCGGCGTCCGCCACCCTGCCCAGCGGCCGGTGGCTGGACTGGCACGAGCCGCTGCCGGCCGCCGACCTGCTGCTGATCGCCGTCAGCGACGCTGCCATCCCTGAGGTGGCCGAGCGGCTGGGGCCCCATGCCGCGGCGGTCCGGGGGGCGGTGCACCTGTCCGGGGTCACGTCGGTGAGTGCGCTCCAACCGCTGGCCGCCCACTGCCCGGTGGGGTCGTTCCACCCGCTGCAGACGCTCCCCAACCCCCGCGATGGGCGGGACCGCCTGCGTGGGGCCTGGGTGGGCATCACCAGCGGCGATGATGGGCTCTTCCGCCGGCTGGTGGAGCTGGCTCAGTCCATCGGGTGTCATCCCTTCGCTCTGGCCGACGAGCGCAAGGCCCTCTACCACGCGGCCGCGTCGGCGGCGGCCAACTACCCGGTGGCCGCCCTGGCCATGGCCAGGCGCCTGTTCGAGGCAGCCGGTGTGGGCTTCGGGGTGGCCGAGCCGCTGGTCCGGGCGGCCATCGACAACGCCTTGCGCCTGGGGCCGGAGGCCGCCCTGACCGGCCCGGTGCGCTCGCGGCGACGGGGGCACGGTGCGCGCTCAGGTGGAGGCGGTGGCCGCGGGGGCCCCGGAGCTGGCCGCCGACTTCACGGCTCTCGCCCGGGTCACGGCCCACCTGGCCGGCACCGATTCGGACATCGAGGCCGCCCTCCCGTGAGGGTCACCACCACCTTCGCCGAGACCCGGGCGGCCGCCCGGGGTGTCACCGCGCTGGTGCCCACCATGGGGTTCTTCCACGAGGGGCATCTCGCGCTGATCGAGGCGGCCCGGGAGCGTGCCGACACGGTGGTGGTCGAGCCTGTTCGTCAACCCCCTCCAGTTCGACGACTCCGGTGACCTGGAGCGCTACCCCCGCGATGTGGCGCGCGACGCCGCCCTGGCCGAGGCGGCGGGTGGGGATCTGCTCTTCGCTCCGCCCCTCGCCGAGATGTACCCGGTGCCGCCGGTCACCCGGGTGTCGCTGCCGGGGCTGAGCACCGAGCTCGAAGGCGCCTGCCGCCCCGGCCACCTCGACGGGGTGGCCGTCGTGGTGGCCAAGCTGTACGCCGGCCTTGCTCCCCGACCTCGCCTTCTTCGGCCGCAAGGACGCGCAGCAGCTGGCCCTGGTCACCCGCCTCGCCGCCGATCTCTCGTTCCCGGTGGAGGTGGTCGGCTGCCCGACCGTGCCGCGAGCAGGACGGCCTCGCCCTCTCCAGCCGCAACGTCTTCCTGCCGCCGGCCGACCGGGGAGCCGCCCTCTCCATCTCGCGGGGCCTCATGGCCGCCGCCGCCGCCGCCGGGGCAGGGGAGCGCTCCGGGGCCGCCCTCGAGGGCCTGGTGGCCGCCGAGATGGAGGCGGCCGGCCTGGCGTCGCCCGACTACGTGGCTCTGGCGGATGCCGCCGCGGCCGTGCGGATCCCCGTCCTCGACCGGCCGGCCGTTCCTCGCGGTGGCGGTGCGAGTGGGCCCGGTCCGCCTGATCGACAACGTGCGCCTCGAGCCGGACGGGACGGCCGATCGGGGCCGGTGGCTCGAGGAGCCTTCCATCCTCTACAGCGAGAGGGGCGTGATGCTGATCGCCATCGACGTGGGCAACTCCCAGACGGTGATGGGCCTCTTCGACGGGGATGAACTGCTCGATCAATGGCGCCTCTCGACGGTCCACGACCGCACCGCCGACGAGTACCGCCTCTACTTCGAGGGGCTCCTTCGCCAGGACCGCTGGCGGGTCGAGGACTGCCGGGGCGTCGCCCTGTCGGCCGTGGTGCCCGAGGTGAAGGAGGCCATGGTCGACCTGGCCGGGCAGATGGTGCAGGGCCCGCTGGTGGTGGTCGGCCCCGGGGTGCGCACCGGCATGGCGATCAACATCGACAACCCGCGCGAGGTGGGCGCCGACCGGGTGGTCAACGCGGTGGCCACCCTGCACAAGTACGGGGCGCCGGCCATCAGCATCGACTTCGGCACCTCGACCAACTTCGACGTGGTGGACCCGGAGGGCGCCTACATCGGCGGGGCGATCGCCCCCGGCCTGCGGGTCTCCGAGCAGGCGCTCATCAGCGCCACCGCCGCCCTGCGGCGGGTGGAGACCCGGGTGCCCCGCGCCGCCATCGGCAAGAACACGGTGGAGGCGATGCAGAGCGGGCTCCTCTTCGGCCACGCCGGCATGGTGGACGGCATCGTCGAACGGCTGGCCGCCGAGGTCGGCGGGAAGCCGGCGGTGGTGGCCACCGGGGGACTGGCGCCTACCATCGTTCCCCTGTGCCGCACGGTGAGCACGGTCGACGGCCGCCTCACCCTCGACGGCCTGCGGCTGATCTACGAGATGAACACAGGGGAATGACGAGATGAGCGGCGACGAAACGGCCGAGGGAGAGCACCTGCAGGAGCACTTCCTCACCGCCGCCCGCCTGGCCAAGGTGGAGGCGCTGCGGGCGTCGGGGGTGGACCCCTACCCGGTCTCCTTCAGCCCCGACGGCCACCGCCGCCTCACTGCATGAGGCCCATGCCGGCCTCGCCGCCGGAGTGAGTCCTCGGGAGCCCGGGAGACGGTGGCCGGGCGGCTGCTCACCCTGCGCCGCCTGGGCGGGCCTGGCCTTCGCGGTCATCCAGGACGCCTCGGGCCGCCTGCAGCTGTTCGCCGACGCGGCCGTGCTCGGCGATCGGCTGGCCGGGTTCCTCGATCTCGACCCGCGGCGACTGGGTGGGCGCCTCCGGGGAGGTGGTCCGAACCAAGCGGGGCGAGTTGAGCATCCGGGTGGAGGACTTCACCTTGCTGGCCAAGGCGCTGCGCCCCCTGCCCGAGAAGTGGCACGGCCTGCAGGACGTCGAGGTGCGCCACCGGCGCCGCTACCTGGATCTGGCCGTCAATCCCCAGGCCGCGCCGGGTGCTAGCCGCCCGCAGCGGGATCCTGGCCTCGCTGCGCCGCTCCCTGGACGGCCGGGGCTTCCTGGAGGTGGAGACGCCCACCTTGCAGAGCCAGGCGGGCGGGGCGCTGGCCAAGCCCTTCATCACCCACCACAACGCGCTCGGCGTGGACATGTACCTGCGCATCGCCACCGAGCTGTACCTGAAGCGCCTCATCGTGGGCGGGGTGGAACGGGTATACGAGATCGGCCGGACCTTCCGCAACGAGGGGGTCTCCCCTCGTCACAACCCCGAGTTCACCATGCTCGAGCTCTACCAGGCCTACGCCGACTACTTCGACATGATGGACCTGACCGAGGCCCTGGTGGCCGAGGCGGCGCAGACAGTGGCGGGGACGACCGAGATCGAGTACCTGGGACGGCCCATGTCGCTGCGGCCCCCGTGGCGCCGGGTCGGCTACCTGGAGGCCACCTCCCAGGCCACCGGGCTGGAGTGGGACATGGGCATGCCCCTCGACCGGGCCCGGGAGCAGGCCCGCGGGCTGGGCGTTGAGGTGCGGCCTGCATGGGGGGTGGGCAAGATCGCCTCCGAGGTGTTCGATGCCCACGCCGAGCCCGGTCTCTGGGAGCCGACGGTGGTCATGGATTACCCCAAGGAGATCTCACCTCTCGCCCGCGACCACCGGCGCCTGCCGGGGCTGGTGGAGCGCTTCGAGGTGATCATCGCCGGCCGGGAGCTGGCCAACGCCTTCAGCGAGCTCAACGATCCCCTGGAGCAGCGCCGCCGCTTCGAGGCCCAGGTCGAGGCCAGGGCCCACGGTGAGGAAGAGGCGCATCCCCTCGACGAGGACTATCTGATGGCCCTCGAGTACGGCATGCCCCCCACGGGGGGCATGGGCCTGGGGGTGGACCGCCTGGTCATGCTGCTCACCGGTGAGGAGAGCATCCGCGAGGTGATCCTCTTCCCGGCCCTCCGCCCGGAGGGATGAGCGGGGGTGTGGGGACGGATGTGAACGGTCGCTAACACGACCGGCTTCGTCCTGCTAGCGTCCCGTGTCGCGTGATGCGTTCCTGGAGGTAGGTGAATGGCGGAGAACTCCCCCCTGAACATGCCCGCCGAGCCGGCGCCGCTCGGCCTGACCGGCCTGGCGGTGGCCGCTCTGGTCCTGGGCCTCACCGACCTGGGATGGGCCTCGGCCGCGGACAAGTCGTTGATGGTCCCCTGGACGTTGTTCCTCGGGGCCACGGCGCAGCTGATCGCCGGGATCATCGACTTCCGCCGGAACAACATCTTCGGCGGGACCGCCTTCACCACGTATTCGCTCTTGTGGTACGCGGTGTCGCTCACCCTGGTGATCACCATCTTCTCCGACGCCGCGTTCGACATGACGCACTACGCCCACGGCCTGATCGGGTTCCTGGTCTTCAGCCTGATCCTCACGGTGGCATCGACCATGACCAACGTCGTGCTCTTCGTCGTCCTGCTCGGCATCGATGCGGCGATCTTCTTCCTGGTGGGCCAACTGCTCGGAGGCTGGCCCAGCGAGCCGGTCGGAGTGTCCCTGCTTGCCGTCTCGGCGGCCTCGTTCTACGGGGTGGCGGCGGTCCTCATCAACCGCATGGCCGGCAGGGTGGTCGTGCCCGTGGGCAAGGCCTTCTGGGCGCCCGCGAGCAGCTGACGCACCCATCCGGTCGGAACGGGAGGACCCGGGGCCGTCGGGCCGCCCAGAGGCCGCACGCGGAAAGGCGGCTGCCGTCCGTGGGTCAGCTCAGCTCTTCTTCTCGCAGCCCGAAGGCAGGGTGCCGGAGCCGGGATAGCGCCAGCGTCTCCAGTTGACGGATCCGCTCGCGGGTCAGGGCGAACTCCTGCCCGATCTCGCCCAGTGTGCGCGGCGTGCCGTCCAGGAACCCGTAGCGCAGTTGCAGGATGCGGCGCTCGCGAGCGGGGAGCTCGGCGATGAGCCCGTGCAGCCTGCGGGCGGTTCCGGCGTCGGCGGCCAGTTGGGCGGGATCGGGGGCATCGGCGTCTTCGATGAAGTCGCCCAGCAGCGGCGCCGTCCTCGCCGACGGGCTGCTCGAGGGAGACCGGATTGGTGACGCCGAGCGCCAGTTCGACTCGATCGAGGGTCAACCCCGTTGCTTCGGCGATCTCCGCGGGTTGCGGTTCGCGGCCCAGGACCGCCTTGAGGTGGGCCTCGGCCCCGCGCACCACTCGCACCGTCTCGTGGATGTGTACCGGGATTCGGACGACGCGCGCCTTGTCGGCGATCGCCCGGCTGATGGCCTGGCGGATCCACCAGGTGGCGTAGGTGGAGAACTTGAAGCCTCTCCTCCAGTCGAACTTCTCCACGGCGCGGATCAGACCGAGGTTCCCTTCCTGGATCAGGTCGAGCATGCTCATGCCGGAGGTCTGGGGATGCCGGCGGGCATTGATGACCACCAGTCTCAGGTTGGCGGTGACGAACGCCTCCTTGGCCTCGAGTTGGCTGCGCAGAGCGCGGTGCAGGGTCATCTGGTCGGCGGCGTTCGGGGCGGCGAGCGCGTGGATCCGGGCCACCGTGGCGCCGGCGGTCTCGATCTGCTGGGCGAGGGCTATCTCCTGGGCGGGGGTGAGCAGCCCGAAGCGGCCCATGTAGTTCAGGTACTGGGCGAGCGAGTCCGAGGGGATCCCCCTGGCGGCGGAGCCCCTTTCCCGGCGGCGCTGTCGGATGCCGTTGAGGCTGCGGAGCCGGAAGGCGGCGTCCCCGCCCTCGGGGGCGGGGTAGGGCATGTTCACGTGGGTCGATCCTCCGCTTCTCGTCGGGATTCCCGGCGCGGGGCGCGCCCAGTGGACGGCGGAACTACACGTGCCGCCAGATGATCCGGCCCCTGGTCGGGTCGTAGAGCGACACCTCGAGATCAACGGCGTCGCCGGCCAGGATGCGGATCTTGCGGCCCCGGCGCATGCGGCCGGCGGCCCGAGCCACGACTTCCATCCCCTGCTCGGTCTCGACGAGGAACTTGGCGTCTCGCAGGACGGTCTTCACCGTCCCGGTGGTGCGGAACGTCTGGGTGTTGGGGTCTCGCTCGGCGTCGGTGAGGGGCCGTTCTGTCTCCGCGGCGTGATTCGGCTTGGTTGCGGCGCGATCCGGCTTGGCGCCGGCCCGCTTCGGCTTGGCGCCAGCACGCTTCGGCTTGGTGCCGGCGCGTCGGGCGCGGTTAGCCCGAGCGGGGGCGGGCAAGGTTGACCTTGAGTTGGCGGCCGTCGACGTTCTTCCCGTCGGTCGCCGCGATGGCCTTTTGCGCCTCTTCGGCAGAGGTCATCTCCACGAAGCCGAAGCCGCGGGAGCGGCCGGTGTCGCGGTCCTCGACTACCTGGGCGCTCGTCACCTCGCCGTGCTCGGCGAAGAGGGTGCGCAGCGTGGAGGAGGTGGTGGAGAACGCCAGGTTCCCCACATAGATGTTGGTGGACATAGTCGAGCTCCTTTGGCGAAGCGTGCACCGTCAGATCTGAACGCCCCGCAGGCTGTCCCCGGCCCTCTACTTTGGTGGAAGGGGAACCGGCGAGCCTGCGGCGACTTCGCTCGACGGAACAGAAGGAGCAAAGACCGGCGTCGCACGCGTACCGCGTGCACTATCACGGTAGCCGCTTCTCTCCGCGAAGCAACATCGCGCCCGGCTGCGCACCAGCCACGTGCGTAGGCGGGGCCCAACCGGAGCCCGGTCTGCGCTCCCTACTGCCGGGCCGCCTCGACCCGGCCGATCGAGTACTCGCCGAGGGCCTGCAGCACCTCGGCCACGGGTTCCGGGCGTAGCGGCTCCAGGGCGGCGGCGGCGGCGCCGGTGTGCTCCCGGGCCAACTGCAGGGCGCGCTCGACGTGCCCGCGCGACCGGGCCAGGTCGATCACCCGGGCTACGGTCTCCGGTGGGTAGGGCCGGCGGCCGGCGAGCAGGCGGCGGACCTCGGCCCCGTCGGGGCCCTCGAGGGCATAGAGGACGGGGAGGGTGAAGGTGCCCTCGCCGATGTCCGAGCCGGCCGGCTTGCCCAGGAACTCCTCGGTGGCCACCAGGTCGAGCACGTCGTCGGTGATCTGGAAGGCCATCCCCACCTCGTGTGCCCAGCGGCTCACCGCCTCCACCTTGGCGGGGGGGGCCCCGCCTGCCATGGCCCCAAGCCGGGCCGAGGTGCGGATGAGGCTGGCAGTCTTCAGCCGGATCACCCGGAGGTAGCCCTCGCGACCCTGGCCCGTGTCGCCGGTGAGTTGGAGCTCGGCGATCTGGCCCTCACAGAGGTCGGCGTAGGTACGGGCGAGGAGGGAGACCGCCTCGATGCCCAGCGGGGCGGCGGTCTCGCTGGCGCGGGCGAGGAGGAAGTCCCCAGCGAGGATGGCCACTGTGTTGGACCAATTGGCGTTCACCGACACCGCTCCCCGCCGGCTTTCTGCCTTGTCTATGACGTCGTCGTGGTAGAGGCTGCCAAGGTGGACCAGTTCCACCGCCACTCCCGCCGCCACCGGGCCGTCGCCGGGTTCGCCGCCCAATTCGGCGGCCACCTCGGCGAGAAGGGGCCGGTAGCGCTTGCCGCCGGCGGCCAGGAGGTGCTGGGCGATCGTGGTCAGGAAGGCATCGTCGGAGGTGGTGGCCCGGCGCAGCCCCGCTTCCACGGCCTCAAGCCGAGTCCATACTCGTTCGATAGGGATGAGGTCGCGAACGATGGGGCGATCCATGGGGCCTCTCCCGGGGACCGGCACGATGGTAGCCGGGGCTGCTGCCCAGGCCCCGGGGAGGCTGCGGGACGGCCGGGAAGCCGCCGCCTGTGTCGAGTGTTGTACCGGGCAGAAGCGCCGCCGCGGTGCCGATTGGGTTCAAACGACCCACCGCTATAGTGACCGAGGCGCCCCCACTCTGGGAGCGCCGCTGCTACATCAGGAGACTGAGGGCTTTGTTTGAGAGATTCACCGACCGAGCCCGCCGGGTTGTGGTGCTGGCCCAGGAAGAGGCCAGGCTGCTGAACCACAACTACATCGGCACCGAGCACATCCTGCTCGGGCTGATCCACGAGGGTGAGGGCGCCGCCGCCCGAGCCCTGGGAGGCATGGGCATCAGCCTGGAGGCGGTGCGCTCCCAGGTGGTGGAGATCATCGGCCAGGGGGCCCAGGCCCCCAGCGGCCACATCCCCTTCACCCCCCGCGCCAAGAAGGTCCTCGAGTTGTCTCTGCGCGAGGCCCTGCAACTCGGCCACAACTACATCGGCACCGAGCACATCCTCCTCGGCCTCATCCGGGAGGGTGAAGGGGTTGCCGCCCAGGTGCTGCAGAAGCTGGGCGCCGAGCTCCACAAGGTCCGCCAGGCAGTCATCCAACTCCTCTCCGGCTCCCAGTCCGAGGAGGCCCCCAGTGGTGAGTCGCCGGCGGCAAGCCGGCGCGGCGGCCCCGGCGGCGGTGGCGAACGCGCCCTCCGGCTCGACCGTGCTCGACCAGTTCGGCCGCAACCTCACCCAGTACGCCCGCGATCGCAAGCTCGACCCGGTGA
Source organism: uncultured Acidimicrobiia bacterium (assembly GCA_963796115.1). GTDB lineage: Bacteria > Actinomycetota > Acidimicrobiia > Spongiisociales > UBA11373 > VGBK01. Next base: position 12,347 of record CAWCKE010000009.1, read on the forward strand.
TCGGCCGGGAGCGGGAGATCGACCGGGTCATGCAGATCCTCTCCCGGCGCACCAAGAACAACCCGGTGCTGGTGGGCGAGCCCGGGGTGGGCAAGACCGCCATCGTCGAGGGCCTGGCCCAGCGGATCGTCGTCGGCGACGTGCCCGAGACCCTGAAGGGCAAGCAGATCTACACCCTCGACCTGGGGGCCCTGGTGGCCGGGTCGCGCTACCGCGGCGACTTCGAGGAGCGCCTCAAGAAGGTGCTCAAGGAGATCCGCACCCGGGGCGACATCGTGCTCTTCATCGACGAGATCCACACCCTGGTGGGCGCCGGGGCGGCCGAGGGGGCCATCGACGCCGCCAGCATCCTCAAGCCGATGCTGGCCCGGGGCGAGCTGCAGACGGTGGGCGCCACCACCCTGGAGGAGTACCGCAAGCACCTGGAGAAGGACTCGGCCCTGGAGCGCCGCTTCCAGCCGGTGCAGGTCGACGAGCCCACCGTGACCGAGACCATCAAGATCCTCGCCGGGCTGCGGGAGAAGTACGAGACCCACCACGGCGCCCGCTACACCGACAGCGCCCTGGTCGCCGCGGCCAACCTGGCCGACCGCTACATCGCCGACCGGCACCTGCCCGACAAGGCCATCGACCTCATCGACGAGGCGGGGAGCCGGATGCGCATCCATCGGCGCCCCTCCTCGCCGGAGCTGGACGACCTGGACCGGCGGATCGCTGCGGTCCGCGCCCAGAAGGACGAGGCGGTGCAGACCCAGCAGTACGAGCGGGCCGCCCAGACCCGCGACCAGGAACGGTCGCTGCTCGTCGAGCGCACCCGCATCGAGTCGGAGCTCTCTCCCGAGCAGCCCTTCTCGGTGATCGGCGAGGAGCAGATCGCCGAGGTGCTCGCCCAGTGGACCGGCATCCCCGTGCAGAGCCTCACCGAGGAGGAGACGGCCAAGCTGCTCCGTATGGAGGAGGAGCTGCACCGCCGCATCATCGGCCAGAACGAGGCCATCGTGGCGGTGAGCCGGGCCATCCGGCGCACCCGGGCGGGGCTCAAGGACCCCAAGCGCCCGGCCGGGTCGTTCATCTTCCTGGGCCCGTCGGGGGTGGGGAAGACGGAGACCGCCAAGGCGCTGGCCGAGTTCCTCTTCGGCAACGAGAACGCCCTCATCCAGCTCGACATGTCGGAGTACATGGAGAAGCACACGGTGAGCCGGCTGGTGGGCTCGCCGCCCGGCTACGTCGGCTACGACGAGGGCGGCCAGCTCACCGAGGCGGTGCGGCGCAAGCCCTTCTCGGTGGTGCTGTTCGACGAGATCGAGAAGGCCCATCCCGACGTCTTCAACACCCTGCTGCAGATCCTCGAGGACGGGCACCTCACCGACTCGCAGGGGCGCACGGTGGACTTCAAGAACACCGTGATCATCATGACCTCCAACCTGGGCACCGCCGACCTGCGCCGGAAGTCGATCGGCTTCACCACCGACGGCGCCGACGTGGGCTACCAGCAGATCAAGGACAAGGTCACCGAGGCCCTCAAGCGCTCGTTCCGGCCCGAGTTCCTCAACCGCATCGACGAGGTCATCGTCTTCCACGAGCTGACCATGGCCGAGGTCGGCCAGATCGTGGACCTGATGATGGCCCGGGTGCTGCGCCAGCTGCAGTCCCAGGCCCTGGAGCTGATCCTCACCGATCAGGCCAAGGAGCTGCTGGCCGGCCGGGGCTACGACCCCCAGCTGGGCGCCCGGCCCCTGCGGCGGGCCATCCAGCGGCTGCTCGAGGACCCGCTCTCCGAGAAGGTGCTGTTCCACGAGTTCGCCGCCGGGGCCACCATCCTGGTGGACGTGGACGAGGACGGCAGCGGGCTCACCTTCACCGCGGTGCTCGGCCCCCGACCAGCCACCGGTCGAGCTGGCCGAGTCGCAGGAGAGCTGAGCCCGGCCGGCCCCGGCCTCCTGCCCTTTGCGCGTAGACTCCGGCGTGCCCCGGCGCGGGCCGGCGGCACCGGGAGGAGGAGCCGATCCCATGGACAGGAAGCGGTTTCTGCCGATCGCGGTGCTCGCGGCCCTCTCGCTGACCGCCGCCGCCTGCGGGGGTGACTCAGCCGAGACGACAACCAGCGCCCCGACGACGACCGCGGCGCCGACGACGACCGCGGCCCCCTCGACGACCACGACTGCCGCCTCGACCACGACCACCACCACGCTGCCGGTGAGCCAGATGTGCCAGGTCACCGGTACCGGGGGCATCGACGACGGCGCGGTCGGCGAGGCGGTGTGGGCGGGCCTCGCCCGGGCCCGCGACCGGCTGGGCGTCGAGATCCTCTTCCGCGCGTCGGAGGCGGCCGGCTATCGGGAGAGCATCGACTCGTTCGTCGAAGAGGGCTGTGACCTGATCGTCACCGTCGGCAGCGCGATGGAGGCCGACACCGCCGACGCGGCCTGCGAGCTGCCCGAGCAGCTGTTCGCCATCGTCGGGGCGGCCCCGGCGGCCGGGGCGGGCTCGGCCTGGGCCGATGACGGGGGATCCCTCCGCTGTGACTACGCGAACGTGCGGGGGATCACCTTCGCCACCGAGGAGGCTGCCTTCCTCGCCGGGTACCTGGCGGCGGGGATGTCCGACTCACACAAGGTGGCCACCTTCGGCAGCACCGACACGGAGCCGGTGACGACCCTGATGGCGGGGTTCGCGGCCGGGGCTCGCTACTACGGGGCGAGCACCGGGCTCATCGTGCAGGTCCTCGGCTGGGACCCGGACGACCCGGAGGCGGCCCTCTTCACCGGGCTGGAGGATGCCGAACAGGCCGGGGTGATCACCGAGAGCCTGGCCGGGGCCGGGGTGGACGTGCTCTTCTCGGCGGCCGGCGAGCTCGGGCGCTCCGGGGTGGCCGTCGCCGCCGAGCACGGCATCCTGGTGATCGGCGGGGTCGGCGACACCTTCCTGGCCGAGGAGGACCTGGCCCCGGTGTGGCTGACCTCTCTGGCGGAGAACGCGGATGCGGCCGTGGCGGACACCGTGGCCAACGTGGTGGAGAGCGGCGAGGTGGGCGGGCCCTGGGTCGGCACCCTGGCCAACGGCGGGGTCGGCCTGGCCCCCTACCGGGCGCTCGAGGAGGCCGTGCCGGCCGACCTGGCCGACGCGGTGGACGAGCTGGCGGCCGAGATCGCCGCCGCCGGCGGCCTGGCCGCCTTCCTGGCCTCCGGCGAGGAGTAGCGGCCGGTCCGGCCGCAGTCCCGGTCGCGGGCTGCCCATCGCCGGATCCGACGCCCCGGGAGAACGCGAAACCTCGCCGTCGGGGGTCCCCGGGCCGGGGGCGTCCCCAGGCCGACCCAGGGGCCGCGGGTGTAGGATCGTGGTGCGCGGCTGAAGCTGCGCACGGACCGAGGAGTCGAGAGGAGCCGATCTCCGATGAGGAACAAGAAGCTTGTGTTGGTCGCCGTACTGGCGGCCTTCGCCCTGCTCGTTGCCGCCTGCGGCGACGACGGCGGGCGAGGGCGCCGGACAGAAGATGTGCCAGGTCACCGACTTTGGCGGCATCGACGACCAGTCGTTCAACCAGACCGCCTGGGCGGGTTTCCAGCAGGCCGCAGGATGAACTGGGCGTCGAGATCGCCTATCTGGAGTCAGACGACGCCACCGACTACGCGCCGAACATTCAGTCCTTCATCGATGAGGGCTGCGACCTGATCGTCACGGTCGGGTTCAACCTGGCGGCCGACACCGCCACTTCGGCGTGCGCCAATCCGGAGCAGTTGTACGCCATTCTCGACGAGGGGCCGGCGTTCTATCCGGGCTCTGCCTGGGCAGATGCCGACGGCAATGCGCTGTGCGAGTTCACCAACGTGCGCGGCGTCACGTTCCAGACCGACGAGGCGGCCTTCCTGGCCGGGTACCTGTCGGCCGGCATCACCGAGACGGGCATCGTCGCCACCTTCGGCGGCATCGCCTACCCGACGGTGACCATCTTCATGAACGGCTTCGCCCAGGGCGTGGCCTACTACAACGAGGCGAAGGGCACCGACGTCCAGGTTCTCGGCTGGGATCCCGCGACGCAGGAAGGCATCTTCGTGGGCAACTTCGAGAGCCAGGATGACGGCCGTGCGCAGGGCGAGAGCCTGAACGACGAAGGCGCCGACATCATCCTGCCGGTGGCCGGCCCGGTCGGCCTGGGCACCGCCGCGGCGGCGCTCGAGCGCGGCTTCCTGGTTGTCGGCGTCGACGCCGACCAGTACCTGACCGCCCCCGAGTACGGCGAGGCATGGCTGACCTCGATCCTGAAGAACATGGACGTGGCCGTGCTGGACACCGTCACCAACGTGGTGGAGACGGACACGGTCGGTGAGGCGTTCGTGGGCACCCTGGCCAACGGCGGCCTGGGCCTGGCCCCCTATCACGACAACGAGGACCGGGTGCCGGCCGAACTGACTGCCGAGATCGAGCAGTTGAAGGCCGACATCATCGCCGCCGGCGGTCTGGCCGCCTTCCTGGAGGGCTAACCGCCGCATCGTCGACTTGCCAACCGGATCCCCCCGGCCTCGCCGGGGGGATCCCCTTCTCCGGCGGGGTTGCCGGTCGTGTAGTCTGCGGTCTGCTCAGGGGACGAGGGAGCGCGGGGTTGGAACTCCAGCTGCGAGGGATCACCAAACGATTCCCTGGCGTGCTCGCCAACGACCGCATCGATCTGTCTGTGCGCTCCGGCGAGATCCTCGGCCTGCTCGGGGAGAACGGGGCGGGCAAGACCACCCTCATGAACATCCTCTACGGCCTGTACACGGCCGACGAGGGTGAGATCCTCATCGACGGGAAGCCGCAGCATTTCGCCGGGCCCGGCGACGCGATCGCCGCCGGCATCGGGATGGTCCACCAGCACTTCATGCTGGTGCCGGTGTTCACCGTGGCCGAGAACGTGGTGCTCGGCGTCGAGCCGACCCGCCGGATGCCACTGTGGATCTCGCTGGGGCTCGGGGCGGTGGCGGCGGCCATCATCGGCGGGTCCTCCTTCGAGATGACCTGGTTCGGCCTCCCCTCGTGGGCCTGGCTGCTGATCCTTCTGGGTATCGGAGCGGCCGCCGGCTACCTGTTGCGGCTGGCCTGGCCGTGGGTCTATCGGCTCTTCCGTCGGCGGCGCAGCGGCGGTGCCCTCAGCGAAGACGAGGCGCGGCGCGAGGTGGCCGAGATCTCCGAGAAGTACGGCCTGCAGGTCGATCCCGATGCGGTCATCGAGGACCTGCCCGTCGGGGTGCAGCAGCGGGTGGAGATCATCAAGGTGCTCTTCCGCGAGGCCCACTTCCTCATCTTCGACGAGCCCACCGCGGTCCTCACCCCCCAGGAAGTGGAGGAGTTCTTCGGCATCACCCGCTCGCTGCGCGATGCCGGCAAGGGCATCGTCTTCATCACCCACAAGCTGGGCGAGATCCTGGACATCGCCGACCGGATCACGGTCCTGCGCGACGGGCGGGCGGTGGGTGATGCCGTGCCGGGCCAGGTGGACCAGGCCGGCCTCGCCGAGATGATGGTGGGCCGTCCGGTGGCCCTGGTCGTGGAGAAGGGCGAGGCTCACGTCGGGGCCCCGGTGCTCGAGGTCGAGGACCTGGTGGTGCTCGACGAGCGCGAGCATCGCGCGGTCAACGGGGTTTCCTTCCAGGTGCGGGCGGGGGAGATCGTGGGCATCGCCGGGGTGCAGGGGAACGGCCAGACCGAGCTGGTGCGGGCCCTCACCGGGATGCGGGCGCCGCTGTCCGGCTCCATCAAGGTGGCGGGCGAGGACGTGGCCGGGTCGACCCCTCGCCGCCTCCACAAGCTGGGGGTGGCCCACGTGCCCGAGGATCGCCTCCGCCACGGGCTGGTCACCTCGTTCACCGTGGCCGAGAACGCGGTGCTCGACTCCTACTACGACGCCGCCCTTCTCGCGCGGCATCCTCATGGACTGGGGGAAGACGCGGGAGGTGGCCCGCGAGTTGGTGGACCAGTACGACGTGCGCACCCCGAGCATCGAGGTGAAGGCGGGCAACCTCTCCGGGGGGAACCAGCAGAAGCTGATCGTGGCCCGCGAGTTCGGGCGGCCGGAGGTGTCGCTGGCCGTGGCCTCCCAGCCGACCCGAGGCCTCGACGTCGGCTCCATCGAGTACATCCACAGCCAGATCGTGGCCCAGCGCGACCGGGGGGGAGCCATCCTCATCGTCTCCACCGAGTTGGAGGAGGTCATGGCCCTCAGCGACCGGCTGCTCGTGATGTACCGGGGCAAAGTGGTGGCGGAGCTCGACCCCCAGCAGGTCACCCCGGCCGACGTCGGCCTCTACATGGCGGGAGCGACACCGTGAGCGATCGACCCGACGCTGCGGGCACCCCGGCGCCGGCCGGCGGCGAGCCCGGGAAGAAGAAGGGCCGGCTCACCGACAACCGCCTCTTCCGGGAGATCACCGGGGTCGGCCTCGATTGGCGCAGCGCGGTGCTGGTGCCGGTGCTGGCGGTGATCACCGCTCTCATCGTGAGCGCGTTCATCATCGCCCTCACCGACATCGAGGCTCTCCGCATGTGGGGCAGCAACCCGGGGGAGGCCGCCCGGGACACCTTCGGCACCATCGGCAGTGCCTACCTGGCCCTGCTCGACGGTGCCTTCGGGTCGCTGAGCGCCTGGTCGGAAACCCTGGTGGCGGCGGCGCCGCTGATCCTCACCGGTCTCTCGGTGGCCGTCGGCTTCCGGGCCGGCCTGTTCAACATCGGCGCCGAGGGGCAGATGATCATCGGCGGCCTGCTGGCCGCCATCGTCGGCTTCTCCCTGCATCTCCCGTGGCCGATCCACATTCCGCTGGCGCTGCTCGGCGGCCTGGTGGGCGGGGCCATCTGGGGCGGGATCCCCGGGCTGTTGCGGGCCAAGACCGGCGCCCACGAAGTCATCACGACGATCATGTTCAACTGGATCGCCATTCGCTTCCTCGACTGGGCGCTGACCGTCGACTTCATCCAGGCGACGGGCCGGGACGACTCCATCTCCAAGGATGTCCTCTCCAGCGCCCGGCTGCCTCAGTTCTTCAGCGACCCCCGGATCAGGCTGCACTGGGGCATCGTGCTGGCGCTGCTCGCCGCCGGCTTCATCTACTGGCTGCTTTACCGCACCACCACCGGCTACGAGTTCCGGGCGGTGGGTTACAACCCCGACGCCGCCCACTACGCCGGCATGAACGTCACCTGGCTGTACGTGCTGGTGATGGCGGTGGCCGGGGCCATGGCCGGCCTGGCGGGGGCCAACCAGATCCTCGGGCCGCTCGGCCGGGCCACCCCCGGCTTCTCGGCCGGCCTGGGCTTCGACGCCATCGCCCTGGCCCTGCTCGGCCGCTCCCACCCGCTGGGGGTGGTCCTGGCCGGGCTGCTGTTCGGCGCCCTCGAGGCCGGGGGCCGCCAGATGCAGGTGGCCACCGACGTCTCCATCGACCTCATCATGGTGGTGCAGGCGCTGATCGTGGTGTTCATCGCCGCCCCGGCTCTGATCCGGGCCATCTACCGGGTGCGCACCGGCAAGGGCGCCGAGCAGATCACCAAGGGGTGGGCGGCATGACCGTCGAGAACGAGGTCCGCTCCCCCGCCGAGGTCCGCCGGGCCCGCTACCTGGGCATCACCTATCTGCTGCTGGCCGCCTTCGTGCTGTGGTTCTTCGGCGTGGGTGCCTGGGGGGACGGGAGTGCCGCCTTCGGCATCGCCCGCCCCATCGACACCTTCAACGGAATCCCCGACCTGTCGATCCCGGCGGGCCCGCTGGGCATCGGGGTGGCGGTCGTCCTCGCCTTCATGGGCGGGGTGCAGCTGGTGCGGGGCTTCGGGCGCTGGCAGAACCGGGTGCTGGCCATCGCCTTCGTGCTGTTCATCTTCGCCTTCCTGGGCTGGGCGGCCGCCGGCAAGTCGTTCAGCCTGGTCAGCATGCTGCGGGCCGCCGTCGAGCGGAGCACGCCCATCACCCTGGGGGCCCTGGCCGGCCTGCTGGGGGAGCGGGTGGCGGTCATCAACATCGCCATCGAGGGCCAGCTGCTCGCCGGGGCCTTCGCCGGGGCGGTGGTCGCGCTCGGTCGCCGGCAACGCCTGGGTCGGGGTGCTCGGCGCGATCGGAGTCGGGGTGCTCTTCGGCTGGGTGCTGGCCGTGCTGGCGATCCGCTACCAGGTGGACCAGATCATCATCGGCGTGGTCATCAACATGTTCGTCCTCGGCCTCACCTCGTTCCTGATGCTCCGGGTGCTGGCCGGGAACCCCCACTTGAACTCGCCGCCCACCCTGCGTTCGTGGCGGATCCCCGGGCTGGGCGACATCCCCTTCATCGGGCCGATCCTGTTCGACCAGACGGTCTTCGTGTACGGGTCGCTGATCCTGGTGGCGGTGCTGGCCTACGGCCTGTTCCACACCCGCTGGGGTCTGCGGGCCCGTTCGGTCGGGGAGCACCCGCGGGCGGCGGACACCGTGGGCGTCAACGTCTATCGCTACCGCTACCTGAACGTGCTGCTGGGCGGAGCGGTGGCCGGCTTCGGCGGCGCCTACTTCACCATCGGCACGGTGGGACGCTTCGACGAGAACATGACCACCGGCCGCGGCTTCATCGCCCTGGCGGCCATGATCTTCGGCCGCTGGCACCCGGTGGGGGCGCTGTCGGCCGGTCTCATCTTCGGCTTCGCCGACGCCCTGGCCGGCAAGCTCGGGGTGCTGCAGACCGGCATCCCCAGCGAGTTCCTGCTGATGGCGCCGTACCTCGCCACCCTGGTGGTGGTGACCGGCATCATCGGCAAGGCCCGCCCGCCCGCCGCCGACGGCGCGGTGTACGAGAAGGAGTAGCGCCAGGTTCTGTCTCCCCCGGCGCCCTCGCGCCGGGGGAGACGCGGCCGAAGGCCGCAGAGGGGGCTTCCGCTTGGTTGGAGTGGGCCCGGCGTGCGGCCGGGCCCACTGGCGAAGGTTCACTCGGCACTACCCTCGCCCAGATGCCCAGAGCGCGCTTCCCGCTCCCCGTTGCCGTCGCCCTGCTCGCCGCGGCCTACGTGGCCGCCCAGATGCTCTCCGACATCTCCAGCCTCAAGATCACCGAGGTGGCCGGCTTCAGCATGGACGCCGGCACCCTGGTGTACCCCTTCACCTTCACCTTGCGGGACCTGGTCCACAAGGTGGCCGGCAAGCAGGTGGCCCGCGCCCTCATCCTGGGCGCGGCGGCCATCAACCTGTTCATGGCCGGGCTGTTCTGGCTGGTGGACCGGCTCCCGGCTTTGCCGGGGGTGGGGCCGCAGACCGACATGTTCGGAGCCGTGCTCTCCCCGGTGTGGCGCATCGTGTTCGCCTCGATCCTGGCCGAGGTGGTGGCGGAACTGATCGACACGGAGACCTACTCGCGCTGGGTGGGCCGGTTCGGGGAGCGGCGCCAGTGGGGTCGGGTGCTCGTCTCCAACGCGGTGGCCGTGCCGATCGACTCGGCCATCTTCGTCCTGGTCGCCTTCGCCGGGGTGCTGAGCGCCGGCAACGTGGGCGAGACCTTCCTCACCAACGTGGTCGTCAAGTTCGGGATCACCCTGGTGTCGATCCCCTGGATCTACCTGGTGCGGCCCGGCGGGAGCCCGCCCGGGTCAGCCGGTGGTGTCGGGGGAGATCCTCCCGTAGAACAGGATCTCCTGGGCGGCTAGCTCCCGGAAGGGCTCGCGGCCCTCGAAGGACTGCCCGGGGTAGGCGCTGGTGATGGTGAGCTGCACGCTCGAGGTGCGCAGGCTGCGCAGCGACACCCGCTGCGGCTCGTTGCTGTCCTCGAGCTCGAAGATGGTCGCCTGGGGAAGGTCGTCGATGACGATCTCCACCCCCTTCATGCGGGCGTTGCGCTCGAAGCGCTCCTGGTCCTCCAGGTTGTGGATGTAGACCTCACTGATCTGCACCGGCGGGGAGAAGAGGAAGGTGACCACTACCCCCACCCCTCCGTCGCGGGCGTTCCAGGAGTTGTCGGGGTCGTCGTCGATGAGGGCGGAGCAGGGGAAGTCGGCCAGCTCCGAAGTGCAGTCCACCCGAATGGGCTGGAGCTGCACGATGTCCAGCGGCACCGAGGTGGTCGTGGTGGTGCTGCTCGTGGCGGCGGTCCCGTCGCCCCCGCGGAACACGTTCACGGCGAGGGCCAGCAGGGCGACGACGAGGATCACCCCGGCCAGCACCATGAGGGCGCGGGCCCCGGCGGTGGTGCGCAGCATGGGCTGGGGCGCCACCGGGAGCATGGCCTGGGAGAGGCGGGCGCCGCACGATTCGCAGTGGCGGTTGAACGGCGGGTTGGGGGTGCCGCAGGACGGGCAGGGGATGCCGGGGGGCTCTCCCTGGCCGCCCCCGCCGCCGGGCTCCCGGGAACGCGGCACCGGCCGGGCGTGCTCATCGCCGGAAGCGCCTTCGAGCCCGAAGGGCTCGAAGATCTCGTCGGAGTGATCTTTCGGTGTGTCGTCCACGGTGCTCACATGACGGCGGTCTCAACCCAGCACCGTACGGAGGCGCCGGTGCCCGACCGCGGTATTGTGCCACGGATGCAGGGTATTGCCGTGCAGCTGCTGGCCCAGGTACGGGTGGCCGAGGGGTGGTCGGCGGGGAACGTGCTGGGGGCGATCCTCCTGGTGGCTCTCCTGGTCGGTGCCCTATGGGCCGCCTTTCTTGTCGGCCGCCGGCGGTAGCGTCAGCTCGTGAGCTACCGCTGCACCACTTGCGGCTACTCCAGCCCCAAATGGATGGGCTTCTGCCCCGGATGCGGCAGCGACGCTGCCCTGGTCGAGGCCGCGCCGCCGGCCCGGTCCACGGCAGGGCGTGCCGCCCTGGTGATGCCCCTGGCCGAGGCCGGCCGCGACGAACCGCGCCGCCGGCCGACGGGCCTGGCCGAGTTCGATCGGGTGCTCGGCGGCGGGCTGGTGCCGGGCGCCACGGTGCTGGTCGGGGGCGAGCCCGGCGTGGGCAAGTCCACCCTGCTGCTCCAGGTGGCGGCCGGCCTCGACGCCGGCGGGGGCAAGGTCCTGCTCGCCAGCGCCGAGGAGTCGGCCGCTCAGGTCTCCCTGCGCGCCTCCCGGCTGGGCATAGACGGGCCGGGCCTGCTCCTGGCCTCCGAGCGCGACGTGGATGCCGTCATCGCCGCTGCCGACCAGATCCGTCCCGATCTGGTGGTGGTGGACTCCATCCAGACGGTGGCCGCAGCCGAGGTCGGCGGTGCTCCCGGTGGGGTGGCCCAGGTGCGGGAGGCGGCCGCCCGCCTGGTCCACTTCTCCAAGGAGAGCGGGGTGCCGGTAGCCCTGGTCGGCCACGTCACCAAGGACGGGGCCATTGCCGGGCCCCGGCTGCTCGAGCACATGGTCGACGTGGTGCTCTATCTCGAAGGCGATGTGGAGCGGGGCCTGCGGGTGCTGCGCAGCCTCAAGAACCGCTTCGGCGCCACCCATCAGGTCGGCCTCTTCGAGATGGGCGACCTCGGGCTCAGGGAGGTGCCCGACCCTTCCGGGTGGCTGGTGGCGGGCTGGCGGGGAGGGGTGCCCGGCAGCGTGGTCTTCCCGGCCGTGGACGGACGGCGGCCGCTGCTGGTGGAGGTGCAGGCGCTGGTGTCCCAGGCCGGCGTGGCCACACCGCGGCGCAGCGTGCGGGGCCTGGAGCTCGCCCGGGTCCATCAGGTGCTGGCGGTGCTCGAGCGCCACGCCCGCTTCTCCTTCGCCTCCCGTGACGTGTACGTGTCGGTGGTGGGAGGCCTGCAGGTGCGCGACCCGGGCGCCGACCTGCCGGTGGCCATCGCCCTGGTGTCCTCCCTCCTCGGGGAGCCCCTCCCCGCCACGGCCGCCTGGGGCGAGGTGGGGCTCACCGGCGAGGTGCGAGCGGTGGCCTACGGCGATCGCCGGGCCGCCGAAGTTGCCCGGCTCGGGGTGCAAGTGGCGGTGGGCCCCACCGGTAACGGGCAGGACCGCATCGACCTGGCACTGGCCCGGGCGGGGCTGCACCCGGCGTTCGCCGAGCGCCCAACCCGGCGGGCGTAGTAGCCTCGCCGCGAATGACCAAGCGCGACGGCGCTCTCGACGTCCTTCGCTCGTTGGCCCCCGGGACCCCGCTGCGGCGCGCGGTAGAGCTGATCCTCAGCCAGGACTCGGGAGCGCTCATCATCCTCGGGTATGGCCCCGAGATGGAGGCCATCTGCAGCGGTGGCTTTCATCTGAACGGGGCCGACTTCAGCCCGGCCCGCCTCGCCGAGCTGGCCAAGATGGACGGGGCGGTCATCGTCGACGAGCGCGCCGAGGTGATCTACCGGGCCAACGTCCACCTCATCCCCAGCCCGGCCATCCCCACCGGCGAGACAGGCACCCGGCACCGCACCGCCGAGCGGGTGGCCAAGCAGACGGGACAGCCGGCGGTGGTGGTCAGCCAGGGCCGGTCGATGGTCACCGTCTACACGAGGGAGGGAAAGCAGGAGCTGCGCAGCCCGACCGCCCTGCTGGAGGCGGCCAACCAGAACCTGCTCACCCTGGAGAGGTTCCGCTGGCGCCTGCAAGAGGTCGAGGAGCGCCTGAGCCAGTTGGAGGTGGACGACATCGTCACCTGCCGTGACGTGGTGCGGGTGCTGCAGCGCGCCTCCCTGGTGCAGCACATCGCCCGCGACCTGGCGCACTACACGGTGGAGCTGGGCGGCGAGGGCCACCTGATCCGCATCCAACTGGAGGACCTCCTGACCGGGGTGCAGGAAGTGGCCGAGCAGGTGTACGCCGACTACTCCCGGACCTACCCCTCCAAGCCGCGCCAGCCTCTGGAGGTTCTCGCCCCCCTCACCATGGAGCACGTCAGCGACGCCTCCCGGGTGGCCTCGCTGCTCGACCTCGGGCCCCTCGACGCCCGGGTCCGGCCGCGCGGCTACCGCGTCCTCAACCGGGTCCCTCGACTTCCCGAGGCGGTGAAGGGCTCGCTGGTGGCTCGCTTCGGCGACCTGCCGCAGTTGCTCGAGGCCACGCCGGTCGAGCTCGACCAGGTGGAAGGGGTCGGGCGGACCCGGGCCCGGCAGTTGCGCCACTACTTCGATCGCCTGCTCGAGTCCAACAGGAGCTGGGCGGTCGAAGAGGAGTG